>NZ_QJJU01000001.1 GCF_003201655.1 Mycolicibacterium moriokaense
ACTCCCAGAACCGACGCTGCACACAATTCAACGAACCAGGACGGCCCATCAACACTCCCTAAACTGAAGTGTTGCAACCACCCTCTGAACCCAAGCGAGTAGTTCACGCCATTACGTCGAATTCGACAGACAGACTCAACAAGAAGGAGACCCTCATGCCCACCAAGACCGTCATCGTCGGCTCGGCCATCGGACTGCACGCCCGGCCTGCCGCCATCATCGCCGAAGCCGTCGTCAACGCAGGCGTACCCGTCACCCTCTCGGTGGACGGCGGCGAGCCAGTCGACGCCGGCTCAGCGCTGATGATCATGACGCTGGGCGCAGGCAACGGCGCAGAGGTCACCGTTGCCTCCGACGACGCGGCTGCGCTTGCGACCGTCGCCGAGCTGGTTCAGCAAGACCTCGACGCCTAACTCCGGGCTGCCACCCCCACGACCTCGCTGTGCGCAGTTAGCGGATCTGACCCCTCCGGCATCCCCTTAGAATTCGCAAACCAGGGCCAGGTCGTCGTCGAGGTGCCCTTCGACGGGAACCTGCGGCCCGGCGGCGTGATCGATCACACCAACCAGATGTCCCCGCCTGCGCGGCGCCGTTTCGTCGAGATCGCCGCTGCGCTCGCCAAGCACTTCCCCAGCCGCGACGACCGCAGCAGGGAACGCTACTAATCGATCTGCTTGAGCAGCGATTCGATCGCGTCGATCGCCGCGGCAGGTAGCAGCGCCTCGGCTTCCGCACCGGCGATGTCATCTTCGGAAACACCTGCCGCTTGGGCGGTTTCGGCGATGGTCAGGTTCGCGCGGCGACGGGTGGCGTACAGCCTCTGGCCCAGAGTCGCACGCGGCGCGGTTGCCCCGAGCATGGTGAGCTGGTCGATCTGACGACGCACGGTACCCAGCGCCTTGATCAACGCTGGCGTGACCTGGCTTATGCGGGTGGCGCGGGCGGCGACAGCTTCGAGCTTTCGAAGGTCGGCCAGGATCGACGTCACCCGCGGGGTGAACAGCGGGTCGTCGACCGGTGGCAGCGAGTCGACGGCCCCGCCGAGGGTATGCACCGCGGTGATGACGGCCTGGGCGATCAGCTGCCCTTCGTCCGCGCCCGCGACGGGTTCGCTTGGCCTCTCCCGCGCGACGGGCTCGCCCTTGCGCAGTCGCGCGATGGCCCCTTGCGGCCATTGCAGCACCTCTTCGAGCTTTGCTCGGGTGCGCTCGCGCGGCCAGCTTCGGCCCTTTTCGAAGGCGATAAGGGCACCGGCGTTGATGATTCCGTCCGCCGCCAGGCTGCGCTGGCTGATGTCGAGTTCTCGCCTGCGCGCGGCGGCCGCCGCGCCCGCGCGGGCCAGTCCGGCGTCGATGGCGTCCGGCGCCTCAGCGGTCGACTCCGCGTCTGTCATTACGGCAATACCTCGCTGAGTGGGTGCTGCGCAGGGTGCCGCAATAGTAACCATCCCGGCCGCGACTGCTATGGCTTGGCAGCGCATTTTGCCGGATCGATATGTGGCAGGGCTACACCTTTGGCAGTCACTTAACCGTATCGATGCTACGGAACGACACCTCTGGATGCCGTTCTCGTTCTCTCAGGTCAGACGTATTTCTGGATTTCGATGCGGGAACATTTGCCGTGGAGCGTCGGCATAGGACGGTGTGCGCAGCGTTCCTAACCGTTGCATCGCTACGGTTAATACGCTACGGTTAGCGCCATCGCGGCGAGGCGCCGCAGGGCGTGTAGAGGAGCAACAGCGATGACCGCACCGGAATGGGAAGAGACGCCGATAGGCGCGTGCACCCGAGATCCAGAACGATGGACCACCACGGGAGACGAAGAAGCCAAGGCCATCTGCCGGGCATGCCCGCGCCGATGGCAGTGCGCCCGCGATGCGTGCGAACTTCCACGCGCGGAGGGCCTGTGGGCGGGCATCTTCATCCCCGAGGGCGGACGGGGGCGAACGTTTGCCCTGCGCCAGTTGCGTTCGCTAGCCGAGCGCAACGGCCAGGCTGTGCGCGACCGGCGACTCTTCGCAGAATCCGCCTGAGCGGCCGCCCGTTCGCCGCCGATGTCGGGGGGTCGGCGGCGAACGCGTGGCCGGAACGGGCTTCGCCTCGAACCTGAGCTTGTGCTCGAAGATTCAGCAAAATCTCGCGCACAACTTCAGGTTCGCCGACTTGCCACCTACCAGGTGTCCACGAACCGGCGGCCGCCCGGCGGTTGCTCTCGTGACGCGGCCGCCGCGAGGGTGGCGGCGATCAGCCCGCGGGTTTCGGCGGGATCGATGACGTCGTCGATCTCGAACAGCACGGCGGCGTTGAGCGCCTTGGCATTTTCCTGCGCGACGGCGGTCGCCTGCCGGACGCGCTCCTCACGCTCGTCGTCGTCGGCGATCTTCTCGAGCTCCTTGCGCAGCCCGAGCCGGACGGCACCCTCGAGGCCCATCGGGCCGAGGTGCGCACCCGGCCACGCCACGGTGAGCAGTGGCTCATGCAGGCTGCCCCCTGTCATCGCCTGTGCGCCAAGGCCGTAGCCACGGCGAAGGATCACGGCGATCAGCGGCACGCGCATCGCTGCGCCGGCGACGAGCATGCGCGAAGCGCGGCGCACCAGTGCTTCGGCCTCGGCCGCAGGTCCCACCATGTAGCCGGGGCAGTCGACGAGCGACACGACCGGAAGGCCGAACGCGTCGCACAGTTGCAGGAAACGGGCGGCCTTGTCGGCGGCGGCCGCGGTGATCGCACCTGCCATCACCCGGGTGTTGTTGGCGATGACGCCGACCGCTCGGCCGTCGATTCTGGCCAGGGCGGTCACCATCTCCGGTGCGAACCGCTCGCGAAGGAACGTCACCGAGCCGTCGTCGGCCAACGTCTCGATTATCGGTGCGACGAAATAGGCGCGCCTGGCACGCTCGGGAATCATTGTGCGCAAACGTGTTTGGTCGCCGGCTTCGCCCGCGGCCGTCGCACCCTGGAAGTAACCCATGAGCCGCTTGGTCACGGCCACGGCCTCGGCCTCGTCGGCGACGACGATGTCGACCACTCCGTTGGGCTCCTGCATCGACATCGGCCCGACGTCGTCCGGGGGGACGTCGCCGAGCCCGCCGCCTGCGATCATCGCCGGTCCGCCCATTCCGAGCGAGGCGTCCTCTGTGGCGACGATCAGATCGGAGCACCCCGCGATCACGGCATTGCCCGCAAAGCAGCGGCCCTTAACGATCGCGATCCGCGGCACCAGCCCCGACAGCGCGGCCCACAGCTTGAACGCCCTGGCGTCGAGCGCGGACACGACGGGGTAGTCGGTGTCGCCAGGACGGCCGCCGCCGCCTTCGGCGAAGAACACGGTTGGCAGCCGCAACCGATCGATGATTTCGAAGAGCCGGTCCTTCTTGCGGTGGCCGAGCGCGCCCTGGGTACCGGCGAGCACGGTGTAGTCGTAGGACAACACGGCGCACGCGCTGCGTTCATCGCCGAATACGTCGCCGTTGATGCGTGCGGTACCCGCGATCAATCCGTCGGCAGGGGTGCGCGCGATCAGGTCGGCCACATCGCGACGAAAACGCTGGGCCGCAATCGCAAACCGGCCGTATTCGACGAACGAGCCCGCGTCGACCAGATCCTCGACATTCTCCCGCGCGGTTCGGCCGTTGCCTGCATGCCTGCGTTCGACCGCATCGGGGCGCGCTGCGTCCTCGGTGAGCGCGCGACGACGCAACAATTCGGCGTGATCGTCGCGGATCGGCTCGTCAGGTTCGGTCATCGAGGCTGGCGATCGTCGCTTCGAGCTGTTCGAGGAATTCATCGACCTCGTCTTCGTTGTAGCCCCGCTTACCGATCGGCGGCTTGGAAAAGGACACGGCGTGCACGTCATCGACCGACAGGTTTCCGTGGCCGTCGAGCCGGCTGGCAGCCCGCTGCAGGAAGGCGTCGACCTCGTCGTTGTTATAGCCGCGCTTACCCCACGGCGGTTTATCGAATGTTGCGTATCGGACGTCTTGGGCGGTCAAGCGACGGGCGCTCATGGCGTCTGATGCTAACGCGGCCAGAGTTATCCACAGGGCGTCATCTGACGTGGCGATTATGTCGGCGATCCGGCTTAACGTGCGGTCATGACCAACTGGATCAATACCGTCAGCCGTGGCCACGTCGAGCGTGGCGTGCAGGGCCGCTTTACCCAGGCCAATCACGGCAAGCCGCACATGTTGAAGAAGATGGCCAAAGGCGACTGGATCGTCTTCTACTCCCCGAAGACCGACTACCCCGACGGCGAGCCGTTGCAGGCCTTCACCGCCATCGGGCAGGTCGCCGACGATGAGCCGTACCAGGCCGAGATGTCACCGGATTTCCAGCCGTGGCGGCGCAATGTCGATTTCCTCGACTGCACCGAAACGCCGATCCGGCCGCTGCTCGAGGAACTGAACTTCATCGAGGACAAGGCCCGGTGGGGTTACAAATTCCGGTTCGGCGTGTTCAAGATCGACGACCATGACCTGCAGGTGCTCCGTTCGGCGATGACCGCCTCCGGCTGAGGACTACCGTGGGTCCGTGAGCAACACCGACGCCGCGCCTGCCGAACTCGCCTGTGTGGCTTCGCCATTCGCCGGCGTGCTGCATCCGCGAGAGGTGCCGCTTGGCGGGCCGCGGGCAATACGGGTGCGGCGCACACTGCCGCAGCGGGAGCGATCGCTGATCGGGGCGTGGTGTTTCGCCGACCACTATGGTCCCCACGACGTGCGTGGCGGCAAGGGGATGGACGTGCCACCGCATCCCCACACCGGATTGCAAACTGTCAGTTGGCTGTTCAGCGGTGAGGTGGAACATCGCGACAGCGCGGGTGTTCATGCGATGGTGCGGCCCGGCGAGCTCAACCTGATGACCGCGGGTGCGGGCATCTGCCATTCCGAGGTCTCCACTGCGGCCACCACCGTTCTGCACGGTGTCCAGCTGTGGGTGGCGCTGCCCGACTCCGACCGTGACACCGGTCGGGACTTCGCCCACTACGTGCCGCAGCCGAGCACTGTCGCCGGCGCCACCCTGCGGGTGTTCCTCGGCGAGCTGGCAGGCGACCGCTCACCCGTGCACACCTTCACTCCGCTGCTCGGCGCGCAGATCGACCTCGACCCTGGGGCCCACCTCACCCTCGACGTCGATCCCGCCTTCGAGCACGGCGTGCTGCTCGACGAGGGCACCGTCGAGGTCGGGGGCACCGCGCTTGCAGTGGCCGATCTGGCATTCGAGGCAGCCGGGGCCGACTGCCTGGAGGTCGTCAACCGTGGCCACAGCCCGGCGCGTGTGGTGCTGCTCGGCGGTCCCCCGTTTCCCGAGCAGCTGGTGATGTGGTGGAACTTCGTCGGACGCAGCCACGAGGACATCGCGGCTTACCGGCAGATGTGGGAGGACCACGACGGCCGCTTCGGTGCCGTGCAGGGTTACCAGGGAGCCGTCTCACGCCTGCCCGCCCCGCCACTGCCAAATGCGACGTTGCGTCCGCGGCCCAATCCGGGCGTATAGAGGAAGGCATGGCCACCGACAAGACAGGCGCACCCACCACCGTCACCCACGAGTCCGACCGCTTCAACATCGAAGTCGACGGACAGAAAGTCGGCTTCACCGATTACGCCGATCGCGGCGGCCAGCGGATCTTCACGCACACCGAGGTGTCTGACGAATTCGGCGGACGCGGTCTGGCAACGATTCTCGTCAATGAAGCGCTGCAGAAAACCCGCGACGCCGGGCTGCGGATCGTCGCCGTATGTCCGATGGTGGCCGGGTTCGTGGAGAAGCATCCCGAGTTCGCCGACGACGTCGACCCTGTGGACGTGGACGTCAAACGCTGGCTGGCGAACTCTTAGCCGGACTAACCCGATATCGTCGGTCGCGATGACCACCCAGGATCGCGCGACCCGCGCGCCGGCAGGCAGTCGCCTACCCCCGGCGTTCTTTATCCCCGATGGCGACGCGTTCGTGCCAACAGCCCTCGCACGCGGGCCGTGGGGTCAGACGATCAGCGGCATGGTGACCGGGGGCATCCTCGGCCACGTGATCGAGCGTGACGTCGGCGATCCCGACTTCCAGCCCGCCCGGCTGACCGTCGACCTGCTGCGACCGGCTGCCATGGCTCCGCTGCGGGTCCAGACAACCGTGGTCCGCGAGGGACGGCGGTTGCTGCTGGCGGACGCGGTGGTTATGCAATCCGATACCGTCGTCGCCCGCGCCAGCGCGCTGTTCCTGCGCCGCGGTGACCAGCCGACCGACGAGGTGTGGACATCACCGGTGACGATGCCGCCGCTGCCTGCGGCACCGGATCCGATACCCGACGACTTGAGCATGCTGGTGTGGACTTACGGCAAGGACGACCACACGCCCGGCCCTGGATTCGGGCTCATCGCATGGCAGCACGCGGGCCCCAAGTACGTCTGGGTGCGCTCCATCCGACCGCTCGTCGACGGCCAACCCCTGACACCGTTCACCCACGCCGCGATGGCAGGCGATATGGCCAGTTCGCTAACTCATTACGGCACAGGCGGTTTGAGGTTCATCAACGCGGACTACACCCTGTCACTGAGCCGGCTGCCCGACGGTCCGTACATCGGTCTGGCCGCGCTCACGCACACCAGCCACGCTGGCGTGGCCACCGGCACCGCCACGATCGTCGATCAACGCGGCCCAATCGGCACCGGTGTCGCCACCGCGTTGTCCAACCCTGGTTTCGACCCCCCGCACCCTTAGCGCGGCCGCAAGACGACCACGGGAATCTCGCGCTCGGTCCAGCTCTGGTAGTTGTCGAAGTCCGCGTAGACCTCCACCAGTTTCGGCCAGAGCCGAGCCCGGTCTTCGGGATCGGCCGTGCCTGCCCGCACCGCGCGACGGTCGGCACCGATCTCAACGAAGGTGTCGGGGTTGGCCACCAGGTTGCGGTACCACTGCGGATCCTCGGGCCGTCCGCCCTGGGAGGCGACGATCACCACGTCGGCACCGTCGAGCATGTAGAGCAGCGGCGTGACGAACACCTTGCCGGACTTGCGGCCACGGTGCTCAAGCAACAGGGTGGGCACCGGCTTGCGGAAGCCCGCGCCGATGCGCCACTTCCCGCCGACCTTTCCGCGAGTGCGACGGTAGACCCACACGTGCGCCTTGCCCGCGTACTTGAAGATCTTGGGCAGCAGCGGGGAGTCCAGCTGCTTGGGACGTTCCTGCGGCATCAGAGGTACTGGGCGGTGCTGCCGCCGATCGGCATCGCGCCCGTCCCGAGCTTGCGGTGATCCCAGCTGCGTAACCGGCTTGGCACGACGCGCACGCAGATGCGATTGTTCATCATCTGGTCGATGAACGGGCGCATCTCGTCGGTGTAGGGCCCGGTGTAGCGCTCCCACACGCTAATTCCAACGCGCAGAATGGTTTCCGCATCGTCGACGATCTCGGCGTTGCCGTCGATCGACACTCCGCGCAACGTGTCGTAGCTCTGCCCGTCCTCGATCATCACCGTGATCGTCGGGTCGCGGAACAGGTTGACGGCCTTCTGCGACTTGGCCTTGGTCTCGAACCAGATCTCACCATCGACGACGGCGTACCACATCGCGACCAGGTGCGGCCTGCCGTCGGGTAGCACGGTCGCCATCGTCGCGGTCCTGCTGCGCTCAATGAATTCCGTGATCTCGTCGTCCGTCATGACGATCTTCGCGCGTTGGTTTATGCCCACTTCTGGATACTTTCAGGTCGCCACCGGGGTGACCGTCACCGGGATGCCGTTCAGTGCGCCGTTACCCGACGGTTCGTCGACGAACGTCGGCGGCGACAGGATGTTGGTGTTAACCCCTGGCGATTCGTTGGCGACCGCCATGCGGGTGCCCGGCTTGCCGTGGCCCCAGCCGTGCGGCATCGACACCACCCCCGGCATGATCTCGCCGGTCACCTCGACAGGCACCTCGATCTGCCCGCCCGACGAGGCGACCGTGACGAGGTCGCCCGACGTCACGCCGCGCTTGGTCGCGTCGTCGCCGTGCATCAGCAGGGTGCAGCGGTCCTTGCCCTTCATCAGCGGACCGACGTTGTGCAGCCACGAGTTGTTCGACCGCAGGTGCCGCCGGCTGACAAGCACCAGCTCGTCGGGTGCGCGGTCCATGCGCTCCGCGAGCCGGGGCAGGTCGTCGAGCAGATACTGCGGGGCAAGCCGGATCTTGTGGTCCGAGGTACCGAGTATCTCGGGGACCTGCGGCACCATCGGCCCGAAGTTGATGCCATTCGGCTGGGCCTTCAGCTTGTCCAGCGTGACGCCGTCGGGGTTCTCGCCGTAGCGGTCGCCGAACGGCCCGGTGCGCAGGGTGAGGTCGAGGATGCGCTCGGGCCCGCCTCGCTCGTAGTGGCTACGGATGGTCGCACCGTCGAGTCCCTGAGTGAAGGCCATGTAGTCGAAGAACCCGTCGTCGATGGCAGCAACATCGACGTCCTCGGCGGGCGTGCCGGTGCACAGGCCCGTCAGCCGGATCAGGATCTCCCACTCCTCAGGCCGGTCGGGATACTGCGGCGCGAACACCGGAGGCGAGTAGTTCGCGATGCTGTTGATCGCGAAGTTGAGGATCAGATCGTCGTGGTGCGGCTGCTCCAGCGGCGACGGTGCGGGCAGGATCACGTCGACATGACGGGTGGTTTCGTTGAGCCACAGGTCGACGGAGATCATCGCGTCCAGCGTCGGCAACACCTCATCGAGCTTGTGGCCGGCGGGCGTCGACAGCACGGGGTTGCCCGCGACCGTGATCAGCGCTTTGATCTGCCCCTCCCCCGGTGTCGCGATCTCCTCGGCCAGGCACGAAACGGGCACCTGCCCAAGGACCTCCTTCGCACCGCGGACCCTGGTGCGGTACCGGCCGAACTCCGGCGCACCGTCCTCCAGGCCCGGAATCGGCTGCACGGTCACCGACCACGCCGCGGCGCGGGGGAACATCGACCCACCCGGGATGTCGAAATGCCCGGTGAGAATGTTGACCACATCGACGAGCCAGCTGGCCAGGCTGCCGAACTCCTGATTGCACAAGCCAATTCGGCCGTACACCACGGCGCGTTCGGTGCCCGCCAATTCGCGTGCCAAGGTTCGAATGTGGTCTGCGGTGATACCCGTGACCGCCGCAACGCGCTCCGGCGACCACTCGGCGGCCGCATCACGCATCCGGTCGACGCCGTCGATGTGGGGTCCGACATCACCGAGGTTGACCAGGTTCTCGGCGAACAGCGTGTGCACCACCGCGAGCAGCAGTGCCGCGTCGGTGCCCGGGGTAATCGGCACCCACTCGTCGGCGCGGGCGGCGGTGGCGGTGCGCACCGGGTCGACGACAATGACCTTGCCCCGCTTGCGAATTGAGTCGATAATCCCCATCACGTTGGGAGCCGCGAGCAGCGACCCCTGCGACGCTGCGGGGTTGGCGCCCATCACGATCAGCAGGTCGGTGCGCTCGACGTCGGGCACGGGGAAGCTCCACCAACCGCCATACATCAGGTGCGACGACAGATTCTTCGGCCATTGGTCGACCGTGCCTGGCGAGTAACTGAGCGGAATGCCCGACATGCCAAGCAGCACACCGGTGTAGCGGCCGAGGGAGAACGCGTGCGCCAGCGGATTGCCGGTGTAGCACGTGACCGCGCCGATGCCGTGCTCCTCGATGACGGGGGCAAGCAGCTCGGTGCAGCGCCGGAAGGCCGCATCCCAGCTGACCTCCTGCCACTCCCCGTCGACCTTGATCATCGGGCGCCGAATGCGGTCGGGGTCCTCGTGTAGCGCGCCGAGGGTGGCGCCCTTCGGGCAGATGTGGCCGTGGCTCCACGTGTCATCGCGGTTGCCACGGATGCTCGCGACTCGGCCATCTTCGACGTGAATCTCCAACCCGCACATGGCCTCACACAGCGGGCAGGTGTAGAGATGCCGCCCGTCTTCGCCGACGCCCGCCAACGGTTTGGTGATCCCGGTCGTCATCGTGGCCTCCTCGATTATCGCGTGCCCGACTGTTTGTTGTGACACACTGTAACGACAAATCAAGGTGGCGGGAAGGCAATCGTGGAAGCGGTGCGACATCGGCGACAGGGTTCTCGCCGGGATCCGTCGATCGACACGGCGGTGCTGGCCGCCGCGCGTCGGCTGCTTGTCGAACGGGGTTATGCGGCGACGACGATCGACCTGATCGCAACCACGGCCGGGGTCAGCAGGCCGGCGGTGTATCGCCGTTGGAGTTCCAAGGCGCAGCTGGTGCACGAGGCGCTGTTCCCCGACCTTGGACCAGAGCCGCAGGAGGACGACTTCGTCGCCGAGGTCACCCGGCTCTGCCGCGGGGCGATGCGGATGTACGGCAACGCCGCGGTGCGCGAGTCAATTCCCGGTCTGCTCAACGATCTACGGTCGGACCGCCGGATGCGCCGGGTGCTCAGCGACCGCCTGGAAGCCACGGCCCGCAGTCAGCTCGCCGAACGAGTTGGCGACGCGGTTGCCGACGGCATCGCGCGCCCAGGCATCAGTGCCGACACCATCATGGACGCCATCGCGGGCGGCGCCTGGTACGCGGTGTGCGTGCGCCGCATCAAAGATGTGGATACCGCGGCCAAGGAGCTGATCGAGCTGGTGCTGCGGGGTGTCCTCGCCTGAAGCTCAGCTGCCGATCAGCATCGCGTACTGGGCGGCCACCTGCTGCTGGGCATCCAACAGGTTGGCTGAGGTCGTTTCGATCGCGTAGCGGTCCGCCGCACCAAGACAGTAGAAGCTCTTGTCCTTCAGCTGAAGGCAGCGGCTATCCGGCAGGTTGTTGACGGGCTTGGCCGGCTGTGATGTCGGCTGCAACTCGGCATAGAAGCCATCCACGATGCGCGCCGCGCTCTCGGAGTCCTTGGTCTGATAGACGTTCGTCTTCGCCATCGCCACCAGGTCCGTACCTGTCTGGTTGAACAATGCCGCCGACCGAGTCGGGTCGCTTTGGAACTGCAGCGCGCCACGTTGTTCATAGGTGGTGTTCTGGATGGGCGTCGCTTCTTTGTCGGGAACCGGCAGCGTCCGCGCCAGCAGCCCGGTCGGATCGAGCGAGATATCGCCGAACTCGGCCGGATCGGTGGCGCGGAACTTGTCGATGGCCGGGCCCTGCAGATCGATGGTCTTGGCGACCAGGCCGAGAGCCGGGTCGGTCCCATCGACGGCCTGTGCGAGTTGCATCAACACGTAGGGGCCGTGGGCGGTGAAGGCCCGGACCGCGCCCCACCGCTTGCCTGTCGAGCCCTCGGTCTGTGTGTAGCTCGCGGCCTGCGCATCGGGGTGCCCCGGGATCTGGGCGCGCTGCACGCCATCCCCCGTGTTGGCCGCGATGTCGCCGAAGTCTTTTGCGGCCGCCGCGGCAGATCCCTCGTCGGCGAACCGCAGCACCGCATTCAGCAGGATCTTCTGACCCTCTGCGGTGCGCGCCGAAACGAATCCATTGACGAAGCTGTGCTGGCCTGCGGCCACCGCGAACTGCTGCGGGCCGATGTTCGCAAGGGAGTCGGCCGTCTGCAGCACGGTGGCACCGAACCCGAACCAGCCGGTCAGCGTCGAATCGACTTCCCACGGACCCACGACGTTGTTGGCCATCCGCTGGGCCTCGACAAGCACGCCGCGCGACGGATCACCGGCCACTCCCAGCGGCTGGCTCGGCTGCGTGGAATACGGACCGGCGTCGAGCTTGCTGACGTCGACCGCTGGGCCCTTGGCGGCGCCCGACTGTTTCACCGCCGAACCGTCGACCGCTGACGAACACGCCGCCGACAGAAGCGCCACCGAAATTAGCGCGATATACGCGAGCCGCATTCGCAAAAAACTACCGTGCGCGACATCAAATACAACGCGCGCCCGACGCGGTGTCGAAAAGCAATTCAGTGAGTTACAGGACTTGAAGAAATCGAGGCGAGTCACCCGAAATCGGTGACCCGCCTCGTCTCGATTTTGTGGGCGAAGGGGGACTTGAACCCCCACGTCCCGAAGGACACTGGCACCTGAAGCCAGCGCGTCTGCCATTCCGCCACTCGCCCCAACAACCGGGGGAGCCTATCACGCGAGGCAGCTCGCTCCCCAACCGTGGCGGGGGTCTTCGAAGGCCTCCGACAACCGCTGCCGAGATCACGATCAGGCGGCTGACCTGCTCCCATTTGATTCTCAGAATACTGTTGGTCCCGCTGCACTGTGCTGGGCCGATACCATGCAAGTGAGCCAAGTGGCCAGGCGACACGCTGGCCGACCGGCGCGTGAACACGACCGACGGACAACGACGAGTGAGGCGGGCGGTGATATGGGTCTGGTCGACCGCATCGAACGCAAACTCGAATCAACCGTCGGTGACGCCTTCGCCAGGGTGTTCGGCGGATCGATTGTGCCGCAAGAAGTCGAGGCGATGCTTCGACGGGAGGCCGATACCGGCGCGCGTGAAGTCCTCGCCGGCCGCATTTTGGCCCCAAACGACTACGTCATTACCCTCAGTGTGCCTGACTATCAGAAGGTGAGCGCCGACCCGGACCTCACATCAACGACTTTTGCCAAGCACTTGGAGGGATACATCCATGAGCAGGGATGGCAAACGTATGGTGATGTGGTCGTCAGATTCGAGGCGTCACCGAACCTGCACACCGGACAGTTTCGCGCGCGCGGTGCGGTCAACCCCGATTCGAACACAGGCGAGCCCGCCCCACCTCGAGACCTCTCGTCCAACGCAGAACCAGGAGTACCGATGACTGACAACCCGAGCTACCGCGGCGGCCAGGGACCGGGGCGCCCCGCCGATGAGTACTACGACGAGCGATACGGCCAACCGGACGAACGTGGCCAGGATCCTCGTGGCCAGCAGCCCCCGCCGGACCAGGGCGGCTACCCGCCCCCGGGGGAGCAGCCCGGCTATCCCCCGCGCCAGGGCGGCTACCCCGACCAGGGCGGCTACCCGGAGCAGGGCTATCCGCCACCGCCCTATGAACAGCGTCCGCCCGCAGGCTACGGCCAGCCGCCCGCGGGCGGCTACCCCGACCAGGGCTACCGGCAGGCACCCGGAGGCTACGGTCCCCCGCAGGGTGGCCAGCCCGGTTACGGCGCCCCCGGCGGTGAGTACGACTACGGTCGTCAGCCCCCGCCCGGCCGCCCTGAGCCGCGGCCGGCATACCCCGACCAAGGTGGCTACCCCGACCAGGGCGGCTATCCCGACCAAGGTGGCTACCCCGACCAGGGCGGCTACGGAGGCCAGGCATACGGCCGCCAGGACCAGGGATATGCGGCCCAGCCCGACTACGGCCGCTACGCCGAGCCACCCGCAGGCGGCGGATACGCCGAGCCGGGCTATGCCGAGCCCGCAGGCGGCGGCTACGACTACGGCCCACCTGCCGCTCAGCCCGGTTACGGCGCCGGCTACGGCCAGGGCGTCCAGGGCGACTACCCGGCCGCCGGCGCCGCAGTCACGCTGCAACTCGACGACGGCAGCGGCCGCACGTATCAGTTGCGTGAGGGCGCCAACGTGATCGGCCGCGGCCAGGACGCCCAGTTCCGGCTCCCCGACACCGGTGTGTCCCGCAGGCATCTGGAGATCCGGTGGGACGGACAGGTCGCGCTGCTGTCGGACCTCAACTCCACCAACGGCACCACAGTGAACAACGCGCCGGTGCAGGAGTGGCAGCTGGCCGACGGCGACGTGATCCGGCTCGGTCACTCCGAGATCATCGTCCGCGTTCACTGAGGGATCCGTCTGTTCCCGGCGGCGACGGCCGGGCGAAGCTGGACGCTTCACCCTCACGTCGATCGCTGTCCAAGTATCGTGACGTTGCCGAAGGTGGCTGAGCTGTCCGGCGGGCAGAAGCGAAGCGAACGGAACGGGGACGGAGAGGACGTCAGATGCAGGGGTTAGTACTGCAACTGACGCGCGTCGGATTCCTGTTGCTGCTCTGGTTGTTCATATGGTCGGTGCTTCGGATCCTGCGGACCGACATCTATGCGCCGACAGGGGCGGTCATGGTGCGACGGGGGTTGGCGCTGCGGGGCTCGTTGCTGCCCAACAGAGGCCGCCGCAACGTGGTGCGCCAGCTGATCGTCACCGAGGGCGCGCTGGCCGGAACCCGCATTACGTTGGGCACTCAGCCGGTACTGATCGGCAGGGCCGACGACTCGACGTTGGTGCTCACCGACGACTACGCCTCGACGCGGCACGCCAGGATCTCGCTGCGGGGTTCGGAATGGTATGTCGAGGACCTAGGATCGACCAACGGCACATACCTTGACAGGGCGAAGGTGACGACGGCGGTACGGGTTCCGATGGGCACGCCGGTTCGAATCGGCAAGACGGTAATCGAGCTGCGCCCGTGACACTGGTTCTGAGATACGCCGCCCGCAGCGACCGCGGTTTGGTCCGCGCCAACAATGAGGACTCGGTGTACGCAGGCGCGCGCCTGCTCGCGCTGGCCGACGGGATGGGCGGCCACGCCGCGGGCGAGGTGGCCTCGCAACTGGTGATCGCCGCGCTGGCCCACCTCGACGATGACGAGCCCGGCGGCGATCTGCTTTCCAAGCTCGACTCCGCGGTCCGCGAGGGCAACTCGGCGATCGCCGCGCATGTCGAAGCCGATCCCGAGCTCGAGGGCATGGGCACCACGCTGACCGCAATCCTGTTCGCGGGCAACCGCCTTGGGCTGGTGCACATCGGTGACTCCCGCGGCTATCTTCTCCGCGACGGCGAGCTCACCCAGATCACCAAGGACGACACATTCGTCCAGACGCTCGTCGACGAAGGCCGCATCACTGCCGAGGAGGCGCACAGCCATCCGCAGCGTTCGCTGATCATGCGGGCGCTCACCGGCCACGAAGTAGAGCCGACGCTGATCATGCGCGAGGCGCGGGCCGGCGACCGGTACCTGCTGTGCTCTGACGGTCTGTCGGATCCGGTCAGCCACGAAACGATCCTCGAGGCGATGCAGATTGCCGACGTCGCCGAAAGTGCCGACCGGCTCATCGAATTGGCGCTACGCGGCGGCGGACCGGACAACGTCACCGTGGTGGTGGCCGACGTCATCGACTACGACTACGGCCAGACCCAGCCAATCCTGGCGGGCGCGGTATCCGGCGACGATGATCAGGTAGCACCGCCCGACACCGCGGCCGGTCGCGCTTCGGCGTTCAATCCGCGCCGCAACGAAGCCAAACGCGTTGTGCCGCAACCGGAAGAGCCGCCGCCTAAGCCGCGGTCACGGCGCCGAATGCTTTTCGCGGCGGCCCTGCTGGTGTTGGTTGTGCTGGCCGGGCTTGCCATCGGCCGCGAGATCGTGCGAAGCAACTACTACGTCACCGAGCACGACGGCACGGTGTCGATCATGCAGGGCGTGCAGGGTTCCTTTTTGGGTTTAGCACTGCAGGAGCCCTACCTGTTGGGCTGTCTCAACGCGCGGAATGAATTGTCGCTCATCCGCGCAGGGCAGTCCATCGACAACCTGGCCTGCCGCATGCTTGGTGTGAATGATATGCGGCCATCGGAGCGCGCGCAGGTGATTGCGGGTTTGCCTTCGGGCACGCTCGACGAAGCGATAGCCCAGATTGAAGAACTCGCCCGCAGTTCGGTACTCCCCACGTGTGCCCCGCGCACTCCGGCGTCCACTAGCACCACGACTTCACCATCGCCGACGCCGCATCTACCGGAAACGCCTGTGAATCCTGGCATTCCAGAATCCGGCAGTGAATCACCGGCCCCTGAGACTCCCACCACCGTGACCGCGCCCGCGCCGGCGCCCCCTGGTGCTCCGTCTCCCGTTGCCCCTCCGCCTCCGCCATCCCCAACGCCGCAACCGACCGTGACGGCGCTGCCTCCCCCACCACCAGAGCCCGGAACGAACTGCCGGGAAGTGTCATGACGACGCAGCCGCAGTCGCCAGTCACCGTCACGCCGCCGCTGCCGAACCGGCGCAACTCCGAACTCTTCCTGCTTGCCTTCGCCGCGGTGATCACCACTGTGGCGCTGCTGCTCGTCGGGGCCAACCAGGAGCAGGGTCTGCATTGGGACCTGGCGCAGTACACGGTCGCGTATCTCGCGCTGTTCACCGGCGCGCATTTGGCGGTTCGGCGGTTCACGCCGTACGCGGACCCGCTGCTGTTGCCGGTCGTTGCGCTGCTGAATGGCCTGGGACTGGTGATGATTCACCGTCTCGACCTCGCGGCGGGCGGGCCGTCGGCAAAAGGCCTTGGCGGCACTGCCAATCAGCAGATGTTGTGGACGCTCGTCGGCGTGGTGGTCTTCTCGCTGGTGGTGATCTTCTTGCGCGACCATCGGCTACTGGCGCGCTACGGCTACGTCTGCGGTCTGACCGGCTTGATTCTGCTTGCCATCCCCGCTGTGCTGCCCCGGTCTATGTCCGAGGAGAACGGCGCGAAGATCTGGATCGAGTTGCCGGGCTTCTCAATTCAGCCTGCCGAGTTCTCCAAGATTCTGCTGCTCATTTTCTTCGCAGCGGTGTTGGTGGCCAAGCGCAGCGTGTTCACCAGCGCAGGCAAGCACTTCCTCGGCATGGACCTGCCGCGGCCCCGCGACCTGGCCCCGCTGCTGGCGGCTTGGATCGCATCAGTCGGCGTGATGGTCTTCGAGAAGGATCTCGGTACCTCGCTTCTGCTGTACGCATCGTTTCTGGTGATGGTGTACATCGCCACCGAACGGTTCAGCTGGGTGGTTATCGGGCTCACGCTGTTCGCAGCGGGAAGCGTTGTGGCGTACTACATTTTCCATCACGTCCAGGTCCGGGTGCAGACCTGGCTTGACCCGTTCGCCGATCCCGACGGCGCCGGCTATCAGATCGTGCAGTCGCTGTTCAGCTTCGCGACCGGCGGCATCTTCGGCACCGGTCTTGGCAACGGTCAGCCCGGCACGGTGCCAGCCGCGTCGACCGACTTCATCATCTCCGCGATCGGCGAAGAGCTCGGGCTGGTCGGTTTGGCCGCGGTACTGATGCTCTACACCATCGTCATCATCCGCGGCCTGCGGACCGCGATCGCGGTGCGCGACAGCTTCGGGAAGCTGCTGGCCGCCGGGCTGGCGTCGACACTGGCGATCCAGTTGTTCATCGTGGTTGGCGGCGTCACCAAACTGATCCCGCTGACCGGGCTCACCACCCCGTGGCTGTCGTACGGCGGTTCGTCACTGCTGGCCAACTACGTGCTGCTGGCGATCCTGGTGCGCATCTCGCACTCTGCACGCCGCCCGATCGTCACCCGGCCGCACACCACGCCGATCGCGGCCGCTAGCACCGAGGTGATCGAGAAGGTATGAACACCTCGCTGCGCCGCATCTCCGTCATGATCATGGTGCTGATCGTCCTGCTATTGGCCAATGCCACACTGACACAGGTGTTTACGGCCGATGGATTGAGGGCGGATCCTCGTAACCAGCGGGTCCTGCTCGACGAGTATTCGCGCCAGCGCGGACAGATTTCGGCCGGTGGCCAGCTGCTCGCCTATTCCGTGTCGACCAACGGCCGGTTCCGCTTCCTTCGCGTCTACCCCAACCCGCTGACGTACGCGCCGGTCACCGGGTTCTATTCGCTGAGCTATTCGAGCGCCGGGCTGGAGCGCGCCGAGGACACCATCCTCAACGGTTCCGACCAGCGGCTATTCGGTCGACGGCTGGCCGACTTCTTCACCGGCCGCGATCCGCGGGGCGGCACTGTGGCGACCACCATCAATCCGCAGGTGCAACAGGCCGCATGGGACGCGATGGAAAACGGCTGTAACGGCGGCCCGTGCAAGGGTGCGGTGGTGGCGCTCGAGCCCTCCACCGGCAAGGTCCTTGCCATGGTTTCGGCGCCGTCATACGACCCTAATCTGTTGGCCACCCATGACATTCAGAAACAGGCGACGGAGTGGCAGCAGCTGCGTGACAACCCCGACTCGCCGTTGTTGAACCGGGCTATTTCGGAAACCTACCCACCGGGGTCCACGTTCAAGGTCATCACGACGGCGGCCGCACTGCAGTCCGGGGCCACCGAGAACACCCAGCTGACCTCTGCGGCCCGAATCACGCTGCCGGACAGCACCGCAACACTGGAGAACTACGGCGGCGCCGCGTGTGGCGCTGGCCCGACCGCCTCCCTGCACGATGCATTCGCGAAGTCGTGCAACACCGCCTTCGTCCAACTCGGCATCAATACGGGTGCCGACGCTCTGCGGTCGACCGCGCTGGCTTTCGGGCTGGACAGCCCTCCCCCGGCGATTCCGCTTCAGGTGGCCCAATCCACCGTTGGCCCGATCACCGACACCGCAGCGCTGGGGATGTCGAGCATCGGGCAGAAAGACGTTGCGCTGACACCGCTGCAGAACGCGCAGGTGGCCGCAACCATCGCGAACAAAGGGGTGGCCATGCGGCCGTACCTAGTCGATAGTCTGAAGGGACCCGACCTCGCCAACATCAGCACCACAGCTCCCTACAAAGAGCGACAGGCGGTGTCCGAGCAGGTCGCAGATACACTTACGGACTTGATGGTCGCCGCCGAGCAGGTGACTCAGCAGAAGGGAGCCATCGCCGGCGTGCAGATCGCATCGAAGACCGGCACGGCGGAGCACGGTACGGATCCGCGCAATACCCCGCCGCATGCCTGGTACATCGCCTTCGCGCCTGCACATGCGCCCAAGGTCGCGGTCGCTGTCCTGGTCGAGAGCGGCGGCGACAGGCTGTCTGCCACCGGTGGCGCCCTCGCCGCACCCATTGGGCGCGCCACCATCGCGGCAGCGCTTCGGGAGACATCGTGAGCCCGCGCGTCGGAGTGACGCTGTCCGGCCGGTACCGGCTGCAGCGGCTGATCGCCACGGGCGGCATGGGTCAGGTGTGGGAAGGCATCGACTCTCGGCTAGGTCGCCGTGTCGCCGTCAAGGTGCTCAAGGCCGAGTACTCCGAGGATGCCGAGTTCGTCGAGCGGTTCCGCGCCGAGGCGCGCACCGTCGCGATGCTCAACCACCCGGGCATCGCGAGCGTGTACGACTACGGCGAAACCGACATGGACGGCGAGGGCCGGACCGCGTACCTGGTGATGGAACTGGTCAACGGTGAGCCGCTGAACTCGGTGCTCAAGCGCACCGGTCGGCTCTCGCTGCGGCACGCCCTCGACATGCTCGAGCAGACCGGCCGCGCACTGCAGGTCGCTCACACCGCGGGCCTTGTGCACCGCGACGTCAAGCCGGGCAACATCCTCATCACGCCGACAGGGCAGGTGAAGCTCACCGACTTCGGCATCGCCAAGGCCGTCGACGCCGCGCCCGTCACCCAGACTGGAATGGTGATGGGCACCGCCCAGTACATCGCACCGGAGCAGGCGCTTGGCCACGACGCCACTGCGGCGAGCGACGTGTACTCGCTGGGAGTAGTTGGCTACGAATCGGTTTCGGGCAAACGACCATTCACCGGCGATGGCGCGCTCACGGTGGCGATGAAGCACATCAAGGAAACGCCGCCCCCGCTGCCCGCCGACCTGCCGCCGAATGTCCGCGAGCTCATCGAAATCACTCTGGTGAAGAATCCCGGCATGCGGTACCGCTCCGGCGGGCCGTTCGCCGACGCGGTCGCCGCGGTTAGGTCCGGCCGCCGTCCGCCACGACCGAACCAGGCGCCGTCCATCGGCAGGGCGGCACCGGCAGCCGTGCCCTCGGCCGCACAGGCCCGCGCCGCGGCAGACCTCACCGGGCGGGCACCGGCGACCACCGCGCGCCCGCGCCCTGCGACCGGCAGCCACCGCACTCCCCCGCCACGACGCACGTTCTCGTCGGGTCAGCGTGCGCTGCTGTGGGCGGCGGGCGTACTGGGCGCACTGGCGATCGTCATCGCCATCCTCATCGTCCTCAACGCGCAGGACCGTAAGGACCGGCCGACAACTCCGCCGACTGTGACCAATACGATTACCCAAACAACCCCGTTCAAGTCGCCAGCAGCGATGCCCGGTTGGACCGATCAGGTCACCATCGGTCATGGCGGAGGAGTAAACGGGGTAACCCCAGAACAGACATGGCAATGACCACCCCGCAACACCTATCCGACCGGTACGAAGTCGGTGAGATCCTCGGCTTCGGCGGCATGTCCGAGGTCCATTTGGCGCGCGATCTGCGGTTGCACCGCGACGTCGCGGTCAAGGTGCTGCGCGCCGACCTGGCCCGCGACCCCAGCTTTTATCTGCGGTTCCGCCGTGAGGCGCAGAACGCAGCCGCGCTGAACCATCCGGCCATCGTCGCCGTATATGACACCGGCGAAGCGGAGACCGCGGCCGGGCCCCTGCCGTACATCGTGATGGAGTACGTAGACGGGGTCACGCTTCGAGACATTGTGCATACCGAAGGCCCGATGCCTCCCACGCGGGCGATCGAGGTGATCGCCGACGCCTGCCAGGCGCTGAACTTCAGCCATCAGCACGGCATCATCCACCGTGACGTCAAACCCGCCAACATCATGATCAGCAACGCAGGCGCGGTGAAGGTGATGGACTTCGGCATCGCCCGTGCACTCGCCGACGCCAACAGCGTCACCCAGACCGCCGCGGTCATCGGCACGGCGCAGTACCTCTCGCCCGAGCAAGCCCGCGGCGAAAAGGTCGACGCTCGCTCCGACGTCTACTCGTTGGGCTGCGTGCTATACGAAATGCTCACGGGCGAACCACCTTTCACCGGGGATTCCCCCGTCGCAGTCGCCTACCAACATGTGCGCGAGGATCCGGTGCCGCCGTCGCAGCGCGACAAGGACATCTCCCCGGAGCTGGACGCTGTGGTGCTGAAGGCGCTGGCCAAGAATCCCGACAATCGCTACCAGACGGCCGCGGAGATGCGCTCCGACCTGGTGCGGGTGCACAGTGGACAGGCGCCGGAGGCGCCGAAGGTGTTCACCGATGCCGAACGGACATCGCTGCTGTCGTCGTCGGCGGCGCCGTCGCAGCATCGCACCGACCTCATCGACCCCGTCGGCCGCCCGCAGCCCGAGTACGCGGAGCGAGAGGAGCGCGGCGGTTCGGTGGGTCGCTGGCTCATCGCCGTCGCGGTCTTGGCGGTGCTGACCGTGGTGGTGACGGTGGCGATCAACATGTTCGGCGGCAGCACCCGGGACGTTCAGGTTCCGGATGTGCGGGGCCAGGCCCGCAACGACGCCACCGCCGCCCTGCAGAACCTCGGGTTCAAGACGCGCGACAACCTGCAACCGGACTCGACGATCCTGCCCGACCACGTCATCGGGACAAACCCAGAGGCCAACAGCTCCATCGGCGCGGGCGACGAGGTCACGATCAACATCTCCACCGGCCCCCAGCAGCGCGAGGTCGTGGACTGCAAGAACATCAGCTATGCGGACTGCGTCCAGAAGCTCACCGACGCCGGCTTCGGCAAGTTCAGGCAGTCGCCGTCACCGTCGACGCCGGAGATGAAGGACAAGGTGCTCGCCACCATCCCGCCGGCCAACCAGACCTCGGCGATCACCAACGAGATCACGATCGTCGTCGGCTCGGGACCCGAGAGCAAGCAAGTACCCGACGTGAGGGCCCAGACCGAGGATTCCGCCAGGCAGATCCTCACCGCGTCTGGGTTCGTCAACGTTGTGACGGTTCCCGTTGACAGCCCGACGGCCTGCGGTCAGGTGGTCGGCACCCTTCCTGTTGGCGGACAGGACGCTGCGGTCGATACTCCGATCCAGCTGCAGATATCGAAGTGCAACCAGTTCGTCATGCCCGACGTCCGTGGCGGGTTCTGGACCGACGTCGAGCCAAACCTTCGCAACGCCTACGGCTGGACGGGCCAGCTGATCAGGGCTCCCGATGTGCAGAACAGCGGTCAGCGGTCCAACGCGGTGGTGAGTCAGAGCCCGACGGCGGGCAACCCGGTGAACAAGGACGCCCCGATCACGCTGGCGTTCGCGTCGTAGCCGCCTGCACGGCGTTGGCCACCTCGTCCTCCAGCTGGCGCACCAACGACTCCGCGGGCGCGCTGCCGCAGTAGGTCAGCCAGTTGGCCAGCATCCGATGGCCGCCCTGGGTCAGGATCGATTCGGGGTGGAACTGCACGCCGTGTATCGGCAGCTCGACATGCCGCACACCCATGATGACGCCGCCCTCCGTGCGCGCGATCACCTCGAGTTCCGCGGGCACCGTATCGGGCAGGATGGTCAGCGAGTGGTAGCGAGTCGCGGTGAAGGGATCCGGAAGCCCTTGCAGCACACCGACATTGGTGTGGTGGACGATGCTCGTCTTACCGTGCAGCAACTCGGGTGCGCGGTCGACGGTGCCGCCGAACGCCACGCCGATGGCCTGGTGGCCGAGGCACACGCCCAGGAGCGGGGTCTGCGCCGCGGCGCACGCCTTGACGAGTGGGATCGAGGCTCCGGCGCGTTCCGGGGTTCCTGGGCCGGGGGAGAGCAGCACCCCGTCGAACTGCCCAGCGGCCGTGGCGACATCGGCGTCGGTCGCGAGGCGGTCGTCGTCGTTGCGCCAGACCTCAGCGTGCACACCAAGCTGGCCCAGGTACTGGACAAGGTTGAACACGAAGCTGTCGTAGTTGTCGACGACCAAGACCTGCATTGGCCCAGGCTACAGTGCGATTTCAACGGGATTTCCTGCGCTGAGCCCGCTCAGTAGCCGATGGGGCCCGCCGGCTTGGCGAACTTCATCCGCACCGGCTCGGTATGCCCGACGAGTTGGACCTCGGCGCGCGGCTGTTCGCTGTATCCCAGCCCGAACCGCACGACGTACTGCTTATAGAGAATCACCAACGGTGCCGCCGCCAGCGCTGCCTGCATGGCGCCGGCGTCGCCGATCGCCGTGATGACGTACGGCGGGCTGTAGGTGCGGCCGTTGAGTAGCAGCGTGTTGCCGACGCACCGCGGCGCCGATGTGCCGATGATGCGCTGGTCTTGCACCTGGATGCCCTCGGCCCCTGCGCTCCATAGGGCGTTGAGCACCGCCTGGATGTCCTGCTGGTGAACCACCAGATCGTCGGGGGTGGCGTCGCGTGGGAAGCGGCCCTCCGCGTCGCGCTGCGCGTCGTTGAGTGTGACGACAAGGCCAGGCCCGTGCATCGGGTCCAGATCCGCGTCGACGGCCAATCGGGCAGAGCGATTGGTGATCGCCACAAGGGCGGCGTCGGCACCTGGGGATCCGCCGTGATGCGTGTCGATCGTCGTCACCAACGCGTCCCGCTGAGGGGAGAGCCGGTCCACCGACTGCTGAGCCTCGCGGACCAAGTCGACGAGTCGCGGCGCATCGCTGCGCCGGATCTCGGCGCCGCCGGAGACGCCGTGGGTCGCCGCCAGCAGCAGGCCCGCCAATAGACACACCAGCGGGACACCGAAGCGCCACGGGGAGCGAGGGCGGGGCGGCTGGTCCATCGGCTCCTCTCTCGGGATTCGGGGCTGGCAGGGTGGCTACGTTAGGCTCGTAGGTACATCGTCGCACCGTGTGCCCCGACTGTCCGTGAAGGTGACCATGCCCAAGTCCAAAGTCCGCAAGAAGAACGACTTCACCGTCAAGCCGGTGAGCCGGACGCCGGTCAAGGTCAAGGCCGGGCCGTCGAGCATGTGGTTCGTGGTTTTGTTCTGCGGCCTGATGATCATCGGCTTGGTCTGGCTGCTGGTGTTCCAGCTCGCGTCCAACGCGATTCCGTTCCTCGCCGACCTCGGTCCGTGGAACTACGCCATCGCCTTTGCTTTCATGATCACCGGCTTGTTGCTCACGATGCGCTGGCGGTAGCCGTACCGACCATTGGTATGAATTTATCTTGGACTCCGCGCGTTACCCGTTTAGCAACCTCGTGGTCACCGGATCACACTGATGTGATTCATCCCCATTGGGGATAGCACTTGTGGATAACCTCATTAGCAACGGTAAGAGGGTGTAGATAACCCGTGCAGCAAACTGAGTGGAGCCCTTCCGCTGTCGGAATCGCTGCGTGCGGCGTATTGGGACTTATCTTGGCTACCGGTGCTGTGACCCTGATCACAGAGGCGCCCGGCCGCATCCTGGTGGGCATTGCCGCAGTGGGACTGGTTGTGTTTGCAAGCCTGTCGTGGCGCGCCCGGCCGAAGCTGGCAATTCGTGACGATGGGCTAGTTATTCGCGGCTGGTCGCGCCCGAAGCTACTGCGCCGCAGCGACATCAAGGTCATCCGCATCACCGAGTTCCGCCGGCTTGCCCGAAAAATGCGTCTACTCGAGATCGACACAACCGACGATCAGCTATTCGTGCTCACCCGGTGGGATCTGGGCACCGACCCGCTGAACGTGCTCGACGCACTGACTGCCGCCGGCTACGCCGGCTCCCGCTGACTCGCCTGCCGCGTCAGGAAACCGTGATCGACTCGATCACCACGGGATCGGTCGGCCGGTCGCTGCGGTCGACGGGTGTGGTGGCGATGGCGTCGACGACCTTCTGCGACTCGGGGTCGACGACCTCCCCGAAGATCGTGTGCTTGCGGGTGAGGTGGGGGGTCTTGCCAACCGTGATGAAGAACTGCGAGCCGTTGGTGCCCGGCCCCGCATTGGCCATCGCGAGCAGATAGGCCTTGTCGAACTGAAGCTCCGGGTGGAACTCGTCGGCGAACTGGTATCCGGGGCCGCCGCGGCCGGTGCCGGTCGGGTCGCCGCCCTGGATCATGAAGCCGTCGATCACGCGGTGGAAGACCGCGCCGTCGTAGAACGGTCCCGCCGAGCTGCCGGATGCGTTCTCGGTGCTGTAGTCCTTGGTGCCCTGCGCCAATCCGACGAAATTCGCGACGGTCTTGGGGGCGTGGTTTCCGAAGAGTGCGATCTTGATGTCGCCGCGGTTGGTGTGCAGAGTCGCGGTCGCTGTCTGAATGGGGCTCGTCACGGGATGCCAGTGTGCCACCCGCAGTCCAACGGCCTCCGCGGGGTGGCAGTTGGTGGCAGTGTGGATGTCGAATCTGATCACGCCGCGAATGAGGTGCACATGAGCTCGAAGACGGACGTCCGGTTGAGCCCCAGCCAGCGGCTGAGCCGCGGCCTGAAGTACTCCGCGGTCGGGCCGGTCGACGTCACCCGCGGCACGGTCGGGCTGAGTTGGCAGGGCGCGCGGTCGGCGGCTGGTGGCATCCGCCGCCGCATCGACAAGAGCAGGCTCGCCAAGGAGTTCGCCGATGCGCAAGACGCGATCACACAGGAATTCGCCGCGGCGCAGGAGGTCCTCGCGAACCTTCCCCAGGTGATCGCCGACGCACGTGAGCCCAAGCACAGGCGGCGGCCGTTCGTGTTGGCCGTCGTGGGGGCCGTGGCGTTGGCAGGGGGAGCGGTCGCGTTCACGATCGTGCGCAGGTCGATGCAGCCCGAACCGTCGTCGCTCGCGCCAAGCGTCGACGTGGCTCCCAAGCCGTAGTTTGCTGTAGAGGCAACGCCATGGCCGTTTCGGTTTTTGACTTATTCTCGGTCGGCATCGGCCCGTCGAGCTCGCACACGGTCGGTCCCATGCGGGCCGCGGGCCGGTTCGCCCGTCATCTCGCTGCCGACGGGCTGCTGCCGAACGTGGCGCGGGTGCGGGTCGAGCTCTACGGTTCGCTGGGGGCGACCGGCGCCGGACACGGCACGCCAGGCGCCGTGGTGCTCGGGCTGGAGGGCAGCGCACCCGAGACAATCGATCCGCTGCTCGCGAAGGCGCGGGTCGAGGAGGTTCACGCCGGCGGAAGGCTGCTCCTGGCAGGCGCCAACACGATAGATTTCGATCACGCCGTCGATATCGTTCTGTCGTTGAAAGCCATGGAGTTTCACAGCAATGGCATGGTGTTCCTCGCCTTCGACGGCGCCGGTGATGTGCTGAGCCGTCGCGTCTACTACTCGGTTGGCGGCGGGTTCGTCGTCGATGAGCAGGAAGCCGAGTCGGGACCGCGCGAGGATGCCACCGTCCCCTATCCGTTCAATACGGCCGCGGAGCTCGTGCGGCTGGCGACGGACAACGGCTGCAGCATCGCCGAGCTGATGGCGCGCAACGAGGCCGCGCTCGGCCGCGAGCCCGACCTGCGGGCGGGCCTGCTGCGGATCTGGACGGCGATGCGTGAGTGCGTCGAGGCGGGTTTGGCTGCGACGGGCACGCTGCCCGGTGCGCTGAAGGTGCGTCGCCGCGCGCATTTGCTGGCGGAGTCGCTCGATCCCGACGATCCGCTGTACGCGATGGACTGGCTCACCGTGTACGCGCTCGCGGTCAACGAGGAGAACGCAGGCGGCGGTCGGGTGGTGACGGCGCCTACGAACGGCGCTGCCGGCGTCATTCCCGCAGTGCTGCACTATTACTCGCGGTTCGTCCCCGGTGCCAGCGATGATGGCATCGTCGAGTTTCTGCTGACGGCAGGCGCGATAGGTCATCTGTTCAAGGCCAACGCGTCGATCTCCGGCGCCGAGGTGGGCTGCCAGGGTGAGGTCGGGTCCGCGTGCTCGATGGCGGCGGGCGGGCTCGCCGCGGTGATGGGCGGAACACCGGCGCAGGTGGAGAACGCCGCCGAGATCGGCATCGAGCACAACCTCGGCCTGACGTGCGACCCGGTCGGCGGTCTCGTGCAGATTCCGTGCATCGAACGCAACGCCGTCGCGTCGGTCAAGGCGATCACCGCGGCGCGAATGGCGTTGCACGGGGACGGAACTCATCACGTGAGCCTGGATACCGCGATCAAGACGATGCGCGACACCGGCGCCGACATGATGGGTAAGTACAAGGAGACATCGCAGGGCGGGCTCGCCCTCAATGTGGTGGAGTGCTAGCGGTCGCGGTGAAACGTGGTGCCGCATGCGGGACCACGTTTCACGACATCCGTATCCCTAAGCCAGCTGTGCGCTGGAATCGTTGTGGAGCCTAGGAGATTCGAACTCCTGACATCTGCCTTGCAAAGGCAGCGCTCTACCAACTGAGCTAAGGCCCCTTATTTGGTCAGGACGGCGCGTCGGCCGCCGCATGCCACACCTCGACGCCGTGCCGTGACTGCCATACGACCACCGCGATTACCGCAGCGACCCCCGTGGCGAGCAACAACACCAGCCTCATGGTGTGGACCTTTCCGTGGGGCTAGGAGGACTCGAACCTCCGACCTCTTCGTTATCAGCGAAGCGCTCTAACCACCTGAGCTATAGCCCCGTACTCTCGCACGACCGAGCGACGAGACTACCGCAATCGTAAGCTGCCGCCCAAACTCAATCCCGATCCGCCAGCGTCACCTCGACGCCGCCGACCAGATCGGTGGTCAGGTTGTAGATGAACGCGCCAACCGTCGCCATCGCCGTCAGCAGCACGATGTTCACCAGGCCGATCAACGCGGCACCACCGAAGATCGTTCCGCTGGACACCAGCTCACCGCCGGTTTGACCGCTGGCGCTGGTCAGCAGGTCGCCGACGTTGCTATTCAGCTTGCTCCACACGCCCATACCGCCGAGCACCAGATACAAGAATGCGACGGCAATCATCCACACGAAAAACAGGGCGCCCGACAGCACCAGCGACACCTTCAGCGCGCTCCACGGGTCGACCCGGCGAATCTGCATGGTGGCCCGCACCGGGCCCTTGTGCTTGGTGCCCACCTGAATACGGCTGGCGGGCTGGCTTGGCCGGCTCGCCGGCTCCGGCGGCGTCCGCTCGGGTGCGGGCTTGCGCTGCTGCGGCGCACGCGGGCCGGACAGGTCGGGCAGCTCGCTGGGGTACGCCTCCGGCCGCACAGCTTCTGTTCGGTCCCCGCGCCCCGGCACATCCTGATCGTGCGCGGGCGGCGCGGCCGACGACCCCGATCCGCCTGCGATGAAGCGGTTTAGTCGCGCGTCGACGCCGGGCGGATGGCCGGCAGCCGTGTGCGGCTCCGATGACTGACGTTGTGGCTGCCGGGCCGCTCGTGCCGCCGGGCCGCGCTGCCAGGGTGGGACGTCGCCGGAATCGGCGGTGTGCCCGCCGACGGAGCCGTTCGCGCCACCGGGGGTATCACCCGCACGCGGGTACCCCGGCTCGTTCGGTGAACTCACCTACGGCTCCTTAACATCGTTACGTTGCGTCGGCCTCGGCGTCGTCCGCCTCGGTCTCCTCGGCGTTGCGCGCAACAGCAACCAGTGTGTCGCCCTCGCCCAGGTTCATCAACCGAACGCCCTTGGTCTGCCGCCCGGCCTTGCGAACCTGGCGAGCCGCCGTCCGGATGACACCTCCACCCGAGGTGATGGCGTACAACTCCGTGTCGTCGTCAACGATCAACGCTCCAACAAGACTGCCACGCCGTTTGTCGAACTGGACTGTCAGCACCCCTTTGCCGCCGCGACCCTGGACCGGGTACTCGTCGATCGCGGTGCGCTTTGCGTACCCGCCGGCCGTCGCGACCAGCAAGTACGTGTCCGCAAGCACGACGTTCAGCGACAGCAGCTGATCGTCGGTGTTGAACCGCATGCCCTGCACACCCGAGGTGGCGCGGCCCATCGGACGCAGCGCCTCGTCGGTTGCTGAGAACCGGATCGACTGGCCCTTGGCCGACACCAACAGCAGGTCGTTCGCGGCGGAGCACAACACGGCGCCTACCAACTCGTCGCCGTCGCGCAGGTTCACCGCGACGATGCCGCCGGAGCGGTTGGAATCGAAGTCGGTGAGCTTGGTCTTCTTCACAAGGCCGTTGCGAGTGGCCAGCACCAGGTACGGCGCGTCCTCGTAGCTCTTGATCTGGATGACCTGCGCGATCCGTTCCTCGGGCTGGAAGGCAAGCAGGTTCGCGACGTGTTGACCGCGCGCGATCCGCGACGCCTCGGGCAGGTCGTAGGCCTTCGCGCGGTACACCCGGCCCTGTGTGGTGAAGAACAGGATCCAGTCGTGCGTCGAGCACACGAAGAAGTGGTTGACGATGTCGTCCTGCTTGAGGCCTGCGCCCTGCACTCCCTTGCCGCCACGCTTCTGGCTGCGGTACAGATCGGACTTGGTGCGCTTGGCATAGCCGGTCTCGGTGATCGTGACGACCACCTCTTCGCGCGCGATCAGGTCTTCGTCGGCCACGTCGCCGTCGGCCGGGATGATCCGGGTACGCCGGTCGTCGCCGTACTTCTCGACGAGTTCCGCGAGCTCGTCGTGGACGATGGCGCGCTGCCGCTCGGGCTTGGCCAGGATGTCTTCCAGGTCGGCGATCTCGGCCTCGATCTTGGCCAGATCGTCGACGATGCGCTGCCGTTCCAGGGCTGCCAGGCGCCGCAACTGCATGTCGAGGATCGCCTGCGCCTGGATGTCATCGATGTCGAGCAGCTCGATCAGGCCCTGGCGGGCGACGTCGACGGTCTCCGATGCGCGGATCAGCGCGATGACCTCGTCGAGCGCGTCGAGTGCCTTGACCAGTCCGCGCAGGATGTGGGCCCGCTCGTTGGCCTTGCGCAACCGGTAGGTGGTGCGGCGAACGATGACGTCCAACTGATGCACCACGTACAGCCGGATCAGCTGGTCGAGCCGCAGCGTCCGGGGGACACCGTCGACGATCGACAGCATGTTGGCGCCGAAGCTGGTCTGCAGCTGGGTGTGCTTGTAGAGGTTGTTCAGCACCACCTTGGCCACCGCGTCGCGCTTGATCTCGACGACGATGCGCATACCGACCCGGTCACTGCCCTGGTCCTCGATGTTCGCGATGCCGGCGAGCTTGCCGTCGCGAACCTGATCGGCGATCGAGGTGATGAAGTTGTCGTGGTTGACCTGATAGGGGAGTTCGGTGATGACCAGCAGTGTGCGGCCCCTTGAGTCTTCTTCGATCACGACAACACCACGCATCCGAATGGATCCGCGGCCGGTCGTATAGGCGTCCGAAATCCCTTGCGAGCCAACAATTAGGCCGTAGGTGGGGAAGTCGGGCCCCTTCACGCGTTCGGTCACCGCTGTCAGCGTGGCCTCTTCGTCGGCTTCGAAGTTGTCCAGGCACCAGAACACCGCCTCCGAAAGTTCCCGGAGGTTGTGGGGCGGCATGTTGGTGGCCATACCGACAGCGATGCCGCCGGAACCGTTGGCGAGCAGGTTCGGGAACCGGCTCGGCAGGACGGTCGGCTCCTGCACGCGCCCGTCGTAGTTCGGGATGAAATCGACTGTCTCCTCGTCGATTTCACGCAGCATCTCCATCGCCAGCGGCGTGAGGCGCGCTTCTGTGTACCTCATGGCCGCTGGCGGGTCGTTGCCAGGCGAGCCGAAGTTGCCCTGTCCGTCGACAAGTGGGTAGCGCAGCGACCACGGCTGCGCCATCCGCACCAGGGTGTCGTAGATCGACGAGTCGCCGTGCGGGTGGTAGTTGCCCATCGTCTCCGCGACCGAACGGGCCGACTTGGCGTGGCCGCGGTCGGGTCGGAACCCGGAGTCGAACATTGCGTAGAGCACGCGGCGGTGCACAGGCTTGAGGCCGTCGCGTACCTCCGGCAGTGCGCGGCCGACGATCACGCTCATCGCGTAGTCGATGTAGCTGCGCTGCATCTCCTGCTGGATGTCGACCGGCTCGACGCGGTCTCCTGCTTCGTCGCCGGGTGGCAACGTGGTGTCAGTCATGAATTCCTCTTAAACGTCTAGGAAGCGAACGTCTTTGGCATTTCGGGTGATAAAGCTGCGGCGGGCCTCAACGTCCTCGCCCATCAGGATCGAGAACAGTTCGTCGGCAGCGGCGGCATCGTCGAGGGTGATCTGGCGCAGCACCCGCACCGACGGATCCATGGTGGTCTCCCACAGTTCCTTGGCGTCCATCTCGCCAAGACCCTTGTACCGCTGGATGCCGTCTTCGGTGTTGATCTTCCTGCCTGCCGCCCGACCGGTCTCCAACAGGCCGTCGCGTTCGCGGTCGGAGTAGGCGAACTCCGGTTCGCTGCGCTGCCATTTCAATTTGTAGAGCGGCGGCTGCGCCAGGAAGATGTGGCCGTTCTCGACCAGTGGCTTCATGAAGCGGAACAGCAGTGTCAACAGCAGCGTCGAGATGTGCTGGCCGTCGACGTCGGCGTCGGCCATCAACACGATCTTGTGGTACCGCAGCTTGGTGAGGTCGAACTCATCGTGAATGCCGGTGCCCAGCGCCGTGATGATCGCCTGGACTTCGGTGTTCTTCAGCACCCGGTCGATGCGCGCCTTCTCGACGTTGATGATCTTGCCACGCAGCGGCAGGATCGCCTGGAACATCGAGTCGCGGCCGCTCTTCGCCGAGCCGCCGGCCGAATCGCCCTCCACCACATACAGTTCGGACTTTCGCGGGTCCGTCGAGCGGCAGTCGGCAAGCTTGCCGGGCAGGCCGCCGATGTCGGTGGCGCTCTTGCGGCGTACCAGCTCGCGAGCCTTGCGGGCGGCGATCCGTGCCTGGGCCGACGAGACCGCCTTGTTCACAACGGTTTTGGCCTCGGCCGGGTTGGCCTCGAACCAGTGGCTCAACTGTTCGTTGCAGATCTTCTGCACGAACGACTTGACTTCGGTATTACCGAGCTTGGTCTTTGTCTGCCCTTCGAACTGTGGCTCGGACACCTTCACCGAGATGACCGCCGCCAATCCTTCGCGGATGTCGTCGCCCGTGAGGTTCGCGTCCTTCTCCTTGAGCAGCTTCTTGTCCTTCGCATACTTGTTGACAACGCTGGTCAACGCCGCGCGAAAGCCCTCCTCATGGGTGCCGCCCTCATGGGTGTTGATGGTGTTGGCGAAGGTGTGTACCGATTCCGAATAGCCCGCGTTCCACTGCATCGCGATCTCGACCTCATGGCCCTCGCCCTTGCCCGCGAAGTCGACGATGCTCTGGTGGATCGGCGACTTGGTCCGGTTGATGTGCTTGACGTAGTCGACCAGACCGCCGGGGTAGTGGAAGGTGCGGTTCTTGGCCCTGTGCGGCCCAGCCGCCTCCGCAGCCTTCTCTTCCGCCGACTTCGGCGCCTCTGCCGTATCACTGACGACCTCGTCGACCACTTGTTCGGCTGTCACGCGCTCATCTGAGAGCGTGATGGTCAGGCCCTTGTTGAGGAATGCCATCTCCTGCAGCCGCCGCGCGACGGTCTCGAAGTCGTACACCGTGGTCTCGAACACCGTCGGGTCGGCCCAGAACCGCACCGTCGAGCCGGTCTTCTTGCTGGCTTCGCCCTGTTTGAGGGTGCCAGGGACCGAATGGTCGTAGGACTGAAACCACTCGTGACCGTCACGGGAGATGTCGACCTCAAGACGTGACGACAGGGCGTTGACGACGGAAACGCCGACGCCATGCAGGCCGCCGCTGACGTTGTATCCGCTGTTCTCGCCGCCGAACTTGCCGCCGGCGTGCAGCTGGGTCATCACGACGTCGACTGTCGGCACGCCCGAGGCGTGCATGGCGACCGGGATGCCGCGGCCATCGTCACGGACCTCGACGCCGCCGTCCTCGAGGAGTCGCACGTCGACCTTGGTCGCGTACCCGGCCATCGCCTCGTCTACGGCGTTGTCGACGACCTCCCACACGAGGTGGTGCAGACCGCGTTCGCCGGTGGAGCCGATATACATGCCAGGACGTTTGCGGACGGCCTCCAACCCCTCGAGAATCGTGATCGATTGGGCGCCGTACTCCTCTTGTGCCTTCTTCTTCGCAGCAGCCACGGGCGGAAGCTTCCCTACTTTCGGATGGGGGTGGGGCTCTGACGGCAGTCATTACCGTCGGCAAGTCATGTGAACAGTCTAGCGTCCGATGGCCGTAGGACCGATTCTGAGGTGGCGTTTCTGCACACCTATTTGCGCCGTCTGTGGAATTTCTCGATCCGAGGTGCGTGAAGACGCTTAAGAACTAGGATCGCCGCGTTCTCGTGGCTCTCAGCCAACCGCCAATCGGACGCCTAGCCATACGTGTCGCGAGGGCCACGGCCCGCGATGTGATACGCCCCTTTTCGCCACGACGGGGCGGCTGGTCCGACGATTTTCAGCGACGTCACCACCCCGTCCCCGACCGCCGCGGCGATCTTGGCTAACAGTTGCGCCTGCACCATCCGCAGCTGCGTGGCCCACGCGGTTGATTCGGCGGATACGGTCAGCACCCCGTCGTTCAGCGACCTCGGAGTGGCGTGCGCCGCGATCTGCTCCCCGACCACCACCGGCCACCGGCCGAATACGGATCCCTCGGCAACACGACCCGACCAGCCGCGGCTACGCGCAAGGTCGCGCGTCACCGACCCGAGCAACTGTGGGTCCCGCGAATCCGGCGCCGGTCCCGACCAGCGCCGGCGGCTGGTACCTGCCACCCGGCGACGGCCGGGCGAGCTGCGGCCACGGCCGACGTCCTTGCCCTGGCTCCGCGCCGCGCCGCGCGCCTCCTCGAGGGTGCGCCGCACCAGGTCCATGCCCGCAAGCGCACCCAAGTGCGCGGGTGGTCCGGTTTCGGTGTCGTCATCGGTGAGTTTGTCGTCGTCGTCGGTCATGACTGCACCATTGACACTCGGCCGGTGTCTTCGTCTCGCATGGCGATGTCGATCCTGCGCGCATCCCAGTCGCCGGGTATGTCGTCGTGCACGGCGGCGGTCACCAATACCTGCTCGGCGTCAGCGGCGACGTTCGCGAGCGCCTGTCTGCGCGCGCTGTCGAGTTCGGCGAACACGTCGTCCAACAGCAGAACCGGATCTCCGCCGTCAGCCCGGAGTAATTCATAAGCCGCGAGCCGCAGCGCCAACGCCATCGACCACGACTCCCCATGGCTGGCAAAGCCTTTCGCCACCTGATCTCCCAAACGCAGCTCGAGATCGTCGCGGTGTGGGCCCACCAGGCACACTCCGCGCTCGAGTTCGGCGTCGCGGCGCCGGGCCAACGCGTCCAGCAGCGCGGCCTCGAACAACTCCGCGCTGCGGTTGCCCGCGGCTGCCTCATTCTCGATCACGTCGACGCCGCTGCGGTACTGGATCGAAGCGGGCCGGGACGACGGCGCCAGCAGCTGGTACGCCTTTTCCACCTCGGGCGACAGCTGGTTGACCAGCTCGACGCGCGCGGCGATCAGCTGGGCACCGTGCGCGGCCAGGTGGCCGTCCCACACATCGAGCGTGTCGAGCACACTTCGGTCACCGCGATGACGGGCAGCGCCAGCGGTTTTCAGCAATGCGGCGCGCTGCCGCAGCACTTTGTCGTAGTCCGCGCGCACCGCGCCGATGCGCGGACGTTGCGTGGTGGCCAGCTCGTCGAGGTAGCGGCGGCGTTCACTTGGATCGCCGCGCACCAGCGCCAGGTCCTCCGGTGCGAACAACACCGCACGCACGGCTCCGAGCACTTCGCGCGCCGCACGCACGGGGGAGCGGTTCAACCGCGCCTTGTTGGCGCGCCCCGCTGTGATCTCGAGGTCGACCGCCAACTCGCGCCCGTCGTTCACCACGATGGTCGACACCACAGCCCGCTCGGCGCCCACGCGGATCAACGGTGCATCCGAGGACACCCTGTGGGAGCCGAGGATCGTCGAATACCACAGGGCCTCAATAAGATTCGTCTTGCCGAAACCATTGGGTCCGACGAACACCGTTCGGCCGGGCTCCAGATCGAGTTCGATCCGCGCCCACGAGCGGAAGTCTGTCAGCGCAAGGTGTCGGACGTACAACTATCCCGACTCACTGATCCTCTGGACGGCATGCCCACCGAACTGGTTACGCAACGCCGACACCGCCTTCATCGTCGGAGAATCCTCCTGCCGGGACGCGAACCGGGCGAACAGGGACGCCGCGATCACCGGCATCGGAACGCGATGTGAGATGGCCTCCTCCACCGTCCATCGGCCTTCCCCGGAGTCCTCCGTGTAGCCGGTGATCTCGTCGAATTCCGGGTCTTCCTTGAGCGCCTTGGCCAGTAGCTGCTGCAGCCAGGATCGCACGACGGTGCCGTTCGTCCAGGCCTGGATGACGGCTTGGGTGTCCTTGATCAGATCCTCGGCCGCCAGCAGCTCATAGCCCTCGGCGTATGCATTCATCAGCCCGTACTCGATGCCGTTGTGCACCATCTTTGCGTAATGACCGGCGCCGACCGGGCCGGCGTGGACAAACCCATCGGCCAGCTCACCGGGCGGGCGCAACGTGTCGAAGATCGGCATCGCCCGCGCCACGTCCTCGTCGCTGCCGCCCACCATCAGGCCGTAGCCCTCCTTGAGGCCCCACACCCCGCCGGATACGCCCGCGTCGATGAACGCTATTCCCTTCTCGCCCAACAGCTTTGCGTGAGGACCGTCTTCGGTGTAGCGCGAGTTGCCACCGTCGATCACCAGGTCACCGGCGCTGAGCTCGTTCGCGAGCACGACGATCGTCCCGTTCGTGACGGACCCCGACGGCACCATCACCCATACCACCCGCGGTGCAGCGAGTGCTTCGGCAAGTGCCTGCAGGTTGGGGACGTCGCTCACTTCAGGCCTCGGGTCATAGCCGATCACTTCGTGGCCACCCTCACGCAGGCGTTCCCGCATGTTGAAACCCATTTTGCCCAAGCCGACCAGACCCAATTGCATGTGCGCGCCTCTTTCGTGGCGGTAGAGCCGGTCAGCCCGGGAGCCGCACCGGCATCAGCAGATAGACGTAGTCGGTTTCAGCCGCCGGGAACGGGCCGGTTGAACCGACAGTCCCATCATCCTCACCCGCCGGCCGCAACACCGCAGGACGGCTAGGTGTCGTGAAACCAAACGTCACGCGCTCCGAATGCAACGAACCCAGGCCGTCGGTCAGATACGTCGGGTTGAACGCGATGGTCAATGGGTCACCCGAGAACTCGACCGGCAAATCCTCCTCGGCCCGGCCGACGTCATCGGCGCCTGCCGACAGTCGCAACACATCGTCGGCGAACTCCATCCGCACCTGAGCGCCGCGGTCTGCCACCAAGGCCACGCGTTTGATCGCCTCGGTGAGTTCCGCGACACCGATGGTCGCGATCGCGGTGTGCTCGGCAGGCAACAGCTGACGGAATTTCGGGAACTCAGCATCCAGAAGTCGGGTGGTGCTGCGTTTACCGTTGCTGCGGATACCGAGCAGGCCCTCTTTACCGACGGCCGCGCCGGCACCGAGCGCCAGACGCACGTCCGCACCATCCGAGCCTGCCTTCGCGGCTTCCGCCAACGTCTTGGCAGGCACCAGCACTGCGGCCTCGATGTCAGCCGATTCCGTCGACCAGGTCAGCTCGCGCACCGCAAGCCGGAACCGATCGGTCGCCGCCAAAACCACCTTTTCGCCGGAAATCTCAACGCGAATGCCGGTCAGCATCGGCAGCGTGTCATCGCGACCCGCGGCGACGGCCACCTGGCCGATGGCCTCGGCGAACAACTCCGACGAGATGACACCGGTCTCTTCGGGCAACGCAGGCAGCGCCGGATAATCCTCGACCGCCATCGTGGGCAGCGAGAACCGGGCGCTACCGCAGGTCAATGACACCCTGGTGCCTTCGACGCTGACATCGACCGGTTTGGCTGGCAGCGCCCTTGTGATGTCGGACAGCAGCCGACCGGACACCAAAACGCTTCCGGGAGAAGCTATTTCGGCCGAAACCTGCACCTCGGCCGAGACTTCGTAGTCGAACCCCGAGATCTTCAGCCCATCGTCAGACCCGGTGAGCAACACGCCGGCGAGGACCGGCACGGTGGGCCGTGTCGGCAAATTCCTAGCTACCCAGGCCACCGCGTCGGCGAAGTCTTCGCGGACGAGGCGGAACTTCAAATCGGTGAGACCAACGGTTGTCGTCGCCACGTCCATAGCGTCCCTTCGATCCACACCACAATAAGGTCTAACCAGCGATTTTTCGGTGTCTCACTACGCGTCTCGCCGATGCGTACCAAGGACCGTAACGGCTGTCGCTGAACCACCGTAGAGCTTTCCGGCTCAACTTGAAAGCTAATCGATCGGGGTGACATCGAAGGTCGCGAAGCGGCTCCGTGCCCTTCGGATCGATGTGTCCCCAGGTGCCTTCTTCTAAGGAGAAACTTCGTAGATATACAAGCAACAGTATTAGGGGCTGTGGAGATTGGGGATAACCCAATGTCGGCCCAGCGTGGCAAGTGTGTCGGGTTGTGAGTGGATTGTGGACAGTTGCCCACAGGGTTCGGGTGCATTGTGGACTCGGACCGAGTTGTGGACGACGCGGCCGATAATCCGAAGCTTGGCCGCAAGTTGTCCACACCGGCATCCACACCGCAGCGGTGTGACAAGTGATGCCGACGGTGCGGAAGTTTTTCGAAGAATTTTGGGGGATGCGCGTTGAGTACTCGGGTGCGGGTGCGGTTACTGGACGATTGCGTACAAGAAACGGGGGTCGAATCGACGCTCAGCGCTTGGAGCGCTGGCGGATTCGGGTGGTGAGTTCCTTCACGTGATCGAACACCTCGCGGCGTTCAGCCATCTCGCCGCGGATCTTCTTTTCGGCATACATCACGGTGGTGTGGTCGCGGCCGAACGTCTGACCGATCTTTGGTAGTGACAGATCGGTGAGTTCGCGGCACAGATACATTGCGATCTGACGCGACTGGGCCAGCGCCCGAGTCTTTCCCGGCCCGCGCAGCTCTTCGATGGTGGTCTCGAAGTACTCCGCGGTGGCGGCCATGATTGCCGCCGCGCTGATCTGCATGGTGCCTGCGTCGGCGATCAAGTCACGCAGCACGATTTCTGCCAGGGACTTATCGATCGGTGTCTTGTTCAGGGATGCGAACGCGGTGACGCGGATCAGCGCGCCTTCGAGTTCGCGGATGTTGCGCTCAATGCTGCTTGCGATGAGCTCGAGGACGTCGCCCGGCACGTCAAGCCGGTCCATCTGTGCTTTCTTGCGCAGAATCGCGATGCGGGTTTCGAGTTCGGGTGGCTGGACATCGGTGATGAGGCCCCATTCGAACCGGGTGCGCAGCCTGTCCTCGAGCGTCGCCAGCTGCTTGGGAGGGCGGTCGGAGGAGATCACAATCTGCTTGTTGGCGTTGTGCAGCGTGTTGAAGGTATGGAAGAACTCCTCCTGGATACCTTCCTTGCCCTCGATGAACTGGATGTCGTCGACCAACAGCACGTCGATGTCGCGGTAGCTGCGTTTGAAGGATGCTTTGCGGTCGTCGCGCAGGGAGTTGATGAAGTCGTTGGTGAACTCTTCGGTGGAGACGTATTTGACGCGCATACCGGGAAAGAGCCGTTGGGCGTAGTTGCCTGCGGCGTGCAAGAGGTGTGTCTTGCCCAGTCCGGATTCGCCCCAGATGAACAGGGGGTTGTAGGCCCGCGCCGGCGCCTCAGCAATCGCGAGCGTCGCGGCGTGAGCGAACCTGTTCGAGGCCCCGATGACGAAGGTGTCGAAGGTGTACCGGCGGTTGAGATTGACGGCGGTCGGCTCGCCTGCGGCGGCGTTCGCCGATCGGTTGGAGAAATAGGTGGGCCAGCTTTCCTCGGCGCTGGCGCGAGCCTCGGAGTCTTCGTCGACTTCGTCGGGTTCCGAATTGGCGGGGGTGCCCACGAACCCGTTGAGACCATCCTCGGGTTCCTCGGCAGCTGGGCCTGCGATCCGGACGCCCAGCTCGACGCGCTGGCCGAGCTGACGGCTGAGCGCAGTGATGATCGGCTCGCGAAGGTGGCGTTCGATCTCGTTTTGGACGAAGGGCGTCGGCACCGACAACAGGGCAAACCCCTCGGTGATGACAAGCGGCTGGACTAACTTCAGCCAGGCTCTTTGCTGTGCGGTGAGGACGATCGCGGTGGAATCCCCGTTGAGGGCCTCGCCGGCGTCAGTATCGCCGTTGAGTTCGGCAACCACGTTGTTCCAGATGGCGACGAAGGGGGGATCGGGGTCAGCATTCAATGACGAGAACCCCCTCGAGGCCGGTCCAGAGACGACCAAAGGAACGACGACGAACTGTCCACATAGTTATCCACAGGTTGTGGAGACAGGACAGCCGTCTTCGCTCTGTTGTCTACTGGCGGGAACGCCGCAGGCCGGGGCTCGTCACAGTGGTGGTTCGCACTGTGGGCTCGCGACGTTGTGGGCATCCCCGCTTTGTTGTCTGTCGCCATTTCGTTATCGAAACGGCATTGCCAGAAGCTAACAGTTTTCTTGGCGGGTGCCAACCGTTCTGCAACATTCTTCGCGGCTTTGACGGCGGGTCGTGAAACTGCGTGACGGCTGTGGTGTTTGTGAACCGGCCGACCACCGGCCGGGCCCCGTCGGGCGAGGTTTGACCCAGCGAATTCTCGTCAGTACCCTCGAACAGTCGCCCGCACGTGGCGATACGGCTGCGACCCAGGATGCTCTGGAGACCGCGCCGGTTAGCGAGACGGACGAGCTTACCAACGGCAATCGCGTCCCCACCGGCATGAGGATTTATCGGGGTGGGTTGCGAATGCCAAACGCAACGAGGAGTGAACAGCCGTGGCCAAGGGCAAGCGGACCTTTCAGCCCAACAACCGTCGTCGGGCGCGCGTGCATGGGTTCCGGCTGCGGATGCGCACCCGGGCGGGCCGAGCGATCGTGTCGAACCGACGCGGCAAGGGTCGCCGCAAGCTGACTGCGTGATTCGACGCGGGATTTAGCGCGGTGCTTCCGGCGCGGTACCGGATGACGCGGTCCACGGAATTCGGTGCCACGGTCAGTCAAGGGGTGCGGGCGGTGCAGCCCGACCTCGTGCTGCACGCATTGCGGTCTTCCGATGACGCCGCGGGCGACGGACCCCGGATTGGTCTGGTGGTCTCGAAATCCGTTGGCAGCGCTGTGCAGCGGCACCGGGTGGCCCGTCGGCTCCGCCATGCGGCACGCACAATGATCGATGAACTGGACGCCAAGGATCGGGTGGTCATCCGGGCGCTGCCGAGCAGCAGGCACGCGATCTCGGCGCGACTCGAACAGGAACTGCGGACAGCACTGCGCCGGACCCGGCCGCGAAACGGGGTGGCGCGCTGATGTCAGTAGGTGCAGTGCGTTCCCTGGCCGCACGCGGCGCGATCTTCCTTATCGAGCTGTACCGCCACACCGTTTCGCCGATGAGGATGCCGACGTGTCGGTTCAGTCCGACGTGTAGCGAGTACGCGGTTGAAGCGCTCACCGAGTACGGCTTGATCCGCGGCGGTTGGCTGACGGTGGTGCGGCTGCTGAAGTGCGGGCCGTGGCATCGGGGAGGATGGGATCCAATACCCGAACGTCGCGGAGCGGCGCACGTCCATAGCGAGGACGTGGAAGCCCACGATCTCTGGGGTACCCCAGCGTCCCGAGAAGAGAGCAGCACGCGTGTTTGATTGGTTCAGCCTCGACATCATCTATTGGCCGGTGTCGGCGATCATGTGGGTTTGGTACAAGGCGTTCGCCTTCGTCCTCGGCCCGTCGAACTTCTTCGCCTGGATGCTCGCGGTGATGTTCCTGGTCTTCACGCTTCGCGCGATCCTGTACAAGCCGTTCGTTCGGCAGATCCGCACGACGCGTCAGATGCAGGAACTGCAGCCGCAGATCAAGGCGCTGCAGAAGAAGTACGGCAAGGACCGCCAACGGATGGCGCTGGAGATGCAGAAGCTGCAGCGCGAACACGGGTTCAACCCGTTGATGGGTTGCCTTCCGGTGCTTGCCCAGCTGCCGGTGTTCCTCGGGCTCTATCACGTGCTTCGGTCGTTCAACCGAACAGTGACCGGAGGGTTCGGCGGCAGCTTCGGGCCGCACCTCTCGGTGGAGCAGAACCGGGCGACCGGCAACTACATCTTCAGCCCGGCCGATGTCGGCCACTTCCTGGACGCAAACCTGTTCGGCGCACCGCTGGGTGCGTCGATGACTCAGCAGAACGGCCTGGACGCGTTCACGGAATTCAGCCGCGGGGCCGTGGTCGGGGTAGGCCTGCCGGTGATGATCATGGCGGGCATCGCGACGTACTTGAACAGCCGCGCATCGATCGCGCGGCAGAGCCCCGAGGCGGCGGCGAACCCGCAGACGGCGATCATGAACCGGCTGATGCTGTACGTGTTCCCGTTCGGTGTGGTGTTCGGCGGATTGTTCCTGCCGTTGGCGATCATCTTCTACTGGTTCGCGAACAACATCTGGACGTTCGGCCAGCAGCACCTTGTGTTCGGACGGATCGAAAAAGAGGACGAAGCGAAAAAGCTCGAGGCGCAGGAACGGCGGGCGGCGAACGCGCCTGCGCCCGGTGCCAAACCGAACCGTGCGCGCAAGGCGCAAGCCGATGCGAATGACGGTGCGTCCGATGCGGAGCCGACAGGGACCGAGCTGGGCGCCGATGAGAGCGCGCCGAATTCCAGTGCCAGTAAGCCAAGTGCGGGCAACACATCGGGCAACCCCGCACCGCGCCCGGGGGCGACTCCGCGCCCAGGCGCGCGGCCCAAGAAACGGAAACGTTGACCGGAGCACTATCCGGTGGATGAGGGAGAGACAGACATGACGGACGCCGAAACGACCGAACGCACCGACGCGCCGGTCGACGACGAGACGGGCGAGAACGGTACCGACAGCGCACCAGCGAGCACCGGCAATCTCGAAGACCGATTGGTGGCCGAGGGCGAGATCGCAGGCGACTATCTCGAAGAGCTGCTGGACCTGTTGGACTTCGACGGCGACATCGACCTGGACGTCGAGGGCGACCGTGCGGTGGTCAGCATCGACGGCGGCGACGAGCTGAGCAAGTTGGTCGGCCGCAAGGGCGAGGTGCTGGATGCGCTCCAGGAGCTGACGCGGTTGGCGGTGCACCAGAAGACGAGTGAGCGCAGCCGGCTGATGCTCGACATCGCGGGCTGGCGCCGGCGTCGTCGTGACGAGTTGGCCGCGCTGGGCGACAAAGTTGCGCACCGGGTGCTGGAGTCCGGGGAGCGCGAGGAGCTCACGCCGATGACACCGTTCGAGCGGAAGATCGTGCATGACGCGGTTGCGGCGGTCGACGGCGTGCACAGCGAGAGCGAGGGCGTGGAGCCGTCGCGACGCGTCGTCGTACTGGTCGACTGAGGGCAGAGTTACACAGATGTAGTTCGCCGCCGCGAGATCCGGAGGATGTTTCACGTGAAACATGTGGAGGTGTCCGCGGCGCCACGAGCCGCCGAGGCCCTCTTCGGTTCGAGCGTGGAGCGCGTTCGGCGGTACGCGGAAATCCTGGCCGGGGCCGGTGTCGAACGCGGGCTGCTAGGTCCCCGCGAAGTGGACCGGCTGTGGGACCGCCACATATTGAATAGTGCTGCGGTCGGCGAACTGCTCGGCGCCGATGAGCGGATTGCCGACATAGGTAGTGGAGCGGGGCTGCCCGGGATACCGTTGGCGTTGGCCCGGCCGGATCTTCGGCTGACCCTCATCGAACCACTCCTTCGGCGCAGCGAGTTCCTGCGCGAGGTGGTCGATGATCTGGGTCTGGATGTCGCCATTGTCCGGGGGCGGGCCGAAGATCGGTCCGTGCGACAGCAAGTGGGGGAGATGGACGCGGTTGTCTCCAGGGCGGTGGCGTCACTGGACAAGCTGACCAAGTGGAGCTTGCCGCTGCTGCGTCCGGGTGGACGGATGGTGGCAATGAAGGGCGAGCGCGCCGAGGAAGAGATCCGGGAGCACCGGCGTGTGATGGCGGCGGCCGGTGCAGTCGATGTAAGGGTGATGAGATGTGGCGCGGACTACTTGGAACCACCCGCGACCGCGGTCGTGGCGAGGCTCGAACCACCGGTTCGGGTGAACAACCGGTCGTCACGAACGGGCAGGAGAAGAGGATGAGTCTGGTCCCCGACGGCGCACCGACGCCGGGCGGATCTGCTCCCGATGCAACGCAGCGTCCGGATGTTTCACGTGAAACATGGACCTCGACTCCGTCCGAGTCGTCGACTCCGCCTGAACCTTGGGCCGACCAGGCCGAGCTCGACACCCCGATCGGAGCCGAAGCGGAGCGCGCGGTGCGGTTGCTGCACGCGGCCCAGGGGCATTTGCCCCGCCCTCCGCACCAACGGGTGTTCACGATCGCCAATCAAAAGGGCGGCGTCGGCAAGACGACAACCGCCGTCAACGTCGCCGCCGCGCTGGCGCTACAAGGGCTGCGCACCCTGGTGATCGACCTCGATCCACAGGGGAATGCGAGCACGGCGCTTGGCATCGAGCATCGCCCGGGTACCGCGTCCTCCTACGAGGTGCTGATCGGTGAGATCCCACTGCGGGACGCGATACAGCGGAGCCCACATAACGAGCGGTTGTTCTGTGTGCCTGCGACCATCGACCTCGCCGGTGCCGAGATCGAGTTGGTAAGCATGGTGGCCCGCGAAGGACGGCTGCGCTCCGCGCTGGCCGAGCTCAAGAACCACGACTTCGATTACGTCTTTATCGACTGCCCGCCGTCGCTGGGACTACTGACCATCAACGCGCTCGTGGCCGCGCCCGAAGTGTTGATCCCGATCCAGTGCGAGTACTACGCCCTCGAGGGGGTGGGCCAGCTGCTGCGGAACATCGAGATGGTCAAGGCACACCTCAATCCTGCGCTGAGCGTGTCCACCGTCATCCTGACGATGTACGACGGGCGCACTAAATTGGCCGACCAGGTGGCCGCCGATGTGCGAACACATTTCGGCGACAAGGTGCTGCAGACCGTCATACCGCGCAGCGTCAAGGTGTCCGAGGCGCCGGGCTACGGCATGACGATCCTCGATTACGACCCCGGCTCGCGGGGGGCGCTGAGCTATCTCGATGCGAGCCGCGAGCTCGCCGTGCGCGGATCCGAGCAGGCACAGCACCGATGAGCGCTTGCGCGAAGAGGAGACAGAGATGACCCAGCCGACACGCAAGAAGAGCGGCCTCGGCCGCGGCTTGGCGTCGCTGATTCCCACGGGCCCGGCCGATGGCGAAGCCGTGGTGCCTGGCCACCGGATGGGCGCCGCGGCCGCCGATGTCGTCCTCGGCGGAGGCTCTGGGGTGGCCGCTGTCGACGTCGGCGCCGTCTACCGGGAGATCGACCCGTCGGCGATCGACCCGAATCCGCGACAGCCTCGGCAAGTCTTCGACGAGGAGGCGCTGGCCGAGCTCGTGCACTCCATCCGCGAATTCGGCCTCATGCAGCCGATCGTCGTGCGTGCGGCACCAGCACCATCGCCCGGCGCGCCGCGGTATCAGCTCGTCATGGGGGAGCGGCGCTGGCGCGCGGCCCAGCAGGCCGGCCTCGCGACCATCCCCGCGATCGTGCGGGATACCGCCGACGACAGCATGTTGCGGGACGCCCTTTTGGAGAACATCCACCGTGCCCAGCTGAACCCGTTGGAAGAAGCGGCGGCGTATCAGCAGCTTCTCGACGAGTTCGGGGTCACCCACGACGAACTCGCTGCGCGGATCGGCCGGTCCCGCCCCGTGATCAGCAACATGATCCGGTTACTGCGGCTGCCGATCGCGGTGCAGCGGCGGGTGGCCGCGGGTGTGTTGTCGGCCGGGCACGCCCGTGCTCTGCTCGCCCTCGAGGGAACCGCGGAGCAGCAGGAGGAGCTGGCGGCGCGCATCGTCGCCGAGGGGCTTTCCGTGCGCGCCACCGAAGAGGCGGTCACGCTGGCGAACCGCGAGGAGACTGCGGCGCCGTCCTCGCCGCGGCGTAAGCCGATTCACATGCCGGGTTTGCAGGACGTTGCTGAGCGGCTGTCGACGGCGTTCGATACACGCGTCACGGTCAGTCTCGGCAAACGTAAGGGGAAGATCGTCGTCGAGTTCGGATCGGTCGACGACCTTCAGCGCATAGTCGACCTAATGAGTTCGTCAAAGGGCTGACCTACGACACGGCGTAATTACGTCACTGTGACACAAACCCCTCCAGCGCCAGCCCCTCACCGCCTTCACAAAGGAAAACCCATGTGTAGCAACGGGATTCGATTCGACTGCGGCGGCCGATGAGCGAACCACGCGAATGCGGGCAGTCGGCCACACATCCTTCTATCCTGGAGTGGCAGCCGTGCATTTCAGCACCGAAAAGAACTCGGGGAGTTTAGTGGCAGCGCGAATTACGCCCCTGCGGCTCGAAGCGTTCGAGCAGCTGCCCAAGCACGCGCGCCGATGCGTGTACTGGGAAGTGGATCCGTCGACCTTGGGTGCCGACGATCACTTGAGCGACCCCGAATTCGAGAAGGAAGCGTGGCTGTCCATGGTCATGCTCGAGTGGGGCTCGTGCGGTCAGATGGCGGTGTATTGCCGAGACAGCGGGCCGGCGGCAGGCGACGTCGATGACCCCGCAATACCACTGGATGCGGGGGACAGCCCATGCCTGGGCTACGCGTTCTACGCGCCGCCGGGTGCGGTGCCGCGTGCTCGCCTGTTTCCCACCGGGCCGGTGAGCGCCGACGCCGTCCTGCTTACCTCACTCGGTGTCGAGTCTGGCCAGGATGCCGAGGCGCTGTCCCGGCACCTGCTTGCATCGGTTGTCGGCGACCTCGTCCGCCGCGGCGTGCGGGCGCTCGAGGCGTTCGGGCACACCGCCGAGGTATCGGAATTGGCGGAACCCCGCCTGGTGCCGCCCGACTTGCGGCCCATCGTCGAGGTGCTTGGCGACTGCTCGGTGGAGCAGTGCGTGTTGGACGCTGACCTGTTGCAGGACGCAGGCTTCGTCATCGCCACGCACCACCGGTACTTCCCCCGGCTGCGGCTCGAACTCAAGCAGGGACTGGGTTGGAAGGCAGATGTCGAGGCGGCGTTGGAGCGGCTGCTCGAATCCGCGCAGCTGCAACAGCCGGTCGGTGCGGGCGCGAGTCCCTGTTTGTAGTCGATCAGGTCGGGCTGACGCGACCGGCCTGATCGACCGACAGCTCGTGAGCCAGCAGCTCGGCGAAGGTGAACGTGCCCGTCGGGCGGTCGTTCTTGCCAAGCAGGTACAGCCGCTTGACCGCGGCAAGGACGCCTTCGGCGATCGAGTCGCGGGTCTGCGCTTCCACCACCATGTCCCGGTCGCGCGGGTTGGTGATGTAGCCGACGTCGACCTGCACGGTGGGCATCCGGGTCAACCGCAGCAGGTCCCAGGTCCGCCCGTGGGTGCGGCAGTCTCGTAAACCGGTGCGCGCCACCACTTCTCGCTGAATGAAGTCGGCAAGGTTGCGACCGATGGTGGACACCGACCCATGCGAATTGCCGAAGTGGAATGACGCCACACCATTGGCCGAAGGTCCGGATTGAGTGGCGCACCGCAGGCTGATCATCAAGTCAGCGCCGACGGTGTTGGCCGTCGCGGCGCGTTCGACATCGGACGGGGCGCGGTTGACCGGCCGCGAAAGGAACGTCTCCATGCCGATGGCCGTCATACGGCCCTCGAGCCGACTTGCCAAGTCCCACAGGATGTCAGCTTCGCTGATCGGCCCTGCAGGGCCGTTCATGATCAGTCCGTGATCGCTGCCACCACGGCCGGGATCGATGATGATGCGCTTGCCCGACAGGCGTGGGCCGGAGCGGCGGACCAACTCCTCTTCGCGGATGGCATGCGGGGAACCGCCGGTAACGCGCGAACCCAGAAAATACAAGGAGCGCAACGTTTCCGGGCCGCAGATCCCGTCCGGATATAGCCCGTACTCACGCTGGTACGACATCAGCCCGTTGTGCGTCTGCAGGCCGAAGTGGCCGTCGACGAGGCCGGTGTAGAAACCGAGATCCTGCAGCCGGGCCTGCAACGTGGCGACGTCGTCGCCGTACATCGGCGCACCGAACTGGTGATTGAGCGTGCGTGCGCCCAACCGGTAGGACGCTTCCTTGAGCGCGCGGAAGGTCGCCTCACCGACGATGCCGTCGACCAACAACCCGCGGTGCTGCTGAAACGCACGCACGGCGTGGTCGAGTTCGCCGTCGAAGACGTCAACGGCAACGTGCTTGCCGGTGGTCAGGTCCTCGTCCTGGCTTTCGGTAAGCCCCAGCGCCGCCAGTGCCGCCCGGATCTCGGTGACCGCACCCCCGCGGTCACCGCGACGCAGACTCGACATTCTCGACCCTTCCCGGCTGCCCTGCTGACCATCGGTCGTCAGCGGAAATGGCTGACGAAGCAAAGACAGGCTAGGCAGCATTGTCGCAGACGGAGACCGCTTTCGAGAAAACCCCAGGCGGGTGTCCGACCCGCGGAAACGGGCGTTAGACCACGTCAGCGAGCTCGCGCAGCAGCGCCGCCTTGCCCTTCGCGCCGACGATGCGCTTCACTGGGGCGCCATCCTTGAACAGGATCATCGTGGGGATCGAGACGACCTGAAAGTCGCGCGCGGTGGCGGGGTTGGCGTCGACGTCGATCTTGGCCACCTTCAGCGCGCCTGCCTTCTCGTTGGCGATCTCTTCCAGCACCGGCGCGACCATCTTGCACGGCCCGCACCAAGTGGCCCAGAAGTCGACCAGCACCGGGGTGCTGCTCGACAGCACGTCGTCGGAGAACGAGTCGTCGGTTACGGCGACCGTTGCGGAAGTCTTCTCGGTCATAGCGGTGCTCCAAATCAGATCGTTGTTGTCATCGGTTGGGCCAGAGGCGTTTTCGGCCAGCCAGCGTTCGGAGTCGATAGCCGCCGAACAGCCGGTGCCCGCTGCGGTGATGGCCTGACGGTAGGTGTGGTCGACGAGGTCGCCGCAGGCGAACACGCCATCGACCGAAGTAGCGGTGGTGCGGCCCCTGGTGAGCACGTACCCCTCCTGGTCGAGGTCGACCTGGCCGCGCACCAGATCCGAGCGGGGATGGTGACCGATCGCGACGAACACCCCAGTGACGGCCAGCTTGGATTCCTCACCGGTGACGGTGTTGCGCAGCCGCACACCGGAGACCTTCGGATCACCCTCGATCTCGGTCACCGCGGTGTTGGTGAGGAACGTGATCTTCTCGTTGGCGCGGGCGCGGTCCAGCATGATCCGCGACGAGCGGAATTCCTCGCGGCGGTGGATGAGGGTGACACTGCGGGCGAAGCGGGTCAGGAAGGTGGCTTCCTCCATCGCAGAGTCGCCGCCGCCGATCACCGCGATGTCCTGATCGCGGAAGAAGAATCCGTCACAGGTGGCACATGTGCTCACGCCCATGCCGATCAGCGCTTCCTCACCGGGCGCGCCGAGATGCCTGGCGGCCGCACCCATCGCGAGAATCACGGAGCGCGCTCGATAGGTCTCGTCGCCGACGGTGACAGACTTCACGGGCCCGTCAAGCGAGACCGCGTCGACGTCCTCCATCCGCAGATCCGCACCGAAGCGCAGCGCCTGCTCGCGCATCTCGTCCATCAATTCGGGTCCGGTGATGCCCTCGCGGAAGCCGGGGTAGTTCTCCACTTCGGTGGTGGTCATCAGCGCGCCACCAAACTGGGTGCCTTCGAAAACCAGCGGTCTGAGCTGAGCGCGGGCCGCGTAGATAGCGGCGGTGTAGCCAGCCGGGCCCGAGCCGACGACGATGACGTCGTGAACGGTGGATGAGGAGGTCATGCGAGCCTTTCTGCTCCTAACGCGTCGGCACGGTTATAAACACCAGCGTATGCCCGGGTGTTCCCCGCGGCCTGCAGGACAGATTACGGACGAGTGACCAGAGTGCTGGCGAGCAGGCCGGTGTGAGCCGCGTTGCAGCCCGGCTCGACGACCAGCACCAGGACTGTCCTTGGCTTGTCGCTGGCCAGCACCATGAGAATCGCAGGCTGCCCGTGCACGTCGACCGGTTGCGCACCAAGCACCGCCGTCGCCGCGGCGTAGCCCAATCCGGACAGGCAGGACGCACGTCGCTGCGGGTCGGCGAGCGGACCGTAGTCGGGGCCGCGTGACAGCAGGCCGAGGATCTGGGGATCCGAAAGCGGCAGGGAGCTCGGCGGCCGCGGCACCGTGATGCTCTCGGCCGTCGGCCCGGCAGGGCGGGTCGGTGCGGGTTCGCGCGTCAGCATCACCCCGCCAAGAACCGAGCCGACGACCGCGGCGCCGAGACCGGCGACGAGCCCGACCACCTGCCAGCGCGGGGCGTGCCGAACCGAGTGAGCGGGCTCGCGGGGCGGCCGATGCGGCGGGGCGGCCTGCAGCGCGGCCCCGACCCGCGCCGTCACCGCGGCAGGGACGTCGGGTGCAGAGGCGTGATCTGTGCCGAGATCGGCAAGGTCACGGCGGACGCGGTCGAGTGCCGACAACATCTCTGTGGCGTCGGGGTCGGCGCGTATCCGCTGGCGCAACGGCGCAGCTGTGGCGTCGTCGAGCAGGCCCGCCTGCAGGTCGGCAAGTTGTTCGAGTGAAATCGGCTCGGGTTCATGGCCCGCGTTGCCGTCCATCGCTGCCCCCGCCGGTTGTGCCACGCTCTGACGCAAGCCAGTCTCCACCACGCAGGGTTAGACGGCGGGGACGCCGTCACGGTTCCATGCTGCGCTCGGCGGCCGCGGCGGCACCTGCGTTGAAGTATTCGAGCGCCTCGGCCAGCTTGGCTCTGGCACGTGAACAGCGGCTCTTCACGGTGCCTTCCGCAATGCCGAGGATGCGCGCGGTCTCGGCCACCGAGTAGCCCTGCATGTCGACCGCGACTACCGCGGCACGCTGCTCGACGGGAAGCCGCATCAGGGCGCGCTCCACCACGACCGCGGTGTCCACCCGTGGCGCCGGATCGCCGACAAGGCAGGCATCATCTTCAAGGGCGGTGGTCGGGTGGGTCTTGTTGCGCCGCAACCGGTCGAGGCACGCGTTGACGACGATGCGGTACAGCCAGCTGCTGACCGCGGAGTCATGCCGGAACGCCGGCGCGCTGCGGTGCGCCTTCAACATCGCGTCCTGCAGGGCATCAGCGGCGTCCTCGGGATTGCGGCTGGTGATCTGCGCCAGCCGGTGCAGCTGGCGGTGGTGACGGTAGAACAGCTCCTCGAACGCATACCGGTCGCCGGCGACGTGGGCCGTCAGCAGCTCGGCGTCCGTCCGGTCGATTCCCCAGCAGCTCCCCACAGCCGAACACTAAACGGCGCAGAGGGTGGGTCCTGACACAAGTTTGCGGCGTTGGGGATAGCTGCGTCAGGAAGCGGCTTTGAGGGTGATCTCGGCGATGTCGGAACGGCTCTTGCCGTCGACCTGACCCAGCGTCGACACCCACACCAGCACGTTGGATGTCGGCGTCGCGTTGTCCACCTTGATCGTGTTCGGGCCGGGCTTGAGCGGGGTGGCGGGCACCAGCACGGTGGTGTCGTCCAGCGACGCGGGGGTCGGCGTCTGAGACGCGCGGATCTGCACCGCCGTGCCCGTGCTGTCCAAGTTGATGGTGACCTCGCCCAGCTTGGTGGGCTTCGGCAGCTGAAGCATCAGGCCGACGCCGTTCTTGAAATTCGGGAACGGCACCGGATCCGTGTAGGTGTCGATGGGCCACACGGTCGAAGGGTTGCCGTCGATGGCAAGGGGAGCCTGGTCGGGTGCGTCGGCCTCGCCTTCGGGTGAAAACACCGTCGCGCGAACGGGTTTCACGACGTTGCCCGAGTTGCCGGCCTGCGCCGACGACGATGACGGCGAGTTGAGGCCGAGCTGATCGCCGCCGAGTCCGCCGCCGACGTCGCCGAAGATCCGGCTCAAAACCGAAGCCAGCACGATCAATGCCACGACGATGATCGCGCCGCCAACGCTTAGCCCGATGATCAGCCCCTTGCGGCGACGCGCCGAGGTCTCAGGGTCGTCGGTGGGGGCGCCGCGAGATCGCGACGGCGGCGTGGCCGCGGGTTCGTCGACAGGTGAGATCAGCTCGGTGCGGTCGGCGATCGCGGTGGCCTGCTGCAGCAGGTTCAGCAGGGTGGGCGCACTGCGGATGCCGCCGCCCTCCTGGACCGCACGGGCGGCCGCCGCGGAGATCTGGAACGGGATGTCGCGATCGACGGCCCGCGGTTCGATGGGCTGGCCCGTCGAGTCGAGTTCGGCGGGCGCCAACCCGCTGCGAACCCCGGACTCGGGTAGCGGCCACCGGTTGATCAACAGCGCGTACAACGCGGCGCCGATGCCGCGGATGTCGTCCTCAGGGGTGGCGTCGGGCAGCGTCGCAGGGAATGCCAGTGCCACGTCGCCCTCGATGCTCACCCGCACGCGGCTGGGATGGTCGATCGACAGCGCAACACCCGAGCGATGGGCGACCTGGGCGGCAGCGGCGAGCGATTGGATAGCACGGGCCCCGCCGATCGGTGACGGCGACGTTTCGGCCACCTCTGGCAGCGAGCCGCCGCGGATCCACTCGGAAACCACCAGCCCGCCGGAGCCGGTGCTTGTCACGTCGAGCACGCGCGCGACACCGGGCATGTCGAGGCGACTCAGCTTCAGCGTGCGGGACAGGATCTCCTGCACCTGCTCGTCGGGCAGCGTCGCGTCGGGGTCGACGAAGGTCAGCGCGACCTGCCGGTCCAGCGCGGTATCGAGTGCCTGCCAGAACTGCAGGTTGGGCGGGCCGCCGTGGAACACGAGCAGCCGGTAGCGGCCACCGCCGATGCTGGCGCCGGGAATCAGGTGGACGTCTTCATCGGAGGTCGCGGCCTCGATAGGTGGCTCGTGAGGCACGTCGAAGGGCAGCGATTCGCGGGTCGGATCGCCGCCGTAGTCCGATGGCGGACGCCCGGAGACCTGCATAGGTGTCGTGCCGTTCGCGGCGTCGGGAAACGCGTCTGTCTGCTTACGCGCGGGCACGTCGTGCGCGTAGTCATCGGCAGGCAGGTCAGGCCTGAAATCGTCAGCCGACGGGGGCGCCGCCGAATCGGGCTCAAACGGGCGCGGAATCTTGGTGGTGGCGGTGCCGTCAGGGCCCGCGGCGGCGCCGGTCGCTTGGTCGTCGGTCACCGCTGGTCCCTTCCCCATCCCGTCCCCGGCAACGCCTGCCGGAGGCCCACGCCGGGCCGTCGCCGGGAACTGACGATGGCGTGACGCGGGCGAATTCCTCTGATCAGAGTACGTGAGGGGGCGGCCCGGCCGCCGCCGGTCGGGCGGGGGGGTTGAGGCCGCGGCTACCGCCGCTCGCCTGCCAAGACGGCGCCGAACGGCAGCAAGGGCGGCCTGGGCGTCGGGCACCCTGGCGGCCAACATCACCCCGACGATGATCGGCACCATGATGAGGCCGAGTACGCACAGCCTCAGCAGTGAACCCCCGCCGCCCCAGTTGCGGGTCAGGGATTCCAGCCCGAGGAGTTGATCGACGATGTGAGCGGTGAGGCCGGCGATCAGCGACGCGGCGATCGTCACGAGGATGGTGCGGACCACCGCGAGGCTGATCAGCCTCCCGCCGGGGGGATTCAGGCTGGCACGCAGCAGGAAGTAGCCAACGGTGGCGCCTGCCAGAAATCCCAGGCCGTTGGCCAGCCCGAGGTAGCCCGCGACCAGTTCCCTGTCGTCGGTCAGGTGGGGCGCGGTCAGCGATGCGGCGATCTTCACGGTCGTGATCACGACGATCAGCAGGATCGGCGTCCACGGCTGTTCGCGGGCGTAGAACACCCGAAGTTGAAGCAGCACGAGGGCATACGGGATCAGCGTGAACGCCGACAGTGTGATGGCCATGCCGAGGTAGTTGGCGTCGACCGCGCCAAAGTTGCCGTACGCGAACAGTGCGCTGCCGATCGCGGGACCACCGACGGTCATCATCGCGACGATCGGAATCAGCGTGACCATGGTCAGCCGGGTGGCCAGCGACAGGTCGCCAAGCACCGCAGAGACATCGTTGGCCGCGGCATTGCGGCTAAGCCGTGGCATCACCACCGTCAGCACCGTCACGCCGATCATGCCGAACGGCAACATCAACACCAGCCAGGTGTAGTTGTAAATCGCGGGGCCGGAAGCCGCTGCGCCACTGGCGATTCGGTTGCCGACGATCAGACCGATCTGGCTGATCACCACGTAGACCACCATGGCCGAGGCCATCGTGCCGAACTTCTTGAGCCGGTCGTCGATGCCCCACAGCGGACGCAGGCTGACCCGTTCGCGACGGATGGCCACGAAGAGAACCGCGGTCTGTGCGAACACGCCGAGCGTCGTCCCGACACCGAGCACGAGCAGCTTGGCGTTGCCCATCTCGACCGGGTTGAGTGAAAGTTCGCCCGGCACAAGGAGATACAGGGCCAGTGTGACGATAGCGACGATGTTGTTGACGACGGGAGCCCAGGCAGGCGGGCCGAACACGTTGCGCGTGTTGAGGATCGCCATGAACACCGACGACAAGCCGTAGAACAAAACCTGCGGCAATAGCAGGTAAGCGAATGCTGTCGTCAAGGATTGGTTGACTTGAGGCTCGCTGCCCAGCATGAGCCGAACCAGAAGGGGAGCGGCGGCCACCGACACCAGGGTTACCGCCACCAGCAGCGCGGTGGCAAGGGTGATGAGTCGGCGCACGAAGGCGGTGCCGCCGTCGGGGTCGTCGCGCTCCGCGCGGGCAAGCACGGGCACGAAGATCGCGGTGAACGTCGCCTCGAGCACAAGGGCGGCGATCAGGTTGGGAAGCTGGTTGGCCACCGAGAACGCACTCGAAAGCGCCGCGCCCAGAATTGCGGCCAACAACACGATGCGGGCGAAGCCGGTGAGCCTGCTGATCAGCGTCGCGAACGCCATGCCCCATGACCGCGACACCACCGCGGCGTCGGACAGCTCAGGGCGCCCGGCCCGCCGCCGAGGGGCCGGTCCGCGGGGCAGCCGCGGGGGAGCCGGGGGCATCTGACGGGTGGGCGGGTAATGGCGCGGCGGGACCGTCCTGGACGGCGGTGGCTGCGGTGGACGCGGCCCTCCCGCGGTCGTCACTGTTCACCGCCGGTCGAACCGGTGAGACCTTCCCCGCCGGCAGACCGGCTCATGGCGCGCGGCGACTCATCGGTGCCGTCCGCGTAGGCGATCGCGACGTCGATTGGATCCGGCCGGTCAAGGTCGGCCCGGTCCGGCTGACCACGGAACCGGTGCCACAGCCGTCGCCCTGCGAGCAGCACCAGCACCGCGCCCGCCGAGAGCGTGATGTAGAACAGCACCTTGCCGTATGCGTTGGAGTGCACCGAGAGCCGCACCGGCTCGCCAAGCGGCAAGCCGTCGGCGGTGTGCAGCGCGACGTCCACCGCGACGCGCTGGGTGAAGTGCACCTCGATGGGAACCTTCAGCGGCAGGTAGCCCGGCGGCAGCACGATCTCGCCCAAGTCGGTCACCGACATCCCCGGTGGGGCGTCTATCTGCAGCCGGACCCGGATCGGCACCGGCAGGTCGTTGCGCAGCGCGAGCGGCAACGGGCTGTGCTCGGTGGCCAGCGTGTACGACCCGCCTGGGTTGACGATGGTGACGGCGCCGAAGAGGTCGTCGACGGTGCGCCCGACGGTCGTCAGCCGCTGCTGGGCCAGCCCGTTGCGGGCGTCCGGCGGCACCGACTGGCTCAGTGCCCGCAGCAGGTCCTCGCGCAGAGGCGCGGTGTACTGCGCACCGGTCAGCCCGGTGCGGGCGTCGGTGGTCAGCGCCGACGACAGCCCCGACAGCCGCCCGGTGACCGCCGCGATGCCGGAGATGACGCCGCCGTCGAAGCGGCCACGCGGGTTGCCCAACGCGCTGTCGGGCAGCGGGGCGAGGTCCTGCAGCGGCACGGCGTTGGCCTCGGCGATGACCGCGCCGAGTGGCCGCGGCACGGCGAGCCCCGCGTGAATGGTCGAGGCCACCGCGGTGAGTATCGCCTGCGCGTCGTCGCTGTGCAGGCTCCAGGCCAGCGGTGGCACCAGGATCTGAGTGCGCGGCTCGGCGTCGGTGTGCAGGCCGCGCCACAGCATCGAGGCGAGCGCGTCCTGGCGGCGGGCCACCGCAGAATCGTGTTTGACCGGGATGTCCAGCGACGGATCCAGGTATGTCGGTGAGCCCGGCTCGTTGCCCGCGCCTGTCAGGGCGGCGCCGACGGTCGGGTCGAACGGCGCGGTGACCACTTGCGGCGTGTACCGCAGCGGCTGGACGTCGGCGGTCGCGGGCTCACCGGTGGCGGAGTCCTGGGCGGCTACGTTTGCGGCGCCGATCGCGACCGTGGGGCCCTGCGCAGACAGCAGGTCGACGGCGGGACCAGTAAGCGGCCCGTCGCCGACCAGGGTGGCGCCGCGGATCGACGTGACACCGAGAATCTGGTCGACGATGTCGGCCGAGCCGCTGGTGGCGACAGTGCTGAGGCCCCGATCGGCGACCCGCTGCAGCGCGTCGAGGTCGGCCTGCGAGTACGTCGTTGCCGTCACACACATCCGCTGGGCCAGCGTCCTGAGCCGATTGAGCCAGCCGACAGCGGCGTCCTGCCCGGCACCCGGATGCGTCGGGGTGGCGGGCCCGGCGTCGGGGGCGTCGTTGACGACATAGCCGGCTGTCATCGCGTTGACGGTGACCAGCAGGTCGGGGTCGACGGCCAGGCACATCGCATTGCGTACCTCGCCGCCCGGATCGACCGGCGGACTGGTCGCGAAGTCGACGGCTGACAGCATCGTGTCGAGCCGGCCGCCAGGTGCCAGCGATGTCGCGAGGTCGTCGTCGATCAACCGCACGGGTGTCGTGCCACCAGGCGCGCCCGCCGCCAGTCGTGGTCGGTCCGCCAAGGGCCACAGCATGGTCAGCCGAACGGGTTTGGATGTGTCGGGCGGCACCACAGACATCAGTGTGTCGGCGGGGGAGCCTGCTGCGGGTTCGGGCGGCACACCCAGCACGGGAAGCAGGAAGCGGGCCTCGTCGAGGCGGGCGGGTTCGCCATAGTCGGGGGTGCCGTTGACGTTGACCATCACCGGGTACACCCCGGGCTTGTCGATGTGCAACGACGACAGTTCAGGCGACCGCAGTGGATAGCTCAGCACGAACGGAACGGCTTGTCCGCGAGGCAGTTCCGGCGCGAGGGTGATGAAGTCGGCGACCGGCTCGTACTGGTCGACGTTGCCGCTGAGATTGGTGCGAAGTCCGGCCGACGATGTGACGGCGGCGGCGTGTTCGAGGCGAACCATCACATCGCGGACAGCTCGGTCGCCGACGTTGAGTATCGATCCGGTGACGGTGACGATTGGCTCGCTGGTGGTGGTGACCACCTCGGGGGTGACGCGGTCGATGCGCACCTGCAGGAACGGCACGGCCCCAGGCTCGCCCGCGACGGCGTGGGGGGCTGCGGCTGGAGCGACGATCAGCATCAGCAGGGCGAAGGCGGCGAACAGTCGCGCCAGCACCGCCGCGGTCGTGCTCACGGCCCTTGTCCGCAGCCGTTCGTCCGGCGAGATGTCTGTTCGTCGGGACGACGGTTGCGGGTATGGGAATGCGTCTGGGCGCGCCGCCGCGGCGAGGTGTGAGGCAGTGGCGGCAGTGCGGTGGGCCCGTCTGCTTGTAGCTTGTCGATCAGCTCATCGGCGACCTCGGCGAGCCGGCGTTCGTCGGCGTAGGCCAGCCGCGACGGCAATTCCTTGAGAGGAACCCACGCCACTTCGGTGACTTCGACGTCCTCGTCGCAGAGCTCGCCGCCGAGGAACCGCATCAGATAGTGGTGCACGGTCTTGTGCACGCGACGCCCCTCGGTGACGAACCAGTAGTCGATGCTGCCCAGCGCCGCCAGCACGCCGCCCTGGATGCCCGTTTCCTCGGCGACCTCACGGATCGCAGTCTGTTCCGCGGTCTCACCGAGTTCGATGTGGCCCTTGGGCAGCGACCACAGCATCCGGCCGCGCCGGTCGATGCGCCCGATCAGCGCAGCGACCTGACTTTCCTTGGGCCCGTCGATCCCGTCGATTACCAGCCCACCCGCTGAGGTCTCATGCACCGTGCGCAGGCGATCTGCCGGCCGGCGTGGCCGAGACTTCTGGGGCTTGTTCTGGCTGCTCGGCTGGTCGTTCTTGGCGGCGTTGTTGTGGTGCTCTGTCGATTCAGGCGGACCTGCAGCGCGTCGGCCGCGGCGCCGCCCCCGGCGCCGTCGTGGTTTGGCCTGCTCGCCGTCCGACACCCAAGCGATAGTAGCTGCCACGAAGATTCGCTCCCGCCGCACTCACCGGTCGTGACCGGGCTGTTGCACATTAGGCTGTCCGAACGTGCCCGATTCTGCTGCTGATGCCGAGCTGCTGGCCGCCGCGCAGGTGGCGCTCAACCGCCACGGCGGCGTCCTGCGCGAACTCGGCCGGGTGTTCGCTGACGCGGGCCACGAGCTGTACCTCGTCGGCGGCAGTGTGCGCGATGCGCTTCTGGGTCGGCCGTTCCCGGACTGGGACTTCACCACCGACGCCCGCCCGACGCAGATGCAGAAGTTTCTGCGGCCATGGGCCGACGCCATGTGGGATACCGGCATCGAGTTCGGCACGGTCGGCGTCGGTAAGGACGGCCTCCGGCTGGAGATCACCACTTTCCGCGCCGATACCTACGATCAGGTTTCGCGTAATCCGGAGGTGCGTTTCGGTAAGCGTCTAGACGACGATCTGGTGCGCCGCGACTTCTCCGTAAACGCGATGGCAGTGCGCATCACGCCCGACGGTCCCGGTGAATTCCTTGATCCCCTAGGCGGTTTGGCGGCGCTGCGGGCCCAAATACTGGATACGCCGTCGTCGCCGGAGGTGTCGTTCGGCGACGATCCGCTGCGGATGTTGCGCGCCGCACGGTTCGTCTCGCAGCTCGGGTTCACCGTCGCGCCGCGGGTGCTCTCGGCGCTTCTGGAGATGGCGCCGCAGCTGGACCGGATAACGGCGGAGCGCGTCGCCGCCGAACTGGACAAGCTGCTGTTGGGCGCCGATCCGGTCGCGGGCATCGATCTGATGGTGCAGACGGGTCTTGGCGATGTGGTGCTGCCAGAGGTCGGCGCGATGCGGATGGCCATCGACGAACACCACCAGCACAAGGACGTCTACTGGCATTCGCTGACGGTGCTGCGTCAGGCCATGGATCTCGAAGAGGACGGACCGGACCTTGTGCTGCGGTGGTCGGCGCTGCTGCATGACATCGGCAAGCCGGCCACCCGCAAGCATGAGGCCGACGGCGGCGTGAGTTTTCATCACCATGAGGTGGTCGGCGCGAAAATGGTCCGCAAGCGAATGCGGGCGCTGCGCTACTCCAAGCAGATGATCGAGGACGTGTCCCAGTTGGTGTATCTGCACCTGCGGTTTCACGGGTACGGCGACGGCAAGTGGACCGATTCGGCGGTGCGTCGGTATGTCGCCGACGCGGGTCCGCTGCTGCCGAAGCTGCACAAGCTGGTGCGCGCCGACTGCACCACCCGCAACAAGCGTCGCGCGGGCCGGTTGCAGGCCAATTACGACGACCTCGAGCACCGCATCGAGGAACTGGCCGCGAAAGAAGATCTCGCGCGGGTGCGGCCGGATCTCGACGGTAACGAGATCATGGGAATCCTTGGTATCCCGGCAGGCCCCGAGGTCGGCGAGGCGTGGCGTTATCTGAAGGAGCTCCGGCTGGACCGCGGGCCGCTGAGCCACGACGACGCCGTCGACGAGTTGCAGAAGTGGTGGAACTCCCGGACGTAACGCAACGTCTGATGGTTATGGAGTACTGCCTCGGCGACGCGGACGGCTCGGCGACCATGTGGACCGCCGAGCCCGACATCGATCTGGACGGTGACGGTTCGCTGGACGCGGTCGGGCTTGATTTCGACGGCGACGGTCTGCTCGACGACGCGATGGCCGACCTGGATGCGGACGGCCTTGCCGATCAAATGGTCCGCGATCACGCATCGGAAGCGGCGTTCTTCACCGACGACGGCACCGGCACGTGGGCGGTGGCCGTCGACCGGGCGGGCCAGTTGCGGTGGTTCGGGCTTGACGGAGTGGAGCACACCGCGGGATTGGTGGTCGACGTCGATGCCGACGGGCAGAACGACGACCGGCTGACCGATACCAACGGCGACGGGCTTGCCGACCGGGCGCTTTCCGGCGACGTGGCGTATGTCGACACCGACGGCGACGGCCGGTGGGACGTCAAGCTCGCCGACTCGGACGGTGATGGCAAGGCCGACGCCGCCACCGAGCTCTAGCCTCGGCCAGACCCCGGCGGGCCTGCGAAGGCCTGCGCGATGCCCAGCCACTGTTCGGCTTCGTCGCCGACGGCATGGACGTCGAGGGCCGACCGCGGCCTGCGCTGCGTGACCAGCATGCAGAAGTCCTCCGCGGATCCGGTGACCCGCTGGCCGGCTTCGTCGGGGCCCCACGACCACGTCGACCGGTCGGGCGCGCGCAGTTCGACCAGGAACGGGTCGGCAGGCGGCGTGAGTCCATGGACCGTGAAGGCGAAGTCACGGGTGCGCACGCCGATATGCGCGATCGAGCGCAATCGGGCGGTCGCGGGCCGCCTCACCCCGAGCGCATCGGCGACATCCAGACCGTGCGCCCACGTTTCCATCAGCCGGGCGGTGGCCATGGATGCGGCGCTCATGGGCGGACCGAACCACGGCAGCTTGCGCCCGTCGGCGACAGTGAGCAGTTCGTCGTGCAGGCCTGCCCGGGTCTGGCGCCAATCGGCTAGCAGACGGTCGGCAGGAAGCAGGGCCAGCTCCTCGGCGCCCGCGTCGACGAAACCCGTCGGATCCTTGGCGGCCTCCGCCAGCGCTGCCGCGAAGCCTGCGTCGTCGGTCACCGCGGTCAGCGCGACGCGGTCCGTCCACAGCAGGTGCGCGATCTGATGGGCGATCGTCCACCCTGGCGCGGGTGTGGCGTCGGCCCACCGATCGGCAGGCAGGTCGGCGACGATGGCGTCGAGGTCGTTGCTTTCCGCCCGTAGGTCGGCCACCATCGGGCCGGCTGTCGACATGTCGGTCACATTAGCGGGGTAACTGCGCGCGCCGACCGATGCCCGCGTGAAGGGCAAGGCCCACGAGGTAGACCACAGACCCGGCGACCACGAGGGCGGGCTCGCGGCCGTCGACCGGAATGATCGCCGCCGACAAGGTGATCGCGACGATGAACGCTATCCAGAACACGGCGTCCTGGACGGTGAACACGTGGCCGCGCAGGGCGTCGTCGACATCGATCTGCATCGCGGTGTCGGCGCACAGCTTCACCACCTGCCCTGCCGCGCCGAGGAAGAATCCGCAGAGCACCATCACAGGAAGATTCAGGCCCGAACCGCACAACTGCACGGCCGCCGCGAATGCCAGCGCACCGTTGGGCGTGGCGTATCGCCCCCACCGGCGGATAAGGACGGGCAGCAGTGCGGTGGCAACGAACCCTCCGAACAGGGGGGCCGCGAGGAACATCGCCGCGGTGCCGATCCCTGCGACGCCGTCGGTGTGGGTGTGCCGCACCATCACCAACACCAGCAGTGTGTTGATGCCGAACACCATCCGATGTGCGGCCAGCCCCGACAGCGTGGCCGCGACGCTCGGCACGGCCACCACGGTGCGCGCACCGTGCAGCCACCCGGTGGCCACCGCGTAGGCGACCGAGCCGTGAATCGCACGCTTGCTTTCATGAGGGCCGAGGATGTGCGGGGGGAAGCGCACCGACAGCAGCAACGCGGCAGCGACCGGCAGCGCGACGATGAAAATGATTGTGGCAGCGCCGGTGTCGTCGGCGCCGAACACCGAGCGCGACAGCAACATCACGCCTGCGCCGAGGGACGCCGCGGCGGCCCCCGTCAGGGTGGCCACGGAGTTCATCGTGACCACTTGTTCGCGGGGTACGACGTCGGGCAGTGCGGCGGATAGACCCGAGGACACGAATCGGGTGAAACCGTTGACGACCAACGCGCCGAACAGGATTGTCAGGTCGCTCGTACCGGCGGCCAGCAGGGCCGCGACACCGAGCACCAGCAGCAGCCTGCCGGAGTTGGCGGCGATGAGCACCAGCCTGCGGTCCCAGCGGTCAAGCAGTGCGCCCGCGAACGGGCCGAGCAGCGAGTACGGCAGGTACAGGACGGCGAATGCGCCTGCGATCTCCCACGGTCCCGCGGCCCGCTCGGGGTTGAACAGAAGGGCTCCCGCCAGGCCCGCCTGGAACAGCCCGTCACCGAACTGGCTCACCGTCCGCAGTTCGAGCAGTCGCCAGAATTCAGGCAGCGCGCGCACCGAACGCCAGACGGCGACGGGTGCGCTGATGTTGGCCACGAGAATCACGTCCTGACTGAGCAGTACTGCGGATCGGTCGACCGGCAACGCGACCACAGTACAAATATCCCGGCGGGCCGCGCTTGTTCGCCACCATGACTCGTTGCCGGTGCCATGATGGTGAGGTGGCGCATTCAGAGGACCCGGAGGATTTTCTCGCTCCTGCGGCGCACCGGGTGCGCGCTGGAACGTTGCTCCTCGCCAACACCGATCTGCTGGAGCCGACGTTTCGGCGCAGCGTCATCTACGTCGTCGAGCACAACGACGGAGGGACCCTCGGTGTGGTGCTGAACCGGCCGAGTGAGACAGCGGTGTACAACGTGTTGCCGCAGTGGGCCAAGCTGGCCACCAAGCCCAAGACGATGTTCATCGGCGGGCCCGTGAAGCGCGACGCAGCGCTCTGCCTGGCGACGCTGCGCGCCGGACTCGAGGCGAACGGGGTGCCGGGGCTGCGGCACGTGCAGGGCCGGATGGTGATGGTCGACCTCGACGCCGATCCAGACGCGATCGCCCCGATGGTGGAAGGCGTGCGCATCTTCGCTGGCTACTCGGGCTGGACAATCGGCCAACTCGACGGCGAGATCGAGCGCGACGACTGGATTGTGCTGTCCGCGTTGCCAACTGACGTTCTGGTCGAGCCGCGGGCCGACCTGTGGTCGCGGGTGCTCCGCCGCCAGCCGCTGCCGCTGTCGCTGCTTGCCAGCCACCCGATCGACGTCAGCCGCAACTAAGCAGCAGGCACGGTCCGCGACATCCGGCTCGCGATGATTGCGCACACGAACAGCTGGATTTGGTGAAAGAGCATCAGCGGCAACATGATCAGGCCCACCGCCCCGGTGCCGAAGAACACCAGCGCCATCGGCAGGCCGGACGCCAGGCTCTTCTTGGAGCCGCAGAACAGCACCACCACCGCGTCGGCGCGGTTCAGCCGGGCCAGACGTGACACCTCGACCGTGAAGCCGAGCATGATGGCAAGCAGCGCGGTGCACACACCGGCGACCGCGACCACTTGCAGCGGGCGTACCGAGCTCCAGATGTTCGCGGCCATGCTCATCGAGAACGCGGTGTAGACGACGAGCAGGATCGAGCCGCGGTCGAACGCCTTGGTGACGAACGCATGCCGGTGCACCCACCCGGCCAGCCACGGCCGCAGTAATTGACCGGCGACGAACGGCAATAGCAGCTGCAACACGATGTCAAGCACGGCCGACCCGCCGATCCGCGGTGCGCCCGTGGTGTGCATCAGCAGCACGACAAGCAGCGGGGTGAGAAAGACGCCGAGAATGTTGGACAGCGACGCGCTGACGATCGCCGCCGGCACATTGCCGTGAGCGATCGAGGTGAACGCTATCGACGACTGCACAGTCGATGGAACCAGGCACAGGAACAGCACGCCGGTGTACAGACCGGGGGTCAGCACCGACGGCACCAGGGCGTGCGCGGCCAATCCGAGGATGGGGAAGACGACGAACGTAGCGGCCAGCACCAGCAGATGCAGCCGCCAGTGCTTCAGCCCGTGCAGAGCCTCCGTCGGTGACAGCCGAGCGCCGTACAGCAAGAACAACAGCGCGATAGCGACCTTGGTCGCCACATCGAGCACGTCGGCGGCTGTACCGGTGGCCGGAAACAGCGCCGCGACCGTGACGACCGCCAACAGTGCGAGCAGGAAGGTGTCAACAGGGACCCGTGTCAGCCGGTCGAGCATCCGGGCTCAGTGGCAGGACAACGTGCACGTCGAGCAGGCACCGCCACAGCCGACAGGGGCTTGCGACTCCCGCCGTGCGACGACCTTGGCGCTTTGCCAGCACCCGGCCGCGACCGTGGCCACCGCGCCGACGACGCACACCACCACGACGAGCACTCCGGTCTGCGGCCGCGCCGACAGCGCCACCAATCCGCCTGCGGTCAGCATCACCGCCGCGGCGAGCTGGGTCGGCGCCACGGCGCGCAGAACCTGGCGGACGGGATCGGCGGTGAGCGGGCGGGTGAGCAGCCACAGTCCGAGAGAGGCGGTCGCGACGGCGGCGCATAGACATAGCACCGCGGCGATCAGCATGCGCCACACAATACGAGCCTCGTGCGCGGCCCGCTGGATGGGCCGCCCCCCGGGCGCCAGGCTTCGCCCGGGGGACGACGTCTATCCCGGCAGTCCCAGAAGTTGCGGCAGTGCCGGTTGGCTAGGGGACTGGGGTAGGCCCGGTGTCGGGGTTGGTGGCGCTTGCGTCGCCGCGCCGGGCAGGCTGATCTTGAAGCCGTTGACGATCGCGTCGGTAGCGTCGGCCGCGGCGACGACCTGGTCGATGCTTGTGATCACGGCGAGCGTTACCAGGTACTTGTCGGGGCCTGCGGTGGCGATGACGTTGCGACGTGACGCGTTCAACGTCATCGAGTTCTCGCGATAGGTGCCCTCGATGACCGACGACGGCATGCCGCCGAAATCGGCAAGCGACCCGTCGGTTGCGCGCCACGCCGTCAGCTGCTGGCTATCGACGAAGCCGTGGCTGATGGCCTCCTTCGGGTCGAAGTCGCCGACCAGTTTGTAGACCAAGACCTGCGCGTTGGACGAGTACAGGCCGTTGCCGCCGACCCGGTCGGCGATCACCGCGAACGCGTCGGGAACATTCGGGTCGGGCACCTGCGACCAGCCCCTCGGCATCGGAAGCACGATGGTCAGCGCCTTGAAGTCGCGGCTGTTCTGCGGCTCCATGCGAACGTTCTTGGCCTTGAAGAAGTCGGCGAGAGTGCCAGATGCGGTGGGGGTGATCGTTGCCTGAGGCGCGGCGGGGACGGCCGGTGTCACGATTCCCGTGGGCGCTGCGCCGGTGGCGGGCATCACACCGTTGAGTCCGGTGGCGGCCGGTGGCGCGATCGCGGCGGCGTTGGGCGCGGCCGTCACCGTCTGCGTCATCGTTCCCGGCGGCAGCGGCGGTTGCGGCAGCACCGGCTCGGCGGAGGCGATAGCCCCGGCGAAGCAGACGACGGCCGTCACACCGGCGGCCGCGCCACCTGCCAGAACCCGCCAGCGACGGGTGATCTCGTTCATCGACCGCGGTCCTTCTTCGTAAGGTGCGGGGTACGTCACACCCCTGGTCAGGCGCCGACCGTATCCCGGGCGAAGCGCCAGCCACCAGGGCTGGAACCGACCTGGGATCAACCCCTGACTTCCCCGCAACGGAACCGAGACCAACCCGTGGCCGAAGAGGCCCCCATATGCGTGCTTATACCCTGTTCACGTGACTGAACCCGACAGTGATGCTGGGGACACCCCGCAGCACCGCTACACCGCGGAGCTGGCCGGGGACATCGAGCGCGCCTGGCAGCAGACCTGGGCCGAGTCGGGGACATTCAACGTGGCCAATCCGGTGGGCTCGCTGGCGTCGCCGGACGGAACACCGGTACCCGCAGACAAGATGTTCGTACAGGACATGTTCCCGTACCCGTCGGGTGAAGGGCTGCACGTCGGGCATCCGCTCGGCTACATCGCCACCGACGTCTACGCCCGCTACTACCGGATGATGGGCCGCAATGTCTTGCACGCGTTGGGTTTCGACGCGTTCGGCCTGCCCGCCGAGCAGTACGCGATCCAGACAGGAACGCATCCGCGCGTCCGCACCGAGGCCAACATCGTCAACTTCCGCCGCCAGCTCGGCAGGCTGGGCTTCGGGCACGACGCCCGTCGCAGCTTCTCCACCACCGACGTCGACTACTACAAGTGGACGCAGTGGATCTTCCTGCAGATCTACAACGCGTGGTTCGACCCGGCCGTGAACAAGGCGCGACCCATCCCTGAGCTGATCGCAGAGTTCGATTCGGGCACAAGGACTCTCGACGATGGGCGGGCGTGGCGGGACTTGTCGGCCGATGAGCGCGCCGACGTGATCGATTCGCACCGGCTGGTGTACCGGGCCGATTCGATGGTCAACTGGTGCCCCGGCCTCGGCACCGTGCTGGCCAACGAGGAAGTCACGTCCGACGGCCGCAGTGAGCGCGGCAACTTCCCGGTGTTCCGGAAGCGGCTGCGGCAGTGGATGATGCGCATCACCGTGTACTCGGACCGGCTGCTTGACGATCTCGAATTACTGGATTGGCCCGAGAAGGTCAAGGCTATGCAGCGCAACTGGATCGGTCGGTCCACAGGAGCGTCGGTGCTCTTCGGTACGTCGGCGGGCGACATCGAGGTGTTCACCACTCGGCCCGACACCTTGTTCGGCGCGACCTACATGGTGCTGGCGCCCGAGCACCAGCTGGTGGACGAACTCACCGCGGCGCAGTGGCCGGCCGACGTGGACCCCCGGTGGACGTTCGGTGCGACCACCCCCGCCGAGGCCGTCGCCGCCTACCGTGCCGGCATCGCGGCCAAGTCCGACCTGGAACGCCAGGAGAACAAGGACAAGACCGGCGTGTTCCTAGGCGCCTATGCCACGAATCCTGCCAATGGCGAACAGGTCCCGGTCTTCATTGCCGACTACGTGCTGATCGGCTACGGCACCGGCGCCATCATGGCGGTGCCCGGTGGCGATCAGCGGGACTGGGACTTCGCAGGAGAGTTCGGCCTGCCGATCGTGGAAACGGTTGCAGGCGGCGATATCTCGCAGGCGGCGTACAGCGGCGACGGCGAGGTGGTCAATTCCGATTACCTGAACGGCCTGAGCGTCGCGTCTGCCAAGGAAGCCATCACCGAACGGTTGACCGCGGAAGGTCGCGGGCGTGCCCGCGTCGAGTACAAGCTGCGGGACTGGCTTTTCGCGCGGCAGCGGTACTGGGGTGAGCCGTTCCCGATTGTGTACGACGCCGACGGGCGCGCGCACCCGCTGCCAGAATCGGCGCTGCCAGTCGAACTGCCCGACATACCCGACTACGCGCCGGTGCAGTTGGACCCAAACGACGCCGACAGCGAGCCGTCGCCGCCGCTGGCCAAGGCGACCGAGTGGGTGCACGTCGAGATGGATCTGGGCGACGGCTTCAAGCCGTACACCCGCGACACCAACGTGATGCCGCAGTGGGCGGCCAGCTCGTGGTACGAGCTGCGATACACCGACCCGTACAACAAAGAAGAGTTGTGCGACAAGGAAAACGAGGCCTACTGGATGGGCCCGCGGCCAGCCGAACACGGTCCAAACGACCCCGGCGGTGTCGATTTGTACGTCGGCGGCGTCGAGCACGCGGTGCTGCATCTGCTCTATGCGCGGTTCTGGCACAAGGTGCTGTACGACCTCGGCCACGTCAGCTCGAAGGAGCCGTTCCGCCGGCTGGTGAACCAGGGCTACATCCAGGCGTTCGCCTACACCGACTCCCGCGGGGCCTACGTGCCAGCGGCCGAGGTCACCGAACGCGACGGCAAGTTCTATTGGCAAGGGCCCGACGGCGAGATAGAGGTGTTCCAGGAGTTCGGCAAGATCGGTAAGAGCCTGAAGAACTCGGTATCGCCCGACGAGATCTGCGACGACTATGGCGCCGACACCCTGCGGGTGTACGAGATGTCGATGGGACCGCTGGACGCATCGCGCCCGTGGGCCACGAAGGACGTCGTCGGCGCCTACCGATTCCTGCAACGGGTGTGGCGGGCGGTGGTCGACGAGCAGACCGGCGTCGAGCGGGCCGCCGATCACGAAGCGCTTGACGACGAGACCCTGCGGCTGTTGCACCGCACCATCGCAGGGGTGTCGGAGGATTATGCGGGACTGCGCAACAACACGGCCGCGGCCAAGCTGATCGAATACACCAACCACCTGACGAAGCAGGGGGTGACAGCGCGGGCGGCGCTCGAGCCGCTGGTGCTGATGGTCGCGCCGCTGGCCCCGCACCTGGCCGAGGAGCTGTGGAAGCGACTCGGCCACGACACGTCGCTGGCGCACGGGCCGTTCCCTGTTGCCGACCCGCAGTACCTGGTCGAGGACATGGTCGAGTATCCGGTGCAGGTCAACGGCAAGGTTCGCGGCCACGTGACGGTGCCTGCCGACGCCGACGCGGACACGCTGGAGACCGCGGCGCTTGCCGACGAGAAGGTGCTCGCATTCCTGGCCGGCGCCACCCCGAAGAAGGTCATCGTGGTGGCAGGAAGACTCGTCAACATCGTTGTCTAGCGATTTCGGCGTGATTGGTCGTGCTGACCGCGACTCAGCACGCCGAAATCACGTGGGGCGGACGATGACCTCGTGGATGTGCGCGTCGGGCGGCGCGTTCACGGCGTCGGCGACAATTTTCGCGACGGTCTCAGGCTGCAGATACCGCGACGGGTCGTAGTCCCCGCCTTCGTATGCGACAAGGCCTTCCTGCATGACCGTGGAGATCCGGCCTGGGTGCACCGATGTGACCCGAAGCGACGGCTCGTCGTTGCGCAGCGAATCAGCGAACCCGCGCAGCGCGAACTTGCTCGCCGTATACGACGCCAGGCCCGGTGACGCATTGATACCCGCTCCGGAGTTGATGAACACGACGTGCCCGCCAGCGGTTCGCAGTGCGGGCAGTAGCGCGAGCGTGAGGGCAACCGCGCCAACGACATTGACGCTCATGGTGGCCCGCCACTCGTCCACCGTCGACTCGGCAACCCGCCCCGGGTAGGCCACCCCCGCGTTGTGGATCAGCACGTCGAGCTCGACGATCGGCTCGACAACCGCCTCAATGTCGTCGACGTCCCCGAGATCGATCGGCCACGTGGTGGCGCCGAACTGCCCGGCAACCTCGTCGAGCCGGGCCGATGGCCTGCCCGCAAGGAACAGCGTATGGGTGGGCGCCAGGGCGGTCGCGATGGCTGATCCGAGCCCACCGGCCGCCCCGGTGATCATCGCGGTCGGCATGTCGTCACCCTATCGACCTGCGAGTAAGGCCCGCCCGTCGCATGATGGACAGGATGCCCGACCACAACTTCGCTCCGACACAGCTCGCCGCCCGCGCCGCATACCTGCTGCGCGGCAATGACCTGGGCGTGATGACCACCGCCGCGCCGTTGCTGTACCCGCACATGTGGAGCTGGGACGCGGCGTTCGTGGCGATCGGCCTTGCCCCGCTGAGTGTCGAGCGGGCCGTCGTCGAGCTGGACACACTGCTCTCGGCGCAGTGGACCAACGGGATGATCCCGCACATCGTCTTCGCCAACGGCGTCGACGGGTACTTCCCTGGGCCTGCGCGATGGGCGACGTCGGCGCTTGCCGCCCACGCGCCGCGGACCCGGCACACGTCGGGCATCACCCAGCCGCCCGTGCACGCGATCGCGGTGCAGCGCATCCTCGACCACGCCCGCACGAGGGGCCGGTCCACCCGCGCCGTCGCAGAGGCGTTCCTCGACCGCAGGTGGGCCGACCTGGTCCGGTGGCATCGATGGCTGGCCGAGGCGCGTGATCAGCACGAGCACGGCCGCGTCACGCTGTATCACGGCTGGGAGTCCGGCATGGACAACTCGCCGCGCTGGGATAGCCCCTACGCCAACGTGATTCCCGGCAACGTGCCGGAGTACGAGCGCGAGGACAACGCCATCGTCACCGACGCCAGCCAGCGGCCCAGCGACATCGAATACGACCGGTATCTGTGGCTGCTCGAGGAGATGAAGGCGGCCCGCTACGACGACGAGCTGTTGCCGAAGGTGATGAGCTTCGCCGTCGAGGACGTGTTCGTCTCGGCGATCCTCTCGGTCGCTTGCGATGTGCTCGCCGAGATCGGCGAGGACTACAAGCGCCCCCATGCCGACGTCAAGGACCTGTACGCGTGGGCGGAGCGGTTCCGCGCGGGCGTCGTCCGAACCACCGACGAACGCAGCGGGGCCGCAAGGGATTTCGACGTGCGTGCCGACCGTTGGGTGGCGACGGAGACCGTCGCGCAGTTCGCTCCGCTGCTGTGCGGCGGACTGCCGCACGACAAGGAACGCGCGCTGCTGCGGCTGTTGGAGGGCCCGCGGTTCTGCGGGCATCCGGATCTGCGGTATGCGCTGATCCCGTCGACTTCGCCGGTGTCGCGGGACTTCCGCTCACGCGAGTACTGGCGCGGACCGGTATGGCCGGTGATGACGTGGCTGTTCTCCTGGGCGTTCGCGCGCCGCGGCTGGGCCGAACGCGCGCTGATGCTCAAGCGGGAAGGACTGCGACAGGTCAGCGACGGGACGTTCGCGGAGTACTACGAACCATTCACCGGGGAACCGCTCGGCAGCATGCAACAGTCGTGGACCGCCGCAGCGGTGCTCGATTGGCTCGGTTGAGCCCGCCTATTGGGCCAGTCGCTCAAGCGGGACCAACGCCTTTGTCAGCGTCTCCAGGTCCTCGGCGCTGAGCTTCGCGAGCAGCGTGGCCAACTGCGCCCTGCGCGCGGCCAACGATTCGCGATGCTGCGACAGGCCCTTCGGCGTGATGTCGACGAGCACTGCCCGCAGATCCGAGGAGTCGCGAGACCGCTTCACCAGGCCCAGTTTTTCCAGCCGGCGGATTGCCACAGTGGTGGTGGGTGTGCGCACGCGCTCGTGGGCGGCCAGCTCCGTCATGCGGATCGGACCCTGGTCGAGCAGCGTCAGGAGAATCGACAACTGGGCGAGTGTGAGGTCGCCCGCGTCAGTCCGACTGGTGTCGCCGCGGCGCAGCACAGAAAAGACTTTGGAGAGCACACGCTGCAGTTCTGCGGCCAACTCGCCGACCTGCGATTCGGTCTCCACCATAATTCGCCAGTCTAACCTGTCGGCGGCTGCCACATGCGAATGCGCGTCAATTAACCTCACAAAACTTGCGATAAGAATCGACGCAGTCGATCCGTCTCCGCGCCGTCGAAAATTTGCTCCGGTGAGCCCGACTCGACCACCTGGCCGTGATCCATGAACACCACCGCATTTGACGTCGAGCGGGCGAACCCCATCTCGTGCGTGACGACCACCATCGTCATGCCGTCTGCGCCCAGTTCGGCGATGAGCGCGAGGATGCCCTTGACCAATTCTGGATCGAGCGCCGAGGTGGCTTCGTCGAAGAACATCACTTGTGGCGACATCGCCAGCGCCCTGGCGATCGCCACCCGCTGCTGCTGCCCGCCCGATAGCGTGCCGGGGCGCACGTCGGCCTTCTGCCGCAGCCCCACCCGGTCCAACTGCTCCAGGCCCAGTTCGCGTGCCTGCTCGGCCCCGAGGCGCTTGAGCTTGCGCGGCGCCAGCGTCACGTTGTCCAACACGCTGCGGTGCGGGAACAGGTTGAAGTGCTGGAACACCATGCCGATACGCTGCCGCAGACGATCGGGGTTGTCGGCCAGCACCGACCGCCCGTCGAGCAGGATGTCTCCGCGATCGGGTTCGTAGAGCCGGTTCAACGTCCGCAACAGCGTCGACTTTCCGGACCCCGACGGCCCGATCACCGCCACGGTGGTGCCCGCGGGCACGTCGACGTCGACCCCACGCAACACGGCATTCGGGCCGAACGCCAGGTGAATATCCTTGGCGCTCAACGACACTGGTTGCGACGTTTGGCTGGCCATCAGATCATCTCCTGCGAGGTCGACAGTTCGAGCGGGTCTTCCTCCCCTGGTTTGCGGCCGCGCCGCAAGCGGTTGTCGACGAAGTTGACCAGATGCGTCAGCGGCACCGTCAACAACAGATAGAACAGGCCGGCGGCCACCAGCGGTGACAGGTTGCCGGTCTGCGCGTTGAGGTCGCGGCCGACTTGAAACAACTCCCGCTGGTTCGCAACGAGGCCAAGGAAGTACACCAGCGAGGACGCCTTCAACAGCGAGATGAACTCGTTCATCAACGCGGGCAGTACCCGCCGCACGCCCTGCGGTACCACCACCAGCCGCATCGACGACGGGTAACTGAAGCCAAGGGCGCGCGACGCCTCCAGTTGACCGGGCTCCACACTCTGGATGCCGGACCGGAAGATCTCGCCGACGTAGGCCGCGGCCATCAGTCCAAGCGCGGCGATGCCAAGCGGATACGGGTTGTTACCCGTCAGGCCGCCGACCATCGGCCCGACGCCGAGCCCGATCAACAGGATGATCACCACTTCGGGCAGCCCGCGGAAGATGTCGGTGTACACCCGCGCGGGCCATCGCAGCCAACGCGACCGCGAGATTCCGGCGACGGCAAGCGCCATGCCGAGCACCAGTCCGATGACGCTGGCGCTGACGGTCAGGATCAGCGTGTTCGGCAGCCCGGTCTTGAACAGGTCGGGGATGGCCTGCTTGTACAGATTCCAGTCGAGGAACGAGTCACGCAGCTGCGACAGTGTGGACTTGCGCGCCGCCGCGGCCGTCGCCGGTTTCTGGTTCTCGGCCGCGATCGCCGCGAAGTCAGGCAGCTGCGGCGCTGGCGCCGCCTTCGACCCGGGTTTCCATCCCGGCGGCAATGCGCGCGGTACCCAATCGGAGTACAGCCGCGCCCAGGTGCCGTCCGCGATGACCGCATCCAACCCCGAGTTCAACGCGTCGATGAGTGGCTTGTTTTCCTTGGCAACCGCCCACGCCACGAAATTGTCCAAGCTGAAGGTGTTTTCGACGATCTGCGCGGGATCGCCGGGCTGCACCGTGCCCTGCGCCTGCTGCGACGGCGCCACCCACGCGTCGATCTGGCGCGTCTTGAGGCTGGCGTAAACGGTGTTGTAGTCGGGGAATTTCACCGGATCCAGGTGCAGGGTGTCGACGACGTATGCCTCCTGCACGGTGCCCTGCACTACGCCGATGCGCCGGCCGGCAGCCAACTTCTCGAAGCCGGTGATGGCAGACCCGGACGGCACCACCAGCGAGAAATAGCCGAAGTCATAGCCGTTGGTGAACCCGACGGTGCGACGGCGCGCATCGGTGGTGGTGATCGACGACGAGCCGACGTCGAAGCGCCGCGACGCCACCTGGGCGAGCAGCCCGGAGAACTCGGTGCCGACGAAGTTGATCCGCAGGCCCAGCTTGTCGGCGATCGCGCGCAGCAACTCGTTGTCGAAGCCGGTGAACTGGCCGGCCGAATTGATGCAGATACTCGGAGGCGCATCCGACAGCGTGCCGACGGTCAGTGTGCCCGGCACATCCAGGCCAAGGGTGTCGGTGGTGACGGCGGTCGACGGCTCGACTGTCGCGGTCGTGTACTTGTCGGCGCCGGGACCCTGGGCTGCGGCGGCGAGATTGGTCGGCAGGGCGCTGGCGCTCTCGACTCCTGGCGGGGCGCACTGGTCGACGTTCGCGCCCGCGGGCGCCGCAAGACCCATGCTCGAGATCAGCAGCGCGACCAACGCCACGACGAAAAGCTTCACGAACCGCATTCAAAGGAACGTAATGGGCACCGCCGATACGGCAGTGACTTCAGCTCAATCAGAACGCAACCGGTGCGCCCGCAGGCCGGAACACCCGGCGTCGCACCAGTTCACCGAGCATGATCCTGGCCATCACCTCAGACCGTTCGGCGCACGCCGCGCGGGCACCATCGGGGTCGCGACGGTGGATGGCAGCGGTTTCGGCCTCGAAGGACGGCAGCATCTCGTCGTGGTTGTTGAGGTAGGACATCCAGAACCCCCGCGGGATGAAGGTCTGTGACGCACGGATCGCCGCCTGCAGGCGCGGGCCCGCATATTCGTCGTTGATCACGTTCCGGAACTTCCACGCTGTCTCCTGAAACGCGCGCGACTCTTTGCTACTCCGCATCGCGTCGACGAACGTGTCGAGCTGCGCGAGGATTCGCGGGAGGCCGTCGTCGGCGGCGCGGGCCGAGGCGATGCCGGTCAACAATCCATACAGCTCGTGGTGTTCGCGCACGACGGACTCGTCGAATCGTTCGACGTACGCGCCGCGGTGATACTGCGTGGACAGGATGCCGTCATGCTCGAGCTGGACCACCGCCTCCTGTATCGGCACGCGGGAAAGTCCTAAGTCATTGGCGATCTCGTTGCGATCAACCCGATCCCCCGACCGCAGTTTGCCAGTCAGCACCAGGTTGACGACATGCGAAACCACGAGGTCCTTTTCTTTGACCCCATACTTCTTGGGCATGGCGCGGCAAGCATCTCATGTACCCGTCGCGACGGGAGCCGTTCCGCCAGTTCAGCTTCCATTCGGTTGATGACGGTCGCGCCACCGGCACAGCGCCTCGGCCTGCGTCAGGTCGTAGTCGGGTCCGTTGACTCCGACGGTCAGCATCGTCACCCCGAGCGCGACGAACGCGTCGGCTTCGGCCAGCAGCGCGTCGAGGCTGTTGCCGTTCACCCCCGCTGAGCGCTCGATGGTCGCAGGGTCGCGGCCGACATCGGCGCAGTGCCGCGCCAGGATCTCCGCCTTCGCGGGGTAGGTCTCCAGCGAGGTGAACCCGTGCCAGATATCGCCGTACTCGGCGACCAGCCGCAGCGTCTTCCGTTCCCCCTGACCGCCGATCAAGACCGGTATGTCCCGCGTCGGTGGCGGGTTGAGCTTGGCCAACCGTGACTTGATGCGCGGCAACCCGGCCGCGAGGTCGTCCAGCCTGCTGCCCGCGGTGCCGAACTCGTAGCCGTACTCGACGTAGTCCTTGTCTTTCCAGCCCGACCCGATGCCGAGGATCAGCCTTCCGTCGGCGATGTGGTCGACGGTGCGCGCCATATCTGCAAGCAGCTCGGGGTTTCGGTAGGAGTTGCAGGTGACCAGCGCGCCGATCTCGAGGCGCGACGTCTGCTCGGCCCAGGCGCCCAGCATCGTCCAGCACTCGTAGTGCGGGCCGTCGGGGTCGCCGTAGAGCGGGAAGAAGTGATCCCAGTTGAACGCGACGTCGACGCCGAAGTCCTCGCAGCGGCGGACGGCGTCGCGGATATGGCTGTATTGGGCGGAATGTTGCGGCTGAAGTTGGACGCCGACGCGAATAGGGAAGGCCACTGCGGCAGTCTTACATGCCTATCTGTCCGCCGGATTTCCAGACCGCGACGACCGTGGGCCTTGGCTACATCTTCATCGAATACGACTCGAGCACGTCGGCGAGTTCTCTGGGGTGGCTGAGTGCCGCGCAATGGCCGCCATCGATCTCGTCGGGCGTGATGCCTAAGCGTGCCTGCGCCAGCCGGCGAAGAAAGTCCGGAGGAAAGAAGCGGTCGTCGCGGCACACCACGAACTTCGTCGGCACGTCGGGCCAGGCGTTGAGCGGCCACGGTCCGGCCATCCAAGTGCTGGACTGGCCACGCCCCTTGCTCATCGCCTCCTCGGCCAACACGCGGGGCACGCCGTTGTAGAACGTGACGAACGGATCGTCCTTCTGATCCGCGTAGCCCTCTTGTTTGGCGTGGGCGTCGGACGCTGACTTGTACCCGGTGTTCTCCCACCAGTCGTCCGGCGGTTCGCCGGGCGCTGGGATCATCCCGGCTACAAGAACGAGCGCGTTCGCGCTGACCCGGTCGGCCACGAGGGGCGCGGTGAACCCGCCGAGAGAGTGACCCACCACAAGGACGTCGGCGCGGTCACCGATCGCGTCAACGACCGTGTCGGCGTACTCGTTGAGGCCTGCGGTGTCGTCGTCGCATGGCAGGTCAGGGGCCACCGTGTCGTGCCCACGAGCCTGCAACTCCGCTTCGAGTAGATGCCAATACCACCCGACATCGGCGGCACCATGGATGAAGACGAAGGTCGCCATCTAGCCGGCCAGTACTCCGCGCAGAATCTCGACAAGCGCGCGTGGCTGGTCGCCCTGAACGGAATGCCCAGAGTCGGCGACGACGTGGGTGCGCTGGAAGCCGGGCGCCCCTTCCGCGAATGCATCGGCGTCCTCGTCGTTGACGAAGAACGAGTTGGCACCGCGCACCAACGTCGTGGGCATCGTGATGGACGGCACGTCATCCCACAGCCCCTCGAACCCGTCGCCCTTGCGGAACGAGTCGTAGCGCCACGTCCAGGTGCCGTCGTCGAGTTGCTTGGAGTTATGGAAGACGCCGCGGCGCAACGATTTCCGATCGCGGTTAGGGGCCGCCGCCACCGTCACGTCCAGCATGGCCTCGAAGGACGGGAAGGTACGGTCGCCCTGGACCAGGGCGACGGCGCCCAGCTGCGCCTCGGTCATCTCCTCGTGGCGTTCGGGCGCGGACGGCGTCACGTCGACGAGTACGAGTTCGGGCACCAGGCTCGGCCCTGTGGCAGCGATGCGCAGCGCGGTCAGTCCACCCAACGACATGCCTACGACGAGCCGCGAATTCGGCGCCCACTCCCGCAGCACCGGGCGCAGCGTCTCGGCGTTGAGCTTCGGGCCGTAGTCACCGTCCTCGCGCCAATCCGAGCGGCCGTGGCCGGGCAGGTCGACCGCAAGTGCGGGCACGCCGAGGCCGAGGATCACGGTGTCCCAAGTGTGCGCGTTTTGACCGCCGCCATGCAGGAACACGATCTGCGGGGCGGCGTCGCCGAACTTGATCGCACTGATCGGCCCCGATTCGATGCGCCGCACCGTCGGTATGTCGGTGGCGCCAATCTGTTCGGCGTTCTCGTGCAGTAGCCCGAATTCGTCGAGGCCCGCTAGCTGGTCGTCGGAGACGTCGGCGTTGGTCACGCCGTCGAGGCTAACCCTCGATGAACTCCTCGAGCTGCGTGCGTGCGATGTCGTCGGGCATCTGTTGCGGCGGGCTCTTCATCAGGTAGGCCGACGCCGCGACCACCGGGCCGCCGACGCCGCGGTCCTTGGCGATCTTCGCCGCGCGCACCGCGTCGATGATGACGCCTGCCGAGTTCGGCGAGTCCCACACCTCGAGCTTGTACTCCAGGTTCAGCGGCACGTCGCCGAAGGCGCGGCCTTCCAGCCGCACGTAGGCCCACTTGCGATCGTCGAGCCAGCCGACGTGGTCGGACGGGCCGATGTGCACGTCCTTGGTCTTGAACTCGCGCTGCAGGTTGGAGGTGACGGCCTGCGTCTTGGAGATCTTCTTCGACTCAAGGCGCTCACGCTCGAGCATGTTGAGGAAGTCCATGTTGCCGCCGACGTTGAGCTGCATGGTGCGATCGAGCTGCACCCCGCGGTCCTCGAACAGCTTGGCCATCACGCGGTGGGTGATGGTCGCGCCGACCTGGCTCTTGATGTCGTCGCCGACGATCGGCACACCCGCGTCCTCGAACTTCTTGGCCCACACGGGGTCCGACGCGATGAACACCGGCAGCGCGTTGACGAACGCCACACCGGCGTCGATCGCGCACTGCGCGTAGAACTTGTCGGCCTCCTCGGAGCCCACCGGCAGGTAGGACACCATGACGTCGACGTTGTTGTCTTTCAGCGTCTGGACGACGTCGACGGCCTCGGCGTCGGACACCTCGATGGTCTCGGCGTAGTACTTGCCGATGCCGTCGAGCGTCGGGCCGCGCTGCACGACGACGTTGGTCGGCGGCACGTCGGCGATCTTGATGGTGTTGTTCTCTGACGCGAAGATCGCCTCGGAGAGGTCGAAGCCGACCTTCTTGGCGTCGACGTCGAACGCGGCGACGAACTTCACGTCGCGCACGTGGTACTGGCCCAGACGCACATGCATCAGGCCGGGAACCGTCGCGTGCTCGTCGGCGTCGTGGTAGTACTGCACGCCCTGCACGAGCGAGGACGCGCAGTTGCCGACACCGACAATCGCGACCCGGACCTCGGTGTTCACAGTCATGGACGTTCTTCCTCTCGTGCGGATTCGTGCTGTTTGTCGTGGATCTACGGCTGCTCGGCGCGACCCTGCGCCGTTCGCTCCGCCGCTATCAATTCGTTGAGCCATTTCACTTCGCGCTCGCTGGACTCCAACCCGAGCTGGTGCAGCTGCTTGGTGTAGCGATCGAGCGAGCTGCTTGCCCGCGCCACTGCTTCACGGAGACCCTCACGGCGTTCTTCCACCTGACGACGGCGGCCCTCCAAGATCCGCATTCTGGCTTCCGCCGGTGTGCGGTTGAAGAAGGCGAGGTGCACGCCGAAACCATCGTCCGAAAAATTCTGCGGACCGGTATCGGCCACCAGTTCGGCGAAGCGCTGCTTACCTGCGTCGCTGAGCCGGTAAACGCGGCGTGCGCGGCGCATCTTGGGGATGCCGTCAGGTGCGGCGTCCTCGACGATCAGCTCGTCGGCCTGCATGCGCCGCAGTGCCGGGTAGAGCGAACCGTACGAGAACGCGCGGAAGGCGCCGAGCAGACCCGTCAGACGTTTGCGCAGCTCGTAGCCGTGCATCGGCGATTCGAGCAGAAGGCCCAGGATGGCGAGCTCCAGCAATCGAATCACCTCCCTGAAAGGACTTTGCTTGACCGTTACGACGGTCCGACACCTCGCGAAAGTGTATCGCGCCGATATATTCGGCGCTACATCAGTGAGGCCGATCATTCCATTCGACCGGCGTCGCCGCAGGTCAGTTGATAGCCGAATCGATGCGCTTGACGGTGCCGTCGCCGGCGAACGTGATCGACCCGCTGCCGAAGTCGCTGGACACACTGGCTCGCAGCGTCAGCGCGCCGGGTGTCACCGGATCACGGCTGGGGTCGATGCTGAGGTACGTGCTGTCCGCCTTGACGTCCTTCTGCTGGAGCCCGACCGTTTCGGCCGCGCCCCGCAGAATGCCGACGGTGCTCTCCACGTTGAACGCAGCGAGATCCACGACGACGTCGTTTGCGTCCTTGGCCGACGCCGAAGGATCGTCGAACCCACCGCGGTAGGAGTAGCTCAGCTTCCGACGATCGTCGGAGGGATCAGGCCGGGACAGCACCGCGTAGTCGGGGTAGATCGTGAGGCTGTACCCCTTCGTGTCGCCAAAGCGTTGGCGCATCTGCTCGAGCAGACCGTTCAGCCCACCCAGCGATTGGAGTTGCTTCGGCGGCGTGAGGACCTTCGCGGGGATGCCGTCGGACTTGGCGCCCGGATCCGAGGTGAAGCTCAACGGCGAACTGGTGTTTCCGTAGAGTCCCCAACCGATCGCGATGCCGAGCACCACCAGCACCCCTACCACCGCGGCGCGCAGGCCCCATCCGCCGCCGGCGCCGACGCGCACCGGCTTCTTGAGGTCGGGCATCTTGACCGGCGCGTTCGAGTTCTGCAGATCGGAGACGAGGTCCGCCAGTTGGCCGAGCGTGGTGGCGGTGGTGGCGGTTGCCACCCGCTGCCGATGCTCCTCCATCGACAGCTGACCCTCGGCCAATGCGCTGTCGAGAACCTGACAGGTGTCGTTCCTGTCGCTGTCCTTCGCCCGGGTTCCCGCCGTCTGCCGCTGTGCCACGTCGATGATCGTAGGAGTTCGGTTGCCATCGGCGCAGACCAGATGGACATCGGCGAAGTGTGGCGGCGTAGTCACGCCTCGGCGGTCGGGAGGCCGACGTACTCTGGTCACCGTGCGACTGCAGCGACAGGTGGTGGACTATGCGCTTCGGCGCCGGTCCCTGCTGGCCGAGGTCTACTCGGGCCGCACCGGCGTCACGGAGGTCTGCGACGCCAATCCCTATCTGCTGCGGGCCGCGAAGTTCCATGGGAAGCCCAGTTCGGTGATGTGCCCGATCTGTCGCAAGGAACAGCTCACGTTGGTGTCATGGGTGTTCGGCGATCATCTGGGCGCCGTGTCCGGTTCGGCGCGCACCGCCGAGGAGTTGGTCTTGCTGGCAACCCGCTACCCCGAGTTTTCGGTACACGTGGTGGAGGTATGTCGCACCTGCAGTTGGAATCACTTGGTCAAGTCATATGTGCTCGGCGCCGTCCCACCGCCCAAGGGATCGCGCGGCACACGGACGGCGCGCGGTCGGGCGCGCACGGCCAGTGAATAGCGAAGGGCGCCACGACCGGTCAGCCAATGATGCCCGCGGAGGACGCGCGGCTGATGGCGTGAGCCGGCCCGGCGGCGCAGCCCCACAACATCGCTTGGACGGGCCGCCGCGGCACCGCGCCGCAGGAGTTCCGCCCGACGACCGGCTGACCACAGTGCTGCCGCCGGTGCGGGCCGCCACGCCTGCATACCTTCGTGATCCGATCGACGTCGTCAAGGCGGCACTGGACGGTGCTCCGCCGCCGAAGCAGCCACCGCCGCCACCTCCCCCACCGCGCAGGCCTCCCGGTGGCGGTGGCCCGCCAGGGGGTCCCCCTCAGGCGCCGCGGCCCAGTGCCCGCCCTCAGATCAACTGGAAGTTGGTGCGCCGCGGGCTGTACGCCATGGTGGCCGTGCTGATCGTGCTGCCGATCGTCACCTTTGGGATGGCCTATCTCATTGTGGACGTGCCGAAGCCCGGCGACATCCGGACCAACCAGGTGTCGACGATTCTGGCCAGCGACGGCAGCGAGCTCGCGAAAATCGTTCCGCCCGAAGGTAACCGCGCCGACGTCAACATCGACCAGATTCCCGTGCACGTCCGCAACGCGGTGATGGCCGCCGAGGACCGCGACTTCTACTCCAACCCGGGTTTCTCGTTCTCCGGATTCGCCCGCGCGTTCAAGAACAACATCTTCGGCGGCGACCTGCAGGGCGGCTCGACCATCACCCAGCAGTACGTCAAGAACGCGTTGGTCGGCGACGCGCGCTCGGGTCTCGGCGGTATCGTCCGCAAGGCCAAGGAGTTGGTCATCTCGACGAAGATGTCCAGCGAATGGTCCAAAGACCAAGTGCTCCAGTCGTATCTGAACATCATCTACTTCGGCCGCGGCGCCTATGGCATCTCGGCGGCGGCCAAGGCGTACTTCAACAAGCCGGTCGAGCAGCTCGACGTCGCCGAGGGCGCGCTACTGGCCGCGCTCATCCAGCGGCCATCGGGGCTGGATCCCGCGGTCAACGCAGAAGGTGCGGCGGAACGCTGGAACTGGGTGCTCGACGGCATGGTCGAAATCGGCGCGCTGTCACCGCAAGACCGTGCCGCACAGCAGTTCCCGCCGACGGTGCCGCCGGAGCAGTCTCGCTCGGAGAACCAGCCGACCGGCCCGAACGGGCTGATCGAGCGGCAGGTCACCAAGGAATTGCTCGACCTGTTCAACATCGACGAGCAGACCCTGAACACCCAGGGCCTGCAGGTCACCACCACGATCGATCCGAATGCGCAGAAGGCGGCCGAGGACGCGGTGTCTAAGTACCTGGAGGGGCAGGACGCCGACATGCGCGCGGCGGTGGTCTCGGTCGATCCGCACAGCGGAGCGGTCAAGGCGTATTACGGAGGCTCCGACGCCAACGGTTTCGACTTCGCTCAGGCCGGGCTGCCGACGGGCTCGTCGTTCAAGGTGTTCGCCCTCGTGGCGGCACTGCAACAGGGCATGGGCCTCGGTTACCAGGTCGATAGCTCGCCGGTTGAGGTCAACGGCATCAAGATCACCAACGTCGAAGGTGAGGGCTGTGGCACCTGCAGCATCGCCGAGGCGTTGAAGCGGTCGCTGAACACCAGCTACTACCGGCTGATGCTGAAGCTGAAGAACGGCCCAGCAGACGTCGCCGACGCCGCGCACAAGGCGGGCATCGCTGATCGCTTCCCCGGCGTCGACCACACGCTGTCCGAGGACGGCAAGGGCGGACCACCCAACAACGGAGTTGTACTGGGCCAGTACCAGACTCGCGTGCTGGACATGGCGTCGGCGTACGCAACGCTGGCGGCCTCGGGCACCTACCACAAGCCGCATTTCGTGCAGAAAGTTGTCAACGCGCGGGGTGAGGTGTTGTTCGACGCTAGCCAGGAGGACAACAGCGGCGAGCAACGCATCGACAAGGGCGTGGCCGACAACGTCACGTCCGCCATGCAGCCGATCGCGGGCTGGTCCAACGGCCACAACCTGTCCGGCGGACGCCCTTCGGCGGCCAAGACGGGAACCAATCAGCTTGGTGACACCGGCGCCAACCGGGACGCGTGGATGGTCGGCTACACCCCGTCGTTGTCCACCGCGGTTTGGGTCGGCACCACCGAAGGCACCAAGCCGCTCGAGAACAAATGGGGCTCACCGGTTTACGGCTCGGGTCTGCCGTCCGACATCTGGAAGTCGACGATGGACGGGGCGTTGAAGGGCACCGACAACGAGTCGTTCCCGAAGCCCTCTGAGATCGGCGGCTATGCGGGCGTGCCACAGGCACCGCCTCCGCCGTCGACTACTCCGACTCCGGCGCCGCCGTCCGAGACGGTTATTCAGCCGACGATCGAAATCGCGCCGGGCATTACGATCCCGATCGGTCCACCGACGACCGTGCCCATCGCTCCTCCCGGGCCCGGCGGACCAGTGGCGCCAGGACCGCCGGGAGTGCCGCCGCCTGGACCTCCTCCGCCCCCGTGACCGAGCGCGAGCCGACAACCGTCTCGCCGCTGCCGCTGGCTGGTGTTTCATCGCCTGCCCGGCCGGCGGACATTGAATCGCCGGCACCGCCGGCCGAAGACCGGCGCAGCCTCGACGACCGTGACCTGCCCAGCCGCACCGACACGATCGGCGCAGCGCTCTCGGGGGTGATCGGCGGGCCGGTCGGCAGGCACGCACTGATCGGCCGCGCAAGGTTCCTCACGCCGCTGCGGGTGATGCTGCTCATCGCGTTGGTGTTCCTCGCGCTCGGCTACTCGTCGAAGGCGGCATGCCTGCAGACCACCGGCACCGGCACCGCCGATCAGCGGGTGGGCAACTGGCAGAACCAGCGGGCCTACTACGAGCTCTGCTACTCCGACACCGTTCCGCTGTACACCGCGGAGTTGTTGAACCTTGGCAAGTTTCCGTACAAGTCCAGTTGGATCGAAACCGATAGCGACGGCAAGCCCCGCACCCAGTACGACGGCAACACGGCCGTGCGGTACATGGAATATCCGGTGCTGACCGGGATCTACCAGTACGTATCGATGTCGCTGGCGAAGACGTACACCGCGCTGACGAAGTTGGTGTCGGTGCCGATCATCGCCGAGGTGGTGATGTTCTTCAACATCGCCGCGTTCGGCTTGGCGCTTGCGTGGCTGATCACAGTGTGGGCCACCGCGCGACTGGCGGGTTCACGACGCATCTGGGACGCGGCGCTGGTGGCGGGGTCGCCGATCCTGATATTCCAGGTCTTCACGAATTTCGACGCGCTGGCAACAGCTTTCGCGACGGGCGCGCTGCTGGCGTGGGCGCGGCGAAAACCGTGGCTGGCCGGTGTGCTCATCGGCCTCGGCGTTGCGGCCAAGCTGTATCCGCTGCTGTTGTTCATTCCGTTGGTGATCCTCGGTGTGCGCACAGGACGACTCCGAGAAGTGGGCAAGGCGGCGATCGCGACGGTGCTGATGTGGCTCGCCGTGAACCTGCCCGTGATGGCGCTGTTTCCACGGGGATGGTCGGAGTTCTTCCGACTCAACACCCGCCGCGGTGACGATATGGACTCGCTGTACAACGTGGTGAAGTCGTTCACGGGCTGGGGCGGCTTCGACCAGCACCTGGGTTTCTGGCAGCCGCCAACGGTGCTGAACACCGTCACCGCCGTGCTGTTCGTATCGTGTTGTGTCGCAATCACCTACATCGCGCTGACGGCCAACCAACGGCCGCGGCTGATGCAGGTGGCGTTCTTGGTGGTGGCCGCATTCCTGTTGACGAATAAAGTGTGGAGCCCACAGTTCTCGCTGTGGCTGGTGCCGCTGGCGGTGCTGGCGCTGCCGCACCGCCGGATTCTGCTGGCGTGGATGACGATCGACGCGGTGGTGTGGGTGCCGCGGATGATGTTCCTGTACGGAGAGCAGAACCGTGGCCTGCCCGAGCAGTGGTTCACTGCGACGGTGCTGCTACGCGACATCGCAGTGATCGCGCTGTGCGCGTTGGTGATTCGGCAGATCTATCGACCCGAATCGGATTTGGTGCGATGCCGTGGTCAGGTCGACGATCCGTCGGGCGGAGTGTTCGACCATGCGCCTGATGCGCCGCCGAACTGGTTGCCCGATTGGCTGCGTCCGCAGGCGGACCGAATCAGGGTAACGCCCGCACCCGAGCCTGAGCCCGAACTTGCGGACGCTAAGTAAGCGATTTGTGTGCGTTTTGTTGCGCCCAGCGCTCCTCAGTGCACACGAATCGCTTAAGTAGACGCGACGGCGATGCGCAAATCGCCGTTCAGCGCATACCGCGTCTCCGAGAACACGGCGGAAGTGTAAGCACGACGAGCAGCGCGATTTCGCAGATCAGCGGGTGTTCCTGTAGCCTGGGCCGGTTGCCGACGCAGGCGACCCTCCTGCCACGGAACGACCGTGGCCGCACTAGACCGTAGGAGGTGATGGGTTCCTTATGCGTCCATACGAAATCATGGTCATCCTCGACCCCACTCTCGACGAGCGCACCGTTGCTCCGTCGCTGGAGACGTTCCTCAATGTCATCCGCAAGGACGGCGGCAGTGTCGACAAGGTCGACATCTGGGGCAAGCGCCGCCTGGCCTACGAGATCGCCAAGCATGCCGAGGGCATCTACGCCATCGTCGATGTGAAGGCCGAGCCGGCCACCGTGTCCGAGCTGGACCGTCAGCTCAACCTGAACGAGTCCGTGCTGCGGACCAAGGTGCTGCGGACCGACAAGCACTAGTCGAACGGTATGTGCTCGTCGTAGTGCTTCCGTAGGCTCGCCTGCGACTAACTTCGCGCACACCGCCAAAGCCCAGGAGGAACTCGTGGCTGGTGACACCATCATCACCGTCGTCGGAAATCTGACCGCCGACCCGGAACTGCGGTTCACGCCGTCCGGGGCGGCCGTTGCCAACTTCACTGTCGCGTCGACTCCACGGATCTTCGACCGTCAGAGCAATGAATGGAAAGACGGCGACGCGCTGTTCATGCGGTGCAGCATCTGGCGTGAGGCCGCCGAGAACGTGGCGGAAAGCCTCACCAGGGGCTCGCGCGTCATCGTCCAGGGCAGGCTCAAGCAGCGGTCCTACGAGACGCGTGAGGGTGAGAAGCGCACCGTCGTTGAGCTCGAGGTCGACGAGATCGGCCCGTCGTTGCGCTACGCGACCGCCAAGGTCAACAAGGCGAACCGCAGCGGTGGCGGCGGCGGCGGATTCGGTGGCGGTGGCGGCGGCGGTGCTTCCCGCGGCGGTGGCGGCGACTCTGCCGAGGCCAAGACCGACGATCCGTGGGGCAGCGCGCCTGCATCGGGATCGTTCTCCGGCGGCGACGACGAACCGCCCTTCTGACCACAATTAACTAGCAATTCAAGAAAGAGATAGACACATGGCCAAGTCCTCCACTAAGAGGCGCCCGGCTCCCGAGAAGCCGATCAAGACCCGCAAGTGCGTGTTCTGCTCCAAGAAGGGCAAGAACCAGACGATCGACTACAAAGACACCCAGCTGCTGCGGACCTACATCAGCGAACGCGGCAAGATCCGCGCCCGCCGCGTCACCGGCAACTGCGTGCAGCACCAGCGCGACATCGCGATCGCGGTCAAGAACGCCCGCGAGGTGGCGCTGCTGCCGTTCAGCTCGTCGACGCGCTGAGCCAGCGGCGTCAAACCAAGAAAGACGTAGAAATGAAACTGATTCTTACTGCTGAGGTCGAGCACCTCGGTACCTCCGGCGACATCGTCGAGGTGAAGGACGGCTACGGCCGCAACTTCCTGCTGCCGCGTGGGCTGGCGATCGTGGCGTCGCGCGGCGCCGAGCGCCAGGCCGAGGAGATCCGTCGTGCCCGCGAGGTCAAGGGCGTGAAGGGTCTCGAGCACGCCAACGAACTCAAGACCGCGATCGAGAACCTCGGTGCGGTCGAGCTGTCGGTGAAGGCGGCGGCGGACACCGGGAAGCTGTTCGGTTCGGTGACGGCCGCGGACGTCGTCGCGGCGATCAAGAAGGCTGGCGGACCGAACCTGGACAAGCGGACGGTGCAGTTGCCCAAGGCGCACATCAAGTCGGTCGGCAGCCATCCGATCGCGGTCCGGCTGCATCCGGACGTGGACGCCTCGGTGTCCCTGAGCGTCGTCGCGGTGTAATTACCCCAGCGTCAATTCGACCGGGTGAAGACCATGATCGATCTTCATCCGGTCGTTGCTGTGCGCACTGGCGAACTTCGCGAATTAGTTAGTCCGTAGCGAAGCTTACGGGCTGTTAACCTCTACGGCCCTCGGTTGAAACACAACACGCCCGAGGCCGCAACCTGGGCCGACACGCCGAGGCAATTGCCATCCACAGAAGGTCACCGGCTCTATCGTGCGCTTATCTGCACGGATGCACTGAACAAAGTTGTTCATACACAGGTTCTCCCCAACGACTCAACATGACTGCCCACAGATATGCACACTCCATGCACAGGTTCATAAACAGGGCCGCTTGGTGACCTCCTCAGCAACGTCTAGCGTTGGCCGTCGCAAGGCACGCTTGCAGTTCGCGGGGTGGCACATGTCGGTTGGCTGACTTACGCTCGGGACGGCAGTAGACGAACATACGTTCGACTGAGCGAGGGGAGGTGAGTCGGTCCGTGGCTGTCGTGGATGACTTAGGCCATTCGGGCATGGCTGCACCGCCGCCGAGTGAGGACTATGGGCGTCAGCCACCTCAAGACAACGCCGCCGAGATGTCCGTACTGGGCGGAATGCTGCTGAGCAAGGACGCTATTGCCGACGTGCTGGAGCGGCTGCGTCCTGGCGACTTCTACAAGCCCGCCCATCAGAATGTGTACGACGCGATCCTGGATCTGTACGGCCGTGGGGAGCCAGCCGACGCGGTGACTGTGTCCGCAGAGCTGGACCGTCGGGGGCTGCTGCGCCGGATCGGTGGGGCGCCGTATCTGCACACGCTGATCTCGACGGTGCCGACGGCTGCGAACGCGGGGTTCTACGCGGGCATCGTTGCGGAGAAGGCGTTGCTGCGGCGCCTCGTAGAGGCCGGCACGCGGGTGGTGCAGTACGGGTATGCCGGCGCGGATGGCGCCGACGTCACCGACATCGTGGACCGGGCCCAGGCCGAGATCTATGACGTCACCGAGGGACGCACGTCCGAGGACTTCGTGGCGTTGGAGGACTTGCTGCAGCCAACGATGGATGAGATCGATGCGATCGCATCGAACGGCGGTATCGCTCGCGGCGTCCCGACGGGCTTCGTTGAACTCGACGAGGTGACCAATGGCCTACACGCGGGTCAGATGATCATCATCGCGGCTCGACCGGGCGTCGGGAAGGCGCTAAAGGTGGATACGCCACTGCCGACTCCGACGGGCTGGACGACCATGGGTGACGTCGCCATCGGCGACCTGCTGTTGGGCGCCGATGGCGAACCGACGCGGGTGGTTGGCGCGACGGACGTCATGCTGGGCCGGCCTTGCTACGAGGTCGAGTTCTCGGATGGGACGGTCATCGTCGCCGATGCCGAGCATCAATGGCTCACTGAGACGAGGACGTCGCGGAAATCCGCGCAGGCCGCCGCGATCCAATACAACCGGTACAAGAACCAGCAGACGTTCGCAGCGGTCCGGACCACCCGCGATATCGCTGAGACATTGCGGTGTCCCACTGCGGACCGCCGATTGAATCACTCGGTTGTCAACTCGGCCCCGCTGCAAGGACCGGATCATGAGCTGCTGGTGCCGCCTTACACGCTTGGCGCTTGGCTGGGCGACGGTACGAGTGCGGCCGCACAGATAACAACTGCTGATCCGGAAATCCTGGTGCGCATCGAGGCAGAAGGTGTTGTCACTGATCCATCGGCTGTCGCCAAGTACCGATACCAGCTGCGCCTTCCTGATTTGCCGCCGGTAGCTGAGCGCGAATGCGTCGTCTGTGGACGGCTTTTCGTCCCGCACACGAGCCAAGTGCGTACCTGCGGTCGTATTTGTGGTGGCCGCGCCCGGTTCATCTCGGACCCGGTTGCCTCCCCAACCTGTTCGCATTGCAACGGACCATCGTGCGGGTTGAGGCTCTGCCAGGACTGTCGGGACGCTGTCGGCACCTTGCAAGCACGGCTGCGAACCATCGGTGTCCTAGGGCAGAAGCACATTCCGGCGGAGTACTTGCGCGCCTCAGAACAGCAGCGCCGAGCGTTGTTGGCAGGACTCCTGGATACCGACGGCACAGTCACGGCGGGAGGTTCCGTGCAGTTCTCTGTCACTAGTAGCCGCCTTGCAGACGATGTAGCAGAACTGATTGTGAGCCTCGGGTACCGTTGCCAAACCTCAACCAAGCGAGTAAAGGGCCGCCGCCCAGATACATCTGTGGCCTACACACTCACTTTTGCAACTGAAGACGGGGTCTTCGGCCTGCATCGAAAGGACTTGCTGCACAAGGAGCGTCGAGCAGTCCGCGGAACCGCCCGATCCGGCTCCAGGTTCATCGTGAATGTGCGGCCGATCGCAAGCGTTCCAGTACGTTGCGTCGAGGTAGATAACGCTAGCCACATGTATCTGGCGAGTCGCGCGATGGTGCCGACGCATAACTCGACGCTTGGTCTTGACTTCCTCCGGTCGTGCTCGATTAAGCATCAGATGCCGAGCGTCATTTTCAGCCTGGAGATGAGCAAGTCCGAGATCGTGATGCGGCTGCTGTCGGCGGAGGCGAAGATCAAGCTGTCGGATATGCGATCGGGTCGGATGAGCGACGATGACTGGACGCGGCTGGCCCGGCGGATGAGCGAAATCAGCGAAGCCCCTTTGTATATCGACGATTCGCCGAACCTGACGATGATGGAAATCCGTGCGAAGGCACGCCGGCTTTCCCAAAAGGCTGGCCTCAAGCTGATCGTGGTCGACTACCTGCAGCTGATGACATCCGGCAAAAAGTACGAGTCGCGCCAGCAGGAAGTGTCGGATTTCTCGCGCAGCATTAAGCTGATGGCGAAGGAGCTTGATGTTCCAGTTGTGGCGATCAGCCAGCTGAACCGCGGCCCTGAGCAAAGAACCGATAAGAAGCCAATGCTCTCTGACCTGCGTGAATCGGGATCTTTGGAGCAAGATAGCGACATGGTTATCCTGTTGCACAGACCGGATGCGTTCGAACGCGACGACCCGCGCGGCGGCGAGGCAGACTTGATTTTAGGCAAGCACCGCAACGGCCCGACGAAGACCATCACCGTCGCGCATCAGCTGCACCTATCGCGCTTCACCAATATGGCCAAGCCCTAAACCGACGAGATGCAATGAAGATTAGCGAGTAGCGCCTTCTTGATTATCTAGCCCGCCGGCCGGTCTTCGTAGCTACGTCTACCAGCGGTTTCGATCACGTGGCACGTCGGGCGCGAACCAGGATTCGGATGCTTAGGCACCTGGCCGTGTCTTTCTGCGCTGGCCTCCGGATCCGTCGTTTCGCAGTTATGTCAGGTTTATCTGCTGCCTACCTGCAGGTCCAGCGACCTGATCGCTTCGGCCAGTGCAGTCAGGCCCTCCGCGAGCAGGACCGTCGTCGGGTTCGTGGATTCCCTCGCCGCCTGCCGGAACTTGTTTTCTGCGCCGGCCGCCCAGGCCGCTGCGGTACTCATGGCCGGGACTGTATCGGCGCACACCGACAGCGGCTTTGAGGTTCCTTTGAGGTCCGCGCCTGATCCTCTATCTCAACCAGCCACACCAGGTGGCTCACAAAGATGAGGAACTCACATGATCAAGACACGTATCGCCAGCACCGCCGCCCTCTTCACGTTCGGCCTGGCCGCCCTCGGTGGCACTGCCATGGCTATTGCGACACCCGCCTACGCCACCCCCGGCGCATCAGGCACCAACTCGTCGTCGGGTAGCTCGACGTCATCGTCGTCGAGCACCTCGTCCACGTCGTCCTCATCCCCGTCGGGCACGAGCGGCCCGTCCGGTAACACCACCACGCCGGGTACTACCTCCACGTCGGGCACGACAGGCTCTAGCAATGGTCCGACGGGCTCATCACCTACGTCGAGCGTCAGCAGCTCAGGTGGTGCCCGGACCTCCTCGGCCAACACGGACAGCCCGTCGCGCACGAACACCACGTCGGGCAACACCTCCGCGTCGGATGCGACCAGCCCGTCCGACACGAACGTCACGACGCGCGCAGCCGGCACCAGTCCGACCTCCCGGGTGGGTTCAGAACCTACGTCGAGCGTCAGCAGCTCAGGTGGCGCGCCGACCTCCTCGGCCAACACGGACGCCCCGTCGGGGACCAGCGCCACGTCGAGCACGAGCACCGCCGATCCGACCTACGTCCCCTACATGCAGCCGCCCTGCGAAGCGGAGCCGCCACGAACGCTGGACCCGCCCACATCGCACCGCGACGTCTACCTAGCGGCCGTGCTTGAATACATCGACTTCGACGACCCTGACCTCTTCTCCGACACTGACCGCTAGGCGGTTCGCGGCGGACGGGTTCTCGGTAGAGACGGCTGAGAAGGCCACTAATTCGTAAGCGTCACTAGGCAGTCGTCCCGCCACTCTGCTTGGGTGGCGGGCCGACTGCTGCGGCGCTTTTCAAAACTGACCCACTACCGCACCGTAATTTGCACGCAGTATCGGTGCTCGCAGAACCTGTTCTCGGGGATCAGCCAGAACTCGGAAACCGTTCGTTGAACATCAATCGGTCGCTGTACTTTTCGAAGTCGTGCTTCCCGAGCTGAACACCGATTCCGGTCTGCGATGGCTGCAAGCCCGCGTGGACGCGCTCTTGGCCGAGGAGCACGGCGGAGATGAGCCGTGCTAAGCGTGGCTCGCCGTACTCGACGACGCCTGACCGAGCCTCACCGGCGGAAAGTCGATTGAAGTCTGCGCGATCAGATTGAACAGGTTTCGCCAGATATTCAGCCCGATCGTCCCGATGATCTCGACGATCTCCTGCGCTCAAGAAGAGCGAGGATGCCATAAAGGCCCCGGAACGCTCGTTGCGCTGGAGGAGTTGACGAACTGACGGGCAATGACACGCCTCGCAGGCGCGTGGTGTTCGCCCCCTCGGCGGCGGAGGCGATCCGCCGCACGCCGGCAGCCGAAGCTGCGGAAGTCCTCGACGGCCTCGGTTCGTTGGCCGACCCTCGACGCGACATCAACGAACTGGCCTCGCTGTCGCCGAGCGAGTCCGCGGAGTCTTACCGGATACTGCACACCGCCGGTGAAATTGCGGTTCTGCGACCGCTGGAGCCCTCTGATCCAGGATTCGATGCCAGCGCACCGGAGACTCTTGCAGTGGTGGCCGTGGTGCCGTCCTCAGAGCTGTCGGACAACTTGAGCACGTCGACGGTACCCGGGTTCTGAATTCACGCCGAAAGCCAGCTCGCAGTACTGAGATAACGAATCGCGAGCGGCATCGCCGATGACCCGAGGCTTGTAACAAGGCAACAACGTTGATGACGGTCGCCGGAATTGCGGCCCTCGGCGGGAACAATCTCTCTGAAGGTCCCGGCATGCTGGGGCCCTTGCGCTGAAAGCATATGGAGGAGTGCCTGATGCCCGCTGAGCCACGCTCGACCCGCGACCTTGCGGTGGCGGGTCGGACGTGGCGGGGCGATGGTTACGAAGGACCGCCTGCTCTCGCTAGCTCGTTGGCAGCGGCATACCGAGCTCAAAAGCATTCCGGTCGACGGCCAGTCTCTGTTTCACCTCAGCAAGCTTTGCATCGCTCATTGACCGCGCGAGATCGTTCATCGACATGGCGAGCGCGTTCGCAGAACTCGGGCTCATCCACGGGCTTAACCCCGGTAGTGGGTGCGCCGATAGGTCGGCGGCCGAGGAGGTCTTGGCACCGCCTGTGCTGCCGACGCCCGATGTGGGTGTGGAGCCCACCTTGGAGGTCGGACCATTGCTAGAGCTCGTCGTGCCCGACGTGGAGTTCGAGTTGAAATTCGGGTTCCGGACGATCCCCACGCGGTCGAAGAGGTCATCAAATGGGTTCCGTTCGCGGGTCGGACCGGAGTTGGTCGTGCCCGATGTGGTGTCGGTGGTGCCTGCGGTAGTGCTCGGGCCGGTCGTGGTGCTGGTGCGCGACGATGAGGTGCTATCGGACGCGCCGGGTGCGGCGTTGCCGGGTGCGGCGACGGCAAGGGCAGTGCCGCCGATAGCGGCAAGCCCGAACGTGAATAGGGCCGCGGTGCTGGCGATGCGGGTCTTGATCATTGACGTTCCTTTTCTCGAAGCCTGAGTGGCTGGTTGAGATCAAGGATCGAGTCGCGTCCTCAAGGAAACCTCAACGACCATTGACAGACGCGTTGACGCGAGCGCCGATTATTGGCCGTCTGCGCTGGCTAGATCAACTAGTGTGTTCGCTAGGCAGCCTCGGTGGGGCTGGATGTAAGCGAACACATCGCTGGTCGGCGCTTTGCTATCGGGACGGCACCATGGATGAAACCCTCGTAGGTGGCGGGGACACGACCAACGGGCCGGGGCCAACGCAGGAATTCGGGCGCTACGAACTGCTGTCGCTGCTCGGCGCGGGCGGCATGGGGCAGGTGTGGCGCGCGCGCGACTCGCAAACCACCCGAGTGGTGGCGCTGAAGGTGCTGCCCGAGCGCTCCGCCGATGACGAGGAGTTGCGTGAGCGGTTCCGCCGTGAGTGCCGCGCGGTGGCGCAGCTGACCGAGCCGCATGTGATACCGATCCACGACTTCGGTGACATCGACGGGCGCCTCTACCTGAATATGCGTCTGATCGAGAGCACAGACCTGCGCTCGCTGATCGAGCAAGAGGGGCCCTTGCCGCCTCGGCGGGCAGCCGCGGTCATCACTCAGGTGGCCGGCGCGCTGCAGGCGGCCCACGACGCCGGGCTGGTGCACCGCGATGTCAAGCCGTCCAACATCCTTGTGGCAGCAGATGATTTCGCATACCTGATCGATTTCGGGATCGCCCACGCGGCCGATGACGGGACGCTGACCAAGGCCGGCGAGACCGTCGGCACCCTGTCCTATCTGGCGCCGGAGGCGATCGGCGCGGCAGTCAAGATCGACGCGCGGGTGGACGTGTACGCGCTGGCATGCGTGCTCTATCAGACTCTGACCGGCACGCCGCCGTTCACCAGCGATTTGGGTCCGCGGGGCCTGATCGCCCACCACCTGCAGACGCCGCCGCCGAAGCCCAGCATGAGCACTCCGGGCGTGTCAGCGGCGTTCGATGCGGTGATCGCCAAGGGGATGGCCAAGAACCCAGACGACCGCTACCAGAGCGCGCGCGAGCTGGCCGAGGCGGCGCGGGCCGCGGTGGACGGCTCGGCTGCGGTCACCTCCGAGGTCATGGCTGCGGGCCGTGAGCGCCGAATGTGGTTGTCGCGCAAGGCTACCGGACTGCTGGCTGCTGCGGTCGCCGTCGTGGTGGCCGCCGTAGCAGTCATCGTGGGCATCCATCTGGCGTCAAGCAGCCGTCGCAACGCCCCCACACCCGTCGCCCGGGCTCACTCGTCTGAGACCGCGCTCCCGTTCACCGGCGTGAAGCTGCCCACCGGGGTGGCTGTCGACACGGCAGGCAACGTGTACGTCGCCGACATGGCCAGTGACCGGGTGCTGAAGTTGGCCGCGGGCGCGTCGGAGGCCAAGCCGCTGCCGTTGGCCGGCCTCAAGAACCCGCAGGGCGTGGCGGTCGACACCGCAGGTGACCTGTACGTCTCCGACGGCAGCAACAACCGGGTGCTCAAACTGGTGGCGGGCGCGTCGGCGGCGACGCCGCTGCCGTTGACGGGCCTCAAAAACCCGCAGGGCGTGGCTGTCGACGCGGCCGGCGACGTCTACGTCGTGGACCGGGGCGATGATCGGGTAGTGAGGCTGGCGGCCGGTGCATCGGCTGCCAGTGCCGTGCCGTTCACCGGCCTCAACGATCCGCGGGGCCTCGCGGTGGACGCGGCCGGCAACGTCTATGTGGCCGACTGGGGTAACGAGCGCGTGGTGAAGCTGGCCCCGGGCGCATCGACGCCGACCCCGTTACCGTTCGCCGGCCTCAACGACCCCCATGGCGTGGCGGTGGACAAGGCGGGAGACGTCTACGTCGCCGACCGGGGCAACGAATGGGTGGTGCGGTTGGCCGCGGGCGCATCGACAAGCAGTGCGCTGCCGTTCGCCGGCCTCAGCGACCCCCAGGGCGTCGCGGTCGACGCAGCCGGCAACGTGTATGTCACCGATCTCGGCTCCGATCCTGTGGTCAAGCTCTCCGTCGGTTGATCAGATGAGTCCCGTGGTCGTGGCTGGTCTGGACTTCGGCGTGCTGGGCCCGCTGCAATTGACCGTGGACGGCCAACCGGTTTCGTTGGGCACACCGAAACAGCGGGCAGTGCTGGCGATGCTGCTGATCAACCGCAACCGTCCGGTGTCGCAGGACTCTCTGATCAGTGGCGCGTGGGAGGAGGATTCCCCGCAGTCGGATCCGGTGCACAACTTGCACGTCTACGTGGCGAGCCTGCGCAAGATCCTGGGCGCAGCAGGGGTTGACCCGCGCACCGTGCTTGCCAGCGCCCGGCCGGGCTATCGGCTCAGCGTGTCCGACGCGGCCGTTGATCTGGGCCGGTTCCACACCGAGAAAGCGGCCGGGATACAGGCGGCCGCCGCTGGGCGTTTCGGACAAGCCAGCGACCGCCTGTCGGCCGCGCTCGCACACTGGCGCGGCCCTGTCCTCGACGATCTGCGTGAGTTCCGATTCGTTGACACGTTCGCCACCGCGCTCACCGAGGACAAGGTGGTGGCCCACACAGTGCGAGCTGAAGCCGAAATAGCCTGTGGGCGAGCGCATGCGGTGATCGGCGAGCTGGAGGCCCTCGTCGCCGAGCACCCGTATCGGGAGCCCCTTTGGGCGCAGCTCATCACGGCCTACTATCTGGCCGAGCGTCAAACCGATGCTCTCGCCACGTATTCGCGGTTGAAGGCATCGCTATCGGAGGATCTGGGCATCGATCCCGGACCGGCGCTGCGCACCCTTGAGCAACGCATCCTGCGCCAGGAGCCGTTGGACGTCCAGCAGATCGCGAAGAGCGACGCGACCAATCTCGCCACCCTTCTCGAGAGCCACATCGCGAGCTTGGATCCGGGCGCGCCGAGCCGAGCACAGCTTCGCGATGCCGCCGGTCGCTGCTATCCGCTGGAGGCGGTGGCCACCGGGATCGGGCGACGCGACGACAATGACGTTGTTCTCGACGATCCCAAGGTGAGCCGGTATCACGCGACGATCATCGACACCGGGGCCAGCTTCGTGATCAACGATCTGCGCTCGGCCAACGGAGTCGAGGTGGCGGGCAAGCGGATTCGCGGTGCCGAGACGCTGTCCGATGGTGATGTCGTCAGCATCGCCGGTTACCCGTTCACCTTCGAACTGGCGCCCCCGAGCTAAATGTCGGCGGCGGCCCGTTGTGAACGCGTAGCAGCTATTGCCTGGTTCGGGACCGGGGAATGAGGGCCGCAGCAGTCGGCCCGCCACCCCGAAGGATGACGGGCCGGAGGGCGACCGCCGTGTCGGGCGGCTCGTTGCTGAACTAGCCGCCCTGCAGGTTTCTCAGGAGAGCCAGAGCGACGGAATCACCGAATGAGCGGTCGGCCGAGGATGTCAGCGCGCCACCTGAGCTGCTGACGCTCGACCTGGGTGATGAACCCGTCGGACCATTGCTAGAGCTGGTCGTGCCCGACGTTGTGGTCGTGCCCGACGGGGGCGCGGCGCTCTCGGGAGAGCCGGAGTCAGCGAAATGCCCGATCGCATCCCGCTCGCTAGTGATGCCCGACGTGATTAACTCCGGTCCGGTGGCCTGTGCTGAGGGAGTGCCGGAGGTGGTGCCCGACGTGGAGGTGGTACCCGACGAGAACGACGTGGACGAGCTGCCCGACGATGAGGCCGAACTACCCGACGATGAGGTCGAGCCTGCTGCGCCCGGCGCAGCATAGGCCGGTGCCGCAACGGCCACGACAGCCCCACCAAGGGCGGCAAGCCCGAAGGTGAAGGCCGCGGCGGTGCTGGCGATGCGGGTTTTGATCATGTGAGTTCCTTGTCTCTTAGGCCACTGTGTGTGGGAGTTTTGGGGTCTGTCTGCCGAGGTGCTGAAAGGCCTGTGCGCCGCGCGGGAGAGCGGGCCGGGCGCGGACACCTAAGCGTCCTGGCGCCTCTTACGACGCTTGCCGCCCGTTTTCACGTAGGGGTCGGACGAGGATGAGCCGGACGCTGACGACGTACCGGATGAGGACGACGTGGACGGGCTGCCGGACGCCGAGATCGTGCTGGTCGCCGAGGGCGCGGCATTCGCCAGTCCCTCAACGATCAGGTCGGTACCAACAATGGCGGCAAGCCCGAAGGTGAACAGGGCGGCGGTGCTGGCGACGCGGGTCTTGATCATGGAGTTCCTTTTCTTTGTGAGCCACCTGGTGTGGCTGGTTGAGATAAAGGATCAGGCGCGGACCTCAACGGAACCTCAATGTGTGTTCGGGGGTGCTCTCCACAGCAGTCGGCCCGCCACCGTGGGGATGTTGGTGGCGGGCCGAACAGTAGGTGAGACGCGGGTCAGACCTGATTGGTTCCCGGTGTTCGCGTCAGCCGGTCGAGTTCGTCGGGTGCCTGGATGAGCACCGCGGCCAGCTCGCGGACCCGAGCCGAACCAAGAACGGTGTCGCTGCCCACACAGACGGTGATACCCCCATCAATGCGGCCGTCATCCCAATGGGTGCCGTCCATGAACACCTCGACGGATTCGCCTTCGCGGTCAAGCGGACTGTGCGACTGGGGCACACGAAATAGCGGGAACCGTTCGGATAGCCGGTCACGGCGGGCGGCTCCCAGTCATAGGCGCGGACGGCGCCGGGCGGGACGGGCAGGTCGGGGATGGTGGTGGTCATGGCCTATCAGCTGACAACCGCTGACGCCCCCGAAGTGTGGCTACATAACGTTGGGGCACTCCTGGGGCGCCAGGATGATCCACGCGCCCGAAGTGGCGCGAACCAAATCTCCGACGCCGGGCGGAGGCCGAAGGTGAAGAGGGCGGCGGTGCTGGCGATGCGGTTCTTGATCATGTGAGTTCCTTTTCTCTGAGCCACCTGGTGTGGCTGGTTGAGATAAAGGATCAGGCCGGGTCCTCAACGAAACCTCAAAGCCGGGCTAGTCGAGCAGCGCGGCGATCTCGTGGCAGGTCCAACCGGTTGGCGACACCGGCAGCCATCGCGGGTGTGGTTTTGCGGCCATCGTTCGGCGTGGTCAACGTGCCGTGCGGACGGGCGAAGTCGTAGTACATGTAATGCAAGCTCACCGCGCAGGCCAGGTTCTCTACCTTCTTTGAGAACCCGTTGGTAAGCCGGCCTTGGACGTGTCCGGCTCGTCGTCACCGACTCCGCTGGCGGCAACGTGCTCTGCGGCGACACCGGACGAGACGAGGACCAAGCGCATCGTCTCGTCGAGCCACCTCCCCCAGACAGCAGGCGAGTGTCGATCCTGTTCCCTGAACAGGGCGTATGCAGTGAAGATTGACAAGCCTCCACGACACGCCGAACTTCTGTCAAAGTAGCCAGGCGTGCCTTGCAACATGTTCCCGACGACCCCGCCGGTCTGTGAGCGTCCCGATCAAATCTGTGTCTGCGATGCCGGCACGACGGCGATCTTCGACGGGTCGGCGGTCGGCAACGAGAGCGACATGCTCGACACCGTCAGCTGGCCCAGTGACGTGATCGTCTCGTAGTCCGCGGCCGAGGCGACTAGTTGCAGCGTCACCGACCGTCCTGGACTGAGTGTTTCGGCCACCATCTGTAGCGGCTCGGTGATGGTGTGTGTCTGTCCGTCCAGTGTCACCGGGATTGGCGTGACTTGGTTGCCGAGCACCAGGCCGGTGCTGTCGTCGACGAGTTGGGCGTAGACGTGCCTGGCCTGGCCTGTGCCCGAATACGTGAGGGTGAGTTGCGGCGCGCCGACGACGTATGTCGTTGTCGTGGCGGCCGGAACGGTGAGGTTGATGGCGTTGATCGCCTTGGTGCCGCCGATTGGCACCACACCGAGCAGCGGTCCCGATCCGCCGATGAAGGGCAGCAGCGGTAGGACGCCGCCCGTGGTGCAGGAGGTGACGATCGGGTTACCGGTCGGCACGGGGTACACGTTGGAGGAGTAGTACTGGCCGGTTTGGTCGACCCATTCAAACTGCGGGCCAGTGGAGACCGTTGTGTCGCCCTTGACGTATCGGGCGAGCCACGCGAGAGTCTGCTGCTGGATCAACGCGCCGTCGCGCTGGTCGAGCAGGTCGTTGACGCATACACCGTGTCCGCCGCAGAACCACACCACCTTGGTGGGAACCCCGTGGGCGATCAGGTCGGTGGCGTTCGCGTCCGCTTCCGACAAGGGGAAAAGTGTGTCGACGGTGCCCTGAATCAGCAGGGTCGGTGCAGTGATCTGGCTGACCAGATCGGGGGTGCCGCCGGGGCCGCGAGCGGCCAGGAGGTCCTGCTCGTCTTGGGTGAGCATGCCGGTGAGGTCGCCATAAACCGCGGCTGGGTACACCGCTGAATTGGGCCTGGCGAACGTCGCCAACAAGGCAGCGGTGAGCAGGGTTCCCCAACCGCTCTTGAACGCCTGGTTCGGGTACAGCGCATCGTTCAGCGTGTTCCACGCGATGGTGGGCACGATGGCATCGATGCGGTGATCGGTTGCAGCGGAGACTAATTGGATGCCGCCGCCGTAGGACGCCCCCACCATGCCGATGCGCGGATCGTTGGGCCCGTCGAGCTTTGTCTCTGGTTGTTGGGCGACCCAGCTGATGATGTGCGAGACATCCCGGGCTTCGTAGTCGGGCGAGTCGAGCTGAAGCACGCCGCCGGAGAAGTATTCCCCACGCGGGTCCCACGTGACGACGTTGTAGCCGGCATCGCGCAGCGTCGCGACGCCCACCGCACCCAGGTTGTCGGTGAGGATCCCGTCCAGGGGCGTGGCATTCAGATTCGTCGCGCCCGGCTCACCTAAGCCCGGGCCATCGAGGATCGTGGGCGCATGTTGTCCTGCCTGCAGTCCGGCCGCCGGCATGAAATGGACGTTGATTGGGGTGCCGTCGAACGAGATCACCCGGACGTCCTGCGGCTGGGGACTACCGGGTGGCAGACCCGCCTGCACCGGATAGCCGAAGATCGGGTGGAGGAGGTCGCCGACAATCGGGATCTCGTTGACGATCGCCACGACCGGGGTCACGAAGAGCGGCCCGATGATCGGCAGGTTCTGCAGCCCCAAGGCCGTCAGAAGAGGCGTCTGCGGGATGGCTACGACGTTGGTCGGTGGAGCGATTGCGGGCGCCGCGCTGACGTTCGTTATCGCCGCGGTTGCGGCCATCGTGGTGACCGCGGGTGTCGAGTCGACGGGGGCTGACGCCGTGACGGGGCCGACGGCCTTGGTCAGGGTTGGCGCACCGCTGAACTCCTGCCGCGCGGCGGCCAGCATCATCCACGGCAACGGAGATACCGCCGGAGCCGTTGGTGAGTTACCGGCGAACGGGTTCAGCACCGCGCTGGCCACAGTCGATATCGCCGTTGTCACTGTCGCGACCGGAGCCTGGGGCTGCTCTTTCGGTTTCTCGATGACGACGTCGGCGGTTGTCGCCACCGACGAGACCACCACGTTGGTGGTGGGTGTCGGGTCCTTGGGCGGCTTGGGTTGCACGGCCGTCTTGGTCGACTCGGTCGCGGCGACCTTCACCGTTTGGGACGCGACAGAGTCTGTCTTCGGCGCCGAGTCGGCAGGGTCGTGCGCCGGCATGGTCGATTGGTCCGAAACGCTCGACTTCTTCTTCTTCGACGTGGGGTCGGCCGCGTCGGTCTTCGTATCGGTGGAATCCGTTGTCGCGTTGGCCCTTTCTTCCGACGGCTGTTTGCCGTCCGGCGATGACGTGCCAGTGTTCGATTCCGACGAGCCCGTCGACGAGGCACCGGATGCCGCCGACGACGACCCAGACCCGGATGTAGCACCGGTGTCGGCCGACGCGACACCCTGTCCAACGAGAACGGCGGCCCCAATTCCGAGAGCCGCCGCCAGTCCACCGATACGTCCCACGTACGCCCCAGCACCCATACGTAAGTGCTTACCGTTGCAACGAGCTCGCCGTCTGCGACTTGGCCGAATCGGCGGTCATTGCCGCATCCCGCTACCAGTGCCGCCGATCGAGACCAGGTCGACCCAGTGAAGGCGTTCGAATACGTGATCGAGATACTCCGCGAACGTTGGCGCCCGGCCTAGGCGGCGCCGCTGGACAAAAGATCCAGACGCATCGGTTTGCCAGGGCTTTCTCATGCGGGCCAATGAGATTCGCAATCTGAGGCCGGCAACTGTTGCTCAACCGGCGCCCTAACCGGCCTAACATCGAATGGATGGGTGAGCTACGTCCGCACTACGAGATTTTGCAGTCGATCTACGACATCTCGGACGAATTCTTTGAACTGTTCTTAGGCCCCACATTCGGCTACACCTGCGCATACTTCGAACGCGACGACATGACCCTCGACGAGGCTCAAAACGCCAAGTTCGATCTGGCCCTGGGCAAGCTGAACCTCCAGCCGGGTATGACGCTGCTCGACATCGGCTGCGGCTGGGGCGGCGGTATGCAACGGGCGATCGAAACTTATGACATCAACGTCATCGGCTTGACCCTCAGCCGTTCCCAGCGCGACTATGCCGGGGCCAAGCTGGCCAGGGTCCCGACGCACCGTCACGTCGAGGTGCGGTTGCAGGGGTGGGAGGAATTCGACGGCAAGGTCGACAGGATCGTCTGCATTGGCGCATTCGAACATTTCGGCCATGAGCGCTACGACGCCTTCTTCAACATGGCCTACAACGCGCTGCCCGACGACGGATCGATGCTTTTGCACACGATATGAGGCATAACCCAGGACGACTGCGTGCGACTGGGTATCCCGATCACTCTCAGGGTTGCCCGGTTCGTCAACTTCATCATCACCGAGATCTTCCCCGGCGGCAGGCTGCCGACCGTGTCGATGGTCGAAACGCATGCCCGTACCGCCGGGTTCCGGGTAAGCCGGGTGCAGTCGCTGCAAGCGCACTATTCAAAGACGCTCGACGAATGGGCCGCCGCGTTGGCGGCCCATCGAGATGACGCCATCGCGGTCCAGTCGCAGGAGGTCTACGACCGCTACATGAAGTACCTCACCGGTTGCGCGGACCTGTTCCGCGCCGGGTACCTCGATGTCAATCAGTTCACCCTGGAGAAGTAGGGGTTGACCCATTTTTGTCCTGTGCTGCGGCGGGGGTTGGCGGATCCGGTGCACGTTGTTGGCGCGAGGTCGCTGGATTGCAGCGCAAATGTTTTGTTCGGCAGCACTATTCGCCGTATCCGCGCCCGCGACAGCACCTTGGCGTCAGCGGCCGGCAGTCTCGCAACGAATTCCTGGCCGCCGTTTGAAACGCACTGGTCCTGATGGAGGCTCGGGCTATTGGATTTCGACCAAGGCTTGGCCGGTCCGTTTCGTAGCGTAGAAGATGGCTTCGAACTCTGCGGGCGGCACCGATGGAGGGAACCGGTACGGGCCGCTAGCGGGGGTTGCAGTCTGCTCGACGGACCAGCACGGGTCCGGTAGTGGCCCCGTCATTCCGCTTGGCTGGCGGCAGGTGAACTGCGATTGACCGTTGGGCTGTGCTGACGGAAGCTGTCGGCGTGGCCGACGATGTAAGTCGTGGCCGACTACCCCGCCGTGCTGGTGATCGGATCAAGCTGCCTGGTCTTCCTCGCGTGCGCCTACTTCACCCGGGCACCGGGGAGGCGGGCACTGGCGGCGCTGGTCAGCGGGATCGCAATCGCCGGGCTGAATATTGCCGCTGACATCGTCGCCCACAACATGGGCTGGTGGCATTACCCGGCCGTCGGGGACCGCAGCTACGGCCCGCTGCACTGGTACGTCGCGGCTGCGGTCGCGGTATCTGGCCTGACGTTGATCGGATGGCGAGCCCACCGACGTTTCGGGCCGATCGGCACGGTGGTGTTTCTCGTCGGGCTAGCCGGATACGGCACGACCCGCGACTGGCTGGCCTCGCAAGTTGTCAGCGGTGTGATCGCGTTCGGGCCGGGCCCCGTTCCGTGGATCGCCGACTATCTGACGTGGTTCACGTGCGCCGCACTGGCGCTCCTTGTCCAGGCGGGCCTGCGTGGCCATCCACGCCGCGACGCGCCGCGACCGCGCCTAAACCGTCACCACTCCGGTTAGCTGTTGTCTTTCCGCTGGGCGAACAGCCAGCCAGGCCGATCGCAAGGTCACATCCTTCGTTCACGCCTGGCGATGGGGTCCAACCGAACGACATCGCCGTCGGGGGCTGCTTACAAGTCGCGATAGTCGGCGATGTTCGCTATCTCAGCCGGCGAGCCACAGTCCGCGACAGCCTCCACGTAGCGGAGCCGCAAGTCCCTCAAGTACTCCAACGTAGTGCCGAGATCCCTCTCTCGGTTCCGCAACTCGCTCGCATACTTGGTCTCACCTGTGTCGTGCAGCATTCCAGCGAGCTCGATCCGGGCTATACCTGCGTGTGGTCGGCTTGCCCGGCGACTGTTCCTTCGGCATGACTCCATCCTCGTTTCCAAGGTCAGGAGCCTCCATCATTTCCAGGGCGTTTCAGTTGCCACAGCCGCGCCGGAGTCGCGTCGGGCGGTAGCCGAAGCTGGCCGATCCGAAAGCAACATGTTCTTAACGTGCCAAACCGTTGCCGAGGAGCGACAATGGGACGAGTTGCGACCACAATGTGAGTTTGGCAGGGTGCCAAACGGGATACGCCGAGCAATGATGCTGCACCAAATGCGTTGGTCGCGTCCGTGAGTTCCCCGAACGCCGCAACTGCGCCGATAGGCCACAGCGACAAATAGTGAAACTAGCGAAAGGACGAAAATGAGAACCAAATTACCCGCTGTAGTTGGTGGTGCTGCCGTGGTTGCCGCGACGTTGGTCGTGCTCGCCACATCCGACCCGGGCCAGGCGGTTGCCGGTTCAGGCAATGGAGCGGCCAACAGCCAGTACTTCCCGCCGACAGTGACGGCCATGACCTGGGGTGCCACGGTTACCGCGGCGCCCGCCACGACCGTGCTGCAGACGAGTGTGGCATCGCCGACTGCAAAGGCTAGTCAGCTCGCATCGGAGTGCACAACCACGGGGCAGTGCCCGTGATCCGAGTCGGTGTCCACGACTAAATATTCACGCCCGTTAGTTCGTCGGGGAGGGGCGATGGGCTTGCGCCCCGGTCAGACGTTTGGCAAGTACAGGATCGTGGGCCTGCCGGGTCAGGGCGGGCTGTCTCGCGTGGAATCCCCGGCACGCTCGCGGCAGAAGATTGACCAGTCGTTGCGGCACGCTGAAGTTTGCTCAAAGTAGCCCGCGAGCCCTGCCAATCTTCGCTGCATCTCGACAAAGGGCGACTCGCTGGTGTGAGAGCCCCTGACTTTTCGCCGTCGTTTGTGAACCGATGGGCCACAATACGATTCAACGAAGATCGTCTCGTGACGCCGACAACAAACCGCAAAAGGGGCGGCTGCCGTCATCTTAATCATCGACGAAATCGCTGAAGTCCGAGGTGAATCGAGTTCGGCCAACTCCTCGTCGGAGTAGCCTCTTGGAACCGTTGGTCCGGTTGCTACTCCAGCACGGGAACCGGGACCTGCCAAGCTGTCTTCCTCTGGTACTCGGCGTCACGAGCGGGCCTGCTCTGGCAGGCAGGCGAAGTGATGAGGCCCCCGCTTAGTGCATGGCGCCCTCGACGGCCGCGACACGTTCCAGGGATCCGAAGCACGGCAGGCCAAGCGGTCGCATACCAAACGCATATTCGCTGCGCCAGAGGGGCGGGCGCCGAGGTGGCTGTAAATGTCGCGGGTTCGGCGTACGACGATTTCGCCAGACTCGTCCACGCAGTGTTGTGGAGTCCGGTCCCGTGTCGTACCGTCAACCTAATTGATTAGCCACCCTAGAGGAAAGGCCAACATCCCTACCGTCCGCGCCTGTCGCCGCTAATGAAAGGGTCACGGATGCAGCGGGTTTCGATCAGACGGCGACTCCGCCAACGCTGGATGGTGCTGGTGGCGGTGGCTGTGATCGCGGTGGCTGGATTCGCTGTGTATCGGCTGCACGGCGTCTTCGGCTCTCAAGACGTCACGTCCACACCCAGCGGCTCCGGGAACGACATCGTCCCGTTCAACCCCAAGCACGTGGTCTTGGAGGTCTTCGGCCCGTCGGGCACAGTGGCAACCATCACCTACCTGGACGTGAATGCTCAACCACAGCGCGTCGACGCCGCCACGTTGCCATGGGCCTACGACACCACCACCACTCAACCCGCGGTCTTCGTCAACGTCCAGGCCCAGGGCAACAGCGACTCGATCGGCTGCCGAATAAAGATCGACGATGTGGTCAAGGACGAAAGATCGGTGAACACCTCGAACGCCTTCCCCTACTGCCTGGACAAATCCGGATGAGCACCCAGCGCGTACCCGACTTCATCCGGCGCTACTCGGTTCTCATCGCGCTGTTCTGGCTGGGCCTGGCTGTGCTGACGAACGTCTTCGTGCCGCAGTTGGAGACCGTAGCCGAAGCACACAACGTATCGCTGAGCGCGCAGGATTCGCCGTCGTTGCAGGCCAGTAAACGTATCGGCAAGGTGTTCGGCGAGTTCGACTCCGACAGTTCGGCAATGATCGTCCTAGAGGGCGATCAACCGCTCGGTGCCGACGCGCATCACTACTACGACGGATTGATTCAGAAGCTCTCCCAGGACACCAAGCACGTAGAGCACATTCAGGATTTCTGGGGCGATCCGCTGACAGCGGCCGGCTCGCAGAGCTCCGACGGCAAGTCGGCATTGGTGCAGCTGTACCTCGCAGGCAACCAGGGCGAGTCCCTAGCCAATGAGTCGGTCGACTCGGTGCGGAACATCGTCAACCACACGCCGCCGCCGCCCGGCGTCAAGGCCTACGTCACCGGCGCCGCGCCGCTGGTCACCGATCAGTTCGAGGTGGGCCGCCACGGCACCCTGAAGACCACCCTGATCACCCTCGGGGTGATCGCAGTGATGCTGTTTACGCTCTACCGTCGACTCACCACAGTGTTTCTCGTGCTCTTCACAGTGATGATCGAGTTGACGGCGTCCCGCGGCGTCGTCGCCGTCCTCGCGAACGCCGGAATCATCAAGCTGTCGACGTACTCAACCAATCTGCTGACGCTCCTGGTCATCGCCGCCGGAACCGACTATGCGATCTTCCTTCTCGGCCGTTTTCACGAAGCGCGTCACACCGGGCAGGATCGCGTATCGGCGTTCAACACGATGTACCACGGAACCGCGCACATCATCTTGGGTTCGGGCCTGACGATCGCCGGCGCGGTGATGTGTCTGACCTTCACTCGCCTTCCGTATTTCCAGAGCCTTGGCGTTCCCGCGGGTACCGGCGTCCTCGTCGCAGTGGTAGCAGCGTTGACCCTGGCGCCGGCACTACTGGTCATCGGTCGCCATTTCGGCCTGTTCGACCCCGCCCGCCCCATGCGCACCCAAGGGTGGCGGCGCATCGGCACGGCCATCGTCCGCTGGCCCGGGCCGATTTTGGTGGCGTCGATCGCTATCGCCCTCATCGGTCTGCTCGCCCTGCCGCGATACACGACGAGCTACGACGCCCGGCCTTACATGCCTGCTAGTGCCCCCGCCAATGTCGGCTATGCAGCCGCTGAACGCCACTTCTCGCAGGCGCGGCTGAATCCCGAACTGTTGATGATCGAAGCCGACCACGATCTACGTAATTCCACTGACATGATCCTGCTGGAGCGCGTCGCCAAGGCGGTCTTCCACACCGACGGCATCGCACAGGTGCAGTCGATCACCCGGCCGCTCGGCACGCCCCTGGACCACACGTCGATACCGTTCCAGATCAGCGCGGGCAGCGCCGCTCAGATCAACAACCTGCCGTATCAGCAGGCCCGCGGGGCCGACCTGCTCAAGCAGGTCGACGTGATCAACAACTCCATCAATATTCTGCGGAGTCAGTATGCGCTGCAACAACAATCCAGCGCCGCCACCGACGAGCAGACCAAGGCATTCCAGCAGACGGTTGCAACGACCCAGGACCTACGTGACAAGATCGCCAACTTCGACGACTTCTTCCGGCCGCTGCGCAACTACTTCTATTGGGAGCCACACTGTTTCGACATCCCGATCTGCTGGGCCCTGCGATCCCTCTTCGACGCACTCGACGGTATTGATGCGCTGACCGATCAACTGAGCAACGTCACGGGCAGCATCACCAAATTGGATGAGCTGCAACCGAAGCTGCTCGCGCTGATTCCGCCGCAGATCGAGAGTCAGCAGACCAACCGCGACCTGACACTGACCAATTACGCGACCACCTCGGGTATCAACGACCAGACCGCGGCGGCGCTGCAGAATTCGACTGCCCTGGGTCAGGCGTACGACGCGTCGAAAACCGATGACTCGTTCTACCTACCGCCGGAGGCGTTCACCAATCCGGAATTCCAGCGCGGGCTCAAGCTGTTCCTGTCACCGGACGGTAAAGCCGCCCGGATGATCATCACCCACGACGGCGATCCCGCTACGCCTGAGGGTATTTCGCACATCGACGGCATCAGGCACGCGGCGCAGGAAGCAGTCAAAGGCACGCCCCTGGCCGGGTCCAAGATCTTCATCGCCGGCACTGCGGCCACCTACAAGGATATCCAGGACGGTGCCAAGTACGACCTCATGATCGCCGGGATCGCGGCGCTCAGCCTGATTCTGCTCGTGATGATGTTCATCACCCGAAGCATCGTCGCCGCGGTCGTGATCGTGGGTACCGTGGCGCTATCGTTGGGGGCCTCGTTCGGGCTTTCTGTGCTGATTTGGCAGGACATCCTTGGTATCCACCTGTTCTGGATTGTGCTGGCACTGGCCGTCATCCTGCTGTTGGCGGTGGGGTCGGACTACAACCTGCTGCTGATATCTCGGTTCAAGGAGGAGATCGGCGCCGGCCTGAATACCGGCATCATCCGGGCGATGGCCGGCTCCGGCGCGGTGGTTACGGCGGCCGGTCTGGTGTTCGCAGCCACTATGGCCTCGTTCGTGTTCGCCGACTTGCGGATTCTCGGTCAGATCGGGACCACGATCGCCCTCGGCCTGCTGTTCGACACGTTGATCGTGCGTTCATTCATGACCCCATCTGTCGCAGCGCTGCTCGGCCGCTGGTTCTGGTGGCCGCTGAAGGTGCGTCCCCGCCCCGCCAGCCAAATGCTTCGGCCCTTTGGAACTCGCCAATCGGTTCGCCAATTACTGCTATGGGAAGACGATGACGCGTCGGCCCCTAGAGCGCAGCGGCATTCTCAAGCGTGATTGGATGTTGTTGGACAGCAGGCGCTTTCGCTAGCCAACTGGGGCGAGCTCGTTGGACGGCTCGTCCTCCAATACCGAAATATCCTGCAACTTTCCCTTCAACCGCGCGACCCGGCGCAGCTGAGCCGCGATGTTCATGGAGGTCAACATCGGGATGCCTCCGATGAACGTTCGGAAGGACGGATGGCCGCCATCCAAGTGGAGCATGAAGAGACAGCCGACCACGTAGAAGAACCCGATGGTGAACAGGGCCGCGGGTATCGCGTACGCAAGCGGCGATCGAGCGTCAGCGACCAGTTCGGTGGCATAGTCCACTTCTTCTTGCGACATCGGTTCGCGCTTGCGCAGTTTGGCTAGCACCGCTTTGTGGGTGCCCACTTTTTCACCTAGCGGGTGAGACGTCCGCTTCTCCAGCCGACTGATGTATACGAATACGCAAGTGGCGAACAGGATTTCCATCACGGCAGCGAGGATCGTGAGATCACCCCACCCACCGAGATTCACCTGAGTCGCTCCACTTGCCGTCAGCCTCCGTATCCTAAAACGCTACCTGATCTAAGTAATTCCGTAGGATCTCACAGGAACCTGACAGGAACAGGGCTGAGCGGCCGTCTAGTCGCGGCTCAGCGGAACCGGATGCTCAACGTCGCCAGGCCGAAGATCTTCCTGTCATCGGATTTCGCGCCGACGATGACGACACCGCTACGGCTCGCAGGGTCCAGCGACTTGATCCGGCCGCTGAACTCGATGTCCGCGCCCTCCTTGGCCGATACGATCGCGGGCGCCGACAGCCTCACCGCGTAGCGAGTAACCGCACCGGGGTCGCCCGACCATGCGGAGGCGAATCCGGCACCCAGACCCATCGTGAGCATTCCGTGGGCGATCACATCGGGCAGCCCAGCCAGCTTGGCGATGTCCTCGTCCCAGTGAATGGGGTTGGCGTCACCAGCCACACCGGCATAGTTCACCAGGTCGCCGCGGGACAGTCGGGTGTGGTGCACCGGCAGCTCGTCGCCGACCTTCACGTCGTCGAATGACGGCGTTCCTGGCGTGCGTGTGGCGCCTCCCTCGGAGATCCGAATCTCGCCCGCCGGGCGCACCGTCTTGTGGTACTCCTCTTCGCCGATTCCGAAGATGTCCACGTCGTGCATCATCATGTTCTGCACTGCCGTCTTGATCTCCGGATCGAGGTCCTCGGCGGTGAGGCCAACGACGGTGGTGTGCAGGGTGTGCACCCGCTCGCCGGCGGTATCGGTGAAGGTGTTGGTGACGGTGATCAGGTCTCTGCCTGCGATCCTGCGCACCGACGTGAGTTCGACGTCGACGCGCAGTTCGTCGCCGGCCACGATCGGGCGGTGCTGCTCGAAGACCTCTTCGGTCTGCATGTAGGTGTCGTAGCCGACGACCACCTGTTCGAACATATGGCGATTGCAGGTCATGCCAGGGGTCGATGTGAACGTCAGCGGTGCCTCCAGGTCCGGATAGCCCAATTCCGCGGCGGCGGCGACGTCCCAGTGCGAGGGGTGGTAGTCCTGCACTGCGCGGGCGTACTCGCGTACCTTCTCGCGGCCGACCAGGTAGGTGCCGTCCATTTCGTAGTAGTGGCCGACCCGCGATTCGAGCGCCGACGCTTCTGGTGGTGCAGTCATAGATTTGCTCAACTCTTCTATCGGCGTGTTCGCTGAAGCCGACCAAAGCACACTAACGCGCCGACTCCAGTCCTAAGCGTCCGCGACCGTGTGAGGCCGAAGGGCCAGCTGCAGCATGCGATCGAGGAACCGGTCGGAGGCCAGGCGGGTCAACCACAGGAGCGCCGCTTCCGATCCGATGGTGTATCGGGTACGCGGCTTCGATGCGGTCGCCGCCTTGGCGATAACCTTCGCGGCCCGCTCGACAGACACGCCATCCTTGCTCAACGAAAGTTGTTGTGCTGACACGGCCGCCGTCAGATCCGCGTAGCGGCCGAGTTGGTCTGTCGTCATGTTGGCATTGACTCGATCGGCACTGGCCACTGCGCGTTCGGCCATTCTGGTTTTGACGGCGCCGGGTTCGACGACGACGACCTTTACTCCGAGAGGGCCGACTTCTCGGCGCAGGGAATCGCTGGCAGCTTCGAGCGCGAACTTAGAGGCCGCGTATGGGCCGTAGGTCGCCATGGCGAATTTCCCGCCGACCGAGCTGATGTTCACGATGGTGCCCGAACTGTGCAGCAGAGCCGGCAGCAACGCTTGGGTCATCGCGATGTGGCCAAAGAGATTGACTTCGAACAGCTTTCGCCACTCAGCGATCGGCAGGGCTTCGACGGGCGCATTGACTGCGATGCCGGCGTTGTTGATCAGCGCGCGCAGCGGCCACCGCAGCGGGTCGTCGGCGACGCGATCTGCGATGGCGGCCACGTCGGATTCATCGGTGATGTCGAGGATGTGGGGTTCGATCCCAACGACCCGCAGCGCGTCGGCGTCGACTTCCCGCCGGACCCCGGCCAGCACGTGGTAACCCCTACCCGCGAGCTCTCGCGCGGTGGCTGCACCCATTCCGGTCGAGGCGCCGGTCACGACAACCAACTGACGGCAGTCGGGTCGATTCGAGCCAGACACGGCGGTCTCCATAGTTTGAGTTGACAGTGTCATCTCAAACTATCAGTTGAGCTGACATTGTCAACTCAACGGGTTGCGCTTACGCTCCTGCCGGTGGCTACTCGATCAGAAACCGCCGCAGCGACGCGACAGTCGTTGCTCGAAGCCGCGTGTGCCTTGCTCGACGCCGGTGGTCCGGAGGCGGTGACGCTGCGTGAGGTCGGCGCCCGCACAGGTGTTTCGCGCTCTGCTCCGTATCGCCACTTCGCGGATAAGGACGCTCTGCTCACTGCCCTCGCTACGAATGCGGTGCGCGAGCTGGGCGACACGCTCGAAGTCCTGGCGAGCAGCGACGACCCGCCGGGGCAGTGCTTGCGTGCCGCGCTGCTGTCGCTGGTCACCATCGGCCGCGCCAAACCTCACCTGTACCGCCTCATGTTCACCACGCCGGCCGGCGACCCGACGGCGGCGGTCCAGGCGGCGGAACGCACGTGGGATCTGTTCATCGATATCGTCGGTCGCGTCGTCGGCCCCGAGCATGCGCGACACTACGGGGCCCTGCTGCTGACCAACGCCCACGGCATCGCGAGCTTCGAGGGCAGCGGCCACCTCGTCTACGACAAGTGGCAGATCACCGCGGAGGAGCTCATCGACATGGTCGTCAGCCTGCTGCCTGCCGCGCCATAGCTACTGACCGGCGCCGCGAGCCAGACTGATGGCGAAACTATCGACGAAGCGCCCTGCGCCGGGGTCCCCGCGGCCGCAGGATCCGTCGGATTCACCGGGACGTTTGATCCACAGGTAGGCGTCGGCGTGGCCGCTCGCTGTCTGGGTCGTAGGCGCCGCACCGAGTGCGCGGCCATTCGGATTGCACCAGTACATGGCGTCACTCGACGGGCCTGCGCCGTTGCGCCCTGTGTCGATGACGTAGTGCGCGCCATTGGTGAGCCCCGAAATCGCCTCGCCGTAGCCAATTTCCTCATCAGTGGTGAAGAAATTCGATGTGTTGAGGCTGAAGCCCCGCGCCTTGCCGACACCGACGCCGTTGAGCATGCCTGCCATCTTCTCGGCGCTCACCCAGCGCGAGTGCCCGCCGTCGATGTACAGGGCCGTGGCCGGGTTGCGGGTGAGCGTGTCGACGGCGTAGCGGATCAAGTCGAAGCGTTCCTGGCGTTGGCCGGCCGACAGGCAGTCGGACATGGCGAGCGCGTCGGGTTCGAGGATGATCGCCGCCGGTCCGGAGCCAACGGCGGCTGCGACGCCATCGATCCATCCTTTGTAGGCGTCGGCCGACCCGAACCCACCAGCGGCGAAGCTCCCGCAGTCGCGGTGCGGGATTCCGTAGAGCGCCAGAATCGGCATGGTCCCCGCAGCCTGTGCATCGGCGATGTACTTCGCGTCCACAGCAGGAGTAGATGCCTGGTCCATCCAGTACGCCGTCGGCGTGCTTGCGATGGCGTTCAGCTCGGGACTCGGCGGATTCGCGCTGGCCGCCGCGGCCGCGGCCTTCGACTTCGGGTTGACGTAGAAGGGCATCCCGGCCAGCGGGTTCGCGTCGTCGACGAGGCGAACCGCCGGGGCGGGTCCGAACGGCACCGCGACGACAGAACAACCAATGGCTGCGACGGCCGCGACGGCCAGGAAGGGGGAGATCCACCGCGCGACCGCGCCAGCTGAGAACGTCACGCCAAGAAAAATAGTGTTATGAGTCAATATGCGCCAATCATCGGCGACCGGACACGTCGGTAACGTCGTCATTGGGTCCTTCGAGGAGCACGCAAGAGATCGAGGCGCGATGACAGACACCCCGGCAGAAGTAGTCGAATCGATCGACCCACCAAGGCGATCGCGACATTGGCGCCGCTTGGTCGTCGTGCTCGCCATCATGCTGCTGCTGTTCGGTGTGCCGTGGTGGACGTTGCTTGCGGCTGGCGCCGCCTGGCCGACGGCCGTCTTCGTGGTCGGCACGCTGCTGTTTGTCGCGGCCTTCGCCGCACTGCCGCTGTTGATGATGCTGGGCCACGGCCGCCGACATCTCGACTGGGCCGCCTCTGCAGGTGACGCATTGTTGGGCGCGGCCTGGATCATGTTCGTCTGGTCGGTGCTGGGCCAGTTGTTGCGGCTGGCGTTGCTCATCGCGGGGGTCGAGGATCCGGCGCGTGGACGGTTGGTCGCGGGAGCCGTCCTGGCCGCGGTGATGGTGTTCCTCGTGTGGGGTTACGCCGAGGCGATGCGCGTTCCGCGCGTCAGGAAGCTCGATGTCGCCATCGCCCGGCTCGGTAGCGGTCTGGATGGTCTGCGCGTCGCGCTGATCACCGACACGCACTACGGGCCGATCGATCGCGCACGGTGGTCGGCGTCCGTCGTCGCGCGGGTCAACGAACTCGACGCGGACGTCGTGTGCCACGTCGGCGACATCGCTGACGGAACGGTGGACATCCGCGAGGAGCAGGCGCGTCCGCTCGCGTCGGTGGCGGCGAGGTCTGCCCGCGTGTACGTCACCGGCAACCACGAGTACTTCAGCGAGGCGCAAGGCTGGCTCGACTACATGGAGAGCATCGGCTGGGCTGCCCTGCACAACCGACACATCACCGTCGAACGCGATGGTGCCCGGCTCATCGTCGCCGGAGTGGATGACGCCACCGCCGAGGCGTCAGGCGTCCGCGGACACGGCGCGAATCTTGAGTCCGCCCTCACGGGAGCCGACCCGTCACTGCCGGTCCTTCTCCTCGCACATCAACCCAAACAGGTCGCGCACGCGATGCGGGCCGGCGTCGATCTCCAGGTCTCGGGCCACACTCACGGCGGTCAGATCTGGCCGTTCAACTTTCTCGTCCGATTGGATCAACCGGTAGTGCAGGGTCTGAGTCGACACGGTGAGCGAACTCAGCTGTACACGAGCCGCGGAACCGGATTCTGGGGCCCGCCCTTTCGGGTTTTCGCGCCCAGTGAGATCACCCTGCTGACCCTTCGTCGCGCATAAAGACTTCCGCGTTGGATGTCGAGAACGCCGTGACGGCTCCGTCCCAGGGGTGAGCGACCAACTAGGGTCGCCATCCTGAAGGGAGAAACCCGTGGCCAAGTACCTATTCCTCAAGCACTACCGAGGCGCACCTGCGGCCGTCAACAACGTGCCGATGGACGAGTGGACGCCCGACGAGGTCCAGGCGCACATCCAGTACATGAACGACTTCGCGAAGCGCCTGCAAGAGAACGGCGAATACGTCGACAGCCAGGCCCTGGCGCCCGACGGCGCCTGGATCCGTTCCGACGGCGAGGGCAAGCCGCCCGTTACCGACGGCCCCTTCGCGGAGACCAAGGACCTGATCGCCGGCTGGATGATCATCGACGTCGACTCGTATGAGCGCGCCGTCGAGCTGGCCGGCGAATTGTCCGCAGCACCCGGCGCGGGCGGCAAGCCCATCCACGAGTGGCTCGAGGTGCGGTCGTTCCTGACCGCAGCGCCGAAATTCACCGACTAGATGGCCGCCGATGCGGTGGATGAGACCCAGCTGCGGGACCTGATTCCCGGCGTGCTCGCGGCCCTCGTCCACCGCGGGGCGGACTTCGCGACCGCCGAGGACGCGGTCCAGGAAGCGCTCGTTCGCGCCATTGAAAGGTGGGGGACGTGGTCCGATCAATATCCCGACGACCCCAAGGGCTGGCTGATCACCACCGCGTGGCGCCGCTTCATCGATCTCGCGCGATCCGACTCGGCACGGCACAACCGCGAATTCCGAGCGACAGATGAGCCGCCGCCCGGACCGACCGAATCCGCAGACGACACGCTTCAGCTTTACTTTCTGTGCGCGCACCCGAGCCTCAGCCCGGCGTCGGCCGTGGCCCTGACGCTGCGTGCCGTCGGCGGGCTCACCACTCGCCAGATCGCGCAGGCGTACCTCGTGCCCGAATCGACGATGGCTCAGCGGATCAGCCGCGCCAAACGCACGGTGAGCGACGTCCGGCTTGATCGCGCAGGAGACTTGCGCACCGTCCTCCGAACGCTGTACCTCGTGTTCAACGAGGGCTACACCGGCGACGTCGACCTCGCTGCGGAAGCGATCCGACTGGCCCGTCAGCTCGCCGCGACCACCGACGACGCGGAGGTCGCGGGACTCCTCGCCCTCTTCCTGCTCCACCACGCCAGACGCCCGGCTCGCACTAGCGCCGACGGCAGCCTCGTGCCGCTGGCCGAGCAGGACCGCGGCCTGTGGCGGCGCGACCTGATCGCCGAGGGCGTGGCCGTGCTCCAGGCTGCGCTGGCCCGCGATCGGCTCGGGGAGTATCAGGCGCAGGCCGCGATCGCTGCGCTGCACGCCGACGCGCAGACAGCCGACGAGACCGACTGGGTGCAGATCGTCGAGTGGTACGACGAGCTCGTCACCCTGACCGACAGCCCGGTGGTGCGGCTCAATCGCGCCGTCGCCGTCGGTGAGGCCGACGGACCGCAGGCGGGGCTTGCCGCCCTCGCTGAACTCGACTCAATGCTCCCGCGGTACACAGCTGCGGCCGCCTATCTCCATGAGCGGGCAGGCGATATCACCACGGCGGCAACGCTTTACGTGGAGGCTGCCGCAAAGGCGCATAACGTCGCCGAGCGCAACCACCTGACGCTCAAGGCGGCCACCCTGCGCCACCGCCTCTCGGGCCCCGTCTAGAGCTGCCAGTCCTGAGCGCCGTCGTCTTGGGTGTAGGAACCGACGGAGTTGGTTACCACGATTGGATCACCCTCACCGAAGTTGTCATAGAACCACTTCGCGTCGGCGGGGCTGACATTGATGCAGCCATGGCTCACGTTCCGCTCGCCTTGGTCGGCCACCGACCATGGCGCACTGTGCACGTAGTTGCCGCTGTTGTCGAACCGGACGGCGAGCTGCACATGCACTCGATAGCCGTCCGGCGACGTGTTCGGCACTCCATAGGTCGCCGAATCCATCACGACGTCAGGGGATTTCGCTTGAACGTAGTAGGTGCCATCCGGGGTGTCGTGGCCCGGTTTGCCCATCGATATTGGGAAGGTCTGCTCCACGTCTGCGTTGCGCGTGATCGTCATCGTGTGCGTGTCGTTATCGGCCGTCGCGATAAGCGCGTCCCCGGTCGAGAAGGTTGACTCCGTCCCGGCTGCATCGATATTGACTACCGTGTGCGCAGGCCAGAAGTCGTATGGCCGCCATCGCACTTGGGAGGCATTCATCCAGTAGAACTTCCCGGGAACCGGCGGGTCCGATGAGATTTGAATCGCCTGTTCCGCTGCGGCTTGGTCGGCGACAGGAGTAGCGAAGTTGATCACGACCGGCATCGCGACGCCGACCGTTGTGCCGTCGGCCGGCCTGATGGTCGGTGATGCAAATGGTGCGGTGCCGGTGAAGGCGGGCTGCGCGTCATCCGTCGGCGCCGAAACGTCGAGTTCCGGGTCCGCCAGCGCGTGCGGCACCACCCCGCCTGCGGCTACGAGTATCGCCACCACGCCCAACACGGCTGCCATCCGACTACTCACGTACATCAAAATAGAGTTACCTGCTTGTGCCACAGGGGCATCAAGGATGGATGTCGATTCGATAGCAACAGTTTCGCCGCCGGAGCAGCTCTAAGCTAGCCGCGATACTGAGCGACCAGCGCGGCGTACTCGTCGAGCAAGCGAAGTGATTCGTCGAGCGGCTTGGTGGGCAGCAGCAGGGCCACCTGCCCGAACCCCAGATCTTCGACGGCGTGCCAGTAGTCGTGATCGGCGGGTGTGCCGAACTGCGCAAGGGGGACGTCGTGCCCGGCGCCCTCGCGGAGCGAAGCGATGCGCTTGCCCAGATGTTCAACTGGGAGTGGGTTGGAAATCCAGCCCGCCTCGTGTCGGATCACCCGCTTGACGGTGGCGTCGGAGTCGCCGCCGATGTAGATGGGCGGGTGCGGCTTTTGGACCGGCTTTGGGCGGATGTACGACGGATCGAAGTCGACGTACTTTCCGTGGTACTCGGCAGGTTCGGTCGTCCACAGCGCCCTGATGGCCTCGATGCGCTCGTCGAGCAGCGCACCCCGCGTCTTCGGGTCGGTGCCGTGGTTGCTCAACTCCTCAATGTTCCAGCCGGCGCCCACGCCGAACACGAACCGGCCACCGGAGATCAGATCGATGCTCGCGGCCTCTTTCGCCGTGATGATCGGATCACGCTGAATCAGCAATGCGATCCCGGTGAACAGCTCGATCTTGGAAGTCACCGCCGCCGCTGCAGCGAGGGTGACGAACGGGTCCAGCGTCCGGTAGTAGATCGACGGCAACTCGCCACCCATCGGATAGGCCGACTCCCGGCTTGCCGGAATGTGGGTGTGCTCGGCGATCACCAGCGAGTCGAAACCCCGCTCCTCAATCGCACGCGCCAGCGATATCGCATCGATACCGTCGTCGGTCACAAACGTGGAGATCCCGATCTTCATACGCCACTTCCCTTGGTCGACACCGTTTGGGTGAACCCCCGTCACCACGAGAGTATTCCCAGTTGGGAAGGACCAAACTGGCCGTCCAACTTGGCTCGGCGGGCGAGATAATTCGAAAACTCGACACTGACGGCTTCCGGCAAGCATCGTGATCGGTGATCATGATCGACAGGGGAGGGACGACGGCGACGTGAGTGATCGAATTTCGATCGTCATCGCAGAGGATTCGCTGCTGTTGCGGGACAGCGTCTCCCGGGCGCTGTCGGTGGACCCCGACGTAACCGTCGTCGGTGCGGCCGAGGATTACGACTCCGCGGTCGAACTCGTCGAAGCGCATCGACCGACGATTCTGGTTACCGACGTTCGGATGCCACCCACGTCGACCGATGAGGGGATTCGGCTGGCGCAGTGGATGCGCACCGCGCATCCGGACACCGGGGTGATCGTGCTGTCGAACTACGCCGACCCGAGCTACGCGGCCGGGTTGCTTGAGGGCGGTACGGCGGGCCGGGGGTATCTGCTGAAAGAGCGGATCTCGCACTTCGAGGAACTAGCCGACGCAGTGCGCCAGGTGGGCGGCGGCGGGACGGTACTCGATCCGCTGGTGGTCGAGGCGCTGCTCGCTCAGCCTCGTTCTGCCACAGCCCTGAGCCGCCTGACCGCGAGGGAACGCGAGGTGCTCACCGAATTGGCAACCGGCTTCAGCAATCGAACGGTCGCGCAACGGCTGGTGGTGTCCCAACGGGCGGTGGAAAAGCACATCAATTCGATCTTCGCCAAGCTGGAACTGACCCCCGACGATTCTGTCGATCGGCGGGTCAAAGCCGTGCTGATGTTCCTCCAGAACGATGGAACGGCGTGATCGTGGGCCGCACGCGATCGAAGAAGGTGGTGTGTACACCATCGCGCGCGGCAAACCGCCTGGGCACCATGGGACGGTGTCGGAGAAGCTGGTGCGCGTCTGGGTCGTTGACGACCAGGCCAGTTTCCGGCGGGCAACTGCCGCCACTTTGGATGCAATGGACGACTTCGTGATGGCGGGCGAATGCGCGACAGGTGAATCCGCCGTCGAACTCATTCGCGACGGTGACGCTGACATCGTGTTGATGGATGTCCACATGCCGGGAATGGGAGGAATCGAAGCCACCCGGCAAATCCATGCTGCGCTACCGGAACTGATGGTCGTGCTGATGTCGACCTACGACCTCGAGGACATTTCGGCGGCTGCCACAGGCTGCGGCGCCGCGGCTTACCTGCACAAGGAACACCTGAGTCCCGAACTGCTGAGTCGGATATGGCAGACGGCGGACTGAAGTCCTCGGCGGACCATTTGGTGCCGCATTGGCGGGTACCGCAAGTGCTCCTCAACGCGGCAGTCCGCTCGTCGGATCTGCTGGGCCACGATCTGATCAACCGCTTCAGGGCGGAGCGCTACCTGGTGTTTCTTGGCGGGCATCTCGCTCTGTGGGCCAGCGCCGGCGTCGTGCTGCCGCTACTGGAGTACGCGTTCTGGTACCGAACGCCGTATGTGCTGCTGTTCGCGGCAGTCGGCGCCCCGCAATGCGTTGCATTGGCGGTCGGGCTGCGACTGGCTCGGCTCGAAAGATATTCGCAGTCGATCAGTCTGGTCTGCTATACGAATTGGATCAGCGCTGTCCTCGTGACGGTTATCAACCCCAACTTCCTTGCGGTGATGGCGCTGGTTGCCATTGTCCCAGTTGTCTTCGCGGAGCCCTATATACGCTGGCAACGGGGGCTGGCCTTCACCGTGATCACCGCGGTCTGCGTGTTGGCGATGGCGGCGCTGGCGCGCTTCCTTCCGATTCCGGAGGCGGTCCAACACGGGCCGCGCTGGCTCGAGACGCTCGTCATCGTTGTGGGTGTGCCGTTCAACGCTTTTCACCTCTTGGTGATCGTGTGGAACAACGCGGCGGCGCTGAGGACGTCTGAGGGACAACTCGCCGAACGTGCCACCGAACTTGTGGCCTCGCGCAACCGGTTGACCACTGCGGCCGACGAGGAACGGCGCCGCCTCGAACGTGACCTGCACGACGGCGCTCAGCAACACCTCGTCTCACTGTCGGTGCTCATTCAGCTTGCGCGCAAAGCCGAGCCCGACCGAGCCCAGGCGCTCTTGGCGGAAGCGTCCGACCTGGTGGAAACCGCGATCACGGAGATTCGCAGGCTCGCGCACGGCATCTACCCCCCGCTGCTGGTCAGCGGCGGTTTGAGTGAGGCATTGCCGACACTGGCCGCCCGCGCGACGGTGCCCGTGCACCTAGAACTCAACGGCCTCGGCCGATACCCGTCTTCGACCGAAGCCGCGCTCTATTACTGCTGCAGCGAAGCACTGCAGAATGCCGCCAAACACGGCGGCCCAGCGACCACGGTCGTTGTCGCGGCCCACGCCGACGAACAGACGCTCAACCTCGTGATCAGCGACACCGGCCGCGGGTTCGACAGCGCGATCATGGGGGTTGGACTGACGAACATGACGGATCGGCTGTCGGCCATCGGCGGTGAACTCGTGATCGACACGGGGCCCGGACGAGGTACCCGCATCACCGCCACCGTCGACGCCGCCGGACGCTGAGGCGGCCCGGGCACTCGCGCCAGGGGGTGTACACACCACCGCGAACCGTGTTGCTGACACGGTTTCCACCAAAGCCCCGTCGCAGCAGGATAGAGCCATATCGAAAAGCTCTGGCCGACAGCATGTTCAACGAACAGGGGGCGGACATGTCGATAGCCGAAAGTCGGATGCCGTCAGCATCGGCGCCGGAATGCGTGAGCTTCCCACGACGACTCAGATTGGCGCCGAGGGACTTTCACGATCACAATGCGGAGCAGTCATTGCCGACCGGGACCGTGACCCTTCTGATGGCCGACGTCGAGGGCTCCACCCGGATCTGGGAATCGAAGCCCGACGAGATGGCGACGGCGCTCATCACCATGGATCGCGCGCTCGGCGACCTGATCCCCGCCCACAACGGCGTGCGGCCGATTGAGCAGGGTGAGGGAGACAGCTTCGTCGTGGCCTTCACTAATCCCAGCGATGCGGTGTCCTGCGCATTGGCCGTACAACAGGCTGGCCTGTCGCCCATCCGGTTGCGGATTGGCGTGCACACCGGCGAAATACTGTTGCGCGACGAAGGCAATTACATGGGGCCGACGATCAACCGCGCGGCTCGCTTGCGCGACCTCGCCCACGGAGGCCAAACCGTCCTGTCGGGCACGACCAGCGATCTCGTCGGCAACCGGCTACCCGACCAGGCATGGTTGATCGACTTCGGCCCTCAGGTGCTGCGCGACCTGCCCCGACCCGAGCGGGTGGCGCAGCTATGCCACCACGACCTGCACAACGATTTTCCACCGCTGCGAACCGGTCCGACCAGGGTCTGCTGACGAGCGGTTCGTTCAAGACGGGCGATGGCGGCCCAGCCGAGACTGTGGGTATGAGTGACCAAACCTTCACCCCGGCCATGGGCCGCTTCGCGCCGACCCGGCTCTACGATCCCGTTGTCGCGTTGACGCGTGAGCGTCTGTGGCGGGCCCTGGCTGTCATGTACGCCGCTCCGCGGCCCGATGATGTGATCGTCGATGTCGGCTGCGGCACTGGGTCGTTGGCGCTGTTGCTCAGTCGGGTGGAGCCGCGAGCCCAGATCATCGGAGTTGACCCCGACAGCGATGTGCTCGCAGTGGCCCGGCAGAAAGCGGCCGGCTGCTCAGCGGTGCAGTGGCGAATCGGCATGGGTGACGCGCTGGTGGACTCCGTTGGCGCCGACTCGGCGGACACCGTCGTGTCCAGCCTCGTGCTGCACCAGTGCCCGCTGCCGATGAAGCGGGCGGTGCTCGCCTCGATGTTCGCGGTACTGCGATCGGGCGGCCGGCTGGTGATCGCCGACTATGGACGGCAGCGGACGAGCCTGATGCGCATGGCGTTCCGCATCGTGCAGCTCGCCGACGGGAAGGAGGACACGCAGCCTAACGCTGACGGGATCCTGCCAGAACTGCTGTCCGAGGCCGGATTTCGCGACGTGCGGGAAGCCGAGGTGGTGCCAACGGTCAGTGGTTCGATCTCGGTCTACGTGGCAGGCAAGGACTGACCGCGGAGTATCGGCAGCACGGCAGAGGGAGTGACGCCCATCATCTCGCGCATCTGGCGAGTGAGGTGCGCCTGGTCGGCGAAGCCAGCCGTGATCGCAGCATCGGCCAGCGACTGACCGTTCTGAAGTGCCTCGGTGGCGCGTCGCAGCCGCGTCCATACCCGCCAGCGCGCCAGCGGCATACCCAGTTGACTTCGCGCCAAGGCGCGCAGGCGCTGCGGTGAGAGGCCGACCATCGCGGCCAGGCTGGGCAACGAAACATGCTTGTCCACCAAGGCATTCAGCGCCTGCACCAGCCGCGGATCGAGTTCACCCGACCGCTGGATACCCGCCGGGCGGACCTCGTCCTCGGTCAGATCGCGCAATTCGGGGGCCGCTGTGATGCCGTTGGTGTAGCGCTGGCGCAGCCGGTCGGCGAACGCGCAATGGGGCTCGACGAAGTAGGTCAGCACGTCGAGTGTGGCCTGGAGGGAATGCCGCTCCATCGGTGCCACGACAAGTGCCGCAGCCCGGTGTTGGATGCCCCTTGCATCCACGACGGCGACGTCATCGCGCATTCTGATCACAATCTGAAAGGCGGCATGACGATGCAAGCTGCCCACTGTCGTCGGGCCGCGGTACACCGCGTAGCCCTCGCCGATGGTGAAGCGCGTGTTACCAGACACGGACCCAGTCGACGAGCATGTCCGCCGGATATGTGCCCCCGCGGGGATCACCGCCGCCCGAACCGGCAACCGCGAGATTCAGTATTGGAAAGAGCGTGTATCCAGGGGTGTTGAACTGCCAATCGGGCAGGGAACTCGCCGGAACATCGAAGTACGGTTGCGCGCCGTCGACGTAGTCCAACCAGAAGCGCATGCCTGCGTTATCCCACTGGACCCGCCACGTGTGCCACCCGCTGTCCGGTGCGATGGTGTGGCTCACGTGTTCTCCGCCGTTCAGTTTTGCGTGGACGGCGGTTCCCGGCGCCCAGCTGCCGTTGCCGTACCACTCCATGATGTCGACTTCGCCGCCATTGACGGGGCTGTTGTTGGCGAGGTACCACGCAGGCCAGCAGCCCGGGGTGAGGCAGTTCAGCTTGATCCTGGCTTCCCAGGTGGTGCCGATGGGTCCTCTGTACTTGCCGAAGAGCTTGCCGCTGAAATAGGTGTTGCCGTCCTTCGCGGCGCGGATGACGAGGTTGGACTTGCCGTCGAGGAAGAGGTTTCGCCGATCGTCGCGGTATTGGCCGACGTTCTCGGGTAGCTCCCAGAATGTCGGGTCCTCCATGTCCTCCCTGGCCAGCGCGGGCTCCCATTTGGAGTAATCGGGGGCTGAGCCGGCCGGGCCGTCGAAATTGTCCTCGAAGAGGTAACGGCTCGGTGGCGGCGCGGCCTGCGCAGCGGGGATGGGCATCGTGGCCGCCAACGTGCCGATACCGGCCATCAACATCATGTGGCGACGATTCATCTCAGGCATCCCAACAGGTAAGCGGTTATGCCCGCCAGGTGCAAATGACCGCGTTAAGCACGGGTCCGTGAGCCGGCCACCTAGTCCATGCGCCCGGCGTCGACGACACGAATGACCGCCGCACCCTCCTCGTCGGAAGCCTCTAGGTCCACCTCCACGTCGAGACCCCAGTCGTGGTCGCCCGCCGGGTCGTCGAGGATCTGGCGCACCCGCCACACATCGGGCTGCCGGTCGATGATCAGCATCGCCGGGCCTCTGGCATCGGCGCCCGTTCCCACGTCGTGGTGCTCGGCGAAGTACGCGCCGATGACCTCCTCCCAGCGCTCGGACGTCCAGCCGGAGCCGGCGTCCAACTCGCCAAGGTCGTACCAGCGGCGCCTCGCGAACAACTCCACCCGGCGGAACAGCGCGTTGCGGACCATCGTGGTGAAGGCACGCTCGTTGCCGGTCAGTGGGCGGGGCCGCGCAGGCACCGTCACGGGTGCGTTCAGCGGCTGGTCCGGACTGGTGAGCTGCTCCCACTCGTCGAGCAGGCTCGAATCGACTTGGCGCACAAGCTCGCCCAGCCACTCGACGATGTCAGTGACGTCCTCTGTCCGCGCGGCGGCCGGTACCGATGACCGTAGCGCCTTGAACGCGTCGGAGAGATAGCGCAGCACCGCACCCTCGGAGCGGGTCAGCCCGTAGACGCTCACGAACTCACGAAAGGTGAACGCCCGCTCCCACATCTCACGCACGACGGACTTCGGCGACAACTGCCCGTCAGCAGCCCAGGGGTTGCTCTGCACGTACACCTCGAAGGTGTGCCCGAGCAGCTCGTCGAGCGGCCTTGGATACGTGACGTCGTCCAGCAGTTCGATGCGCTCGTCGTACTCGATGCCCTCGGCCTTCATCGCGGCGACGGCCTCGCCTCTGGCCTTGTTCAGCTGCGCCGCCAGGATCTGGCGAGGATCCTCGAGGGTTGACTCGATGACCGAAACGACGTCCAGCGCATAGGTTTCCGACGCTGGATCGAGCACGTCAACGGCTGCGAGCGCGAAGGTCGACAGCGGCTGGTTAAGCGCGAAGTCGGGCGGCAGGTCGACAGTCAGTCGGTAGCGTCGCCCGTCGGCTTCGGGTTCATCGAGCCGCTCAAGTACGCCGGCCTGCAGCAGCGAGCGGGCGATGCCGACGGCCTCGCGGATGTGTTGCAGCTGCCGCTTGCGGGGCTCGTGGTTGTCGGTGAGCAGCCTGCCCATCGCGGCGAACGGGTCGCCGGGACGGTCGACGACATCGAGGATCATCGCAGTCGACACGCGCATGTTGCTCGTCAACGGCTCGGGGGCGGCCTCAAGGAGTCGGGTCATGGTCGACTCGCTCCACGGCACCATGCCCTCGGGCACCTTGCGGCGCACCAGCTTTCGGCGCTTCTTCGGGTCGTCGGCGACCTTGGCGAACTGTTTGAGGTTCTCCACCTCGTGATCGGGTGCCTGCACGACGACGGTCCCAGCGGTGTCGTAACCAGCGCGCCCGGCCCGCCCGGCGATCTGATGGAACTCGCGGGCGCTGAGCAGCCGGGTGCGGGTGCCGTCGTATTTCGACAACGCCGAGAAGACGACGGTCCGGATCGGCACGTTGATGCCGACTCCGAGAGTGTCGGTGCCGCAGATGACCTTGAGCAGGCCTGCCTGCGCCAGCTGCTCCACCAGCCGCCGGTACTTAGGCAGCATCCCGGCGTGGTGCACCCCGATCCCGTGCCGGACCAGTCGCGACAGCGTTGAGCCGAAGGCCGTAGAAAATTGGAACCGACCAATATTCTCGGCGATCGCGGCCTTCTCCTCCTTGGTGCTCACGTTGACGCTCATCAGCGCCTGCGCCCGTTCAAGCGCCGAGGCCTGTGTGAAGTGCACGACGTAGATCGGCGCCTGCTTCGTCTCGAGGAGGTCGCCGATCGTCTCGTGCATGGGGGTGGTCGCATAGGAGTGATACAGCGGAACCGGGCGCTCGGCGTTGGCGACCAGCGCCGTCGGCCTGCCGGTGCGCCGCGTCAGGTCTTCGCGAAGGAACGTGACGTCGCCCAGCGTCGCCGACATCAGCAGGAACTGCGCGTCGGGCAACTCCAGCAGCGGCACCTGCCAGGCCCAGCCGCGGTCGGGGTCGCCGTAGAAGTGGAACTCGTCCATGACCACCAGCCCGATGTCCGCGTTTGCGCCTTCGCGCAGCGAAATGTTGGCCAGCACCTCGGCGGTGCAGGTGATGATCGGTGCCTGCGCATTGACCGCGGCGTCGCCGGTGAGCATGCCGACGTTGGCCGCGCCGAACACGTCGCAGAGCGCGAAGAACTTCTCACTGACCAGTGCCTTGATCGGCGCGGTGTAATAGCTCCGCCGGCCCGCCGCCAGCGCGGCATACAGTGCGCCGGTGGCCACCAGCGACTTGCCAGAGCCGGTCGGCGTCGCCAGGACCACGTTCGCGCCGCTGACCAGCTCGATCAACGCCTCCTCCTGCGCCGCGTACAGCACAGTGCCCTGTGCCTCGGCCCAGGCAGCGAAGGAGGCGAACAGCTCGTCGGCGTCGTCGTGAAGCGGCGGAGGAAGGGTCATCGTGAGGAACAGCGTGCCTTAGCGACGGCCCCGCCGACCGTACGATCGTGTCGTGACGACTCCCGAGATCCTCCGAAGTTCGCCGCTGGTCGAGGAGATCCTCGAGTCTCACCGCAAGCGCGCCCGCGGCGACGACGCAGGCTACGACGCGTACAAGGCGCACGTGTATCGCGTGGTGAACTTCGCCCGCGCGCTCACCCCGGATGTAGGAGACCGTGACGAGAAACTCGCCATCGCTGCGGCGTTTCACGACGTCGCCGCATTCGACACGCTGGACTACCTCGTCCCGTCGATCGAGGCGCAGGACGCATGGCTGCAGCAGACCGGGCGCGAGGCGTGGTCCGACGAGCTGGCGCTCATCGTCGCGGAGCATCATCGGCTGTCGGGATATGGTCCTGCTCGTCCGTACGCACCGCTGGTGGAGGCCGTTCGCCGAGCCGATCTCGTCGACGTCAGTCAGGGCCTGATCCGGTTCGGTATCCCGCGTTCCTACGTGAAGGAAGTGCGTGCCGCCTTCGACGCAGGCGCCTTCTTCAAGCGGGTGATCCCCTTGGGCACGCTGCGGGCGGTCCGCAAGCTCCAGCAGCCAGGCTTCCTGCGCCCGGGTAACGCGCTGGTCCGCTCGGGCCACGAAGGGGCCGATCGCTGAGCCCGCGAGTCTGCCCACGACGCCGGCATCGTATTTCCGTGAGACGACAGGCATTCTGGCTGAGTGGGCTTGTTGATTCGCCTCGTCGAGTTGCTGATCGTGATCGTGCCGTTGGCCGGCGTGATCATTGCCGGTCTGAGGGCGGTATCGAGGGCGCGTGCACGTCAAGAGGGCCCGACCGACGAGGCGCCGAGCCGTGGAAGCGATCAGACCGCCCGGTGGCAGGCGATCAAACGGACGACAAGAGAGCATGATCGGGCGCAGACCCGCTGGCTGGATTATGAACTCGACGTCGGCAAGCTCCTCGACTTTCCGCTCATGACCGACATGCGCGATCCGCTGACGCAACGCTTCCACCGCGCGAAGCTGCGGGCGGACTTCCTCCGTCCCGCCGACGCCGCCGATCTACTAGGCGACGTCGACGTCGCCCGGGAGTACCGCGACGCCGTCGAGGAGTACGTGACCGCGTTCGACATTGCGGAGGCCGAAGCAATCCGAAGACGGCAAAGCGCCTTCTCACGAGCCGATCAACAGCGGCTCGGCCGCGCGAAACGTGCGCTCCGCATCGTGTCGGACCCCGCGGCGACACCGCAGGAACGTGAGCGTGCCTACGACGTCGCGTGCAGGGAACTCGACGGCCTGATCGTGCTGCCCGAGCGCACCCGCGTGGCGATCGAGCGTGGAATCGCAGGCGAGCTCGACAGCTAGCTGTGGCCAGGGTCGGGGCGGTTGCATTCCCGCGCCTATGGTCGAGCAGTGACGATTACCTACGACGACGAGCTGCGCGAGCAGATCCGGGCACGGTTGGCTAGTCACGAACGCCGCGCCGTGACCGACCCGACGAAGCGGCACGCGGCCGTCGCATTGGTGTTGGTCGACTCCGACGTCGGCGACGACAGGGTGGACCCCGCGCCTGTGGACGATTGGATCGATGGGCGGCCGATGGAGTCGGGTCTCGAGGGCCGCATGGTTGACGTATCGGGAGGTGCCGCTTTCCTTCTGTGCCGCAGGGCATCTCGCCTCTCGTCACATGCGGCGCAGTGGGCGCTGCCGGGTGGCCGAGTGGACCCTGGCGAAACCGCCGTCGATGCCGCGCTTCGCGAGTTGGATGAAGAGGTCGGCATAACGCTGCCGGACTCGACGGTGCTTGGTCTGCTCGACGACTACCCGACACGGTCGGGGTACGTCATCACCCCGGTCGTGATCTGGGGCGGCGGCCGCCTCGATCCGCGGCCCGCGCCCGACGAGGTGGTGGCGGTTTACCGAGTGGGTTTACATCAATTGCAACGTGACGATTCGCCGCGCTTCATCACCATCCCGGAGAGCCCGCGTCCGGTCGTGCAGATCCCGTTAGGCAACGACCTGATCCACGCACCGACGGGTGCTGTGCTGCTGCAATTGCGGTGGCTGTGTCTGGAAGGCCGCCATGACCCTGTCAATGAACTCGAGCAACCGGTGTTTGCCTGGCAGTAGGCACTCCGTTCGCAGCGTCATGCGAGCGGTCCGCGGACGGCAGCTGAACTCGCGGCGGCCGGACGGTATCCGGAACGAATCCGGATTTCAAAGTCCGGAGTGTGAACCAAAACTCGTGCGGGTCACGCAGCTAAAGATGCTGTCGCCCAAGGTATCTTGAGCTCGGACAAACCGGTCGTGTCGGTACCGCAGAGGCTGGAAGGGAGTCAGGACCCTGACGCGCGGAAGGTCTTCTCGCACAACGACACTAGCCCGCGTGCCGGGCGGTACCGGGCGGTGGAAGCCAATTGTTCTGTTGGCTTTGGCGGTGGGCCTGCAGAGCGCCGATGCAGGGACCGTGGGAGCGCTCGCCGTGCCGCTCAAACAGGCGTTGCACATCACCAACACCCAGGTCGGACTGTTGGTCACCGTATCGACAGGCGTCGGCGCACTCGCCACGCTGTTGGCGGGAGCATTCGCCGACCGCACTGTCCGTGTCCGCTTGCTGTGGATGGCACTGCTGGTGTGTTCGGCGGCAATGGCTTTGAGCGCCGCCAGCCCCAGTTACGGTTGGCTGCTGGCGTGCAGGGTCGCTCTCGGTGCCGGTGTGGCGGTGTCAGGGCCGGTGGTCGCCTCGCTGATGGGCGATTACTTCGCGCCCAGCGAGCGGGGACGAGTGTATGGGCTGGTGCTAGCGGGCGAGGGCGCGTGCACGGCGGTGGGACTGCTGGTCGCGGGGGAATTGGGCGCAGTGAGTTGGCGCCTTGGGTTCTGTTGGCTGGCCGTGGTCGGACTCATCCTCGCTATCGCCGTGGCAACGTTGCTTCGCGAACCTCGCCGCGGAGGCAGCAGCCGCCTCGGCGACACGGCGTCGGCGGCCACCACTACCGTCCTTCACGAGAACGCTCAGCATCGATCCGTGTGGCGCGACGTGAGCTACGTGCTCGCGATCCGCACCAACCTTGTTCTCGTGGTGGGGTCCTCGTTCGGTTACTTCTTCTTTACCGGGTTGAGCACTTTCGGCGTAGCGCTGCTGTGCGGCCGGTTTCAGATCGGCCAGGCCGTCGCCACCTTGCTCATATACATCCTCGGGATCGGCGCGCTGATCGGAGTGCTGAGCACGGGGCGCATCGCCGACTGGCTGACGGCCCGCGGTCACATCAGTGCCCGGATGATGGTGGGCGGGGCGGCGTTTCTGGTGGCGGCCATCTTCATGCTTCCGACACTGCTCACGCACAGCCTGTGGCTGGCGTTGGTGTTCGCGTTCTTCGCCGGGATCGGGCTGGGTGGCGTGAACCCTCCACTCAACGCAGCGAGGCTGGACATCGTGCATTCCCGGCTATGGGGGACCGCTGAGGCGGTGCGTACCACGCTGGTGTCGATTTCGACGGGGTTGGCGCCGCTTGCGTTCGGCGTTGTGTCCACCCAACTGGGTGGGTCATCTGCGGCCACCGCGTTGAACCACACCTTCCTCATCATGCTGGTCTCGCTGGTCATTGCCGCGGCGCTCATCTTGTGCGTTGCCCGGCGAACGTATCCCCGCGACATCGCGACGACGATGGCCGCGGAGTTGCTGACCACGAGCCCTGCCGAGCCGGATCGAACAGTGCAGACAACGGGCAAATCTCTGCTGGTCGCAGACGCTGTCGTGTGACGATGTGCAAGGTCCAGCCACCGGGCTGAGGAGGTCGGCTTGATTGCGAAATCGATGCTTGCGGTCGTGACGGTCGCCGCGACCGCGCTGGCTCTCACAACTGGGTGTGACTCCGAGCGAAACACGCCGGCCTCCACATCGACGGCCGCACCTCCGACGACGACCGTCGCCCAGCCGCCGCCGACCATCCGGGCATCGTGCGAGACAGCGGTACCGGCGTCATGGCGGGAGGTGATCGACACCAGCGAGCTCAACACCGGCGGCGTCTCGACGGTGCCGGGGATCGTCACTCGGGCCGGCGAAGTCACCGCCGCCCGCGACAACGGCGACACCCGCGACGTGTTGCTCATCGGAGCCGACAGGTCGATCACCGAGTTGTACGCGGTGCCCGACCCCAACCTCAACGACGCTCAGGTCGTGGCGATGGATGACCGCTGGATCGTCATCGGCGTGATCCGCATTCCGCGCAACTCCAACGGGGTATTGCCCGGCCTGACGCGCGTCGATGTGATCGACCGGCAGGGCGGCGCGGTACGGACGATCACGCAGGAGTCCGAGGAGGACTACGGGGCCGGACGCAACGCCATCGACTCTGTCGCCATGTTCGACGGCAAGGTGTACTGGATCACCCGAGCCGCCTATAGCGATGAGACCGGCAAGGTCAGTTCCTATGACCTCGGCACTGGCGCCGTCGCCGACGTGGCGTTGGGTCCCGGGTATGACGTGCGGACCACCGCGGCGGGCCTGATCTGGGACGTCGAGGGAAGGCGCGCCGAGTTGAAGATCCCCGGCTCGATACCGGCGCCCGTCGCGGAGGCACTCGGCATGAACCGGGACCGGCTGACCCTCGCCACAGACGGCACCGCCTACGCCTGGCTGACCGGGGTCGATCAGGGTGGCACCGGAGTGGCATGGTGGTCGCCGCAGACCGGGCTGGTGCGTGTCACCGGCGAGGTCGTATCGGTCAAGAATTCGCTGCCGCCGGTGTACGTCGCCGGGCCGTACGTCGTGATCGGAAAGGGCCGCCAAGAGTCGGACACCGGGGAGACGGTCGTTGACACTCGCTCGGGCGCCGTCACGTACCTGCGCGACTACATCACGGGTGCGGACGGCGGGACCATCGCCCTACACCTGAGACAAAGTCCCGGTGTCGTCCGCTCCGACGCGCTGCAACCGCTCGCCTGCTGACAGCAGCCTTCTGTGTGACGAGACTTACTTTGTGCGTACCCTAATAGTTAGGGTACGATCAAATCGTGCCCACACCGACCGTGGTTGGCGCCGACCCGCTGGAGTCCACAATGGAAACCACGAAACCCACCCCGTTGCAGTACGTCGCGTACGCGTACGGACGACGCCTGCCCGACTCGATGCATCGCTGGGTTGCCAACGATCTGGCAGGCGAAGGCGCGGTCCGCCGCCACATGATCCGGATGGCGATCCCGCCGATCCTGGTTCTCGGTCCGCTTTGGCTTCTGCCGGCCTCGTTGTACGTACACCTCGAGATGACGGCACCGATCTACATCTGGGCGTTGCTGATGTCGCTTGCGTTGAACAAGATTTGGCGCCGATACCGGTTGGCGCAGCACGACCTCGACCCGAACCTGGTCGACGTGATCAAGCTCAAGCGAGACGCACGCATCCACGAGGACTACGTCCGGCGCTACGGCCCGCGCCCACCAGAGGCAAAGTGGCAAGCGAATAGCAGCCCGTTCTGATCATTGGGGGCCTTCTCGCTGGCTGCCGTGACCACGCCATTGTCGGTACCCGTGCCGCGCGGCGAAGGCGCCAATGATGGCGGTTGCGCACCAGACCGGGATTGCGGTGTATGCCAACGGTGCCGACCGATCTCCGATCGACGCGCCAAGCGCGGTGTACACGAATGCGCGCGGCGCAGATCCGATGAACGCTCCAACGGCCATCTGCCACAGCGGAACTCCGAACGCACCGAACGCATAGGACGCCAGCGCGTCGGAGATGCCCGGGACGCAACGCTGCCCGACGACCGCCCACAACCCTCCGCGGTCGATCAGTGCGTCGATGCGTTCGGCGCGCTGCGTGCCGAGTAGCGCGCGTGCGCTGTCTCGACCTGCCCGCCTGCCCGCGAGGCTGGCGATTGTCGCGGTGCCAACCGTCGCGCCCAGTGTCACGAACGTGCCGAGCACGGGGCCGAACAGCACGCCGCTTCCCGCGGCCAGGATCGGGCCCGGTACGAATACGGCGCCGAGCACCGCTGACACCACGACGAAGGTCAATGGCGCAAGAGGACCGGTCGCCGCCACCGTCCGCCGGACATCCTCGACGTCGATGATGCGCGTCACGGCGACCAGATAGAACAGCCCGGCCAGGAACGCGACGAATACGGCGAGCCGCACGATGTGGCGCCGGCGGGCCGTCGCGGGGGAATCGTCGCTGTTGGTCATTACGAACACAATCCTGCCGCCCACGAGAAATCTTTTGGCGTCGGGATGAGTTCCAGGCCGCCTATCCGTTCTGGGCGTCAGGAACCAGTCACCACCAAGAAAGGCTCATCATGAGAATCGTCGTCATCGGAGGCACGGGCCTCATCGGCTCACACTTGGTCCGCACCTTGACCGAGCACGGTCACGACGCCGTCGCCGCGGCACCGTCGACCGGTGTGAACACACTCACGGGCGAGGGACTGCACGACGTCCTCGCGGGCGCGCAGGTGGTCGTCGACGTGTCGAACTCGCCCACGCTCGACGACGCGGCGGTCGAGTTCTTCCGCACGGCGACCGCGAACCTGCTTGCGGCCGAGAAAGAGGCCGGGGTTGGTCACCATGTCGCGCTGTCGGTGGTGGGCACCGAGCAATTGGCCCTGCAGAGCGGCTACTTCGATGCGAAGCTCCTGCAGGAGAAGCTCATCGGCGACGGTCCCATTCCCTACTCCATCGTGCACGCGACGCAGTTCTTCGAGTTCGTCCAGACCCTCGCCGACTCCGCGACCGTCGACGGCACGGTGCGTATGCCACCCGCCTATTTCCAGCCCATGGCCGCTGCCGACGTCGCGGAAGGCCTCGCCATCGCCGCGGTCGGTGACCCGGTGAACGGAATCACCGAAATCGGTGGCCCAGAAGCATTTCGGCTCCCTGATCTCATCCGGACCGCACTGACCGCCCGCGGAGACACCCGTGAGGTCGTCGCCGATCCCGCCGCGCAGTACTGGGGCATCGACATCGAGGAACGCACCCTCTGCCCCGGCGACGGCGCGACTCTCTTCGAGACTCGGTTCGAGGACTGGATTCTCGAAGCGGCAGCCAAGGCTTAGGGGCCTCTAGCCGAGAAAGGCGATTGTGGACGTATACGAAGCGGTCACGAGCCGACGCGCGGTGCGCGGATTCACCGACGAGGAGGTCTCAAGGGAGGTTCTGGAGCGCGTGCTGTCCGCCGCTGCCTGGGCGCCGTCCGGATCCAACGTCCAACCGTGGCATATCTACGTGGTGACCGGCGCTCCGCTGGCGCAGCTGAAGAAGCTCGCCACCGAACGTGTCGCCGCGGGCGACGGCTGGGACGAGCGGGAGTACGTGATGTACCCGACCGAAATGAAGTCCCCGTACGGCGAGCGCCGAGTCGCGTTCGGCAAGGAGCGGTACAGCGCGCTCAGCATTGCGCGCGAGGACTGGGAGGCGCGCATGCGGGCCGCCATCGCGAACTGGGATTGCTTCGGTGCGCCCGCCGCCCTGTTCTGTTACATCGACCGCGACCTCGGCCTGCCGCAATGGTCCGACCTCGGCATGTATCTACAAACCGTCATGTTGCTGCTCCGTGCCGAAGGCCTGCACAGTTGCCCGCAGATGGCATGGTCGCAGGTGCGCAAGACCGTCGCGGAGATCGTGTCACCCCCTGACGAACTCATGCTGTTCTGCGGCATGTCGATCGGGTACGAGGATCCGATGGTGGACTACATCCGCACCGGCCGGGCTGCGCTCGAAGAAACGGTGACGTTTGTTGACGGTTAACGCTTAGCGACTGTCATGGTCAAGATCGGCCTCCACGCGCTCCGTTTGCAGCGAAGCGGTATGGTTCTGTCTGCAAAACAGACGCGGTGGAGCCTATGTCGAGCCAGGGTCGGGGGCATCGTCTGCGCGGTCGGGCGACCGAATGCGAGACGCTTCGGGGTCTGATAGCGACCGCGAAATCCGGCAGCCAGGTGCTGGTGCTGCGCGGCGAAGCGGGCGTCGGCAAGACCGCGCTGCTCGGGTACACCGCAGAACTGGCGTCGGGATTCCGCTGCGTCCAGGTGGCCGGTGTGGAGTCCGACATGGAGTTGGCGTTCGCCGGGCTGCAACAGCTGTGCGCTCCGCTGATGGACCACCTCGATGAATTGCCTGAACCCCAGCGCGAGGCGATGGCCGTAGCCTTCGGCCGCGGTGTCGGACCGACGCCCGACCGTTTCCTCGTCGGGTTGGCAGTGCTGAGCCTGATGGCCGTCGCCGCCGACGACCAGCCCTTGCTCTGCATCATCGATGACGCACAGTGGCTCGACCAGGTGTCTGTACAGACGCTCGCCTTCGTCGCACGGCGTCTCTTGGCCGAGCCGGTCGCGCTGGTCTTTGCGGTACGCGACGGCGGCGCGGAGGCGCTGGCCGGGCTTCCGGAACTGGTCATTGGTGGTTTGTCGGACGCCGACGCTCGAGAGCTGCTGGACTCAGTGATGTTGGGGGGCATCGACCCTCGGGTGCGCGACCGGATCGTACAAGAGACGCGTGGCGTTCCATTGGCGCTCGTCGAGGTGCCTCGAAACGTCACCGCGACCGAGCTTGCAGGCGGATTCTGGGTTGCCGGTACGCGCTCATCGGCGGGAGCGATCGAGGACGGCTTCGTGCGCCGGATTCAGGGACTCCCGACTGATACGCAACGGTTGCTGCTCGTCGCTTCGGCCGAACCCGTTGGCGATGCCGCGTTATTCCTGCGCGCAGCAGCGCAACTGGGCATATCGATTGACGCACTGGCGCCAGCGGAAGCCGCGGGCGTGATCGAGTTCGGTCCGCGCATGCGTTTTCACCATCCGTTGATGCGCTCGGCCGCCTACCGCGTGGCCGATCTGACCGAGCGCAGGGCCATCCACCGCGCGCTGGCCGACGCGACTGATCCGCAGTCGGATCCTGATCGCCGGGCATGGCATGCCGCCAATGCCGCGGCGGGACCCGACGATGAAGTGGCAGCGGAACTAGAAGCATCGGCTGGCCGGGCCCAGAGCAGAGGCGGAATCGCCGCAGCGGCAGCATTTTTGGAGCGTGCCGCCGCATTGACCTCGAATCCGGCTGAACGCGGTGCTAGAGCGCTCGCGGCCGCACAAGCCAAACGGGATGCGGCGGCACCGGAGGCGGCATACGAGCTCCTCGCGATCGCCGAACTAGCACCGTTGTCCGATCTCCAATGGGCGAAGGCGGCTCTTCTGCGGGCCCAGATGGAATTCGCCCGCAGCCGCCGAGCTGAAACCGGCGCGCCGAGACTCGCCGAGCCCGCAGCGCAACTCCTCGATGCGGCGAGGCGGCTCGAGACACTCGACGACGATCTCGCACGGGAAACGTATCTAGAGGCGTTCGCTGCTGCGATGTACGCCGGGCGCCTCGGGGCGCCAGGGGCACGCGAGAATGTCGCGGAGGCAGCACTGGCTGCGATCAGCCGCGTGACGGTGCTACGGCCGATCGACCTGCTTTTGAAGGGAATGGCCGAACGGGTCGGCGGTAACGCATCCGCAGGCCTTGATGCACTGCGTACCGCGTTGGAGCTTATGTGCGCACCGGCGCAACGGGACGACGGACAATGTCTGCGTTGGCTGTCGCTGGCGTTCCCGATACCCGAATGCGCCGCGGCCGAAGTATGGGACGACGAACTGTGGCATCGCATGGCCGCCGAGATGGTCCGGCGCGCACGCGACGCCGGTGCACTCGCCGTATTGCCTACGGCGCTCGTCGCCAACGCAGGATTCCGCGTTGTGTCTGGTGAGCTCGCCTCGGCTGCAACACTTATCGAAGAGGCAAACGCGATTGTTGCCGCGACGGGCGACCGGCCACTGCGGTATCACGCCATGACCATGGCCGCCTGGCGGGGTGATCCGGCACTGGCGGTCGAGATGATCGAAAAGGTGGCTGCGGACGGAACCGCCAGGGGCGAAGGACGTGCCCTCGGTGCGAGCGGATTCTTCCGCGCCGTCCTGTACAACGCGCTGGGTCGATACGAGGAGGCACTTGCCGCGGCCCGACAGGCGTGTGAAGACGTGGATCTCGGCCCCTACAACTGGTCGCTGACGGAACTTATCGAAGCCGCGGCGTACACCAATCAACGGGAGGCGGCCGAGCCGGCATTGCGACGCCTCCGCGAGAGCGCGACCGCCAGCGGCACGGACTGGGGATTGGGTGCTTTGGCCAGTGCGCAGGCCCTGCTCGCCGACAACGAACAAGCCGACGCTCTCTTCACCGAAGCGATCGAACGGTTGGAGCGCACACGCGTTGTCGTAGACCTCGCCCGTGCCCACCTCAGGTACGGCGAATGGCTGCGCCGCGTGCATCGGCGCCACGACGCGCGCGAGCACCTCAGCGCCGCCTACGAGATGTTCACCACAATGGGTGCCCAGGCGTTCGCAGAGCGCGCTCGTCGAGAGCTGATTGCGACGGGGGAAAAGGTGCGCAAACAGCCGGTCAGTTCGGGTGACGACCTGACGGCCCAAGAGGCGCAGATCGCCCGCCTGGCCGGCGACGGCCTGACGAATCAGGAGATCGGCGCGCAGCTGTTCATCAGCACGCACACCGTCGAATGGCATCTACGGAAGGTCTTCGTCAAGCTCGGCATCACCTCGCGCAGGCAGCTACGGACCATTTCCTGGGCGAGTTAGGCGGGAGTCGAAAAGGGTGCCGAACCCACTGGCCCGAGCGATCTTCGCCCTGCTCTACGGCGGCTATCGCCTGTTGCGTGCGCGGCGTGCGCCACTACGGACTACGGACCACTGACTACGGACTTCCAAGGGTTCGCTTCGCCTTCGCAAGCGCGAGTCTGATCACCATGAAGATCGTAGTCAGCGGAACGTCCGAGTCGGACACCGATCTCGCCACGCGCTTCACCCGTGAAGCGGAGCCGTTCTTCGATGTCCTATCGCGCGGAGCTCGGCGGCTGACTCGCAGCGATGCCGACGCCGAAGACCTACTGCAAGACACACTCCTGCACGCATACGCCGGTTTTCACACGTTCAGGGAGAACAGCAACCTCAAGGCGTGGCTCTTCCGGATTCTCTACAACCGCTGGGTGAGCGCGTACCGCTGCAAGCAGCGGCGTCCGGAGGAAATCTCGGTAGACGACATCACAGAGCGCGACCTTGCCGAGAGTGCGTCACGCGTTCCGGCGGGACTGCGGTCCGCCGAATCGGAGGCGCTGGATGCGTTGCCGGACAACGAAATCAAAGCAGCAATGGATGCACTGCCCGAGGGCTTCCGGAAAGTGGTGTATTACGCCGACGTTCAGGGATACACCTACGCGGAGACCGCAGCGATTCTGGGGATCCCGCACGGAACCGTCATGTCGCGAGCATCTCGTGGACGCCAACGGTTGCGCATCGCATTGGCTCACGTCGCGTAATTCGTGAAACACAACCAAGGAGGAATGTCAGATGTCGAAAAAGTATGACGCCAATTGGGAGAACTCGCTGACGGTCGTGCAGGAAGTGCAGCCGCCGTTCATTCCGGACGGCGCCCACGCCATGACCGTGGTCGTCGAACAACCGCCGGGCAGTGCAGGCGCCCCGCCACACCGGCACCCGGGCGGACCTGCCTTCGGCTACGTGATCGAGGGTGAAATGCTGTTCGAGCTGGAAGGCGAGGCGCCGCGAGTCATCCGTGCAGGCGAAGCGTTCTGGGAGCCCGGCGGCGACGTGATCCACTACTCGGACGGCAACAACCGCGACGACATCAAGTGCCGTTTCGTCGTCACGATGGTCTGCGATCCCGGCCAGCCCATGCTTGTCCTTGTTGACGACGAGGAACTGGCCGCGCGCGAGCACCTGCGCATACCGGCCGATCCGAATTCCCTTGTCAAGGAGTGAGATTCGATGTCTGCGATCCTGCTGCAAACGACCATCCCCGACCATCCCGACGACTGGGACATCAGCCGGTTCTCGTTGCTCGCCGACGAGCTGAGGGCAGCAGGCCACGACGTCACCGCCCGCAACCGGGCCAGCCGGGGCGACGACGACCCGGTGCTCAGCCACGTCGACGAGCTCGGTTATGACCAGTTGTGGATGATGGCGGTCGACGTGGGCGAGGGCCTCACGGCCGCCGACGCATACGCCATCCGGAGGTTCCGCGAGAACGGTGGTGGCGTGCTGACCGCGCGCGATCACCAAGACTTGGGTTGCTGCCTGAGCCGGCTCGGGTCGCTCGGCGTGGTCAACGAGTTCCACGACAAGAACGTTGACCCGGCCACAATGTGCGACGACCAGGACACCCCTACCATCTCTTGGCCGAACTATCACTCCGGTGCCAACGGCGACTATCAGCCGGTACTGGCAGAGGAACCGCTGCACGAGCTGCTGCGCACGACGCAGTCGGCCAGTGGACGGATCGACTGGTTCCCTGCCCACCCGCACGAGGGCATGGTGTCGGCCATCGGCCCCTTCGCCACGGCGGTTGCGCAGGGCCGGAGCACAGCGACCGGCCGCCACTTCAACCTCGCCGTCGTGCTGGATGGTGAACTCACGCCGGATGGCCGCACGATAGGCCGTGCCGTCGCCGAGTCGACGTTCCACCATTTCGCCGACTACAACTGGGATCTCGATTGCGGTGCGCCCTCATTTGTCACCGAGCCGCCGGGCACCGAAATCAAGGCCGACCCATCGCGCCTCGCGATCTTCAAGGACTACGTCCGCAACATCGCGACCTGGCTGCAACCCGATGCGAAACCACGGCCTGAGCACGATGATCAACGCATACCAGCCCACCAGTGACCTGGGGCTGGAGCCCCGTGGGCAGCTTCAATAACATCGACGCGTAGCCGCGCGACAAACCAACACGGACCGGGTGCGCTTGTTCTCGGACGGTGTATTCGCCGTGCTCATCACGATCTTGGTGCTCGATCTGAAGCCGCCGGACGCCGATACCTTCAGCGCCCTACTACCTCTTTGGCCAACGGGTCTGAGCTACGCCGTCAGCTACGTCTTCATCGCGATCGTCCGGGTCAACCACCATCACCTGTTCGGCTATGCGCAGGAGGCGACGGCGCGGCTGGTGTGGTTCAACTTCGCGCATCTATTCTCGGCGTCACTGATCCCGTTTGCCACGGTGTGGATCGCCGACACCAGGCTGGCGGCCGCGCCGGTGGCGTTGTATGCGGCCGTCTTTGTGCTCGTGAACGTCACCTATCTCGCCCTCTGGGTGGGAAGCGGTCGACCGACCCGCCCGCGAGGACGTCTCACAGGTGATGCGCCGACCGCTGCGGACGCGATCGTTTGTGACGATCGGCGTGTTCGCGGCGGCCGCATTTGTCGCCCTCAAATGGCCGGTGGTGGCGATGGCGCTGATTTGTTTATGCCTTGTCGGCTACCTACGGCCGGTCGTTCCGAACCCTGGCGTTGACCCTGCCTGATGCGTCAGGTGGCATCCGAATCCTGTTGGAGCTGAACGGGAATAGCGCGCGACTCGATCTCGCCGTCGCCGTTGGTCTCGGGATTGTGAGCGGTGGCGACGCTTGGCATCGGGGCGGTCGTCGCGAGCGACGGCGTGCGCTGCGGCAGAGCGGCACCTTCAATGGCCGGACGCGTGGGGTCATCCGGCGACCACTCCGGAAGCGCGCCAGCCCCGACGAGCGCGTCCTCCGGCTCCGGCTCCGGCTGCGGCTCCACCCTCGGCTTACGCTCGTCCGGCAGCCCGATCTCGCCGAGCCCAATCCGCGTATGCAACCGTTTCAACCACGTTGGCGCCCACCAGCATTCGTCGCCGAGTAGCTTCATGACCGCAGGCACCAGAAACATCCGGACCACCGTCGCGTCCAGAACGAGGGCTGTGACGAGGCCGAACGCCAGGTACTTCATCATCACCAGGTCGGAGAAGACGAACGCTCCCGCCACCACGACCAGGACCAGCGCGGCCGCGGTGATCAGGCGGCCGGTGGTCGCGGTGCCGATGCGGACGGCGTCCACGGTTGACGTGCCGGAGTCGCGCGCCTCGACCATTCGTGACACGAGGAAGACCTCGTAGTCGGTCGACAGGCCGTAAACCACCGCGACGACGAGGCCGATCACCGGGGCGGTCAGCGGAGTGGGCGTGAAGTTCAGAGCACTGGAGAAGTGGCCGTCGACGAATATCCACGTCAGCACGCCGAGCGTCGAGCCCAGCGTCAAGGCGCTCATGATCGCGGCCTTGATCGGCAGCACCAATGATCCGAACGCCAGGAACATCAGCAGCGTGGTCGTGCTGATCAAAATGACGGCCATAAGCGGCAGCTTGGCAAATATGCTCTGAATGCTGTCCTGTTCTAGCGCGGGTGTGCCGCCCACCCACACGGTCAGGCCGCGGGGCGGCGAGATCGACCGCAACTGGTCGACCTTGGTGTCGGCGTCATTCCGGTTCACGAGGCCGTTTTCGATCACCCGGACCGATGGATCCTTCGCTGCGCCGTCGAGGTAGGGGCGTTCCTTCCACATGTTGGCCGGTTTGTTGTCCGGATCGATGAAGCCCGAAATGGTCATCGCATCGGCACGGACCTGCGCGACCTGATTGTCGGTGACCGGCTGGTGGTCGTTGCTGTGGATCACCAGCGTCAGCGGCTCGGTGCGAAACCTGGGAAAGATCCGGTCGAAGTCCTGCTGCGCCTGGCGCACCGAGTTCGTTGGCGGTAGGTACTTTTCGCTGATGCCGCCCAGGGACAGGTTGCCGAGCGGGACGATTAGCCAGATCATGACGATGAGAATCGGCGCGGCAAACACGATCGGCCGCTTCATCACGCGGTTGACGAGCCTGCCCCAGAACCCGTTCTCGACCTCTTCGCGGGTCTGGTTCTTCTGCACATGAGCGCCCAGCCAGTGCAGCCACCAGTTGGTGGGTTTCCAGTTGCGGAAGAACGGAACCTTCAGGAATGAATACACACCCAGGTCGTCGACGTGGCGGCCCAGCATCGCCAGGCAGGCGGGCAGCACGGTGATCGACAGGATCGCCGACAGCATGACCGAGGCGATCATGGCGTAGGTGAGCGATTTGAGGAAGCCCTGCGGGAACAGCAGCAAGCCTGCCGCGGATGCCACGATGAGCACCGACGAGAACACCACGGTTCGCCCGGCCGTCGTCACCGCGCGGCGTACCGCGGTTTCGGTGTCATAGCCCTCGGCGATCTCCTCACGGAAGCGGCTGACCACGAAGAGCCCGTAGTCGATCGCGATGCCAAGGCCGATCAGCGTCACTACCGGCTGCGCGAAGTAGTGCACCGGCCCGGATATCGCGACCAACCGCATGATGCCCAGTGAGCCGAGGATGGACAGCGCGCCGACCATGGCGGGCAGGAGCGCCGCGATCACACCGCCGAACACGAAGAAGAGCACCACCGCCACCAGTGGCACGGCCAGCACTTCGGCCCGCTGCTGGTCTTCGGCGATGGTCCCCATCAGTTCGTTCGCCAACGGCTGCAAACCGGCCAGCTTCACGTCGACGCCCGGGATAGCGAAGTCTTTCTGGACCACCTTGAAGTTGTTGAGGATGGTGTCGTCGTCGTTGCCCTTGAGCTGAATCGACATGAACGCGTGCTGCTTTGACGCATCGGCCATGTTGCGCAGCAAATCGGGGCGCTTGAAGTAGCCGATTGACCGGAGGATCTGGTTCGGGTGGTCCTTTTCGACTTGGGCGAGGTTATCGAGGATTTTCTTCTTGAATGCTGGATCGTCGACGGACTCGCCGTCCGGGGCGGTGTAGATCGCCACGATGTGGCCCGAGGTGTCGCGCCCGTACGCCTGGTCGGCGAGGCGCGACGCCTGCGCCGACTCGCTGTTGTCGTCGTAGAAGCCGCTCTGCGTGAGATGCGGGCCCAGAGTCAGCCCGTAGGCGCCGCCACCCAGGCACAACGCCACCATTACTCCGATCACGATGGATCGGTAGCGGTATACCGTTCGACCCCACCACGCGAAAACGTCGACTCCTCACTGCCCGCGGCCTGCGACTGTGCCCTCCGCTGGAATTCTTATACGCAAGAGGCCCGGAGTGAGGACCATACGGCTAAGTGGCCGTCCCGTTGGACGACAGGCGACGAGCAGCGAAGTCGGCGGCTTGGTCCGTCATACCGTTCACCGGGTAGAGGTTGTGTGCGGCGCTGTCGTTGCCGCCGGGTGAGCAGACGGAGTCTTCGGGGATGCACAAGTCGGTGGTCTTATCCACATAGAGGCGGCCGACGGTAATCGGCGGCGCTCCGGTGTAGATCATCTGCAGGAACCCGCTCGACGGTTTCCCGAACAAGGCCACCGCGACGACGTGGTTGGCCAACTCGGGCGCCATTGGGCCGATGCCTGCCGGCAGGGTGTAACCGTTGGGTATGGCGTCTTCGGTCGTGTATGCCATCACGGCCGCCCCCTGGGAGTAACCCCCGAGCACCATCTTGGTCTTCGGGCATGTGGCCGCCACGTCGCGAATCTTGTTGCTCGCGTCGATGAACCCTTCGGCGGCGGTGGAGAAGTCGATGGACGCCGGATAGTTCACCGGATACACCTCGACCGATTTCCCGCCAACTTTCGCACGCAATGCGTCAACGAATGCCTGCCCGGTCCCGCCGACGCCGGCCGGTTCGAAGGTGCCCCGTGCGAACACCACTTCGACATCGGGGCATGGGTCGGCGGACGCCGAAGGAATGGTGATCAGGGGACTGAGCAGCGTTGACGATACCGCCGCCGCAACACCGAGAAATCGACCAATGATGCTCATCTACACCCTCACCATCCCATCTACTTCGGGACCCGGTGCAGGCCCCGATGCCGCTCCGATGCGCACTAAGAAACGACGCCCGTGTACCCAGCCTTGCACTCAACCAAACAAGCGCAACTCCAACTGATTTACGTTCCTGGTCGACGCTACTCGCCGACGAGGTAGGCGTCCGCCCATGCGCCGATGATGCGAGCTGCGCGACGCGCCTGGCCAGGGCCGGTGAGCAGATGGTCGGAACCCTCGAGAGAAACGAAGCTGCGCGGGTGACGCGCGGTGCGAAAGATTTCGCTCGCGTTCGCGATGCCGACGGTGTTGTCGGTAGGCGAGTGTAGGATCAGCAGCGGCAACCGCAGTCCGCGGATCTTTTCGTGGAGGGCGGCCGCGCGGACGTCCTCCACGAACGCCCGCTTCAGGGTGAGCGTGCGACCGCCGACCATCCACTCGGCGCTGCCTTCGGACAGCACGCGGTCGACCACCGCGTCGTAGTGACGCTCGGCGTGTGCAGGGTCCATCGGAGCCCCGAGCGCGGCGACCGCCCGCACGCCCGGTGACTGCCGGGCCGCGGCGATCACCGCCGCACCCCCGAACGAATGACCGACGAGGATGTCGGCAACCGTCCCTCGCTCGGCCATGAACTCGCATGCCCGGATGACGTCGTTGACCTTGTGGGTGAACGAACCGTCGCCCCAGTCACCCTCCGAGTCACCCAGACCGAGGGCGTCGAAGCGCAACATGCCGACGCCGTCCTCTGCCAGCTGCTTGCAGATGCGAGCGGCGGCGGGCGAGTCCTTGCCAAGGGTGAACCCGTGCGAAAAGACCCCCCAGCCGCGGGGCTCCCCGGCAGGCCGGTCGATGATCCCGGCCAGGTTCTCTCCCGTTGAGCTCGGGAACGTGACGCGCTCAGCCATGCCGGAGGTTTACCACCCTGCACCACCCTTTTGCCATGTCGCTACCGTTTAGGCATGTCCGAACAGGTCACCACCAACTCGCCCGATCCGGCCGACGTCGGTTCGCGCATCGACCCGGTGCTCGCCAGGAGTTGGCTGTTGGTCAACGGCGCGCAGGACGACCGGTTCCAGGCCGCCGTACAGTCCCGCGCCGACATCGTCGTCCTCGACATCGAGGACGCGGTCGCGCCCAAGGACAAGGTCACCGCACGCGACAACGTCGTGCGCTGGCTTGAAGCCGGAAATTCCGACTGGGTGCGCATCAACGGCTTCGGTACGCAATGGTGGGCCGACGACCTGGCGACTTTGGCGACCACTTCGATCGGCGGGGTGATGTTGGCGATGGTGGAATCGGTCGATCACGTCACCGAGACCGCGAAACGCCTACCAAATGTCCCGATTGTGGCGCTGGTCGAAACGGCACGGGGACTGGAACGCATCACTGAGATCGCCGCGACGAAGGGGACCTTTCGGCTCGCGTTTGGCATCGGTGATTTCCGCCGCGATACCGGTTTTGGGGAGGACCCGGCCACACTTGCCTATGCGCGGTCGCGCTTCACCATCGCCGCCAAGGCGGCCCACCTTCCCAGCGCGATCGACGGGCCGACCATCGGCTCCAATCCGCTGAAGCTCATCGAGGCCACGGCCGTTTCCACCGAGTTCGGGATGACCGGCAAGATCTGCCTCAGCCCGGACCAGTGTTCCGTGGTGAACGAAGGGCTTTCCCCGTCACAGGATGAAATCGCTTGGGCGAAAGAGTTTTTCGCCGAGTTCGAGCGCGACGGCGGAGAGATACGCAATGGGTCGGACCTGCCACGTATCGCCAGGGCCACCAAGATCCTCGAGCTTGCTCGCGCCTATGGCATCGAAGCATCCGACTTCGACGACGAAGCCGTTCACGCGCCTGCCCCTTCGGACACGTACCACTACTGAGTCAGGTGCCACAGAAGGTTCGATAGGCGCCGAAATCGTCGGGCGCCGCTTCGGCGTAGCGCTCAAGGCCTTGCCGTTCCGCAAATGGCGCCGTGACCGCCGCGAGCAGCCGGGAAAACGGAACGAGATCGCCTGCCGTGGCCGCGGTCAGTGCCTCCTCGACCAGATGGTTTCGCGGGATATACACCGGATTGACCCGGTCCATCACGCCCGCGTCGGGACCGAGTGCCCGCCAGCGCGCCAGCCAACCGTCGAAGGCGGCAAGGTCGACGAACAGCCCGCGCACCGGTTCGACATCGCCGCCCGCCGCTCGGCCGAGAAGACGGTAGAACGACGTGTGGTCGACGTGGCTTTGGAGGAGTTGCTCGAGGAGTTCGGATATCAACGGCGTCGCCGCGTCGTCGTCGATGCCGCCGAGGCCGAGCTTGGCGCGCATTCCAGCCGACCATGCTGCGCCGTACTGGCGGGCGAAACCGTCGAGCGACTCCTGCGCGAGGGCGACTGCCTGGTCGAGATCGTCGGCGAGGAGACCAAGCATCGTCTCGGCCAACCGGGCGAGGTTCCACGCCGCCATCGCCGGTTGGTCGCCATAGGCGTATCGGCCCCACGTGTCGATCGAACTGAACACTGTGGCCGGGTCGTACGCCTCCATGAAGGCGCATGGCCCGTAGTCGATGGTCTCGCCCGAGATCGTCATGTTGTCTGTGTTCATCACCCCGTGCACGAACCCGACGAGCATCCATTGCGCCACAAGCGACGCCTGGGCGGTGACGACCGCATCGAACAGCGCGCGATACGGGTTGTCCGCCCCGGCGGACTGGGGGTGGTGCCGGGAAATAGCGTGATCGGCGAGGCGCCGCACCAGCGCGATATCGCCGGCCGTCGCGGCGTATTGAAAGCTGCCAACGCGCAGATGGCTGCTCGCCACCCTCGTCAGCACCGCTCCGGGAAGCACGGTCTCTCGACGGACCGGGCGCCCGGTACCCACCACCGAGAGGGACCTAGTGGTGGGGATGCCGAGCGCGTGCATGGACTCGCTGACGATGTATTCGCGCAGCATCGGGCCGATGGCGGCCAGGCCGTCGCCGCCTCGCGCGAAGGGCGTCGCTCCCGAACCCTTGAGGTGAAGGTCGCGGAGCGTCCCGCCGGAGGCGATTTCGCCGAGCAGAAGCGCGCGACCATCGCCAAGCCGCGGCACGAAGCCGCCGAATTGGTGGCCTGCGTAGGCCTGTGCCACCGGTGTGGCACCGTCGGGCACCCGGTTGCCGATCAAGAACTGCACGCCTGCGGGGCCCGTCAGCCAGGCCGCGTCCAGACCCAGGTCGGCGGCCAACCGCTCATTGAGCACGAGCAGCCGCGGGTCGGGAGCCGCCTCGGCCCGCCAGCGCACAGCCATCTCCGGTAGTTCGCGCGAGAAGCGGTCGTCCAGGACGACGGTGGCATCCGATGCAACGCTCACTTCACAGAGATTACGGATGCGGTCTTGCCGTCACACCTACACTGGGCCGATGCGACGGCCCTTGATCGCGGCGCTTTCCGCGATAGCGCTGACGGCGGCGATGGCACCGGTGCCAAGTGGGCCACCACCCGGCACGTGCCCGCCGGGTGAAACCGGAGCCGCAACCACCTGCGCACCGTTCTGCCTCCCTGGCAGATATTTCGACTACGATCACACCGGGTTGTGTCTTCTCGACCCGCCACCGCCGCCGCAGCCGAATGGCGTTGTGCTGCAATCCGTTCTGAGTTAGCCGAATTAGCGGCGCGCTGATCCCGTCAGCGGACCGCCGTTTGACGCAGCCAGCACGCAGATGACGGTGCTTGGCAGGGGATTGGCCGACGTCCTGTCCTGATTGGAGTCGATCAGGTACGTCACCACGAGCGGGCCGCCGCCGACGGCTTGGCCGGTGTATCGGGTCAATCCCGCGCCACACTCGCGATCGGCGACGTCGGCGATGGCGGCATCGACCCCCACGTCGACACGCTGGTAGACCTCCGCCGCGTGCGCGACCGCGCAATCGACGACGGACACGGTCACCACGCCAGGATCGGTCGGTGGTGGATCAGCAAGGCATTCGCCGACTTGGAGGTCAATCCACTTCTCGGTCCTGGCGGCCTGCGAAGTGGGCGGGGCAGTGACGGTCGTGGTGACGGTGGCCTGGGGGGAGGTGGTCGAGGCCGGACTTGTCGACGTCGCGTCTGAACTGCCCGCGCCGCCGCTGCAAGCCGTGAGCGCCAGCGCGGCCAGAGCGACGCCAAGATAACGACAAGAATCTTCCAAGGCACACATCGAATGCTTTGCAGAACCCATCACCTAGTCCGACCCAGAGTGAGATCGATTGTGCCTGATTTGCCTGTGACCACCCGAATCAAGGCAGTGACGCTCGCAGCGCTCGTCGCCGTGGTGTGTGCCGCATGTGGGTCGACGACAACCGAATCGGCAGGCTCGATCGTGCCCGTCAGCGTCGACTGCGGCATGCAGGTACCCGGCCCGGGCGGTGCTAGCGGACTGTTCGCCGAGATCCCCGGCTTTACGGTCTCAGAGATCTGTCCTGCCGACGTCGATCCGTCCTTCGCCACTGCGCAGTTCGACAGCCTCGCTGCTGGCCTGGTGAGCCAGAACGGAAATCCGATCCTGAGAGTGCTTGCTGGCCAACTGAAGTCAGGCAGCGGCCACGACTTCATCCTGACGTATCTAGGAAAGCTGGCCGACCAGACACGTCAAGGCGTCGGCGCGCCCAGCGAAATCGAAGAACTCGGTGGACATGCAGCGAGGCACTTCAATATCCCGCTGGTAACCGACGGATATCTCTACGCGGACGGGCGGCGGGTCGTCATTGCCTATGTCGCGGCGGGCGCGCCACCGGCGACAGTCGAAGATGCGCTCACCGAGATTCTCGACAACGTGGGCTGAATCTGGAGTACGACACTGCGTGCAGTCGCAGCGATGACTCTGGCGGCGCCCACTGGTCTACCTTCCGACCGAGACAACCAACTCATCGGGAGTAAGCCATGGGCCTCATCCACATCGAGATGTTCGCAACCCTCGACCTCGTCGGGCAGGCCCCCGGCGGTCCCGACGAGGACCAGGAGGGGGCGTTCCCGTTTGGCGGCTGGCAGGCGCCCCTGATGGACGACGTCGCCGGGGCGCAGGTGGGTGCCGCGTACGAGGGCACGGACGCCCTCCTGCTCGGTCGGCGGACGTATGACATCTTCGCGGCGTACTGGCCATACCAGGAGGGCGGCGAGGACGAGGAAGACGGGGCGATCGCCACTCTTTTTAATCGCGTCCCGAAGTACGTGGCCTCCCGCGGCAAGCCCGACCTCTCGTGGGCCGGGTCCACGCAGCTCGGACCGGATCTAGCGGGCGCGGTGCGTGAGATCCGTGACCGGCACAAGCACGTGAAGGTCGTCGGGAGCCTGAACCTGGTGCAGACCCTTCTGCGCGAGAAGCTCTTCGACCGCCTCGACCTCTGGGTGCACCCGATCGTGCTCGGCGTCGGGAAGAAGGTGTTCGACGGTGGCGCGGTGCCTACGAACGTCACACTCCTCGAACCTCCGGTGGCCAGCCCGAAGGGGAGCGTGTATCTGCGGTACGGACTCGCTGAAGGCACACCAGGGACGGGGGACATGAGCGCACCCGATCGCGGTGTCGGCCGCGACGGCTGAAGTGCCTGCTAGTGCTGGGCCCACACGCCGTACGCCACGTAGGGGTCGACACCGAACGGAATGTAAGGGTTCGTCCCTGCGGCAGGCAGCTGGGGGTGGACGGTGTAGGGGACGCCGGGCGGCGGCACATTCGAACCGCTCCCGGCATCGGCCAGTGCGGGGCCTGCGAGTCCGATGGCGAGTACCGCCAGTGCACTCGACACAACCGCGGCAAAGCTGAACTTCTTCATTTCTAAACGCCTCCTGCAGTGTTAAACGTGCAGGTCGACGCCATTCATCCCGGTGGCAGGATGTTTACCGGGGCTGGCAGGATCGCGACCGTCGACTAATAACTGCCAGGCCAGCAATGGCCGCCGCCCCGCGCGCGTTTGCCAGTCGCTAATCTCGATCGCAAGAGATGAGATCTGATCCGGTCCCTACGGTCATCGTCGACCCTACGGGCGGAGCGGACAGTCATGCAATGAGGAGCAACCTCTTGACCCTCAACACCGTCGCGTTCGAGCTGGTACCGCCCAATGCGGACCTCGGTCGTGAGCAGGCATTGGAGGAAGCGCGCAAGGTGCTGCGGTTCTCCAAGGAAAGCGGCATCGACGACCGGATCCGACACGTGATGATGCCGGGGATGATCGATGAGGACGACGACCGTCCCCGCGAGCTGAAGCCCCGCCTCGACGTGTTGGACTTCTGGAAGATCATCGAGCCGGAGCTGCCTGGGGTGAAGGGGCTGTGCACTCAGGTCACCGCCTTCATGGATGAGCCTTCGTTGCGCCATCGGCTGACCGATCTGCGCGACGCGGGTATCGAAGGCATCGCATTCGTCGGCGTGCCGCGGACCATGAACGACGGTGAGGGTTCCGGCGTCGCGCCCACCGACGCGCTGTCGATCTACGAGGGGATCGTGCCCAACCGCGGTGCGATCCTGATCCCGACCCGCGACGGTGAACACGGCCGGTTCAACTTCAAGTGCGACCAGGGCGCGACTTACGGCATGACGCAGCTCTTGTACTCCGACGCCATCGTGGGGTTCCTCAGCGAGTTCGCCAAGTCCACCGACCATCGCCCCGAGATTCTGCTGTCATTCGGCTTCGTACCGAAGGTCGAGACGCGCATCGGTCTGATCAACTGGCTGATCCAGGACCCCGGCAACGCCGCTGTCGCCGACGAGCAGGCGTTCGTCAAGAGGCTGTCCGAAACCGAGCCCGCGCAGAAGCGGACCCTGACGATCGACCTCTACAAGCGAGTGATCGACGGCGTCGCCGACATGGGTTTCCCGCTCAGCATCCATCTCGAGGCGGCGTACGGCGCCTCGGCGCCCGCGTTCGAAACCTTCGCGGAGATGCTCGACTACTGGTCGCCCGCCTCCTGATTTCGCCCAAACGGACAGATGGGCGGAAAAGTACGAGTAGATCGCACCATTTCGTCGAATTCGACATGTAATGCCCGAGCCCTCTGTCCCTGAGCTGCGAAACCGCCTGGACGGCCTGACAATCCGCGACGCCGCCCGGCTCGGGCGCCGCCTGAAAAACTTGCGCGGCGACGCCAATGCCGGGAAGCTCCGGCAGATCGCCGAGCAGTTCGTCGCCGCAGAGGCGCTGGTGGCCACCCGCGAAGCCGCTGTTCCCACAATCACCTTTCCCGACCTGCCGGTCAGCGATCGGCGTGACGAGATCGCAAGGGCCATCACCGAACACCAGGTTGTCGTGGTCGCGGGCGAAACCGGGTCGGGTAAGACGACGCAGTTGCCGAAGATCTGCCTGGAACTGGGCCGTGGTGTCCGCGGCACCATCGGGCACACCCAGCCGCGCAGGCTGGCAGCCCGCACAGTCGCCCAGCGCATCGCCGACGAACTGGGCACCCCGCTCGGCGAGGCCGTCGGCTACACCGTGCGCTTCACCGATCAGGCCAGCGACCGCACACTGGTGAAGCTGATGACAGACGGCATCCTGCTCGCCGACATCCAGCGGGACCGACGCCTATTGCGTTACGACACCCTGATTCTCGATGAGGCTCACGAGCGCAGCCTCAACATTGACTTCCTGCTCGGCTATCTGCGTGAGCTGTTGCCCCGCAGGCCCGACCTAAAGGTGATCGTCACGTCGGCGACCATCGAGCCCGGGCGGTTCGCTGAACACTTCGGCGGTGCGCCGATTGTCGAGGTGTCCGGGCGGACCTATCCCGTCGAAATCCGGTACCGGCCACTGGAGGTCCCCGCGCCGTCGACAAATGTCGACGATCCTGACGACCCCGACCACGAGATCGTGCGTACAGAGGTGCGTGACCAGACCGACGCGATCGTCGAGGCGATCGTCGAGCTGGAGAAGGAGCCGCCCGGTGACGTCTTGGTGTTCCTGTCAGGCGAGCGCGAGATCCGCGACACCAGTGAGGCATTGCGTAGTTCTCTCGACAATCACACCGAGGTGTTGCCGCTCTATGCCCGGCTGCCAACAGCGGAGCAGCAGAAGGTCTTCGCGCCGCACACCGGCCGCCGGGTCGTGCTTGCCACCAACGTCGCCGAGACGTCGCTGACCGTGCCAGGTATCCGATACGTCGTCGACCCTGGCAGCGCCCGGATCTCCCGCTACAGCCGCAGGACCAAGGTGCAGCGCCTCCCCATCGAGCCGATCTCCCAGGCGTCGGCCGCTCAGCGCGGCGGCCGCTCGGGACGCGTCGCGCCCGGTGTGTGCATCCGCCTCTACTCGGAGGACGACTTCGAGTCGCGGCCGCGTTTCACCGACCCCGAGATTCTGCGGACCAACCTCGCCGCGGTCATCCTGCAGATGGCCGCCCTTGGGCTCGGCGACATCGAAGACTTCCCATTCCTCGACCCGCCCGAGAAGCGCAGCATCCGCGACGGCGTGGCGCTGCTGCAGGAACTCGGCGCCTTCGATGCCGTCGGCGCGATCACCGACCTCGGCCGCCGCCTGGCTCGGTTGCCTCTGGATCCGCGGGTCGGGCGGATGATCCTGCAGGCCGACGCCGAGGGATGCGTGCGCGAAGTACTTGTGCTCGCCGCGGCGCTGTCGATTCCCGACGCGCGGGAGCGGCCCGCCGACCGCGAGGAGGCCGCACGCCAGAAGCACGCCAGGTTCGCCGACGAGCACTCGGACTTCATCTCCTATCTCAACCTGTGGCTCTACCTGCGCGAGCAACGAAAAGAGCGCTCAGGCAACGCGTTCCGACGCATGTGTCGCGAAGAGTTCCTGCACTATCTGCGCATCCGCGAGTGGCAGGATCTGACCGGGCAACTGCGCAGCATTGCCCGAGACATCGGCATCCACGAATCCGACGAGGACGCCTCCCCTGCCAGCATTCATTCGGCTCTGGCCGCGGGCCTGCTCTCGCACATCGGCCTGCGCGAAGGTGACGCTCGCGACTACGCCGGCGCCCGGAACACAAAGTTCGTCCTCGCGCCCGGCTCGGTTCTCACCAAGAAGCCGCCGCGCTGGGTCGTCGTGGCCGAACTCGTCGAGACCAGCAGGCTGTACGGCAGGACCGCGGCTCGCATCGAACCGGAGTTCTTGGAACGGGTTGGCGCGCATCTCGTCCAACGCACCTACAGCGAGCCAAACTGGGACGCTAAGCGCGGAGCCGTGATGGCGTACGAGCGGGTGACGCTGTACGGACTTCCGGTGGTTCCGCGTCGTCGCGTCAACTACGCGCAGATCGAACCGGAGCTCGCTCGTGAGCTGTTCATCCGGCACGCGCTCGTCGAAGGCGACTGGCAGACCCGCCACCACTTCTTCCGCGACAATGCCCGGCTGCGTGAGGAATTGGAAGAGATCGAGGAGCGCGCACGCCGCCGCGACCTGATCGTCGGCGACGACGAGATCTACGCTTTCTACGATGCCCGCATCCCGGCCGACGTCGTCTCGACGCAGCACTTCGACGCGTGGTGGAAGAAGCAGCGGCACCGCACGGCCGACCTGCTGACATTCACGCGCGACGACCTGCTGCGCACCGAAGATGCCGCCGCCGACCAGCCGGACACCTGGCAGGCGGGGGATCTGTCGCTGCCGGTGACCTACCGGTTCGAGCCGGGCGCCGACGATGACGGCACCACTGTGCACGTGCCTGTCGAGGTGCTCGCGCGACTCGGTGGCGACGAGTTCGCCTGGCATGTGCCCGCGCTGCGGGAGGAGTTGGTCACCGCGCTAATCCGGTCACTTCCAAAGGACCTGCGCCGCAACTTCGTTCCCGCACCCGACACCGCACGCGCGGTGCTTGCCACCCTGGAACCGGGAACGGAATCGCTGCTGCAGTCCTTGCAGCGTGCGTTGCGGCAGCGCACCGGTGTGCTGGTCCCGATCGATGCCTTCGACCTCAGCAAGTTGCCGTCCCACCTGCGGGTGACGTTCGCCGTCGAGTCGGCGGACGGTACCGAGGTGGCGCGCGGCAAGGACATCGAGGCGCTGCAGTACCAATTGGCCGGGCCTTCGAGACGGGCTGTCGCGGAGGCGGTCGCCGACGGCCTGGAGCGCAGCGGGCTGAGCGGCTGGCCCGACGACATCGACGAGCTGCGGCGCACCGTCGAGCGTGTCAGTGGCGGCCACACCGTGCGCGGGTACCCGGCTTTCGTCGATGCGGGCGGCGCGGTGGACATCCGGGTATTCGCGACGACGGCGGAGCAGGACGTCGCGATGCGGCCCGGCATCCGTCGGCTGCTGCGGCTTGCGGTGGCCTCGCCCGTCAAAACCGTTGAACGCCAGCTGAATCCCCGCACCCGTTTGGTTCTCGGCGCCAACCCTGATGGTTCGCTAGGCGCTCTGCTCGACGACTGCGCCGACGCCGCGGTGGCGGTGCTGGCTGCGGCGCCGGTGTGGAGACAATCCGAATTCGCAGCCCTGCGGCAGCGAGTGGCCGACGCGCTGCCGTCGACGACGCTCGACATTGTCGGCCGGGTCGAAAAGGTGCTTGCCGCCGCACATGAGGTGCAGGTCGGACTGCCCGCTGCGTCACCTTCGGCGCAGGCCGACGCGATCGCCGACATCCGCGCACAGCTCGACCGGCTGCTGCCGCGCGGCTTCGTCACCGCGACCGGCGCGGCGCATCTCGGTGACCTCGCCCGGTATCTCACCGCTGTCGGCAGGCGGCTCGAGCGATTGCCGCAGGGCGTCAACGCCGACCGCGAGAGGATGGCCACCATACATACGGTGCAAGCCGCATACGACGAACTGCGGCATGCTCTTTCGGCTGCACGGGCGACCGCCGACGACGTCCGCGACATCGCGTGGATGATCGAGGAGCTGCGGGTCAGCCTGTGGGCACAACAACTCGGTACCGCGCGGCCGGTCAGCGAGCAGCGCATCTACCGGGCGATCGACGCCGTCACACCCTGAGCCGGCGGTCGTTCCAGGCCGCACCGATTAATCCCGGCGGCGCACGGTATCTGAATCTATGCGGGCACCAAACCGCGCCGACGATGCAACGGCAGCGTCGTGCACTTCAACACCGAAAGCGAACATGACGTTGACGATCGCAGACAAAGCAATTCTGATCACGGGGGCCAATCGCGGTATCGGGCAGGCATTAGTCCAGGAAGCCCTGAATAGGGGCGCGAAGCGGGTGTATGTAGGTACGCGCAAGCCCATCACACACCCGGATGGGCGTGTGGTGCCACTGATTCTGGACGTGACCAAGCCAGATGACATCCAACGAGCGGTTGCGAAAGTCGGCTCCGTCGATGTCCTCATCAACAACGCTGGCCTGGCAATATACGACGATCTGAGCGATCCTTCGCTGCTAGAACAGCACCTCGCAGTCAATCTCTTCGGCCCCTACCGCATGATCCAGGCCTTCCTTCCGAAGTTGACTCACTCTGGCGGAGCCATAGTCAACAACCTGTCGGTCAATGCCCTCGCCCCATTGCCGGTCATACCGGCCTACTCGGTCTCCAAAGCGGCAGCGTTCAATCTGACGCAATCGCTGCGGGTCCTATTGGCGCCACAAGGCGTGCGAGTTCATGCCGTACTGCTGGGGCCGGTGGATACCGACATGACCAGGGGCCTCGATATACCAAAGGCTGCACCGGAATCCGTTGCGCGCGGGATCTTCGACGGACTGGAGAAGGGCGAAGAAGAAATCTTCCCCGATGAATTTTCACATTCAATGGCCGAGAGTTGGCGCGTTGGCGTGGCGAAGGAGCTCGAGCGGCAGTATGCGGCGCTCCTCGAAGCAGTGGGTGCCGAGTGACGATGAATCTGCCCCGGCTCGCCTCGCGAGAGGAATGGCTGACAGCCCGCAAGGACCTCCTCAAGGAGGAGAAGGAGGTCACGCTCCGACATGAAGCGCTCAATGCGCGGCGCCGTGAACTGCCCATGGTCAAGTTGGACAAAGAGTACGTGTTCGAAGGAATCGACGGGAACGCAAGTCTGCTCGATACTTTCGAGGGCCGTCGCCAACTCATCGTCTACCATTTCATGTTCGGGCCCGACGATAACGAGGGTCACAACAGCTGCTCGCTGATGGTTGACAATATGAGCCACGAGGAGCACTTGCACGCTCTCGATACGACCATCGCACTCGTTTCTCGCGCCCCACTGAGCAAGCTCTTGGCGTTCAAGGCACGAATGGGCTGGACGATTCCGTGGTACTCGTCCTTTGGCAGTGACTTCAACTACGACTTCCACGTCACCAACGACGAGTCCATCGCTCCGGTGCAGTACAACTACAAGGACAAGACCACGCTCATCGAGAGGGGCACGCCCTGGTATGTCAGCGGCGAGTGGCAGGGCCTCAGCGTCTTTCTCCGAGACGGCGACGAGGTCTATCACACCTATTCGACGTATGAACGGGGAATAGAAGCGTTGGTCAACACCTTCAACTACCTCGACCTCACGCCACTCGGCAGGCAGACCCACGTCACGCAAATCCAATTTCACGACTCTCATGAGTGATGGCGGACAAATCGCGCCAGCCCCCGCTAGCCGAAACGAAGCGACGGCGAATCGAGTCCGTCGATGCCGTTGTGCGCGAAGCCTGCCCAGTTGCGGCGCACGGTCTCAGCGAGGCGATCGTCGATAGGCCCGCCACCGAGCATGGGCGCATCGGACCACGCGGGTGCGTCGAACAGCAGCGGCAGTTCGATGCAGTGGCACGCGCGCATCCGCACGGGTGACCAATCAACCCGAAATGTCGCGCTGCGACCGCCGTATCTACGCCAGGCATCAGCGAGTTGTCTTGCGGGCCTGCCGAACACGCGCCGCGTAACCGCGGCCGCAGCGATCCGCTGGACCGCAGCACCCACGCGGCCAAACTGTTTCAGCCGCGCCGCCCGGGGATTCATCGCGACGAACGGCGCACCGTCGTTGCGGGTGTAGCCGATGAGCAACTCAATGCGCCGGGCGGCGTCGGCCAATCGATGCTCGGCATCCGCAGCGGTGGGCAGCGGATCTGATCCCATGATGGGGCCGAACGGCATACTGCCGATCAATCCGAACGGCGCCGCGGCGGCCGCTGCCGCTGTCTGGGCATCCAGTAGCTCGCCTGTGGTGATTGCGTTCGCGGCCGACCGCATTGCGGCCGTCATCGCATCGCGACCATCACGGATCCCGATCGGCGCGCTCTGCATGATGGCGCGCTGGAACAGCCCGGTCGCCTGCTGGCACAGCAACAATGAGTGCACCGAATCCCCGCCTGCGGACTGACCGAACACCGTCACCCTCTCGGGATCGCCGCCGAAGGCGCCGATGTTGGCGCGCACCCACTTCAGCGCAAGGACCTGATCGAGAAGACCGAGATTGTCGACGCCACTCGGGCTGAGATAGCCCAGGACACCGAGCCGGTAGGTGACCCGCACGACGACGACCCGACCACGGCGTGCGAGCTCGTTGGCGTCGTACTTCGGCGCTTCACCACCGCCGGACACATACGCGCCGCCGTGCAACCAGACCATGACGGGCAGCCCGTTCGCGTCGCTTGGCGCCGTGACCGAGAGCACCTGGCAGTCCTCGCTCAGCGCGAGGCCGTCGATGACTGGGCCGGTGACCCACTGCAACCGGGACGGCAACTGCGGGCAGGCGGGGCCACGCGCGGTGGCGTCGAGGACGTCGGACCACGGCGGCATCGGCTGCGGTGCGGCGAAGCGGGCGGCCCGGCCATAGCGAATCCCGCGAGCGTGCAGCAGTGCGCCGTCGTCCTCGGCCAGCAGAGATCCCGCCGGTGGGTCCAGGCGCCGACGCTGCACCCGTTCACGGTAGTGCCCGTGACACCCCGCTTCGGCACGAATACCGGGTCGGCACGTCGCACGGTTCCGCGAGTTCCAGAAGCGTGTGAGCCAGGCACGCCTGCGGCCGTTCTGCGGCAGCTAGCCGAGCAGCTTTGTTTGCCAAATTGAGGCCCACGCCACACCGGTGTTGCCGAATATGTGGTCCATTCCTGCCAACCGCCGATCAATTCCTGCCATCGGAATTAAACCCCTGACCTCCTGGTTTAAGGAGTCAGACCGGGCGAAGAGGAAGTACAAAACCGGCCGACGGGACATCCGGAAGACAGATAAAGAAGAAGGCACCAAGATGAAGAAGTTCGGATTTGCCACAGTCATCGCCAGCGGATTGGCCGCCGCAGTCCTCGGCTTCGCAGGACCGGCCCAGGCCGACTCCATTCACCACGACTGGGTTCATGACATCCAACAGCAGGTGAGCGTTCCGCACGTCGACACGAGCGTGCAGCAGAGCCGCTGACAACGCATCTCAACAAGAGGGGCACTCCGGTAGGGGGTGCCCCTCTTCGTATGTCAGCGGGTGCGCCGAGACCGGACGAACCCAAGGATCGCTGCGCCAATGAACGGCACCGGGGCGAAGGTAGCGATGAGGGCGCTCTTGGTACCGACGAGGGGCTTGCTGCGTAGCCCGAGAACAAGGTCGGCGGCGTCGCTTGTCAGACCGACTGCGGCCCAACGCTGGAACTCCTTGTCGTCGTTGCGAGCCCAGGCCGCCAACCCGCCCGACCCGAGGACCAGGTCACGGATGCCGATCGTCTGTAAGAGCAGAGTTTCCGTGCCCGATCCTGGCGAAAAGAATCGGCCCGGCGCGAGGATCATCGCGGCGCCAACGCCGAAACGAGCCGTCGCGACCACGGCCAGAAGTGGGGACCGAGTTCGGGGCTGGTCGTCCGTCACACGTCCACCGTAGCCGCTGGTGGCACGTGTTAATGTTTGGCCGCCATGAAGCGCAACCGCATCGTTATTGCCGGCCTCGGCGACAGCGGCGTGCTCACCGCGATCCGGCTGGCCCGCCATGCGGAGGTAGTCGGAATCTCAGCCAAACCGGCACTGGTGAGCGGGCAGGAGCTGGGCTGGCGGCTATCCCGCCCGCACGAGTGGGCGCGCGCCAATTGGATCCCGTTCGACAGGTTCCGCGGCCTTGACAAGGTGCGCACGGTGCACGGCTCGCTGACCGGGCTTGACCTCGCTGCCCGGACAGTCGATGTCAGGCACGACGACGGGTCGACCTCGGTCGAAGGCTATGACGCGCTGGTCATCTCGACGGGAGTGGCCAACGGATTCTGGCGCCAGCCGAACTTCCAGTCGGCAGACGACATCAGCGCCGACCTTCGCGCCGCCCACGACCGCCTGGCGAACGCGAGTTCGGTGATCGTCGTCGGTGGCGGCGCGGCGGCCGTCAGCAGCGCCGCCAATCTGGCGAGGACATGGCCGCAGAAGCGGGTCGACCTCTACTTCCCCGGTGAGCGCGCCCTGCTTCAGCACCACCCACGGGCGTGGGAACGCGTCGAGCAGCGCCTCGCCGAAGTCGGGGTGGTGCTTCATGCGGGCCACCGCGCAGTGATACCAGACGGATTCGCGTGCGATCAGATCACTGCCGAACCGGTCCAGTGGAGCACCGGTCAGCCGCCGACCAAGGCAGATGCCGTGCTCTGGGCGATCGGAAAGGTGCGACCCAACACTGCCTGGTTGCCTGCCGACCTGCTCGACGAACACGGCTTCGTCCGTGTCACTCCGGAACTACAGGTTCCCGGTCACCGGGGCGTATTCGCGGTCGGTGATGTCGCGGCGACGGACCCGCTTCGGACGTCGGCTCGCAATAGGGCCGACGGCCTTCTGGCCCATAACGTCCTCGCGGAGTTCGAAGGACGGCCGCTGCGCAGCTACCGTCCGCCGAAGGGGCGATGGGGGTCGGTGCTCGGCCCGCAGCGCGATGGTCTTGAGGTGTTCGCGCCGAACGGCCGCGCCTTCCGCTTCCCCGCATGGTCGTTCGACCGTGTCCTGATGCCGCTCATCGTCCGGTGGGGCATCTATCGGGGAGTGCGCGAAAATCGCCCGCTCTCTGAGGTTTAGCGCTTACCCCCGCCACGCGGGATCTCTGCGGTGATGCGGTCCAGCAGTGCCGGGTAGCGCTTGGCCTCGCGGTGCCCGCCGGGCTTGCCGCTGCTGATCAGGCCGGCCGAAAGCCCGCGTTCAGGGTCGGCCCAGACCGCGATGTTCACCAGCCCGGTGTGGCCGAATGCGGCAGGCGCATTGTGCCCGAACGGCCCGAACCGGTTGGAGCCCAGCATGTATCCGGTACCCCACCGCAGCGGCACCAGCCCCGTCGCGATGTCCGGCCGGAGCCTGCGGCACTCCCTTGTCGCTGCGTACAGGGTCTCCGGCCGCATGATGCGCACACCGTCGAGTTCGCCTCCGCGGCGCAGGATCTCGGCGAAGCGGGACAGCTCGTCGGCGGTCGAGACGGTGTTTGACGACGGCACTACGCCCGTGAGGAACCGCCGCGAATTCGAGTACGGGATGATCTGGCGCATTGTGCCGCCGACGGCGGTGCGGAACGCCGCGGCAAGCGGTGCAGGCAACGGCCTACCCGTCGGATGGCTCGGGGCCACGAGGGGGACGTCTGCTTCGGTCACGCCGTAGTTCGTCCATCTGAAACCGAGCGGTTCGAGGATCTCGGCGGCCAGAATGTCGCGAATGTTGCGGCCGGTGGCCGCCGAAACGATCTCACGCACCAGCGGCCCCCACGTTAGTGCGTGGTAAATGTGCACCAGCCCAGGCCGATAGATCGGCCTGAGGTTGCTGAGCATCTCGCGGGCGTACTCGCTGTCGTCCATGCGCTTGAGGTCGGGCGGCGGCCCGGTGACGAACGGAACACCCGCGCTGTGGGTCATCACGTGCCGGATCGTGGTGCGGTCCTTGCCGTGACTGGTGTAGCCGGGCAGGTAGTCGCAGACTCGGTCGTCGAGAGAGAAGGCGCCCCGGTCGACGAGCATAAGCACGACCGTTGTGGTCATCGCCTTGGCCGCGGAGTACACGCAGAACGGGGTTTCGGTTGTGACCGTTACCTTTTCGGCGTCGGGAGAGTCGTCGGGGCCGTTGCCCCAGCCGTGACCGATGGCCCTGTTGAGCACGACCCTGCCGTTGTGCCGCAGGCACAGCTGCAGCGCCGGATGCATGCCTGCCGAATACCAGTGCCGCGCGGCCTGCCAGATCCGTTCGACGGCAGCGGAATCGATCGCGGAGTGGTCCTCGTGGCTAACCGCCGTGACGGCGTCGAGGTCGGCGGGGACGCGGATCCTGCCGTCCTCCGTCATGCCCGCGTCCTGTGCAGCGTCGCGGCCAAATGGTGTTGGAGCGGCTGACCGACAGCGCCCAACCGCAACGTGTATGTCAGTTCGTCGCCGTCGACCCGAATCGAACGGCTCAGTGCCGTCACCTCTTTGGCCGACGAGGTGCGCCCGATCGCCGTCGCAGTCAGCTCCATCTCCAGCGTCGTTCCCGTGATCGACAGCGTGCCCTCCTGGATCTCCGTAATGCCGGTTGGATGGGCAAGCACGAGCTCGACGCGGTCCGGCGACGGCACGCGCAGGTATCCGGTCTCGGCGTGCAGCGGGCGGCCGTCGTCGTCGGCCTTCGTCCGCTGGCCGTACACCAGGAACGGCTTGCCGACGTGAGCGAACGTCACTTCCTCGATATAGCCGAACGACTCGATCGTCGTGTACTCGCCGGCGCCCTTGCCCGACCAGGTGCCGAGCAGGGGAGCCAGGACAGCGATGCCGGGGTGGAGATCGGCCACGTCGGTCACCCTACGGCGGCACCACGGAATAGCAGGCATGCGGTCATGGGTTGGCCGTTGATATGACCGCCACCACATTCGACCCCCATACGTTGATCGCCGAGGCCCGACTCGGCGTGCTGGCCACGATCAAGTCGAACGGCCTGCCGCAGCTATCTCCGGTGACACCCTTCTATGACAGGGACGCGGGCGTCGTCTACGTGTCGATGACCGAGGGTCGCGCCAAGACGGCGAACCTGCGTCGAGACCCGCGCGCCGCGCTCGAGGTGACCAGTTCCGATGGCTGGGCGTGGGCGACAGCCGAGGGCGCGGTGGCCCTGACCGGGCCGGGAACCGACCCACACGGTCCCGAGGTCGAGGCGCTCGTCGACTACTACCGCAGCGCCGCAGGCGAGCACCCGGACTGGGATGAATACCGCAGCGTCATGGTGTCAGATCGCCGGGTGCTGATGGCGATGACGATCGACCGTGTATACGGCGAGAAAATCCGCTGACCGTCAGGGAGTAGCGGGCGCGGCGGGCGGGGGCGCTCCTGGCCCGTGGGCGATGATGGGCGCGAGTTGGCCCAGCTGGCCGAGCAGATCACCGGGACTCTGCACGGGTACGGGGGCGTCGGTCAGCTGCCACGCCTGGCATTCGTTCGTCGTGAACGAGGTATCGGTCGGCGCGATCTGAATGATCTGCGCCTTCTTGGTCAGCGCATTGTCGACGATGTCGGACCCGCTGACGCGCTTCCAGTAGCACGCGCCGTTGCCGACTGGGCCTGCCGAGCTGTAGTTGCCTGGCTGTATGTCCTTGCCTACTGCGTATGTGCCGTCGGCATCGATCGTCGTCTTGGGCGCAGGCGGCGGACCCGGTGGGGGATCGGCCTGGGCGGTTGCGGCGGACGCGGCTGATGCGCCCATGCCGACGAGAACCATAGCTGCCGCCGCAGCGGCTGTTCTTGTCGACCTCATGGATGCCAGAGTAGTCGCTAAGACCGGCTAACGAAAAGCCGCTGTTGAACCACCAGCGGTAGCGTGCCTCGATGTGACGACGCCGCGCGAGCCGTATCGAGTCATCCAGTGGGGCACCGGCGCGGTTGGCGCCGAGATGATGATCGCGGCCCTTGACGGCAGGGCCGGCCTGGAGTTGGTCGGGGCCAAGGTGTATTCCGAATCCAAACACGGCACAGACGTGGGCACACTCGTCGGGCGCGATCCGGTCGGCGTGCTCGCCACCGCCGACACCGCCGAGGTCATCGCGATGCCTGCCGACTGCGTGCTCTACACACCGCGCACCACCGACCTCGACGAGGTGTGCGCGATCCTGGCCAGCGGCAAGAACGTCGCGACGACGGCGTTCCTGTTCCACCCGGCCCGCCTGCCCGCGCCCGACCGAGATCGCGTGCTGGCCGCCTGCGAACAGGGCGGCACCAGCGTGCACGGCAGCGGCCTGAACCCTGGCAACCTTTCTGGTGTGCTGCCGCTGGCGCTGTCAGGGATGAGCCGCACCATCGACAAGGTCACCCTGCAGGAGCGCGCTGACTGGTCGGTGTACCCCAGCACCGGCATCACATTCGACAACATGGCCTTCGGCGAGCCCGTCGAGCAGATCAACGCGGCGACCAACGAGTTCCTTGCCTTCAACAGCTCGATCTTCACCGAGCAGGTGTGGCTCATGGCGGATGCGCTGAACGCCGGTATCGACGAGGTAACCGCAACGGTGGAAGCCGTTGCCGCCCAAGAGGATCACCAGATCTTCGACCATGTGCTGCGCGCCGGCACGACGGCGGGGCAGCGGTGGAACTGGACCGGCCGTCGCAACGGCGAACCGCTGATCGAGATCGAAACACTGTGGACCGTTGGCGGCGAGTATCCCGACCACTGGCCGCGTCCGAAGGACGGCTGGACGTTGACCATCGAGGGCGACCCGTCGATGCGCACACACTTCTTCTCGCTTGCGAGCTTCACACGTCCCGCAAGCATGGACGAACACGTGCGCTCTGCGAATGTGGCGACCGCGATGCAGGTCCTCAACGCCGTACCTGCGTTGTGCGAGGCCCCACCGGGCTTCGCAACGTCGGCGTCGCTGCCCCTCGTCCGCAGCCGTGTGGGGTTCGGCAACGCGTAGGTTCTCCTCCGATCGGCATACTCGTAGTCGGCATCGACAAACAACAGATTGAGGTGGCCGTGCGGCTCGACCTGCTCACCCCCGGCATCGAAGTTGGTCTCGTCACCACCAACCTCGACGCAATGGTCGCCTTCTACGAAGGTTTCCTCGAGTTGGAGTTTCAAGGCGAGCTAGCGTTCCCGGGCGGGTCGCAGCGGCGCTACTCGCTCGGCAACGGCGTGGTCAAGCTCGTCACCTACGAGACAGCGCCGCCCATGCCTGCCACTCCCGGCGGTGGCCGCGCGCAGGCGGGCGTCAGATACTTCACGATCGGGGTGAAGAGCCTGCGGGCAGTGGCGGAAGCGTTCGACGGCTCCGAGTACGAAGTGGTCGAGCCGGTGACCGAGTTCGCGCCGGTGCCCGGCATGGGCTGGATGTACGTCGCCGACCCCGACGGCAACTGGATTGAACTATTCGGAACCCTGTGAGCGTCCCGGGCACGCCGCAGGAGGCCACGCCGACGTGCTACCGGCATCCCGACCGCGCAACGCACGTCCGCTGCAACCGCTGCAACCGGTACATCTGCCCGGAATGCATGAACGACGCCGCAGTCGGTCATCAATGCGACGAGTGCGTCGGCGCCGGCGCGAAAACGGCGCGTCAGCCGAAGACCAGCTTTGGCGGGCGAGAGCACGGGGCCAACCCCGCGATCACCTACGCGTTGATCGCCATCAACGTGGCGATGTTCGTGCTCGAGGCGGCGTCGCGCGGCCTGAAGAGCGAACTCGTGCTGTTCGCGCCTGCGGTCGCCGATGGCGAATGGTACCGGCTGCTGACATCGGCGTTCATGCACTACGGCGTCACGCACCTGCTGTTCAACATGTACGCGCTGTTCGTCATCGGGCCACCGCTGGAGAAGTGGTTGGGCCGGTCGCGCTTCATCGCGCTGTATGCGTTGAGTGCGCTCGGCGGTTCGGTACTCGTCTATCTGCTGTCACCGCTCAACGCGGCCACTGCCGGTGCCTCCGGTGCGATCTTCGGCCTCTTCGGCGCCTCGTTCGTGATCGGCAAGCGCCTCAACCTCGACGTCCGGTGGGTGGTCGGGCTTATCGCGATCAACCTCGCCTTCACCTTCGTGATCCCACTCATGGGTGGGCAGAACATCAGCTGGCAGGGGCACATCGGCGGGCTGGTCACCGGCGCTGTGGTCGCAGCCGTCTACGCGTACGCACCGCCTGAGCGGCGCACCCTGTTCCAGGTTTCGGTGTCGGTCGCCATCCTGGCGGCGTTTGTGTTGCTGATCTGGTGGCGGACAACCCAACTGCTGACGCTGTTCGGTATCGCCTGACGTTTGCCCGCTGCTCAGCGAATAGCTACCTGGCCATGTCAGCGTGACTGCATGAGCGTGGAGCCCGAGGCCTCCCCACGGCCGGTTGAGCGTTTCCACCGGCTGTGTGAGGTGGTCGTCGCCCGCCTGCCGTTCGGGCTGGATTCCGTTGTTGCGCCGACATTGCTGGGCTTCGTCGTGATCAACAGCTTCACGTTCGCAGTGGATCTGGCGCTGCTCACGCTGCTGCACGGCAGCCTGGGCGTTGGGCTTGCTGTCGCGGTGACGGTGGCCTACGCCTGCGCGTTCACGCTGAGTTACTTCCTCAACCGCATTCTGAACTTCCGCTCGCACGGAGCGGTTGGGCCGCAGTTCGCGGTGTACGTGGTGGTGGTCGTGGTGAACTACCTCGCGTTCATCCTCGGGGTCTCCAGCGGGTTGGCGGCCATCGGCGTCGAATATCACGTCGCGCGGATCGTGGCAGGTCTCTGCGAAGCGGTCTACATGTACAGCGCGATGCGCTGGCTGGTGTTCCGGCGCTGACCGTCGCTCATCGGGTCTCCTGCATGCCGAACACCGCGAACAGGGCCGGCTCGAGAAACACCGTGATCGCCGTGATCCCGTTCTCGCCAGGGGTGAGGACATGTATCGCGTGGGCACGCATCACGCCGTCGGCATCGCGCCGGTAATCCGCAACGGCGGGTTGCCCATTGGCGGACGTGGGGATCATCAGCACGGTGCCAGGTTCCGTGAAGGCTCGTGCGGCGAGGAATCGCGTCACCGCATCTCGTCCGGTGAACCAGACGGCGAACGGCGGCATCTCGAGCTTGACGTCGGCTTGCAGCAGCGCGGTGAGCGCCGCCATATCGCTGTTTTCGAATGCCGCGCAATAGCGTTCGACGAGCGCAACGAGCTCGCGGTCCGCTGGCTCGGCGATGTCGTCGTCGCTCGGAGCGACCTCGGCGAGATGCGCCCGTGCTCGCTGAAGCGCACTGTTGACTGCCGCCGGTGTGGTCTCGAGCAGTTCGGCCACCTCGGCGGCGCTGAACTGCACGACGTCACGCAGGATCAACACCGCGCGCTGCCGGGCAGGCAGTTCCTGCAGCGCGGTGACCACGGCCAGCCGGATGCTCTGCTTCGTGGTGACCGCCGCCTCGGGGGTGAACATGTCGGGAATCGGCTCCAGCCACTGATATCCGGCCTTGCTTGCGTCGATGTCCACCTCGGGATCGACGGACCCGGCGCCGAGACCGGCGGGCAGCACCCGGCGGGCGCGGTTCTGCAGCGCGCGCAGGCAGGCGTTCGTCGCGATGCGGTACAGCCAGGTCCGAAGCGCGGCGCGCTCCTCGAACGCTTCGTAGCCACGCAAGCCGCGCAGATACGTCTCCTGGACAAGGTCCTCGGCGTCGTGCACCGAGCCGAGCATGCGGTAACAATGCGCGATCAGCTCGGCGCGAAACGGCGCCGCTTGCTCGATGAAATCCTGCTGGGCAGGCACGACAGGTTCTCCTATCCGGAAAGCTGAAGCCGCTTCCCTCAATACAGATACGCCCCGCGCCGCGAATTCATCGCGGGTCAAGCGATGAATCCTTCAAGCGCGTCGTATCTGACTCGATATGAACCAATCCATCAACACCTCACCCACCGACCTGACCGGCTCCACCGCGATCGTCACCGGAGCCAGCCGCGGATTCGGCCGCGGCATCGCCGACGCACTGACCGCAGCCGGAGCACGCGTTATCGGCGTAGCCCGCAGCGGCGGCACGGTAGCTGCCGATGCCGCCGACCCCGCTACCGCCGGCCGGCTCATCGATGAGCACCAGCCGCGCACGGTCGTGCTGTGCGCAGGGGCGGCACCACAGATGAGCCCCCTGCAGGAACAGACGTGGGAATCGTTCAGCCAGAACTGGAACGTCGACGTCGCCCAGGCATTCCACTGGATCCGTTACGCGCTGCAACGCCCGTTGGCTCCTGGCAGCACTGTGATCGCGGTCTCCAGCGGAGCGGCGATCAAGGGCTCGCCGCTCAGTGGCGGCTACGCGGGTGCCAAGGCCACCGTCAGGCTCATCGCAAACTACGCCGCTCTCGAATCGGAACGGGCCGGGCTTGGCATCGACTTCGTCTCGGTGCTGCCCGCGTTGACGCCTGCGACCGAACTAGGCGCGAAAGCGGTAGCGGCGTACGCCGAGCGCCGAGGCGTCGACGTCGATGCATTTGTCCAGGCTCTGGGGCCCGCCCTCACCGCGGAGCAGGTCGGAAAGTCGGTGCTGGACATCGCCATTGGTCAGCAACGCGGTCATCGCGCGTACACACTCACCGCGGCCGGCCTTTCGCCGCTGGAGTGAGCCGGCAGGTCTGGGGCTCAGATCTCGATTCGGGAACCAATGATCACCGTGCGGTCCAGCGGCAGGTTGAAATAACCAGCGGCGTCGGCCGTGATGTAGGACGTCGCGATGAACAGCCGCTTGCGCCACGGTGCCATCGTCGGTTCGTCGCCCACCGTCAGCTCTAGATCGGACAGGAAGTACGAGGCCGTGTCGACGTCGATGTGACCTTCGGTATGCGCGGGGTCGAGCAGGCGTAGTGCGGCAGGGATGTTCGGCCGCTCCATGTACCCGTAGCACGCGCTGACGTGGATGATGCCGTCTCGCTTGTAGCCGAGCTCGTCGATCGTTATCCGCTCGTCGTCGGTCAGCCGGGGCACAGGAACGGTGTCGATTGACATGACGACCACGTGCCTATGCAGGACACGGTTGTGCTCGACGTTGGCCCGCATCGCAAGGGGCGCCGTCTCTTTGCCACGGTTGAGGAACACCGCCGTGCCCGACATGCGCGTGAGTGGTGGCTTGCAGTCCCGAAGGCTGTCGACGAACTCGCGAAGCGGACCCTCCGCCTTTTCTCTTGCGCGCGTGACGATTCCGCGACCCTTCTCCCAGGTTGTCATCACCGTGAACGCGGCGATGCCGATGAGCAACGGCAGCCACGCCCCGTGCACCAGCTTGGTCATATTCGCCGCGAGGAACATCAGGTCCACCAGCAGGAGCAGGCCGCCCCCGATCAAGACGACCCACAGCGGCCAGCGCCACCTGGTGTGGGCGTAGTAGAAGAACAGTGTGGTGGTGATCGTGATCGTTCCCGTCACCGCCATGCCGAACGCGTACGCCAGCGCGGCCGAACTGCGGAACGCGAAGACGAGGATCAGCACCGCCACCGTCAGCACCCCGTTGATCCACGGAACGTAGATCTGGCCGATCGTCGAGGCCGAGGTGTGCGCGATCCGCAGCCGCGGCAGGTAGCCGAGCTGAGCCGCCTGCGACGCCACCGAGAAAGCCCCAGTGATCACCGCCTGCGACGCGATGACCGTCGCCGCCGTCGCCAGCACCACCATCGGAATCTGCGCCCACTCCGGGGTGAGCAAGAAGAACGGCGCGCTCACCTTGGACTCGTCAGCGAGCACCAGTGCACCCTGACCGAAGTAGCTCAGTGTGCAGGCGGGCAGCACCAGTCCGAGCCAGCCGTACGTGATGGCCTTGCGGCCGAAGTGACCCATGTCGGCATACAGCGCCTCAGCTCCGGTCACGGATAGCACGATCGCGGCAAGGGAGAAGAATGCAATGTGGAAGTGTCCCGCCAAGAACGTCACGGCGTAGGTGGGGGAGAGCGCCCGCAGGATTTCGGGATTGTCGATGATCCCGTTCACTCCGCACGCGCCGATCGCCACGAACCAGGCGATCATCACGGGCCCGAAGAACCGTCCGACCGCTGCGGTGCCGTGGCGCTGCACGGAGAACAGCCCAACGATGATCACCGCCGTGATCGGCACGACGAAATCTCCGAAGTCGGGATTGATGACCTTGAGGCCCTCCACAGCGGACAGCACGGAGATCGCGGGTGTGATCATGCTGTCGCCGAAGAACAGCGCAGCGCCGAACAGGCCCAACCCGGCCAGGAACATTGTGGTGCGGCGCCCACGCTGGCCGGTCCATCGCCGCAGCAGCGTGATCAGTGCCATGATCCCGCCCTCGCCATTGTTGTCGGCGCGCATCACGAGCATGACGTACGTCAGGGTGACGATGATCATCACGGACCAGAAGATCGTCGAGACGACGCCGTACACGTTGTCGCCAGAGATCGGCACGGGATGTGGGTCGCCAGGATTGAAGACGGTCTGGATCGTGTAGATCGGGCTGGTACCGATGTCACCGAAGACCACGCCCAGAGCGCCGATCACAATCCCCGCCCGAACCGTCTGTTGCCCCTCCACGGTTCACATCGTTGCCGAGTGCGCGCGTGTTCGCGCGACATCTCCGCAAAGATGAGGCAGTGCGCGTTGTCGTCCTCGTCGCGGCCCTGCTGATCGTGCCGCCTGCGCTCGGTGTGCTTGGCACATTCCTTGCCGACGTGCCCTACGTCGGCCTCGCAGCCGCGTATATCACGTGGTATTTGCCGTGGCTGTCGGTGGCGTCGGTGGCGGGCGGCGTACTTGCTCTCGTCCACTGGCGCATGCGTCGTAGCCGTATCGCCGCCGTGCTCGCAGTCGTCGCGGCGCTGACCGTCGCGGGCGCGTCCGTCATCACCGCACGCATGACCGCGGCGGTCGAACACGCCGGTGCCGACATCAGCCTCATCGACACGTTCGGCATCGGCATGCCGAGACAGGCCTCGCCGGACGACGAGGCGACCTATACGACGTTCGAGGGTCAGCCCGTGCGCCTGTCCATCTACCGCCCCGGCGGATCCGGTTCGCACGCACCCGTTCTCGTGTTCGTGCACGGCGGCGGGTGGGTCACCGGTGACCGCAGCGAACACAGCACCGACATGCGGTGGTTCGCCGAGCAGGGGTGGCTCGTCGTCAGCGTCGACTACACACTGTCCTCCGCCGACCACCACCTCTGGGACGTCACCCAGGACCAGATCGGATGCGCCCTCGGCTGGGTCGTCGACAATGCGACGAGATATGGAGGGGACCCGACCCGGATTTCGATGTCTGGTGACTCGGCGGGCGGAAACCTCGCGATCAACACCGCCTACCTGTCGGCGGCCGGCCGGTTGCGGTCGTCGTGTGGCGGAACGATGCCGAAGGTGGGTGCGGTGGCGGTGCTGTATCCCGTCGTGGACGCGGCGGAGACGTACGCCAACCTCGATCCCGCGTTCGGCGCCACGGCCCGCGGCGGACTCGGCGCGTACACCGGCGGCTCGCCGCAGCAGTTTCCGGATCGATATGCCAGCATCTCCTCCGACACGCACATCATCGCCGGTGCACCGCCCACCTTGATCGTCGTCGGCGAGGCGGACCATCTGGTGCCGGTCGGCGGCGTCTACCGGTTCGCCGAACAGGCCAGGGTGGCGGGAGTCGACGTGGAACTCGTCGCCGTTCCACACGCCGATCATGTCTTCGACGGGCGGCGCGGCAGCATCGGCCAGCAGGCCTATCGGCAGCTGACCGCCCGTTGGCTTCGCGGTCACGGCCAGGGGCCGTAACCCGTAGCGGATCATGGGGCCATGGCCGACGAACTCGATGAGCTGTACGAGGTCAGGCAGGACGAATTCACCGCCCTGCGCACCAAGCTCGCCGCTGCCGCCAAGCAGCGCGGCGACGCAGACACCGCCAGACAGATCTCGGCCGCGCGCAAGCCGACGACGGCGGCGTGGGTCGTCAACCGGCTCGCGCTGCGGGACCGCGACGTCAGGATGCGTCTCGCAGGCCTCGGCGAGCGGCTGAAGGACGCCCACTCCGCGATGGACGGCGACCGCATCCGGACGTTGTCCGCCGAGCAGCGCCGACTGGTCGACGACGTGGCCCGCGCCGCATTCGAAGAAGCCGAACTCGCCGATCCGTCCGCCGCCCTGCGAGACGACGTCACAGGAACCCTGCAGGCCGCGATCGCCGATCCGGGAGTCGCGTCGCGGCTCGGCCGGTTGACCAAGGCCGAGCAGTGGTCCGGCTTCGGCGAATTCGGCGACACCACAATGGTTTTCACCCAGACACGCAAGGCCGCCAGCCGCAAGAAGCCTGCCGAGGAGCCGAAGCGCGACGAGCCGCAACGCGACGACAAGCGCGCGAAGGCGCGGGCGGCCCTGGCCGCCGCAGAGCGCGTCAAGGCTGACGCCGACGCGGCGCTGACGGAGCTGCAATCCGATCTCGCCACCGCGCGGCTGCGCCGCGACGATGCGCGCAGAAGACTGCGGGACGCCGAAAGTGCGTTGACCGCAGCCCAAGACGCCTATGACATGGGCAAGCAGGCAGGCCGCGAGGCGGCCGCGGTGGTAAAGCAGGCAAAGGCACAGCTGAGGTAGGTAGAAGAAGATGGAAGTGGAACTCGCCGACGGCGTGACAACGGTCCGAATTGACCATCCGCCCGTGAACGCCTTCGATCTCGGACTGGTCGACGATGCGGTCGCCACCGTCCGCAGCATCGAAGGGCCGATTGTCCTCACCGGCGCGGGCGCTTGTTTCTCGGCGGGTGTCGACCTGCGCGCGATCATCGAAGGGGGAGCCGGCTACACCGACCGCTTCCTTGCCGCGATATCCGACGCGTTCCTTGCCGTCTTCGATCACCCGGCACCGGTGGTCGCCGCGATCAACGGGCATGCCATCGCAGGCGGCTGCGTGCTGGCGATGGCCGCCGACATCCGATTGATGTCAACGGGTCTGATCGGCCTCAGCGAAGTCGAGGTCGGCGTGCCGTTCCCGGTGGCGGCGTTGGAGATCTGCCGATACGCGATGGGCACATCGGTGACACGCGCGGTGCTCGAGGCGAACAACATCGACGTGCAGTCGGCGGCGCAACGCGGCTGGATCGACGAGGTGGTCGCACCCGAGGAGCTGATGGCCCGAGCCGTCGGGATCGCCCGCGCACTGGGACAGCATTCGCCAACCGCCTATGCGGCGATGAAGGTGCAACTGCACCGACATGCTCGCGAAGCGATCGACGCAGGCGCGGAACTGGACGCGAACGTGAAGGCGATTTGGTGCTCGGATGAGACGCGTGCCCGAATGTCGGCGTTCCTCGGCGCGCTCAGGTGACTGCGCGGCAGCTGATTTCCATACTGTCGCCCTCGCGGACCGGGAAGTGCACGCTCACATAGCCATTGCCGGGGTCATGCACGTGATCAAGGTACGGCCGGAGGCCGTCCATGGACGTGTTGTCGGCGATGACCAGCGCACCCGCCGACAGCCGGGGTTCGAGCAGCTTGATGACAGGGAGATACAGCTCCTTCCAGCCGTCGAGCAGCACGAACTCAACCGGTGTGTCGATATCCGCCAGCGTGGTCAGCGCATCGCCCTCCAGCACGGTGATGAGATCGTCGAGCCCGGTCTCGGCGAACGTCTTCTTCGCCGTGGCCACCTTCGCCGCGCTCAGCTCGGTGGTCACGACGCGTCCGGTGCCGTTGTCTCGCACCGCCGATGCGAGATGTATCGCCGAGATCCCCAGGGACATGCCGAACTCGACGACCGTGCTGGGCCGTGTCGCCCTCACCAGTGCATAGAGCAGCCTGCCTGCCTCCGGCGTCACCGGTAGGTAGAAGTCGCTGAGTGCGTCAGCCCGCTCCTGTGCGCTTGCATTGGCCACCCGCTCGAACACGTCACGGTTCTCGCGAAGCCTTGCGAACTGGTTGGTGGATTCGGTGTACATCCGATCGAGGGCGGTCGCGACTCTGGCGGCCTGAAGTGTTGTTGTCACTGCACCGAAGGTAGTCGGCCTACCGATATATCGCAACGTATCGCGATGCAACGTCTACCAACTGCAAGGACATGCCAGGATGGATACCACCAAGCCGATTGGTGTGCCGATGGCCGGTATCGACAAGTCGACAGCGCGTGCGATCGCCGTGGTCGCGCTGTTGTTCATCGCCGCCTGGGCGCTGCGCGGCTATCTTCCCGGCGTTGAACCCGTTGCCGATCGTGAGCGGCCCGCCAGCAGCCCGGCCGCGCTGGTCGTCGACGTCGCGCTGCTCGCCGGTTCGGTGGCCATCATCGGCTTCGCCATCATCTCGCGATTGCGCAATCGTCAGGCGCGACGCCCCGGCATGGGGCAGTTGCCCGCGAGCCCGGGCACAATGGGCCGCCCGACGTGGCGCTTCGCGCTGATCGCGATAGGCCTGCTCATCGGGTGGCTGGTGCTGGTCTTGGTGTTGACGCGGATGGGCATCGTCAGCCCCGGCGATCAGTCGTCGTCCGCGGTGCCGACGGCGCCGGACCCTAGCAGTGCGCCATCGCCCACCAATCCGGTCCCGCGGCAGCCGGATTCGTCCGACGATCCGGGTACCGACATCATCGGCTACCTCGTCCCACCGATGTTGATCCTGATGGCCCTGATCGTCGTCGGCACGGCCATCGCCTCGCGTCGGCAGCGGCGCGGCGCAACATTGTGGGCAGCCCCTGCCGATGACGCCAAAGCACCCGCACAGCCAGGCGCGGCTGAATCGCTAGCGCGGGCAGCCGAAGTCGGGCTGGCCGAGATCGGTGATCTGAGCCGCGAACCGCGCGAGGCGATCATCGCGTGCTACGCGGCGATGGAGCGCGAACTGACGCATGTGCCCGGTGCCGTTCCTCAGGACTGTGACACCCCGTCGGAGGTGTTGGCCCGCGCCGTCGACCACCACGCGTTGCGCGCCGACAGCGCGTCACAGCTCGTGGACCTGTTCGAGGAGGCGCGTTTCAGCCCGCACGTGATGAACGAGGGGCATCGCGACGTCGCCGTCGACGCGCTGCGGCTGGTGTTGACCGACTTGCGGAGCATGGCATGAAAAAGCTTGTGGCTGCAGGGATTTTCGTCGTCGTGCTCGTCGAGTTGGTGGCGTTCGCGATCGTCGACCGAGCGCTGGTGCCGGTGGTCGTCGGCGTCATGGCCGCGCTGGTGTTGTTGACGTTGCGGTTCTATCTGATGCGTGAGCCCGACTACGACGCAGGCGATGCGCCCGCCAACGACCCGGCGGAGTCGTTGCGCCGCTGGCTGTCTCGGACGGAGACATTGGTCAGCCGTTCGGCGTCAACGAGAAGGGACTGGGACCGGCACCTGCGGCCGATGCTGGCCCGTCAGTTCGAGATGGCCACCGGTCAACAGCAGGCCAAGGATCGGGTGGCGTTCCATGCGTCCGGCAGCATGCTTTTCGGCGCTGAGCTGTGGGAGTGGGTGGACCCCCAAAATGTGTCCCGCACCGGCGGCAACGAACCGGGCCCAGGGCGGGACGCCCTCGACCAAATTCTGCAACGGTTGGAGCAGGTATGACAGCAAACATGGGGCTGCCCGCAGCGACGACGACGGCGCACTGCGAGGCGGTCCTCGACGAAATAGGGCGCGCTGTGGTCGGCAAGCGCGCGGCGCTGACGCTGATTCTCACGACCGTCCTCGCGGGCGGCCATGTGCTGATCGAGGATCTGCCAGGCCTTGGCAAGACGTTGATCGCCCGGTCCTTCGCCGCGGCGCTGGGCCTGGATTTCACGCGAGTCCAGTTCACACCGGACCTGCTGCCTGCCGATCTGCTCGGGTCGACGGTCTACGACATGCAGTCGGGCCGCTTCGAGTTCCGCCGCGGGCCGATCTTCACCAACCTGCTCCTCGCCGACGAGATCAACCGGACGCCGCCCAAGACGCAGGCGGCGTTGCTCGAGTCGATGGCTGAGGGCCAGGTGAGCATCGACGGCGTCACCCATAAGCTGCCCGCGCCCTTCATCGTGCTGGCCACCGACAACCCGATCGAATACGAGGGCACCTATCCGTTGCCGGAGGCGCAACTCGACCGGTTCACCATCAGGCTCGAACTGCGGTATCTGTCTGAGCAGGAAGAGGAGTCAATGCTGCGAAGACGCCTCGAACGCGGGTCGGCGCAGGTGACCGTGCATCAGGTCGTCGATGCGCACGACCTTCTCGCCATGCGCGAGTCGGTGGAACAGGTCACCGTGCACGACGACGTGTTGCGCTACGTCGTGTCGTTGGCGACCGCGACGCGCCAGCACCCCCAGGTCGCCGTCGGCGCAAGTCCACGCTCAGAACTCGATCTGGTGCAACTCGCCCGCGCGCGGGCGCTGTTGCTCGGCAGGGACTACGTCATACCCGAGGACATCAAATCGCTTGCCGTTCCTGCCATGTCGCACCGGATCAGCCTGCGACCGGAGATGTGGGTGCGGCGCGTACACGGGTCCGACGTCGTGGAGGAACTGTTGCGGCGACTGCCGGTACCTCGAACTAACAGCGGCAAGGGCTGACGGCGTGATCGAGACTCGCAGCACCGAAGTCGAGTTGCGCTGGCGCCCTTCGCCTTTGACTCGCGCCGTTGTCACGTGCGCAGTTGCCGCACTCGCCGTCGCGCTGATCGGCGGCTACGTGCAGTTGGTGGCCTTCGCGGCCCCGCTGATCGGCATATTGGTGTCGATCGGTTGGCAGCGCGGGGTACCGAAGGTTCACGTACACGCAGAACCCGGCTCGCAGCGGTGCTTCGAGTCCGAGGAGACCCGGCTGACCGTGTGGGCGGTCACCGAATCCAGTGATGCGGCGACCGATCTTACGATCGATACCGTCGCCGGCATGAGGCTCGAGTCCGTCGAGCCGGCTTCGGACCGGAGGCAGACGGTGGTCGTCGCCGCCGACAAGTGGGGCCGGTATCCGATCGTGGCCAGCGTGAATGTCATCTCCCGCGGCGGGCTTGTGCAAGGAAGGGGTTTGGCCGACGCGGCCGACGTTTTCGTATTTCCGTTGGCGCCGCCGCAATCCACGGCGATCCCGCGCACCGAACTGCTCGACCGGCTCGGCACCCACCTGACTCGACACATCGGGCCGGGCGTTGAGTACGCCGATATCCGCCGGTACGTGCCCGGCGATCACCTGCGCACAGTCAACTGGCCGGTCAGCGCGCGGCGCGGCAGCCTGCACGTCACAGAGCGGCTGACCGATCGCGCCGCTGACGTGGTGGTGCTGATCGACGGTTACCCGCAGCCGCCGGGCCCGGCCACCGAAGCAACCGACCGTATCGCCCGCGGCGCGGTACAGGTCGTGCAGAGCGCGCTGCGCAGCGGCGATCGCGCAGGCGTCGTCGCGCTCGGAGACCGCCACCCACGCTGGCTTGGGGCGGACATCGGACGGCGCCAGTTCTATCGGATACTCGATGCCGTGCTCGCCGCGGGCGACGGTTTCGAGAACACGCCTGGCACGCTGGCGCCCCGGGCGGCGGTTCCGCCGGGCGCGATCGTCATCGCGTTCTCCACGTTGCTCGACACCGAATTCGCGCTGGCCTTGATCGATCTACGCAAGCGCGGCCACACCGTGGTCGCCGTCGATGTGCTTGAGGGCGCCCCGTTCGAAGAGGAGCGCGACCGATTGGTAGGCCGAATGTGGTCACTGCAGCGGTCGTTCATGTACCGGGACATGGGCACGATCGGCGTCGACGTGGTGCCATGGCACAGCGATGTCACGCTCGATCAGGCGATGCAACTGGTGCCGGACCATCGGCGCTCGGTGCGGCGGCGAGCGGCGTTCGTATGAGCGCCGCAGCTGTAGCGGTAACCCGCGGCGTTTCGACTGCGTTCGGACTGGTGATGGTGGCGTCAGCCGCGGTGCAGGCCGACAGGCCCGGTGTGATCGCGGCCGTCGCGGCGACGGCTGCGGTGTTGGCGGGCAGTGTGTTTCGACCTGCCGCCACCATCGCCGTACTCCTGACGGTGTCCGTGATCGTGCTCGCCGACGTGCCGCCATTGTTGACTGCGACCTCTGGGCTGTGCGCCGCGGCGTATCTGGTGTTGCGGCACACCGCCGCCGTGACCGCACCGACAGTGGTTGGCGCCGTGGGATTTACCGCGGCGGGGCTGGCGGCCGCGGCGCTTCCGATCCAGTTGCCGTGGGTGCCGTTGGCAGCGCCGCTGGCTGTGTTGTTGCTCTACGTTCTCGTCACTCGCCCGTTCTGGGCGACGTAGCTCCCTGGCCCTGGTACTCGTCGTGCCGGTGCCACCACGCGTACGGCGGCGTCTGCGGGTATCCGTCGGGTGAGTCCTCCCACTCCTCCTGACGGCCGAACGCGGTGATGTCGAGGTAGGCCCACGTGCCGCCCATCGCTTCATCGCCGCGGTTGTCGACGAAGTACGTGCGGAAAATGCCGTCACTGTCGCGCAGGAATGCGTTGGTGCCATGCCACTCGTCGACACCGAAGTCGGCGTCGAACGAATCCGTGATGGTGTACCAGGGGACGTCCCAACCCATCTCCTTCTTCAGTCGCGCGATGGCGTCCTGAGGCGCCCGTGAAACGAAAACCAGCGTGGTGTCGCGGGCATTCAGGTGCGCCAGATGGCCGACCTGATCGGCGAGCATCGAACAACCGGGGCAACCGCGGTCGGGCCAGCCGTCCACATCGGGCTGGAAGAAGAAGCGGTAGACGATGAGCTGGCGGCGGCCGTCGAACATGTCGCGCAGGCTGGCCGGGCCACTCGGCCCGTCGAACAGGTAGTCCTTGTCGACGGCCATCCTCGGCATCCTCCTGCGCTGCGCGGCCAGCGCATCGCGGGCGCGGGTGAGCTCTTTCTCTTTGACCAGCAACGCCTGGCGGGCGGCATCCCACTCCTGCGGTGTGACGACTGGCGGCAAGTTCATCGCACATCTCCTTCGAATCAGTCCGATATGTAGACACACCCAACGGGCGAAAGTCATCGCCGCTATCTTCGTGAGCGGCCCGCAGGGCGTCCGCTTCCCCAGGTCGTAGTGGACGAAATATTCCAATCCGAGGCCGATGTTCACCGGGCCGCGTCCACCGGGTAGCGACGGAGTTACAGTGAGTGGGTGCCGCAGCAAGACAGTCCCGCGACGCGGCCCAAGTTGACATCACGCGGTGCTGCGACACGCAACCGCATCGTCCTTGCCGCCGCCGAGTTGATGCATGTGCAGGGCGTCGCGGCAACCACCATCGACGACGTGCTTGCGGCTAGCGCGACGAGTAAATCCCAGTTCTACCAACACTTCGACGACAAATCGGAGTTGGTGTACGAGGTCATCACCATGCGCGCCGACGAGATTTTGTCGTGGCAGCGCTTGCGACTGGAAAAGGTGGATTCGTTCCGCGGCCTCTATCAGTGGCGCGACGCGATGGTGCAGCGATGCGCGTTGCGGCGCGGGCTGTGGGGTTGCGAACTCGGTTCTCTTGCCGCCGAATTGTCCGATACCGACGACAAGGCCAGGACGTCGCTGTCCGAGCACTTCACCGAGTGGCAAGGCCTACTTGGCGCGGCGCTCGATCGGATGCGCGAGGTCGGCGCGCTTGTCCCCGACGTCGACGTGAAAGCCCTTGCGACGGGGCTACTTGCGGCGGTGGAAGGCGGCTACCTCCTGTCGCAGACGGGACGCGACCCAAGGCTCATGCAGTCGGCGCTGAACATGGCCATCGGTCATGTGGCGTCCTTTGCGACCGCCGGCACCGCAGTGCGGTGACGGCGGCCGCGATCTGGACTTGATCGACCAGTCCGGCGGTTAGTGGTTCTGGCCAGGGATGGCGGTCGGCGCCGGCGGTGCCTTGACACCAGGCGTGAACAGGTTGCCGCCGGTCGGGTTGATCGACTTCTCCGTCGGCGCCACCGGCGGAGCTGACGGCGGCGAGGTCGTCGAGCTGGTCGTCGTCGTGGTGGGCGTGGTGGTCTCCGGTGCCTTTGAGCCCTGTCCGCAGGCGGTGAGCCCGCCCATGGCGATGATCGCGCCCATGCCCGCGGTGGCGGCGAGGCGACGAGCCAGTCGGCCTGACTTCATGTTGAATCCTATCTGTGTCGAGAAGTGAACTATATCGTCCAAAAAAGTGCAGCGTCAATGTGTAAACCGCATGACACCGCATGCATTGTCGGCACTGCTTTGTTGCGCTACAGACGATGAAGTCCAACTGGAAGGGGATCGTCAAGTCAACTGTCGCGATTCGCAGGAACCGCGACTGTTCTTCCCAGTGTCCTGCCAGGTGGCAAACCTACCCTCCTGTGCACGAGACGCCCAGTTTCTGCGAAGCACATCCACAGGTCGGCCACACGGAGGTCACAAGTGAGGAAGTTCGGCGTTTACGCCACCACCGCCGTCGGTGCGACGGCCGTGGCGATGGCGTTCTTCGGAACCGGTATCGCCGCCGCCGACAACTACGCCGGCCAGACGTACAGCGATGCCAAGTCAGCCATCAGCAACGCGGGCAAGAAAGCCGTCATCGCGAGCCGGTCAGGGGACACCTTGCCCGACGACAAGTGCATCGTGACCCATTCGCAGGCGGCGCCGTGGATCAAAGGCACCAACTTCAAGCCCGACACCAAGACGGTGCTGGTCAACCTGAACTGCAACGCGACCGTCGCGAACGCCGAGGACCCCGGGAACTCGGCAGGCAGCCCCGAGGGCAGAGCCGCCATCAAGGCCGCAGCGACCCCCAACTCTGGCGGGTAACTGGCCGATCGCCCCCTGGTGTCGATGCCCATTAAGGTGAGGTCAGGCATCCACGAAGGGGAGGCGCGAGGTATGAAGCTTCAGGTGTTGCCCTACGTCACCGTCGAGATCGACGATCGGCTGCGCCGTCGGTTCCGCCGCGCAGGCGAACGGCTGCGCGTCAACGTCAGGGCGTACCTGCTCAGCGCCGCCGACGATGTCGACTCCGCTGGTGACAAGGTGCGCGAGCTCTGCGACAGGGCCGTCGACAGGGTCGATTCGGTGGTCGCGACGGTCAACGACAGGCTCGGCGCCGAAGAACCCCAGCGGCCGCAGCTCCACCTGGTTGCCGGGCGCGAAGCCAGTTAGCCGCTAAGGCGTCCGCACGCTGCCTGCGCGACCGCCGACGAAGAACGAGCCTGCGATCACGACCAGGCCCACGACGGCCACCGGAACGGTCCATGCCCGCCGACCGGACACCGCAGATTGGCACTGGGCGGCGTAGTCGCTGTGCGGGATGATCTGGTTGAGTACCGGCAGGTTGGCGGGGTTGCTGTTATTCGCCTCCCGCGCGGCCGATAGATCCGCAGCGACGCCGTTGCCACATCCGATGCTGCTGTTGTCGGGACCGGGCACCGATACTCCTACGAGCAGGCCGATCACGCCTATGATCAACGCGACCGCTCCCGCCAGCAGGATCAACCTCTGCAAATTCATCTGCTGGGTATGCCCAATCGGTCCGGTTCGAAACCATGTCGAGACCGGCTCGCGCTGGGCGTCGCGTCAACGGGCGTGCTGTTCTTGTTCGGTGTGGTGGCTGTGGCCTGAAAGGAGCTGGACGCTTTGGTAGGCCATGGTCTGACGGTGCTGCTGGCCGTGCTCGCCGCGGTTTTCCTTGCGATCGGAATCGTTGTGCGCCAACGCGCCACCATGGATGTTCCGCAAGAGCACGGCGTCAGTTCCGTGATGTTCCTGACCCTGCTTCGCCGACCGCTGTGGTGGGGTGGTACCGCGGCCGCCGTCGCCGGCTTCGTCTTCCAGGCGCTGGCGTTGGCAAAGGGCTCGCTGTTGTTGGTGCAGCCCATCCTGGTGTCTGGCCTGTTGTTCGCGCTGCCATTGAGCGCCCGGCTGGCCCACCGGCGCGTCACCCGTGGTGAGTGGGTCTGGGCGATGGTGCTGACGGCGGCGCTGGCGGTGTTCGTGTTGTTGGCGCAGACTCGTCCGGGAAACTACGAGGCTTCGCTGGCGTTATCCGCACTCGTTGCGGTGATCTGCACGGCCGCCGTGTGCGCGTGCGTCCTAGTCGCGACCCGCACCATGGGATGGAAGCGGGCGGTGCTGCTCGCTGTCGCGGTCGGCGTGCTGTTCGGTGTCGTCGCCGTGCTCACCAAGCTGGTGATGCACCTGCTGACGCATGAAGGCTTGCGCGCAGTGCTGACCACACCGGTGCCGTACCTGCTCGTGGTGATCGGTGTCCTCGCAACGTTTCTGCAGCAGTCGGCGTTTCATGCCGGATCGTTGCAGACTTCGGTGCCGACGATGCTGGTGCTCGAGCCCGTCGTCGCCGTGGTGCTCGGCTCGGTCGTGCTCGGGGAACACCTCGACGTCAGTCGACTCGACGCAGTGCTGATCGCGACCAGCGCGGTCGCGATGGCGGCGGCCACCATCGCGCTGGGGCGCGACGAGGGCGCCTACGAGGAGCAACTCGAGGCGGCGGTGGCGAAGCGGGCGACCAAGTCGTCCTAGCCGTCCTTGTTGTCCCCGTCGTCCGCGAGTGTCTCCTCGACAGGCACCGGACGCAGCCACGCCCATGCGAAAAAGGCGACCGCAACCACGATCAGGGCGAGTCCGACCCACCAGTTCGCGTCGGTGCCGAAGTACAGATCCACCGGGTTGTTACTTGCGCCCTTGTGCCGTTCCCGCAGGAGTCCGGGGGCGAAGCCGGCGATGGTGAGGACGACACCGTAGATCGCCAGCAATGCGCCGATGACGTTGCGGATGTCGAACAGGTGGGACAGCTTGCTGGCCACGGTTGCTCCTATCGGGGGTCAGTGGAAGACGATGTTGAGAATGACGGTCAGGGCGAGCGCAACGGAGGCGAGCGGAACAGGCCTGTAGTACCAAGCCTTTCCGGCGCCGTCCGGATCCTGGAAGACCTCCCTCGGTGTCTCCGAGTACACCAACCCGGCCAACTCGGCCACAGGCTTCGGAGTGGTGACCATGGTGACCGCCACACTGACGATGATGTCGACGACGAACGCGGCCGATGCCGCGATGAACGGCACACCCTGGCCGGGAAGGTTGAGCACCCCGGCCTCACCGAGGACGAAAACGAAGACCGCGGAAAGAGTTCCGGAGACCAGGCCGACCCAGCCCGCGGTTGACGTCATTCGCTTCCAGAACATGCCGAGGATGAACGTCGCGAAAAGCGGGGCGTTGAAGAAGCCGAATAGTGTCTGCAGATAGTCCATCAAGTTGGAGTATCCGGCAGCGATCAGTGCGGTGAAGATCGCAAGTATCGCCGCGGCAACCGTCGCGACCCGGCCAACCGCGATGTAGTAGCCGTCGGGGCGGTCCTTGACCACGTAGTCCTGCCAGATGTCGTAGCTGAATACCGTGTTGAACGCTGAGATGTTGGCCGCCATGCCCGCCATGAAGGACGCCATCAGCCCGGCGACGGCGACACCGAGCAAGCCGTTCGGCAGAATGTCGCGGATCATCAACAACATAGCGTCGTTGTACGTAATGTCGCCTTTGCCAGTCGATTTCAACCGGATCATGTCGCCGATCGCGGCGGCGGCGATCATGCCGGGCACAATGATCACAAACGGAATGAACATCTTTGGGAACGTGGCGATGATCGGGGAACGACGAGCCGCAGACATCGAGTTGGAGGCCATCGCCCGCTGAACCTCGACGAAGTTGGTCGTCCAATACCCGAAGGACAGCACGAACCCGAGACCGAACACGATTCCGATCACCGACCACACCGGGCTGTCGAATCCGGACAGCGCCTGACCTGGCCACGTCGTCAATTGATCATGGGTGGATGCGGTCACCTTCCCGTCCGACAACGTGTCAATCACTTTGTCCTTCAGTCCGTTCCAGCCGCCAACCCTGATCAGCCCGAACACGGTGAGCGGGATCAACGCTGCCAGAATCACGAAGAACTGCAGCACCTCGTTGTATATCGCGGCCGACAGCCCGCCGAGCGTGATGTAGCTGAGCACGACGACGGCCGCGACGATCAGCGATAGCCACCGCGGCCAGCCGAGCAGCGCATTGATGACCGTGGCCAGCAGGAAGAGGTTGACGCCCGCGATGAGCACCTGGGCGAGGGCAAAGCTGATGGCATTGACGAGGTGCGCGCCTGGGCCGAAGCGGCGGCGCATGAACTCGGGAACGCTGCGCACCTTGGACCCGTAGTAGAACGGCATCATCACCACGCCGAGGAAGAGCATCGCGGGGACGGCGCCGATCCAGTAGTAGTGCATGGTCGAAAGGCCGACCTCCGCACCGTTGGCCGCCATGCCCATGATCTCGATGGCGCCGAGGTTCGCCGATATGAACGCCAACCCGGTCACCCATGCAGGCAGCCTGCGACCGGAGAGGAAGAAATCCAGGCTGGTCGAGATCTGACTTCTGGCGATGAACCCGATGCCCAGAACGAAGACGAAGTAGATCGCGACGAGCACGTAGTCGAGCCAGCCGAGGTTGAGGCGCAATACGTTCTCTGCCGCCAGTGTCGTGGTGGACTCATTCATCTCGCAGTCATCAACCCCTTCGCCTCGGCGTAAGCACAAGTTCAAACAGAAGTAAGCAGAAGCTAACAGGATCTGCACGGGATTCCGAGAGATTTCAAGTAATTTGTTTGATAATGTGCGTTTCCATGCTCGCCGCCGAACGCCGCCATGCGATCTTGCTTGCATTGAACGCCGACGGCGCCGTCCGGGTCGCCGACCTGGCCACCGAACTCGACGTGTCCGAGATGACCGTCCGCCGCGACCTCGACACCCTCGATGCGCAGAACCTGCTGCGAAAGGTGCACGGCGGAGCGGTGAGCAGGCACAACCGTGGAGAGGAGCCACGGTCGTCGGAGAAGGCCGGTCAGCAGCGCGACGAGAAGGCCGCGATCGCAGCGCTCGCGGCCCAAACCGTCGAGGACGGCATGACGATCGCAATCAGCGCGGGCACCACCACCACCGAACTCGCCCGTCGGCTTCGGGACCGGTCATCGATCACCGTCGTGACGAACTCCATCAGCGTGTTCGACGTGCTGACCGACCCCGCCGCGGATATCGCAGAGGCGCCACAGGTGTATCTGTCCGGTGGCGTCCGCACCCCGTCGGATGCGCTCGTCGGACCGATCGCCGATGCGGCGATCTCGTCGTTCCGGGTGGACGCGACGTATCTGGGCGTGCACGGCTTCGATCCGCAGGCCGGTTTGACCACACCCAATATCGCCGAGGCGCAGACGAATCGAACACTGATCGGCATCGGCGCGCAGCTGATCGTGGTGGCCGACCACACGAAGTACCGAGAGGTGGGGACCAACGTGTTCGCGCGGATGCGCCGGGTGGACAACCTGATCGTCGACGACGGTCTGGCCATCGCCGACCAGGGCATCATCGAGGAGCATGTCGGACGCCTGAGTATCGCCACCGTGATGCGACAGCCATGAAAGAACCCGCGACACCCTGGCTGCTGGCGGACGGCCGCGAGCTGCTGCTGTTCGCGCTGCCGGGACGAATGCCGGCGCCGGTACCCGATCGGCGCCCGCTGCCCGAACGCGGAATTGCTCAGTCGCAGTTGCGGTTTGATCGCCAGACCGGGCAGTGGGTGGTCATCGCGGCGCTGCGCCAGGACCGCACGTACTTGCCGCCTGCCGAGGCGTGCCCGCTGTGCCCTGGGCCGTCCGGGCTGACCAGTGAGATCCCCGCACCCGACTACGACGTCGCGGTCTTCGAGAACAGGTTTCCCAGCCTGTCAGGCGCGGCGGGCACGCCTTTTCGCCTGCCATCCGTCAACGCCGAGCCGTTTCCGTCCGCTCAGGGACATGGCCGGTGCGAGGTGATCTGCTTTTCCAGCGACCACAACGGCTCCTTTAGCAAGCTCGAAGTTCCGCATGCGCGCCTCGTCGTCGACGCATGGCGGCACCGCACCGCGGATCTGATGGCACGCCCCGGTATCGCGAACGTGTTCTGCTTCGAGAATCGCGGCGAGGAGATCGGCGTGACGTTGACGCATCCGCACGGCCAGATCTACGGCTATCCGTATCTGCCGCCGCGCGCGGCGCTGATGCTGCGTGAGGCGCGCGCTCACGCCGACCGCACGGGCGGCAATCTTTTCACCGACATCCTCGCCAACGAGGTGGCCGACGGCAGCCGCATCGTCGCGCAGACCGGGAAGTTCACCGCGTTCGTACCGTTCGCCGCACGCTGGCCGGTCGAAGTGCACATCTATCCGAACCGATTCGTGCACAACCTCGTTGACCTGACCGACGCGGAGCTTGACGGGTTCGCACAGATCTACCTCGATGTGCTTGGCCGGTTCGACCTCATGTATCCGACTGCGCTGCCGTACATCTCAGCGCTTCACCAGTACGCCAACACCGACGAACAACGCGAAGGCTACTTCCACGTCGAGCTGATGTCGGTGCGGCGCAGCGACACCAAGCTGAAGTTCCTGGCCGGTTCCGAGTCCGCGATGGACGCGTTCATCAGCGACGTCACCCCCGAGAGCGTGGCACAACGCCTGCGGGAGCTCGGATGAGCGGTATCAGGTACGCGGCGCCGGGCCGGATCAACCTGATCGGCGAGCACACCGACTACAACCTCGGTTTCGCCCTGCCGATCGCCCTTCCCGAGCGCACGGTCGTGAGCTATGTGCCCGACGACGTCCCCGAGGTCGCCGTGCGCAGCGACAAAGAAGACGGCGAGGTTCGGATACCGGTCGATACCGCTCCAGGTGACGTGGCGGGCTGGGCCGGCTACGTGGCAGGCGTGGTGTGGGCGCTGCGCTCCGCAGGCCACCGCATCCTTGGCGGGACGATGTCGATCGCGAGCGACGTCGAGATGGGCTCGGGGGTCGCGTCCTCGGCTGCCCTTGAGTGCGCGGTGCTCGGCGCACTTACGAGTGCGATCGGACTGCGCATCGACCGGACCGAGTTGGCTCGCATCGCACAGCGCGCCGAGAACGACTATGTCGGCGCGCCGACGGGGATGATGGACCAACTGGCCGCGCTGTGCGGACAGCCACGCATGGCGTTGATGATCGACTTTCGGGAGCTGACGGTGCGACCGGTGGCTTTCGACCCCGATGCATCCGATATCGCCCTGCTGTTGATCAATTCGCGTGCGCCGCACCAACATGCGGGCGGAGAGTATGCGTCCCGACGGTCGTCATGCGAACGGGCCGCCGCCGACCTCGGGGTGCCGTCGCTGCGGGAAGTGCAGGATGCTGGTGTGACGGCTCTCGCGGCAGTGGCCGACCCCGTCGATGCGCGCAGGGCCCGCCACATCCTGACCGACAACCAGCGGGTCCTCGATGTCGTTGCGGCGCTGGAGGAGTCGGATTTCACTGCAATCGGCAGGCTCTTCAACGCGTCTCAGGCGTCCATGCGTGATGACTTCGAGATCACCACCGACCACATCGATCTGATCGCCGACACCGCCGTTGGCGCAGGCGCACTCGGTGCACGCATGACCGGCGGCGGGTTCGGCGGATGCGTCATCGCGCTGGCTCCGTTGGACACGGCCGCACACATCGCCGACGCGATACGCGATGCGGTTGCCGCCGCGGGCTACAACGCGCCGACGATCACCAGAACGCGGGCAGGCCAAGGAGCCGAACTACTGCGGTAGCGGGGTTTCTGACAGGGCCGCCCACATCAAGCCGGCCGCCTCGCGGGTGCGATCGTCCGGCGTGATCGGCGTTCCCGTGTCGGGCTGTTCGGCAGGCGCACCGCTGATGTGCTCGACAAGCGCAACAGCCAGGTCCCGCAGTTTGACGTTGAACTCCTGGCTGGCGCGGCGCATCATTCTCCACGCGTGCTCCGCGTCGCACCGGACCAGACCCATCAGCGCGCCCTTGGCCTGCTCGATCGCGCCGCGGGACTGCAGGACCGTGATGATGTCCTCGATCGCGGTCGCATTCTGTGCCGCAGTGGTGATCAGCGCCGCGGAGACCAGCTGTTCGTAATTGAACAGGCTGGCCACTGTCGATGCGCCTGCCGGTTGGCTCAGCGCGCAGCAGACGACGACGGTCCCGTCGTCGGCCCAGACACCGGGGACGGCCGCGGCGCCGTGGACCTGTTCCCAACTCGACTCGTGTCTCGGCGCGCGGTCGCGCATGGCCGCCAAAGTCAGCCCGGGCCATCGGTCGTCGGTCCACAGGTCGGGGCTCAGCACCGGCACCTGATAGGCAAGTGCATCGGGAACGGGCCCACCGATGCCAGCCAGCTGGGCTTCGACGAGATCAGCGCCGACGCCGACCGCGGCGATCACCGATGGATGCTCGTCGTGGCGCTTGTCGTGGACGGTGATCGCCAGGCCGACCGCATCAAGCAGATCGGACTGCATGCGTTCGAGGATGCGTTGCATCAGCGCCACCAGCTGTGGGTGTTGGCGTGGTTGAAAGTGCGAAGGAGCCATGATTCAATCGCGGGTCGCGACGGTCGCGACGCGGTCGAGCCCTGAGATGCTCAGCAGTGTGATGATCGGTCCCGTCGTGGGCACGATCAGTGCGAGCTTGGTCGTTGCGGCCACAGCGAACAACGCCCGCACTGCCGCGCTGTCGCAGTAGGACACGTCCGAAAGGTCGACTGTGATGCCGTCGCTCTCGGCGGCCGCTCTGTTCAGCACGTCGGAGAACTCGTTGACGTTGGCAAGGTCGATGTCGCCGGACGCGGTGACAACCGGCGGCGCTTCGGCCTCTGCAGCAGAGCACTGAAACTGGCTTTCCGTCATGGATGGAGCTCCTTGCGCATTTCCACAGTTGTTCCCTGCGGGGTCGGCGTGACTGTGACCGTGTCGACGAGGGCGTTCATCAACCTGCTGCCGTGGCCGCGTTGCGTACTCCGCTGCGGAGCATGCCAGCGTCCGTTGTCCGAGACCGTCAACGCAAGACCGGTGGTGGTCGCCCGCGCTGTGACCTCCACCTCGACGTCACCGGCAGTGCCGCGGACGGCATGCTCGACCGCGTTGGAGGCCGCCTCTCCGACCGCGAGTAGGACCTCGGCGGCGGCCGACGGGGTGACCTGGGCGGTCGGCAACCAGGTGCGCAGGCGGGCGCGAATGACGGCAAGACTGGCTGGGATCGCCGGTAGCCGTATCCGCAACGGCGCAGGTCCGACAGCGTCGGCGCCGGAAACCCTTGTCACCAGCACCTCCCGATGTCTAGCGGCAGCCCAACCTGGGTGGCCGCCCGAATGCATGCGAATTCCCCCGCATTGGCTGCCTCTCCTCGACAGTCGTGAATTGCCGTTGTTGTCATATCACGCGAGCGCCCGTTAAGGCGTGCCTTCTCCGAATGCGAACCGCATGCCGACGGTGGTGCCATCTGCGGTTCCATCGAGGTCCACCTGTTCGCTCAAGGTCCGCATCAGCAGCAGTCCGCGGCCCCGGGTGCCTGGGTCAGCGGGTGGTGTCTTCCACGAACCCGAGTCGCTGACCTGGACGCGAATGTGGCGGCCGTCGCGTGCGGCCTCGACACGCATCGTCCCCGGCTCGTGTCCCCGATACGCGTGCTCGGCACTGTTGCTGCACGCCTCATTGACCACAAGCACGATGTCCGCGGCAAGCGTCTCTGGCACGTCCGCGCACCGAAGCCAATCGCCGAGCCGGTTTCGGATGTCACTCAACAGCGCTGGAACCGCGGCGTTTTCGATAACGAACGTGGAACCTGGATGGCGGTACAGCACAATCGCGACGTCGTCGTCGTAGCCGAGGGCCGGGGCCAGTTTGTCGAGCATCGCGTCGGCAACCGCGTCGACGGGCAATTCAAGGGTCCGTTCCAGCACCCTTGCGACGCGGGCGATTCCCGCATCGATCGATTCGTCACGCCGCTCGACGAGACCGTCGGTGTAGAGCAACAAGGTCGATCCTGGGGCCAGTGTCGCGACGGCCTGCGGTCGGGGACCCTCGCTCTGCACAGCGAGCGGCACTGAGCGTGCATCCGTCAACTGCCGCGGCCGCGACTCCGGCGCGGCGAGAACCGCGGGGACGTGGCCTGCGCTGCTATACGTCAGTGCACCGGACCTGGTGTCGAGGATGGCCACAAACACCGTGGTGCAGAACGCATCTGGAATCAGGGCCGCCACAGAATCAAGCTGTTGGAGCATGGTGGCCGGCTCGGCGCCGGTGAGAAGCAGTGCGCGGGCCGACGCGCGGAGCTGACCCATCACCACGGCCGCAGGCAGGCCACGGCCGACGCAGTCGCCGACGATGACACCGATGCGGCCCTCGCCGACCGGCAACACGTCGTACCAGTCGCCGCCGATTTCCAGCGGTGACACCGCGGGCTCATAGCGCGCGGCGAAGCCCGCAGGCAGGTCGGTCGGCGCCAGCATCGAGCGCTGCAGCGTCAACGACGTGTCGCGGGCGTGCTCGAACTGACGGACGTGCTGCATCGCGAGGCTGAGGTGTCCGACAAGGGCGGTGACGAGATGCCTGTCTTCCGCACTGACCCTGTGGGATTCGGCGAACTCGAGCCACAACGTGGCCTCCCGCGACAGCGTGGCAACGATTCCGTGTGCGGTGTCGGTATCGGTCTCCCATCCGACAGGTTCGGCGGTCAGTGGCAGCCAGCCGCGGGCGTCCTCGAGCGCACTGCGCAGCGGCGGGTCGAGGTCATGCCACTTCGCGGTCCGGGATGTCCCCGCAATGTGGACGGCGGGGTCGTGCTCGCCAGTCGGCCACATGATGGCCGTGACGTGCCGAACGCCAAGCGTGGCGCGACACTCGTCGAGCATGGTGGCCAGCACGTCGCCAACGCTCCTGGCCACAGTGACGGCGGTGGCGAGGCGGGCGACTGCGCGTTCCCGTTCGGCGGCCGAGCGTGCGGCAGTGACGTCGCGAATGGTGCCGACGTAGGTCTTCCCGGTGTCCTCGTCAGCGCCTGGAGACGTGACTGCGTTGACGCTCGTCGCCACCCAGACAAGATGGCCGTCGCGGTGCCGGATCGGTGCCTCCGTGTCCAGCGTGCCGTCCGCGAGCAGCCGGGCCAAACGCGTCCTTGCGGCCTTGTCGTCTGCCATCCACGGGTGCGGCCACGTATAAGGGACGCCGTCGGCGCCGTAGCCGGTGATGTCGGCGAACGCTTCGTTGATCTCGATGACGGCCCCGCTGCGGTCCGCGACGAAGAAGCCCTCCTGCAGTGAATTCACCAGGGCGGTGCGGAACTCGTCACGGTCGGCGAGATCCTCGGCGCGGGCCCGCTGTTGTTGGTATCGCTTTGTGCCGTCGAGGAATCCGCGCGTCACCACGTCCAGCGCCGCCAGCGTCTGCAGCAGAAACCGCAGTGCGACAACGGTATCGATCCCGCAGTCTGGCGCGTCGACCAGAAGGTGGTGGTTCTCGACGATCTCGAGCATGCTGATCTGGTCCTGCAGGGCTCTGCGTCCAAGGTCATGTCCGACGGAAAGGGTGTCCTCGCCCTGCGCTGCGACGTAGGCCCGCAGCGCCGCGGCGTACTGCGCGTGAAAGTCGGCGGACCCCGTCATGACGAGGCGCCCCGATAACGCGCGGTGAGCACCAGCGCGTCGTCCGACTCCCTGCTGTAGGCGTTGAGGATGTGCTCGGCGATAGCCATGGCGGGGGCGGCGAAGTCCATGCCGGCAACGTGGTCTTCGAGGATGCCGTCGGTTGCGATGACGAGGAGGTCGCCGGGACCGATCGACACCTGATGCGTGGCCAGCGCGTGGGGTATGCGATAGCCCACGATGCCGCCGGCCAACAGGGCAGAAGCCCGGATCTGCACACCGTCGGGGCCCTTGGTGACAAGATCGGCGGTGACGTTGCCGATTCCGATCCAGCTCAACGTGCGGGTCTCGAAGTCTATGCGGGACAACGTGATTGCGGCCCCACGCGTGTCGGCCAGCCCACGATGGCACAGCTGCAGCAGCACATCGGGGGGCTCGGTGCGGCAACGGTCAACCACCTCCGCGGCGCGCACCGCCGCGGTCTCGGCAGCAGTGCCGTGACCAAGGCCGTCCGCCACGCCGAACAGTGCGGCGGTTCTGCCGACTTCGACCGCGATCGGAAAGTCTCCGCACACCTCCTCGCCGGGTAGAGGGCGCCGCGCCGCGGCCCATTCGATCGGCCCGATCCAACCTTGCCTACGCATTGGAGGGGATCCATTTCCACATCTCGATGACCGTGCCCTTGCCGGGCGCCGATTCCACGATCAACCGATCCATCAGCCTCCGCGCGCCGGGCAGTCCAAGGCCAAGCCCGCGGCCGGTCGAGTAGCCGTCCTCGAGTGCCCGCTCTACATCCGCGATGCCCGGGCCGTCGTCTTCTGCGCGGACCACCAGCGCCTGCCGGCCGTCGCGATACTGCAGTCCCACCCGGACCTCGCCCCGACCGGCGTAACTCGTGATGTTGCGGGCGATTTCGGAGATCGCGGTGGCGATCATTGTGACGTCGGTCAACGAGAAGCCGAGCTGTCGGGCCAGTTCGTGCCCGGCCTGGCGGGCGATGACGATGTCGTCGGAGTTGTTGACGTCGACCACGAAGTCAGTCGGCACCGTCACGCCCGATCGTCGGCTTGCGCGATTCCAGTCGCCGATTCAGCAGTGCAAGTCCCTCTTCGAGGTCCAACGCCGTGTACATGTCGTCGAACATCAGCCCGAGTTGGACCATCGCGAAGGCCACCTCCGGCTGCAGCCCGACGATCACCGTGTCCGCGCCGCGCAGCCGGGTCATGTGGGCGATCGTGCGTATCGACCTGGCAGCGAACGAATCCATCACATCGATCGCCGTCACGTCCACGATGATCCCGTGTGCACGGTAGCGGCTGACGCGCTCCATCAGATCGTGGCGCAACCGCTCGGCGTCGGAGTCCGTGAGCGCAGCCTGCACCGACGCGATGAGGATGGTGCCCTGCTTCAGGATGGGTACTGGCATGGGAAGGCCGCGACGGCGGTGGTCAGCCGTTGGGCTCGCCGGTGCGGGTCACTTCGTAGCCCAGCAACCGTTCGGCCTCTTCGATGCCGCCCTGCAGGTCGCCGACGGCGTTCATCTTCGACAGGTCTAGCCCGATGGTCACCAGCGTCAGCGCGATATCCGACGACAGACCGGTGATGATGACGCTCGCACCCATCAGGCCCGACGCGTCGACCGTCTGCACCAGATGGTTCGCCACGGTGGAGTCGATCGTCGGCACACCGGTGATGTCGATGACCACCACCTTGGCGCGGTTGGCGCGGATAGCACGCAGGAGTTGCTCGGTGACCTGACGGGCGCGCTGGCTGTCGAGCACGCCGATGATCGGCAGAATCAGCAGCTGTTCACGGACCTGGAGCACGGGTGTGGACAGCTCGCGAATGGCCTCCTGCTGCTGACGAATAATGCGCTCGCGTTCCTGCACGAAGCCGACGGCCACGGTGTTCGCGATGCGGTTGGCTGCGGGCTCGTACGCGTCGAGCACCCGGTTCAGCAGGTCGAAGTCGGTTTGGTACTTCTCGAACAACGAGCGGGCCAGCACGTCGCGCAGGAGGAGCACGATGCCGACCACCTCGTCGGTTTCGACGCCTCGCGGGATGATCCGCTCGGACAGGTCGCGCGCGTAGTCCTGCAGCGCTTCGACGCTACCGGTCTCCAACACCTCGACGTAACTGTCGTAGACCGTCGTCGCCTCGGAGAAGATCTCCTCGGGTGACATCGCGGTGAGTAGCTGGGCCTCGGTGATTCGGCGCGCCCACTCCTCACGCAACGCGGTCCGGTTCTGCCGCAGATGCTGGACGAGCTGGGGCAGCAGATCCTGGCCCACAAGCTTGTCGTCGGCACTTGCTAAATCCGTCGACGATTCAGACATTCGGCCTCCCAGCTTCACTCGCGCGTCGGTGTCGGTGCACGAGGTCCTGTGCCGACATTAGCGCCAGAGCCGGGCGCGGAAGCGTCGAAGTAACCAATCTCCAACGGTCATTGAAGGCTAGGCTCTGCGCATGCCCGCCAGGGCGGCAGACGGAGGATCGAGCGTTGTCAGACCAGGATGCGATCGCGACCGCGATCGCCTACCAGGACGGGATCGCGGTGTTGAAGGTCGGCGGTGATATCGACCTCGCCACCGTGCCCGCGCTGGAGGCCGCCATCGATGAAGCGCTGATACCCAGACCGACCGGATTGGTGATCGACCTCTCCGAGGTCGGGTTCCTTGCCTCCGCGGGTCTTCAGGCTTTGGTCGCGACGCACACCAACGTCAGTCAGTCAGCGCATTTTGCGGTAGTCGCGAACAGTGCGTCGACCAGCCGACCGATAGAGCTGACCGGCCTCGACCAGATCTTCGAGCTGTATCCCACGCTGGCAGAGGCGCTGACAGCGGTCAAGACCAACTCGAAATAACCTGGCCACCAGCCGGTTCCGCAGACCGGGTCAGGGCACCATCCAGGACAGCACAGACGACTGCAGGGCCGACAGCACGCACAGCAGCGCCAGGAACACCACGCTCCACACGACGACACGGCGGAAGATGTCGCCTTCCTTGCCGTTCATACCGACCGCGGCCGCCGCGATGGCCAGGTTCTGCGGCGAGATCATCTTGCCGAGCACTCCGCCGGAACTATTCGACGCAGCCATCAGCACATCGGACAGTCCGGCCTGATTCGCCGCCGTCACCTGAAGGGCGCCGAACAGCGAGTTCGACGACGTATCGGAACCGGTGACGGCGACGCCGAGCCAGCCAAGCACTGGCGAAAGCAGCGCGAACGCTCCGCCGGCACCGGCCATCCACGTGCCGAGCGTGATCGTCTGTCCTGACAGGTTCATCACGAATGCCAACGCCAGCACCACCATCACCGTCGCGATCGCAAACCGCAGCTGGAACAGTGTGGCGCCGTAGGCCTTTAGCGCGCGAGGCACAGACAGCTTGAGCACGACTATCGTCAACGCACCCGCGATGAGCATCTGCGTGCCCGGCGTGGTGAGCAGGTTCAGCGTGAACTCGGTCAGCGAGATGGGCTTCCCCGCGGGGCTGACGATGTGCACTCCCGGCCAATGGAACTTCAAAGTGGTCTTGTCGAGCAGATTCTTGACAGGGGTGATCTGACAGATCACGAAAACCACGATGATGATCGTGTAGGGGGCGTACGCGCGGACGACCTCCGCGCGGTCGTCGGGGTCCGGCTGGGAGGCCTTCACGCGCTGCGCGAACTCTGGCGTCGGCTCGTCCGCGGCGCCGCCTGCGATGACCGCGGGTGCCTGCTCGCTGCGCGGATGGGTGACGCGCACCATCGCGACCACTGCGGCGGCCGAGAGCAGGGACGCGACCACGTCGGCCAGAGGCACCGAGATGAAGTTGGAGGTCGCGTACTGTGCGACGGCGAAGACGAGGCCGCAGACCAGCGCCACCGGCCAGGTTTCCCTGATGCCGCGCCAGCCGTCGACGATCGCCACCAGCGCTAGCGGCACGAACAGTGCCAGCAGCGGGGTCTGCCTACCCACCATCGCGCCGAGGGTGTCGCTCGGCAGCCCGGTCACCTTGCCCAGCGTCAGGATCGGGGTGGCCATCGCGCCGAACGCGACGGGCGCGGTGTTGGCGGTCAGTGCGAGTGCCGCCGCCTTGAGCGGCCGGAAGCCGAGGGCCATCAGCATCACCGAGGTCACCGCCACCGGCGTGCCGAACCCTGCCAGCGCCTCTAACAGCGCTCCGAAAGAGAACGCGATGATGACCGCCTGTACCCGCTGGTCGTCGCTGACGCGCGCGAACGAGCGCCTTAGCACGTCGAAATGCCCTGTCTCGACGGTCATTTGATAGACCCAGATCGCGTTGATCACGATCCACAGGATCGGGAAAAACCCGAAGGCAGCGCCCTCCGTCCCGGCTAGCAACGTCTGACCGAACGGCATCCCGTACACCAGGAAGGCGAGCACGATCGCCAGTGCCAACGACACCAGTGACGCCACCCATGCCGTCACTCGCAGCACACCCAGCATTAGGAACAGCGACAGCAGTGGCAGCGCCGCGACAAGCGAGCTCCACGCCAGGGAATGCGCAACCGGATCCAGAATCTGTTGGTACACGGCGACCACCTCGTGGGCACGGCGATACAAGCGACATCCGCGGGGTAGCCCGCGTCGGCGGATTTCAACCCTGCGCTGAAGGCCGCCTGCACGATCGCTGTGCGCCTGGTACAACGGTGGAATAGAGTGCCGTTGGCCAGATTGATCTTCAAAACAGCTGGCACGGTCGGGTAGATAGGAAGAAATCATGGGTCGGATGGCTCGCCGTGTCGCGGCGCTTGTCGGTGGTGCCGCGGTGGTGACGATGGTGGGCTTGACCGCCTCGTGCGCCAAGGAAGAGAAAAAGGCGCCCGAGACGTCGACGACAACCACCACGACGACGACGTCGGCGCCTGCCACGTCGGCGCCGCCGACGGTTGCGCCGACGGAGAAGTCGATCAACCCGACCGGCGGCAACCTGTTCACGCCCCCGGTGAAGGCGCCGCCTGCGCCGACCGCGATCCCTGGCGATCACTAGAACCACGTCAGGCCAGCTCGGACGTACGCTGGCGAGTGTGGTTGCCCGGCAGCTAGGCGTGCTGGCGGTGGTAGGCGCTTCGCTGGCGGTGCTCGTCTCCGACCTGCATCCGGCATCGGATCCCTATCGGGGCGGCATGATCGCCGGTCCGTACTCCTACCTGCTGGCGAGTTCGACCGATCTCGGGCCATCGCATCGCGCTCCCACCCAGCTGACCGCCGCACTGCGTGATGCGGTTCGCCCCGAAGCGCTGATGGGTTGGGCGGACCACAACGGGCTGGCGGTGCGCTGGAAGCCGGGCGACGATTGGGCGATCGTTGAAGGCGCCGCCGAGGAGGTCGCCAGCGCGTTCGGCGTCGAGGTGCACGACTACCGGGGCATGCGCGGGCAGGTGTTTTACGCGTCGCCGCAGCAGCCGCAGATCCCCGAGCCGCTGCGCGGTGAGGTCGCCGAGCTGGGCCGGATCCTCGGCTACACGCCGCATCGCACGAATCGTCTTGACTTCATTCCCCTCGATGTGCCGGACAAGGGCCTGACGCCTGCCGCGCTGCGCAACACGTACAACCTCGGAAAGTTGGCCGACGCCGGCTTCACCGGCAAGGGCACCACGATCGTGTTCTTCGCCTTCGACGGATTCGACCAGGCCGACCTCGACACGTTCGCCACCCGGTACCGATTGCCGAAGTTCACCCCGACCCTGGTCGGCGGCCAGCCGAGCGAACCGCACGGCGAGACGACGATGGATCTCGAGGTCGCACACGCCATCGCGCCCGACGCCGCGAAGGTGGTCATCAACGCGCGTCCGACAGTCGAGGGCGACGGCGCCTTTGAGAAGATTGCGCAGATGTTCGACTCGGCGGACCGGCAGTTTCCCGGTGCGGTGTGGAGCTTTTCGATCGGCTGGGGCTGCGACAAACTGCACACCGCGGCGGATCTGGCGCCGGTCCGATCGGCCTTGAGGACCGCACATTCGCACGGCACGGCGGCGTTCAATGCCAGCGGTGACCTCGCGGGACTGGAATGCAGGGGAGGCCAGGACTGGTCGTCACCGCCGGGCCCCGCGGACGTCGGGCTGGATTCCGTCGCGTCGCTGCCTGAGATGACCGACGTCGGCGGCACCACGTTGTCCACCGATGCGAACGGCGTGTGGCTGGCCGAGCAGACGTGGTTCGACGTTCCGCTGTCGCAGGGCACCGGCGGCGGCGTGTCCTCGTTGTTCGACCGTCCCGACTGGCAGCGCGACGTCGCGCCGCACCTGGATCCCGGAAAACGGTTGACCCCTGATGTCGCCGCGGTCGCCGACCCGTTCACCGGTGTGCGGATCGTGTTGAACCAGCAGGAGGTGGTGGGTGGAGGCACTTCCCAGTCCGCCCCGATCTGGGCGGGAATGGCGGCCGTGATGAACCAGTACCTGATCAGCAACGGTGGCCGGGCGCTCGGCGACCTGAACCCGGTGCTGTATCGCATTGCCAGGGGTGCGCCGCTGCCTGGCTTCCGCGACATCACCCTGGGAGGCAATGCGGTCGCCGACGCCGGGCCTGGGTACGACATGGTCACCGGCCTTGGCACGCCCGACGTGGACAACCTGGTCCGCAACGTTCTCGTACTTCAGAAGGCCGCCCGATGAGCACCGGATCCGAAACCAACGACGAACAAGTTCCCACCACGGAATGCCGGGTGTGTGAGACCGACGTCCCGGCGGGCGAGTACTGCGGCCTTTGTGGGTGTCACCTCACTCCCCGGCGCGGCGAAGGCCCCGACTGGTTGCGCATCCGCGACTTCGGTGCCGCGCCTGGCGAACACCTGCTGCAGCCGTCGTTGGCGAGCTCGCTGTTCCCGAACCTGACGCCGAAGTCTCGCAACGTGTTCCGGATCGGACTTGCGGTGGTGCTCGCGGCGCTTCTCGCGTTCGCGCTGCTGCGGCTGCCTGGCGCACTCGTCACGGTCGCCGCGCTCGGTTTCCCGTTCCTGTTCCTGCTCTATCTGCGCGAGTCCGACGCGTTCGCCGACACGCCAGCGCGCACGTGGGCGCTCACCGCAGCGCTCGGCATCGGGCTCGGGGTCGGATGGGTGCTCTTGACGGGTGCCTTGGTCGCCCGCTCGTACGGAATCGCCTTGGGTGCAGGCGTTGTGGGCGCCCGCATGCTGCAGATGGGCATCGGCATACCACTCGGCGGCGTGATACTGATGCTGATGCCTGCGGTGATCGTGCGGTTTCTCCGGCCACCTACGCGGGAAGCGTTGGACGGCTTCATGATTGGCGCTCTCGGCGCGCTGACCTTCACCGCGGCGGCGACGTTGACGAGATTGGCCCCGCAGTTCGGCAGCGGTGTGGTGAGCAAGCGTCCGATGGAAAGCCTTCTCGTCGAGGCGGGCATCCGGGGAGTGGCGGTGCCGCTCACTGCGGCGGCGGCAGGCGGGCTGATCGGTGCCGCACTGTGGTTCAAGCGTCCGCCGAGCAAGGAGGGCCAGCATCCCGGCTTGGTGCGCGCACTCCTGGTGTCGTTCGCTGCTGCGGTGCTGGCGGTGTACGTGGGCCTTGGCGTGATTGACGTCGCCCACTTCCCGCAGGTGCTGATGTTGGGGCTGTACCTCGCGTTGGCGGCAGTGGCGCTTCTCCTGCTGCGCGTCGGGCTGCACCTGGCGCTGCTGCACGAAGCCCACGACGAGATCCAGTCCGACGAACCGCTGCTGTGCCCGCACTGCGGACACGTCGTCCCCGATATGGCGTTCTGCCCGGCCTGCGGTGTGGCGACGCGGGCGTCGTCGCGTACGTCACGGTCGGCACGACGTGACGTACGCCCGGTGCGCAGCGACCAAGAGTCCGACGGGTCATGAGCACACCGACGTTCTTCCCCGGCTACGCGGTGCCGGGAGGCGCCTATAGCGCTGCGCCGGTCCGGCATTCACGTGTCCGAGTACTCCTGATCTGGTTCAGCGCGATCGCCGTGGTAGCCGTCGCTTTGGTCGGCGTCACGTCGATGATCGCCAAGCCGACGGTGCGATACATGTGCCCGCCCGACTGCGGGCGGCCGCCGACGGGCACGCCAGTGGAGGTCAATCCGAGGTTCACTGCACCCGACGGCTCGTTCTCCGTGTCGTATCCGGCCGAGGGCGCGGCATACAAAATCACCACCAAACCCAATGGGATAACGGCGGATCTGCTTGCCGGAGATGGTGGCACCTTGCAGTTGTTCAGCCAGCCGGCCGCCAACCGGTCGCCTGAACAGATCGCGAAGGACTTGATCAAGAAGACCTTCCCCGACACCCGCACTGCGTATTTGATCCCCAACGCGATGGTCGGCTATCACCCCGGATACGGCGAGGCCGCCGACTGCTGGCCACAGGGCGCCAACAGCAGCTACATGAAAATGCGGTTGTTGGTGATGGTCGCGGTGAAGGACGACCTGGCACTCGTCGCGGCCGCGGTCGGCCCGTTCCGCGCGTTCGGCCCGGACTCCGGTAGCGGTAAGCCGTCGGGGGCCAGTCTCCAGATCGCTTTGGACATGGGCAAATACGTCAACAGCTTTTCCTGGCGGGGTGATCCGCCCCGCTAGGCGACGTCGGTCAAGCAGTAGCCACGCTCCCTGGCGACGTCGGCAAGCAGGCTCCGCAGCCGATGCCGCGCGCGATGCAGCCGCGACATCACCGTTCCGATGGGGACGTCGGTGAGCTCGGCGATCTCCTTGAACCGGCGGCCTTCGATATCGGCATAATAGACTGCCGTGCGCAACTTTTCGGGCAGCTTCTGCATCGCTGCTCTAACGTCGTTGTCGCCCAACAGATCCAGCACCTGATCTTCGGCGGAGCGCAGCCCGCTCGACGAGTGCCCGGCCTCGGCGACCAGTTGGCTGTCGGTGATCTCATGGGTCAGCCACTGCATTGGCCGCCGCTGTTGTTTGCGGTAACCGCTGATGTGGGTGTTGACCAAAATTCGGTACAGCCAGCCGCCGAGGTTGGTTCCGTCGTTGAACCCGTGAAACCCGGCAAACGCCTTGGCCGCGGTCTCCTGCAACAAGTCCTCCGCCTCCGTCCGATCGCGGGTCAACTTCATCGCCTGGGGGTAGAACCCGTGGAGCAAAGGGATCGCGTCCCGCTCGAAGCGTGCGGTGAGGGCCCGATCGGTCTCGGCTTGCGATGTTGCGGTGCTACTGCGCATGCGTCACTCCTGACGGCAACGGATCTTGTTGTATGCCCACAACTCTCGCGGTATGCCGATGGCTTGTCTGCATGGGTGGCCCCCCAATGGAGGTGCTGGAAACCCGACCCGGGGCATACCGGTTAACCCCCATAGCGGGGCCCGTGAACAGGACCTGCCAGGCGACCACCACCGCAGTGGCGGCCAGCAGGGCGGTCGTGACGACGCTGCGGAGCAGTCGTGTGTCGGTGGTGTCCATCGTTGCCCACGATTGCGGTTTCTGCGGCGTGCGTCGTCGACGGTGGCCCCCATTTGTGATTACCGCTAGCGGCCATAGGTGGTTACCCCAGCGGCCGCACAGCGCGCGCACAGGGGGACGGCAGCCGCGGAGGCTAACCAGGATGTGTGGGCGGAAGGGTGCTGTCGGTGCTGGTGCGCCCGACCGCACCACCGATGTGGCTGGGCCTGCTTGTCGCAGCCGCAGCAATTTGCGCCGAGACGCTGTTCGTGGTGCTGCTAAGGACTCTTGCCCCGATGGACACCTTCGGCGTGGTCTATCTGCTTGGCGCGCTGGTCGTCGCGATCGGATGGGGGACGGGCCTCGCCGCGGTAACTTCTGTGGTGAGCGCGATGGCCTGGGGGTACTTCCGTGACTGGCCGAACGACTCGTTCGATCCCACGTCGCTACGCAACTGGGTGGTCATCGGTGTGTTCCTCGTCGCGACGTTGATGGCGAACAGCCTGGCCGGGGTGGCCAGGGCCAGGGCCGCCGAAGCCGAGCGCGGCGCCGAGCGTCAGGCCGCGCTGCGACGCGTCGCGACCGCCGTGGCCCATGGGATACCACCGCAAGAGGTGTTTTACACGGTGACAACGGAGTTGGCGCACGCGCTTCGCGTCAGACACACCGCACTGTTTCGATATGAACCCGACGGCAGCGCCGTGCTGGTTGCGGTTCACGACAAATCCAGTGCGCAACCGATGTCAGTCGGCGAACACTTCTCAATCTCGGGCGATGACGCCGCGGCGAAACTATTGGGCGAGGGCCGGGTAGCCCCGATCGTCGTCGACGGCCAGGAATGGGGCGTGGCCGTGGTGAGTTCCTCTCCCGCGCAGCCGTTTCCAGCCGAAACCGAGGCGCGTCTGATGGACTTCGCTGAACTGGTCGCGATGGCCATCGCCAACGCACAGGCTCGTTCGGACCTCAACGCGTCCCGCGCGCGCATCGTCACCGCCGCCGACGACGCCCGCAGGCGGTTGGAGCGGGATTTGCACGACGGGGCGCAACAGCGCCTGGTGTCGCTTGCGCTCAAGGCCCGCATGACCGAGGTGTCCTTGCCTGCGGGGCAAGGCGCGCTCAAGGAACAGCTCGCCGAGATCGTCCAGGGCCTCGGCGAGGTGTCCGAGGAGCTGCGCGCGATCTCCCGCGGCATCCATCCCGCGATCCTGTCCAAGGGCGGGCTCGGCCCAGCGCTGCGGTCGCTGGCCTGTCGCTCGGTGGTCCCCGTCGAACTCGACATCGGCGTCGAAGGCCGGCTACCCGACCGGGTGGAGGTCGCCGCCTATTACGTTGTGGCTGAAGCGCTTACCAACACGGCGCGGCACGCGCATGCGGCCGAGGTCAAGGTGAGTGTGCAAGCCGCCGATGGCCAGCTCGACCTGACGATCTCCGACGATGGCGCCGGTGGCGCCGACCCGGCGAACGGATCCGGTTTGATCGGTCTTGTCGACCGCGTCGAAGCGGTCGGCGGTCACCTTTCGGTCAGCAGCCCGGCCGGTTCCGGCACGTCCCTTGCCGCGACCATTCCGCTCGCGGCGTAGTGCCTAGCGTGTGGCTCTGACATTTTGGTGTGTTGGTGGTGGGTTATCCACAGTTGGCATTTGATCCACAGGCTGGACGGGGTGGGACTGTTGGGCCGGGGTTTGGCACATGTGTTCGATAGCGTTGGGGTATGGCCGAATTCGTCACCGCAGAGGCGGCACGCGAGCGTTTTCGCGAGCTGGCTGATCAGGTTGACGCTGCATATGCTCAGATGCGGGCGTTGTCTTCTGATGAGGTGGGCAACGAGTTTCGCGCGGAGTTCGCCGAGCGACTGGAAACCCAGGACCGCACCAACCGCGGCCTGATGTATCGGGTATTCGGCGAGATGGCCGACCCGCCCGATGAATCGGGTATGGCCCCAATTCTGGTGAACAGCTTGGCGGCGCGGCTGCGGATCCCGCCGCGGGAGGTCAAGCGCCGCTTGAAACTGGCCGGGCGCATCCGGCCGCGGCGCCAACTGGCCGGCCCGCTACTGGCACCCGAACTACCCGAAGTGGCGCAGGCGGTCGAAGCCGGCGCGATCGGCGAGGACCATCTGCGGGTGATCAGCCGGGCCATCGACCGGTTGCCCTCCTGCGTGTCGATAACCGACCGCGACGAGGTTGAACGCAGTTTGGTGCGCGAAGCCAGCAAGAACGATGCTGAGATCGTGAAGGCTGTCGCCCGCCGTATCGATGAGATCTTCAACCCCGACGGCGATTACGACGAGACCGACCGGGCCCGGCGCCGCAGCCTCCACCTCGGCGCGCAGGGACCCGATGGGATGTCGCGGTTGTCGGGCTGGATCGACCCGGAAACCCGTAGCTATGTGGAGGCGGTCACCGCCGCGGTGCGTCCCGGCCGGCACCTGCCCGACGGCACCCTCGTCGAGGTGGCTGATGAGCGCAGCGGCGCCCAGCGCTGCCATGACGGCATCAAACTCGGTCTCAAGGCCGGCATCGCCTCCGGTGGCATGGGTTCACACCGCGGCCATCCAGTCACCGTGGTGGTGCGCACCACGCTGGCCGAACTCAACCAAGCCGTCCACGCCGTCACCAACCCCGACGTTCCGATGCCGGCCCCGGCGCGCACCGGCGGTGACACCGCGCTGCCGATGCGCGATGTGATCAGGATGGCCTCAGATGGCATCCACTATCTCGTGGTGTTCGACGACCACAGCGACCGACCTATCTACCTGGGGCGCCAAAAGCGCATCGCCACAACCGATCAGCGCATCATCTGCTACGCCAGAGATGGCGGCTGCACCCGCCCTGGCTGTCTAGAACCCGGCTATCACAGCGAGGTCCACCACAGCCCCGAATGGGCCACCGGTGGCACCACCGACGCCGACACCCTGTTCTTCGCCTGCGGCCCCGACCACAAACACGTCACCGACGGCGACTATCACACCACCGTCACCGACACCGGCCGGCTGGCCTGGACCGACGGCACCACACCACCCGAAATCAACCACGCCCACCACCCCGAAGAACTCCTACACGGCGACACCGACCCACCACACAACCAACAGGAATAGTCTTCACCAGTGCCAGGGCCAGCCCCACGGGTGCCAGAACGGATTGCCGTGCCACGCGCCGCCATACCCGTATCCCCCGCCGCGCCCGTAGCCATGCCCATAGCCGTGGCCGCCTCCGTGCCAGCCCACCGGCTGCGCGGTCGAAGTTCCGGAATTCGGTTGGGCCGGGCTGGCTTCGGCGATTCCCGTTCCGATGCCGAGCGTGGACGCACCGACGATGCCGGCGATCGCGATACTGCTGATGACTCGTTTGATGTTCATACGATCCACAGTCGGCCGCACGCGCGCAGGCGTCGTCGGTGTTGGCACCCAATAGGCGCCCCAAGCTAGCCGGTAAGCCTCAGGCAGACGCCTTCACCTTGGCCGCTGCCGCCTCAGGCATGGGCTCGTAGCGCGCGAACGACCGCGTGAACGATCCGGCGCCGTGTGACAGCGATCTCAAATCGATTGCGTACCGCGTTAATTCGACTTCGGGTATCTCGGCCCTCACCACCGTGCGATCCTCGCCGACATTTTCGGTGCCCAGCACACGGCCGCGGCGACTCGCAAGGTCGCTCATCACCGAACCGACCATGTCGTCGGGCACCAGCACCGACACCACGTCCACGGGCTCGAGCAGGTTCACCCGGGTTGCGGCGGCCGCCTCGCGCAGCGCCAACCCACCCGCCATCTGGAACGCGAAGTCCGACGAGTCCACGCTGTGCGCCTTGCCGTCAAACAGGGTGACGCGGATGTCGACTACCGGATACCCCGCGCCTGCCCCGTTGAGTAGGCCCTTTTCCATCTGCGCCTTCACGCCCTTCTCGACGCTCGGAATGAAGTTCCGCGGGACTGAACCGCCGACGACCTTGTCGACGAACTCGAATCCCGAACCTTCGGGCAGCGGCTCCACCTCGATGTCGCACACCGCGAACTGGCCATGTCCGCCGGATTGCTTGACGTGTCGCCCATGGCCTTTGGCGTGGCCGCCGAACGTTTCTCGCAGCGGCACGCGCAGTTCGACGGTGTCCACGGCAACGCCGTACCTTCGGGCCAGCGCGTCGAGCACCACGCCGGCATGGGCCTCACCCATGCACCACAGCACGATCTGATGGGTCTCGGGATTCTGTTCGATGCGCAGAGTCGGGTCCTCGGCGGCCAGCCGTTGCAGGCCGACCGAGAGCTTGTCCTCGTCGGTCTTGGCGCGTGGCTGCACTGCCATCGGCAACAGCGGCTCGGGCATCGTCCACGGCTTGAGCACCATCGGGTCGGGCTTCTCGGACAGCGTGTCGCCGGTTTCGGCCTTGGACAGCCTGCCGATCGCGCAGATGTCGCCCGCCACCACAGCGGGGGCAGGCCGCTGCACCTTGCCGAGCGGGAACGACAGCGCGCCGATTCGTTCGTCCTCGTCGTGGTCGGCGTGGCCGGTTGACGAGCTGAACCCGTCGGACCCGAAAAAAGAACTGAAATGGCCCGACACGTGAACCGTTGCGTCGGGCCTGATGGTCCCGGAGAACACCCGGACCAGGCTGACCCTGCCGACGTAGGGATCCGACGTCGTCTTGACCACCTCGGCCAGCAGCGGCCCGTTCGGATCGCATGCCAACCCTTCGCGGGTTTTGCCTTGTGGCGTGAAGACCTCGGGCAGCTTGTGTTCCGGGGGCGACGGAAACGCGCTAGTCATGATCTCCAGCAATTCCAGCGTGCCGACACCCGTACCGCTACACGCCGGGATCACCGGGAAGAACGACCCTCGGGCGACGGCCTTTTCCAGATCCTCGATCAGCACCGCCTGGTCGATCTCCTCGCCACCGAGGTAGCGCTCCATCAACGTCTCGTCCTCGGACTCCTCGATGATTCCCTCGATCAGGGTGCCGCGGAGTACCTCGATCGGTTCGGAGTAGGACGCGTCCGGCGCGTGGGTGTCGGTCCGTTTGCCGTTCGAGTACTCATAGTGCGTCTGCGACAGCAACCCGATCAGGCCGGTACACGGGGAGTCGGCGGCCAGATACAGCGGCAATACCTTGTCGCCGAACGCTGCCTGCGCAGCCACGAGTGCACTCTCATAGTTCGCGCGGGCGTGGTCGAGCTTCGTGATCACCACGGCGCGCGGCATGCCCACCTGCGCGCACTCCAGCCACAGCGATTTGGTGGGGTCGTCGACTCCTTCGTTCGCGGCGATGACGAAAAGCGCGCAGTCTGCGGCTCTCAGGCCTGCCCGCAGTTCACCAACGAAGTCCGCGTAGCCGGGAGTGTCGATCAGGTTGACCTTGATCCCGTCTTGCTCGAGTGGCGCGAGCGCGAGGCCGACCGAACGCTGCTGGGCGAGCTCCGCCTCATCGCTGTCGCACACAGTGGTGCCGTCGACCACGGAGCCCTGTCTGGTCAGGACGCCGGAGGCGACCAGCAGGGCCTCGACGAGTGTGGTCTTGCCGCCACCCGATGGGCCCACCAGCACCACATTGCGGATGGCGGCCGGACTGTCCGCGGTGGGGGCGGCTCCGGCCTGGGACGTTGTCGTCTTGTCTGCCATGACGGTCCCTCCCGGGAAGCTGCAGTGCTTCCCATCGGATCTGTTAATCCACAATTCCCCGAACCGACACCGAGCACAAGAGAATCGATGAGTTTGGCGGGTGTCCCTATGCTGGGATGCATGCCGTCCGTCGGGATGCGCATTACCGCCTTGCTCGGCGCGGTGGTCATGGCCGCCGCGGTGAGCTCGTGTGGGGAGTTCGCGCCTACCTCGGACACGCAGGCGGCGAAGCACGACGCGGCAGACGTCACGTTCGCGCAGAAGATGATTCCGCATCATCAACAGGCGCTCGATATGGCGGCGATGGTGCCGCCCCGCACCTCCAACCACGGACTCATCGTCATGGCCAAACACATTGCGCTGGATCAGCAGGCACAGATCGACACATTGCAGCGACTGCTCCAGCAATGGGGCGAGCCGGCTGCCATGGATCACATGGCACACAGCGGAATGGACATGGACGGCATGGTGGACGCGGCGACGATGGCCAGGCTGCCCGCGTTGAAGGGCGCCGAGTTCGATGAGGCGTGGCTGAGATCGATGATCGTCCACCATCAGGGTGCGGTCGCGATGGCAGAGCCCGAAATTGCGCACGGCGAGAATCCGGCGGCCGTGCGGATGGCCAAGGTCATTGTCGATTGGCAGCAACTGGCGATCGGCCGAATGCACGCCATGTTGGGCCCGGCGGAGTGACATTGCGACTACCCGTCCGGTAATCGACACATGGTCGGCTCGCGATGAGGCTGTAGCCATGACAACTTACGACGAGCTGGCACAGCGCTACATCGACACCTGGAACGAAACCGACCCGAGCGCGCGGCGCACCGCCGTGGATCGGCTCTTCACCGAGGACGCCCGCTACGTGGACCCGATGGCTGCCGCAGACGGCCATGAGGCGATCGCGTCGTTGATCGGCACGGTGCAGCAGCAGTTCCCCGACTTCAGGTTCCGGTTGGCCGGTCCGGTCGACGGGCACCACAACCAGGCCCGGTTCGGGTGGGAACTGGGCCAGAACGGGAGCGATGCTCCGATCGTCGGATTCGACGTGGCCGTCACCGACGACGAGGGGCGCATTCAGAGCGTGCTGGGGTTCCTCGACAAGGTGCCCGCGACGGCCTGAGCGGTCAAGCCTGCCAGGACGACCACTTCTTGACGTCGACGGTGACGACGGGTCCGTCAAGCGCAATTCGTTGGTACTGAACGTATTTCTGGCGCAACCACGCGTAGCCACCCGCCATCGCCTCGCCGCTGTAGTGGATTGATGCGATGCCGTCGGCACGTACCCACCACAGCTGCGACCAGTTGTCCTCGTAGTGATCGACGAGCAGGCTCACTTGTGGGTTGGCTTCGATGTTGGCCAGCCTGCGAAGTTTCCTGGTGGACTTACGTTTGGCGTCGATCGCGGTGTACACAACGTCGCCGTGCACCGCGAACACGATGGGCACCAAGTGCGGCGCACCGTCCGGTCCGACGGTGGCGAGCATTGCCACCGGAGATTCTGCGAACATGGCAATGGCATCGTTGTCGGCCATTGGCCCAGCCTATTCCTGGCCCGCCAGTCGTCCGTGCACGCCTTGTTGGCGGGGGTCAGGGGGGTCCAAGCACCCAAGGTGGCCAGGGAGACCGTGTGGCGGCGATCGACCAACCAAGCGCGGACTGCTGACGAGAGCGCCGCATAGCTCGAACGCGGCGATACGCTGGGCGTATGGCGGGATCGGCGTAAGGCATGGAGTTCAGGGAACTCGCAGCCTTCGTCGCGATCGCCGAGGAGGGCGGATTGTCGGCCGCCTCGCGCCGCCTTCACATCAGCCAGCCGGCGTTGTCGCAGACCGTGAACGGCCTCGAACGCGAGCTGGGCATCAAGCTATTGGTGCGGAGCAGCACAGGCGTGCAGCCGACCGAGGCGGGGATGGCTTTCCTTGCGGAGGCACGCGCGCTGCTCGCGCGCCGTGACCAGGCCGTCGCGACGATGGCCGAGTTGACCGCCGACGGCGGCGGCACCATCAGGCTTGGGATCCCACTGGAGCTGGACGCGGACGTGCTGCCGAGGGCGCTGGCTCGGTTCACCGCGAAATACCCTGAGACGCAGGTGGTTCCGCGCCAGCTGTCCACCGCAGCGCAGTTCAACGCCTTGCGCGATGACACGCTCGACGTCGGACTCGTGCGCGAACGGTTGGCGGGTCCGGAGTTCGACGCGATGCTGGTGTCCAGGGAGAATCTCGGCGTTCTGATCCCATCGGATCTGGCCGGCGACCTCGTGGGCCCCGACGGTGTGCGGCTGGACGCGCTGCATGGGTTGAAGTGGATCGGTTTTCCGCGCGCCGGCAGCCCGGCGTGGTTCGACGAACTCACGTCGATCCTGCGCAGCCACGGTATCGACGTCGGTCTGCCCGTGCCGGAGGACCTCGAGCTCGTCGCCGCGATGAAGTACGCGTCGGTCGGCTCCGGGCACGCGTTCGCTCTTGCCCCGCGGCGCGGGCAGGATCAGTTGCCTGCGGCCGTCATTTGGGCTCCGCTCGTCGGCAACCCGTTGGTGCGTAGAACCTGGGCGGTGTGGCTGTCCAGTTCACGCAGGCGCGACATCGGACATTTCGTCACGTCCTTCGACAGCCCGGATGACGACTAGCGCTACGGCGCGACGGCGAGCTGACCACCGGTGGCGTGCAGGATTGCACCGTTGATGTAGCTGGCATCGGGAGAGGCGAGAAAGGTTACCGCGCGGGCGATTTCGTCCGGATCGGCAACGCGCCCAAGCGCCGTAGTGGTGGCGAGCGCGGCGGTGAGTCCCGGCGTGACGGCCGTGCCGGGAGTGTCCGTCGGCCCGGCCGCCACCGTGTTCACCCGCACGCCTGCGCGGCCGAACTCGTCGGCCCATACCCGGGTGAGCAGCTCGACGCCTGCCTTGGTCGCCCCGTAGATGCCTGCCTGCCGCGCCGGAGTCGAGGCAGCGAGCGTGCTGACGTTGACGACGGCGCCGTGCCCGCGCTCGGCCATGCCTGGCGCGAGCTTCTGGACCAGGATGTAGGGCGCGCGCAGGTTCAGGTTCACATGCTCGTCGAAGAACGCGTCGTCGGTATCGGCCGTCGCCGCGAACCGGTAGACACCTGCGTTGTTGATCAGGATGTCGACGGGGCCAGCCTCGTCGGCCAGCCGGCGCACGTCGTCCGCCCTTGATAAATCGGCGGCGACGAAACGTGCCTTCCCTCCGCCATTTTCGATCGCCCGCACCGTCTCGGCACCACGTTCGGGACTGCGGCCGTGTACCACGACTTCGGCGCCGAGCGCGGCCAGATGCTGCGCGATCGCCCTGCCGATGCCGGCGGTCGCCCCGGTAACCAATGCGGTTGAACCCTCGAGTGTTGTAGCCATACCTCATTCAATCGCGGGCCGGGCCCATCGCATCCGGTTCGGCGATGCACGAAACTTATGACTGCTATCGGTCGCCGTTATCGACGGCCGCAATAGCCGCGCTCATGCGTGCGTTCTGACCGACATGACCAAGAACATCCGCGCCGGCGTCCAGCTTTGGCCCGGCGGTACACCCGACTACCGAACCTGGCGCGACCGGCAGCGCTAACGAAGTGCGTGCTGCCCAGTGCGGGGCTGCGGCGCGACGCTGATCGGTGCCCGGGTGATGGGCGTGCGCGTCACGCCGATTTCCGGCTCCTTGGTCTGCCGAGGCTGGTACGTCGGGTTGTACCTCGGCGCGGTGTCGACAGTTGAGGCCGTCGGCGGCGGTGGCGGCGGCGGCTCCGCGCTGGTTGCGACCGGAACGGTCTCGGCGCTGGTCGGTGCGGTCGGGGACACCGAGCCCGTCATCTCGTCGACAGTATTGGCCGGCCCGCGGAACACCAGCAGCACGCCCGACACCACGATCGCGGCAAGGGCGGCGGACGCCGCGACGATCGCCGTCAGCGCCTGCTTGGTGCGGTACCACGGCGGCGGTGCGGGTTTGAAACGCCACGTGTTGTCGTCGAACGCGTCGAAGTGGCCACTGTCGTTGGGAAAGTCATCGAAATCCGCCTGGTTATCCCAGAAGTTGTCGTCCGGCTCGTCCCACAGATCGTCGCCAGGGTCGTTTGGCGGGGACTCGAGCTGCTCGGCCGGCTGGGTCTCGAGGACCGCGTCACCGCTGGTCAACCCGTCAGAATCGGTCGGGTCGTCCCAGAGATAGTCGAAGTCCCCCGAGGCTTCGCGTTCAACCACATACCGATGCTAGCCCTCGTACCAGGGCAAATGCGCGGCCAGCGCTAAACCGGGCTGAGTCATGAGAACTCGTACCGGCATGGTCGACGCCACGGTAGGGTTCGGTCGCCCCGCTGGATTCATTCACCGCGGCGATCCGGCGCCGTTACCTCTGCGCCACCGCGCCGCCTCCCACTCATCGGAAGGTTCGGCAATGAACAAGTCTGTAGTGGCAGCGTCCGTGCTCGTCCTCGCGGGCCTGGTCGCGTGCGCCCCGCCCCAGAAGGACAACAAGGGCGGCGAGACATCCTCCGGCGTCAAGGTCAGCGAGGCGACCTCCGCCGCGGACTTCGGCGGGATGGACGCCCTGGTCGAGGCGGCCAAGAAGGAGGGAGCGCTCAATGTGATTGCCCTGCCGCCGGATTGGGCCAATTACGGCGCGACTATCAAGGCGTTCTCAGACAAGTACGGCATCAAGGTCAACTCGGCGCAGCCCGACGCCGCCAGCCAGGACGAGATCAACGCCGCCAACCAGCAGAAGGGCAAGAGCACCGCGCCCGACGTCTTCGATCTAGGCCAGTCGGTGGCGCTGGCCAATACATCGATGTTCGCGCCGTACAAGGTCGCGACGTGGGACGACATCGCCGCGGCGTACAAGGATGCCAACGGCACGTGGGTCAACGACTACGGCGGCTACATGTCGATCGGCTTCGACTCGGCGAAAGTGCCACCGGTCACGAGTGTCAACGACCTTCTCAAGCCGGAGTACCAGGGCAAGGTCGCGCTGAACGGTGACCCAACGCAGGCAGGCGCCGCGTTCTCCGGAGTGCTGATGGTGGCACTGTCGCAGGGCGGATCGGCCGACGACATCGCTCCTGGCGTCGAGTTCTTCCGAAAGCTAAAGGGTGCAGGCAACTTCCTTCCGGTTGATCCGACTCCGGCGACTATCGAGTCGGGCCAGACACCGGTGGTGATCGACTGGAACTACCTGAACGCGGCCGAGACCAAGAAGCTGCCCACGTGGCAGGTGGTGGTTCCGCCGGATAACGCCGTCGCCGGCTTCTACTACCAGGCAATCAACAAGGACGCTCCGCATCCGGCCGCCGCACGCCTGTGGCAGGAATTTCTCTACAGCGACGCCGGCCAGAACCTGTTCGCGCAGGGCGGTGTCCGGCCGGTGCGGGCCGACAACATGATGGCTGCAGGGACTCTCGACAAGATGGTCGCCGCTCAGTTGCCGGTCATCGACGGTCCGGTCACCGTCCCTTCACCTGACCAGACCGCGAAGGCCACCAAGTATCTTGCGGACAACTGGGCCAAGGCGATCGGCTGACATGGTCCGGAAGCTGCGGGAGGCGTTGCCGCTGCTGCCGTTCCTGGCCGTCGTGCTGATCTTCCTGATCATTCCGACCGTGACGGTGATCGTCAGTTCGGTCTACGCCGACGGCGTGTTCTCGTTCGCGCGGATTCAGGCGCTGTTCAGCGACACCGCGATGGCCGCACTCGGCAAGAGTGTGCTGCTGTCGGGCAGCACCGCCATCATCGGCGCGGTACTCGGTGCAGTGTTGGCGTGGTTGATCGTCAGCAGCCCGCCCACGTCGATGGTGCGCCGCGCCGTGATCTCGTTGTGCAGTGTGCTAGCCCAGTTCGGCGGCGTCGCACTGGCTTTCGCATTCTTGGCAACGGTGGGGCTCAACGGCGTGCTGACGTTGTGGGTCCAGCAGGTCTTCGGCTTCAACCTTGCAGGCTCCGGTTGGTTGTACAGCCTGACCGGACTGATTCTTGTCTATACGTACTTCCAGATCCCGTTGATGGTGATCGTCTTCGTGCCCGCTCTCGAAGGACTGCGCGATCAGTGGCGCGAAGCGGCGGTCAGCCTGGGCGCGTCGACGTGGCGCTACTGGCGAGAAGTCGCCGTTCCGCTGTTGACGCCTGCGTTTCTGGGTTCGGCACTTTTGTTGTTCGCCAACGCCTTTGCGGCATACGCGACGGCGGCGGCGCTGGTCAGTCAGGGCAGCCCGATCGTGCCGCTGCTGATCCGGTCGGCGCTCACCAGTGAGGTGGTGCTCGGCCAGTCGGGGTTCGCCTACGCGCTTGCCGTCGAGATGATCGTCGTCGTGGCCCTGGTGATGGTGGCTTACAGCGTACTGGTGAGGCGCACGGCGAGGTGGCTGAAGTGAGGCGCACCACGTTGGGCGGCAAGGTCTTTCGCTGCGCGCTGTGGGTGGCTTTCGGGCTGTTCTTCCTGTTCCCGTTGTACGCGATGGCCGACTTCTCCACCAGGAACCTGATCGCAGGTGGCCGCACCGTGCAGGCGTGGAAGAACCTGGTCGCCGACGACGCGCTGTATCAGGCGATCGTGATCTCGTTGCTGCTAGCGGTTTTCACGGTGGTTGCGATGCTGCTGGTGCTGGTGCCGACGATGATCTGGGTGCGGCTCCGGGCACCGTGGGCCAAGGGCATGGTGGAGTTCCTGTGCCTGCTCCCCTTGACGATCCCGGCACTGGTGATCGTGGTCGGGCTGCGCAATGTGTATCTGTGGGTGACGTACTTCCTCGGCGAATCCGCGTTGACGTTGACATTCGTCTACGTCGTGCTGGTGTTGCCGTTCGCGTACCGGGCCATCGACGCCGCGCTGTCGTCGACCGACCTGCAGACGCTTGCCGAGGCGGCACGCTCACTTGGCGCAGGCTGGCCGACGACGATCCTGCGGGTTGTGGTGCCCAACATCTGGTCTGGCATCCTGTCGGCCGCCTTCATCTCCATCGCGGTTGTGCTCGGCGAGTACACGATTGCGTCACTTTCCGGATTCGAGACGCTGCAGGTGCAGATCGTTCAGATCGGTAAGACCAACGGCGCGACGTCGGTGGCGGCGTCGCTGGCCGTGCTGTTGTTCGGTTTTGTGCTGCTGCTGATCCTCTCGTTGGTCACGCGGGGACGGCGCCGTGTTCAAGGAGTGACTGCATGACGAACGGTGTTGCCGTCGAACTCAACGACCTGACCCGGGTGTACGGAAGCGTGAAGGCGCTCGACGGGTTCACCCTGCACATGGCGCCCGGCGAGCTCGTCGCGCTGCTCGGCCCGTCCGGCTGTGGCAAGACCACTGCGCTGCGGATCCTGGCAGGCCTCGACGAGGCTACGTCGGGAACGGTTTCGGTCGGTGGCCAGGACGTCAGCGGTGTGCCTGCCAACAAGCGTGACATGGGCATGGTGTTCCAGGCGTACAGCCTGTTCCCCCATCTGACCGTGCTCGACAACGTCGCGTTCGGGTTGAAGATGCGTGGAAAACCCAAGAGCGACCGGACTTCTCGGGCCGCTGACATGCTGGACCTGGTGGGCCTGTCGGCGCACAAACACAAATACGCCAACGAGCTGTCGGGCGGCCAGCAGCAGCGCGTCGCGCTGGCAAGGGCGCTGGCGATCCAGCCGCGGGTGCTGCTTCTTGACGAGCCGCTTTCCGCACTGGACGCCAAGGTGCGCACCCAGCTGCGCGACGAGATCCGGCGCGTCCAGCTCGAAGTCGGCACGACGACCCTTTTCGTCACCCACGACCAGGAGGAGGCGCTGGCCGTCGCGGACCTGGTCGGCGTGATGAGCCAGGGCAGGCTCGAGCAGCTGGCCGCCCCGGCCGATCTGTACGCCAACCCGTCGACTCCGTTCGTCGCCGACTTCGTCGGCCTCAACAACAAGGTCCCTGCCGAGGTGTCCGGCGGCCGTGCACAGCTACTCGGAACGTCGGTGCCCGCGTTGGCGGGCTCCATCTCCGCGGGCGAGGGACTGGCGATGGTCCGCCCCGAATCGGTCACCGTCTCGACCGACCCCGCTGGCACGTCGACCGTCAGCTCGGTGGCGTTCCTCGGGCCGATCTCCCGGGTGTACTGCACCCTGCAGGACGGCTCGGTGATAAACGCTCAGATGGCGAGCTCGCAGGCCAGGGGATTTACGCCGGGGGCCGCCGTCTCCGTCGGGGTCGAACCGTCCGGGGTGTTAGTCGTGAAGGCGCAGGACGCCGCCTGACCATCCGAGGTCGCGCGCCAGCATGTCGGCGGTCGTCTCGCGGCGCACCAGTTCACACGCCCGTCCCCGCCGGACGCCGACGATCGGCGGCCTGCCAACCATGTTGTAGTTCGACGCCATGCTGTGCTGGTAGGCGCCGGTGCCCGCGACGGCCAGCAGATCACCGGGATGGATATCGGCAGGCAGCTCAACGTCGCGGGCGATCTCGTCGCCCGATTCGCAGTGACAGCCCGCGACGGTGACGATGTTGGTCGGGCCAACCGAATGGCGGTTGGCCAGCGCCACAGTGTATTTCGCACCGTATAGCGCGACCCGCGGATTGTCGGACATGCCGCCGTCCACCGCCACGAACGTGCGTCCACCGGTTTGGGACTTCACCGACACCACCCGGTACAGCGTCACCCCGGCGCGCGCGCTGACCGCGCGTCCTGGCTCGACCACGATCCGAGGTCGCGGGAACCGTTCCGAGGCGCATGCCCAGTCGAGGGAATCGTCGATGACGTCGGCGAGCGCGGCGAGACCGAGTTCGGGATCGCCGGTGATATAGGGGATGCCGTGCCCACCGCCGATGTTGAGTTCGTGGAGGATGACGCCGTGCCTGGCCCGGATGTCTGCCATGGCGGCGATCATCGTGCGGATGGCCTGGCCGTACAACGCCGGATCGGTGATCTGCGATCCGATGTGACAGTGCAGCCCGACCAGTTCCAGAAGCGGTTGGTGCAGAATCCGTTTCACCGCTTCGGCGGCGTGACCGCCTGCCAGGGTGAAGCCGAACTTCTGGTCGTTGACCCCGGTCGTCACCGCGGCATGGCCGTGAATGTCGATGTCCGGTGTCACCCTGATCAGTACTCGTTGCGGCCTGCGCACCTCGCAGGCCAGATACGCGATCTCCATCAGCGAGTCGACGACAATCCGGCCGACACCCACCTCGGCGGCGTCGTTGAGCTCGTCGAGCGATTTGGCGTTGCCGTGCATGATGATTCGGGACGGATTGACGCCGCCCGCGAGTGCGGTCGCCAGCTCACCGCCGGAGCTGACGTCAACGCCTGCGCCTTCCTCCGCCACCCAGCGCGCGACGGTCGTCGTCAGCAGCGCCTTGGCGGCATAGACGGTTTCGGTGTCACGCAGCGTGGTGCGGTACCGGGTGAGGCGCTGCCGAAAGTCCGTCTCGTCGAGAACGTATGCCGGTGTGCGGAATTCGTCGGCGATGTCGGTCAACGGCACATCTCCGACACAGAGGCGGCCAAGGTCGTCGACGCCCGCGGTCAACGGCCAGATGGCCGGGTCTATTCGGGTCGCGGCGGCGTGGTGCAAGGACGGCAGATAGTCCAGCAATGTCATAAGGCCACCGTGCGCCGGTCATGACCGGATGGCACGAGTCTTGACGGGTCCTTGACGCGCAGGCGGCCAATATTGATGCGGTGCGGTCAGACGTCTTTGACCGGCTCGATTCCCAGGTCCTTGTAGGTCACCAATGCGGCGAACGGGACGCCGCGTGCGGCGAAGCGGCCGGCGGCGATGTCTCCGCGGTCCACCATCGGGATCACGCCGGTGACCACCGCGCCAACCGCCGTCACGCGCTCGAATGCCTTCTCGGTGGAGCCACCGGTGCTGATCACGTCGTCGACCAGCAGCACGCGCGTGCCTGCCGTCAGGCGGGTGCCTTCCACCCACTGCTTACGGCCGCGCTGCTTCTGCTCCTTGCGCACCGAGAACCAGGCCTTGCCGGTGACCATCGCGACGCCGATCGCGATCGAATCCGCACCCATAGTCAGGCCGCCGACCGCGTCGAACTCGATTCCGTGTGCGTCGGCGAGGTCGGCCACCGCGCGGCTCACTATCGCCAGCCGCTCCCCGGTGTCGACGGCGAACTTGCCGTCGATGTAGTCGTGGCTGAGCTGGCCGCTGGCCAACTTGAACGGCTCGGCGCGATGTTCATAGCCACGGGTGCGGATGAGATCGAAGGCCGCTTGCCAGGTGTCGGGTCGGTCGGTCGAAGACATATCAGGATGGTATTTCAGGCCTGCCGCGCCCGACGCGTCAACTCCACGGCCGCCGAACGCAATTCGTCGATCGAGTCGATGGGCGCGGCGTAGCCGATGCGGGTGTAGGCCACGCCGCGTTTCGTGACGACCTTCAGATCGAGTCCGTACCGGTCGGCTCCGGTGCAGGTGGCCGCGGTGGTGTCGGGATATCCGCCAAGCACTTGCGCCATCGCGACGAGCGCTTCGGCGTGGTCGGCGTTGAGGTGAGCGATCGCGCCGTCGGCCTGTGGCGCAACCGGGTCGGGTTCGGCGACGCCGTATGCCTCGCCGGTTGCCGAGTCCATCCGGCCGTAACCGCCGACCCAGCGCACCCGCTGCACGCGCAGGACCCACAGCGAGAAGTCGCTGTAGTCGATGTAGTACTTCGCCGCCGCGACCGCAGACAGGTGGGCGTCGCGGGCGGCCACCCGTTCGTCGCCAGTGGGCTCCTCAGCGACACCTGCCAGGGTGATGCGGCCGCTGGCCAGCGGATCGGCTTCACGCTGCGGCGCAACGATCGCGATGCTGGCCCGCGGGTCGGCAGCGAGGTTGCGGCCGTGCTCGGCGAGATTGGACACACACAGCACCGGCGCACCGCCGAGCAGACCGTAGGTGACGAACGACGCCCACGGATCGCCGTCGGCAGTCAGCGTCGCCAACGTGCCGGTATTGGTGGCCGCGGCGATCGTGCGCGCCTCCTCGGCAGCCGACGGGCGAATGGAATTGGCGATATCGGTTAGCGGGGGAGGGGCCGACGGGGCATCGCCCGGGTCGCCGTGATCACGGGATGTCACGTCGGCACGATACCCAACGGTGGCGTGGTTGCCAGGCCTCCGGCAAAAACTGACACATGCGTCGAATAAATCTTGATTTCAAAACAAATATCTCCGGAATAATTGATGTGAATATGCAAGAATTGCGCAGGATTAAATGTTCGGCGGGCATCCATTCTCTTCGGGAGCGGGGGCGTCGTGGCTGGTTCGGCATTGCGGTTGATCGCATGTGCCGGGCTGCTTACCGCGGGCCTATTGATGGGCGCCGCGAGCGCGGGGATCGGGGTCGCCGATGCCGATGACTCGACTCATGGCGGAACCGAGGGCACGTCGGTGACCAGCAAAGTCGAGGGCGGTTCGGACGGCGCAAGGGACGCGACCAAGCACGACCCCCCTACCAGTACCGTCGGCTCAGGGCGCGACGATATCGACGTCAAATCGGCGGTTGAAGACAATAAGAAGAATGGTTTGCCGACCGGCAGCAAAAAATCCAATGGAACGATTACCGAGCCAATACAGCACATTCCTCGTAAGGACGAGTCGCCGGCGAGCGGATTGCCCAATCCGTGCCTCTTATATACGGCATTGGTGATACCCGTCCAGGCGCTTGCCGACGTCTTCGCGGCGATGCAACCCCAGCCCGCACCTTCACCGGCGCCCGGCCCGGCCTTCAGGACGCGGGAAGAGGCGCCGCCCGTCGCGGACTCGGGCGGCGGAGGGGGCGGAGGGGTCGACCCGGTGTCCATCGGGGTCGCCTCTGAGCCTCCGGTGCTACGGGCCCCGCTGTTGATTGCACCGCTGCCGATCCCACTCCCGCCTGTTGCGGCGCCGGTCGCGCCGCTCGGAGCCTCTGCCACGCCGCCGGTTGTTGCCGTCGACACCGTCGCGGTCGGGGCCAATGCCCCGGTGATACGCGGTTCACTGCCGCCGACTGTGGAACAGCCTGCCGAGGCGCTGACACCGATGAGCGGGCAGGCGACGCGGGCCGGCTACTCGCGCTACCTGCGAACCCCGACGGCCGGTGAGCTTGCAGCTGTCGCGTTGCCCGGGGTCGCCGGAATGCTGTGCCTCACCTTCGGCGGCGGGTGCATCGGCTACCGGCAGGCCAACAGCCTCCGGTTCCTCCGTGCGCAGGACGCCGAGCGCTTCCTGCGCTAGGACGCTAGCCGCCGAGTGCGGCGATCAGGTCCTTGATACGCGCAGTCTCGTCCTCGGTGGCGGGTTCCTCCGCCTCGACGGCCTCGATGAGGTCCTTCCGCAGACCCACGCCGCTGGCCGCTTCCTTCGTCGACAGCTTGGCGTGCCCACGGGCGACGTACAGCCGCTGACCCAGCGTGGCGCCCGGCCCGTGCGCGGCCGTCTCCATCAGCTCGTCGTAGCGGTGCCGCACGCCACTGAGCGCGACGATCACCGACGGGGTGACGCGGCTACGGCCTGCCGCCTCCGACAACGAGCCCTGGAGTTTGCGGAGACCGGCGAGGATGATACCGGCCCTGTGTGGGAACTCGGAGTCACCCGAGTCAGGAAGCGTGTCGATGGCGGCGGTGTACATATGCATCGCCGCATCGGCCATACCAACGATTACTGGAGCTTCACCATCATTCGGCGTCGAATCAGCCACGACTTCTCGATTCCTCGTCGTACAAATAACGCCAGTGATGGCCAGATCGCCAGACTGACGGATCTAGGACGCCGAAACCGTAACCCGACTTGGTTGCGGATTCAACCGGTACTCAGCAGGAAACGGTTGGCCCGAGTCCGCGGCTCGGCGGTGTCGAGTTTGCGGGCGTCGGGTGCATCGTTGCAGGCGACCTCGACGGTGATTCAGTTTCGCCAGACATGGGTAGGTTTGAACGCTGATGGACCAAAGCATCTCCGAAGGTGCGGTACACGATCCCGCCGAAGGCAGCCACGTCGAGGACGGCCCCCTGGGTCGGTCTGTCGAACATCCCACCGCAGAGGACTTCGGGCACGCCCGCGCCTTGCCGGAGGATCGCACGTGGTTCAAGCGCGCAGTGTTCTACGAGGTTCTGGTGCGCGCGTTCTACGACTCCAACTCCGACGGCGCAGGTGACCTGCGCGGCCTGACCGAACAGCTCGACTACCTGAAGTGGCTTGGCGTCGACTGCCTTTGGTTGCCGCCGTTCTACGACTCGCCGCTGCGTGACGGCGGCTACGACATCCGGGACTTCTACAAGGTGCTGCCCGAGTTCGGCACGGTCGACGATTTCGTCGAACTGTTGGACGCCGCGCACCGCCGCGGTATCCGCGTCATCACCGACCTCGTGATGAACCACACCTCCGAATCGCACGCGTGGTTCCAGGAGTCACGGCGCGATCCCGACGGGCCGTACGGCGACTACTACGTGTGGAGCGACACCAGCGAGAAGTACGCCGACGCGCGAATCATCTTCGTCGACACCGAGGAGTCGAACTGGACGTTCGATCCCGTCCGGCGGCAGTTCTACTGGCACCGCTTCTTCAGCCACCAGCCCGACCTCAACTACGACAACCCCGCCGTGCAGGAAGCGATGCTCGACGTGCTGCGGTTCTGGCTCGACCTCGGCATCGACGGCTTTCGGCTTGACGCGGTGCCCTATCTGTTCGAGCGGGAAGGCACCAACTGCGAGAACCTGCCCGAGACGCACGCGTTCCTCAAGCACTGCCGCAAGGTGATCGACGACGAGTTCCCCGGCAGGGTGCTGTTGGCGGAGGCGAATCAGTGGCCTGCCGACGTCGTCGAGTACTTCGGCGACCTCAAGGCAGGCGGCGACGAATGCCACATGGCATTTCACTTCCCGCTGATGCCGCGCATCTTCATGGCGGTCCGGCGCGAGTCGCGGTTCCCGATCTCGGAGATCCTCGCGCAGACACCGGAGATACCGGACATGGCGCAATGGGGGATCTTCCTGCGCAACCACGACGAGTTGACGTTGGAGATGGTCACCGACGAAGAGCGCGACTACATGTACTCCGAATACGCCAAGGACCCGCGGATGAAGGCGAACGTCGGAATCCGCAGGCGGTTGGCGCCGCTGCTGGAAAACGACCGCAACCAGATGCAGTTGTTCACCGCACTGCTGCTATCGCTTCCGGGTTCGCCGGTGCTGTACTACGGCGACGAGATCGGGATGGGCGACATCATCTGGCTCGGCGACCGTGACGGGGTCCGCACCCCGATGCAGTGGACGCCGGACCGCAACGCAGGTTTTTCCACCGCCAACCCCGGCCGCCTGTACCTGCCCCCCAATCAGGACCCGATCTACGGCTACCAGTCGGTGAACGTCGAGGCGCAACGCGACAGTTCGACGTCGCTGCTGAACTGGACCCGCACCATGCTCGCGGTCCGGGGCCGTCACGACGCGTTCGCGATCGGCAGCTTTCGTGAGTTGGGCGGTTCCAACCCGTCAGTGCTCACCTATGTCCGCGAATCCGACGAGGGCACCGCGTTGTGCGTGAACAACCTGTCGCGGTTCCCGCAGCCGATCGAGCTGAACCTGCAGCATTGGAACGGGTTCACGCCGGTCGAGATGACCGGGTACGTTGAATTCCCCCGCATCGGCCAGTTGCCGTACCTACTGACCCTGCCCGGTCACGGCTTCTACTGGTTCCAATTGCGGGAGCCTGAGGAGCAGTCATGAACCTGCCATTCGATGAATGGCTACCCCAGCAACGTTGGTACGCCGGACGCAATCGTGAACTTGCCTCAGCCGAGCCCGGTGTCGTGGTCGCGTTGCGCGACGACCTCGACCTGGTACTGCTCGGCGTCGCCTACACCGACGGGTCGTTGGAGCGCTACCAGGTGATCGTGCGGTGGGATACCGGGCCTATCGAGGAGTACAGCAGCGTCGCTACCATCGGCGGCGACGACGACCGGACCGCCTACGACGCGCTTTACAACCCAGCCGACGCGAAATACCTACTGTCGCTTTTTGATTCGTCCGCAACAGTCGGCCCGCCCGAGAACATGGTGCGCTTTAGCACGGAGCCTGACGCCGGGCTTCCACTCGATGCGGCGCCGCGGGTGACCAGCGCCGAGCAGAGCAACACCAGCGTGATCTTCGAGGAAAAGGCCGTCTTCAAGGTATTCCGCCGGATCACGCCGGGCACCAATCCAGACATCGAACTCAACAGGGTGTTGGCCCGTGCCGAAAACCCGCACGTGGCAAGGTTGCTCGGCGCCTACGAGACGTCATGCGACGGGCAACCCTACGCGCTCGGAATGGTGACCGAGTTCGCCGCCAACTCTGCAGAGGGCTGGGACATGGCCATGGCAAGCACCCGCGACCTGTTCGCCGAGGGCGACCTCTACGCCGACGAGGTCGGCGGTGACTTCGCAGGCGAGTCGTACCGCCTCGGCGAGGCGGTCGCGTCGGTACACGGCACACTCGCCGAGCAGCTCGGCACGTCGACCGCCCTGTTCCCGGCCGACATCGTGCTCGAGCGACTGTCGGCGGCGTCGGCGTCGGTGCCCGAACTTGAGCAGTACGTGCCGCTGATCGAGGAGCGCTACCGCAAGCTGACGGAGGAGACGATCACCGTCCAACGGATTCACGGCGACCTGCACCTCGGGCAGGTGCTGCGCACACCCGAGGGCTGGCTGCTTATCGACTTCGAGGGCGAGCCGGGACAGCCGCTCGATGAACGACGCCGACCCGACTGCACGCTGCGGGATGTGGCAGGCGTGCTGCGGTCGTTCGAGTACGCGGCCTACCAACGGCTGATGGAGCAGGCCTCCGAATCTGGAACCGAGGACCGGGACCGGCAGCTGGGCGCGCGGGCACGCGAATGGGTGGACCGCAACGCGGCCGCGTTCTGCGAAGGCTATGCGGCGGTGTCCGGTGCCGACCCGCGCGACTCCGTGCATCTGCTCGAGGCCTACGAGCTCGACAAGGCGGTGTACGAGGCCGCCTACGAGGCGCGGCACCGGCCGAGCTGGCTGCAGATCCCGCTGAAATCCATTGCGCGGATTGTGAGCTAGTCCAGTACAGAGGGCAACCCGCAGCAGTCTCGCCGGTTTCTCACAGGTTCACGCAACCTACTGATGACTCACTGGTGGTGTGACAGCAACGTTAGAGACACCGCCCGCCGACACCGACAGCGTTCCGCGCACCCGGCTGACCGCGGCCACGTGGAACCGGGTGGGCCTCGTCGTTCTCCTGGTCGGTACCGCGGTGATGTACCTGTGGAACATCACCATCAACGGCATGGGCAACCAGTTCTATGCCGCTGCGGCGCAGGCAGGTTCGAACGACTGGGAAGCGTTGTTGTTCGGCTCGCTCGACCCGCATAACTTCATCACCGTCGACAAGCCACCGGTTTCGCAATGGGTGATGGGGCTGTCAGGACAGATATTCGGCTTCAGCAGCGCGAGCATGATGATCCCGCAGGCGTTGATGGCGGTGGCCGCCGTCGCCCTGCTGTACGGTGCGGTCGCGCGCATCAGCGGCCCGCGAACCGGGTTGCTCGCAGGCGCGGTGCTCGCGTTGACGCCGGTGGCCACGTTGATGTTTCGGTTCAACAATCCTGACGCCGTGATGGTGCTGCTGATGACCGCCGCGGCGTACTGCACCGTGCGTGCGTTGCAGCAGGCGAGCCTGAAATGGTTGGCATGGGCCGCCGTCGCACTGGGTTTCGCGTTCCTGGCCAAGATGCTCGAGGGGTTGATGGTCGCCCCTGCCCTTGCCGCCGCGTATCTCATCGCCGCGCCGACGACGCTGTGGGCCCGCCTGCGGCACGTGGGGGTGGCGGCCATTGCGTTCGTCGTCTCGGCGGGCTGGTTCGTGGTGCTGACCCTGCTGTGGCCCGCGTCGTCACGTCCGTACATCGCGGGTTCGACCGATAACAACTTCATGAATCTGGTGTTGGGCTACAACGGGTTCGCCCGCGTGCTCGGCCGCAACCATATGGGGTTCGGTACGCCGCAGAACCTGGTCGGAGGGGCGGCGGGCGCACAGCTGCATGTCGCGGGGCACGGTGGGTTGGGTGGGTTCGGCGATCAAGCGCAAGGCTTGTCGCGGTTGTTCGCTGGGGAGTTCGGCTTCGAGATCGGTTGGCTGGTGCCAGCCGCTCTACTGGCGACCGCGCTGGTGGTGCTCTCCCGCGGGCGCGCGCCGCGGACGGATCCGGTGCGGGCTGCGGCTGTCCTATTCGGCGGCTGGCTCGTGGTGGACGGGCTTGTGCTGAGCTTCATGCACGGCTCGATCCACGCCTACTATTGCCTGTCCGTTGCCCCGCCGATCGCAGCGATGTTCGCGATCGCCGTGCACGAACTGTGGCAGCACCGCGAAAAGTACTTGTACCGAGGTGGTTTGGCCGTATTGATTGGCGGCACCGGTGTGTGGAGTTGGTTCATCCTCGGCCGCAACGGCGACTGGCTACCGGCGTTGCGGTGGACGATTCTGGTGTTTGCGATCGCTGCCGCGGTCACGCTACTCGGGCCGTGGGCGACGGGGATGCGCCACAGGGTGGCGCTCGGCGCGCTTGGCATCGGACTGGTTAGCGCGCTTGCCGGACCCGCCGCATATTCAATCGCGACCGTAGGCCAGCCGCATGAAGGCGGCGGACCGTCCGTCGGTCCCGCCGATGCGTCGAAGCACGGCGGGTTCGGCTTATTCCAGAACAAGGACAACGCGGACCTCGACGCGATTCTGAAGGGCACGAACACCGAGTGGTCCGCCGCGATCCTGCGCTCCTCATCCGCGGCGGGACTCGAATTGTCCACCGACACAGCGGTCATGGCGATCGGCGGCTTCTCGGGTAGCGACCCGGCCCCGACGCTGAGCCAGTTCCAGGACGACGTGGCACAGCACAAGGTCGCCTACTACATCGTCATGAACACTCGTGGCCGCGGGCCGGGTTGGGGCAACAGGGGGCACGCCGACATCGCGAACTGGGTCGCGGCCACCTTCCGCAGGTCCTCGGTGGGGGATGCCACGGTGTACAACCTGTCGACGCCGAAGTAGCGCTAACGCACCAGCCGGCGCAGCAACGCCGACGCCATGGCGATGCCTGCGACCGCGGCGACTACAAGCACAGTGATGTCGAGAAGGCCGTTGGTCGGCGAGCCGATCAGCAGTCCGCGAAGCGCGTTGACCTCGTAGCTGAGCGGGTTGACGGCCGACAGCCAGCGCAGCCACTGCGGCATCACGTCCACCGGATAGAGCGCGTTCGACGCGAAGAACAGCGGCATCGTGATCGCCTGCCCGATGCCCATCAGTCGGTCCCTGTTGCGAACCAGGCCGGCAAGCGTCATCGACAGACACGCGAAGAACGCCGCGCCAAGTACCACAACACCCATCGCGCCAAGGATTCTCAGCGGGTTGACGGTCATGTGCACGCCGAGCAGGTATGCCAGTGCCACCACGCCGATAACCTGCACCACCGAGCGCACCCCGGCCGCGAACGCCTTCCCGGTGATCAGCGCCGAGGCGGGAGCAGGCGTCACCATCAGCTTGGCAAGGATGCCTGCGTCACGGTCCCAGATGATCTGGATGCCGTAGAAGATCGAGATAAACAGCGCCGACTGCGCGATGATGCCTGGGGCCAAGAACGCCAGGTACGGCACGTGGCCGGTGTCTATGACATGCAGCCGGGAGAACGTCTGTCCGAAGATCAACAGCCACAGCGCAGGCTGCACCATCCTGGTCAGCAGTTCGGTTCGGTCGTGGCGCAGCTTCTGCAGCTCCACCAGCGCGAAGGCGCCGATCCCAACGGCGATTCCACGGATGCGCCGCCACCCCCGCGGCGCGCGGACAATTTCCACCGCGACCTTCGGCTCAACTGACACGGCGCGCCGTCCTTCTGCTTGACCGCACCGCGCGGAACCCGGTCTGTGAGTTGTCCTCGGCCAGATCTGAACCGGCGTAGTGACGGAAGACATCCTCGAGCGTCGCGTCGCGCGCCACTGTCTTCTTCAACTCGTTCGGCGAGCCGACCGCTTGCAACCGACCGTGGTGCATCAGCGCCACCCGATCGCACAATGCGTCGGCCTCCTGCATGTAGTGGGTGGTGAGCAGCACCGTCATGCCGAATTCGTTCTGCATGCGGCCCACCTGAGCCCAGACGCTGTCGCGGGCAATGGGATCCAGCCCCACCGTCGGCTCGTCGAGGATCAGTAGCGATGGACGGTTCACCAATGCCTGCGCCAACTCGAGCCTGCGGACCATGCCGCCGGAGTAGGTGCCTGCCAGCCCTTCGGCGACGTCGAGCAGTTGCATCGCCTCCAGTGCTTCGTCGACCCGATCGGACCGTTGCTTGCGTGGTACGTCGTACAGCCGCGCGAACAGCTCGACGTTCTGCCTGCCCGTCAATGCCGACTCGATTGAAAGTTGTTGCGGCACATAGCCGATGTTGTGCCGAATGTCCATCGTGTGCCGACGTGAGTCGAGGCCGAAGATCTGCACCTCGCCTCGCTGGACCGGTGTCAGCGTGGTCAGCACACGCACGACCGTTGTCTTGCCCGCCCCGTTCGGCCCGAGCAGGCCGACTGTCTCGCCGGATCGCACCTGCAGGCTGAGATCGTCGACCGCGGTGAAATGGCCGTAGCGGTGGGTCAGGTGCTGACAGTCGATCGCAAGCGGCGTTGTCATGGTTGCCTCTCGTGCAGCATGCAGGTCATCTCGGCGAGGACCTCCAGTCCGCGTTCAAGGCTGTCGAGTTGGTCGACGTCCAGTTCGTCGAGCACCGTCGACAGTGCGGCCCGTCGCGCCGCGCGGGACTCGTCGGCGATGCGCTGTGCGGGCTCGGTCAGCCGCAGCCGGCCCACTCTGCGGTCGTCGGAGTCGATGGTGCGGACCAGCAGGCCGTCGGCCGCCAGCTTGGATACCAATGTCGATGCCGTGTTGGGTACCAACCCCAACTCGGTGGCCGCCTCGCGCACCGAGATACCCGGTTGGCGGCCGACCAACCGCAGCATTTCGCCCTGCGATTGCGTCAGGCCTGCGGCGTCGAACCCTCCCCCCGTCGACCTGCGCAGCTGTCGGCGGAACCGCCCCACCACGCTGAACAGCTCGGTGATCAGGTCGTTGCGGGTGTTCACTCGTCCGATATTACCTCTGTTACAGAGGTATTTTCTCCGCTATGGCGTCACCGCGTCCGGTGACTCCGGCAATACCTGGCCACCGTCGACGGCGATGGCCTGGCCGGTGATGTACTCCGCCTCGTCACTGGCCAGGAACGCCGCCGCATATCCGATGTCTTCCGGCGTGCCGAGCGCGCCCGCCGGGATCGCCCGCGCCATCTGAGCCAGATAGTCGTCGCCGAGATCGGCAAGCCCCTCGGTGAGGATGTTTCCCGGCAGCACCGAATTGACGGTGATCCTGTGCGGGGCGAGTTCGATGGCGGCGGTGCGCATGAAACCCAACTGCGCGGCCTTTGATGCGCCGTAGTGCGACCAGCCGGGAAACCCGGTGATCGGGCCGGTGATCGACGACGTCAGCACGATGCGACCCCGGCCAGACGCGATCAGCGCGTCGAGACAGGCCTGCACGCTGTAGACGGTGCCCTTCACGTTGACGTCCAGCACCTCGGTCAGTTGGTCAGGAGTCATGGTCTGCAGTGACGCGTCGGGGAAGATTCCGGCGTTGGCGCACAACACGTCGAGGCCGCCGAACGCCTCGACGACCGCATTGGCCATCGCTGTGCAGGAATCGCGATCGGACACGTCGACCACGACGCCGATGACCTTGCCCGAGCCAAGACCGTCGAGCGCGGCGACGGCGGCATCGATGTCGGCCCGCGAGCGCGCGGCGACAGCGACATTCGCGTCTGCTGTGGCGAATACCGAGGCGATGCCGCGGCCGATTCCCTTGCTACCACCGGTGACCAACACCGATTTACCCGCCAGTGAGAACATGCGGAACAGTCTCGGCCATCGACGGCGGCACCGCAGAGCGGAGGATGGCTCGGCTACGGACGCAGCATGAAGTCCAGGAAGCGGTCGCGCAGTTCGGGAGGCGCCGACGGGGTAGAGCCCGACGTGTGCATCAGTCCGACGCCCGACGCGTACACCACAAGCGCGCGCAGTGCGGCGTCCTCTGGCTCGAACCCGAAGTCGATGAACGCCTGCCGGACGGCCCGCACCACGCGGCCGTCGCTCTGCTGGACGCTTGCCAGTGCGGCGTCGTCGGTGAGCGCCCATACCCGCATCGCACGCTCGAGCGCCCAGTGCTTCGGGGCGACCAGCGTCCGCATCATCACGTCAAGGCGTTCCCGCGGGTCGACGTCCGGCATGTTCTCGAACGGCCGCCGGTTGCGGTCATGGAGGGTGCCCCACGCCTCGACGAGCGCGCCGCGGTATGCGGGCATGTCGGTGAAGTGCCAATAAAAGCTGCCCTTCGTGACATCGAGCCGCTCGCACAGTGCATCGATCCGCAGCGCGTTTGGTCCGCCGTCGGCAAGAACAGCAAATCCGGCCTCGATCCAGTCGTCGGCCGACAGCCGACGGCCACCGCGCCGCGGTGTCATGCTGGGCAGCATACGGGGAGACAGGGCACCGTTGTTGACACCTGCGAAAATTACTTTTGATGGCGGTGCTGGCAACCGTGACCGCCAGGTAGGGTGCCGCCGCTCAACGGCTCCTACACCGGCCCGCCCGGCCGGTGGCGTCAGCGAGAAATCGTACAAATCCCGAGTGCCATGGCGGCGGCCACGGTTGCTACAGCGACTAACCGTACCATACGGCCTGGTACGGAAGCGTGAACTCGATCGGCAAGCGTGGTGGCGCACAACGCTTCTGAACCATCTGGGTTAGCCGCGACCATTTTCCGGCAGCCAGTCGCGCTGCCCGTTCGGCGCAGTTCCTGGCGGTCAATGTAGACCGCGCCGTTTCGCCTCGTCGCTCGTCGGGGCAACATGACGGTATGGCCGGTGACGAGTTCGACGACATCCCCCTTGAGCCCGCGGAGCAACTCGACTCCGACGAGATCCGCAACGACGACGGCGACGAGGTGGTTGACCCGCCTGAGCGCTGGATCGCCGCCAAGGATCACGAATCGCTCGACGAACGGCTGTCGGAGGAGACCCCGGACGTGTCTGAAGATGACATCGATCTTCGCGACGCCGACGACGGTTCGCCGACCGTCGAATCGATGTCCGATGACGCCATCGACCACCTGGACCCCGAGCAGCACGGACGCGAGCGCGGCCAGATCGACGGTGCGCCGGAGGACGGCGACTCGTTCTTCGTCGTCGTCGACTGAGCTAGTCCGAACTAATCGGAGGCGGCCCGCAACACCATCACCGCGCGGGCGGCCACGGTCACCTTCCCGCCGGCGTCGTGGGCTTCGGCGTTCTCGTCGGTTTCGGCCGCGGTGTAGATCACCGGAATCCATGCGGCGCCGAATTCGTCTGCGGGCAGCGCGAAGTCGATCGGCTCGTAGTGGGCGTTGAACCACAGCAGAAATGAATCGTCGCTCACCCGCTGGCCACGCTCGTCGAGATCAGGGATGCCGTGTCCGTTGAGGTACACCGCCAGCGACTTGGCGAAGCCGGATTCCCAGTCCTCTTCGGTCATCTCCGTGCCGTCCGGCGCGAACCACGTGATATCGGGCAGGCCACCGTCGCCGCGGCGGCCGACCGGTTTGCCACTGAAGAACCGCCGCCTGCGAAACACCGGATGCGCAGCGCGCAGCGCGGAAACAGAGCGGGTGAACTCCATCAGGTCGGTGTCGGCCTTCGCCCAGTCGATCCAGGAAAGCGCGCTGTCCTGGCAGTAGACGTTGTTGTTGCCCAGTTGGGTACGTCCGAGCTCGTCGCCATGCGAGATCATCGGAACTCCTTGCGAAAGCAGAAGCGTGACAAGGAAATTCCGTTGCTGTTGCGCGCGCAGCGCCGTGATCGCAGGGTCGTTGGTCGCCCCTTCAGCCCCGCAGTTCCAGGATCGGTTGTGACTCTCGCCGTCCCGGTTGTCCTCTTTGTTGGCTTCGTTGTGCTTGTCGTTGTAGGACACCAGATCCCGCAGCGTGAACCCGTCGTGGGCGGTGACGAAGTTGATCGACGCGACTGGGCGCCTGCCGGTGTGCTCGTAGAGGTCGGCCGATCCGGTCAGCCGAGACGCGAACTCGTCGAGGGTGGCAGGCTCCCCGCGCCAGTAGTCGCGCACGGTGTCGCGGTACTTGCCGTTCCACTCCGTCCACTGCGGCGGGAAGTTGCCGACCTGGTATCCGCCAGGTCCGACATCCCATGGCTCGGCGATCAGCTTGACCTGGCTGACGGTCGGATCCTGTTGCACCAGTTCGAAAAACGCCGACAGCCGGTCGACGTCATAGAACTCCCTTGCCAGGGTGGAGGCGAGGTCGAAGCGGAACCCGTCGACGTGCATCTCGAGCACCCAATACCGCAGCGAATCCATGATCAGCTGGAGCGTGTGCGGGTTGCCGACGTTGAGGCTGTTGCCGGTGCCGGTGTAGTCCAGGTAGTACCGCTTGTCGTTGTCGACGAGACGGTAGTAGGCGGCGTTGTCGATCCCCCGCATGGACAGTGTCGGCCCGAGGTGATTGCCTTCGGCCGTGTGGTTGTAGACCACGTCAAGGATCACCTCGATGTCGGCCTCATGCAGGGCGCGGACCATGGCCTTGAACTCCTGCACCTGCCCGCCAGGGGTGGAGCTGCTGGTGTACTTGGCCTCTGGCGCGAAGAAGCCGATCGTGTTGTAGCCCCAGTAGTTGGTAAGGCCCTTGTCTATGAGCGTGGAGTCGTCGACGAAGTGATGCGTCGGCATCAACTCGATTGCGTTGACGCCCAACGACTTCAGGTGCTCGATAATCACCGGGTGTGCCACCGCGGCGTAGGTGCCGCGAATGTTCTCGGGGATGTCGGGGTGCGTCTTGGTCAGACCCTTGACGTGCGCCTCGTAGATGACGGTATCGGCGTATTCGTGCCCAGGCGGTCGGTCCACCCCCCAGTCGAAGAACGGGTTGATCACCACCGACTTGGGCATGCTTGCCGCCGAGTCGTCGTCGTTGCGGCTGTCGGGATCGCCGAAGTTGTAGCCGAACAGCGACTGGTTCCACTCGAAGGTGCCGTCGATCGCCTTCGCGTACGGGTCGATCAGCAACTTGTTCGGGTTGCAGCGTTGTCCGGCCGCCGGATCGTGCGGGCCGTACACGCGGTAGCCGTAGCGCTGGCCGGGCTCGATGTTGGGGATGAAGCCGTGCCAGACGAAGCCGTCGACCTCAGGCAGCGTCACCCTGCTCTCGACGCCTTCGCCGTCGAACAGGCACAGCTCAACCTTCTCGGCGGCCTCGCTGAACACCGCGAAGTTGGTGCCGGATCCGTCGTAGGTGGCACCTAGGGGATACGCCTTGCCTCGCCAGATTTCCGACATCCCGCCATCGCTCACCACGGCGACGATACGGTGTCGATCGATGCCTATTTATCGCACGTTGTTGTTCGAGGCCGACGGCGGCGTGGCCACCATCACGCTCAATCGGCCGCGGCAACGCAACGCGATCGGTGACGGGATGCGCGACGAACTTGCCGACGCCTACCGCGTCTGCGACCGCGACGACTCTGTGCGGGTGATCGTGCTGACTGGCACACCTCCCGCATTCTGCGCAGGCGCCGACCTCGGCGGCGGCGAGCAGACCTTCGCCGAACCGGGGCCGGGCTTTTCCGCGGCCGGGATCGAGGTGCCCGCATGGTCGCTCTCCAAGCCGGTGATCGCCGCCGTCAACGGCCACGCCCTCGGCCTTGGCCTGACGCTCGCCCTGCAATGCGATATCCGGTTCTTCGCCGCCGACGCGCGTTACGGCGTGGTGCAGGTCAGGCGGGGCGTCGTCGGTGACGCCTACTCGCACTGGGTCTTGCCCCGTTTGGTCGGGATCGCCAACGCGGCCGAAATCCTGTTGACCGGAGTGGTTTTCGACGGGCATCGGGCGGTGGAGCTGGGGCTGGGCAGCAGGGTGCTCGACGCAGACGAAGTTCTGCCCGCCGCGCTGGAACTCGCACACGACATCGCCGAGAACACCGCGCCGATGTCGGTAGCGGCCAGCAAGCGACTGTTGTGGGATTCGTTCGATCTCGATCGCGAGGCCGTCGGCGCCCGCGAGACAGACATTCACCTGCAGGTCATGGGCCACGAGGATGCCCGCGAAGGGGTGCGCGCATACCTCCAGCGCCGTCCGCCGCGGTGGACTGGGGCCCCGCGCGACCCGACCACCTAGCCGACCTCGACGCCGACGGCGCGCATGTCCTCGACGGCCTTTGCGCTCGACTCGGGCGCGACGCCGGCGGTCAGGTCCAGCAGTACCCGGGTGGCGAATCCGGCTTTGGTGGCGTCGGTCGCGGTGGCCACCACGCAGTAGTCGGTGGCGATGCCGGCGATGTCGACCTCGTCGACGCCACGATGACGCAGCCAGTCCGTCAGTGTTGTGCCGTCCTCGGTGTTGCCCTCGAAGCCGCTGTAGGCCGCCGAGTGGTGGCCCTTCATGAACACCGCCTCAACGCCTGCCGGGTCGAACTCGGGATGAAAATCCGCTCCTGACGTGCCCGCGACGCAGTGCCGCGGCCAGGATGCCGCGTAGTCGGGGTGCTCGGAGAAGTGCTCGCCAGGGTCGATGTGAAAGTCCTTCGTCGCCACCACATGCGCGTAGCCCGGACCGCTGGCAAGCAATTCGGAGATGCCGCGGGCGACAGCGGAGCCCCCGGTCACGGCGAGTGAACCGCCCTCGCAGAAGTCGTTCTGAACGTCGACGATGATCAGCGCCCGCATCTGTTGATCTTGCTCCTCACGTCCGCACCGCCTACGTTATCCGCCGAACAACAGGTACAGCCCGGTGAACGTGTAGCCGACCATCACCAGCATCATTGCCAGCTGACCCGTCAGCTGGTGGCCTGCGGGCAGCAATCGCAATGCCCTGTCGTGCGCGGCGATTACTCCGGCGATGTGGCCTGACACCACACATCCGACCTTGACGGTCGCCAACACCGACGGATGCATCGAGAGCACATAGTGCACCTGGGCGTCACCGAGACCGAACAGCAGGATGACCGTCTGCTGGCCGCGCTCGACGAGATACGTCAGATAGTGGGCGAAGACGTAGCCGATGACGATCGGGATCAGCGAATGCGCCATCAGGCCGGGCAGTTCGCGGCGACGCCGCCGGTCGACGCCCCCGGTTGTGCGGGCCGCGAGACAGAACGTTCCTCCGACCACGCAGGCGAACAACAGCAACCCCGCGGTCTTGAGCAGAGTCGCTGTGGCGATCGAACCGGTGTGGTCGTTGACGAAGGTGCGCCACTGCGGGCTCGCCGAGAAGCTGTCGAACGCGGTCGAGCCCAACAGCACCGCCAGCACCGCTACGGTGCCCGGGCGCACCGGCAGTGACAGCAGGTGGTCGAACGGATTGCCGATCGCAATTCGGCCGTCGCGGTTGCGCCGCAGCGCCGACAGCCGCGACGCCACCACGCTGTACACCTCGAACGGATCGGCGCGCGCGCACCAGCGCTCACCGCACAGCAGCGCCCCGGCCATCGTCACGCCCAGATAGGCGAGCAGCCAAATCTTGATCACCCCAAGGGATCCCGGGTCAGGACTGGCCAGTTCGAGCCAGACGAATGCGAACAGGCCAAGCGCCGCGGGCCAGTAACCGGCCCATGGGGGATATCGCAAACCCAGCGAGCGCAGGCCGAGCAGCCGGTGCACGGTGCGCACCGGGGAGATCGCGCGCCACACCGGTCCGACGGCCAGCGAAAGCGCCACCAGCCCGACCCACAACAGCACATAGAAAACACCCGGCAGCGGGTTGCGTGCGTCCTGCGGACCGAACATCGCGGCGATCGCCACCCAGACCGCGAACAGCAGGGCGGCGATGGCCACGGCCCAGCGGGTCGCCGGTGCGTCGACCACAGTTGTGACCCGACGTGGCAGCGGACGGCCCGGTTTGTCGGGGTCGAATCGCGGCCGCCGCCATGCGAGCGCGACGACTGCGAACGTGAACGTCAGCGCCCACGCCGCGCCGATGAGCGCGTAGCTCAACGGGATTGGTAGATCGGTCGAGCCACCGAGGCCGTGGGCCAGCACGGTGACGGACCGATCGGTGATCACTGCACAGTGATCGTGGCGATGGTCTTGTTCAGGTGGTGCAGTTCCACGTCCACCTTGCCCGGCACGTCGACGGTGAACTGGAAGATCTGCATCGGCTTGGCTTCGATGTTGAACTTGTGCTCGGGCGTGGAGTGCACGTGCAGCTCGTCGGCCGCGTCGCTGTTGACGCGAATGATGATCTGCTCCTTCAAGCCCGCGTTCATCTGCTGATTGGTGGGGGTGACATCGCCACCCTTGATGTCGACGTCGATCTCGAGCCGGTTCGGCGGCGCCTGGTCATTCGACATGTCCGACGGGTTGACGGTCGACGGCGGACTGCTCGAGGCGCTGCTCGACGCGGTATCAGTGCCGTTGGATCCGCCGCATCCAGCGGTGATCAGCGCAGCAGCAGTCAAAATCAGAAGAGTCCTTGATGTCGTCATGGTGAACCATTGTGGCGGGGCGCGTCTGAGTTCTCAGTGTGAGCCGGGTCGCCGTTGCGACGGCGGTCCCTCAGCGCGACGTAGATCACCACACCGGCGACCGCGATGGCGGGCGCGAACGCGGGTATCGCGAGCAGCAGCCCGTGGTGGGCGAGGATCTCGATGTGAGCGTCGCCCATCACGCCTGCGCCGTCGGTTGGAGTTCGGTCTTGCTGCCCGATGCCTCGCTGCGGTTGATCCGACCCGCGCCCCAACTGAGGCCGCCGATGAGGACCAGCGTGCACGCCAACACGATGAGGCCACCGATGGTCCACAACACCATTGGTGTGTCGGGGTTGCGTTCCCGCTGCAGGATGGTGATCTCGGCGACGAACGGCCGGGTGAACGACGCCTGTGCCGGAACCTCTTTCGCGCCGATGCCCGGGTCGCCCGCCAGATAGATCGGCACGGCGGTAAGTGTCTTTCCGTCATGCACCCGCAGCAGCGTCTTCCAGGTACCCCACACCGGGACAGGCTTCGTGGTGCGGTAGTGACCCGGACCGACCTTCTCGAGGTTGTCGACGACCTGGCCGCGCTGGTTCTCCAGATGGCCCTGCCACCCCATGATCGACACCCAGTTGGGGTCCGCGCTGACGAAGTTCGGCGGATTGATCTGCACGTCGGCGTTCACCATTCGCTGGCCAGAGCTGCTATTGGCAACGTCGGTGAGTGTGACGGTCGCGGTGACGTTCTCCGGCACGTCGTAGCGCAGCCCGTTCACCGTCGCACCGCCAATGGCCAGCACGGTCAGCGCCACCAGGCCGATACTGATCGCGCGCGACGGCAGTCGTTGTGACGTGAGGACCATGCCGAGCATCGCGCCGCACGCACCGGTGAGGATTGCGACGGGAATCGCCATCGCGAGCGCCTCGGGCCAGATGCTCTTCGGCCACGGATAGTGATAGACCGTCCCGATCCACAACGACTCCAGCCACAGTCCGATGGTGGCCACGCCAAGCCCGCTGACGGCTCCGAATACGACGGGACGCTTCACCAGCGGCGTCAGGCCGATCAACTCGACAACGATCGCCGGTCCGAGGTACAGGGCGAACCAGTTGATCGGTGCGCCAAGGATCGGGCCGACGATAAGCGCAACACCGCCCCGCAGGCCGATTGCGAGGAGGGCAGCGACGATCGCCGCGCCGCGACCGAGCATGACCCTGGCCGCAACAAACGCGAATGCGGCGGCCGCCGCGATCAGCATCGGCTCGAACACCTGGCGGAATTGCGGTACGCCGAAGTCGAATTCGATCTGGAACACCGACAGCCCCACGATGATGCCGGCGAAGCCGAGATACTGGATGAACTTGACGAAGACCGCGTCGGGCGGGGCGTCGTCGCCCATCGCCTTGAGTCCCTCGTGGTTGAGCATGAGCGCGGTCATGGTCGAGAAGCCTGCGCCGCCGATCATCATCAGATGTGTGGGACCCCAGAGCGTGACGTCCTGGCCGAAGAGGCGGTGCCAGATGTCGTCGAGTGGAAAGCCGAGCAGGGCATACAGGCCGCACCCGGCCATCAGGATCCCACCGACCGGCGCATACCAGCTGCGGGTGATCCGCACGGCCGATGACCCGGGCTTGTCGTACGGCAGCACGCACGCAAGGCAGCCTGCGATGAAGAGCAGGAACAATCCGAACAGGATGAAGTAGTGCGCGGGGTTGGCCAGGGGTCCCGGGTCACGGCCCTTGCCGATATGCAGGCTGACATCCCAGATGAACCCAAACAGCGCGCAGATCAGTGTCGTGATGAACAACGCCATCGGCAGTGCTACCCAGGGCGGCCGCTTGAATTTCCTGGCTGCATACTCGGCCAGGTTGTTCAGCCAGGTGATGCGGCGCTGCCGGTGCATGTAGCCGATCCACAGCAGTCCGGCGGTGACCACGAAGGCGACCACCGACATTCCGATCACCTGGTCGAGCGCGGCACCCCCGCCCTCACTCCCCTTGGCGATTACCGAAACAGATTCTGAACCCTGTGAAAACCCCATTGTCATCCCCACCCGCTCGTTTCGAGTCGAACCCAAGTGACTCGTGAGTAATGTTGCCAGAATTCCCCCGGATCAAACCGGGGTTCCGGGTATTGGCCGGAGTAGCGTGACGCGGTGACGACTGGGGCGGCCTACCCGATGGAAGAGCTGTGATGAGATTCCAGAGCCGGACGGCGGTGATCACAGGGGGCGCGATCGGTTTCGGCCGGGCGTTCGCGCGGGCGCTGGTGGCCGAGGGCGCCAACGTGGTGATTGCCGACATCGACGTCGAGATGGCCGAACGCACTGTGGCCGAACTCGTTTCAGCAGGCGGTCATGCGATGGCGGTGAACTGCGATGTGGCCGATCCCGACCGGGTGGACGCCGCTGTCGCGACGACCGTCGAACGGTTCGGCGGCATCGGCATCGTGATCAACAACGCGGGCCTGCACCTGACGAAGTACAACCAGCCGTTCGGGGCGTTGTCGCGCAACGACATCCGCGATCTTTTCGATGTCAACGTGATGGGCGTGATCAACGTGACGCTGGCGTGCCGCGACTCAATGCGGGACAGTGGCGGTGGGGTGGTGCTGAACATCTCGTCGATGGCCGGCTACATGAGCGCGACGCCGTACGCGGTTTCCAAACTGACCGTTCGTGGGCTGACCGTCGCATTCGCCACCGAACTCGCACCGGACCGCATCCGCGTCAACGCCATTGCACCGGGCCTGATGAACACCGAGAACGCGCTGGCCGATCTGCCAAAGCCGTTGATCGACGAGTTCACGCATCGACTCCAGCTGGTGCACCGGCTGGGCACCATGGACGACGTCGTCTCGGCGATGTTGTTCCTGTGCTCCGACGAGGCGTCCTTCATCACCGGTGAGACACTCAAGGTCAGCGGTGGCTACCCGCTGAACTTCTGATTCGCATAGCGCGTCAGGCGCTCCTGCATCTCGGGATATGGATCGGCGGCAGGCAACTCGGTCCCATCGCGGAAAGCGACCGCGGCCCGCGCGGCGGCGTGGATTGCAGCGCGGTACGGCAGCGAGCCCGTCGACACCCTCCGCACCCCCAGCGCGGCGAGCTCGGTGAGTGAGAGTCCGGGAATGGCAAGGACATTGACGGGCAGCGGGATGGCTGCGGTGAGCACTCGAAGCACGTCGGGCTCTGTGGCGCCGGGGACGAAGATGCCGTCGGCGCCCGCTTCGACGTACTGCACCGCCCGATCCAGTGTCGCGGCCACCGTGGCATCCTGGCCGAGCCAGTAGGTGTCGATCCGTGCGTTGACGAACACATCGGGCGAACGTTGTTTGATGGCTTGCACTTTCGCGGCGTGCCGCCGCGGCTCGATGAGTGCCTCGTCGGTGCTGTCCTCGATGTTGATGCCGTCGACAGGAAGCTGGGCGACGTAGTCGGCCACCTGGTCCGGGTCGTCGGCGTAGCCGTCCTCGATGTCCATGGTGATGTAGCAGTCGAGCGGCCGCAGCGCGGCGGCAAGGTCGAGATTGGCCTGGCTTGTCGACCGGCCGCCGTCGGGCGTACCGAGGCTGGACGCCACGCCGAAGCTCGTCGTGCCGATGGCGGCGAAGCCGCACTCCAGCAGCGCCAGCGCCGACGGCACATCCCATGCGTTGGGCAGCAGCAGCGGCAGCTCGCCGCGGTGTAGGTCGGCGAACGTCATTCGCCGGTCCGCGGTGTGACCGGCCGGTCGCGGCGCCTAGTCGACACCGATGGCGACCTCTGTTGACTTGACGAACACCGTCGCAGGCATACCGGGCGCCAACCCGAGATCCTCCGCGGCGTCCTTGGTGATCGACGACGTGATGACCTGATCGCTGCCGTCGAGACGCACCTTCACTGTCGCCATCACGGCGCCGAGGTTGACTTCGGTGATGACCCCGGTCAGCTGGTTTCGAATCGATAGCCGCATGGTGTGAAGCCTATGCGCCTAGCGTGATAGCCGATGAAACTCGCGGCGCTTCATCTTCGGCAGCGCGACGGGGTCACGTGCGGGCCGTCCGTCGCGGTGGTGGCGGGTGCGCTGCTGGACCCGGGCTACCGGGCCGCGTTGTCTGGTCCGGATTCGGGGCAGGCATGGTTCGCCGACGAACAGATGCGCGTGCACGCCGAGGTGAACCGGGTCTGGCCGCGCAGGCTTGGCACCACGCCGACGGGGATGGCGCGAGCCATGACTAGGCACAGCGCGTCGTCGGGCGTCCGCTATCGGTGGCGGCTGTTTCGCGGTAGGCGGGACAGGTTGTCCGATGTGCGGCATGCGGTGGAAGAGGACTGGCCGGTCGCGATGCTGATCGGACGGTTCATCCCGCGGCACTGGGTGCTGATCGTGGACACCACTTGGCTGCAGTGGCAGTGCTACGAACCGTCGTCGGGGGAAGTGTGCTCGGTGGCCGTGGAAGCGGTGCGGCGGTCGCGGCTGAGCGGGTTGGGCTATCCGCGGCCGTTCGCGTTTGTGCTTCCGAAAGCGTCGACCCGGTCGGCGACGACGTGATCGTGCGGGTCGTCGGATGCCTTGAGGCCGGCGACCGCGCCCGCGCGGTTGCGTTCGGGTTGGTTCTGCGACATCTTCGACTTGCCTTCGACTTTCGAGATCACCAGCTCAATGCCAACGATCGCGCGTAGCTGCGCGCGTGTGTAGCTTTCTGGCGCATCGGTGACCTGCCAGGGCTGGCTGCGGCGCTGCTCGTGTCGATTCGTCAGCATCGTGACGAGGTTGAGCACCCAATCCGCATCGTCGTGTGTGACGAGCCTGCCGTAGACATTGAGCACCTCGTAGTTCCAGGTCGGCACCACCTTGCCCGTTTCCGCCTTCGTCGCGTAGAAGCTTGGCGAGATGTAGGCCTGCGGACCGGAGAAGATCGCCACCGATTCGCGGCCGCTGGCATGCCAATGCGGGTTGGCCCGTGACACGTGGCCGACCAGCGAGTGCCCGTCGAAAATAAGGGGCAGCGGCGTGATCAGGAACCCCGACGAGTCGTGGGTGACCAGTTGTGCGAACTCCGCCTTGGCCAACGCGGCCTTGGTTTCCTCATCGGAAAGGGCGAACTTCTGCGGTATGTACATGGCGACCTCAGCGTAGAACGGCGAGGCCGTTCAGGGCAGGCGGCAATACACCTTGGTGCAGGACGCCGAGGCGCTGGGTGGCGCGCGTGAGTGCGACGTAGAGCTCGGCCGCGCCGCGCGGGCCGTCGGCGATGATCCGTTCCGGCTCCACCACAAGGACGGCGTCGAACTCCAGCCCTTTCGTCTCCGACGCCAGCACCGCGCCGGGCACACCTGGTGGACCGATCACGACGCTGGTGCCTTCGCGGCCGGCTTCATCCCTGACGAATTCCTTGATGGCAGTTGGCAGTTCGTCTCCGGTGACCCGCCGTGACCACGGTTGGACGCCGCATGCGCGGACCGACTCGGGTGGCTGGACGCCCGGCGCGAACTCGGCGAGCAGCGCGGCGGCGACGGTCATGATCTCCGCAGGGGTGCGGTAGTTCACCGACAGCGACCGGTAGACCCAGCGGCCGGGCACGTACGGCTCCATCATCGTGTCCCACGAGGTCGCGCCGGCCACCGAGCGGCGTTGGGCGAGATCGCCGACCACCGTGAAGGATCGGTGCGGGCAGCGCCGCATCAGCACCCGCCAGTCCATCTCGGACAGTTCCTGGGCCTCGTCGACCACGACGTGCCGGTAGGTCCAATCCCGGTCCGCCGCGGCGCGTTCGGCGAGTTCCCGGTGGTCGCGCTCCTCGAAACGGGCGGCGAGGTCCTCGGCGTATAGCAGGTCTGTGGCGAGCAGGTGGTCCTCGTCGTCCATTAGATCTTCACGGCTGATCATGTTGTCCAGCACGCCTGCGGCGTACGCGGCCTCGGCTTTGCGCTCCCGCTCGGCGGCCTCATCGGCGGGCTTGTCGCGGCCAAGCAGGTCGACAAGTTCGTCGAGCAGCGGGACATCCGACACCGTCCATGCGTCGCCGTCGGCGCGCCACAGCGACGCGTCGGCGCCTGCCGCGCGCATCCGTTCCCGGGACGTATACAGCTGTCCCAGCACTGCTTCCGGTGTCAGGATCGGCCACAGTTCGTCGAGCGCGGCGGTGAACGCTTCGTTGTCCGCGAGCTCCGCGAGCAGGTTCGCGCGCAGCTGCTCCCACGCTTTGCCGTCGTCCCGGGTCAGCCAGCCGCGGCCGATCCGGGCTATCGCCCGCTCGGTGAGCACGTATGTGACGATCTCGTGGAACACCGCGCGGGCTTCGTTGTGCGGCCGGCCGCTCGCGCGCGCCTCCTGGATGGCCCACTCGGCGGTCTCTGCGTCGATCCGCATCGTGACGTCCGCGAGTGGGATCGTCAGCGGGTGCTCGGGCAGTCGTTGGTGACCGGCGACCGCCGCCGCGAGCACGTCCAGCATCTTCAGCGAGCCCTTGAGCCGTGCGACGTCCCCGGTGTCCTCGGCGGTGACGTGCAGGCCGGGCACGAGGTCGCCGGTGGTCATGAACACCACGTTGGACTCGCCGAGCGACGGCAGGACGCGGCCGATGTGGTTCAGGAATGCGGGGTTCGGCCCGATGACGAGCACGCCATGGCGTTCCATGCGCTCCCGCTGCGTGTAGAGCAGGTATGCGACGCGGTGCAGTGCCACCACGGTTTTCCCGGTGCCAGGGCCACCCTCGATCACCAGCACTCCTGGGTGATCGAGCCGGATGATCTCGTCCTGTTCGGCCTGGATCGTCGCGACGATGTCGCGCATCCCCTCACCGCGCGGCGCGTTGACCGCCGCAAGCAGGGCGTCGTCGCCTCGCTCGCCGGCACCGGGGCGGCCGAGCACCTCGTCGGTGAAATCGACAACGTGCCGCCCGCGGGTGTGGAACTGGCGGCGTCTGCGCGTTTTCTCCGGGCTTGCGGCGGTGGCGATGTAGAACGCGCGCGACGCCGGTGCCCGCCAATCGAGCAACAGCGTTTCGTGGCCGTTCTCCTCGTCGAACAGGCCGATCCGACCGATGTACAACCGTTCGCCCGAAACGGTGTCCAGCCGACCGAAACACAGTCCGTCGTCCGCCACGTCGAGCCGCCTCATCGTTCTGGCTAGCGCACGCACCGCGGCATCCCGATCCACGAGCGTTCCGCCATCTTGGAGGTCGATGGGGCCCCGCAACGCCGCACGGTACCGACCCCTCACACGCGCGCGCTCGGCGTCGAGCCGCGCGTAGAGCCCGGTCACATAATTGCGTTCGGAATGTAATTCCGCGTCGTATCCCTGAGCTGACATGTGCCCCCGTCTTCGCACTTCTGGCCTCGGCCAGCGATTGTGCGGCACGACCGGGGTCTTGCCGCAAGCCCCCCGGTGCGCTATAGGTTGAAAGTGGAAGGCGTCAGTACGCGCTCCTTCCCTCCATCGTCCGCTATGGACGCACGAACCCCCTAAAGCCGCACGACTGGCTCGCCAGCTATCGATTCGAACGTATGATCGAACAGTGGGTGAGTTGCAGTCGATCGGCTACAACGGGCAGCCCGTACAGCAGGCGTTCCGCCGGGTGGATCCGCCGGTCGCGGTGCTCGTCGACCTGGCCGCGCTGTTTCCGCGCGAGCCACATGGCGCGGGCGGCTACAACCCGGCCGGACTGCAGATGCATTCGGTCGTCGACGGTCGGCTGACCTGCTGGGGCATCTGCGAACAAGGCAACTGGTGGGGCCTGGTCACCTACGAGATCGCGTACGGGGCGCGGCGCAAGTCCGTGACCCACTGGATCCCGGCGTGGATGCTCAAGCGGAAGACTGTCTAGGCGCTGCGCGCCTCGGTTATTCGTCTGTGCGCTTCGCCGCGCGAAATCCGCAGCCGCCTGGACAGCACATCTGCCCACGCCGCCCCGCCGAACAGGGCGGGGTCGCCTTCGGCGACCAGCTGGCCGATCAATCTGCGGTCCAGTGCCGTCCTCTTCTTGTCGAGCTCCTCAAGCCGATTGAGGAGCGACTGCTTCTCGGGGCGGGTCAGCGCTTCCAGCGGCAACGCGGCAAGCTTCCGGTAGCCGGCTTCTGCGGTATCGAGCGCCGCGATGATCTTGTCTCTACTCGAACTCATGTTCGAATCATACCGCCACATACTGACACGTGACGAAAGTCATGCACAAGCGTCAGGCCTCGTGGCCCGGATCGAGATCGCGGACATCGGGGAATGTGACGAGCGGCTCGAACTTTTCCGGCGCACTGCCGTCGACCGGTTCGATCAGGAAGCCGACGTGATCCCCCAAGTCATAGCGGCTCAGCACCTCACCGACGAACCACCCAGCGGCGTCGTCGATGACCGGCATCCCGTTCGGGCCCGAGCGCCATGGGCAGCGCGCGAACTTGTCGATCTCATCGCCGGTCTGTCCGCCGAACAAGCGGGCGAGTTCGCTGTGCCGCCGCTCGATCAGGTGGACTGCCAGATGCGTGGCGCGCTCGGCCACCCGGAAGGTGTGGTTGCGTTTCGATAGTCCCACCAGGAACCTGGGCGGGCGGATACTCACCTGACTGGTGAACCCGACCAGACAGCCGGCCGCGTCATCGTCGACGCGGGTGGTGACGACAAACATCGGATAGTCGAGCAGCGAGACCAGTCTCTCGAACGCTTCGGTCATCGCTCCGTCGCTAGGGTTGTTGGATGGCCAGAAAGTACGCGACCGCCGACGCGGTCAGCCTGCCCGACCTCTTGGAGTTCATCCGGCCGCGACATCGTATGGTGCTCACCACATTTCGAGCGGACGGCTCGCTGCAGAGCTCCCCGGTCTCGGCCGGGGTCGACGACGCAGGCCGAATCGTGATCGCCAGCTATCCACGGCGGGCCAAATCGGCCAACATCCGCCGCACGCCGCGCGCCAGCGTGATGGTGCTGTCCGACGAATTCAATGATGCCTACGTGCAGGTCGACGGCGACGCCGACGTGATCGACCTGCCGGATGCCGTGGAGCCGTTGGTCGACTACTACCGGTCCATCGCAGGCGAGCACTCCGACTGGGCGGAGTACCGGCAGGCGATGGTCGACCAGGGCAAGTGCCTGATCCGCGTCACTCCGCGCCGGTGGGGTCCTGTCGCCACCGGCGGGTTCCCTCCGCGATAGCGCGATCAGGCGCCGTCGAGATCGAGCGTCACCGAGCCTGCGGGATCGGCGCGAAACTTTCCGGTGCCAGTCGCATCCGCCAGCTCGTCGGTGCCGGACGCGATACGCAATACCGCCGACGCGACGCCGTCGCGGTATTCGCCGTCGTGAAGCAGCACGATGCCGCCCTTCTTGCCGCCAATCGTCCCCGCGATGTGTTCGATGCCGACAAACAGTGCGCTCTTGTCCGGCGAATATGCCATCAGCCATTTTGTTGTCGATGTGCCCTCGATGTCGCCTTTGTAGCGCTTCGATACCAGGGCTTCGGTCAGCTTGGTCGCCTCGTCGCCGCCCTCGAACGGAGTCTCATCCCAGCTGGCGACCTCGAAACGGGCTTCGATGTGATTGCTCATGAGACAACCAATACCCCGCTGGCGACCTTTGGAATCGACAGGGGCCGAACAGGACGCCCGGTGCCGACTGTGATAGTCAGGGGAAGGCTGCCGCGTTGCGTCCGCTAGCACGTCAAACTATAGTCTGGACACATGTCCAGAGGGTTCGGAGTTTTTGCGTGACACGATTTGTCCAGCTCACGGGCCCCGGACGTTCCGACTACCGCGCAGTCTCGTGAGCTGACCATGCGCATCGCACTGCTGTCCTATCGGAGCAAAACCCATTGCGGCGGGCAGGGGGTCTACGTCCGCCACCTGTCCCGAGGGCTCGTCGAACTCGGCCACGACGTCGAGGTGTTCTCCGGCCAGCCCTACCCCGAGGTGCTCGACCCGCGGGTGCGGCTGACAGAGGTGCCGAGCCTCGACCTGTACCGGGAGCCCGACCCGTTCCGCATCCCGTGGCCGAGCGAGATCAAGACGCGGATCGATCTGCAGGAGCTGTTGACGACGTGGACGGCCGGCTTCCCCGAACCGAAGACGTTCAGCCTGCGCGCCGCCCGGCTCCTCGCCGAGCGGCGCGACGACTTCGACGTCATCCATGACAACCAGTGCCTCGGCACGGGTCTGTTGAAGATCGCCGGGCTTGGCCTTCCGGTGGTGGCGACTGTGCACCACCCGATCACCAAGGACAGGATCGTCGACGTGGCGGCCGCGCCGTGGTGGCGCAAGCCACTGGTTCGGCGGTGGTACGGGTTTGCGGCGATGCAGCAGAAGGTCGCCCAGCAGATCCCCGAACTGCTCACCGTGTCATCGACGTCGGCAGCCGACATCAAAGAGGACTTCGAGGTGTCGTCCGACCAACTGCACGTCGTGCCGCTTGGGGTGGACACCGAACTGTTCAAGCCCGCTGAGCACCGCGTCCGCAACCGGATCATCGCGATCGCCAGCGCCGACGTACCGCTCAAGGGTGTCAGCCATCTGCTGCACGCCGTTGCACGCCTTCGTGTCGAGCGGGACCTCGAGCTGCAACTGGTCGCCAAACTCGAGCCCAACGGACCGACCGAGAAGCTCATCGCCGAGCTCGGCATCTCCGACATCGTGCACAGCTCGAGCGGGATCTCCGACTCCGAGCTGGCTGACCTGCTTGCCTCGGCCGAAATCGCTTGTATCCCTTCACTGTACGAAGGGTTCTCGCTACCCGCCGTCGAGGCGATGGCCAGCGGCACGCCGATTGTCGCAAGCCGTGCTGGCGCGCTGCCTGAGGTCGTCGGCGCCGACGGCGAGTGCGCACGGCTGGTCCGGCCCGCCGATGTCGACGAGCTGACCACGGTGCTCGGCCAACTCCTCGACTCGCCAATCGAATTGAAGCGCCTCGGCGCCAACGGCCGACAGCGTGCGCTTGACGTGTTCAGCTGGGAATCCGTTGCGGCGCAGACGGTCGCGGTCTACGAGCGGGCTTGTAAGCGAGTCGCGGCATGCTGACTGTCGACTTCGACCGGCTCGCCATCGGGGCAGGCACGAAGGTGATCGACGTGGGCTGCGGCGCGGGCAGGCACAGCTTCGAGGCATACCGCCGCGGCGCGGATGTCGTCGCGTTCGACCAGAACGCCGCCGATCTCAACGACGTCGACGAGATCCTGCAGGCGATGAAGGACAAGGGCGAGGCGCCCGAATCGGCGCTGGCCGAGGCGGTCAAGGGCGACGCACTCGACTTGCCTTACGATGACGGCACCTTCGATTGCGTCATCGCTTCCGAGATCCTCGAACATGTCCCTGAGGACGATCGGGCGATCGCCGAGTTAGTTCGGGTGCTGAAACCCGGCGGCACACTGGCGATCACGGTTCCCCGCTGGCTGCCCGAGCGAGTCTGCTGGGCGCTGTCCGACGAGTACCACGCCAACGAGGGCGGGCACATCCGGATCTATCGTGCCGACGCGTTGCGTGACAAGGTGCTCGGGCACGGGCTTCGGCTCACCCACACACATCACGCGCACGCGCTGCATTCGCCGTTCTGGTGGCTGAAATGTGCTGTGGGAACTTCGAATAACGATCATCCCGCCGTCGCCGCCTACCACAAGCTGCTGGTGTGGGACATGATGAGCAGGCCGTGGCTCACCCGCACCGCTGAATCCCTGATGAATCCACTTATCGGCAAGAGCGTGGCCCTGTATTTCAGGAAGCCCGAGGTGCCCGTTGCCGCTCTATGACGTGCCCGCAGTGCGCGGAGTGCTGACCCCTGCGCAATGCCGCCAGACCGCGCAGTCGATCGCCGCAACACAGGAATCTTCCGGCGCCATCCCGTGGTTCGACGGTGGGCACACCGATCCGTGGGATCACATCGAGAATGCGATGGCGCTCACCGCCGCAGGCCTGATGGACCCGGCGCGTGGCGCCTTTGACTGGTGCCGCACCGCCCAGCGCGCCGACGGGTCGTGGCCCATCCAACTGCGCAGCGGCGTCATCGAAGACGCCAACAGCGACAGCAACTTCTGTGCCTACATAGCCACCGGCGTCTGGCACCACGTGCTGGTCACCGGCGATAGGCGATTCGCCGAATCCATGTGGCCCGTCGTCGCCAAGGCCATCGACTTCGTGGTGGAACTGCAATTCCGAAGTGGTGAAATCTCCTGGGCCAGAAGCCCATCCGGCCCTGAACCAGAAGCTCTGCTGACCGGAAATTCCAGCATCTACCACAGCATCCGGTGTGCATTGGCGTTGGCCGATTATGTCGATGACCCGCAGCCAGAGTGGGAGGTCGCCGTCGGCCAGCTCGGTCACGCGATCGCGCGTCACCCTGAGGCGTTCGTAACCAAGGACCGCTGGTCGATGGAGTGGTACTACCCGGTGCTCGGTGGCGCGTTGCGAGGCGGCGTCGCGCGGTCACGCATCGACGAGCGGTGGGACGACTTCGTCGTCACAGGCCTTGGCATCCGCTGCGTGGACGACCGACCATGGGTCACCGGTGCCGAAACATGTGAGCTGGTAATGGCATTGGACGCGATCGGGGACTCGGTCCGGGCGCACGAGCAGTTTGCGGCCATGCACCACCTCCGTGACGAGGACGGCTCGTACTGGACCGGCCTGGTGTTCGCCGACGGCAAGCGGTGGCCGGAAGAGCGCACCACGTGGACGGGTGCGGCGATGGTCCTCGCCGCGGACGCGCTGTCGTCCACCACGGGGGCCAGCGGCATCTTCCGCGGCGCGGACCTGCCCCGCGGCCTCGAGGGCGATTACGACTGTGCCTGCGCGACCAGCGATCGGTAGCGATTCTGTAACAAGCAGACGCTAGTGCGCCGCACCGATCCACTCTCGGGCCCGTGCGATAACGGCCTGTCGATCGAAGGTGTCCGCTTGCCACTTCGTGGACCGCACCGTTCCACGCGGACCGTAGCGCTTCATGATGTCGACGTGGTGAGGCAGGTCGATGAACCGCTCCAGGTCGTCCTCACTGGCCCAGACCGATATCGAACCGCTGCGCGAGTTCACCGGCAGGGACCAGAGCCACAGCCCGATGGCGCCCTGCATCCCGTACCAACCCATCCGCATACGTCCGCCGTGCAGCGCCACTCCGAGAAGTTCGCGTCGCTTCTCTGCGTGAAAGTCGGTGACGCTCACCAGAACAGGGGCGCCGTTGGCTTCGGCGGGGCCAGGCATCCATGGGGTCAATAGCGGAACCATGGCTCCAGCGTGGCCGTACGATTGGCTCGTGTCACTATCCAATACAGATGGTTCTAAACAGACCAATTCTGATCCCGGGTTCTCGGCGGACATCCTGGTGGCCCTCGATACGTCCGACCGGCGCGGGCTGTGCCAGCAGCTGCAGCAGCAGTTGCGATCGTCGATCCAGCAGGGCCGGTTGCCGGCAGGGACAGCGTTGCCGCCGACGCGGACGTTGGCCCGGGATCTCGGCGTGGCCCGCAGCGTGGTCGTCGACGCCTACGAACAGCTTGAGGCCGACGGCTATGTCGCGGGACGTCAGGGTTCGGGAACGCGGGTTCTGGCGACCGCCCGGCAGGAAGCCGACCGTCCGCGCTCCGCTGACGCGCCCATCCACACGGTCCGGTTGCTCGGAGGATTGCCCGACCCTGCCCTCTTCCCGCGCGCGGAATGGCTGCGCCATTACCGGGCGGCCCTTGGTGCTCTGCCCAACGATGAACTTGCGTACCCAGGTCCGCTTGGGGCACTGCAGTTACGCGACGCACTGACCAACTACCTCGGACGGGTGCGCGGCGTTGTCGTCAGCCCGAATCGCATGCTCGTGTCGACGGGCCTGACCCAGGCGATTGTCTTGCTGTGCCGGGCATTACGTCGTCGCGGCGTCGAGGCGATCGCTGTGGAGGATCCCTGCTTCGGACTGCATCGTGAGGCCATCTCAAACACCGGCCTGCGGGTCGTGCCGGTGCCTGTCGACGACGCGGGCCTCGACGTCGCCCGGCTGGCCGACCTGGATGTCGACGCCGTGCTGGTGGCGCCTGCTCACTCGTATCCGACCGGCGCGGTGCTCAGCGCGGAGCGGCGCGCAGCACTGGTCGAATGGGCGCAGGCGAGGGACGGACTTGTCATCGAAGACGATTACGACGCCGAGTTTCGGTACGACCGCGCGCCGATTGGTGCGCTTCAAGGTCTGGCGCCGGAGCGGGTCGCGTACGCGGGCTGCGTCAGCAAGACACTGACACCCGCTCTACGGCTGGGGTGGATGGCCTTGCCGCGCTGGCTGATTGGCGATGTCGTTCGCGAGAAGTTATTCGACGACATGGGAACGAGCCTGCTTGAACAAGTCGCGCTGGCCCGGTTCATCGATGCGGGTGCGCTGGGTCGTCACCTGCGTCGTGTGCGGCCGATCTATCGCCGCCGTCGCGACGCCGTTCTCGAATCACTCGCAGTGGCACTGCCCGGCGCGCAACCGAAAGGAATCGCCGCGGGCCTGCACGTGTACGTCGAACTTCCGGCGTGGTGCGACGAGTCTGCACTCATTGAGGCCGCCAACGCGAAGGGCCTGCTCATCGGTGGAGGCCGCGGGGCGTGGTCAGATCCATTCTCACCACCGGCGCTGGTTCTCGGCTACGGCGCGATCAACGAGCAAGCGATACGGAACGGGGTGGCCGTCCTCGGATCAATCTATGAACGACTCGCCAGGGGCTCCTGAGATTCGCTCAAGTACACGCATCGACCCGATGACCGCCACCTCACGGAAGTCACCGGTGCCCAGTGCGCGCTGATAAATATGAAACGGCGCTTGGCCGCCGTCGTCAGGGTTCGGGAACACGTCGTGGATGATCAGCCCGCCTCCGACGTCGACCCACTTGGCCCACCCGTCGAAATCGCGCTGCGCGTGCTCTTCGGTGTGTCCGCCGTCAATGAACAACAGCCGCAACGGCGTTCGCCAACCGCGGGCCACGATGGGTGACTTCCCGACAACCGCGACGATGTGATCGTCAAGTCCTGCGGCGTCAAGGGTGTGCCGCATTGTCGGCAGCGTGTCGAACAGTCCGGTGACGGGGTCGACCATCGACGTGTCGTGGTATTCCCAGCCCGGCTGGTGTTCTTCGGAGCCGTGATGGTGGTCGACGGTGTAGACCACGCCACCGGTCTGTTGCGCCGCGGCGCCGAGTAGCACCGTGGATTTCCCGCAATACGTACCGATTTCGACGCCTGCGCCGTCGCCGAGATACTTCAGTGCGGCGTCATAGAGTGCGCGTCCCTCATCGGCGGGCATGAAGCCCGTGACCTGTTCGGCGATGGCGAAAAGTTCGTCTGTGCGGCTCATCGGGGTCCAACCTACCGTTGCTGGTGTATCGCAGTTGTAGTAGCGTCCGGACATGTGTCCGATCCGGCTCTGGAGTCGACTCGGCGCCGTCTGACCGCCAAACAGGCCGACACCGTCGATCGCCTTGGCAGGGCCGCGGTCGAGCTTCTCTGTCGTGAGGGATTTGCCGGTCTGACCGTGCGGAGAGTGGCCGCCGAGGCAGGCGTCGGGGCGGCCACCGCTTACACATACTTTTCGTCCAAGGAGCATCTCGTCGCAGAGGTGTTCTGGCGTCGGCTGGCTGCCTCGCCGCCCGCCGAACACGAATCAGACGAACCTGCCACGCGCGTCTGCGACGTCTTGCGTCACATTGCACTGTTGGTCGCCGACGAGCCGGAATTCGCGGGTGCGGTGACCAATGCGCTACTTGGCAAGGAACCCGACGTTGAGGTGCTGCGGCAGCGCATCGGCCGCGACATTCGGGATCGGTTGGCCGCCGCGCTCGGGTCTGACACCGATCCCGACGTCATCGATTCGCTGGAGATGTTGTACTCGGGCGCGTTGGTGCGCGCGGGAATGGGTTACGCGTCGTATGCGGATATCGCTGCGCGGCTTGAGAAGTCGGCGCGGCTGATGTTGGGCTAGCTTGGCCTGCCGAGTATCGCCGTCGCTGCGGTGATGGCCGGCTCGACAATGCCTTGCAAGTCGCGTCCGTCCTCGACGAACAGCGCAGTCAGCTCACGCAGCCCGCCAAGCAGAATCAGGGCCAACGGCCGCGAGACCGGCGGCAGGTTGACGCGCCGGAACCCCGGGCTGTCGCTGAGATCCACCAGCATGTCGGTGAGGTGCTCCATCGCCAACCGATTCAGCGGCAGGGCCTTAGCCCCGAGCGCGGGCGCCTCCCGGATCCAGCTCAACGTGATCGCAGGCCGCGACGCGATGTGGTCGACGTACGCGCCTGCCGCCTGGCTTATCTGCTCCTGCCAATCGGCCTCGGGATCGGTGGCCGCCCTGATGTTGGCGATCAAGTTTTCGTTATTCCTGCGGAGCACCTCGATCAGGCACTCCTCCTTGCTGGCGAACTGCTCGTAGAAGGTGCGCTTGGAGGTGCGCGCGTGCCTGACGATGTCGGCGACGGTGGTGTCCCGATACCCGCGTTCACCAATCGATGCGGTCAGCCCGTCGAGCAATCGGTCACGAAAGGGGTCATCGACGGTCACAGCCCTGTCGAGCGCTGTCGTCATTTCGCCTCCTCAAGACCCTTGCGCATATCTGGTACCAAGCGGTACCGTACTACAAACACCTACGGTACATCGTAGTACCAAGGAACTGGCTGGGAGTGATTCACGATGACCGACACGGCAGTTAGCGTCGACGCCAAGGCCTCTACGACTCCCGGCAAGAAGCCGCCGGTGGTGCGGCTGCCGAAGCCGGTCCAGATGGTTCTGATGACCGCGTTCCGCCGCAGGTTCTTGCGATACGCGGGGAAGCGGTACGGCTCTGTGTTCGCGATCAATATTCCGTTCTTCGGCCGCAGCGTGGTCGTCTCCGATCCCGCGCTGGCGCGACAGGTGTTCCTCGCGAGCGCCGATGATCTGATCAACGTGAAACCGAACCTCAGCAGGATATTCGGCCCGGGTTCGGTCTTTGCGCTTAACGGCAAGGAACACCGGGCCCGCCGCAAGCTGCTGGCCCCGCCGTTCCACGGGCAGAGCATCAAGAACTACGAAACGGTCATCGAAGAGGAAACGCTGCGCGAAACGGCCAACTGGCCCGAGGGTCGCGAGTTCCGAACCCTCGAACCGATGAACAGGATCACCCTGAATGTCATCCTGCGCACCGTGTTTGGGGCCGACGGCGCGGAACTCGACTTCCTGCGCGAGATCATTCCGCCGTGGGCCGAGTTGGGTTCACGAATGGCCACGCTGCCGGAGCCGCCGTTCAGCACGGGGCGGCACAGCCCGTGGGGAAAGCTCGAGGAGTTCCGTCGCAACTTCGACCGCACCGTTTTCGAACTGATCGACAAGGCCAAGGCCGATCCGCGGCTTGACGAGCGCACCGACATTCTGGCGCTTCTGCTGCGCAGCACATACGAGGACGGCACCCTGATGTCGCGCCAGGACGTGTCCGACGAACTGCTGACGCTGCTGGGCGCGGGGCATGAGACCACCGCGTCGACGCTGGGGTGGGCGTTCGAGCGGTTGCGCCGCCATCCGGCGGTTCTTGCCCAGCTGATCGAGGAAAACGACCAGGGCGGCAACGAGTTTCGCCAGGCCACCATCCAAGAGCTGCAACGGAATCGGACCGTTATCGACTTCTCCGGCCGCCACGTCCAGGCGCCGTACTTCGATCTCGGCGAATGGCGGATTCCGCACGGCTACACCGTGATGATCGCGATCGCCAACGTGCACGCCAACGCAGGCGTGTTCCCGGATCCCGAGCGCTTCGACCCGAATCGATTCGTCGGCACCAGGACCCCGACGGCGTGGGTGCCGTTCGGCGGCGGAACGCGGCGTTGCATCGGCGCGGCGTTCGCCAACGTCGAACTGGATGTCGTGCTGCGAACGATATTGCGGCACTTCGTGATCGAGACCGACGACGCCCCGGATGAGAAGGTCCATTTCCGGGGCATCGCCTTCACGCCCAAGGACGGCGGCCTCATCACTGTGCGCCGTCGCGAGGCGGTGCACGCTTAGGCCTGCTGGGTCTCCCGCTTCGGCAGTTTCCAGCCCGGCCGGGGAAAGTGGCAGGTGTACCCGCTCGGGTAGCGCTCGAGATAGTCCTGATGCTCCGGTTCGGCTTCCCAGAAGTCGCTTGCAGGCGTCACCTCAGTGACTGCCCTGCCCGGCCACAGCCCTGACGCGTTGACGTCGGCGATGGTGTCCAGCGCGACATTCTTCTGGTCGTCGTCGACATAGAAGATCGCCGACCGGTAGCTGGTGCCGACATCGTTGCCCTGGCGGTTCTTCGTGGTCGGATCGTGGATCTGGAAGAAGAACTCCAGCAGGTTGCGGAAGTCGGTCTGCGACGGGTCGTAGACGATCTCGATCGCCTCGGCGTGGCCGGGGTGATTGCGGTAGGTCGCATTCGCGTTCTCGCCCCCGGTGTAGCCCACGCGCGTCGAGACCACGCCGGGCTGCTTGCGGATCAGATCCTGCATGCCCCAGAAGCAGCCGCCTGCCAGGATGGCCTTCTTGTACTCACTCACGCCTGTGCCTCCTCCGTCGAAAACAGCTTCTTGTACTCGCCGTAACCCTCGGCCTCGAGATCGTCTAGATGGATGAACCTCAGCGAAGCCGAGTTGATGCAGTAGCGCAACCCACCTTCGGCACGCGGACCGTCGTTGAAGACGTGGCCAAGGTGGCTGTCGCCATGCGCCGACCGCACCTCGGTGCGGACCATGAAAAGGGAGCGGTCGCGCTTCTCGACAACGTTGTCGGCATCGATAGGCCGAGTGAAGCTCGGCCAACCCGTGCCGCTGTCGAACTTGTCGACCGAGGCGAACAACGGCTCGCCCGACACCACATCGACGTAGATGCCCGGCTCGTGGTTATCCCAGTACTCGCCGGTGAACGGCCGCTCGGTGCCGTTCTTCTGCGTCACCTGGTACTGCTCGGGCGACAGCGCGCCAACCGCTGCCGGATTCTTGTTGTATTCCTTCGCCACAGATCCTCCTAAGTTGGCTACCCGTACAACCTCGGGATGGGTTCCGCTAGTTCCCGCGCCACCCGGTGTCACACATTCGTCATCGCCTACCGGCTCGCACCCTGTCCACGACCGTGACGATCTTGTCGGCGACGACTTGTGGTGCGTAGAGCATGATGTCGTGGCCGCTGCCGGGAACGATCACATTCTCCGTCGCCATGGTCTCGGCAAGCAGGCTGTTCGCCTGATGGATCTGGAACTTGGTGTAGTCGTAGGGCCCAAGGTCCGCCGGTGGCGGGAACTTGTCGGAGCTGAGCACGACCGTAGGCACCTTCGGCAGCGGCGGCGCCACCTTGATCCGGGTGTACGCGTCGACGACCAGGAAACCCTCACCGCCGGGCGCGGGCATCGGGGCTCGACCCGCGTCATTGAACTCGGCGTCTTGTTCGGGCCTACCCAGTCTCGGGCTGGAACTCTGACGTCGGGTCCACAAAGACCAGACCGCTGACCAACTCGGGGTGCGTGCGGGCAAGCAAGTCGGCGATGAGTCCGCCGAACGAATGGGAGACAACCACCAACGGTGTCCGAAGATGAACCGCCCCAATCAGTTTCACCACATCATCGACGTCCTGCTGGATCGAGTGCGGTTGCGGGACGGGGGTAGACCGGTTCGTCCCCTCAAATCGGGTGTTGGGCCTGTCGTATGCGCACACGCGGGTCGTCTTGGCAACGGTCGGTTGGGTGGCGGCCGGGCTCGGGAGCAGGTCCGCCCGCCCGGCGAGGTCGTAGGGCGACGACCGGATGTGGTCGTCGTCGGGCACAACGGCGTTCCACATTCCGGCGTAGCTGCCTTTGCCGGGGATGATGAACACCGCAGGCGATCCGGAGCCCTGGCAGTCCATGTACAGCGCTCGACCGTCGCCGACGTCGAGCAGACCTGCGAATGCGGGGTCGCGCGGCGTCGCCACACACCCCGCAATAACGGTGATGACCAGGACCAGCCCCAATAGGGCCCTCACACCGTCTGACGATAGAACCACCTCGACAAACGTAGGTAGAACGTGTTCTAGTTCTGGTTGTGACGAGCAAGACCTTCACCCGCGACGAGCTGGCCGCGGCCTTTGAGAAATTCGAGGCGACGGTCGACCGTGCCGCGCAGACCCGCGACTGGGATCCCTGGGTTGAGCAGTACACATCCGACATCACCTACGTCGAGCACGCTGCGGGCACCATGCACGGCCGCGACGAGGTGCGCGCCTGGATCTGGAAGACCATGGAGAGCTTTCCCGGCAGCTACATGACGTCGTTCCCGTCGCTGTGGTCGGTGATCGACGAGTCGACGGGCCGGATCATCTGCGAGCTGGACAACCCAATGCGCGACCCGGGCGACGGCACGATCATCACCGCCACCAACATCTCGATCGTCACCTACGCCGGCGACGGTCAGTGGTGCCGCCAGGAGGACATCTACAACCCGCTGCGTTTCGTGTCCGCGACGATGAAGTGGTGTCGCAAGGCACAGGAGCTTGGCACGCTTCCCGACGAGGCGGCGGCATGGATGCGTCAGTTCGGAGACCGGAGCCGCTCGGCCGGCGACATGGAGCCGAAGTAAGTGAGCGCGAAGCTGGTCATCGGTGCCAATGGGTTCCTCGGCTCCCATGTCACACGCCGGCTCGTCGGGGATGGCCACGACGTGCGTGTCATGGTTCGCGACGGCGCGAGCACCATCGGCATCGACGACCTCGAGGTGACGCGGTTCGTCGGCGACATCTGGAACGACGACACCCTGCGCGATGCGATGCGCCGCGTCGACGACGTGTACTACTGCGTGGTCGACACCCGCGGCTGGCTGCGCGATCCCGCGCCGTTGTTCCGCACGAACGTCGAAGGCACTCGCAACGTGCTCGAAGTCGCGAAGAATGCGGACCTGCGCAAGTTCGTCTTCACCAGCAGCTATGTCACCGTCGGCCGACGGCGGGGACACGTCGCCACCGAGGACGACATCATCGTCGACCGCGGCCTGACGCCCTACGTCCGCTCGCGGGTGCAGGCCGAGCAACTCGTGTTGCAGTACGCGAAGGAGCACGGCCTGCCCGCCGTTGCGATGGGGGTGTCGACGACCTACGGAAGCGGTGACTGGGGCCGCACCCCGCACGGCGCAATCATCGCCGGTGCCGCGTTCGGCAAGCTGCCGTTCGTGATGGACAAGATCGAACTCGAGGCGGTGGGTATCACCGACGCGGCCAGCGCGATGGTCCTTGCGGCCGAACGCGGGCGGGTCGGTGAGCGATACCTGGTCTCGGAGAAGATGATCAGCAACGCCGAGGTGGTGAGAATCGCCGCCGATGCTGCAGGTGTGCCGGCGCCGACCAAGTCACTCCCGCTGCCTGTGTCCTACGCCCTGGCCATCGCGGGCACCGCCAAGGCGAAGCTGCGTGGCACCGATGAGCAGCTCTCACTGGGGTCGCTGCGGCTCATGCGTGCCGAAGCACCGGTGGACCACAACAAGGCGACCCGCGAATTGGGTTGGGAGCCAAGGGCTGTCGAAGAATCGATTCGTGAGGCCGCCCGGTTCTGGGTAGGCCTGCGCGACGCTAAACGAAAGAGCAAGGCGGGCGGTTGAACGCCACGCCGACCAGCGTTCAGTAGTTGGCGCGCACACCCGGAGCGTGACTAGCCTCGGGTGACGTGACCGAGAAACTGCATGTCGACCTGTCCGGTGCGCCGCAGACCATGCTGGCCACGTTCTACGCCAAGGCGGTAGATGCCGACCTGGAGAAGCCGATCCTCGGCGACCGCTTCGCCAAGGAGATCGTCGAGCGCATCGACTACGACTGGAAGAAGACCTCGATCACGGCCGCGAACTCGCCTGCGGTGACCACCCGCAGCGCACACTTCGATAAGTGGGCCCGCCAGTTCCTCGCCGCACACCCCGAGGCCGTTGTGCTGCACTTGGGCTGCGGACTGGACGCCTGCTTCTTCCGGCTGGACCCTGGCCCGGGTGTCGAGTGGTATGACGTCGACTACCCCGACGTCATAGACTTTCGCCGTCAGCTCTACCCGACGCGCGACCACTACCACCTCGTCGCGGCATCGGTCACCGACCCCGCGTGGTTCGACGACATTCCCGGCGACCGTCCGGTACTGGCGATCGGCGAGGGCCTGACCATGTACCTGACCAAGGCTGACGGTGTTGCGCTGCTGCGCAGGATCGTCGACCACTTTCCGTCAGGTGAACTGCAGTTCGACGCGTTCAACCGGTTGGGCATCAAGTCGCAGTGGACGAACACCGTGGTGCGGCGTTCGGGGGCGACACTGCATTGGGGCATCGACGGGCCCGACGACATCACCGAGGCGGTTCCCGGGGTGCGCCTGCTGTCCTGGGTGTCGGCGATCGACGACGACGCGTTCGACCATGTGCCGTGGTACTACCGGCCGACGCTGATGGCAATGAGGCCGGTGCGCGTGCTGCGTCATATGGCGCAGTACCACCGCTACGCCTTCTGAGCCCGCACGCCGAGCACCGGCTGCTTTCTCCGCCCGTCGCAGAACGCGGCGGACCACGGCCAGCGCCCTCGACCGTCGGCCCACACGAGCTGCAGCGCGCGAATCTCGGGGCCGCCGAATGCGACAGCGAAATTCAGGTGCGCGTCGGGGTGGCTCATCTCGACGATCTCAATGAGTGGTCCGGCGGGCACCTTGATCTGCTGGCCTGGTGTCAAGTTTTTGCCTGTCACGAGATCACGGGCCACCGTGTTCAGAAGTCGGGTGGCACGCTGCGGGGAAACGGCGGTGATCGACAGTTCGGGGAACCCCCAGTCGTGAAGTCCGATCGTGTAAGCGAATGGGGTCCGGTCGCTTTCGACGTACTGCACCATCCAACCGTGCGTCCGGATCGTCTCGCGGACCCCGTCGAAGTAGTCCTCGATCTTCAGATCGGGGTTGTCGCATTGCCAGCACATGGCGCCTCTCTCTGTCGTCGGTGGGGCCAGCTTTCCCCTCGGGTCCGACAAGTACGGCGTCCTGCGAGAATCGGACGGTGTCCACTGCAGGTCCCGTCAACGGTCGCGTCTCCAACTGGTTCAGCGAGTACCCACCACTACGTCCGCCCCTGCCTGGAAACCGCGACGCCGACGTGTGCATCGTCGGCGCCGGATACACCGGACTGTGGACTGCGTACTACCTGAAGCGGACCGAGCCGTCGCTGCGCATCGTGATACTCGAGGCGCGCTTCGCCGGCTTCGGCGCCTCGGGGCGAAACGGCGGCTGGCTGTCGGGTCTGGTGCCGGGTGACCGCAACCGGATGGCCGAACTGTACGGTCGCGATCGCGTGCTGGCGTGGCAGCAGGCGCTCAACGAAGCCGTCGACGAGGTCATCGACGTCGCAGCCGCCGAAGGCATCGACGCGGGCATCGTCAAGGGCGGCACCATGCAGATCGCCCGCAACCCCGCGCAAGCGTCGCGGCTGGCCGCGGAGATCGACGAGGAACTGAGCTGGAAGGTCGACGGCATCGCGCCGTTGACCAAAGCCGAAGCGGCCGAACGGATTCAGTTCGATGGCGTGGTGTCGGCCTACCACACACCGCACTGCGCGCGGATCCAACCCGCCCGGCTGGCCCGCGGTTTGGCCGAGGTCGTCGAGCGGCTCGGTGTCGACATCTACGAGAACGCACCCGTCACGGCGATCGAGTCGGGACGCGCGGTCACGCCACTCGGCACGGTCAGCGCGCCGATCGTGCTGCGTGCCACTGAGGGCTTCACCGCGCGGATGCGGGGGCTGCGACGGCGCTGGCTACCGATGAACAGCTCGATGATCGCCACTGACCGGATTCCCGAGAATGCATGGGCGTCGATCGGCTGGGAGGGCCGCGAAACCGTCGGCGATACCGCGCACGGCTTCTTCTACGCCCAACGCACGGTCGACGACCGGATCGCGATCGGCGGGCGCAGCGTGCCGTATCGATACGCCTCCCGCACCGATGTGGATGGCCGGGTGCCCGAGCACACCATCAAGCATCTGACCGCGACGCTGCACTCGATCCTTCCGCAGCTGCGCGACGTCCCGATCGCTCACGGCTGGTGTGGCGTGCTCGCCGTCCCGCGCGACTGGGAGGCCAGCATCGTCCTCGACAAGCCGACCGGTTTGGGGTGGGCAGGCGGATATGTCGGCCATGGCGTCACCGCCACCAATCTCGCGGGCCGCACGCTGGCGGACCTGGTGCTCGACCGGCAGAGCCAGCTGACCGAGTTGCCGTGGGTCGGCCACCGGTCAAGCAACTGGGAGCCCGAGCCGCTGCGCTGGATTGGCGTGCGCGGCATGTACCTGGCGTACAAGGCCGCCGACTGGCATGAAGCACGCGGCAGGGGGACGACGTCGCCGATCGCCGTCGTCGCCGACAAGATCGCGGGGCGGCCGCACTAGCGCGCCTCGGCCTGCTCCTTCAGCCGTTGCAACGTCATCTTGATGTGTGCGGCGTTGGCCGCGTCGCGGTCGCGAACCCCGGTGCCGATCCAAGCCGTCTTGGTGAACCAGCCAGGACGACGGTCCCACGTGCGTTCGGTGACGCGGCACCCGCCGTCTGCCGTGTCGTTGAGGGCCATGATGTCGTAGCGCCACCGCGCCACCGGCACACCGAAATAGCGAACGTCGAACGCGAAGACCTGGCCCGGTTCCGCGTCGGTGACGGTGCACTTTGTGCTCCATCGGAAAATGCCGTTGCGGTTGTGTCCCTTGAACACCGCGCCAGGGCAGGCGGTGGCACCCTTGCGCCACTCCATCGCCTCTGTCTCTTCGGCAAGGGACGCCAGGTTGGAAAGGTCGATGATCAGCGCGTATACGTTGTCGGGCTGGGCGTCGATGCTCACCTCGGACTGCACCGAGGCCGGCTCCTGATCAGTCATGCCGCGATCGTAACGATGTGTCAGGAATCACGGAGCGCCCTCGCATCGTTGGCATATCTATGACTGACCGACCCGTACTTGAGCCCACTGCTTCTCATCCCATCACCGTCGAACCGACCGGCAGGCACATCACCGTGCGCGTCAACGGCGAACTTGTGGCCGACACCAACGACGCGCTGACACTGCAAGAGTCCACCTATCCCGCGGTGTACTACATCCCCCTTCGCGACGTCGCGGCCGAGCGGCTCACGGCCAGCGACACCGAGACGTACTGCCCGTTCAAGGGTGACGCCAGCTACTACCACGTCGTCACCGAGGGCGGCGAGACCGTCGACGACGCGATCTGGACCTACACGAAGCCCTACCCCGCGGTGGGCCAGATCGCCGGTCACGTCGCGTTCTATCCGGACAAGGCTGACGTCACTGTCGCATAGCCTCAAGGGGTGCAAAGCGCGGTCAGCGTCCAGTTCGATGGGCCAGCCAGCCCTGGTCTGACGCTGTCGCCGCTGCGCCGCGGCCGGGGCGACCCGTGCTATCACGTCGCGCACGACGGTGCGATTTGGCGGACGAGCCTGATGCGCACCGGACCGGTCACCGCGCGCATCACGAAGTCGGCGCCTGATACCGTCGACTGCGAGGCATGGGGAACGGGCGCAACGGAATTCGCCGAAACGCTGCCGACCCAGCTCGGCGTCGACGATGACGCGTCCGGGTTCGCACCCGACGAGCCGACCATCGCCGCCGCGCACCAACGCGTGCCGCACCTGCGGCTTGGCCGAACCGATCGTGTGCTCGAGGCGCTCATCCCTGCGGTGCTGGAGCAGCGCGTGTCCGGCATGGACGCCCGTCGCGCGTGGCGTGCCCTGATCACCAAGTTCGGCTCGCCGCCACCCGGACCTGCGCCTGCGCACATGCGAGTGCCGCCATCCGGCGAGGTGTGGCGGCGCATCCCGTCTTGGGAGTTTCATCGCGCCAACGTCGATCCCGGCCGGGCCCGCACGATAGTGGGGTGCGCGCAGCGCGCCGACTCTCTGGAGCGGCTGGCCACCCGAGCGCCGGAGCAGGCACGCGTCGCGCTGACGTCGCTGCCGGGGGTCGGCGAGTGGACCGCCGCCGAGACCGCGCAGCGTGCCTTCGGCGATGCCGACGCGTTGGCCGTCGGCGACTACCACCTGGCGAAGATGATCGGCCGGACCCTGCTGGGCCATCCGATCGACGATCCGGCGATGGTGGAGTTGCTCGAACCGCTGCGGCCACATCGGCACCGCGCGGTACGGCTGCTTGAGGCCAGCGGGCTCGCCCTCAATCCCCGGTTCGGGGCGCGGCAGGCGATACCGAACCTGCGCGCGATCTAGCCGCGGTTACCTGCTCCACCGCGTGGGTACACGGCCCAGATGACTCAATTCACTGTCCCCGGGATGTCGAACAAAGAAGGCGCCGAGGTGGCCGACCTGCTGCAAAAGGCGCTCAGTAGGTACAACGACCTCCACCTCACGCTCAAACACGTGCACTGGAACGTCGTCGGACCGAACTTCATCGGCGTGCACGAGATGATCGATCCACAGGTCGAACTGGTGCGCGGCTATGCAGACGAAGTCGCCGAGCGCATTGCGGCGCTTGGCAAGTCGCCGAAGGGTACGCCAGGGGCGATCATCAGCGACCGCACCTGGGACGACTACTCCGTTGGGCGCGACACCGTGCTGGCCCACTTGGCCGCCCTCGATCTCGTCTATACCGGCGTCATCGAAGACACCCGCAAGGGCATCGATCGGCTGGACGACCTCGACCTGGTTTCACAGGACATGATGATTGGCCATGCCGGTGAACTCGAGAAGTTCCAGTGGTTCGTGCGCGCGCACCTGGAGAACTCGGGCGGGCAGCTGGCCAACAAGGGCGCGACGACGGAGAAGGCCGCCGCCACCCGTGCCAAGAAGAAGGCGCCGGTCAGGTAGTCGAGGGCTCCTCGAGGGAGTTGTCGCGCACAGGACGATCGGCGAGTTCCTCGTTGTGCCCGAACAGGTATGGGTAGGCGATCCCGGCGATCGCCGCGCCCAACAGCGGCGCCAGCCAGAACACCCACAGCTGTGCCGGGGGCACCGTCGGCGTTGAAGAATGCGACGCCGGTGGACCGCGCCGGGTTGACCGAGGTGTTTGAGATCGGAATCGAGATGAGGTGGATCAGCGTCAAGGTCAGGCCAATTGCCAAGCCCGCGAAGCCTTTTGGTGCGCGGTCATCGGTTGAGCCGAGGATGACCAACAGGAAGACGCCGGTGAGGACCACCTCGGCGACGATAACCGCCCACAATGTGTACCCGCCAGGGGAGTGTTCGCCAAAACCGTTGGCGGCCATGTGGCCTGTCGCGGTCCATCCCTCCTTGCCCTTGGCGATCACGTAGATCATCATGCCCGCACCAATGCCTGCGACCACCTGGGTGATCCAGTAGCCGGGCACCGCCTTCCATTCCACCCGCCGGGCAAGCGCCGCGCCCAGCGTCACCGCGGGATTGAAGTGTCCGCCGGAGATCGTGCCGAAGGCGTACACGCCGGTGAGCACCGTCAGGCCGAACGCGAGCGCGACACCGAGGAACCCGATTCCGACCGAGCTGCCTTCGGTTGGATTGGCGGCGAACACCGCGGCGCCGCAGCCGCCGAACACCAACCAGAACGTTCCGATGAACTCGGCTGCCAGTCGGTGCATCATCGTTGGCTCGCGCATCGCGACTCCTTTGTCTGGCCGAACGCCGTGAAGCGAGAGTGACATGCGCATCGGGGCTTATCGCCCGCCGTATCCGAATCGTTCTGCGATGGAAACTATCGCGACGATGTCGTGACCTACCGTTCGCCCATTGCGAATTCGTCGACGGGGTTGGAGCCGAGGTCGTTCTCCTCGACGATTTCGCCGTCCGTCAGTGAGGTGGCGTGTCTAGATGTGATGGCCGAACGCTAGCCGTCACCGCGTCTCTCGATGGACGCTTCGTCGGGCATCCGCTCGCGAAGGCTCTCGTAGATCGGCGGGGATCCCACAAGGTACGCGACGAGCACGGCGGCAGCGGTCGCGGCCATCATCGGTACGAGTGTCGCGGTCGTGGCCGTCATCTCCGTGACGACGACCATCCCGGTCAGCGGCGCGCGCACCGTCGCCCCGAAGAGAGCCGCCATCCCGACCAGCGCCATCGGAACGGCCAACTGCGACGCATCTTCTGGCCATACCGCGTTGAAGCATCCGACGAACAGGAGGCCCCAGAGCGCACCCACGGCCAGCAGTGGCGCGAACAGTCCGCCAGGCACCGCCGCCGAGTACGAGAGGGGGCCTGCGACGAACCGCACCGCAAGAATTCCAATGACGACGGTGAGAACGATGTGTTGTCCGCCGAGGATCCGCTGCATCAGGTCCTCGCCGCCGCCTACCGCGAGCGGGTACACGAACATCGCGAACCCGATGATGGCACCGATGATGGCCGCCTTCGCCAGGGTCGGGATTCGGCGTATCGCGCCGACGTGGTCAAGGAACCACAACACCAACCCGTTGTAAGCGGCCCCAAGACCTCCGGTCAGCAATCCGAAGACGAGGAAAAGGGGCAACCATGCCAGGGCAGGAGCGCCGATGGGTTCGACTTGGAAGTCGGCGTGGTTTCCCAGGACAAGCCGGGAGCACGCCACAGCCGCTACACACGAAAAGAGCGTCGCCAGTACGGTTTTCACGCGAAACGACTTCGTAACTTCTTCGAGAGTGAACAGGGCGCCCCCGATCGGTGCGTTGAACGCCACCGCCAGGCCTGCGCCACCCAACGCCGTCTGCATCATCCTGACCTCGGAATCGGGTAGCCGCGCGCGCCGGGCCGCCTCGGCTCCGATCGCGGCACCCATGTGCACCGTGGGACCCTCGCGGCCCAGTACGAGCCCAGATCCCATGCTCAGCACACCGCCGATGAACTTCGCAGGAACCAAACGGATGAGCGGAGGTCGGGCCTCCCCCAGAAAGACCGCTTCGACATGCTGGATGCCGCTTCCGGCGGCCAGCGGCTCCCACCGCACGATCACGGCGGCCAATGTTGCACCGGCCGCGGCGGCGGCCATGGGTACCAGCCAGCCCGGCCCCGGTAACCCGTGCGCCCAGTCGACCAAGTCGATCCGCAGCTCATCGGCTGTCTGCAGACACCAGCGGAACGCGCCGCCGACGAACCCGATCACCACGCCTGCGACGATCGCCGTCACGCAGATGTGTACCGAACCCCGCATGGAATCGTCGGGCTGATCGGGACCTGCCGCAGGCACGAGCAACAGTCTCGCAGACCTGTGCTCATCGGTAGGCGGTAACGCGGGCGATGATCGCAGGCTTGCCGTCGGCGCCGACCGCTCGGGCCTCTGCGACACCGCTGTTGCGCCCGACCCGCAACGGCGTTCCGACATAACGGGATTCAGGACCACTGTGGAACCGGCGCAGGAAGTTGACCCGAAGTGAAGCGGTATGCAACGGCTCATCGCCACGGCCGTCGTTGACCGCAGCGGAGCCGACCAATTCCAGAGCCATGGCGGATACCCCGCCGTGCACGATGCGCAGGCTGTTGTTCAGCACCGGGTCCGGGTCCTGGACGAGGACCTTGCCCGCACCGCCGCTCTCGGCGACCCGGACCGCCATCCTGTCGGCGAGCGAACCGGGCGGCAGCGGACCTGTCGGGCCTTCCGGCCATTTGGCGAGATTGCCGGGAGCCTCGATGTAGAACGAGCGCACCGTGGCGGTCGCGATCACGGCGTCACGGTGGGTGAATTCGCACTGTCCGAGCGCGTTGGAGCCCTTTCGTCCACACGGTCGGCCCGTCCCGATCACCGGGAGCTCCGGCGCCGAGGCGATCTGCGTCAGCACGTCGGGGGCGAGCTCCAACGACAACTCGCTGCTCACCGTCCACTCGCCGGGTCCGCGGCGGTGATGGTTGATCAAACCGCCGATGTGGTCCACCAACATCGCCAACGGCGCGACGGTCGGCATACCGGTCAGGGGGTTGGTCATGCCGCCAGCGGGTGTGGACGCGATGCAGCGCCCAGCGCCCTCCTCGGACGTCACGATGCCGAACCGGCCCAGCGGGGTGTTGAGCGGATGAGACATTGCCAACAAGCGTGACGGGTGAAGGCCTGGCCATATACCCCTAGGGGGTATATGATGTCGCGTATGACCGAGGTCAATCACTCACAGCACCAGACCCACGCCGACCACGTCGACCATGAGGAGCACGGTCACGCGGGCCACGGCGGCCATGGCGACCACGTCGCGCAGTTCCGCCGGATGTTCTGGACCATGCTCGTGCTGGCGATCCCGACGGTGGCGCTATCCCCGATGTTCGCGATGATCCTCGGCTACACCGTGCCGGAGTTCGCAGGATCGCAATGGGTCTCACCGCTGCTCGGCACCGCGATGTACCTCTGGGGTGGCTGGCCGTTCCTCACCGGCGCGATAAGTGAAATCCGTTCCCGCGCACCGGGAATGATGCTGCTGATCGGCCTGGCCATCACGGTCGCATTCGTCTCGTCGTGGGGCGCCAGCCTTGGCGTGCTGCCGCACAACCTGGACTTCTGGTGGGAGCTCGCGCTGCTGATCGTGATCATGCTGCTCGGCCACTGGATCGAGATGCGGTCGCTGGCGCAGACCACGTCGGCGCTTGACTCGCTTGCCGCGCTGCTGCCTGATGAGGCGGAGCGCGTCGTAGGAGAAGGCACCGAGTTGGTGGCTCCTGCCGACCTGCGGGTCGACGACGTCGTGATCGTCCGGCCCGGCGCCAGCGTGCCTGCCGACGGCGTCATCGTCGACGGTGCCGCCGAGATCGACGAGTCGATGGTGACCGGTGAATCGCGGGCCGTGCGCCGCGGCGTGGGCGACACGGTGGTCGCGGGCACCGTCGCCACCGATTCGGGGCTGCGGGTCAAGGTGACGGCGGTTGGCGACGACACCGCGCTGGCAGGCATCCAGCGGTTGGTGACGGAAGCTCAGAACTCCTCGTCACGGGCGCAGCGGCTCGCCGACAGGGCAGCGGCCTGGCTGTTCTGGTTCGCGCTTGGGTCGGCCGTCGTGACGGCGGTGGTGTGGGGAATTATCGGACAGCCCGAAGAGGCCGTGATCCGCACCATCACGGTGCTGGTGATCGCCTGCCCGCACGCCCTCGGCCTTGCGATCCCGCTTGTGGTGTCCATCGCCACCGAACGTGCGGCCCGCGGCGGGGTGCTGATCAAGGATCGACTGGCGCTGGAGAGCATGCGTACGGTCGGCGCGGTGCTCTTCGACAAGACCGGCACGCTGACCAAGGGGGAGCCAACCGTGACGGCCGTGGCGACTAGAGGCGTCCGCACCGAGGACGAGCTGCTGGCGATCGCGGCGGCCGCCGAATCCGACTCCGAACATCCGCTCGCGAGGGCCATCGTCGAGGCCGCGCACCGTCGGGGGCTGACGGTGCCAGCGTCGTCGGACTTCACCTCGTCACCGGCCGTCGGCGTGAGCGCGCGAGTCGACGGCAAGACCGTGCGGGTCGGCGGGCCCCGTCTTCTGGAGGAGGCAGGCAAGGCCGAGCTGCCCGATGCGGGACGCTGGCGCGACGACGGCGCGATCATTCTGCACGTTCTGGTCGATGGTGCCGTTGCGGGCGCGCTGGGCCTTTCCGACGAGGTCCGCGTGGAATCCCGGCAGGCCGTCGACGCCCTGCACAAACTCGGCATTCAGGTGGTGATGATCACAGGCGATGCGCACGCTGTGGCGGAGTCGGTCGCCGCCGAGCTGGGCATTGACCGGGTTTTCGCAGGCGTACGGCCCGAGGACAAGGCCGCGAAAGTGGCATCGCTGCAGGAAGAGGGGCTGCGGGTGGCGATGGTCGGAGACGGTGTCAACGATGCCCCCGCGTTGGCTCAGGCCGACGTCGGCATCGCGATCGGTGCCGGCACCGACGTGGCCATCGCCTCGGCGGGCGTGATCCTGGCCAGCTCTGACCCTCGCTCGGTGCTATCGGTGATCCAGCTGTCGAAAGCGTCGTACCGCAAGATGAAGCAAAACCTTTGGTGGGCAGCTGGATACAACCTGATTGCGGTGCCGCTGGCCGCCGGAGTGCTTGCGCCGATCGGCTTCGTGATGCCAATGTCGGTCGGTGCGATCTTGATGTCGATCTCGACGGTGGTGGTGGCGCTGAACGCCCAGCTGCTGCGGCGGCTCGATTTGCGGCCCGAGGCCAGCGTGGCGGCCATTCTCTAAGAATCTGAGAAGGCTTTTGGCAAACTAGTGTGACGTAGTCGTCCCAGTACACGCGCTCAGATTTGCGATCACAGCAAATATGGTGGGGGATTTGACGAAGAATGTGATCTACCCCGCACCCGGCCGGACCTGCCCGCGGGTAGTCGAAACATGAACAGTGGCAACGTTATTCGTTCGTTATCGGCGTATCGATCATCAGGTTTGAGAATCGCCGCGGCGGGTAAAGTTAGGCATGACTAAGTTGGCATGTCAGGCGGTGTTTGTCATATCGTTTTCTCCACTTGTGGCGAGTGGAAAAAGGGCCGTCGTTCAGTGCTGCACGAAGGCACCTCCATCGCCAAGCCGGCTAATGCCGTCGTCGACGGCTGCCTTGCAGAGACTTCACGAAGGCGTGCGGAGAAAAGGGTAGGTGGGAATGGCGCCCAGCAGTCAAGGGCTGTACAACCCCGCGTTCGAGCACGACGCGTGCGGTGTGGCGATGGTGGCCGACATGCACGGTCGCCGCAGCCGCGACATCGTTGACAAGGCCATCACGGCCCTGGTGAACCTGGAGCACCGCGGTGCCCAGGGCGCTGAACCGCACAGCGGTGACGGCGCCGGCATTCTGCTGCAGGTTCCCGATGAGTTCCTGCGCGCAGTCGTCGAATTTGACCTGCCCGAATACGGCAGCTACGCCACCGGCATCGCATTCCTGCCGCAGTCGTCCAAGGACGCCGCCGCGGCGTGCGAGGCAGTGGAGAAGATCGCCGAGGCCGAGGGGCTCGAGGTGCTCGGCTGGCGCCAGGTCCCGACTGACGAGTCGTCGCTCGGCGCGCTGGCCCGTGACGCGATGCCGACGTTCCGCCAGCTCTTCATCGCGGGCGCATCCGGTATGGACCTCGAGCGTCGCTCGTACGTGGTGCGCAAGCGTGCCGAGCACGAGCTGGGCACAAAGGGGCCCGGCCAGGACGGGCCTGGGCGCGAAACCGTTTATTTTCCAAGCCTTTCCGGTCAGACCTTCGTCTACAAGGGCATGCTGACCACGCCGCAGCTGAAGGCGTTTTACCTTGACCTTCAAGATGATCGGCTCACCAGCGCGCTTGGCATCGTGCACTCGCGGTTCTCTACCAACACGTTCCCATCGTGGCCGCTGGCGCACCCGTTCCGGCGTATCGCCCACAACGGCGAGATCAACACCGTCACCGGCAACGAGAACTGGATGCGGGCGCGCGAGGCGCTGATCAAGACCGACCTGTTCGGTTCCGGCCAGGATCTCGACAAGGTGGTTCCGATTTGCACTCCCGGTGCCTCGGACACCGCGCGCTTCGACGAGGTGCTCGAACTCTTGCATCTCGGCGGCCGCAGCCTGCCGCACGCGGTGCTGATGATGATTCCCGAGGCGTGGGAACGCAACGAGTCGATGGATCCAGCGCGGCGCGCGTTTTACGAGTACCACGCGTCGCTGATGGAGCCATGGGACGGCCCGGCGTCGATGACGTTCACCGACGGCACCGTGATCGGTGCGGTGCTTGACCGCAATGGTCTTCGGCCGTCGCGGATTTGGGTCACGAGCGACGGTTTGGTCGTGATGGCGTCGGAGGCCGGGGTGCTGAACCTCGATCCGTCGACCGTCGTCAAGAAGATGCGGCTGCAGCCGGGCCGGATGTTCCTCGTCGACACCGCGCAGGGCCGCATCGTCGACGATGAGGAGATCAAGGCCGAGCTGGCGGCTGCGCGTCCGTATGCCGACTGGCTCGACGCAGGCCTGTTCCTTCTCGACGACCTTCCGCAGGGTGACTACCTCCGCATGCCGCATCACCGGGTCGTGTTGCGCCAGCAGGCATTTGGTTATACCTACGAGGAGCTCAACCTGTTGGTGGCGCCAATGGCGCGTACCGGCGCCGAGCCGCTCGGCTCGATGGGCACCGACACGCCTGTCGCTGTGCTGTCACAGCGTCCTCGGATGCTGTACGACTACTTCCAGCAGTTGTTCGCCCAGGTCACCAACCCGCCGCTGGATGCCATTCGCGAAGAGGTGGTGACCAGCCTGCAGGGCACCGTCGGTCCCGAGGGCGATCTGCTCAACCCGGACGCCGAGTCGTGTCGGCAGATCGTGCTGCAGCAGCCGATCCTGCGTAACGCCGAGCTGTCGAAGCTGATATGCGTCGATCCCGATCACGAGATCCGCGGGCACAAGCACGGGATGCGCGCCGCGGTGATCCGTTGTCTGTATCCGGTGAATCGTGGTGGGCAGGGCCTCAAGGAGGCCCTCGACAACATCCGCGCCAAAGTGGCAGAGGCCATCCGTGACGGCGCACGCATCATCGTGCTGTCCGACCGCGAGTCGGACGAGACGATGGCGCCGATCCCGTCGCTGCTGAGCGTCTCCGCCGTGCACCACCACCTTGTCCGCGACCGCACCCGCACCAAGGTCGGACTCGTCGTGGAAACGGGTGATGCCCGCGAGGTGCATCACATGGCCTGTTTGATCGGCTTCGGCGCCGCGGCGATCAACCCCTACATGGCGTTTGAGTCCATCGAGGACATGGTCGATCGCGGAGCGATCACCGGCATCAGCAGTGACCAGGCGAAGGCGAACTACGTCAAGGCCGCAGGCAAGGGCGTGCTGAAGGTGATGTCCAAGATGGGCATCTCGACGCTCGCGTCCTACACCGGCGCGCAGTTGTTCCAGGCCATAGGCATCAGCCAGCAGGTGCTCGGCGAGTACTTCACCGGGTTGACGTGCCCGGTCGGCGGCATCGACCTCGACGACATCGCAGACGACGTCGCGGCCCGTCACGCACTGGCCTACCTCGACCGGCCCGACGAATGGGCGCACCGCGAGCTCGAGGTCGGCGGCGAGTACCAGTGGCGCCGCGAGGGCGAGTACCACCTGTTCAACCCCGACACGGTGTTCAAGCTGCAGCACTCGACGCGCACCGGTCAGTACTCGGTCTTCAAGGAGTACACCGCTCTGGTCGACGACCAGAGCGAGCGGATGGCCTCGCTGCGTGGTCTGCTGAAGTTCCGCGATGGTGTGCGCACACCGGTGCCTCTGGATGAGGTGGAGCCGGCCAGCGAGATCGTGAAGCGGTTCTCAACGGGTGCGATGAGCTACGGCTCGATCTCCGCCGAGGCGCATGAGACCCTGGCGATCGCGATGAACCGTCTTGGCGGCCGGTCGAATTCGGGTGAGGGCGGCGAGGATGTCGGCCGCTTCGACCGCGACGAGAACGGCGACTGGCGGCGCAGCGCGATCAAGCAGGTCGCCTCGGCGCGGTTCGGCGTTACCAGCCACTACCTGACCAACTGCAGCGACATCCAGATCAAGATGGCCCAGGGCGCGAAACCCGGTGAGGGTGGACAGCTTCCGGGCAACAAGGTGTACCCGTGGGTGGCCGAGGTGCGGCATTCCACCCCTGGCGTCGGTCTGATCTCCCCACCGCCGCATCACGACATCTACTCGATCGAGGATCTGGCGCAGCTGATCCACGACCTGAAGAACGCCAACCCGCAGGCCCGCGTGCACGTGAAGCTGGTCTCCGAGAACGGCGTTGGCACCGTCGCCGCGGGTGTATCGAAGGCACACGCCGACGTGGTGCTGATCTCCGGACACGACGGCGGCACCGGCGCGACCCCGCTGACGTCGCAGAAGCACGCGGGCGCGCCGTGGGAACTCGGCCTGGCGGAGACGCAGCAGACGCTGCTGCTCAACGGGTTGCGCGATCGCATCGTCGTTCAGGTCGACGGCCAGCTCAAGACGGGCCGAGACGTGGTGGTCGCCGCGCTGCTCGGCGCCGAGGAGTTCGGTTTCGCGACCGCGCCGCTGGTGGTATCGGGCTGCATCATGATGCGGGTGTGTCACCTCGACACCTGCCCGGTCGGCGTGGCCACCCAGAATCCGGTGCTGCGGCAGCGGTTCAACGGCAAGCCGGAGTTCGTCGAGAACTTCTTCATGTTCATCGCCGAGGAAGTCCGGGAAATGATGGCCCAGTTGGGCTTCCGGACCGTCAACGAGATGGTAGGCCAGGTCGGCTCGCTGGACACCACGCAGGCCGCCGAGCACTGGAAGGCCTACAAGCTGGACCTCGCGCCGGTGCTGTACGAGCCCGAGTCGGCGTTTATGAACCAGGACCTGTACTGCAGCTCGCGGCAGGACCACGGCCTGGACAAGGCACTGGATCAGCAGCTGATCGTGATGAGCCGGGAGGCCCTCGACTCGGGCACTCCGGTGAGGTTCTCCACCACGATCGCCAACACCAACCGCACCGTGGGCACCATGCTCGGCCACGAACTGACTAAAGCCTATGGTGGGCAGGGGCTTCCCGACGGCACCATCGACATCACGTTCGACGGCTCGGCGGGCAACAGCTTCGGCGCATTCGTGCCAAAGGGCATCACGTTGAGGGTTTACGGCGACGCCAACGACTATGTCGGCAAGGGCCTTTCGGGCGGCCGAATCGTGGTGCGCCCGTCGGACAACGCGCCCGCGGACTATGTGGCCGAAGAGAACATCATCGCGGGCAACGTGATCCTGTTCGGCGGCACAAGCGGCCAGGTGTTCCTGCGCGGCGTGGTCGGCGAGCGGTTCGCGGTGCGCAACTCCGGCGCGCACGCGGTCGTAGAGGGCGTCGGCGACCACGGGTGTGAATACATGACTGGCGGCAAGGTCGTCATCCTCGGACAAACCGGGCGCAACTTCGCTGCGGGGATGTCGGGCGGTGTGGCCTACGTCTATAACCCGGACGGCACATTCGAACAGAACCTCAACGCCGAGATGGTAGACCTGGACGAACTCGATAGCGATGACGTCGACTGGCTGCACGGCATGATCCAGGCCCATGTCGATGCCACGGATTCGGCTGTGGGACAACGTGTCCTGTCCGATTGGGAGAATGAGCTGAAGAACTTCACCAAGGTGATGCCGCGCGACTTCAAGAAGGTGCTGCAAGCGATCGCGGAAGCCGAGCGCACGGGCGAGGACGTCGACACGGCGATCATGGCGGCGGCGAATGCCTGACCCCAAGGGCTTCCTCAAGTACACACAGCGCGAGACCCCACAACGGCGGCCGGTCCCGCTGCGGCTCCGCGACTGGAAAGAGGTCTACGAGGACTTCTCTCACGAGACGCTGCGTGAGCAGGCGGCGCGGTGCATGGACTGCGGTATCCCGTTCTGCCACAACGGGTGTCCGCTCGGCAACCTGATTCCCGAGTGGAACGACCTGGTGCGCAGCGACCGTTGGCGTGACGCCATCGAACGGTTGCACGCCACCAACAACTTCCCTGAGTTCACCGGTCGGCTGTGCCCTGCACCATGTGAGGGCTCGTGCGTCCTCGGCATCAACCAGGACCCTGTGACCATCAAGCAGGTCGAAGTCGAGATCATCGACAACGCCTTCGATGAGGGCTGGGTCGTCCCGTTGCCGCCCGAGAAGCTGACCGGCAAGACGGTCGCCGTCGTCGGATCGGGCCCCGCCGGGCTTGCGGCCGCCCAGCAGCTGACCCGTGCCGGGCACACGGTGACCGTGTTCGAGCGCGATGACCGCATCGGCGGCCTGCTGCGCTACGGCATCCCCGAATTCAAGATGGAGAAGCGCCACATCGACCGGCGGCTGGAGCAGATGGAGGCGGAGGGCACCGTCTTCCGTGCCGGCGTCAACGTCGGCGTCGACATCACCGCCGCAGAGCTTCGCTCCGAGTTCGACGCGGTGGTGCTGGCCGGCGGCGCGACGGCGTCGCGCGATCTGCCCGCTCCCGGCCGCGAGCTCGACGGCATCCACCAGGCGATGGAGTTCCTGCCGTGGGCCAACCGCGTGCAGAACGGCGATCCGGTGGTCGACGACGACGGCCTGCCGCCGATCCACGCCAAGGACAAGAAGGTGATCATCATCGGCGGTGGCGACACCGGAGCCGACTGCCTCGGCACCGTGCACCGGCAGGGCGCGGCGAGCGTGCACCAGTTCGAGATCATGCCCCGCCCGCCGGAGAGCCGCGCTGATTCGACGCCGTGGCCGGTCTACCCGCTGATGTTCCGCGTGTCCGCGGCGCACGAGGAAGGCGGCGAGCGCGTCTACTCGGTCAACACCGAGGAGTTCACCGGCAGCGACGGGCGCGTCACCGGGCTGCGCGGTCACGAGGTCGCTATGAACGCGGGCAAGTTCGAAAAGGTGGAGGGCACCGACTTCGAGTTGGAAGCCGACCTTGTGCTGCTGGCGATGGGCTTCGTCGGCCCCGAGCGCGAAGGTCTGCTGACCGACCTCGGCGTTGAGATCACGGACCGCGGCAACGTGGCACGCGATGCGGACTTCGCCACCACGGTGTCCGGTGTATTCGTCGCCGGTGACATGGGCCGCGGGCAGTCGCTGATCGTGTGGGCTATCGCCGAGGGCCGCGCCGCCGCGGCGGGCGTCGACCGTTACCTGATGGGCCAGACCGCGCTTCCTGCGCCGATCAAGCCCACTGCCGTACCGCAGCGCTGAACCTGTGCAGTAGGTCGCAAACAGCCGCGACACGCCGCGGAATCAGTGGCTTTTGCGTCGGGTCGCGAGACAGTAGTCCCGATGACTGGCCGCAAACCGATTACCCACGCCGGGACCGAGCTGAACCGGCGGCACTTCCTTGCGGGCCTGTCCGTGGCAACCCTTGCCGGTGTTGGCTTCGCTCGGTGGACCGTTGGTGTGCAACCTCGCGTCGCCGCGGCGGCAACGGAACCCGTCGGACCGCCGACGGTGCTCGCTGCGCGGATGCCGCTGCCCGGCGGCGGTTCGCTCTCCAGCATCCCTGGCGACGGCAACCTGCTGGCGCTGACCCTCGACGACGGCGTCAACACCGACGTGGTGCGGGCCTACACGCAGTTCGCCAAGGACACCGGTATCCGGCTGACATACTTTGTGAACGGTAGGTATGCGTCGTGGACTGACAACCGCGACCTGCTTCGGCCGCTGGTTGAGTCAGGCCAGATTCAGCTGGGCAACCACACATGGTCGCATCCGGACCTGGCCACACTGCCCAAAGACCAAGTGGCTGACCAACTTCGGCACAACCACCAATTCCTGATGAAAAATTTTGGCGTCGACGCGCGACCGTACTTTCGGCCGCCGTACGGCAGCCACAATCCCGTTGTCGATGGCGTTGCCGCCGACCTCGGCTACGCGGTGCCGACGATGTGGCTCGGCTCGCTTGGCGACGAGGTGGTCATACCCGAAGGCGAAATCGTCAAGATGGCCGACAAGTACTTCAACCCGCAGGCCATCGTGATCGGTCACCTCAACCACCTGCCGGTCACGCACGTCTACGACCAATTGGCCGACGTGATCCGCTCGCGCAATCTGCAAACCGTGACGCTCAACGACGTGTTCAACAAGCCCGCGCAGGTGTAACGCACCCTCACTACGAGCCTTGCTGTGAGACACCTCAGAAACCACACAGGACACATAGAAAACATCAGATGATTGTCCGGCGCGCCTATTTGAGTTTGCCAGATGATGAGTATCTAATGACTTGGTGAGGGCACTGCGGTAATGTGGGCCCCCGGTTCAGCTATTGCTATGTCGCAGGAGTGAGCACCGTGCACCACAACCCGCTATATCGGTCCCGGGTCAGTCGAATCGCCTGGTTATGGTTCCGTCACCCGGTCAAGAGCCGTGAATTCCCTGCAAGAGCCGAGCGACTGATCACGGCCGACGAGCTAGTTCGTTTCGGCGTCTAGCAAATCCGAACCAGGCCGCATACGCCGACCGGACGGCCTGTGATCAGGCGTTTGCCTAACTGTCATATTTTCGTTATCGTCAGTTATCTTTGCTGGTGAGCAGCCCGGAGTCCCTGATCGCCTCGGCAAGCGGCTCAAGCACGGCGGGCGTATGCGGTGTCGGCAGGTACACGATCGCCAGATCCAAGCCCTCCTTGCCTAGTGCGGCGGCTTCCTCGATCGCGTGGCCGTAGTCCAGCGGCTTGCCGTGTTCAAGGTGGTTGTCGCTCAGCCGGATGTGCGAGGACAGCATGATCTCCTTCGGATCCCGACCGATATCCGCGCAATGTGACGCGAGAACATCGCGCTTCCTTGCGAATTCTTCTGGCGAGCCGCCGACGAAGTTCCAGTGCTGGGCGTACTTCGCCGTGATGCGCAGCGTTCGCTTCTCACCGCTGCCTCCGATGCAGATCGGCGGGTGCGGCTTCTGCGGACCCTTCGGCTCGTTGCGGGCGTCCTTGAGCTGATAGAACTTGCCGTCGAAGGTCGTGGTGTCCTTGCTCAACAGGCTGGTGAGCACCTCGCATGCTTCCTCGAAGCGGTCGAAGCGCTCCTTGATGCTGCCGAGCTCGATGCCGTAAGCCCCTGACTCCTCCTCGTTCCAGCCGGCGCCGATGCCCAGCTCGAGCCTGCCGTTGGAGATGATGTCCAGCGCCGCAGCCATGTTCGCGAGCACCGCGGGGTGGCGATAGTGAATACCGGTGACGAGGGTGCCCAGCCGCAGCCGCTTGGTGGCCTGTGCCAGCGCAGTGAGCGTCGTCCAGCCCTCCAGGCATGGCCCGGTGGGGTCGGTGAAGATCGGATAGAAGTGATCGAAGGTCCAGCCGGACTCGAAGACGTCGATATCGTCGGCCGCCTGCCAGACGGCCAGCATGTCGGACCAGGTGGTGTTCTGCGGGGATGTTTTGAAAGCGAATCTCACAACTTCGCAAACTAGTCGCACACGCTGATTAATTCCTGGTGCCGGACAGGTCAGTACCCACATGACAAATTTTGACCCCTGCCGTGGCCATCGCCGATGACGCATCGACGCTGGACAGGATCGTTGCCCTGAGTGGACGCGGCCCGGCACGGCGTGCGTAGCGGCAGACTGGAGGCATGGACCCGGTAGTCGCACTGCGCCAGATTGCCTACTACAAGGACCGGGCGCGAGAAGACCCGCGGCGGGTGATGGCCTACCGCAACGCGGCCGACATCGTCGAGGGACTCTCAGAGGCCGACCGGGAGCGGCACGGAGCGGCCAACAGCTGGCAATCGCTGCCAGGCATCGGACCCAAGACCGCGAAAGTGATCGCCCAGGCGTGGGCAGGCCGCGAGCCGGATGCCCTCGCCGAATTGCGCTCGGCAGCGAAGGATCTCGGCGGCGGTGACATCCGCGCCGCGCTGCGCGGTGACCTGCACGTGCACTCGAACTGGTCGGACGGGTCGGCGCCTATCGGCGAGATGATGTTTGCTGCAAAGGAATTGGGCCACGAGTACTGCGCATTGACGGACCACTCTCCGCGACTCAAGGTCGCGAACGGGCTGTCTCCCGAGCGGCTGCGCAAACAACTCGACGTTATCGACGAACTGCGCGAAACCGTGGCGCCGATGCGAATCCTCACCGGCATCGAGGTAGACATCCTCGAGGATGGATCCTTGGATCAGGAACCCGAGCTGCTCGAGCGTCTCGACGTGGTGGTGGCCAGTGTGCATTCCAAGCTGTCGATGGATGCCCCGTCGATGACCCGGCGAATGATCAAGGCGGTGACCAATCCGCACGCCGATGTGCTTGGGCACTGCACGGGCAGGCTCGTGACAGGGGGCCGCGGCATCCGACCCGAGTCGAAATTCGACGCGGAGAAGGTGTTCACTGCGTGCCGCGACAACGGCACCGCGGTGGAGATCAACTCCCGCCCAGAACGCCGGGACCCGCCGACCCGCCTGCTGAACCTCGCGCTGGAGGTCGGCTGCTTGTTCTCCATCGACACCGACTCCCACGCGCCCGGCCAGTTGGAGTTTCTCGGCTATGGTGCCCAGCGAGCGCTGGACGCCGGTGTGCCGGTAGAGCGGATCGTCAACACCTGGCCCGCCGACAGGCTGCTCGAGTGGACGGCTTCCTAGTCCGGCAGGTGCGGCATCTCGAGGCCGGGATCGCGGCCCAGTAGCACTCCGCGGGTGAGTGAGGCGTTGCCGTAGCGCTGACGCACCATGTCGACGGCCTGATCGATCGCGACAGTGTCCGCGGCGGAGCCGCCCGGCCGGCGACATAGGGCCACGTTCTCGAACGGCAGCTCCAGCTGCTGCGCGCCCTCCCTGTCGATGTTGGACACCGCGAACCCGACAAGAGTCAGGCCACGCTCGGCGATCAGGGGAGCGGCCGCCATTACGAGGCCGCGCGCCGTGTCGAGGATCGCGTCTGTCGATGCCGTCGCCCGCGGCATCGTGTGTGAACGGGTGGCCCGGCCGAAGTCGTCAAACCGCAACCGCAGCACCACCGTTCGGCCCGTTCGGCCCGCCGTGCGCATCCGCCGGGTGATCCTGTCCACGAGGTTGATGACGACGGCGTCGACCTCCGCCGCCGACATCGTGTTGCCCGCCCGCCCCAACGCCCGTTGGGCACCGACGGAGCGACGCCGCACGCCCGTCACTACTCGGCGTCGATCGATGTTGCGGGACAACGCAAATAGCTGACGGCCCATCGCCCCACCGACCATCGACCCGAGCGTGGATTCGCTGAGCTCGGCGACATCGGCGACTGTCTCGATGCCGTGCGCGTGCAGCTTCTCGGCCGTCTTCACGCCGACTCCCCAGAGCCGGCGTATCGGCAGCGGATGCAGGAACGCGAGTTCACGGTCCGGCGGCACCAGCAGCAGGCCGTCGGGCTTGGCCTCCTGGCTGGCCACCTTGGCCAGGAACTTGGTGCGTGCGATGCCGACAGTGATGGGCAGGCCGACGCGATCGCGGACCCGCGCGCGCAGCCGGGCGCCGATCTCCACAGGGGTGCCTGACACCCGCCACAGGCCGGATACGTCGATGAACGCCTCGTCCACCGACAGCGGCTCCACTACTGGCGAGGTGTCGTGGAACACCTCGAACACCGCGTCGCTGGCCTGTGAGTACGCCGACATCCGCGGCGGAACCACGACCGCGTGCGGACACAGCTGGCGGGCCTGGCGTCCGCCCATCGCGGTCTTCACCCCGTAAGCCTTGGCCTCATAGCTGGCGGCAAGTACGACACCGCCGCCGACGATCACCGGCCTGCCGCGGAGCGCGGGGTCGTCACGCTGCTCGACCGATGCGTAGAACGAGTCGAGGTCAGCGTGCAGGATGGTGGCGCCCGACGGCCGAGCCGTCGATCGAACCCGGGACACGAACATATGTTCGCATCGCGGTCCGACGAATCAGAGGCCTTGGCCGTAGATGCTGGTGGTCCAGATGTGCACCAGGTTATCGAGCACCCGGTCGTCGGGCAGCGACGGCTGATGGCCTGCGAACGATGCGGTCATCACGGACTCGTTCAAGAGGTTGAGCGCGGTCGACAACTCGTGAGCGGGCAGCGTGACGGGCGCTGCGCCGCGGGCGCGCTCGGCATCGATCACGCCTGCGATGTGATGGATCCACCGCTGCATCGAAGTGGCCCACAGTTCCTGCGCTTCTGTGCCGGTGGTTTTGGCGGCCACCGCGGCTGCACAGACCGACCGGTGCGCGCCAAACGTCTCGAAGAAGACGTTGATGCCGTTGCGCCAGATGAGGTTGCGGTCCTCTGGACGGCCATCGATGAGGCGCTCAAGGGCTGCATCCGCCTCGGCGATGACCCGCTCCAGCAGCGTCAGCAGCACCGCATCCTTGGACGAAAAGTAGAAGTAGAACGTCGGGCGCGAGATCCCAGCGCCCTTGGCCAGGTCGTCGACCGAGATATCGCCCAGCGGGCGCTGTTCCATCAGCCGCTCGGCAGTGGCCAGAATCGCCAGCTCACGATCGTCACCAGAAGGGCGAGCGGATCGGCGGCCGCGCCCGGCGCGGGGCTGGTTGACGGTGGTCACGGCGTTGACTTTACATGGTGTCGAGTTTCTCAACACACTGTTGACTCCGTCGACACAGTGTTGATAGCTTTACAGCATGACTGAATTTGTCGACGTCGTCATCGTCGGAGCCGGCATCTCCGGCATCAGCGCGGCCTGGCACCTGCAGGACCGCTGCCCCAACAAGAGCTACGTGGTGCTTGAGCGCCGCGAGAACCTCGGCGGCACCTGGGACCTGTTCAAGTACCCGGGCATCCGCTCAGACTCCGACATGTTCACGCTTGGCTTCCGGTTCAAGCCGTGGACTTCCGAGAAGGCCATCGCCGACGGCCCGTCGATCATGTCCTATCTGAAGGAGACGGTCGCCGAGTCCGGCATCGACAAGCGCATCCGGTACGGCCAGAAAGTGGTCGCCGCCGACTGGTCCGATACCGACAACAACTGGACCGTTCGCATCGAACGCGACGGCGAGGAAGTCGAGATCAAGACCTCCTTCCTCTTCGCGGCCAGCGGCTACTACAACTACGACGAGGGCTACACACCCGAATTCGCAGGCTCGGACGACTTCGAGGGCACGATCATTCACCCGCAGCACTGGCCGGAGAAGCTGGACTACGCGGGCAAGAAGATCGTCGTCATCGGCAGCGGCGCGACCGCGGTGACATTGATTCCTGCGCTTGCCGATTCGGGCGCGGGACACGTCACGATGCTGCAGCGTTCGCCGACCTACATCGGTGCGCTGCCCGAAGTCGACCCGTTCACAGTGCGGACGAACAAGGCGTTGCCGGACAAGCCCGCCTATGTGCTGAACCGGTGGAAGAGCATCCTGTTCCAGTCGGCGCAGTACAACATCAGCAGGCGATTCCCGAACTTCATGCGCAAGACACTGATGACCATGGCGCAGCGGCGCCTGCCCGAGGGCTACGACGTTGCGAAGCACTTCGGTCCCAGCTACAACCCGTGGGATCAGCGTCTGTGCCTGGCGCCCAACGGGGATCTCTTCAAGACCATCCGCGCGGGCAAGGCGGACGTGGTCACCGACAAGATCGAGCGATTCACCAAGACCGGCATCAAGCTGGCCTCGGGTGAGGAGCTACAGGCTGACATCATTGTCACCGCAACCGGTTTGAACCTGCAGTTGTTCGGTGGCGCCGAGGTCAAGCGCAATGGTGTGCCGATCGAGCTCACCGACACCATGGCCTACAAGGGCATGATGCTGACCCACATGCCCAACATGGCGTTCACCATCGGCTACACCAACGCGTCGTGGACGCTGAAGGCGGACCTGGTCTCGGAGTTCGTCTGCCGAGTGCTGAACTACATGGACGCCAACGGCTTTGACACCGTCGAGCCGCAGCATCCGGGCAACACGGTCGACGAGCGGCCGCTGATGGACTTCACTCCCGGTTACGTGCTGCGCGCGTTGGACTACTTGCCGAAGTCGGGACACGTCGCTCCGTGGCGGCTCAAGCAGAACTACCTGCTGGATCTGCGGCTGATCCGGCGTGGCAAGGTCGACGACGAAGCGCTGGAGTTCACCAAACACCTTGCGCCGGTAAAGACTTCGGCCTGAGTCCGGTCAGAACATCACGTCGACGTAGACAGTCTTTTCGGTGACGGTGGTCACCAAGTCATCCTGTGCCCCCGGTACCGGAATCGGTTCGGGAGTAGGTCTGGCCGGGTCGGACCGCGCCAATGGTGCAGTTACTCAATGGCGCTGTGCCAACCTTGTTCACCATGACTTGGTAGCCGTCCGACTGTAGCTGGCTGACCGTCGGGTCCACCGGCGCGGGACCTGACGGGGCCGCGTTCGCAACGCCCGCCAGTACCAAACCTACTGATGCCAATGCCGCAGCTGAGATTGCCACTGTCGCAATGGGCTTCGGTATGGGGTTGTGGGTGGTGCTCATGATGCGCTCCTTTGCGCTGGTAGCGACGATGCTCGCCCCGATGACATAAGCCTGATCGCGTTCAGCACCCTTGGCTTGAGTAGCCGACTACCCGTTTATGAAGTGCGTGTTACTCGCCCGTGGATCCGGCCTAACGGCCGACGACGACAATGCCGTCATCGTCGCTGTAGGCGATCTCGCCAGGCTTGAACAACACCCCACCGAACTCGACGACCACGTCACGTTCGCCGTCGCCCGTCTTGCCGCCCTTGCGCGGGTTGGTGCCGAGTGCCTTGACGCCAATGTCGAGCGTGCGCAGCGTCGCTGCGTCGCGGACCGCACCGTTGATGATCAGCCCGGCCCAGCCGTTATCGACGCCGAGGCCGGCGATCACGTCGCCGACGAGTGCGGTGTGCAGCGAGCCGTCGCCGTCGATGACAAGCACGCCACCATTGCCCGGCTCGGACAGCACCGACTTGAGCAGCGCGTTGTCCTGAAAGCACCGCACGGTCGTGATCGGCCCCGCGAACTGAGACCGGCCGCCGTACTGGGTGAACTGCAGGTCGCAGCTGCAGACGTCGGGGCCGATCTCGTCGACCAGGTCAGCGGTGGGGCGGGGCTCGATAGTCACCGACTGATGCTAGCCACCACGATGTCGTGGACGAATTGCGCCAGCCCCGGCTCGACGTCGTCGTAGTAGCGAGTGAACCGGTCGTCGGCCAGATACATCTCCACGAGATTGCGCTGCATCTCATCGCCGCAGTCGTAGAACCGCTCGATCGAGGCGCGGTGCCGTGCCGCAAGCTCGTTGGCCTCCGCCGAGCCTGGGGCGACTCCATCGCGTTTGGCCTGTGCCAGGTCGGCAAGCAGCGCGTCGCCCTCGGCCTTGATCGCGATCCAGTCCTGCTTGCTGAACCGCGAAACCCGTTGCTGCGACTGCTTCCACGCGTCTGTGTCGCCCCAGCGCTCTTCGGCCTCGGCCGGATACTCCTCACCGAATGCGGTTGTACCGAATATCTCAACCTGTTCCTCCGCGGTCAGCTGAATGCCTTTGCGGTGTGCGTTCATCAGTTCCTCCACTGCCTTGATGGTCTGCTGCAGCCGCTCGGCCTGCTCCAGCAGCAGCACGTGCTGGCGCCGCAGATGCTCGAGCACATCCGCACTTGAATCGTCGAGCAGCGCCCGGATCTCCTCGAGTGGCAGCCCGACGGACCGGTACACCAGCACGACGTGCAGCCGCTCGATGTCGGCATCGGTGTAGCCGCGGTAGCCCGCCGGGGTACGGACGCTCGGCACGACTAGGCCGATGTGGTCGCAATGGTGCAGGGTGCGCACAGAGACACCCGTAAGGGCGGCTACCGCGCCGACGGTGTTGGCGTCCATGCCGCCACTATCGACCCTGACGCCGCGTGAGGGTCAAGCCGATTTGATCAATCGTCAGAGTGTCTGCGCGCGAGAAGCACCACCAGAATCGCCAGCACACCGGCGACGATGGCGGCTGCTATCGGAAGCCGTGACGGCTCGGGACCGATCAGCGGCAGCGGTGCTGGGCCTGCGACCGGGTTCGGCGCGCTGGCAACAGTTGATTTTGCTTGCGCTGCAGCCTCTTTTGCGGCAGACGCGAGGTCGCCGTTGGTGTCTGCGAGTTTCGGAGCCACAGTCGTCTTCTTGGGCGGCGCCTTCTTCTCTGCGGCCTTCTTCGCCGGCGCCTTCTTGGCAGGCGTCTTTTTCGCTGCCTTCTTGGCCGGTGCCTTCTTCGCAGCCTTGGCAGGCGGCGCCTTCGCAGGCGGTGCGGGTGGTTCGGGGGCAGGCGGGACCGATTCCGCGCCGGGAGCGACGGCCGGGGGTACGGCGTCGGGCTTCTCGTCGGGTCGATCCTGCTGGTCTGCCATTTGGCTGCTCCTTTGCAGTGTCTCGTCTACCCCGCAGTTGTCCCCATCATGCCAGGTCGGATTGGGCCCTAACCCGTGACGGCCAGGGCGGCCGCCAAGGTCAGCGCGACGGCCATGATCGCGAGTTCGAACAGCGACCGCGATCGTGACACCACCGCCGTCGCGCGGTGCGAACGAGCGGCAGGCAGCCACATCGTCCGGTTGCGGTATGCCAGCACGACCAGCACCACCGTCACCACGACCTTCGCGGCCAGCAGCCGGCCGTACCCCGTCGAATACAGCTGACTCGGCGATGCGATCGTCACCGCCGCGGCGAGCACGCCGCCGAGCAGCAGCGCCGCCACGCACAATAGGGACAACTGCGAGAACCGCGGGAGCACTCTGGCCCACTGGCCGCGGTGCTCGACAGTGAGCAGTAGCGCAGCCAGCACGCCGCACCACGTCGCCGCCGCCAGGGTGTGTACGGCCACGGCCACCCCGCCAACCGTGCTCTCGGAGAAATGCCCCGTGAGGGGGCGCGCCGCCATCCCGGCTGCGGCGAAACCCGCGACCGCGACGTTCATCGGCACCGATCGGGGTGCCGCGGCCACCGCGAGACCGACGAGGGCCGCCGCTATCGCGCTGAAAAGTCCGGATCTTCCCGCGGCCGTGTGCAGGGCGAAGTCGACCGCGGTGTGCAGCCCGAGCCGGGAGACCGGAATCGCCGCGGCCTGTGCGGCTGCAACGCCAAGCCGGAGCAACTCGGCAAGCAGCCACGCGGCGGCGGCGATCGTCAACGGCGCGGTGGCACGGCGGATCAGCTCACCGCGGTATCGCTCGATGTCGAGCATGGGGACCGCGGCCAGACCCAACGTGACGACCGCCGAGCCGTCGGCAAGGGCCCGCACCAGCGTCGTCGCCAGTGAGTTCTGCTGCCGGGCAAGCGACCACGCCGCCAATGACGCGACCACCACGACCACGGCTCCGCCTGCGACCGCCCATCGACGGGTCACCTCTGCCGTCGCACCGCCCAGAACGCACCCGCGGCAACGATCACGCCTGCCGCGACGAAGAACGGCCACACCGGAATTCCGTCACCCGATGGGTTCGTTGCCGACGCCGACGGACCGGGGGTTCCGGTACTGGCCACAGTGAGCCGGAACGACCAGAACCCGGACACCACGTGCCCGTCGGCCGACGTCACCCGGTAGTTCACCGTGTAGGTGCCGGACGGTCCGAGCGGCCGTACGCCGACGCTGACGACGGCGCCGGCCACCTGCGGGTCACCGGCCGACCACAGGTTGCCGTCGGGGCCGACGACCGTCATCGCTGCGAACTGGGGTTGCAGGGTCTCGTTGAACGTCGCGCTGACCTTCTGCGGGGCTTGGGACAGCTCGGCGTTTTCCGCGGGGTCGGTCGCGACGCGCGTGGCGTGCGCCGACGCGGCGCCCGCGCCTGCCACCGCCATCACGATCAACGACATGGCCAGAACCACTGTCGCGACAACGCGATTCACGCTCAGACCAGGCCGAGCCGCGCCATCAGATCGGCGTCGATTCCGTCGAGCTGTTGGGCGATCGCCGCGTGCGCGGGGCGACGGCGCGACGCGGGCATGTTCTCGGCGGCCGTGACGGCGGCCGCCAAGTCTCCAAGCCGCTCGGTGATGGCCGCGACGAACTGCTTGGTCTCGGCGTCCTTCGGCTTCTTCTCCCCAACCAGTGCCAGCGAGTGCTCGGCCCCTGCGATCCGCGCCGACAGCGCAGCGCCGTATCCGGAGAACTGACCGATCTGGCTGAGCGGGACGCCCAGCCGGTCGGCCCGCCGTTCGTCGACAAATCCGCGCGCGGCGATCGCGGCGCGGTAGACGAGCGGCACCACAATGGGTGCGAGCAGCCGGCTCACCGTGAGCACGCGACGAATTCGCGTGGGGGAGAACAACTTACCTTCCTTGGCCGCCTTCAGCTGAGTCTCGGCGATCTTGACCGCGGCCTTGTCGCTGTCGCGCTGCGATCTGAGTTGCGCCTTCAGTGCTTTGGATTCGGCTCTGTGGTCAGCCTTGATGCGACGGGCGTCGTTCTTCGCGGCGAGCCGGGCCTCGAGTTTTGCCTTGGCCTTGATAGCGCGGGCCTCGGCCCTGCGGGTGGCGCGGGTTTTGCGCTTGAACAGGCTCATCCCGGCGGCCTCCCAGTCAACTCGTTGACGATGCATGACAAATCAGTGATGGTGCAGCCCAACACTATCGTCCGGAACATCTGTTGCTTCGGTGTGTCCCGGTGCGGGTACTGTCAGATCGACCGTAAGCCGGTGGGCTGTGACGCCTTGAAGGGTGGTGGCGACGTGGGTTCGCGTGTGCATCGCGCCGCGTCGGCCTGCGTTGTGGGCCTCGGCCTATTCCTGTGTGGCCTGGGCGGGGCTATGGCCATTGCTGAGCCCTCGGCTTCTACGGAGATTCCCGGCGGAACGCATTCGACTGACGTGCCGGGCAAGGGACCCAAGGGCGATTCCGACGGCAGCGGCGGCTCAGGAGCCGGCACAGGCGATAGCGGAAAACCCGACACCGGCAACAAGGGCGATAACGGCGCCAACGGCGACGGCAAGCCCGGTGACGGCGGGAATCCGGCCAACGGCAACTGCGGCAACGACAAGGGCAATGGGAACGCGCGACACTGTGGCGGCGGCAGCTCGGAGTCAAGTCCGCCGAGCGTGACCCCGCCGTCGACGACGAAGGTGACGACGGAGACGTCGCCGAGTACAAAGACAACGACATCACGGACGACAACCAGTGAGTCGACGTCGGTTGAGACGACGTCCAGCCAGACCACCTCGAGTGGGACGACGTCCAGCAAGACGACGTCCAGCGAGACCACCACACCGACGACGACCACTCCGCCCGGCCTGCCCCCACCCGGAGGTGGCGGCGGGGGCGCCATTGCGGTGCCGCCCGGCCGTCCGGCCCTGCCGCCAAACATGCAGCTGCCGCCTGCCACCGAACCGCCCGTGATCGACGTCGTTCCTGGCGTCGGCGCAGCGGCCGTGGAACTCCCGATCGCGCCGATAACACTGCCGGTCATCGTGGCTCCTGCCGCCGGTCTAGGAGGTGGCGGGTCGCCCGGCGCACCGGCGTTGCCCGCAGCACCTCGCGGCGTGACCGCTGAGCCATTCGCAGGCCGAGAGCCGCTGCCTGCCAACGTGGGCAGCAACATCGGCGTGCCAGCGGCCTCCTACCGGATCGGGTACACGGACTATTTGCGGAACGCCGGGTTGTCCCAGGTCGCGGCCTTGGCAGTGCCCGGAGTTACGGGCATGCTTGTACTCACCTGCGCCGGCGGACTGCTTGGATATCGCCAGGCGAAGGCGGGCCATGCGATACACACAAGCGGCACCGCACGGTTCGTGAACTGACAAACTGCCCGCCCTGAGGGGGGCGGACAGCGCATAGTGGACTCGTCGAAAGGGGGATTTATGCCTGCCAGCCGCCGCGTCACCCGCGCCGTAGGTGAGGTACTCGATCTCGCCCCACGCCGCGGGGAAGTGTCATTGCCCCGCCTCGTTGATGCCGTGAGCGAGGATCGCGACCGGCCTATCGAACTCAAGATGGCCGATCTGCCGCCCGGAGTGTGCGGTCAGTGGCGCCAATATGCCGATCGAGACGTGTTCTTGATCCAGAAGGGCCTGCCTGCCTGGGATCGCACCCTGGCCCACGAGCTCGGGCATCTGGTGCTCGGCCACGAAGGCATCCCGGTGGTCCAGGCGGCACGCGAGAACGTCGACCTGGCCAGCTCCGACCTGATCGGGTACATGCTCAACCAGCGAACCGGCTGCATGGGCCCCGCCGGCGAGGACGCCGAACAGGAAGCCGAAGATTTCGCGGCCCTGCTGATCTATCGTCTCGGCCGGCTGCCGTCGGATCGGTCCTCCATCGTCCAGGTCCGACTCGGAGAGGCGTTTGGTTGATCATCTGGGTGATCGCCGGTCTGCTCGGATTGGCCACCGGCCTGCGAATCGGGTGGGCACTGGTCAACAAGCAGTCCTTGGTGAGCACCGCGATGATCCTCGCGCTGGGTTGCCTCGGGTTGGTGGCCGCACTCAACTGGCAGCCCTTGACGCTGCTGATCGACACGGTGCTGCATTGGCCCAACATTTCGATGGGGCTGTCGCAGGTCGCGTTGATTGGCTGCGCGGCGGGCAGCTGCGTGATGATCACGACCGTGTCCTCGGAGCGGACACCCGCCACCATTCGCAAAATTGCTATGGCGCAGTACGGCTTTGCCGCGTTGATCGCGGTCGTGAGTTTGGTGATCTTCTTCGGCTCGGGCCAGCAACCGGAGATGTCCCCAGAGGAGTACCTAAAGCGGAACCTCGCATCCAGCGACGGAAGGTTGCCGTGGCTGCTGCCGCTGCTCTACGTGTTCCTGGCGCTGACCCTGGTTTCGTGGGCGGGCATGCGGCACTCCAATCGCAGCAGACGTGGCCGCGCCCTGTTCGTGTTCACCATCGGCATCGTGCTGATCGTCCTGGCGTCTGCGTTCTTCTTGCTGAGGGCCGCGGGTAACACCCAGCTCATCGGCGTGGGGGCCGCGGCCACGCTGCTGGGCTGTGCCATGTTGGTGGTCGCCGCAGGGTCTCTGCTGCCCAGCGTCGAAGATTGGTTCGGCGCCCGCTACGAGCTGCGCACGATCCAGCCGGTGCTTGCCGAACTCGGCAGGCGCCATCCCGATATCGGCATCGGGGTACGCCCCCGCGGTCCGCTGGTGTTCCGGGTTGCGGAACGGATGTCGCTGATCTCTGATGCTCTGTTTCTGGAGGCCACGTCCGCCGATGCCGCGCGGAAGCGACCGGTCGGCACACGACCGACACGCGACCTCGACGACGTGGACCTCGGATCCGAACTCGAGTCACCGCCGGTGCCGCCCGAGCAGCAGGCCCGGACGATCGCACAGTGGATCTATGACGGCCGCGAGGACGCGCCGAAAGGCGCTAGCGCGACGTTCCCTGGACTTGGCTGGCTGCGCCAGCCGGCGTCGTTTTCGGACCGTGAATGGATCCTCGAGATCGCGCAGCAGTATCGCGAACTCACGCTCTCCAAGGGTGGGACGGCCTAGGCGGCCAAATTTCCCAAATTCGCCGGACGCCGCAATGCGGCGAGCGACGGGCTAATCGTCCAGGTGCTCCTGGCGACGCAGCTCATCAACCTTAAGGGCGATGTCCTGTTGGGCCTCTACGGACAACCCGACCGTGCGCGCCGCAATGCGGCGAACGCCCTCGTCGCGCATATTCGCCAGCCAGGTCAATTCCTTGTCGAGCTTCTCGTAGTACTCGTCGTCGGTGAAGTAGGCCGGCTTGATACGGAAGAAGTTGGCAAGGGCTGCCATGGTGGCTGCCGAGGGGTTGGTGCGGTTGCCTGAGCGCAGCTGCGACAGGTACGGAGCAGACATCGTGATGCCTTCGGCCTTGAGCGCGGCGATGACCTCAGCGGACGTGTGCGGACCGCGTCCGGGGGGGTAAACCGTGTCGAACAGGCGGTTTAAGCGGTCTGAGAAGGTGTTGCTCATCGATTTGACCTCCACATGCGTGACGAGCGGGTTTCCAGGGCGGCGTATTTGCTGACCATCGTAGCGAGAGTTGTGCCAACAACCAAGTGCAAACCGCGGAAAAGTTAACCCGCCTTTTCGTTTCTTGTGGCCGCTACAGGTCTTAACGGCGTTGTCGGTGTGCGCCGGCACCGTCATCCTACGGTGCGGCGAAGCAAATAATAAAGGTTGCGCGTGGATGACTTTCCTGGAAGGTCGACGTAGTTCGTCACAGGAACCTCGATGTTCACCACGGGCAACTGCGATCACTTCCTGCGGAGCGGAATCGCTTGTTTGCTAGTTGTGTACGCAACCGGGTGGTGTCGGGTGCCGCCTGTCTACTGCTCGGCACGTGACACCCGATAGCGAGCCGACCGTGGGAAGCTGGTCAGTCGTTTGACCGACAGTAGCCAGCCGGGGGCCGCCCGGATCCGGCGACGATTCAAGCGGCGACAACCCCAGCGGATGCTCGCGACGGTTACGGACGGATGCCACAACGGCCGCGGTCGTGGTTGCCACGGCAGCAGCAGCGGTGACCCCCACTGCCACCCACCGAAGGCCGAGGGCCCCGTCGAATAGCAACCACAATCCGAAGAGCAGGAACAGCACGCTGGCGATGCGGTGCAGGAAGTGTTCGGGCAACCGCTTGTGCAGCAGCGCGCCGACCGCGATCGCCACCCCGTCGGCGAGCACCATGCCCGCCGTGGCGCCGATCCAGACTCCGGCCCAGTTGTGCTCGCTGGCAAGGGCGACAGTGGCGAGCATCGTCTTGTCGCCGAGTTCGGCGAGAACGAACGACGAGATGACGGCGAGCAGCACGTGTCGCGGTTCGGCGACCTTGACGGCTTCGTTGTGGCGGGCGGCGCGACCCTCCCGCCAGGTCCACGCCGCGAACAGCAGGAAGGCGATGGCCGCTGCGAACGCGATCGGTCGCTCCGGCAGCGTGAGCCCGAGAAAGTGGCCGATCGCCACTGACAGTCCATGCACCAGGAACGACGCGATGCCGACGCCGGACAGCACGACCCACCACCGGTGGCGCAGCGTGTAGGTCATCGCCATCAGCTGTGACTTGTCGCCGAGTTCGGCGACGAATACCACGGAGAGACTGACCAGGGCGGCGGTGAGCATGGGATACGACCTTTCGACACGTTGCCGACGGGTCAACTGCTCGCGACCCGTCAGACTTCGGTCGAAGGTCTCGCCCACCGCGTTGCGGTTCGCCGGCCGGGCTGTGCGCCAGTATGTCGACACGGCGATTGTGGGCTACTCCCCTTCGCTGACTTCATCGACGATAGCGACCATTTAGCGGGCGTACCACCTGGCGCGTGGAGTTCGGGAACCCGAATCAAGCATTCCGGCTAACGAATCAAATCGTTCGAAAACCCTTATGCCGCAAGCAGCATGGCCAAGATAGCGGTGTCGGGATGGCTGATCGGGTCGACACCGACTCGGCTCACCATCGACGTCACCGTTCCGTCGGACTCCGCCTCGACCCAGGCGGCGCGGTGCTCGAGGCCAAGGTGAGGTAGCCCGGGAAGCAGCACGCATCCGGATGCGGCCCCTGTGCACTCGGGCAGCGACGGCATGGTCTCCGACGGTGGGTGAAGCATCAACAGAGCAGGCGGTTGATGGCCTGCGAAATATCCTGGCGGCACTGCTGATTCGCCGACGACTGTGCCCTCTGCGACCACCAGACCGACGGTGTTCGGCTCGGGTTCATCGGGCAACTCTTCGCGGGCACCGAAAATCGTTGTGGTGGAGAGCAATCCAGGAAGTGACGCCACACGAACGGCGACCATCAGAAGTTGCGCCCACTCTTTGGTCGAATCCGGCCACCGGCCGGATATCACGAATCCCTTGAGCGATCCGTGCGAATGGAACGGGGCGATCTCGATCGCCCGACCTGACCCCATCTCCATGTCGCCTCCGCGCCACTGTGTTCGACGCCGGCCGAGCCGGCAAGTGAACCCGACACGGCTGTGGGTCGATCAGATCAGAATGCGCAGGTTCCGGCCGGGGTGCAAGCCGGACACGCATATCAACCGTCGCGGCTTTGTGCGCCGCGGACGGTCCACAGCACGCGGTAGGAGCCAACCGCAGGCACCCATCCGAACTGCCGTGAGTCGACGACACCTGGGGCTCGGGGGTTGTCGGAGCGGGCCTCGAAGGTCGCGTCGCGGCCCGAGCCACGCACACTGGCGACCCGCTTGACGAGCCACCGCGACGGCAGCGTCGGGTCGCGAAACACCCGCAATTGGCCGCATCGAGGGTCGCCGCCGCGCAACGCCAACAGGCCATCACCCGGCCTGAGCGCAGGCCGCATCGAGTCCTCGACGACGGCGAACCGGCGCAACGGCCAGCGTCGCGACGGATGGTTTGCGCGCACCCTCTGAGGGTAAGTTAGGGCCATGCTGCATCGACTCTTCGCGAACGCCACCCCTGCCCATGCCCACTGCGACCTGTACTGCGGCGTCTACGATCCCGCCCAGGCCAAGATCGAGGCGCTCTCTTGCCTGAAGACTCTCCAGAAGTACAACGACTCCGATGATGAGCACTTCCGCACCCGCGCCATCATCATCAAGGAGCAGCGTGCCGAAGAGGTCAAGCATCACCTGATGGTGTTGTGGGCGGACTTCTTCGCCAAGGAGCACTTCGAGCAGTTCCCCAATCTGCACCAGCTGTTCTGGGATGGGGTTCACGGCGCGGGTGACGTGAAGAAGTCGACTGACGTCGCGGCCGCCGAGAAGCTGCTCAAGACGATCGATGAGATCTCCGACATCTTCTGGCAGACCGAGAAGGCCAAGGGGATGGGCGTCTATCCGCCTGCCTGACAACCATCCGCCAAAACAGCGATCCGCGGCTCATCGAGTTTGAGCCGCGGATCTTTTTTGTTCAGCTTCTTGAGTGACTGGGTTCAGAACAGAACGATCAGGGCCAAAATGCCGAACAGAATCAGCGCAATGACACCAGCGCGAAGAAAAGCCATCATCTGGCCGCTGGCGTACGTATGCGAGGACGAGTGCCATTCGGACGGTGGCACTGCGGATCCCGGACCCATCGGATGTGACGCCATCAAACCCTCCTGACCTGCACGATCTTGGCCCCTCCCCAAGTGAGATCTGTCACAACATCTCGTGTAACGCCGATCATAGCCCCTCTTGTGGCGACTGAAAAATCGACATCCCCACGGTGAAAGGACCATGCAAGATCTCGCAGAGCCGAGATCCGCCGGCCTGTGGATAACCGCAGCATCGGAGCGTCACCGCAGCCGTCCCGCGGGTGCTGTCAGCAAATCCCGCGAAGTTCGGTCGACCGCGAGCGGTGGAGCGGCTCAAGTGGCCCGAACGGACGACAAGGCCGGCCCGCCTGTTGGGGCGCGAAGTCGGATACTTAGTGTGGCAACCGATTTCGCTCAGGGCCTGTCTGCCTGTTGATCGCAGGCGGCCGAAAGTGCATGGTTATCCACAGCTTACCCCAGCAAGCCCACAGATTCACCGGCTCACGCGGGGTTTCGGCCGATGAGGGGCTGTGGATGAACCTGTGGAAACTGTGGATAGCCCGGAATTGCTGACGGAGCATCCTTGACACCTGTCGAGGCGGCGGGGTGGAGCGCCGGTAGCGGGGTCGTGTCAGCATGAACGGCATGGACGAGGTGGAGGTCGCGCAAGCGCAGATCGTCGAAGTTCCCTCGACGTTCGATGGGTCCGTGGTCCTGCTCGACGTGCGCGAGGACGACGAATGGCAGCGCGGTCACGCCGCGGGCGCCCAGCACATCCCGATGGGCCAGGTGCCGTCGCGCATCGGTGAGATCAGCCCCGATGCGAAGTTGTTCGTGGTGTGCCAGGTCGGCGGTCGGTCACAGCGGGTGGCGCAGTATCTGGCCCGCAACGGCTACACCCCGGTGAACGTCTCGGGCGGCATGTTGGCATGGGCAGGCGCAGGCCGTCCGGTGGTCACCGACGACGGCGCTACGGGCGTCATCTGACAACTCGCCGCTAGGCTGGTCCGATGATCCAGGTGTGTTCTGCGTGCGGAACGCGGTGGAACGTGCGCGACCGCAGGCGGGTCTGGTGTCCGCGCTGCAACGGGGCACTTCTCGCGCCGTCAGGCCCCCCGCCAGGAGCCGAGTGGGGCCCCCGTCCCGCAGGCTCCCCGCAGGGCAGCCCGCCCCGCGGCAGGGCGCTGCCGCCCGGTTATCGCTGGATCGCGGTTCGGCCAGGCGCCGCGCCGCCCCCGCGCCGCGGCAGGCGGCCGCTCGGGCCGACGCCCCGATACGCGGTCATCCCGAGGTGGGGTCTGGTGGACCACTTCGCGGCTCCCGAACTACAGGCGGCGCCGCCGCCGCGTAGCGGGCCTTCGCTCGGGATGGTGCGGGCCACCCTGATCTCAACGATGGTCGTGCTCGGTGTTGCCGCTCTGGTGCACGTGGTGCGCTACGCACTCCTGATCGTCAATCGATCGGTGTTGTTGAACAAGGTGGTGGCTCTCATCGCGACCTGGGCTGGCGTGCTCGCCAGTGTCGTTGCGGTGTTCATGGTCGTTGCCAGCGCCGTGGTGCTGACCAACTGGCTGATCGCGCGGCGGGCCGCGGCCTTCGCACACCACCGGCGCGACGATCCGCGCCCGACTTGGGCGCTGCGCGCGGGTTGCCTTGTGCCGCTGGTGAATCTGTTCTGGGCGCCCGTGTTCGTGATCGAGCTGGCCGCCGTCGAGGAGCGGCTGAATTGGCTGCGAAGGTCGATCGCGGTGTGGTGGATCGTCTGGGTGTTCAGCACCGCGGTGTCGGGGTTCTCGATCGCGACGAGTTTCACCCAGGATCCGCAGGGCATCGCGGACAACACCGTGACGACGATCGTCGCCTACCTGCTGGGGCTGGCGGCTCTGCTGTTGGGCATGAAGGTCTTCCTCGGCTTCGAGCGCCAACCGGTGGAACAACCCGCCAAGCGCTGGGTGATCGTGCGCGACGACCAGAAAGACGAAGCCGCATCGGCAGGCAAGCAAAGCGAATCCGAGCCTGAACCGGCCGCAGCGGTTGAGTCTCAAGGGCAGAACCCGGCAGCATAGCCGTATGAACTCGGGCGACGGCACGCTCGGCGGCCATCCGTTCGTGGTGGCGCACAGGGGCGCATCGGCCGAACGTCCGGAGCACACCCTCGCGGCGTACGAGCTGGCGCTGGCAGAAGGCGCCGACGGCGTCGAGTGTGATGTCCGGCTGACCCGCGACGGCCACCTGGTGTGCGTGCACGACCGGCGGGTGGACCGGACTTCCAACGGCACCGGACTTGTCAGCGAGATGACACTGGCGCAGCTGCGCGAACTCGACTTCGGGGCGTGGCATCCCAGTTGGCGCGCGGACGGTACCCAGGGTGACACCGGGCTGTTGTCCCTCGACGACCTGGTTTCCCTCGTCCTGGACTGGAGCCGACCCGTCAAGCTCTTCATCGAGACCAAGCATCCCGTCCGCTACGGCGCGCTGGTGGAGAGCAAGGTGCTTGCCCTGCTGCACCGGTATGGCATCGCGTCGCCTGCGTCGGCGGATCTGTCGCGCGCGGTGGTGATGTCGTTCTCGGCGGCCGCGGTTTGGCGGATCCGGCGCGCGGCCCCGATGCTGCCAACGGTGCTGCTCGGCGAGACCTCCCGATATCTCGGCGGCGGTGCCGCCACCACCGTCGGCGCCACCGCGGTCGGGCCGTCCATCGCGACACTGCGCGATCACCCCGAGTTGGTGGATCGGGCCGCGGCGCAGGGCCGCGCGCTGTACTGCTGGACCGTCGACCACTACGAGGATGTGCAGTACTGCCGCGACGTCGGAGTGGCCTGGGTGGCGACGAACCACCCCGGCCGCACCAAGGCGTGGCTGCAGAACGGGCTGAAGGGCGCGGGCCGAGACTAGTGTTCCTCAGCCCGGCTTGGCGGCGTCGAGGACGTCCTGCGGGACCGGCGAGTCGGATGTCAGCGCGGCGAACAGCCTGCCCGCGGCGTCGCTGTTCCACACCACGACCGAACCCGAGTCGCTGCTGGTGAACTCGCCGATCGGCACCGTCGTGGTGGTGATGTTGCCATTCAACGCCCATGCCAGGCGCGCCAGATCCCAGATGTGGTCGCCCTGGTTGACGGTCAGTGCGCCGGTGGCGGCATGCGCCATCGGGTACCAGCGCAACGGGTTGAGCAGCACCGCAGGGCTGGCTGCGCGATGCAGAAGCGCCGACATGAACTGCCGCTGATTGATCATCCGGTCCAGGTCCGCGCGCGGGGTGGCGCGGGTACGCACGTAGCCGAGCGCGTTGCGGCCGTCGAGTTTCTGACAGCCTGCGGGCAGGTCGATACCGGCGAGGGGATCGCTGATCGGTTCGGTGGGGCACATGGTCACTCCGCCGATGGCGTCGACAACGACGGCGAAGCCTTCGAACCCGATCTCGGCGTAGTGGTCGAGCCTGATCCCGGTGGCCTGCTCGACGGTCTGCGCCAACAGTGGGGCGCCGCCGAAGGTGAACGCCGCGTTGATCTTGTCCTCGCCGTTGCCGGGAATCGGCACGTACGAGTCCCTGGGGATGGACACCATCGTGGTTGGCGTGCTCGAGCCGATGGCGGGAACGTGCACCAGCAGGATGGTGTCGGTGCGGCCTGCGCCGATGTCGTCGCCGGTGGTCAGCTCGGCCTGCTGCTCGGGAGTCAGGCCCTGGCGGCTGTCGGAGCCGACCAGCAGCCAGGTCGTGCCCTTGCCCGTTGCAGGCCGTTCCGGGTAGTCGGCAAGCGCGGGGACGCGGTGCAGCGACGAGTCCAGCCATGCGCCTGCGCCGACCACTGCGACGACGAACACGAGCAGGACCGCCAAGACAATGCGGCCCCAATATCGTTTGCGGCGAAGCTTTTTCGCCTTCGGTGGCGGTGGTGGTGGCGTCCGGTGTGCGACCGGTGCGGGCCCATAGGGTGGCCTGTCTATCGGCGGACTGGCCGCGGGACGTGGCGGCGGCGGGCGCCGCGGGGGAGTCTGCGGGTTCGGCGGCCACGGCGCAGGCGCCGGCGGCGGTCGGTAGTTGGGGTCACGCCGGATCACTTGCGACGGCTCCCGGCGCGCCCTGGGGTCGGGACCCCCTGGTCGCGGTCGGTTGTCGTTCACCCACTGAATCTACGACAGCCAGCCGAGATGGCCTGCGGCCAACGCGTAGCCGACATAGGCGACCGAGTCGATCACCCCGTGCGCGATGATCAGCGGCCACAACCGTCCGGTGCGCCGCCACACATACGCAAACACCAGTCCCATCACGACGTTGCCCAGCCCGGCGCTGAAGCCCTGATAGAGGTGATACGCGCCGCGCAGCAGGCTGGATGCCAAGAGCGCGGCCACCGGGTTGACCCGCAGTTGACGCAGCCGCGTGAGGAGGAACGCGACAACGATGACTTCCTCTGCCCAGCCATTGGCGAACGCGGTGATGAGCAGGACCGGTATCCGCCACCAGGTGTCGTAGAGTTCCGCAGGTTCAACCGACGCGCTGAGCCCCAACGCTCGGGCCGCGATGTAGAACCCGAGCCCCGGTAGGCCGATCAACGCTGCGAGTCCGAGGCCGCCGAGTATGTCAGGCTTCCATCGGATTCGCCCAAGACCGATCGCGCGTGGTCCAAAACCGCTGCGCCACAAAAGGTATACCGCAAGAAATCCCCACGCGACCAACTGAAACACGACGGCGAGATTCAGACCGAGGTCGATCAGATCGAACGGTGATCGACGCGGGTTGAGTGCCACCCGCCTGCCTGCGAGCCCGAGCAGCACCGCCTCGATCAACTGCAGTAGCGCGGTGTACGCGCTCAGCCCGAACGTGATGGCAAGGACGACGACGATCTCGATGCGAAGACCACGCCGCTGCGGGTCGGTCAGCTCGTCGGGCGTCCCTGTCACCGGAGATACGGTAGCGGCAGCGGGGCCCTAGAGTCGTCGCGCACGCAGCCCGTTGAGGAATGGGCAGCCCATCAGGATGCGGATCGCCTGGCTGAGCCCGGTCACGTCGTCGACGGGTTTGGCGAACGGTAGCCGCACGTCGTGATCACCGTCGTCGCCCTCGACGCGTAGTTGCATGCCATAACGGTCAAGGCCCAGTGGCCGGACCCGGCCGCGGCGCAACTGCATCGGCAGTCGGTTGGCCAGCCGGTCGACGACCTCGCGATGCGCCGACTCCATGTGCTGCAGCCAGCATGACTCCATCGCGCAGAACGGGTCAGGGCTGGCTCCCAACAGTGTGCCCACCCCGACCGACTCGGCGCCGGTGGAGTCCGCGACCACCACCGACTCGATCTCCAGCCGTATCAATGCATACCTGGTATCGGCGACGGAGTCGGAATTTACTTGGAGCAGAGCGGGATTGGGGTTCTCGGCGGCGATCAGGTCGAGAAGGGCAGCGACCTCGCCGACGAGGACTGCGTGCAGGCGCCCACGAATCCACACCAATGAGCGGACCGGTTCACGCAGCGGCAACGGGGCGTAGTCGGTCATCTCCAGCACCGCCTGTACGCCTGCGGTCCCCGCGGTGACCACCATGCCGCCGAGTAGGCCGTCGCCAGGAACCGTGATCGCGAACGAACCGTCGTCAAGCAGGTGGTGCACCGGCGTGGAGATGGGCTCGACGCCCTCGACGGCCAGCATGGCACCGCAGGCCCGCACGCATGCGCTGCGGATTCGCTCGGCCGTCGTCGGTGCCGCTGCTGTCATCGCATAGCCTTTCAGAAGATGAGGTAAGCCTAACTTAACTAGGCGGCGATGTGAGACGCAAGGCCTACCGAAGCGGCATCACGGGCAGCATGCGCGACAACCGATAGGGTTGAAATGTGCCGCGCATCGCCTATCTCGGACCCGAAGGGACCTTCACCGAGGCGGCCTTGCTCGAGATGGCCGCCGCGAAAATGGTGCCGTTGACCGAGTTCGAACCATTCGCAGCAGGCAGCCCTCCGGCGGCACTGGAAATGGTTCGCGCCGGCGACGCCGACTACGCATGCGTGCCGATCGAGAATTCGATCGAGGGATCTGTGCTGCCGACACTGGACAATCTCGCGGCAGGGTCGCCCCTTCAGGTCTTCGCCGAGTTCACGCTCGACATCGCGTTCACCATCGCCGTGCGATCGGGCGTCGCCGAGCCCGCCTCGATCGCCGCGTATCCGGTGGCGCGTGCGCAGGTAGCGAGATGGGTTGAGAAGAACCTTCCCAATGCCAGGTTCCAGCCAGCCGACTCCAACGCCGCAGCAGCCGTCGACGTGGCCGAGGGCCGCGCCGATGCCGCCGTAACGACCGAATTAGCCACAACGCGCTACGGTCTGACGGCGCTGGCCGCCGGTGTCGTCGACGAGCCCAACGCGCGCACCCGGTTCGTGTTGGCAGGGCAGCCGGGACCGCCGCCGGACCGGACAGGAGCCGACCGCACGTCGGTGGTGCTGCGTCTCGAAAACGTCCCAGGCGCGCTGGTGTCGGCGATGACGGAGTTCGCGATCCGCGACATCGACCTCACCCGCATCGAATCCCGGCCCACCCGAATCGAACTCGGCACCTACATCTTTTTCCTGGACTGCGTCGGCCACATCGACGACGACGCGGTCGCCGAGGCACTCAAAGCGCTTCACCGTCGTTGTGTAGACGTGCGCTACCTGGGTTCATGGCCGACAGGAGCAACAGGCGGCGCTGCGCCGCCGCGGCTTGATGAGGCGTCCCGCTGGCTGACGAAGCTACGGGATGGAAAGTCGTGAGCGGGCGGCTGGTGCTGGTCCGACATGGACAGTCGCACGGCAACGTCGACCGACGCCTGGACACCAGGCCGCCGGGAGCGGCGCTTACCGACCTTGGACGCGATCAGGCCCTGGCCTTCGCCCGTGACCTGCCGCAGCCCGCAGGCATGGTCGCGCATTCGGTGGCGCTGCGGGCCGCCCAGACCGCCGAGGCGATCGGCGGCGAGCTAGGCCTTGACACCCTCGAAATCGAAGGCATCCACGAAGTTCAGGTGGGTGAGCTCGAGGACCGCAACGACGACGACGCGATCGCGTCGTTCGAGAGGGTCTACCAGCGCTGGCACCAGGGTGATCTGGACGTGCCGATGCCCGGCGGCGAGACCGGCAACGAGGTGCTCGACCGCTATGTGCCTGTGCTCACCCAACTGCGGATGCGCCACCTCGACGACGACGCGTGGCACGACGACATCGTCGTCGTCAGCCACGGCGCGGCGATCCGGCTGGTATCTGCCGTCGTGGCGGGCGTCGACGGCAGCTTCGCCCTCGACCATCACCTGGCCAACGCCGAATCCGTTGTGCTGGCGCCCATTACCGACGGGCGGTGGAGCTGCTTGCATTGGTCGACCCTGACGCCGCCGTTCTACCCCGAGCCGGATGTGCACCCGGTCGAGGATGCGTTGTCCTCAGCCGACCCGATGGGCTGACGCGAGGGCGCCGCATGTGCACCCGAGCGCGTCGCAATCGAGGCTGAATGCGTGCGCCACCTCGGGGGTGACGCAGTCGTCCTCGGTGCATTCAGGTCGATGCCAGGCGTGTTGAACGACGGTGCCGTGGCAGTGCTCGAGCCCCGCAAGGCACTCGCTGCATTCACGGCGCATGGCTCGTTCATAGCGCGAGCAGACGCAAAAGCCCCCATTTGGGCGGCGTGTCGGGGCATTTTGCGTCTGCTCGCGCAGTTAGCCCCAGCCGAGTTCGTGCAGCCGGTCGTCGTTGATGCCGAAGTGATGGGCGATTTCGTGGATGACCGTGACCGCGACCTCGTCGACGACCTCTGCCTCGTCCTCGCACACCTCGAGCAGCGCTTCGCGGTAGATCGTGATGGTGTCGGGCAGCGAGCCCGCGTACCACGAGTCCCGTTCGGTCAACGCCACTCCGTGATACAGGCCGAGTAGGTCGGGTTCATCGCGGTTGCGGTCCTCGACGAGCACCACGACGTTGTCGATCGCCGCCGCGAGCTCGGGAGGAATCGCGTCGAGTGCGTCGGAGACCAGCTCGTCAAACCGTTGCGGGCTCATCCGCACGGTCACGCGGCTACTCCCCCGGCGGCAGTGGTGGTAGCAGGGGCTGGCCCGGCGGGGGCGCCACGGCTGGCCCGCCCTCAGGAGGAGGAGCGGCGGCTGGGCCAGGAGGCGCGCCGGGACCCTGCGGGGCACCTTCGGGTGGCGGCGGCCCATCCTGCGGCGCCCCTGGCGGTGGGGGTGGCCCGTTGAGGAACGTGTTACCCCCTGGAGGAGGCGCAGGCGTCGTTGGGGCCGCCGATGTCCCCGTCGTCCCTGTCGTGCCCGTCGAATGCTGACCTGGCATGTGCTGGGTCTGCTGTCCCGGGTCGGTGCTCTGAGAACCGGTGGACTGCGAGGAGTCGTCCGGCATCTGCGGCTCGATCGCGGGGATCGGCGGCAGGTTCAGCCGGTCAGCGGGAATGTCCGGCGGCGCGATCGGCGGCTGACCGTTGATCATCAGCGGACCTTTGGCGCCGTTGAGCAGCGTCGACCAGCCGCCGTTGCCAAGGGTCGCGCCGATGCTGCAGGACACCTGATGGCTGCCGGCAGACCAGCTCGGCAGCGAGATGGTGCTGTAGATCAGCGTCAGCGTGGTGCTGCGCAGCTGGGTCGGCGCCAGATAGGCGTCCGTCATCCGGGTACACGCATCCTTGATGAAGCTGTCCTGATCGGGCTCCGGTGGCAGGTCGGTCGGGAACTTCTCCGCGAGGTTGACCGCGCCGGTGACCTCCATGGCGTGCGGGGCCGCGCAGTCGACCGGGATGTCGGTGGGCTGGTTGGTGGATGGGTCGATGCCAAGGCAGGTGCCAGCGGGCCAGACCTTCGATTGGTCGACGTCTGCGACCTTGCCCTTGAACGCCAGCTGCTGATTGTTCGGCCCTGGCAGCTGCAGACCGCACAACATGCGCCGCTCACCCGACTGCCGCCATGCCTTGTCACCCGACCACAGCATGCTGATCGTGAAGCGGCTGTTCGGGTCGAATCGGCCGTTGAGGTAGCGCTTCACGGCTGTCGAGCACTGCTCCTGGCTGATCTGCTGGATGCGGGCCGACGACGGCGGATCGGCGCCGGGCCCGTACTCACTGCCCGGGAAGGTGCGCATGTCGACCGACTCGGCCACCTCGAACCGGTGGTCGTCCTTGCACTCGACGATTGAGGCGGAATCCGGCGTGCGGTCCGGCCAGTTCAAGCAGTCGCCGCTCTTGGCGTGGTCGAACGTGTCATTGCCGCGGGGGCCGAGCGAGATCGAATTGGCGGTCAGCCCGCTGGAGCCGTCCTTGCCAGGCATCGCGGTGATGAACCCGGCGATGAGCAGGCCACCCAGCGCGGTCAACAACAGCGCGCGGCGCGTCGACGCGGCCTGCAGACTCTGCCACCACGCCACCCGCTCCGACGGCTGTGCGTCCTCGCCCTTGTGCGAGTCGGCGAGCAACTGCTCGCGCTCAGGTGCCTCCAACATCCGCTCTATTGTGACAGGCGTGTCAGGCGCTGTGACAAGAGATGCAGTTGTAACGTTATGAGGTTGTGCCTGAGCGGGCCCGATGCCCCCGAGGCCGCCGACCAATCAGGAAGTGGTCGCCAGCCGTGCAAATAATCCGCGTCGACGTCTACCTCGACACTTCTGACTACGCGACCAAAAGTAGGGTTGCGGCGTGATCGACCTCAAGCAACTGCGCGAAAACCCGGACGCGGTGCGCGCATCGCAACGCGCCCGCGGCGAAGACCAGGGGCTAGTCGATGCGCTGCTGGAAGCCGACGCCGCCCGACGGGCCGCGGTGTCTGCGGCCGACAACCTGCGCGCCGAGCAGAAGGCCGTCAGCAAGCAAGTGGGCAAGGCCTCGCCCGACGAGCGGCCGCTGCTGCTGGAGCAGGCCAAGGCATTCGCGGAGAAGGTGAAGGCCGCCGAGGCCGAGCAGGGCGAGGCCGAAAAGGCTTTCACCGCAGCACATATGGCTATCTCCAACGTGATCATCGACAGTGTCCCCGCTGGCGGCGAGGACGACTTCGCGGTGATTGACACCGTCGGCGAACCGCGCACCATCGAGAACCCGAAGGATCATCTGGAACTCGGGGAGTCGCTGGGCCTGATCGACATGGAGCGCGGCGCGAAGGTGTCGGGCTCGCGGTTCTACTTCCTCACCGGCGCGGGGGCGCTACTGCAGCTCGGTCTGCTGCAGCTTGCCGTGCGCCTGGCGACCGCCAACGGTTTCACCCTCGTCATCCCGCCGGTGTTGGTCCGGCCGGAGGTGATGGCGGGCACGGGCTTCCTCGGTGCACACGCCGATGAGGTCTACCGCATCGAGGCCGACGATCTCTACCTCGTCGGGACCTCCGAAGTACCGCTGGCCGGCTACCACGCCGACGAGATCCTCGACCTGTCCGAGGGTCCGCGGCGGTACGCAGGCTGGTCGTCGTGCTTCCGCCGCGAAGCGGGCAGCTACGGCAAGGACACCAGGGGCATCATCCGCGTGCACCAGTTCGACAAGGTCGAGGGTTTTGTCTACTGCAAGCCGGACGAAGCCGAGGCCGAGCATGACCGGCTGCTCGGCTGGCAACGCCAGATGTTGGCGCAGATCGACGTGCCCTACCGCGTAATCGATGTCGCCGCAGGTGATTTGGGATCGTCGGCGGCTCGCAAGTTCGACTGCGAGGCGTGGGTCCCGACGCAGCAGACCTACCGTGAGCTGACGTCGACGTCGAACTGCACGACGTTCCAGGCCCGACGGCTGTCGGTGCGTTACCGCGACGACAACGGCAAGCCGCAGACCGCGGCGACGCTCAACGGGACGCTCGGCACCACCCGCTGGCTGGTCGCGATTCTGGAGAACCATCAGCAGTCCGACGGCAGCGTCCGCGTTCCTGAGGCGTTGGTGCCCTTTGTCGGGACGGACGTGCTGGAGCCGAAGGGCTAGGAGGCCATCAGCTCGTCGAGCATGGCCAGGAACTCCTTCGGGCGCTGCGGCGTGAATGCGGGACTGGGCCGCGCACCTTCAACGTCGAGTGTCACCAGCGTTGACTTGATGGGGCGCCATACGTCCAACGGCATCCATCGGCGCGGGTCCGTGCTGCCCCAGATCCGGAATCGCTCCGTGAACAGCCCGAGGGATTCGGCCTTGTAGCCCCGGATCGACCGTAGCGGGATGATCTTGGACGTCCCTGACGGGAAGTGATAGCGCCGCAACGTGATCGCCTCACGATCCAACTGGATCAGGCCGTCGTCGTAGTACTGGCGCGGCGTCGTCATGCGCGCTCCGCCCTCAGCTCGTGGCCCTTGGTGGTCAGGCACCTGCCGGTCTGCAGGTTCCACTCCCATCCGTGCAGATTGCACGTCAACGTGGTGCCATCAACCACACCGAACTTCGAAAGGTCGGCCTTCAGGTGCGGGCAGCGACGCTGAATCTCCCAGCCGTTCAAGGTGATCGACGCGGTATCGTCGTGCGTCTCGGCGAACCAGCCGTCGGCGTATGCGATGCGCTCGTCGGTGAGGCATTTGAAAAACGTGTACAGGTACTCGTTGTAGCCGCCAACCCGCCAAGCCGAAAAGCGGGTAGACAGAAAGATGGTGTTCACCCAGTCCGGCTCGTTGTCCCGCAGCACCGTGCGCACCAACTCGGGCGCGATGGCGAATCCGTACCGAAACTTCTCGTCCGGAATGGGCTCGCGCACCACGCGTTTCGGAAAGTCGAGAACGACGGTTTCGGCGCCGAGGCGCAGTTCAACCGGATACCCGATGCCGTCGCAGATCTGATCGCTCTGCAGCATGATCGGCTCGAGCACCACGCGCAGCGGCTCGAGCAGGGGTTCTCCTGCCGCCGGTGCCCAGCTGGCCTTCTCGGCGGCCAGTGTTGGTGCCATCCGTTCGGCGTAGTCGGCGATGTAGGCGGCCTTGCCTGTGGTGAAGACGGCGTGCACTTCGTCGTCGGGCAGCGGATGGGTCAGTGAGTTCATCTGTGGCCCAGTGAAATCCGCCGTCGAGCCCGGAATCATCAGCAGACCGCGGTCGTGGCCGTGCGCTCGCATCTGGTCCAGGAACACCGCCTGGTCCGGAAAGATGTTGGCAGGGTCGTCGTGGTCGTCGTTGAGGTCGCGGAGCTCGGGGTCGAGGAAACACGGCGGGCCTGCCGACGGCACCACCCACGTCGCACCGACCTGAGCGATGTACTGGCGGCAGCGATCCATCTGGCGCTGACGCTTCTGGGTGCCGAATGCCTCCTTCGCCCGCGCAGGCATGTCGTAGACCATCGGATACCAGATCGCGCCGGAGTACTGCAGCATATGCACGTCGACGGGGCCGAAGTCGGCGTCGAGGACCTCTAAGTCTACGGGGCGCGCGTCATTCATGTTGAAGCACACGGTTTCTCCGTCGTCGACCACCAGACCGGAGTCGCCGATCGGACCGTCGGCGGGGGCGCGCAACGCGATGATCATCACATCGAGATCGCCCTTGGGCCCACTGACGCGGTGTTTGACCGAGTCCGTCGTCTCGAAGAACCGGTGGAACCCCACCTTCTCGAGTTCGCGTTGCAGGTCGGGTACGGGAAAGTCGGGCAGCAGCACGACGGCGTCCTTGTTGACGTGCTCGCGAAGATTCTTGGGGTCGAAGTGGTCTCGATGCAGGTGTGAGACATACAGGTAGTCGACGTCGCCGAGGGCGTCCCAATCCAAACCGCTGTTGTCGGGGAACGGGAACCACGATGCGAAGTACGCCGCGTTGACCCACGGGTCGCACAGGATGCTTCCCGCCGTTGTGTCGATCCGGAAACCGGCGTGCCCGACGCTCGTGACCTGCACTGATGACCTTTCTCTGCGGTGTGGCCGCTCGCGCGAGTCTAGCCCGCCAGCGGGTCTTGATCGTCGTCGGAAGCGTCCCACGCCAGTCGGTAGTACGCGATGCGGTCGACGTCCGCTGTGACGCCGTACGCGTCGAGCAGCACTTCCTGGAATCCTCCTGCGCCCTCGGTCGGGAAGTTCCAGTCCAGCGACAGCGTGGCGATGGCGAGGTCGGCCCACCGGTCGGCGAGTCCCAGATCGCCAAGGTCGACGTGGCCACTGAAGGTGCCGTCGTCGGTCAGCAGTGTGTTGGGGCTGCAGGCGTCGCCGTGGCACACCACGAGGCGGTCGGCCGGTGGTGCGTCGTCGGGCACCCAGGACGGTCTTTCGAAAGGACAGTCGTCGACCGGCAGCGCGTCGTGCAACCGTCGCAAACCATCCCCGATGGCGCGTGCGGCGGTGCGGGGATCGTCAGCCCAGCGCGAATCCACCGCCGAGCGGCCCGTCAGGCGCGCGGTGTGCAGCCACCCCAACCCGGACGCCAGCACCTCGGGTACCGGCGTGTAGCGCCTCGCCCAGTGCAGCCGCGGCACCTCGGCGGTCAGCAGGTGAGCCTGGACGTCGGGATACACCTTGACGAACTCGGCGCCGCCGTCGATCGCGAACGTGACGCCACCCAGCTCGTTCTCCCACACCGGCTCGACCGGCCGGCCTGCCGCGATGCGCGCGACGATCTCTGGGACCGGCACGGGTTCGCTGGGAAAGCTCACCCGACTAGGCTGCCTGATGTGGAACCGGTATACGGGACAGTGATCCAGCTCGCCCGCCTGGTGTGGCGGGTGCAGGGGCTGAAGTTCACCGTTACCGGCGTGGAGAACCTGCCCCGCACCGGCGGTGCGGTCGTCGCGATCAACCACACCAGCTATTTCGACTTCACATTCGCCGGACTGCCCGCATACAAACAGCACTTGGGCCGCAAGGTCCGGTTCATGGCGAAGAAAGAAGTCTTCGACAACAAGATCACCGGGCCGATCATGCGCAGCCTGCGGCACATCGAGGTCGACCGCGACAGCGGCGCCGACTCATTCGATCAGGCCTGCCAGGCGCTCAAGGGAGGCGAACTGGTCGGCGTCTACCCGGAAGCCACCATCAGCCGCAGTTTCGAGATCAAGGGGTTCAAGTCCGGCGCGGCCCGCATGGCCATCGCCGCCGACGTGCCGATCGTGCCGCACATCGTGTGGGGCGCCCAGCGCATCTGGACCAAGGGGCATCCAAAGAAGATGTGGCGTCCCAAGGTGCCGATCACGATCGCCGTTGGCGAGCCGATCATGCCGACGCTGCCGCCCACCGAGCTCACCGCCTTGCTGCATTCGCGGATGCAGCACCTGCTGGAGCAGGTGCAGGACACCTACGGCCCGTACCCGCCCGGTGAATTCTGGGTGCCGCACCGACTGGGCGGTGGAGCACCAACCTTGGCCGAGGCCAACCTGATGGACGCCGAGGAGGCTGCCGAAAAGGCCGCCCGCCGCGAGCAACGAGCCGACCCCACCGGGCCGCCGGGGTAGCGGGTATGGAGCCGGTTTTCCGCACACTGGAAATCGCAGTCAGCGGGGCGACCAAGGCCATCGGGACCCGGATCACGTACTACGGCCTCGAGAACATCCCCGAACGTGGCGGCGCGGTCATTGCGATCAACCACACGAGCTACCTCGACTGGTTCCCGTCGGCGCTTGCGGCGTATCAACGGCACCGCCGAATGCGGTTCATGATCAAGTCCGAGATGCAGGACATAAAGGTCGTCAACTTTCTGATCAAGCACTCAGGGACGATTCCGGTGGACCGTAACGCCGGGGGAGATGCCTACGCGGTTGCGGTGGAGCGACTGCGGGCCGGGGAGATCGTCGGCGTGTATCCCGAGGCCACGATCAGCCGCAGCTTCGAGCTCAAGGAGTTCAAGTCGGGCGCCGCACGGATGGCTCGCGAGGCCAACGTGAAGATTGTGCCGATGATCGTCTGGGGTGCGCAACGGATATGGACCAAGGACCATCCAAGAAACTTGGGGCGCAAGAAGATTCCGGTCACCGTCGCGGTTGGTCCCCCGGTCGATGCCGTCGAATCCATCTATGAGACCAGCGCCGCGATGCGTGAAGCGATGAACACGCTGCTGCTGCGAGTCCAGCAGGAGTACCCCCATCCGGAAGGCGCGTACTGGGTGCCGCGTCGGCTCGGCGGCTCCGCGCCGACGGTGGACGAGGCGAAGCTGCTCGAGGCGGCGGAGATCGCCGAGCGGGCACGCAGGCGGGCCGAGCGGGATGCGAAGAGTCGCCGGTGACGCCTGCCCTGATTGCCTCCGATGTGGATGGCACGCTGCTCGACGACGACGAGAAGATCACGCCCCGCACCCGCGAAGCCGTGGTTGCGGCCGTGGACTCCGGCGCGGTATTCGTGCTCGCCACCGGCCGCCCACCGCGCTGGGTGCATCCGGTGGTGGATGCGTTGGGCTTCGCGCCAATGGCGGTGTGCGCCAACGGCGCAGTGATCTACGATCCCGCCACCGACCGCATCATCTCGGCTCGCACGCTGTCAGCCGACGCGTTGGCCGAACTCGCTGAGATCGCCACCCGCGTCATCCCTGGCGCGGGCCTGGCCGTCGAGCGCGTCGGCGCCAGCGCGCACGATGCGGCCACGCCGCAGTTCGTCAGCTCACCCGGCTACGAACACGCATGGCTCAATCCGGACAACACCGAGGTCTCCGTCGAGGATCTACTCAGCGCGCCCGCGGTCAAGCTGCTGATCCGCAAGGCAGGCGCGCGCAGCTCCGACATGGCCGCCGCGCTGACCAAACACGTTGGGCTGGAAGGGGATATCACCTACTCCACCAACAACGGCCTTATCGAGGTCGTGCCGCTTGGCATCAGCAAGGCAACAGGCGTCGACGAGCTGGCCCGCCCCCTTGGCATCACCGCCGAGGACGTGGTGGCGTTCGGTGACATGCCCAACGACGTGCCGATGCTGGGGTGGGCCGGCTTAGGTGTGGCGATGGGCAACGCACATCCGGATGCGGTGGCGGCTGCCGACGAGGTCACTGCCTCCAATACTGAGGACGGCGTCGCCCGCGTTCTCGAACGCTGGTGGCACTGACGTCCTTCGGGGAACTAGGCCGGGTTGATCGCAGGCGTGAACCGCTCGAGCTGGATCGGCTCGGCCTCGCTGGACGGCGGCGGCAGCTCCAGCGGGACGCCGTCGATGACGCGGGTCACGGTGCCTTTCTCGCGATCGAAATTCAAGGTGCCGTGCTGGAAGTTCTGCACGATCCACTGCGGCTCTTGGATTTCGGCGCTGGTGGGCAGCCCAAGTGCGCCGCGCTCAAAGCCCAGCGACCCCCACGCCTTGTAGATCGCACCGGTGACGGGCTCGGCTCCGCTTTGCGGTGACCAGTACACCGCGCCCCTGTCGAAGGTTGCATACCGCGCCGAGCCCTCACCCGACGCCTCCGGCGAGGTGGGCGCGCCGAGCGGGCTGTTCGGGCCGCCCGTCGAATCCCATCGAGCCAAGATCGCCCCGCCACGCATCGAATCGACCAGATCCTGCGGCCCCGGTGGTTGGTTAAACCGCGCCGCGATGTCGCGGAGCTGGTCCATCGCCGCGTATGCCGCGTTGCCGGGGCAGTCGGTGTTGCCGACGTCGCGGTGGGTGAAGATCGTCGGCAGTGTAGGCGTTGCACCGACCGGGAACTTGGTGAACGACCCACCTGCTGAAGGCAATACGACCGTGCCCCGCGGATCGACGTGGTCGATGCCGAGCCGCCAGCCGATCAGCCGTGCGGTGGTTCGCAGCTGGATCGGCGTCGGCGGCACCACGTCGAAGTCGCCCATCATCGCGACGCCCCAAGTGTTGCGGTTGAATCCGCCGGTGTGCGAACCCTCGACCGGTTTGTCCATGCCGCCCGTGCGGCCCTCGAAGACCTGGCCGTACTTGTCGACCAGTGCGTTGTATGCGATGTCGCACCAGCCCAGCGTGCGGGTGTGGTACTCGTAGATCGACCGGACGATGCCCGCCGAATCCTCGGGGGCGTAGTCATTGCTTCCCGCCGTGTGGTGGACGACGGCGGCTCGGATTCCATTGTCGTACACCGTGTTCCCGCACCGCATCGCCTCGTCGGCGCCCCATTGTGCGCGCCCGATGATGTTGGGCGGCTGGCCGGGAACCGTGACGGCGGATGGCAGCGGCAAGTTATCGGCTGGCGCCTGCGGCGGGCTGATCAGCACCGCGTTGATGTTCTGGGCGAACGGCTGCTCGACGTTGGCGGGCACGTAGCCCAGTCCCGGCTTGGCGGGTGCCTCCGGCGCCGCACCGGTGGTGGCTGCCCCAACCGGGCGGGTAACCGAGATCTGCACCGTGGTGGTGCGGCCGACGAACACCGGCTCGGTGCCCCGCGCCACCGCGGAGTCGGGGCCGACGCCTTCCAATGTCTCGGCGCCATACCAGGGACCCCATGAGCCGTCGGGCTTCCTGGCCCGCACCCGTGCCGTCGTTCCCGTCAGGTCTCCTGCCGTGACGGCGACCATCGAGAACGGAGTGTCCTGGTGGACCTCGCGGATTGTCTCGCCACCGCCGAGGCCGGTCAGCGGCTGCTGCGCGACTTGTGGTGCCTCGGCCGTCCGCTTGTCATTGTCGTCGCCGGGCAGTCCGTTGATCGCCCACGGCAGCATCACGATGGTCGCCGCAATCGCGGTGAACAACAGCGACGGCGCAGGACGACGGCACGGCACGGCCCGATGTTACGTATGTGTCAGTTGTTACCAGTGTTGCGACACGGTAGTTGCACTGACTAAATGCCGGGCGGCTGATCCCGCAACGGCACCGCAGAGCCGGGGGGCATTTCTGCGGTGCCGTCTGGCGGACAGGACCTATTACAGTCCGGGAATCGCAGGAGCGGCTGCAGGCAGGGCCGCAGCAGCAGCAGGGAGGGCCGCGGCGGCTGCCGGGACCGCCGAAGTGGCGGCGGCGGCGGCGTCAGCTGCCGGGGCGCCCACCGGTTTGACGGCCGACATGATGGCTGGCATCACCATGCCCTTGAGCAGGTCGATTGCCTGGCCTGCGCCGAGCTGGCTGGCCATGCTGGACAGATCGCCCAAGATCCCTCCACTGCCTGTCGAGGCCGGGGCCGCCAGCGACGGATCACCGAGGAGCGGGAACGAGCCCGCCGCGGGATCCAGTCCGATGGGCGCTGCGATGGGCACCTCGCCGGGTGCGGGCAGGCCGGCCGCATTGGAAATCGGCGCTGCGAGCGCCGGGTTGAGACCGGTGGCCGGCGGCGTGGTGAGGCCTGGGGCCAGCCCGGTCGGGCTGGTCAGCGCCGGGCTGGTCAGCGCCGGGTTCGACAATGCCGGGTTCGTCAGCGCCGGGTCAGTCAGACCGGGACCGGTCGCGGTGAGCGGCGGCAGGGCGGCGCCCGGCGCGGTAAGACCGGGAGTCGTCAGGCCAGGGGTGGTGAGACCCGGTGTCAGGCCCGGTGCGGTCAGGCCCGGTGTGGTGAGCGCGGGTGCGGTCAGGCCTGGGGTGGTGAGCCCCGGTGAGGTCAGTGTCGCCGGCGTGGCCGAGGGCGATCCGGTGAGCAGACCGGTCGGCAACGGGGGCAGGTTGACACCGAACTGCGACAGGCCCTGCGATAGCGCCGACATCAGCTCGTTGGGCAGGTCGGTGATCGTTGCGGCCTGGACGAACTGGCGGTGCTGCGCAGGCGGCTCGGTGCGCTCGGACAGATCGGAAAGGGCAACAACGGCTGCTGGACTCGCGACTGCCAGGGCGGCGACTGCGCTCATGGCTGTCGAAAGCCTGCGACGACGTCGGTTCGGCACGGAAGTCTCCTCAATACATGGACTACGTCTGGTAGGTGTTCGTGGCTGACCAATGGGCCAACGTGATCGACGGTACTAGTGTGACTACTGGGACTAAAGTGACGATGCGGAATTGTGAGCCGATCGCAACCTTGTGCCGCCGTCGGATTCGAAGCGGGCCCTCGCGGTCGGATACCCTTGCTGCCGATGACCGCTCGTTTTGACCTCTTTGTCGTCGGTTCCGGATTTTTCGGTCTGACGATTGCCGAGCGCGTGGCGACCCAACTGGGCAAGCGTGTTCTCGTCGTCGACCGGCGACCACACATCGGTGGCAACGCGTACTCCGAACCCGAGCCGCAGACCGGCATCGAGGTGCACAAGTACGGCGCGCACCTGTTCCACACCTCCAACCAGAGGGTGTGGGACTACGTGCGCCAGTTCACCGACTTCACCGGCTACCAGCACCGCGTGTTCGCGATGCACAACGGGCAGTCCTACCAGTTCCCGATGGGCCTTGGCCTGGTGTCGCAGTTCTTCGGCAAGTACTTCACCCCCGACGAGGCGCGCCAGCTCATCGCCGAGCAGTCCGCCGAGATCGAGACCGCCGACGCGCAGAACCTCGAAGAAAAGGCCATCTCGCTGATCGGCAGGCCGCTGTACGAGGCATTCGTCAAGGGCTACACCGCCAAGCAGTGGCAGACCGATCCCAAGGAGTTGCCTGCGGCCAACATCGCCCGGCTGCCGGTTCGCTACACCTTCGACAACCGCTACTTCAACGACACCTACGAGGGTCTGCCTGCCGACGGCTACACCGCGTGGCTGAAGAACATGGCCGCCGACGACCGCATCGAGGTGCGGCTGGACACCGACTGGTTCGACGTCCGCGACGCGTTGCGCGCCGAAAATCCCGACGCCCCAGTGGTTTACACCGGTCCGCTGGACCGCTACTTCGACTACGCCGAGGGCCGGCTTGGTTGGCGGACACTGGATTTCGAGGTCGAGGTTCTGAGTGACTGCGGGGACTTTCAAGGCACTCCTGTGATGAACTACAACGACCTCGAGGTGCCCTACACGCGCATCCACGAGTTCCGTCATTTCCATCCAGAGCGGGCATACCCGACTGACAAGACGGTGATCATGCGGGAGTACTCGAGGTTCGCCGACGACGACGACGAGCCCTACTATCCGATCAACACCGAGGCCGACCGTGACCTGCTTGCCGCCTACCGGGCCAGGGCCAAGAACGAGACAGAATCGGCGAAGGTGTTGTTCGGCGGGCGGCTGGGCACCTACCAGTACCTCGATATGCACATGGCCATCGCCAGTGCACTGAACATGTATGACAACACACTCGCGCCGCACCTTCGTGACGGTGCGCCGCTGACCGAAAGCAGTAGAGAATGAGTGACATTCCGTCCGGCGCGCTGTACGCCGGGGAATCCAGGGCGGTTAGTCTTCTCGCACGTGTCATCCTGCCGCGGCCGGGTGAGCCGCTTGACGTCCGCAAGCTCTATATAGAGGAATCCGAAACCAACGCTAGGCGCGCGCACCCGCCGACCCGCACCACGCTGGAGATCGGCGCGGAGTCCGAGGTGTCGTTCGCGACATACTTCAATGCCTTCCCCGCCAGCTATTGGCGTCGCTGGTCGATGATCGAATCAGTGGTGTTGCGCGTCGAGTTGACCGGCAGCGCCCGCGTCGATGTCTACAGGTCCAAGGCCACCGGCTCCAGGATCACCGTTGGCGGGGCACCTGTTTCCAGCGGCGACTCGAACGAGCCCGCATACGTTGAATTCGAGATCGGCCTCGATCCGTTCGAGGACGGCGGCTGGATTTGGTTCGACATCACCACCAATTCCAAGGTCATCGTGCACAGCGCAGGTTGGTACGCGAGTGTGCCCGCGCCGGGCCGAGCCAATGTCGCGGTAGGCATCCCGACGTTCAACCGGCCGGCGGACTGCGTCAACGCACTGGCCGCGCTGACATCGGATCCGTTGGTGGACGAGGTGATTGGCGCGGTCATCGTGTCCGACCAGGGTACCAATAAGACCGTCGATCACCCTGGTTTCGCTGCGGCCGCCGCCCCTCTGGGCAACCGGCTGTCGATCCACAACCAGCCAAACCTCGGCGGCTCGGGCGGCTACAGCCGGGTGATGTATGAGGCGCTGAAAAACACCGACTGCGAACAGATTCTGTTCATGGACGACGACATCCGCGTTGAGCCGGACTCGGTGCTGCGTGCCCTGGCGATGAATCGGTTCGCCAAGGTGCCGACCCTCGTCGGTGGTCAGATGCTTAACCTGCAAGAGCCATCGCACCTGCACGTCATGGGCGAAATGGTCGACCAAGAGAACTTCATGTGGACCAACGCGGTCAACACCGAATACGACCACAACTTCGCCAAGTACCGGCTGAGCGACGAAGACGAATACCGCAGCAGGCTTCTGCACCGTCGCATCGACGTCGATTACAACGGCTGGTGGATGTGCATGATCCCGCGTCAGGTCGCAGAGGAACTCGGCCAGCCGCTGCCGTTGTTCATCAAGTGGGACGACGCCGATTACGGGTTGCGCGCCGGTGAGCACGGCTACCCGACAGTTACGTTGCCAGGGGCGGCCATCTGGCATATGGCATGGAGCGATAAGGACGACGCCATCGACTGGCAGGCCTACTTCCACCTGCGCAACAGGCTTGTGGTCGCGGCTATGCACTGGGACGGCAACATTGCGGGACTGATCGCAAGCCACATGAAGGCGACGTTAAAACACCTTTTGTGCCTTGAATATTCGACTGTCGCGATCCAGAACAAGGCGATGGACGACTTCTTGGCCGGTCCCGAGCACATCTTCTCGATCCTGGAGTCCGCGCTGCCTGAGGTGCGCAACCTGCGCCAGGAGTTCCCCGACGCGGTGGTACTGCCCGGTGCCACCGCGCTGCCCCCGGCGTCAGACAAGCGGCGCAAGAAGGTGAAGATTCCGACCAACCCGGTGGCGATCTCGGTCCGCCTTGCCCGCGGAGTCGTGCACCAACTAAGGCCACACGACCCCGAGCACCATCGCCGCCCACAGGTCAACGTCGCGACGCAGGATGCCCGCTGGTTCTCGTTGAGCAAGTTCGACGGGGTAACGGTGACCACCGCCGACGGCCGCGGTGTCGTCTACCGGCAACGCGACCGCGCGAAAATGTTTGCGCTGCTTCGTGAGTCGGCGCGTCGCCAATTGCTTCTCGCCCGCAAGTTCAATCGGATGCGCAAGGTGTACCGCGAGGCTCTGCCGGTGTTGTCATCCAAGCAAAAATGGGAGACGGTTCTCCTCGAATCGCCGGCCAATGGCTGAAGACCCGCGGGGGGAGGAGGCCGCCCTGGTGGCCGTGCAGTCGGCGCTGGCCGACCGGCCCGGCGTTCTCGCCGTCGCGCGCGGCCTTTCGCACTTCGGTGAGCACAGCATCGGCTGGGTCGCGGTGGCAGCGTTGGGCGCTGTGCTGCAGCCTCGGCGGCGCAGCGCATGGGTTGCCGCAGGCGTTGGAGCGTTCCTCGCCCACGCCGCCGCGGTGGTGATCAAGCGGGTGGTCAAGCGCGAACGCCCGAATCACCCTGCCATCGCCGTCAACGTCGGAACGCCGAGCCGATTGAGCTTCCCGTCCGCGCACGCCACGTCGACCACCGCGGCTTCGATGCTGCTGGCGCGCACCACCGGCCTGCCACTGCCTGTGATCCTCGTACCGCCAATGGCGTTGTCCCGTTTGGTGCTTGGCGTGCACTACCCCAGCGACGTGCTCACCGGCGTCGCGGTCGGAGCGGTCGTTGCCAAGACGGTCGCAGCCGTCGCTGATCGGGTTGGAGGAGACGGATGAGCATCTCGAGTGAGAGCAGTGCAGAGAGCGCAACACAGATGAGTGAAGAGCAGGCACCCGTCAAGGGTCCACCCAAGAATCTCGTCAGCGGCGTCATCAAGGCGATGCGGCCGCGGCAGTGGCTGAAGAACGTACTGGTCCTCGCCGCACCGGTGGCCGCCCTTGGCGGTAACGTCCGATACGACTACCGCGAGGTCGCGGTCGAGGTTGCGATCGCGTTCGTGGCGTTCTCGCTAGCCGCATCGTCGATCTATCTGGTCAACGACGCCCGCGACGTCGAGGCCGACCGCCAGCACCCGACTAAGCGGTTCCGGCCGATCGCCGCCGGGGTGGTGCCGGAGTGGCTGGCCTATTGCGTGGCGGCGGTGTTGGGTATCGCGTCGGTGGCCATCTCGTTTCTGGCAACGTCGAACCTCACGGTGGTCATCGGCGTCTACATCGCGATGCAGCTGGCCTACTGCTTCGGGCTGAAGCACGAGGCGGTTCTTGATATCTGCATTGTGACTTCTGCCTATCTGTTGAGGGCGATCGCCGGTGGTGTCGCGGCGAGTATCCCTCTGTCACAGTGGTTCCTGTTGGTTATGGCGTTCGCGTCGTTGTTCATGGTGGCAGGTAAGCGCTACGCCGAGCTCCAGCTGGCCGAACGGACTGGAGCGAAGATCCGGAAGTCGCTCGAGAGCTACACAGGCACCTATCTACGCTTCGTCTGGACACTGTCGGCAACCGCCATGATCGTCTGCTATTCACTGTGGGCATTCGAGCGCGATGGCGCCAACGCATCGTGGTACGCGGTCACGATCGTCCCGATCACCATCGCGATGCTGCGGTACGCAGTCGACGTCGACGGCGGAATGGCAGGCGAGCCCGAGGAGATCGCGCTGAAGGACCGCGTGCTGCAGGTGTTGTTCCTGGCTTGGATCGGAACCATCGGTGCCGCCGTCTTCCTCAGTTGACCGGGTAGGAGCGACGATGGAACGTCGGCTGGCTCGCTGGCCGGCGTTCCCCTATGACTGGACCGCTCGGGTCAGCCTGTGGGTCGGTGTCGTGGTGGTTGTGGCGCTGTTTGGCTGGGGCGCCTGGGAGCGGCGCTGGATCGCCGACGACGGGCTGATCGTGCTGCGCACGGTGCGAAATCTGTTGGCAGGCAACGGCCCCGTCTTCAACACCGGCGAACGCGTCGAGGCGAACACGTCGACGATCTGGACCTATCTGATCTACCTGGGCGGCTGGATCGGCGGCCCGGTCCGGCTGGAGTACGTGGCGCTTGTGGTGGCCCTGGTGCTCAGCGTTGCCGGGGTGGCCATGGCGATGCTTGGTGCAGGCCGGCTGTATGCGCCCGGCCTTCGCGGACGCCGGGCCTTGCTGCTGCCCGCAGCGGCGCTTGTCTACATCGCGGTGCCGCCTGCGCGCGACTTCGCCACCTCTGGCCTCGAAAACGGTTTGGTGCTGGCCTATTTGGGGCTGTTGTGGTGGATGATGGTCTGCTGGTCGCAGGCGTTGCGCGCCCATTCCGTGCCGCAGCACCCTCCGATGCCGCGCAGGGGCGCGCCGCCGACGCTGCGAAGAGCACCCCTTCCTGCTGGACCGCCGCCGCCGGCCACCAACGTCGTCGGCCGATTCTTCGATGCGGCACTGGCTTTCGTGGCAGGGTTGAGTGTGCTGGTCCGTCCCGAGCTGGCGCTGGTCGGCGGGCTCGCGCTGACCATGATGCTCGTCGCGGCCCGTACCTGGCGCCGCCGCACGCTGATCATCGTCGCAGGCGGCCTGGTCCCGGTCGGCTACGAGATCTTCCGGATGGGTTACTACGGCCTGCTCTACCCGGGCACCGCGCTCGCCAAGGATGCGACGGGATCCAAATGGGCCCAAGGCTTTGTCTACCTGGCCAACTTCAACCGACCGTATCTGCTCTGGGCGCCGGCGATCCTGCTCCTCGGTCTTGGCGTGGTGGCGTTGGTCACCCGCGGGCGGCCCTGGTGGATCCGCCGCGCGACCCCACCGGGCTATAGTTGGCTGGCCCGTAGAGTTCAAAGTCCTTCCGCTGTAGTGATTTTCATCGTCGTCAGCGGTCTCCTTCAGGCGATCTACTGGATCCGTCAGGGCGGCGACTTCATGCACGGCCGGGTGCTGCTCACGCCGGTGTTCCTTCTGCTTGCGCCGGTGGCCGTGATCCCGATGGTGTTGCCCGACGGGGTCCAAATGCCCCGTGGCGCAGGCTATCTGTTCGCGGGAGCGACGGGCGTGCTGTGGTTGTCGGTGGCGATTTGGTCACTGTGGGCGGCCAATTCGCCCGGCATGGGGTCGGACGCCACCCGCGTCACCTACACCGGCATCGTCGACGAACGCCGGTTCTACTCGCAGGCCACCGGCAACGCGCACCCGTTGACCGCCGCCGACTACCTTGACTATCCACGCATGCGGGCGGTGCTCGTTGCGCTCAACAACACCCCACAGGGTGCGCTGTTGTTGCCGTCTGGCAACTATGACCAATGGGACGTGGTGCCCGCCGTACCGCCGCCGCCTGATCTGCCCGCCGACCTGCGGAAGGACTACAAGGGGCCGCACACGGTATTTTTCACCAACCTCGGCATGCTGGGAATGAACGTCGGGTTGGACGTGCGGGTGATCGATCAGATCGGGCTGGCAAACCCGCTGGCGGCGCACACGAGTCGGCTGGCTGACGGCCGTATCGGGCACGACAAGAACCTGTTTCCGGATTGGGCGGTAGCCGAGGGCCCGTTCCTGAAGATCCCGCCGTTCATTCCTGCCTACCTGGATCAGGACTGGGTGGCGCAGGCCGAGGTCGCCTTGAAATGCCCCGGCACCGATGCCGTTTTGACGTCGGTCCGCGGGCCGATGGGTTTGCGACGGTTCTTCTCAAACCTGGTGCATGCACCCGAGTTCACCGGCTATCGAATCGATCGGGTGCCGCTCTACGAGCTCGTGCGCTGCGGTCTCGAGATACCCCCGCCGTCAGCGCCCCCCTACACCGGCATGCAGGCAACGGGGCCTTGACCGTCGGCGCGTTGTTAGCTGACGGGGTTTCCTGGGAGTTTGGTAACGCTACCGCCCTTTCGGCGCGATAGCCCTTCCGGATCGCAACCTTCAACGGCGACGGAGCGACCAGGCACGATACGCGCTGAATGGAGGGATCACAGCGATATGTGGTTGACTGCTCGGGCACGGCGCCCTGTGTCTGCCGTGCGGCATACAACAGATGGGATAGGTAGAAGCATGACTTTCGTTGGGAAGATGCGCGGCGCCTGGGCGCGCCGGCTCACGGTCGCGGCCATGGTGGCCGCCGTGTTGCCCGCCCTGGTTGGCGTCGTCGGAGGCTCGGCGACTGCAGGGGCTTTCTCTCGACCGGGGTTGCCGGTTGAGTACCTCATGGTTCCGTCCGCGGGCATGGGTCATGACATCAAGATTCAGTTCCAGAACGGTGGTGCCAACGCGCCGGGCGTCTATCTGCTCGACGGTCTGCGCGCGCAGGACGACTTCAACGGCTGGGACATCAACACCGCTGCTTTCGAGTGGTACCTCGACTCCGGCCTTGCGGTGATCATGCCGGTCGGCGGTCAGTCCAGCTTCTACAGCGACTGGTACAAGCCGGCTTGCGGTAAGGCGGGCTGCACGACGTACAAGTGGGAGACGTTCATGACGAGCGAGCTGCCTGCTTACCTGGCGGCCAACAAGGGTGTGAACCCGAACAAAAACGCAGCGGTGGGCCTCTCGATGGCCGGCTCTGCCGCACTCATCTTCGCGATCTACCACCCGGAGCAGTTCCAGTACGCGGGGTCGCTGTCGGGCTTCCTGAACCTGTCCGAGGGCTGGTGGCCGATGCTGGTCGGCATGTCGATGGGCGACGCAGGCGGCTACAAGGCCGACGACATGTGGGGCTCGACGGGCGACGCGAACAGCGCGTGGAAGCGCAACGACCCGATGGTCCAGATGTCGACGCTTGTCGCGAACAACACCCGCCTCTGGGTCTACTGCGGTGACGGCAAGCCATCCGAGTTGGACGCGGGCATGAGCTCGGGCAACCTGTTCAACGCGAAGTTCCTCGAGGGCTTCACGCTGCGGACGAACAAGACGTTCCAGGACAACTACATCGCGGCGGGCGGCAAGAACGGCGTGTTCAACTTCCCGTCCGGTGGTACTCACCAGTGGAACTACTGGGGTGCGCAGTTGCAGCAGATGAAGCCCGACATCCAGCGGGTGCTCGGCGCGACGCCGCAACCGTCTGTACCTCTGGCCACGGCGACACCGGCCTCGAACGGCGGCTAAGCCGGTAAGACGACGCATTCGGCGGCGGCGATCCTCTCGGGGGTCGCCGCCGTCCGTCGTTTCGGGAGCGGCCCGCTCCGGTGTTGTGGTTCACTACCTTGCGGCGGGGACAGGCCAAACGACGGTGAGGCGGGGTTGCAGATGCGTGGGTTGATTCGAGCGATCATGACCGTGGTACTGGCCACTGGACTGTGGACCGCTGCCGCGCCGACGGCTAACGCCGCCGTGGAAACGCTGATGGTCCCGTCGGCGGCGATGGGCCGCGACATCCCGGTCGCCTTCCAGGCCGGCGGCCCGCACATGGTCGTGCTGCTCGACGCGTTCAACGCAGGACCGGATGTGAGCAACTGGGTGACAGCGGGCAACGCGATGAACACCCTCGCAGGCAAGGGCATCTCGGTGGCCGCGCCGGCGGGCGGCGCATGGAGCTTCTACACCGACTGGGAACAGGACGGCGGCAAGCAGTGGGAGACCTTCCTCGCCAATGAGCTGCCCGACTGGCTGGCGGCCAACAAGGGCCTTGCGCCCAACGGGCACGGCATCGTCGGCGCCGCGCAGGGCGGCACCGGCGCACTGACGCTCGCGACGTTCCATCCGGACCGCTACCGCTTCGCAGGCTCGCTTTCGGGCTTCCTCACCCCGTCCGCGACGACTCTCAACGGTGCGATCACCGCGGGGCTGGCCGAGTTCGGCGGCGTGGACACCCGCAACATGTGGGGCCTGCCACAGCTGGGCCGGTGGAAGTGGCACGACCCCGATGTGCACGTGGCGCTGCTGGCCGACAACAACACCCGACTGTGGGTGTACAGCCCATCCACTCTGGGCTGCAGCGATCCCGCCGCGATGATCGGCTACTGCGATCAGGCCCAGGGCAGCAACCGGACCTTCTATCAGCACTACCGCAACGTCGGCGGCCACAACGGGCACTTCGACTTCCCGGATGGCCCACAACACGACTGGGGCACCTGGTCAGGACAGCTGGGGGCGATGTCGGGCGAACTCGTCGCCACCATCAAGTAGGCACCTCACGGTCGCCGGGCCCGCCCGGCACAGCCGGTACCTTGGAGGTGTGCAGCAAGCCGTACGGCGCCCGGCCAGTCCGGCAAAGCTTTTCAGGTGCTCAGCAAGCTCGTTGCTGATCGCATCCTCCACCGCGCTGCTGACGGGATGCTCGGTCGCCGACGACATGATGGCAACCGTCGGGCTGTCATCGGAGACCGCGCCAGCACATGGACAATCCGATGGGCAGCCGCCAGGCCCGCCGCAACAGGACGATGGCTTGGACGCGCTGACCGTGACCGGGCAGCAGCGCGCCTACCTCGATGCGCTGAAGGCCGCAGGGGTGAAGCCGTCGAGCGACCTGCAGGCGCTGAGCATCGGGTCGTATGTATGTCAGGCGCGTGCCGCCAAGCAGAGCGATCAGGGGGTGTGGGACTTCGTGGTACCGCTGGTGCGCAACGATGTGCGCAACAGCCACATGAGCTCGACGGCACCGCCTGCCGATGAGGTCAATTCCGCCACGGCTGACTACATTCGCATCGCAACTGACCGACTCTGCTAGCAGGAGAACATGCCAAAGAAGAATCGGCGGAAACGCCACCGCATCCTCGCGCTCGTAGCCGCAGGGGCGATGGCCCTCGTCGTTGTGTTGATCGTGGCAATCGTGATTGTCGTGCTGCGCAAACCGCAGACCCCCTACACGGCGCTGCCGCCATCCGCGGTGCCGCCTACGGCCGTGCCACCCACGTCGAAGAAACCGCGCCCCGAGTTCCAGGACGCCAGTTGCCCAGATGTTTCGATGATTTCGATTCCAGGCACATGGGAGTCGTCACCGACCGACGACCCCCTCAACCCGACGCAGTTCCCGAATTCGCTGATGCTGAAGGTGACCAACCCGATCCGTGCGCAATTCGGCCCGGAGCGGCTGGAGATCTTCACCGTTCCGTACACCGCGCAGTTCCACAATCCACTGTCGGCCGACAAGCAGATGTCGTACAACGACAGCCGCGCCGAGGGCACCCGCGCCGCGGTGAAGGCGATGACGGACATGAACAACCGCTGCCCGCTGACCAGCTTTGTGCTCGCAGGCTTCTCCCAGGGTGCAGTGATCGCGGGGGACATGGCCAGCGATATCGGAAACGGCCGAGGACCCGTCGACGAAGATCTGGTCCTCGGTGTGACATTGATCGCCGACGGCCGAAGGCAGGACAACGTCGGGAAGGACATCGGACCCAAGCCCGACGGCCAGGGCGCCGAGATCACCCTGCACGAGGTGCCGACGCTGTCGGCCCTCGGGCTGACGATGACCGGTGCGCGTCCGGGTGGATTCGGGATGCTCAACGACCGGACCAACGAGATATGTGCAGCAGGCGACCTTATCTGCGCCGCCCCGGAGTCCGCCTTCAACATCACCGAGCTGCCTAGGACGCTTGAGGTGCTCAGTGGTGGGGCAGGCCAGCCGGTTCACGCGTTGTACGCCACGCCCGACTTCTGGAATCTCGACGGTGCGCCTTCTACGCAGTGGACACTGGGCTGGGCGCAGAACATGATAAATAACGCTCCGCACCCAAAACATGGCTGACATGTGACCGGACCGATTTGGCCCGCGACATGGGCGTCCCTTAACATTAAGAAAAAAGTAAGAGCGATACGCAGCGGCTGACCAGATTCTCCTGATCAGAGGGCATACCTCGATGTCTCGGTAGGATCTTCGCGGTTTGGGTTCGCGCCGTCGGCTGTCTGTGCAGCGGCCCGACCGCTTGGGAGAACACGCGCCCGACGAGCGGCTTTGACAGGAGAGAGACATGGCCTTCCACAACCCGTTCCTCAAGGACGGTTTGCTTCGGTTTCCCGACAACGGCAGTGTGGTCCGCCACGTCGAGAAGTGGGCGAAGGTGCGCGGCGACAAGCTCGCCTACCGCTTCCTCGACTTCTCCACCGAGCGCGACGGAGTCGCACGCGACCTGAACTGGGCGCAGTTCAGCGTTCGCAACCGTGCCATTGCCGCCCGTCTGCAGCAGGTCACCCAGCCGGGTGACCGGGTCGCGATCCTGTGCCCGCAGAACCTCGAGTACATCGTCGCCTTCTTCGGCACCCTCTACGCCGGCCGCGTCGCGGTGCCGCTGTTCGACCCGGCCGAGCCAGGGCACGTCGGCCGTCTGCACGCTGTGCTCGACGACTGCGAGCCGACGGCGATCCTGACCACCACCGCCTCCGCAGAAGGCGTACGGAAGTTCTTCCGCAGCAGGCCCGCGAAGGAGCGGCCGCGCGTCATCGCTGTCGATGCCGTTCCCGACGACGTCGGTGTCACGTGGGAACACGTCGACGTCGACGTCGAAACCATCGCCTACCTGCAGTACACCTCGGGTTCGACGCGCATCCCGACCGGTGTCCAGATCACGCACCTCAACCTGGCCACCAACGTGGTGCAGGTCATCGAGTCGCTCGACGGCGAGGAAGGCGACCGCGGCGTCAGCTGGCTGCCCTTCTTCCACGACATGGGACTGATCACCGCACTGGTGGCCCCGATGATCGGCCACTACGTGACGTTCATGACGCCCGCGGCGTTCGTGCGCAGGCCGGGACGCTGGATCCGAGAGATCGCGCGCAAGCCAGGTGACATCGGCGGTGTCATCTCGGTGGCGCCGAACTTCGCGTTCGATCATGCGGCCGCCCGTGGGCTGCCCAAGGAGGGCGAAGAGCCGCTGGACCTGTCGAACGTCAAGGCGGTGCTCAACGGCAGCGAGCCCATCTCGGCCGCCACCGTGCGCCGGTTCAACGAGGCGTTCGGCCCCTACGGCTTCAACCCTGTCGCCATCAAGCCTGCCTATGGCTTGGCCGAGGCGACGCTTTTCGTGTCCACGACGCTTCCTGGCGAGCCGCCGAAGATCGTCAACGTCGACCGCGACGAGTTGAACAACCACCGTTTCGTTGAGGTGGCCGAGGACTCGCCCAAGGCCGTGGCGCAGGCGTCGGCCGGCAAGGTCGGCATCGCGGAGTGGGTCGTCATCGTCGACGCCGAGTCGGCAAGCGAGCTTCCGGACGGACAGATCGGCGAGATCTGGATCAGTGGCCAGAACATGGGCACCGGGTATTGGAACAGGCCGGAGGAGTCGGTCGCGACCTTCCAGAACATCCTCAAGTCCCGCACCAACCCCTCGCATGCCGAGCGCGCGACGGATGACGCCACCTGGGTGAGCACGGGTGACTACGGCGCTTTCTACGACGGCGACCTCTACATCACCGGGCGCGTAAAGGATCTGGTGATCATCGACGGCCGCAACCACTACCCACAGGACCTGGAGTACTCGGCGCAGGAGTCGTCGAAGGCACTTCGCACCGGCTTCGTCGCTGCGTTCTCGGTGCCTGCCAACCAGCTGCCCGACGAGGTGTTCGAGAACGCGCATGCCGGTCTGAAACGCGACCCCGACGACAGCTCCGAGCAGTTGGTCATCGTCGGTGAGCGAGCAGCGGGCGCCAACAAGATGGACCTTGCGCCTGTCGCCGACGACATTCGCGCCGCGATCGCGGTGCGCCACGGCGTTACCGTCCGCGACGTGCTGCTGACCCCCGCGGGCGCAATTCCACGGACGTCCAGCGGAAAGATCGGCCGCCGCGCCTGCCGCAGCGCCTACCTTGACGGGAGCCTGCGCAGCGGGAAGGTGGCCAACGCATTCCCCGATGAAGGCGACTGACGGCGCTGACCCACCCGGAAAGAAGACGAGCGGACGACGAGCGTGCTGTCGGTCCGGAGGTGATTGAATATGACTGAACCACAAGACGATTCGCAACCCGCCGAGATTGAGATTGACAACGCCCCGTCGTCGGATGTCGCCGCCGACGCAGGAACACCACGAACCGATATGACGGTCGCGGAGATGCGCACCTGGCTGCGCAACTGGATTGCCACCGCGACAGGCCAGCCAGCCGACGCGATCAACGACGCGACACCGATGGTCGAGTTGGGACTGTCGTCACGTGACGCTGTCGCGATGGCCAGCGACATCGAGGATCTCACCGGTGTGACGCTGACTGCCACCGTGGCGTTCCGTCATCCCACCATCGAGGCGTTGGCCACGGTCATCGTCGAGGGCGAGCCCGAGGTCGAGCTGTCCGACGACGACACCGACTGGTCACGCGACCACGACCTCGACGACATCGCCATCGTCGGCATCGCCACCCGCTTCCCCGGCGACATGAACACGCCGGACGAGACGTGGCAGGCGCTGCTCGAGGGTCGCGACGCCATCACCGATCTGCCCGAGGGCCGCTGGGAGGAGTTCCTCGAAGAGCCTCGGATCGCCGAGCGCGTCGCCAAGGCCCGCACCCGCGGCGGCTACCTCACCGACATCAAGGGCTTCGACGCCGAGTTCTTCGCGCTGTCGAAGATGGAGGCAGACAACATCGATCCGCAGCAGCGGATGACGCTTGAATTGACTTGGGAAGCACTGGAGAACGCCCGCATCCCCGCGTCAAGCCTGCGCGGTGAGAACGTCGGCGTCTACGTCGGATCGACGAACAACGACTACAGCTTCCTATCGGTGGCCGATCCCTCTGTCGCACACCCCTACGCGATCACCGGCACCACGAGCTCGATCATCGCCAACCGGGTGTCCTACTTCTACGACTTCCGCGGACCGTCGATGACCATCGATACCGCGTGCTCTTCCTCGCTGGTCGCCGCTCATCAAGGTGTGCAGGCGTTGCGCTCGGGCGAGGCCAACGTCGCCATCGTCGGCGGCGTCAACGCGTTGATCACCCCGCTGGTGACGGTCGGATTCGACGAGGTCGGTGGCGTGCTCGCGCCGGACGGCCGGATCAAGTCGTTCTCGCAGGACGCCGACGGCTACGCCCGATCCGAGGGCGGCGGCATGTTGGTGCTCAAGCGGCTGGCCGACGCCCGCCGCGACGGTGACGAGATCATCGCGGTCATCGCGGGCAGCGCGGTGAACCACGACGGCCGGTCCAACGGCTTGCTCGCGCCGAACCCCGACGCGCAGGCCGACGTGCTGCGCAAGGCGTACAAGAACGCCGGTATCAACCCTCGAGACGTCGACTACGTCGAGGCGCACGGCACAGGAACCATCCTCGGCGACCCGATCGAGGCCGATGCGCTTGGCCGCGTTGTCGGCAGGGGTCGAGACGCGGACAAGCCCGCGCTGCTTGGCGCAGTGAAATCCAATGTGGGACACCTGGAGTCGGCGGCAGGCGCCGCCAGCCTTGCCAAGATGGCGCTCGCGCTCAAGAACGACAAGATCCCGCCGTCGATCAACTACGCCGGCCCCAACCCGTATATCGACTTCGACGCGATTCATCTGAAGGTGGCCGACACCGTCACGGACTGGCCACGCTATAGTGGCCACGCGATCACAGGGGTGTCCGGTTTCGGCTTCGGTGGCGCCAACGCGCACCTAGTGCTTCGCGAGGTGCTCCCATCGGATCTCGTTGAACCCGAGCCGGAATCGGAGCCCGAAGCTGAGACGGCGAAGTCGCCTGAAGCCGACGCTGTCTACGTCGGCGGGGTGCGGATGGACGAGTACGGCGAATTCATCGACCACGATGCGGAAGATGAAGACGAGGCCGAGCACGTCGCCGCCTCCGACGACGAGCCGGAACTGCCTGGCCTCACCGACGAGGCGAAGCGGCTGCTCGAGGTGGCGCGCGAGGAGATCGAATCCGAGGAGTCGGCTGCTCCCGTTGTGCCGCTTGCCGTTTCGGGGTTTCTGACGTCACGCAAGAAGGCCACCGCCGCTGAGCTCGCCGACTGGATCGACAGCCCTGAGGGCCGGGCGTCGTCGCTCGAGTCGATCGGTCGCTCCTTGTCGCGGCGCAACCACGGCCGATCCCGTGCCGTGGTGATGGCCCACGACCACGACGAGGCCGTCAAGGGTCTGCGGGCGCTGGCGGACGGCAAGCAGAACCCGAATGTGTTCACCGCCGACGGTCCTGTCACCAACGGGCCGGTGTGGGTGCTTGCCGGTTTCGGTGCACAGCACCGCAAGATGGCCAAGACCCTGTATCTGCGCAACGAGACGTTCGCGGAGTGGATCGACAAGGTCGACTCGCTGGTTCAGGACGAGCTGGGCTACTCGGTCGTCGAGCTGATCCTCGACGACTCGCAGGACTACGGCATCGAGACCACCCAGACGGTGATCTTCGCGATCCAGATCGCGCTCGGGGAGCTGCTCAAGGCGCACGGCGCGAAACCGGCTGCAGTGGTTGGCCAGTCGCTCGGCGAGGCGGCCGCGGCCTACTTCGCAGGTGGCCTTTCACTGGCCGACGCCACCCGCACCATCTGCTCCCGCGCTCACCTCATGGGCGAGGGCGAGGCCATGCTGTTCGGCGAGTACATCCGGCTGATGGCGCTCGTCGAGTACTCCACCGACGAGATCAAGACGGTGTTCTCCGACTTCCCCGATCTCGAGGTGTGCGTATACGCCGCGCCGACGCAGACGGTCATCGGCGGGCCACCTGACCAGGTGGACGCGATCATCGCCCGCGCGGAGTCGGAGGGCAAGTTCGCCCGCAAGTTCCAGACCAAGGGCGCCAGCCACACTCAGCAGATGGACCCGCTGCTCGGTGAACTGGCCGCCGAGTTGCAGGGCATCGAGCCGCTGCCGCTCACCACCGGCTACTTCTCGACGGTGCACGAGGGCGGCTACATCCGGCCGGGTGGAGAGCCGATCCACGATGTCGAGTACTGGAAAAAGGGCCTGCGCCACAGCGTCCACTTCACCCAGGGCATTCGTAACGCCGTCGACAACGGCCACACCACTTTCCTTGAGCTGGCGCCGAATCCGGTGGCGCTTATGCAGGTGGGCCTGACGACGGCTTCGGCCGGACTGCACGACGCACAGCTGATCGCGACGCTGGCGCGCAAGCAGGACGAGGTCGACTCGATGACGTCGACCATGGCGCAGCTGTTCGTGCATGGTCACGACCTGGACTTCAGAACCATGTTTGGGCGCGGCGAGTATGCGAACATCCCGCCGACCCGCTTCCGCCGCAAGCCGCACTGGCTAGACGCGAAGTTCACCGGCGACAGCTCGGTGATGATGCCCGGCAATCACGTCGCAACCCCTGATGGCCGCCACGTCTGGGAGTATTCCCCGAAGGGGCAGGCCGATATCGGGGCGCTGGTGAAAGCCGCCGCCGCACAGGTTATTCCCGACGCGAAGCTGACGGCATTCGAGCAGCGCGCGGTGCCCGGCGAAGGTGGGCGGCTGGTGACGACGCTGACCCGGCACCCCGGGGGCGCGACCGTGCAGGTGCATGCGCGGATCGACGAGTCGTTCACGTTGGTGTACGACGCGGTCGTCACGCGTGGCGGGCACGCAGCCGCGCTGCCAACGGCGGTGGCGACCGGAGCTGTTGTGGCTGAACAAGTCTCGACGACGACTGCCCCCGTCGCAGAGGAAGACGACGCGGAAATCCTGCAGGACAACCTCACTGCAGGCGCGGGTCTCGCAGCGGGCTTTGCCAAGTGGTCACCGGATACCGGCGAGACCATTGCTCAACGGCTTGGTGCGATCGTCGGCGCTGCGATGGGCTACGAGCCCGAGGACCTGCCGTGGGAGGTGCCGCTGATCGAGCTCGGCCTGGATTCACTGATGGCGGTGCGGATCAAGAACCGCGTCGAGTACGACTTCGACCTGCCGCCGATTCAGCTGACCGCGGTGCGCGATGCGAACCTGTATGCGGTTGAGAAGCTGATCGCATATGCGATCGATCACCGCGACGAGGTCGAGGAGCTCGCCGAGACGCAGAAGACTCAGACCGCCGAGGAGATCGCCGCTGCGCAGGCAGAGCTGATGGGCGGGGCGACCACTGTCGCCGAGCTCGAGGCCAAGCTCGCGGAGGCCGGACATCCGATCGCGGCCGAGCCCGTGTCGGACATTCCGCCGCCCCCGACGGACCCGAGTGGCCCGGCCATTCCGCCGCCGCCAACGAATCCGGCGGGTCCAAACAAATCGGATGCAGCGACGCAGTCTGATGTCGCGGCCGGAGCCGCTCAGATGGCCGCCCAGGTGCTGACTCAGGAGGCCGTCACCGAGGCACTTGGCGCCGACGTGCCACCGCGTGAAGCGGCCGAACGCGTGACCTTTGCGACGTGGGCCATCGTCACCGGGAAGTCTCCCGGCGGCATCTTCAATGCGCTGCCTGCCCTGGACGACGCGACCGCCGAGAAGATGGCGCAACGGCTTTCGGAACGGACCGAGGGCACTATCACCGTCGAGGACGTCAGCGCCGCCCCGACCATCGAGGCGCTGGCGACCGTCGTGCGTGAGTACCTCGAAGCCGGTGAGCTGGAGGGCTTCGTCCGTACCCTGCGGGCGCCGCAGGACGGTTCGGATAGGACGCCCGTGTTCGTGTTCCATCCCGCCGGTGGCTCGACGGTGGTGTACGAACCGCTGCTGAAGCGGCTGCCGCAGGACACCCCGATGTACGGCATCGAGCGGGTGGAGGGCTCCATCGAGGAGCGGGCGGCGCAGTACCTGCCGAAGCTGCTGGAGTTGGGCGGCAACGGGCCGTTCATCCTGGTCGGCTGGTCGCTGGGCGGCGCGCTTGCATATGCGTGCGCGATCGGCCTCAAGCGCGCTGGCGCCGAGGTCCGCTTCGTCGGCCTGATCGACATGGTCCGCCCTGGCGAGGAGATCCCGCAGACCAAAGAGGAGACCCGAGCCCGCTGGGACCGCTACGCGCGGTTCGCGGAGCGGACCTTCAACGTCGAGGTTCCGCCGATCCCGTATGAGCAGCTCGAGGACCTCGACGACGCGGGCCAGGTGCAGTTCGTCCTCGACGCGGTCAGCCAAAGCGGCGTGCAGATCCCTGGCGGGGTCATCGAGCACCAGCGGACGTCCTACCTGGACAACCGGTTGCTCGAGACGGTGGAGATCCAGCCGTACGACGGGCACGTCACGCTCTACATGGCCGATCGCTACCACGACGACGCGATCTTCTTCGAGCCGCGCTACGCCATCCGTCAGCCCGACGGAGGCTGGGGCGAATTCGTCTCGGAGCTGGAGGTCGTGCCCATCGGGGGCGAGCACATCCAGGCGATCGACGAGCCGTACATTGCGAAAGTCGGCGCGCACATGAGCGAGGCGATCAACCGGATAGAGGCTGAGGAGCACCAGGCGAAGTGACCGTAGAACCGTCTCCCACCACCACCGCCGAGAAGCTCGCCGAACTCCGCGAGAAGCTCGAGCTGGCGAAGGAACCCGGCGGTGAGAAGGCCATCGCGAAGCGGGAGAAGAAGGGCATCCCGAGCGCCCGCGCACGGATCCACGCGCTGATAGACCCCGGCAGCTTTCTGGAGATCGGTGCGCTCTGCAAGACGCCGGGTGATCCCGAGGCGCTGTTCGGCGACGGCGTCGTCACCGGCCACGGCACCATCAACGGCAGGCCGGTCGGTGTGTTCAGCCACGACCAGACGGTGTTCCAGGGCTCGGTCGGAGAGATGTTCGGCCGCAAGGTCGCCAAGTTGATGGAGTGGGTGGCGATGGTCGGCTGCCCGATCATCGGCATCAACGACTCGGCAGGCGCGAGGATCCAGGACGCGGTGACCTCGCTGGCGTGGTACGCCGAGCTGGGCCGCCGCCACGAGCTGTTGCGCGGACTCGTCCCGGAGGTCTCCATCATCCTCGGCAAATGTGCTGGCGGAGCGGTGTATTCGCCGATCCAGACCGACCTGGTGGTAGCGGTGCGGGACCAGGGCTACATGTTCGTCACCGGTCCCGATGTCATCAAGGACGTCACCGGTGAGGATGTCAGCCTCGACGAGCTCGGCGGCGCCGACGCGCAGGCCCGCTACGGCAACATTCATCAGGTGGTCGAGGACGAAGCCGCGGCGTTCCAATACGTCCGCGATTACTTGAGCTTCCTGCCCCCCAACACATTCGACAGCGCTCCCGTCGTCAATCCAGGCCTGGAGCCGCAGATCACGCCGCACGATTACGAACTTGATTCGCTCGTGCCGGACAGCGACAACATGGCCTACGACATGCACGAGATCCTGCTTAGGATCTTCGACGACGGCGACGTGTTCGATGTGGCCCAGCAGGCAGGTCCGGCGATCATCACCGCGTTCGCGCGGGTGGACGGGCGGTCGGTCGGTGTGATCGCCAACCAGCCGATGCACATGTCGGGAGCGATCGACAACGAGGCGTCCGACAAAGCGGCGCGGTTCATCAGGTTCTGCGACTCTTACAATCTCCCACTGGTTTTCGTCGTCGACACCCCTGGCTTCATGCCCGGCGTCGAGCAGGAGAAGGGCGGCATCATCAAGCGTGGTGGCCGGTTCCTGAATGCGGTCGTCGAGGCCGACGTGCCGAAGGTGACGATCACGATCCGCAAGTCCTACGGCGGTGCCTACGCGGTGATGGGCTCAAAGCAGCTGACAGCCGACTTCAACTTCGCATGGCCGACGGCCCGGATCGCGGTGATCGGTGCCGAGGGCGCGGCACAGCTGCTGGTGAAGCGATTCCCGGATCCGACGGCACCCGAGGTGCAGAAGATTCGCGCGGAGTTCATCGAGGGGTACAACCTCAACATGGCAACGCCGTGGATCGCCGCCGAACGCGGGTTCATCGATGCGGTGATCCAGCCGCACGAGACGCGGCTGCTTCTGCGTAAATCCATGCGGTTGCTGCGTGACAAGCAGATCGACCGTGTGCAGCGCAAGCACGGCCTCACCCCGATCTAAGCCTGCAACTAGGATGCGCCCATGCCGCTAGTGGACGGCGAGGTGATCGCGGGGTACACCATCCTGCGATCGCTGGGTGCTGGGGGCATGGGCGAGGTGTACCTCGCCCAGCATCCGCGGCTGCCACGACGCGACGCACTCAAGCTTCTCTCGGCTTCGGTGTGCTGTGAAAGCGAGTACCGGGAACGCTTCAGCCGCGAGGCGGACATCGCGGCCACGCTCTGGCATCCGCACATCGTCGAGGTGCACGACCGGGGCGACGTCAACGGTCAGCTGTGGATCTCGATGGACTACGTCGAGGGCACCGATGTGGGCCGCCTGCTGGCCGAGCGCTATCCGGACGGCATGCCGCCCGACGACGTGGTGCGGATCATCACCGCTGTCGCAGATGCGCTCGATTACGCCCACCAGAAAGGGCTGCTGCACCGCGACGTCAAGCCTGCCAACATCCTGATGGCCAACCACGACGCTGAGGGTCAGCGGATCATGTTGGCCGACTTCGGGATTGCCCGCCGGATCGGCGAGACGAGCATGCTCACAGGGACGAACATGACCGTGGGCACGGTGGCGTACTCCGCACCCGAGCAGCTCAAGGGCGAGGAGATCGACGGCCGCGCCGATCAGTACGCGCTTGCCGCTACGGCGTTCCAGTTGCTCACCGGCACACCTCCGTTCGAGCACTCCAATCCAGCGGTGGTGATCAGCAAGCATCTGACCGCCGACCCGCCGCAGATCGGTAGCCGCCGGCCCGAGTTATCCAGCCTCGGAACGGTATTCGACAAGGCGCTGGCCAAATTGCCCAAGGACCGGTACGACCGGTGCATCGACTTCGCCCGCGCACTCGCGCATCACATCGGCACCGAGGACCGGCATCGGGGCGCCGACGAGACCATGCTTGCGATTCCGACGACGGGCCCGCGACACGCGAGGCCGGAAGCCAAGCCGCGGCGGCGCTACCTTCTCCCTGCGGCGATCGCGCTCGTCGTAATCGTCGTCGCCGCATTGGCTTTCGTGGTGTTCGGCCGAACCCGTGACCACCACGCAGAAGTCAAGCCCAACCCGTCCGCCGCCGCTTCACCGGGCGGTGTCACGTTGCCGGCGGTGGTAGTAGGCGCCAACTGCGCGACGTTGGGCGCCGCGGGCATCACCCAAGGCGGGGCCCCTGCGTACTGCGCACACCTACCGACGACCAACGCCGCGATCTGGTCGACGTATCCGGGCGAGATCTCGAGTCCGACAGCCACCGCGGGCCCGAACGACGAGGTGTATCCGTCGGAAACGGAGTCACCGGTTCTGGTGTGTATGGAGCAGACCGGGCAGACGCACGTGGACTGCCACCGCGACATCCTGCAGAGCAACGCGACCGGCTCGGCGACCCCGCCCCCGTAGCTCAGATCGGCGGTAGATCCAGCCAGTCGTCAATCATGAACGCGTCCCCGCGGGCGACCACCGTCGCAGCGCTGTGGCCGGGGTAGTGCGCGGGAATCACCGCAGCGCGCCGCCGCGACGCCTCGGTAAGCACCCGCTTGCGCGTCACCGCCGCCGCACCGAAGTCCTCATCCCAGGCGCACGGATCATTCGGGCGGTGGAGCTGAATCGGGGAGTGCGTCAGATCGCCGACGAACACGGCGGGCTTACCTGCGTCCAACCACACCACCGACGCGCCAGGTGTGTGGCCCGGTGCCGGTCGCAGCCGTATCGACTCGCAGAGCCGATAGTCGTCGGACCACAATTCGATCTGCTCTTCCACCGGAAGAACGCTGTCCTCGAACACAATCAGGCCTCCCGCCCGCCACGCCGCCTCCTCTTCGGTGCGTGGCGCGGGACGTTGAGCGACGCTGTCGGGATGGAAGTGCCGATAGTCGGCTTCGGCCATTAGATAACGGGCGTTGGGAAACGTGGGAACCCACGCGCCGTCTTGCCCCATGGTGTTCCAGCCGACGTGGTCGGAGTGCAGGTGGGTGTTGATGACGACGTCGACGGCGGCGGGGTCGACACCTGCGCTCGCCAGCGATCCGAGGAAGTCGGTGTGCAGATGGTCGAACGGCGGCATTGTCGGTCGGTCGCGGTCGTTGCCGACGCCGGTGTCCACCAACACCGTGAGGCCGTCGACCTCGATCACCCACGTCTGCAACGCAATTCGCCACCCGGCGTCGTTCCAGAATGTCGGCCCGAACTCGCCGGCGAGCTCACGCCAGGCCTCCGGCGGCGTCTGGGGAAACACCTTCAACGGCAGGTTGTCGACCTGTGACTCGATCACGCGGGTGAGCGCCGCGCCGCCGAGTTGGATCTTGTCAGGCATCTACGGCCCGATTCGGATCTTGCCGGGATTCCACAGCCCGATGTGTGTGGCCGTACCGAATTGAAGTTGAGCAGCTTCGGCTTTCACCACAGTGTCGAACTTGCGGAGCGACCCCCAGTCGCGGCCCCAGTCGTGCGACAAATAGGTCGCCATCACGTGCGCGCGCAACAGGAGGTCGGTGATGCCGAGCAGACCGCCATTGAGACCGTCCTCCCAGGTGTCGGTGTCCTTGCGCTTGGCGTTGTAGTCGGGGGTGATCCGGTACTTCGGAATCTCGGTAACTCCGTTGGCGTGCAGCATCGGCTGCTGGCACGGGAAGGCAAGGCCGACAGCCCAGTCCATCAGCACGGGCTGCTTCGAGCCGATGTACTCCTGCACTGACCGCAGCTCGGGCAGGCGCGGTGGGGTCACCGCAACCCAGTCGCCAGGGGTCAGCGACAGATCCTCGGCGACGACCCGCACCGCGACCGCGTCGGCAGGAATGGCCGACCGCGGGTATCGCAGGTTCCGCCACGATGGGATCGGCCCGACGTCGTAGGGCACCAACCTGCCGGCGGGAACCGGAGCACCGTCCGGCCCTCGGCGCGCGTACTCCAGCTCGACCTTCTGACCGTCGGTACGCCCGTTGAACACGCTGTCGCCGGTGATGGTGCCCGCGGCCGTGACAACGACGAGCGGGTGTGCGTCGTCTGGCCGGGGCAACTGATACCAGGCCGACGTCAACCGACTCTGCTGTTGTGAGCCCTCGATGTATGTGCCCGCAAGCGGAACCCGCGCGGGGTCGAGGCCGTATGGCAGCGGAACCGTCGAGCCATTGACGCCAGGCGCCTTGAGCTTGATCGCCGCGTCCCAGTCGTAATCGGTGCCTGGCTGCGGAAGATTCATCCGGATCGTCTCGGCGACAATCTTTTCCGGCACACCGCTGGCGGTGAAGCCCACGGGTCCAGCACCGCCGAGCGGGCCGAGCGGGCCGTAGTCGCCTGGCAGTGGCGCCAGGAAGCCGTTGTTGGCGTCGGGCTCGACGAGCACATCGTCTGCAAGTCCGCAGCCGCCGGTGAAGGCGCGCAGATTGGCCGAGGCGTTGGAGTAGGTCGGGTACTGGCGCACGATGCCCGCGACCATCGACCCGACGAAGACCAGCACCATGAAGCCTGCCGCCAGCGGGATGGGAGCGGACGTCAGCGCGCGCGCAATGCGGCCCTCGCCACGATCGCGGGGCGCGAAATGGAGCCAGAACGCGTAGACGGCGGTGATCGCGAACAGGATGAAGAAGAGGAAACTGACGGTGAGCCCGGCGATCTTCGGTGTCGCGTTGTTGAACGGCACACCGTAGCTCGACACGTACCACCAGCCGTTGGTGGTGGCGAAGCACAGCGCCAGCATGAAGAACACGGCAGCGAGGAACGCCATCCGGTTGCGCGACCACCGCATCACCGCGGGTGACACCAGCACCGTGGCCACCGCAGCCATCGCCGCACCAACAGCGGCGAACAGGCCGAAGTGGTGCACCCATTTCGTTGGCGTGAACATCAGGAAGAACATCGTGCCGAAGATGACGCCCATCAACCGCCACACCGGACCGCGCGCCACCCCGGGAACGCGCTTGCGCCGCAACATGATGAACATGGCGGTGAACAGCGACAACGCTGTGAAGAAGAAACCGAACCGCCGCGAGAGCGAGCCGTCCACTGTCGGCAGGAACAGATAATAGTAGCGCAAATTCTCCGTGTACCACGCCTGGCTCGGCCCGATGGCGGTGCGAATTCTGGTGGCCTCCAACACTGTTGAAAACGTCTGGTCGGCGAACACCACCGTCAGCACGACCGTGCCCGCTGCAAGTAGCGGCGCAACGAGCGGCCAGGTGCCGACGATACGGTGCCGCTTCACCAGGATTCGCAGCAGTGGGCGTCCGCCTGCCAGCAGCGCCGCCACCGCGATCAGACCGGTCGGCTGGATGCCCAACGTGAACGCGGCGGCGAGGATCGCGAGCGCCGCGGGCGTCATTCGGCTCGAGATGATCGCGCGCTCGATTAGCACGTAGGTGATCAGTGCGCCGGTGGCGATTTGCCCCTCGGGCCGCAGACCGTTGTTGAACGGCATCCACGCCGCAAGCAGCACAAGGCCTGCCGCCCACACCGCAGGCTTGCTCGCCGCGACGGCGGGTCCCAGTCGCGGCAGCACTTCGCGAGACAGCAAGAGCCAGCACACGATTCCGCATACCAGGTCGGGCAGTCGGATCCAGATGCTGGCGTCGCTGACGCCGGTCATCAGTGCCAGCAGGTTGTAGTACCAGCCGAACGGGTCTTCTGGGCTGCCGAACCAACGGAAGTAGTTCGACATGTAGCCAGCGTGACCGGCGACGCGGGCCATCTGCAGGATGTAGCCGTCGTCCGATGAGTTCGCGCCGAGCACGTGCCAAACGACGAAGCCGCCGATCACGACGACGTCGGTGGCCGAGAATGTCCGCCAACGCTGGGGGATCCAGCGCTGCATCCTGTGGCCGTCGAGCCGGTCCAGCCGCCACAGCGCGACAAGCGCGATGACTGTCGAGACGATGGCCAGCACCATTGCGGCTAGCTTCAAAGCCGTTGGCGTTGTCGAGAACCGGGTGTCGATCACCGCCGAGGCGCTCAGGCCGGGCGGTGCAGGCCCGGTCAGATCGGTGAAGATGCCGACGATCGCGGGGCGCAGGTTCGGATCGGTGAAGCCGGTCTCTTGTACCTTGCCGGTGGTGGGATCGGTGAGCCCGACGAAGGTGGCGAAGGTACCTGCGTTCGACGACGTGATCTCGATGCGCTGACATTCAGGCGCCATGACACGCGCCCGCGGCACGGCGGCCACCACGACATTGCGGTCGGTGATGTCGACCCGCTCACGGGTGACATTTACGAAGAGGGACTGCAACGCCGCCTGCTTGCCGTCCTTCGGTGCGGTGCTCAGCACGGTGCCCCCTGCTGGCGGCATCGAGCGGATGACGTCGCACGGCACTGTCACCGTCATGGTCACGGGCACCTGCGAAATCAGTGGCGCCGTAACGTTGTTCAGCTGACCACCCTGCGGCCAGTTCAGTGTGGCGGTGGTCTGTACGACGGGAAGCAGCGGAGTGGCGACCGAAAGCACGAAACCGATCAGGCCCGCGATCGTCGCCACCCAGCGCGCAACCTTCACATCACTCATGGCTCGACTCGCGCTCGCTCCGGTCCTCGCTCGTTCCTCGCTGCGATCCTCACTTCCGCTCGTCTTCGGCCGCGTCATGGCAGCGCCCTGATCGGTCCGTTGCGGCTCCAGCCGAACACTCGCGCCGAGCCCTGGTCGATCACGGCGTTGGGCGCATCCGTCTCAGGCACCACTCGGTCGTAACGCTCGATCCAGCCCCAGTCGCGGTACCAGTCGTCGCGCAGATACGAGGGAACGGTCGTGGTATTAAGCAGCGCCTGCGTGAACAGGAACGGTCCACCACCCTCGGCGGACTGCCATTGCTTCGAGGACACCACCACCTGCTTGAAGTTCGGAAGGATGCGGTACTGGGGGAGTTCGGCCACGCCAAGGTGTTCGGAGAACGGCCGTTGGCACGGGAAGTTCGCCGCGGTGGCGATGTCCATCAGCACGGGTGTCTTGTCACCGAGGAGTTGTTCCGCGGTCTTGAGCACAGGGACCCGCGGCGGGGTAAACGCAAACCATTGGTCGGTGGACAGGTTCGGGTCATCGGCGACGATGCGCGCCACGTTGGCCTCCGCTGGCGCCCACGCCAGCGGGAAACGCAGGTTGCGCCAGGCCTTTTGGGCGAAGATGTCGATCGGTTGCACCTGCCCGAGCGCCTGGTAGCTCCCGTCGGGCCGGTGCACGCCCCATTCCAGCCTCAGTGATTGGCCATAGTTGAACGAGCCGTCCTCGTTGTAATACCAGATCGCGCCCGCGGCAGCGACCGTCACAAGGGGACGGTCGGGGGTGCGGGGCGGCAGCTGATACCACGCCGAGGTCACCTTGGCCGCGACGGTGTTCTCGTTGTAGCTGCCCATCACCGGCGTGCGCGTGGGATCGAGGCCGAACGGCAGGAAGACGTTGGAGCCGTTGATGCCGACCGGCCCGTAGCCGCCGCCCGTGCCCGCCGCGTATCCGATCCCGATGTTCGGTTCGTTCGGAGATCCCGGCGAGTTCACTGTGCCGGGGTTGGCGGTGACCGGCTTGGCCGGTTCCAGGATGTCGCTTACGCCGTTGGGCGTGAACCCGACGGGGTTCTCGCCGCCGAGCGGTCCGTACTGGCCGAAGCGTTGACCCGGAACAGGTTGCAGCAGACCGGCATTCGTGTCGGGCTCGACGAGCACGTCGTCGGCCATCGCGCAGCTCGTCTTCGATAGCCCCGACGACAAGGCGTCGACGTTCGCCTTCGCGGTGGTGTACACGGGGTAGCGCTGAGCCGCGCCCTTGGCCATCGAGCCCACCTCGAGCACGACCATGATCACCGCCACCACCAACAGCGGCGTCGAGGCTAACACCCTGTTGCGGCGAGTATTGGCGACCTCGGTGTGTCCGGTGTAGTCCATCCGGAAGTGCAACCAGCCGGCGAGCAGGCCCGTGACGACCGCCAACCCCAGGAAGATGCCTGTGACCGGGATCCCGAGGATGACGGGTTGCTTGTCGAACCACGGGACACCGTAGTTACCGACGTAGAACCAGCCGTTGATACCCGAAGTCGCCCAGGCCAATACGAACAACAGCGCGGTCACGTACAGCGCGAGGTTTCGACGACTGTGCAGACCGACCCTCGCGAATGCGAACGCGATTACGCCGCCCAGTGCGCCCGCGAGCCCCGCGAACGCGCCGAACTGCACCGCCCACTTCGTCGGCGTGAAATTCAGCACGAGCAGCCCGACCGCCGTCGCGCCGACTAGCCGCCACACCGGGCCCCTCGCCATCCCAGGGACGCCACCACGTCGCAGCAACACTGCGAGCATGCCGAACAGACAGAGCAGCAGCACTAGCACCGCGAAGCGTCGGCTCAGCGAAGAGTCGGCGCTGTCCTCGACGGTCAGGAAGTAGTAGCGCAGGAATTCCTGATACCACGGGATGGTCGGACCGATCTTGTACTTGATGCGGGCCGACTCGGCGACGGTGGCAAGCGTCTGGTCGCGGAACACGACGACGAAGATCAGCGTGAGCGAGGCGGTCAGAGTGGCCAAGGGGGCCAGCAGGCCATCTGTCGCACGTCTGCTCCGGATGATCCCGGCGACGGCGCGCGCGCCGACCAGCAGCGGGGCCAGCGCGATCAGGCCCTGCGGCGCGAGCGTCACGCTGAACACTGCCAGGATGATCGCAACTGCGGCGGGCACCAGCCTGCGGGTGGCGATGGCATTCTCGATGAGCATCCACGCCGCGAGGACGCCGAACGCGATCAGCGGCTCGGGCCGCAGGCCGTTGTTGAACGGCAGCCATGCCGCCAGGAACACCGCACCAGCCGTCCAGACCGCGACGCGATTGTTCGCCAGCCGCCTGCCGAGTCGCGGCAGTACGCAGCGGCTCATGATCAGCCAGGTGGCGATGGCCGCAGCGGTCGCTGGCAGCCGCATCCACACGCCCGCGGTGCTGATGGCCGCCATGTGGGCGAGCACAGACTGGTACCAGTCGAAGGGCGCCTCGGTGGTGCCGAAAAAGCGGTAGTAGTTGGCGATGTAGCCGGCGTCGCCCGACACCCTGGCGATGGTCAGGTTGTAGCCGTCGTCCGACGAGATCGCGCCGATGACGTGCCACAGCAGGAGGGTTCCGACGACCCCGAGATCGGCAAGCCACGTGGAAAGCCCGACGCGCCAGAACCGCCGCCAGGTGTCGCGGACCGGGCGGCCACTCGTGCGGTCCAGCACCGCAAGCGCCGCGATCGACGCTATGACGCAGATGACGCCGAGCACCATCACACCGAGCTTCAACGGCGTCGGCGCCGTGATGAATCGGGTGTCGACGTCGATACGCGCCGACAGGCCCGGCTGGGCCGCGACTTGCAGGTCGGTGAATACACCGACCACCTGAGGCTTCTTCTCCGCGCTCAGCGTGCCGGTGGCGCCAGGTATGCCGACGAAGTCGGCGCCAGCTCCGCCAGCGTTGGCCCAGACGTGCAGGGTGCTGCACGCGCCGGCAGCCACCGCGGGCCTTGGCGCCACCGCTGCCACGGAGTCACGGAAGGCGACGACGACGGAGTTTGCGTTTGCCGTGACGAACAGCCCATTGCGGGTGGCCTGGATGCCTGCTGGCGGGATGGTGGAGAAGACCAAGCCGCCTGCTGCGGGCAGGGTGGCGATGGTCCTGCAGGGGATCGAGACGTCGAGGGCCTGCGGGGCGCCAGACACCAGCGGTGCGGTGACGTCGCTGATCAGACCGTTGGCGGCGGCTCCCTGTGGCCAGACGATGGTGGCGGTGGTCTGCTTGACCGGCAGCAGCGGGACCAGCCCGCACAGCACCACACCAAGGACGCCCGCAACGACGGCGATCAGCCGGGCGATGCGGTGGGCAGGCACGAGGCTCGATCGTAGGCGACGGACCTAGTGGCGCAGCGGCGCCGGGCTCCACAGTCCGCTACGCGTTGCCGAACCGAGATCGAGCCGTGCCGGCTGCGCGTCCCGGTAGTACGGCGTGAGCTGCTGCAGCGCGCCCCAATCACGGAACCAGTCGTCCTTCAGATATGTCGGCAGCGTGGTCGGCTTCAACAGAAGTTCGGCGATGCCGAGCGGCCCGCCGCCGAGGTTGTCCATCACCGGCGAGTTGGCCTCCGCGCCGAACCGGTCGGGCAGGATGCGCCACTTCGGCACCTCGACGACGCCGTACTGGTGGGCGAACGGGCGCTGACACGGGAAGGCCATTCCCACGAGCCAGTCCAGCAGCACCGGGTCCTGCGAGCCGACGACGTCCTGCAGCGTGCGCAGCTGCGGGATGCGCGGCGGGGTTATCGCGATCCAGTGCAGAGGGTTGAGGTCGTCGTCGGTGGCCACCACCCGCACCTGGGTCGCGTCGCGCGGGATCGCGGCCATCGGTGCCCGCAGATTGCGCCACGCCGGCGCCGCGCCGACGTCGGCGAATCCGACGCCGCCTGCAGGCTCACCCTTGTCGTTGGCCCATTGCACGGTGACCTCGCCTGCGTCGAAGCGTCCGGCCGCAGACACCACAAGTAGTGGGCCTGCTTGGTCGGGGGGCGGCAGTCGGTACCAAGCCGAGCGCAGCGTTGCCGGTTGCTGGGTTCCACCACGCCAGCTGCCCATCACGGGAGTGCGGGCGGGATCGAGGCCGTACGGCAGCCGGGCCCGCGATCCGTTGACGCCCGCGGCGGCGGTGGTGCCGCCCTCTGTGCCCGCCTCGTTGGCGGTTAGCGCACCGGTTTCGGTGTCGGCGAAGTTGGAGGTGCCCGGCGACTCCATGACAGGGTCGGCGGACACGTCTGCGGGAATCCCGTTGGGGCCGAATCCTTCTGCCGTGACATGGCCGAGCGCCTCGCCCACAGGAACGCCGATGGGGGTGAGCAGCCCGGCGTTGGGGTCCTGTTCGACCATCACATCGTTGGCAAGCCCGCACGTCTTGCCAGTGAGTGCCTCGAGGTTCGAGCGGCCGTTGCTCCACGCCGGGTATTGCTGCGTCATCCCCAGTGTCAGCGACAGAACCTCGAAGAGCACAAGCACCCAGGCGGCAACTGCCAACGGGCTCTGCATAATTCGCTGCCAGTTGCGCTGTGTCGGCGGCGAAGTGTCGCGGCCTGAGAAGTGGAACCACGCCGCCACGAGCAGGGCGACGACCGAGAGTCCGAGCAGGAAGGTGGTGAAGCCGAAGTGCCACTCGGGGAACTGATTCGACCAGGGCACCCCGAAGTTCGAGACGTACCACCAGCCGTTGACGGTGGCGAACGACAGCGCCATCACGAACAGCACCGCCGCGGTGAACATCGCCCGGTTGCGGCGCGACTTCATAGCGGCGGCCGTGACAGCGACCGCGGCCAACGCGCCGAGCGATCCGGCGAGTCCGGCGAACACCCCGAAGTGGTGGGTCCACTTGGTCGGAGTGAACATCATCGCGAGGAACGAGATGATGGTGATGCCGACGATGCGTCGGCTCGGTCCGAGCGCGGTGCCGGGAATGCGGCCCTTGCGCAACGACATTGCCACCGAGACGGCCAGCGCCAGCAGCAGCGTGAGCACCGCGAACCGCCGCGCCACCGAGCCGTCGGGGCTGGTGGTGAACAGCCGCTCATAGCGGATGTGCTCGTCGAACCACGCCAGGCTCGGGCCGACCGCGGACTTGAACGTGCTGGCCTGCAGTTCGCCGATGAAAGTCTGATCACGGAAGATCAGGATGATTGTCACCGTGCACGCCGCAAGGATCGGAGCCAACAGAGCGAAGTATCCGAAACGTGAAGTGTGTGCCGCGACAATCGTTTTCAGCGGGCCGACCGCTACGAGCAGTGCGCCGACCGCGGCGATGCCGGTAGGCCCGGAGAACAGGGTCAGTGCACCGATGATGATCGCGATGGCAACCGGTAGCAGCCTGCTGGTCGCCACCCCCCGCTCGACCGAACACCAGGTCAGCAGAATGCCAAGGGCGATAATCGGTTCCGGCCGGAGCCCGTTGTTGAGCGGCAGCCAGAAGGCCAGGAACATACCGGCTGCTGTCCACGCTGCCGCGCGGCTGATCTTCACTGCGTGGCCAAGCCGCGGGATGACCTCACGACTGATCAGCCACCAGCACGTCAGCGCCATCACCAGCGTCGGCAGCCGCACCCATGCGCTGTTGGTGCTGACATGTGCCCACAGCGCCAAGAGGTCGTAGTACCAACCGAACGGCGCCTCGGGCGTTCCGAACCATCGGTAGTAGTTGGCCATATAACCCGCGTGCTCGGACACCCTGGCCATGGTCAGGATGTAGCCGTCGTCGGATGTGTTGGCGCCGACGAAGTGCCACCAGACCAGCACCGCGGTGACTAATCCGTCGAGCGGGGTCACCGACCACCACCGGGCAGGCAGGAAGCGTTTCATGCCACGGCCGTCGGCGGTGTCCAGAACGTGCAGGGCACCGAGCGCGATGACCGTCAGGGCTACTCCGAGGATCATCGCGATCGTCTTCAGCAGCGTCGGCGAGCTGCTGTAGCGGGTATCGACCGTCGCCGAGAACTGCAGGCCCGGCGGCGCGGGCCCGGACAGATCGGTGAAGACTCCCACTATCTGCGGCCGGAAGTCATACCCACTGCGTTCGCCGCGCAGCGGTTTTCCGGGCTTGTCGGAATCGCGACCGGTAACCAGGCCGACGAATTCGCCGGTGACCTTGTCGGCGTGCGCGGTGAACGTCAGTCGTTGGCAGGCCGGGCTGAGCACCTGGCTTAGTGGGGCGCTGACCACAGGGGTGTTGCGGACGATGACGAGCAGATCGTTGTTGACCCGTTCGATGAGCAGGCCGCGGTCGACTGCCTTCGGCGCCTGCTTCGGCACCGTCGAGAGCAGCACCGTCTTTGCGGTGTTCTCCGGACCGGCCAGTCCCGCTGCCGCGCTGCACGGCACGGTGATCGTCAGGTCGGTCGCGACGTATCCAATCAGCGGTGCGTTGACACTCTGCAGCACGCCATTCTGCGGCCAGTTGAGCTGCGCGGTGGTTTGCGTCACCGGAAGCAAGGGCGTGGCGATCGCCAGCGCCGCTCCAAGCAGTCCGGCGACGATCGCGATGAGACGCGCCGTGCGATGGTTTCCCGCAACGGTCACGGGGGTTGATCGTGCCATCAGGTCTTCCTGATCGCCAGGATGAAGGGCCCAACGGTCGACACGTCGAAACGCGGATCGTCGAACAGCGCCTTGTCCAGGGTGACGGTGTACCGGCGGACGTTGGGCTGGTTGGGGTAGACGTCCGACGCCAGCCGCAGGGTGTAGGTGTCGTTGGCGCCGCGGCGCATCAAGAACACCGTCGGCGGCTTCCACGGCAGCTTGTCCAGAGCGGCGATGAACTGGTCTGCGGTGGAAATCGCGGCCCAGCCTTCGATCGCATCTGCCCGCTTGTCGAACTGGGCGAGCGGGTTGGCGTAGTGCGACGTCAGGCCCTGGAAGCCGTAGTACGGGTAATAGGACAGGAAGCTGTAGTCGGCGGTGAGCACGACGGTTTCGTCGCGCGGCAGGCCGGTGGTTCGCAGGATCTTGGCGTCGATCTCGCGGTAGTACTGCTCGGCGCCTGGCGGCCTGCGATCGGCGCGTTGGCCGTCGCCGCCGGTGTCTGTGTATGCGACGACGATGTCGGAGCGCAGCACGTCGGGGATGTCCTGGCTGAAGGTCAGCGCGCCGATCGCGCCAAGTGTGGCTGCGGCCGCGACGACACGGCGGGAGTTCTCGGGTTTGGCGCGGGCGGCCAGCGCACGGGTGACTTCGATGAACCCGAACGCGCCCGCAGCGGTCAGCAGGATCGTCAACGTCGGCTGCAACCGGAACGACAACAGCGTCGTGCCGAGCAGTGTGGTCAGCATCGAAAGCAACGACCAGGCGTAGACGGCAAGCACCCCGATGGCCAGTGCGCCCGCGCGCGTCGAGTTGCGGGCGCAGACCACCAGCCACACCGTTCCGACCATGCACAGCGCACCGAGCAGCGTGAAGTGCAGCATCGGGAACTCGAGCTGGGCTCCCGCGGCGGGCAGATAGTGCTGGGCGGTGCCCGAATTGGCGGGTTGACCCTTCGCGGCGGCCACCAGGTAGGGCCCCCAGCCGAGCAGCGAGATCGCGCCTGCGATCACCAGGATGACCGCGAGCCGCAGCAGTGGTTCGAGGCGGCGGCGCGCCACGGCAAGTACGAGCGCCATCAACGTCAACGTGAAGGCCGCGTAGCCGAACAGCAGCGTGTAGAACAGCGCGGTGATACCGAGGAAGATGCCGACGCCGATGACGGCGGCCCGACCGCCGCTTCGTGTCGCGCCACGCAGGCCCGACCACGCGAGCACGAAAGCCGGCGGCAGCAGCACGGCGATGATCGCGGCGTACGGCTCGGTGGACGAGTACGCCAGTGCGGCGGCGGCGGTGGCTGTCGAGACGATCAGCGCGTACTCGAAGCGAATCATGCTGGCCCACAACACGAAGGCCAGCAGTAAGGCGATCGTGATGGAGACGATCGCCCACGGCTTGAACATCTCCCACGCCGGCGTGCCGGTCAGTGCCGCGAGCCTGCCGCCGATCCAGAACCAACCCGGCGGATAAAACGGTGGCAGACCGAAATAGGTCATATCGTGCGGGGCGGCGGTGTCGGCGAGCCTGGTCAGGTACTCCGTGCGGAACTGCTGGTCGACCGAGATGCCGAACAGGTAGAGCTTGGTCGCACCGAGCGGCATCGCCAGCGTGACAACGGAAAACGCCGAAAGGAAGAGGAGCGCGAGAGCGCGAGACAGCAAAAGGCGTCCGCGACGCCAAATCAAACCGCTGGCCAACAGTCCTGCCAGGCAACCGAATTGGCCAACGGTGGTCAAAGCATGCAGTTGATTCGATGAGTTGTACGCGGGCCACTGCACCCGAGATATAGCGGCGAGGGAGATCACCGCGACGACTACCGCCACGGCGACCGCCACTGCCATCTGGCCGATCACGGCCAGCGTGCCACGCATCAGATGGGGAGCTTGCGGAAGATGGGCCGCGGAACGTGTCGCAACACCATCATCACGTACCTGAACGCCCCCGGCGCCCATACTAGTTCCTTGCCCTTGGCCGATGCCGTGACCGCCAGTTCGGCGACGTACTCCTTGTCGACGGTGAACGGCGCTTCCTTGGCGCCCGTCGCCTTCCAGTGCGCGATCGTCGTCGAGGTACGCACCTGTCCGGGCCTGATCACGAGCACCCGAACCCCGTACTCGCGCAACGCTTCTCCAAGGCCGAGGTAGAAGCCGTCGAGCCCGGCCTTGGTGGAGCCGTATACGAAGTTGGACCGCCGCACCCGCTCACCGGCAGCCGAGCTCATCGCGATGATCTGGCCGAAGCCCTGCGCGCGCATCTTCTCGCCGAGCAGCACCCCGACCGAAACCGCCGCGGTGTAGTTGATCTCGGCGATCTGCACCGCCTTGCGCTGGTTCTGCCACAGCTCTTCGGCATCGCCGAGCAGGCCGAAGGCCACGATGGCCACGTCGACATCGCCGCCTGCGAAGGCCGCGTCGATCACTTTGGGGTGGCCCTCGGTGTCGACACCGTCGAAGTCGATCCACTCGACGGACTTGGCGCCCGCTGCCTGCATCGCGGCGATGGCCTTGTCTTTGCTTGGGTGGTCGGGCAGGTCGGCCAGCACGATGCGCGCGTGCGCGTTGCGCAGATATCGCTCGCAGATGGCCAGCCCGATCTCGGACGTGCCGCCGAGCAGCAGAATGGTCTGGGGATTCCCTACAGCATCAAGAACCATTGCGCACCATCTAAAGCAACTCCAAGCGTCGGGCCATGTCAGAAGCGAACACGCCATTCGGGTCGGCCTTGCGGCGCACCGCAATCCACTCGTCGATACGGGGATACATCTTGTGGAATCTCTCCGCGCTGACTCGCGAGTCTTTCGCCGTGTAGACCCGTCCACCGAACTCCATGACTCGATCGTCGAGTTCGTTGAGAAATTCGTTGACACCAGCCCTATTTGGGAAGTCCATCGCGACGTTCCACCCGGCCATCGGAAAGCTTAGCGGCGCACGATTGCCCGGACCGAACAACTTGAACACGTTCAGCGCCGAGTAATGGCCGCGGGTCTGGATCCAGCGAATGATGGCCTTGAACTCGTCAAGGGCGTCGGGCGGCACCAGGAACTGATGCTGTGCGAAACCCGCTGGGCCGTAAGCGTATTGCCAGCCTGTGGTGATGTCCAGCATGTGGTAGAACTGCGTCAGATTGACGATCTTGCCCTGGTAGTTGCCGCTCATCCGGTAGAACGCCTCGCCGATCATGCTCAGCGACAGCTTGTTCATCGCACTGACCGGAAAGACGTTGGGGATAGCCGGCAATTGTGGCGCGGTGAATTTCAACGGATCCTTGGCCAGCTTTGGCGGCAGCTGGTCCACCTTGGCGAGACTGCCCCGGCTCACCGCGGCGCGGCCCAGCTTGGGCGGCGGGCTGATCAGATCGAACCAGGCGCTGGAGTAGGTGTAGTTGTCCTCGCTGCCGTCCCGGTGCACGGCAACGGTCTCGTCGAGGTCCTTGGTGGCCACTCCGTCTGCGATGAAGTAGGCCGTCTCGGTTCGCGTCATCGCGATGCTGGCGCGCAGCACGATTCCGGTGAGGCCGTTGCCGCCGACCGTCGCCCAGAACAATTCGCTGTCGGCGCCGTCGGGCTTGATCGTGTGTACCTCGCCGTCGGCCATAAGCAGGTCCATCGACAGCACGTGGTTGCCGAAGCTGCCCGCGCTGTGGTGATTCTTACCGTGGACGTCGGAGGCGATGGCGCCGCCGATGGTGACCTGCCGGGTGCCGGGCAACACCGGAACCCAGAGGCCGAACGGAAGTGCGGCCTTCATCAGCTGATCGAGGCTGACCCCGGCGTCGACATCGGCGATCGCCGAGTCGGCGCTGATCGAGTGGATGGTGTTCAGCGCGGTCATGTCGATGACGAGGCCGCCACCGTTGCAGGCCTGGTCGCCGTAGGACCGTCCGAGCCCACGGGCCAGGACGCCGCGGTGTAGGAACGCCGGACTGGATGCGCTGCGATCGGCGGTTTCGCGGACCGCCCTGGCGATCAGTTCGACGTCCGGCGTGGTGAGAACCTGTGCGACCGAGGGTGCGGTGCGCCCGAACCCGGTGAGGGCGCGCGAGGTCGTCGGGAGGTTCTCAAACATCGTGACGAGGGTACCGCCTGGCCCGTCGGACTCAGCGCAGCCGGAATATGACCGCCCGCTGGACAATGAAGTTGATCACGGTGGCAGTGCCCTGTGCGATCACGAACGCCACCGGCACGGCCCAGGTCTGGTAGTTGAATAGGTGCAGGCAGTAATGGTTGAGCCCGACCTGGACTACGAAGGTCAGTGCGTAGAGCACCATGACCGCAATGAACCGGGCGGTGCTGGGTTCTGCCTGAAACGTCCACCGCCGGTTGATCAGGTAGGCGGTGATGGTGCCGAAGACGAAGCTGATGGCCTTGGCCACGTCGACCTGCACCCCGACGGCCTTGTATAGGAGCACGTACAGCCCGAAGTCGACGATCGCCGAGAAACCGCCGGTGACGATGAACCGCCATGCCTGGGTCTTCAGCGACAGGTTCGGCGCCATCGGGGGCTCGGCCACCCGGGCAGCTTACGGGTGCAGGGCCCGGTCTTTGATCTGACGGGGTGAGCGGCACGGAAATATTGTCGGACCCCGCTGGGATGATGGCGTTATGTCGTTGACCGCGTCGCCGCCTACGGCGGTGGTCAGTCCTGCCGAGCGTCTCGAGGTGTTGTTCGAGGAGTTGGCGGAGTTGGTCGGTCAGCGCAACGCCATTGATGGGCGCATCGTGGAGATCGTCGCCGAGGTGGATCGCGACGAGTTGTCGGGCGCCACGGGCGCGCGGTCGGTGGCGGCGTTGGTGGCTTGGAAGACCGGCTGCTCGACGGCCAACGCCCACACGATCGCGACTGTCGCGCACAGGCTGGCGGAGTTTCCCCGCTGCGCCCAAGGCATGCGGGAGGGCCGACTGTCGCTGGATCAGGTCGGGGTCATCGCCGGGCGCGCGAGCGAGGGATCCGACGCGCACTATGCGGAGCTGGCCCGTTGCGCGACGGTCAACCAGCTGCGCACCGCAGTCAAGCTCGAACCACGACCTGAACCCGATCCTCGGCCCGACCCGCACAGGTCGATCACCAAGACCTCCGACGAAGACTTCACCACCTGGCGGATCAAACTCGACCACCTCGATGCCGCGAAATTCGACGCGGCAGTGCAGTCTCATCTTGACGCGCTGATGGCCGACTGGAAACACGACAATGGCGACCGCGCGCCAGATCAGGGGCCGCCTGCGTTGCCGAACACCACCGACGCGTTCATGCACCTGGTGGATGCCGGATGGGACGCCGAGGTGGCCCGCCGACCCCACGGGCAGCACACCACTGTGGTGGTGCATTTGGATGTCAAAGACAACGCCGCTCAGTTGCATCTGGGTCCGCTGCTCACTGACGCCGAACGCCGATACTTGACCTGTGACGCCACGTGCGAAGTCTGGTTCGAACGCGATGGGCAGCCCATCGGCGCCGGGCGGGCGACGCGTCTGATCAACCGTCGGCTGCGCCGTGCTCTTGAGCACCGCCACCCCACGTGCGCGGTTCCCGGGTGTGGAGCCACCCGCGGTCTGCACGCACATCACATCCGTCACTGGGAAGACGGTGGCCCGACCGAGCTGGACAACCTGGTGCTCTTATGCCCCCATCACCACCGGTTGCACCATCGGGGCGTCATCACGATCACCGGCCCGCCGGACAAACTGTCCGTCATCGATGGCGCCGGCCAAGCGCTGAGCGCAGGATCGCTGGCCCGCCCACCGACCCAACCCCTACCCACGGTCCCGCCCTGCCCCGGACCGACGGGCGAACGCGCCGACTGGTGGTGGTATGAACCATTCCAGCCCCAACCACCACCGACCAACAACTAGATTCCTGAACCGGGGCCGGTGATTTCCGGCGCCAAGCCGAAACCCCAAATAGGTTGGGCCATCAACAAATTCGTTGAGTCGAGCCGTTGTTGTCGTTCACCAGGGATTTCCCTGCAAGTTCACAGGCGATTCGATGAGTTCGTGGAGCGGGCCGGCATCACTGTGTCCCCGCTCGATCGGTTTCCCGGATATGTCGTGGAGGTGGGGCTACCGCCGGGCTGGGAACTCTTCAACTCCGCCATCGGAGTCCGTGTGTGGATCAATCGCACCGACCCACAAATCGACAAGTTTTGCGCCAATGCGGTGTTGATGATGCATCGCGTCGAAGCTGCACTCGACCCCAGTGACGTGTTCGCAAAGCTGATCGAACAGCAGGTGCAGTCGGTTCCGGGGTGTCATGAGCTGCACCGTGAACTCGCTGCGGCCACCGAGGGCGCTGGCGTCACGGGGGCGCTCGCAATGCAGATCACACACGAACTAGGCACCATCGACAGTGTCGCACGGTCTCGCATCATTACGGCTGAACAGGAGACGGTGATCGCGCAACTGACGGTGACCGCGCTACACGACCTACTCGTGGACCGGGCAAATATCTGGCTGACTGTCCGATCGAGCGCGGAGGCAGGTCCAGGGTCCGCCGTTCCTGTAGTCGGAATTCGAGACGTTCGCTAATGGCAGCCAGGGGTGCAAAAGGCGGATGGGGGCGGTTGCTGCGGTACATCGTCGGCGGCACCCTGTGCCTGTTGACGGTGGTCGCAACGTGGGCGGGGCTGCAGTGGTACTGGTCTCTCGTAGGATTCTGCGTGGCATTCCTCTTCATCCTCGGACGTCGACGGATTTTTCGGGCCGGGATTAGCCGGTCAGCAGACGAGATTGAGTGCCGCTACATCCCCTGGTACGAGGGAAACGCGTACTTCTTGAGCGTGGGGCTTCCGCTGATGGGAGTCGCGTCTACAGCGGCGGGGTTCGCGCCGGGGAATCCGAAGTGGCTTCGGTTCACCGGCATCATCCTCCTGTGCGTAATGCCAGCAATCGTGTTCAGCGTCGTAACTATGTGGCGCCGATGCTTTTTGCGTATCTCCCCATCGACGTTGACCGTGCGTTTGGCGGCGTCGAAGGATGAGTCGATTGAAATCACGCGTGAGCGCGTCCAGTCGATCACGCCCAGGATGATCCAGAATGCTGTAAATGGCACCCGGTCGCTGCAGGTCGAGATTGCCTACCGCGCCGCGGATTTGAGCGGCGATACAACCAAGACCGTGCTGCTGGGGCTCCAGCTGACCGTCCAACCGACCAACTTGCTGAATGCCCTGGTGGCGTGGAAAGAAGCCACCCTCGACGACCCGACCGAGCTATTGGATCGGATCGAGCGAATCTTGTTGGGCCGCTCAATGGCTGGCGTGTGACCGCACCACGCTACTGCCCGAGTCCACTCGCCCTCAGCACATTGCACAGAGCGTCGACCGCCGCCGCGAACGCGTGCTCGGCGGGGGCGGCGAAGCCGACGATGATCCCTTCGGGAGCGGGTACGTCTGGGCCGGCGAGCGGATGGCGCATCATCGATAGCCCGGTGAGCGCGATACCCGCCTCGCCCGCCCGGCGCAGCACCTCGTGTTCGGTGCCGTCGGGGAGTGTCAGCAGCAAGTTGACGCCCGCGGACAGTCCGCTGATGCCGACCTCAAAGCCCGCAAGGGCATCGACCAGTGAGTCGCGGCGGCGGCGATAGCGGAGCCGCATCCGGCGGATGTGGCGGTCGTATTGTCCGGTCGTGATGAAGTCCGCCATGGTCAGCTGCGAGACCGCGTCGACGTAGAACTGCTGCCCGCCCGCGGCGGCGAGCACCGAATCCATCAGCTCGTCGGGCACCACCATCCAGCCCAAGCGCAGCGCTTGGGACAGGCTCTTGCTGGTCGACCCGAGGTAGACCATCCGGTCTGGACACAGTGCCTGCAGCGCACCGACCGGTTGGCGGTCGTAGCGGAACTCACCGTCGTAGTCGTCGTCGAAGACGTAGCCGCCGGTGCGCTGTGCCCAATCGACAACAGCGGTGCGCCGCGAGGGATGCAGCGGCATACCCATCGGGCTGTGGTGGGCCGGGGTCAGCAGTACGGCCGGCGCGTCCAGCGCGTCGAGTTCACTGACCACCGCGCCGCGCTCGTCGACGCCTATCGGCACAGTCGGTATGCCCGTTGCCGCGATCGCATCGCGAAAGATGAAGAGGGCGTAGGCCTCTACGGCGATCGGGCCCGATCTCTCGAACACCTTCGCGAGGAGTTCGACACCGTGACGGACACCCGCGCAGATCACGATTGACTCCGGGGTCGTGCGGACTCCCCGGACCCTGGCGAGATACTCGGCCAGTGCCTCCCGGAGTTCGGGTCTGCCGCGAGGGTCTCCCATGCGTAGCGCCTCGGTGGGTGCGTTGATCAGGGCGCGTCGGGTGGCGGCGGCCCATTCATGGCGCGGAAACTCCGAGACGTCCGGAGAACCGGGCATCAGATTGTGCGTCGGAACGACGCGGACTCCGCGCGGCCGGGCCGGGATTTCGTTGCCGACGTTGTTGACCACCCAGGTGCCCGCCCCCTGCTGCGAGGCCAGCCATCCCTCCGCGACCAGTTCGGCGTAGGCCTCGGCCACCGTGTTGCGGGCCAATCCGAGGTCGGTGGCCAGGCTGCGCGACGGAGGCAGCATCGTGCCTGGCACCAGCCGGCCCGAGCGGACCGCGTCGCGCAGGGCGCTGAGCAGCAGGTCTCTGGCTCCCCGGGCGCCAGGCGTGATGGTCTGACGCAGATCCAAGTGCAGGTCACGGCTACCCGAATTGGCCCACGAATCCATGGCGCGATTGAACCATCTAGATGGGACTTTGGGTACTAACGTTGTCGGCATGACACAGACACTGGAATCCAAGAACACGGTCGACCGGCTCAAGATCTACAAGACGTCGCCGGAGCTGTATGACGCGATGATGGCGATGAGCAATGCCGCCGCCAAGGACATCGACGTCGAACTCGGCGAGCTGATCAAGATCCGCGCCTCGCAGATCAACCACTGCGCGTTCTGCCTCGACATGCACACCCGCGACGCACGCAAGCACGGCGTCAGCGAGCAGAAACTCGACGTGCTCGCAGCGTGGGCGGAGGCCGGCGACCTGTTCACAGAACAGGAGCGGGCGGCGCTGGCGCTGACCGAGGCGATCACCGAACTCGGTGACGGCCACGTGCCTGATGACGTTTATGAAAGGGCCGCATCAGTTTTCACCGAACGCGAGCTCGGCCAGGTCATCGCGATGGCCGTCACCATCAACGCGTGGAACCGCATCAACGTGACGATCCGCCTCGAACCGCCCCGCCGCTGACAACTCGACAGGAGAACTGACATGACGACCACAGAAACAACCCGCCGCATCAACCTGAACCGCGTCTCGCCCGAGGTCTACGAGGCCATGATGGTGTTGAGCAACGCCGCAGCCAAGGACATCGACGGGGATCTGGCTGAGCTGATCAAGATCCGCGCATCGCAGATGAACCACTGCGCGTTCTGTCTGGATATGCACACAGCCGACGCGCGCAAGCGTGGTATCAGCGAGCAGAAGCTGGCCCTGTTGCCCGCATGGGAAGAAGCCGAGGGTCTCTTCACGGAGCAGGAGAAGGCGGCGCTCGCGCTGACCGAGGAGATGACGGACCTCACCCGCAAGCACGTCTCCGACGAGGTGTACACGCGGGCCGCCGCGGCGTTCACCGAACGCGAGCTGGGCCAGGTCATCGCGATGGCGCTGACCATCAACGCCTGGAACCGTATCGGCGTGACAACGCGCCTGCCGCTGCCCAAGCGCTAATACGGTCAAGGGTGTGACTGGCGACCCGGCTCCGCGTCGCCGCGGAGTCGGGTTCGCGGACTAGAGCGGGGCCCGTTCTGGTTCGGTAACAGCGCCGCGCCGAAGAACACAGCGCTGCACCCGAGGAATACTCCGCCCAGCGTGTCCGAGAACCAATGAACGCCTAGGTAGATGCGCGTGGCGGCCACTATCGCAGTGACGGCTGCGATTCCCAGCCAGACAATCAAATGGCGCGGCTTCGCGCCCAAGGCAATTGCCACAATCCCCATGAGCGACAACGCTGCTGCCACGTGACCGGACGGGAAGGTGTGCGCGAGGGCGACCTGGATGTGCGGTCCGGACTGCGGGTGGGCGGCCGTGATCACCTGCTTCCCGACAGTGCTCGCAAGCCCCACGAGGCCTACCGTTACGGTCACGACGATCCCCGTCCAGATCGACCGGCGAACGATCGAGCTGATCAGAGCCGCTGCCAACGTCGCTGGAATGATGAAGATCGGCGATCCGATCTGGGTCAGCGTGAGCGCCAGCTTTGTCCTGCGGGGCCCGACGTGCGGATGCACATGCTGAGCGATCGCGTGGTCGAACCAGATCGCGTCGCCGCCTTCGCGAATCTTGTACGCCACCGCAACTAGCAATGCGAAGAAGCACGCCGAAGCCGTCAGGCACAACAATGACCGCAGCCAGAACGGACGCGCAGACGGGCGAGCACTCACGGGCGACAGTTTGCCGTAGACGATCGCCCCCGCGGGCGTCTAGACCCAGTACGGCACACGGGCGCGGTACTGGCGCATCGCGAACGCGGCAAAGGTCCAACCGATGACGGTCAGTACGATCACCACCACCCAGTGGTGCAGTTCCTGGTCGGCGCCAAGCAACGGCGCCCGCACGATGTCGAGGTAGTGCAGCAGCGGGTTGAGCTCAACGATCTTGGCGTAGGACCCCGCGCCCTGCTGCCGCAGCGTCGACTCGTTCCAGATGATCGGCGTCATGAAGAACAACAGCTGCACGATGCTGAAGAGCAGCGGACTGATGTCGCGGTAGCGCGTGGCCAGGATGCCGAAACACAGCGAAACCCAAATGCAATTCAGCACGATCAGGCCGAGGGCCGGGATGACTGCCAGATCGGCCCACGTCCACGGTTTGGGGTAGATGATCGCGATGACCACGAAGATGATGATGTTGTGGGCGAACAGGATCATCTGCCGCCACACCAGTCGATAGACGTGTACGGACAGCGGTGTCGGAAGTTGTTTGATCAGGCCCTCATTGGAGACGAAAACGTCGGCCCCCTCGAGAATCGACGCGTTGATCAGGTTCCAGACGATCAGCCCGAGCGTGACGTAGGGCAGGTGCTCTGCGAGTGGCAGCTTGAACAGCTTTGAGTACAACAGCCCCATGGCGACCGCGGTGGCGCCCGTCGCGATTGTGATCCAGAACGGGCCGAGCACCGATCGCCGGTAGCGCTGCTTGATGTCTTGCCAGCCGAGGTGCAGCCACAGTTCGCGTTTGTTGAACCCGTCGACGAGGTCGCCAACGGCGCGCGTCATCGTCCGCGACTGTGCGGCCGCGTCGGTGAAGGTCACGATCCAGGCCTCCTGAAATTCTCGCGACGACCCATGCGGCGCAACCGGATCCACTCCCGCAGCCCTGCGGGGTCGCGTCTCGAGATGAGGAAGTACCAGCCGAACCGCGCCCATTCCTGAAACAGCAATCGGCGCATGCCAGGCTGCGACATCAGGTAGCCGCGGTTGCGGTAGGTGAAGAATCGCTTCGCGGTGTCGTCGGGATACTGCGTGTGCATCCGCCCACCGAGGATCGGTTTGAACTCATCGCCGCCCTGTGGATGCAAGTACACCGCGTTCAGGCAGGTGCCGAACGGCAGCCCCGATCGGACCAGCCGTCGGTGCACCTCAACCTCGTCGCCGCGCATGAACAATCGGAGATCGGGAATGCCGACCGCCTCCAGCGTCGACGCACGAAACAGTGCGCCGTTGAACAACGATGCGATCCCTGGGAGCAGATCTTCAGTGCCCGTGCGTAATTCGCTCACCCGTCGCCGCCACGCCGTTCCTCGCCGCAGCGGAAAGGCCAACCGCTCCGGATCGCCCATGTCACACACCATCGGCGATACCTCGGCAAGCCCGTGCTTCTCGGCGCAGGCCAACAACGTCGAAAGCACATCGGGATCCTGTGGGCGGCCGTCGTCGTCGGCCAGCCACACCCAGTCCGCGCCGAGCGCCAGCGCGTGGAGCATGCCCAACGCGAAACCGCCTGCGCCGCCGAGGTTTCGCCGCGACCCAAGATAGGTAGTGGCGATCGGCTGGCCGGCGACCAGGTCCCTGACGAGGCCGTCGTTGTCGTTGTCGACGACGATCAGATGGTCCGGAGGGGTGGTCTGAGCGCTGAGCGCGGCCAGCGACTTGGCCAGCTCGTCGGGACGCCGATGCGTGACCACAACGGCGCAGATTGTCTGCTCTTCGCGCAAGCGCTCATCGCCGATCGACTCAGTCATCGGGCAATGCTGTCGCCGTAGCCGACCAATCGCCGCGGTGCTCGTCGAGGACCTCTCGCACGTGGCGGGCCGCGTCGTCACCCTCGTATGCGCGGACCACGTCCTCGATTCCGCCGGTCATCTTGATGGTCCCGTGGTCGATCCACATTGCGGTCTTGCACAGCCGGGCCAGAAACTCGTTGGAGTGGCTGGCGAACACCAGGATGCCGGACCGCTCGACGAGGGCGGCCAGCCGCGACTGCGCTTTCTTCAGGAAGTCCGCGTCGACCGCCCCGATGCCCTCGTCGAGCAGCAGGATCTCCGGGTCGATGCTGGTGACCACGCCCATCGCCAAACGCACCCGCATGCCGGTTGAGTACGTGCGCAACGGCATCGCCAGATAGTCGCCGAGTTCGGTGAACTCCGCGATCTCGTCGACCTTGGCCAGCATCTGCTTTCGGGTCTGCCCGAGGAACAGCCCGCGGATGACGATGTTCTCGAACCCGGAGATCTCGGGATCCATCCCGACGCCGAGATCGAACACCGGGGCCACCCGACCCGTCACCGAAGCCACCCCGCGGGTGGGTTCGTAGATGCCGGACAGCAGCCGCAGCAGAGTCGACTTTCCCGCTCCGTTGTGGCCGACCAGGCCCACCCGGTCGCCAAGCTCCAGCGACATGGTGATGTCCCGCAGCGCCTCGATCACCACGACGTTGGACTCGTTGCGTCCGATGGCGCCGCCGGCCTTGCCGAGAAACGCCTTCTTCAGCGAGCGCGTCTTGGCGTCGAAGATCGGAAACTCTACCCACGCGTTGTGGGTCGAGATGTGCGGCGTAGAGGGGGAGACCACAAGACCTACAGGTACTGACCGGTCCCGGAGCCGCCGCCGCGCTGTCCGGGCACCGCCGCACCAGGCGGCAACTGCCGCATCTGCTCCAGCTGCTGGCGCGCCGCCATCTGCTGGGCGAACAGCGCGGTCTGGATGCCGTGGAACAGGCCTTCGAGCCAGCCGACCAGCTGGGCCTGCGCGATCCGCAGTTCGGAGTCCGACGGGATGCCGTCCTCACTGAACGGCAGTGTCAGCCGCTCGAGCTCCTCGCGCAGCTCGGGCGCGAGTCCGTCCTCGAGTTCGCGAATGCTGGTGCGGTGGATCTCGCGCAGCTTGCTGCGGCTGGCGTCGTCGAGCGGAGCCGCGCGCACCTCTTCCAACAGCTGCTTGATCATGGTGCCGATCCGCATCACCTTCGCCGGTTGCTCGACGAGGTCGGTCAACGACTTGCCGTCGGCGTCCTCGGCATCTAGCGGGTCACCGCTGATGATTTCGATGTTGTCGTCGTCGGTGTTGGTGCTCATTTTCCCTCTCCGCGCCATTCGTAGATGCGGGCCTCGCCGTTGTCGTAGATCTTCTCCCACGACCGTGACTTATCTAGCGACACTAACCCGTCGGGCATGACGAACCCGCGGACCACCGGTGTGCTCGTGACCACGTACCGGATGTTCAGCGCCTTCACCGCCTCGGCCACGCGGTTGTCGGTGTCGGCGTCGTCGGCGTAGGCCCAGAAGATGAACCTGTGGTAGCCCGGGCCTTGCTGGACCGGGAAGTCGTAGTGCGTCCACAGCGGGTGCAGGTTGGCGACGGCGTACATCCACGCCGTGCCGTCGATGTTCGCGTCGCCGATCAGGGTGTCGCGCGCACCCGGCAACGTGGCCAGGTAGGCCCACGCCTCCAAGTCCTTGTTGTCGACGAGCACCCTGTCGTACTTCTCGCCGAACAGGAACTGTGCCCGCGGCAGATAGGCGATGCCGATGCCGACGCTCACGGCCACGCATATGACGGCGGTGGCCGCATGCCAGGCTCGCGGACTGCCCTTGCCGACCAGCCTGCGCGCGCCGGCACACGCGGCCGACGCCAGCGTGAACACGGCGACGCCGACCGCCGTCGTGAGCAGCATCGTGATTACCGCCGACAGCCGCCGCGGGTCGCTGTAGAACAGGTCGCTGAACTTTCCGGTGACTGCGCCGATGGGGCCGCCGAAGGGTGCCGACGAATGCACGACCGACACCACGAGCAGTAGCCACACCGCCAGTGGCCACCATGCCCTGCGCACCAGCAGGATCACCGCGCCGATGGCAGCAAGGATGATCAGCACCCATTGGATCGGGAAGTCGTTGAGGTGCCGGGTGTGCTGCACCACCGCGTCGATGAGGCCGCGCTTCTTGCCCTCGTGCGTGACGAACGCATGCCCGACGATGATCTCCGCCTGCTGCAAAACCCCGAGGAACTGCGGCAGCAGCAGCACCACCGTCGGAATCCCGATGAGCAACAAGTTGACGAAGTCCGCGATGCGGCCGCGGACGGGCCGCCACAGCGCGTCGACAAGCCACCACGCCGCGACGAAGAGCACGACGACCACGCCGCCGGTGATGTGCACCGAGAACACGCCGAACAGCGCCAGCACCGCGAGCGGAATGCGGTCGCGGTGTCGCAGCGCGGACACAATGAGCGCCATCGTCGGGACGGCGAGGCCGTAGGCGACGAGGTTCGGCATCGACGCGGTGTCGAACTCGATGTAGGGGAGTGCGGTGAACGAAGCCGACAGCGCGGCCGCTGTGGCCGCCGCGCCTGCCGTGCGCCACTCGTCGGTTCTGGTGCGCAACACCTGCCACATCAACGTTGCCGCGCTGACCGGGAACAGCCAGATCGAGGCCGCCAGTGAGCTCAGCGTGTACGCGCTGGCAGGCGCGGCGCCTGTGAGCTGACAGAAGACCGAGGCCAGCGCGTGGAACGTCGACGGGTAGAACAGCGCTTCGTGGGTCTCAACGTTGCGCAACTCGCCCATGTGGGTCGGCGACGCCTGGCCGGTGTCAAGGATGAAGCGAATCGTGTTGGCGTGCCACACCGAATCCCAGTTACTCGGGATGGATTGCCAATGTGGCATCCCGCGAAGCGCAGCCAGACCGATCAGCAATGCGCCCAACAGGACACCTGCTGCCACTACGAGCGCAGGGCCACGGCCCACCGCTCGGGCCTCGGCGTCGACGTCGCGAACCCGGGCGAGCGCGAACCGCAAACACACTGCAATTCCGGACACGATTGCGAGAGCAAACAGTGCCGTCCATGCGTTCCACGGGACACCAAGTGCGCCAAAGGGAACGATGGCCAACGCCACTACGCCGTAGGTCAGCGCAGGTCCCACCGCAACCGCGGTGGGCCAAGTTAGCCGACCGATACGTGCGACGATCGCCCCGGGGATCACCAGCAACAACAGCGCAACTAGTACTCCGTACCCCAAGCTCACTGGACTAGTATGGCTGCCCAGGTGACCCGGTCTGGGCGCGGCATGGGCAGCGACAGGGCACAGCCGGGCATCCGCCGAGATTGTGTCTGTTTGTGAAATCACAAACGCTCTAAGGTGGGCTGGCATGGCATACGACGTCGCCCGGGTGCGGGGTCTGCACCCGTCTTTGGGCGACGGTTGGGTCCACTTCGACGCACCAAACGGCATGCTGGTCCCAGACGCCGTCGGCAGAGCGGTGTCGACCGCATTCCGGGGGTCGATGCCGATTCCGGTGGGACCGCACCCGTCGGCGCAGCGCAGCGCCGCGGTGCTGGAAGCGGCGCGCCAGGCGGTAGCCGATCTGGCCAACGCCGATCCGAGGGGTGTGGTGCTCGGTGCCGACCGCGCCGTGTTGTTGACGTCGCTGGCGGACGCCTCGTCGTCGCGAGTCGGCCTCGGCTATGAGGTGGTGGTGTCCCGACTCGACGACGAGGCGAACATCGCACCGTGGCTGCGCGCGGCGAATCGCTATGGCGCCAAGGTGAAGTGGGCCGAGGTCGACATCGAGACCGGTGAGCTGCCCGCCTGGCAGTGGGAAAGTCTGATCACCCGCCCGACTCGTTTGGTCGCAATCAGCTCTGCCTCATCGACGTTGGGCACCGTCACCGATCTGCGGGCGGTGACCAAGCTGGTGCACGACGTCGGCGGGCTGGTGGTCGTAGATCACTCCGCGGCCGCGCCGTACCGGCTGATCGACATCGACGAGATCGACGCCGACGTGGTTGCCGTGAACGCGATGGCATGGGGTGGCCCGCCGATTGGTGCGCTGGTTTTCCGGGACCCTTCGATGCTCGACTCGTTCGGCTCGGTTTCACTGAACCCGTATGCGAAGGGACCCGCCCGACTCGAGGTGGGCGCGCATCAATTCGGCCTGCTCGCAGGCGTCGTTGCCAGCATCGAATACCTGGCGGGTCTCGACGAATCGTCGCAGGGGTCACGGCGCGAAAGACTGTCGTTGTCAATGCAATCGGCGTCGACGTACATGAACCGAGTGTTTGACTACCTGCTGATGTCGCTGCGTTCCCTTTCCGCTGTAATGGTGATCGGCAGGCCCGAGACGCACATCCCCGTGCTGAGTTTCGCGGTCAGCGACGTGGCAGCCGAGCGGGTGGTGCAGCGCCTTGCCGACAACGGCATCCTGGCGATCTCCAACGTCAGCTCGCGCGTGCTGGATGTCCTCGGAGTCAACGACATTGGCGGCGCGGTGACCGTCGGGCTTGCGCACTATACGACGACCGCGGAGGTCGATCAGTTGGTGCGTGCCCTCGCGTCGCTTGGCTAGTCCGCAACGCGCAGAACAACTTTCCCGGATACCTCGCCAGACACCAGCAGCTCGTGCGCCGCCCTGGCCTGCTCGATGGGGAACTCGGCGCCGATGATCGGACGCACCTGGCCGTCGGCGATCATCGGCCAGACGTTGGCGACAACCTCGGCGACGATCTCGCTCTTGCCGCCGGGGCCGCTGACGGGACGTGACCGCAGCGCAGTTGCGATCACCCCGGCGCGCTTGACGAGTAGCTTGCCGAGGTTGAGTTCGGCCTTGACGCCACCCTGCATCCCGATGATGACCAACCGGCCATCCGCGGCGAGGGCATCGATGTTGCGATCGAGGTAGGCGGCGCCCATGATGTCGAGGATTACGTCGGCGCCGCCTTCGCTTCGTACCCGCTCCACGAAGTCCTCGTCGCGGTAGCCGATGGTGATCTCGGCACCCAATTCTGCGCACAGGTCAAGCTTGTTCTGCGGTCCGGCGGTCACGGCCACCCTTGCGCCGAGTGCGCGCGCCACCTGGATGCCGTGCGTGCCGATCCCGCTGGCGCCGCCGTGGATCAGCAGGAGCTGGCCGGCCGCGAGATGTGCGGTCATCATCAGGTTCGACCACACCGTGCACGCCACTTCGGGCAGTCCGGCGGCATGATGAAGAGGCACTCCGTCGGGAATCGGCATCACTTGGCCGGCAGGGACCGCGACGAACTCCGCGTAACCCCCGCCTGCCAGCAAACTGCAGACTTGTTGCCCGACGGCCCACTGATCAACCCCGCCACCGACTTCGGCAATGGTCCCGGACACCTCGAGACCGATGATCTGACTGGCTCCGGGAGGGGGTGGATAGTTGCCAGCGGCCTGTAGCACGTCGGCGCGGTTAACCCCCGCCGCACTGACCTTGATGAGCACTTCGCCGGAGGCGGGCGAGATATCGGGGACTTCTTGCCAGGTGAGCTGATCGGCTGATTCGGCCACGATCGCACGCATAGGAGCCAAGGGTACTGACTGTGGGGGCACTGTGGACTTTTGGCCCACAGCAATGCTTGCCTGCTTTACCATAGCGAAATGGAGGGGATGATTGCCGGGCGTACCGCCAGTGATATGCCTGGGTTAGACATCGCTGAGCAGAGGTCGTGGCAAAACTTCCTCGATTCCGCGTTGAGAATGTACGCGACCCTGAACCGGTCGCTGGTGGACGCGCATCACCTGACACTCAATGATGTGCGGCTGCTCGACATGTTGGACAAGTCCGCGACCGGCTCGGCGCGCATGGGGGACCTCGCCGACGGGCTGATGTCATTGCCGAGCCGGGTGACCAGGCAGATCCGGCGATTGGAGCTGCAAGGCCTGGTGCGTCGCGGCGCTAGCCCAGACGACGGCAGGGGCGTGCTCGCCTCCATCACAGAGGAGGGCCGCGCCGCGGTTACCGAAGCGATGCTGACGTATGGGGACGGGGTGCGCGTGCACTTCCTCGGCCGACTGTCACGTCCGCAGATCGCCGCGATGGGCGAGAACTGTCGCCGGATCAGTGTCGCGTTGAAGGCAGGAGCACCGCCGGCCAAGCTCGGCCGCGTCTGAACCCGTCCGCCCTTCGCGCCAGAGGTCATCGGCCCCGTACTCTTGTCGGCGGTGGCGTGGCAGAGCGGCCTAATGCACTCGCCTTGAAAGCGAGAGACGGCTAAAACCGTCCGGGGGTTCAAATCCCTCCGCCACCGCAGTATCGCGGTGAGTCACCGATCGCAGGCTCCACGTCACCGCATAGCCCCGGCCAGTGCTCGCACGCCCGTCACGATCTGCGACTCAGTGAGATTGGCGTATCCCAGCATCAACCCCGGTGGTGCCGTCTCAGGCTGGGCGTAGCAGGGCGACAGTGGTTCGACCCGCACCCGCATCTCGGCGGCCCGGCGGACAAGATCGGCGGCGGCATACCCGTCGGGGAATCGCACTGTCAGGTGCACCCCGGCCGCCGCGCCGATGACGGTCGCATCCGGCAGATATCGAGCCAGAGCCCGCAGCAACGCGTTTCGGCGTGTCAGATATCGGCGGCGCATCTGGCGAAGGTGCCTGTCGTATCCACCCGTCGTCAGCAACTTCGCGAAGGCGATCTGATCCATCACCGAACTTCCGGTGTCGGCAAGGCCCTTCGAAAGCGCCACGCGGCCGACAAGATGCGCAGGCAGCACCATCCACCCGATCCGCAGTCCCGGCGCGAGCGTCTTGCTCGTCGAGCCGACGTACACCACCCGGTCGGGTGCGATGCCCTGCAGCGCGCCGACGGGCGCACGGTCGTAACGGTATTCGGCGTCGTAGTCGTCCTCGATGACGAGGTGACCCGCCCTGGCCCATTGCACCAGATCGGTGCGGCGCGAGGCGGACAGCACAACACCGGTCGGTGATTGATGGGCCGGAGTGGCCAGCACGGTGGTGGCGCCACTATCCGCGAGCGCCGTGACGTCGAGGCCGTCGTCGTCGACCGGAACCGGTACTGGCTCGATACCGTTGTGTCGCAGCACCATCCGGTGCAACCAGAAGCCGGGGTCCTCCATCGCCACCGTCTGACTTGGTAACACAGAAGCGAGTAGCGCAATGGCCTGCGTCGCCCCAGAGCAGAGGACGATGTGCTGCGGATCGGCGAGCACGCCGCGGGTGCGCCGCAGATAGTCAGCGACTGCGGTGCGCGCCAACAGCAGCCCCTGAGGCGCGACGTAGCCGAACGCGGACGATTCGATCTCGGAAAGACCTTGCCGCAATGCCCGCAGCCAGGCGTGCCGGGGAAAGCTGCCGAGATCGGGCGAGCCGGGCGCGAAGTCGATGTCGAATTGCCGCACGGGATCGGCGGCGTTGCGTTCCGGTGCGCTGGCGGCATCGACCGTCGCAACCCGGGTCCCCGACCCGTGCGTGCTGAGCAGGAACCCCTCGGCGGTCAGCTGGCTGTACGCGTCCACGACGAGCCGGCGCGATACGCCGAGGTCCGCCGCAAGCACCCGCGTCGAAGGCAGCCGCGTGGCAGGCGCCAAACGCCCCGCGCGAATGGCGTCGCGCAGACCGTTGGCGAGCTGGCGGTGCAGAGGCTCAGGCGCGGCGCGGTCGAGTTCGACCAGCACCTCAGGACCGGAAGTGGTACCCGAAATTGTCATCAAAGTGGTGCCTATCTTGATGCCATTGACCATCTAGCGTGAACATATGACGACAACGCCCACCCGCACAAGAGCCCGTTATGTCGAGGTGACCCTGATCGTGTTCGGGGCGTACTCAGTGCTCCTCGGGCTGTTCATGTTCGTCGCCCCCGGAACGTTCTTCGACACGCTCGGAAGCTTCGGCGCGAGAAATGACCACTACATCTTCGACAACGCCACATTCGAGTTTCCGCTTGGCCTGATGATGCTGGCCGCCGTCCGGTGGTCGTCCTGGCGGGTTCCCGCGCTGGCGTTCGCCACCTTGCACTGGGGACTGCACGCGCTGAGCCACACCATCGATCCCCACCACGCGGCGGGGGAGTCGATCGGTTGGCTCGAGGCGGGGGGCTTGGTGGTGGCCACCGCGATGCTGGCAATCGCGTTGCGCGCCAGCGTCACTGCGGAGAAAACCTGATGCGGGTATTGGTGGCAGGCGCCACCAGCGTGCCGGGGATTCCGCTGTTGCGGGAGCTGAATGCCCGCGGCCACGAGGTCATCGGGATGACCAGCCAACCGGCGAGGACGTCGGCGATCGAGCAGCAAGGTGCCAAACCGGTGGTGGCCAACGTCTTCGACGCCTCGCAGATCAATACAGTGGTCGGTGACATCGAACCCGAGGTGGTGGTGTCGCTGCTGACCACCCTGCCGAAGTGGGGGCCGAAGCGGCCCAAGGACTTTGAGCCCGCACGAAAGCTGTGGAGTCAAGGGGCGTCGAATCTCGTCGTCGCCGCGCAGCGAGCCGGGGTGCACCGCGTCGTCGCCGAGTCGGTGGTCTTCGCCTACGGCTACCCGGCCTCGGGTCCGCAATTGGTGGACGAGTCCGATCCCTATCCGGGGCCGCCGCCGAAGGGCGGGGATGCGATGCTGGCCGCGCTTCGCGGTATGGAGCGGACCGTGCTGGCGTCCGGCGAGCACAGCGATACCGAGGGAATCGTGTTGCGCTACGGCCTTTTCTACGGGCCAGGGGTGCCACACGACGAGTTGTTCACCCGGTTGGCGAAGTGGTGGGCGCTGCCGGCCATGACCGGTCACGGCATTGCGTCGTGGGTGCACATCGACGACGTCGCGAAGGCCACCGCCGATGCCGTTACCAAAGGCCGCGGCGGTCAGATCTACAACATCGTCGACGACCGGCCGCAGTCGTTCGGCGATTACGCGCGCGAACTGTCCAAGAAGCTGCACAGGCCGCCGCCGATACCGATCTCACATCGGCTGGTGGGCCTGATCGCGTCATACCCGGCCACGGCGTTCGGAACGACGTGGCTGCCGCTGTCCAACGCCAAGGCCAAGGCGGAACTTGGCTGGACGCCTATTCTCCGGTGAAGTTCGGAGCCCGCTTTTCAAATGTCGCGGTAATGCCTTCCGTCAGGTCTTTGGAGGGCAGCATTGCAGCGTTCCAGACCGCGACGTAGCGGAGGCTTTCCGAAACCCGCGCGATGCGCTGCTGGTCGAGCACGTCCTTGATGCCATTGACCGTCAGCGGCGGATTCGCGGCGATCTCGGCGGCCGTCTCATGCGCAGCGGCCAGTGAGGCCTCGGCATCGTCGTAGACGTCGTTGACGAGCCCGATCTTCTCCGCCCGCGCGGCGTCGATGTTCTTACCCGTCAGCGCGAGCTCACGTAGGTGACCGTCGGTCAGGATCAGCGGCAGCCGGGCCAGACTGCCGACGTCGGCGACCATCGCCAGCTTGACCTCGCGCACGGAGAACTTCGCGTCGGCGCTGGCATAACGGATGTCGACGGCCGAGATCAGGTCGACGCCGCCGCCGATGCACCAGCCGTGCACCGAGGCGATCGTCGGGGTGCGGCAGTCGGCCACTGCGGAGATCGCGCCTTGCATCCGCAGGATGGTGGCGTGGAAGTCGGCCCGCGGCCGCGCCGAGGCGCCGCCAGCCATCACGCCCGACAGCGAGCCACCCATCGCGGCCAGGTCCAACCCGTAGCTGAAGTGCTTGCCGGAGCCCGTCAGCACGATCGCGCGGACATCGCTGTCGGCATCGAGCTTGGCGAACACCTCGGGCATTTCGGCCCAGAACGCCGGCCCCATCGCGTTGCCCTTGCCGGGACCGACCAACGTCACCTGCGCGACGTGACCCTCGATGTCCACGGTGACAGATTCATACGCATCGCCCATGAACTAAGAGGCTAGCCACCTAGCGTGGCGGCGTGCCCGTCAGCACCTCGCTGACGGTGGCCTGCGGCAGGAACTGGCACGCGGCTTCGACCAGCATCTGCCCGACGGACTCGCCGTTGGGGCCCAGCGGATTGTTCTGCTGCGCGAGGACCGCGCGGATGACGGCCAGCCTGGTGGCCTCGTCGAGCTTGTTGAAGTCGACGCACTTCATCGTCAGCGCGTTCGGCGGCGCGGGCACTACGGGAACATTGGTGTTGCCGGGAAGTCCGGGGATGTGAATCTCCGGTAAGGGGATGCCGGGCAGCCCAGGCACCGTCGTCGGTGCCTTTTTGGTGGACGTGATCGGCGGTCCCGGCTGGGTGGTCATCGCGACGGTGCCAGGCGTGGTGCGCTCGCAGCCGGCGGTCAGGCCGGCAAGGATCAGCGCGGCCAGAGCCACCCAAACGTGCGTCCTCATCTCGTGAACGATATGCGCATGCGCGTCGTAGCGTGGGGCACATGCCCGCGGACGAACTCGAGAGTGCCGAAGAGTCGCTGGCCGTGCTGGAGAACGTGCTGCGCGGCATCGCGAAGGACGATGAATCAAAGCAGACGCCGTGCCGGGAATTCGACGTCGCCAAGCTGACCGACCACTTGATGAACTCGATCACGGTGATCGGTGGACACGCGGGGGCTGACCTCCCCGAGCGGAATCCCAACGACTCGGTGGAACAGCAAGTGATGCTCGCGGCACGGCCCGCGCTGGATGCGTGGCGCAAGCGCGGCTTGGACGGCACCGTGCCATTCGGAGGAGGCGAAGCGCCCGCCACGATGATGGCCGGAGTGCTGTCGCTCGAATTCCTGGTACACGCTTGGGATTACGCGATGGCAACTGGGCGCAAGGTCGATGCGTCGGATCCGCTCTCCGATTACGTGATGGGCCTGGCGAAGGTCGTCATCACCCCCGCGGGCCGCACCAGCGTCGGGTTCGACGATCCGGTCGCGGTGTCCGCTGATGCGGGCGCGCTGGACCGGCTGATCGCCTACACCGGCCGCCAGCCGAGCTAGAAGCAGCGGGGCGTCGATTTCTGCATCAGGGTCGTGGATCAAACACGCAAATCGCAACCCTTATGCAGAAATCGGTAGTCGCTAGCGCTTCCAGCCTTGCGCGAAGGCGAGGAAGGCGTCGTTCTCGTGTGGGGCAGCGACGGTGACGCGCACGCCGTCGTCGCCGTATGGGCGGACGATGATTCGGCTGTTGGCCGAGTCCTTGGCGAATTCCTGTGCGCGACCGGGCAGCGGGATCCAGACGAAGTTGGCCTGTGACGGCGGCAAGGTGTATCCCGCGTCGCGCAATGCGGCGGTGACGCGGGCGCGTTCTGCGACGACGGCGTCGGTGCGGGCCAGCAGTTCGTCGGCGGCATCCAGAGAGGCGACGGCCGCGGCCTGCGAAATGCTGGTCGCGGTGAACGGGACATAGACCTTGCTCAGTGCCGTGATGAGGTCCGGGTCGCCGACCGCGTAGCCGATCCGCAACCCAGCCAGCCCGTAGGCCTTCGAAAACGTCCGCAGCACAACGACATTGTTGTGCTTGCGAACCAGCCCGAAGCTGTCGGGCAGCAACCCGTCGCGGATGTACTCGACATAGGCCTCGTCGAGCGCGATGAGGACGTCGGACGGCACCGCCTCGACGAACCGGGCCAGCGCGTCGGGGTTGACGACGGTGCTGGTCGGGTTGTTCGGGTTGCACACGAAGATCAGGCGGGTGCGGTCGGTGATCGCGGCGAGCATCGCATCGAGGTCGTGGGTGTAGTCGGTCAGTGGCACCTGAACCGGCGTGGCGCCTGCGGTGCGCACCTGCAGCGGGTAGATCTCGAAGCTGCGCCAGCCGAACAGCACCTCGTCGCCGACGGTCGAGGTGATCTGGATCAACTGCTGGCACAGGCTGACCGACCCGCAGCCGACCGAGATGTGCTCTGGTGAGAAATCGACGTGCTTCGCGAGTCGTTCCTTGAGCTCGACGTACCCGTTGTCGGGGTAGCGGTTGATGTTGTCGGCGGCCCTCTCGATCGCGGCCCGCACGCTCGGCAGGGGTCCGTGAACCGTCTCGTTGCTCGCGATCTTGATCGCACCCGGCACCGTCTTACCCGGGGTGTATGCGGGCAGGTCGGCCAGTTCGGGGCGTAGACGGGCGGTCACCCGACCAGTCTATGAGTCGCCCACCTGCGCTTTGCCTTCGCCTGTGGCCCCTGTGTACGCTGTCGGATCGGCGGTAATCGTCGGGAGGCGTGCCAGAGCGGCCGAATGGGACTCACTGCTAATGAGTTGTCCGCCTTAAAGCGGACCGGAGGTTCAAATCCTCTCGCCTCCGCCGTGGCTGACTCGTTGGCTACACAACTGAACACAGGCGCCCGTAGCTCAACGGATAGAGCATCTGACTACGGATCAGAAGGTTGGGGGTTCGAATCCCTTCGGGCGCGCCAACATTCAGCGGAAGCTGACTGTACCCATCGCGACACGCTCATCAGTTGATACTTTCCGTCGCCACTTCCCCGCGGCGTACCGATCGAGGGTTTATCGGACCGACTGGTCCTGACCGAGTGGCCCGCTCGGGCAAGGCCACCGCGTCGCAACCTTTAGCTGACGTTGGCGTTCCGCACGGTCGCGCGCCCGCCAAGGGTGTGAGGGTCAGCCAGCAACGGGGAGCCGCGCGCGCCATCGGTACGTCGATCGTTAAGCTAACCGTCGCCGGGGCTTCAGTGAGAACCAAAGGGGAGTAAATGATCAAGAAGTTGTTGGCGGCCGTGGTCGCCGCGCGGGGTGGACCTCTCGGCATGGTCGCTGCCGGTGCGTTCGGAGTACTGGCTGCCGCCACGATCGCGCTGCCCTCGGCTGCAGCGGAACCCGAATGCACCGCTGCGGGACTGAGCAGCACCTTGGGCCCGGTTGCTTCGGCGACTGGCGACTATCTCACAAGCCATCCCGACCTTAATCAGGTTCTGACCACTGCCGGTGGGCTACCTCAGGACGAGGCTGAGAAGTCAATCAAGGTATTTTTTGCCACGCATCCGCAGATGTGGATCGACCTGCGAGCCATTGGGCGGCCATTGGCGGACTTGCGGGCGGCGTGCCCGGCGCAGGCGGCGGGGCCATCGCCCGATATCGGAAAGCTGTACGACGCAATGGCCAAGTAGCCATTAGTACATAAGTTCGCGTTCGGCCCGCCACCTGCGTGGGATCGGTAGAGCATGTTTCCGATCCCACGCGGCTAGAAGAATCGGCCGGCGTTCGAATCCCTTCTGGCGCGCTCAATTCATACGCTCTGACCAGTACCGCGATAGGGGACTACGCGGCCGGCTGGGCGGCGGCGACAACGGCCCGAACCCGTGCGAACGATGCGAGTTGGCTGACGAAGGTGACCCAGCCGGGATCGCCCCACATCAAGTCGACGTGTGACATCCAGCCCTGAATAACCACGAGGTCGATGGGACCGTCGCCGACGACCTGATAGGCGATGTTGCCTTCCGGACCCTTCGCGTAGTGCGTCTCCGGCTGCTTGACCACGGGCTATATCTCCCGCGAAGCGGCCAGAAGACTCTCGACGGGGTCGTCCTGCTGCCCCGACGGGCTGAACAGTTGCCACTCCCCAGGCAGGCCCTTCAGTGTGTGCGTACCGCGGTCTCGGAATGTGATGCCTGATCCGTTGACGAGGTCTTTTACCGTGTTGGAGACCAAGACCTCGCCGGCCCCCGCAAGCGCCGCAACTCGCGCGCCGATGTGTACCGCGATGCCCCCGATGTCGTCGCCGCGCAACTCACACTCGCCGGTGTGCAGCCCGCTTCGAACGTCGATTCCCAACTGCGGCATGCGCTCAGCGAGCACGGCGGCGCATCGCACGGCTCGGGTCGGCCCGTCGAATGTCGCGAGGAACCCGTCCCCGGTGTGCTTGACCACGCGGCCCTGGAAGCGGGCCACCTCGGCACAAGTGATCTGGTCGTGCTGCTCAAGTAGTTCGCGCCAGCGTCGGTCGCCGAGTTCGACGGCCCGTCGCGTGGAGTCGACGATGTCGGTGAACAGCACCGTCGCGAGTACGCGGTCGGCCGGTGGCTCATGCCGCTGACCCGTGAGGAACTCCTCGACCTCACCGGTGATCGACGTGATGTCTCCGACGGATGGCAGGTGGTCGACGCCCTCGAGTACGACGAGCCGCGCGGAAGGGATGTTGTCGGCGAACTCGTGTGCGAATTCAATGGGGATTGCCTCGTCTTTGCGGTGCAGCACGAGCGTCGGAATATGAACGCTGCTGAGGATGTCGCGGACATTCATTTGGCGAAGGTGCGCTTGCCAGGTCAGAAGCGCCATCTTCGGGCTCATGCTCGCCCGTTCGAGCATGCCGACAGCCTCTCTGAACCTGAGGTTGTGGCTGAGACTGGGCGCAGCCCAATCGGCGGTGTAGCCCTCGCCCCAGTGGTCGATCGACGCCCGGACGCGGGTCAATGCTTCGATCCATTTCGCGCGACCCGGCGATCCATCGTCCTCCAGCGACCCGCTCGCGAAACTCCCACAGATGATCAGCGCCCGGACTCGCTCCGGGTAGGTCGCGGCGAACATCACGCTGATCGGCCCGCCCTGGGAGAGTCCGAACAGTGCCGGTCGTTCGCTGCCGGCGGCGTCCAACACGGCGTGCAATTCATCGGCACGGCTCTCGAGGGTGGGCACTTCCACGATGGGGTCGGACGCACCCGTTCCGAGCTTGTCGTACTGAATCACGCGAGCGAACGACGTGAATTCTGCGATGAATTTGCTCCACCCGGGGTCTACGCCCAGCAGGTCGACGTGGGAAATCCAGCCCGGGACGACCACCAGATCCATCGGGCCGTCGCCGACGACCTGATAGGCGATGTCTCCCCCCGGGCCCTTCGCGTAATGCGTCTCCGGCGCATGGGCCATCGGCCTGAGTATCTCATCGGAGATGGCTGTGAGGTCGAATCTCGCGCGTTCCAGCAAGCCAATTGACTGTTGCTGGGAGGCGTGTAACCCGGCGTCCTATCTCTTGGCATGACCCAACGCGAAGTCTCACTGACCCGATTGGCCGCGACCCGCGCCTCGGGTGCGGTTGTGCTCATCCGCTTCTACGTCGGCCTGATCTTCGTCGGCGAGGGCGTACTGAAGTTTCTCCGTGAGGACCCACTCGGTCCTGGCCGCTTCATCAAGGCGGGTATTCCGGGCGGAGAATCGCTCGCGTATCTCGACGGTGTCTTCGAGATCGGATGTGGCCTGCTGATCCTGGCTGGACTGCTGACCAGGCTGGCGACGATTCCGATGATCGTCGACATGGTCGGCGCGCTGACGATCACCAAGGTGCCGCTCTTGTGGGGCAACGCTCCGCTGTACCCCAAGGAAGGTGGATTGTGGGACTTCTTCCACGAAGGTCGCCTCGAGATCGCGATGTTGTGCGGCAGCGTGTTCCTGCTCATCGTCGGCGCGGGTTCGCTATCGCTTGATGCCAGGTTAATGCGCTCCAAAGCTGCGCCCAGTGCCGCCGGTGCCGCGGTCTAGGCGCTCATACAGCAACCTCCAAGGTGGATTCCGGGACGTCAACCAGTGAATACGAGCGAAAATGGGGCGCGCCGTCCTAGCGCCGTAGAGCCGCGGACATCGCGCTCGAAGGGAGGGCTGCAGTCGGTGACGGGCGCGGCGTACCCCGACTGGGACGCGATTTATCGCGACAACGTCACCTGGGTCTACCGGCTGATGTACGGCAAGGTGGGCAACCAACCCGACGCTGAAGACCTGACCGCCGAAGTGTTCATGACGGCCCTCCGGCCGCTGCGGGTTTCGGCCACGGTGCCGGAGGTGCGCAAATATCTTCGGATGACCGCCCGCACGGTGCTTGCGTCCTACTGGGGCGACCGGATGGGACGTCCGGTCACCGCGATCGAGGAGGACGTGCCGGAGGTGATCGAACCCGAGCTCATCGCCAGCGACGCGCCAGACAAGGTGCGCTCGCTGCTGCAGCGGCTGCCGGACAACTACCGACGGATCCTGGAACTGCGTTTCCTGCAGGCTTTTTCGGTGAAAGAAGCGGCGGGTCAGATGGGCGTCACCGTCGCGAACGCAAAGGTATTGCAGCACCGCGCGCTGCGCATGGCGGCACAATCGGGTGAGGAGGTCACATCGTGAGCGACCGAACCGTCCGCCGGTTTGTGGAGGGCCTGTTGCGAGGGCAATCCACCGAACGCGCGCGCCCAGACGACGTCGAGGCCGAGCAGATGAAGACCGCGATCGAGTTGCGTGCGGCGCGGTTGGGAAGCGATTCGCCGAGCGAGGACTTCGTGACCGATCTGCATCGCAGGCTGGCCGCCGAAATGTCCGACGACGCCACTCCCGTTGACCATCCCCGGTGGGCCCCGCGCCGCCGTCAGGTCGTCATCGGTGGCTCGGTCGCGGCGGCATCTGCGGCCGCCGGGCTGGTGGTCGGCCGCAACCTGCTCGCCCCCAACGTGGTGCAGCAGGCGTCGCCGTCCGCCCAGGAGGAGCTCGAACCCAACGCGGGAACATGGCGAGCCATCGGCGCGAGTGCCGACCTACCTGACGGTGGGGCGATGGCGTTCGACGTCGGCTCCGTGAACGGGTTCGTGCATCGCACCGACGCCCAGTTGGAGGCGGTGTCGGGCGTGTGCACACACCAGGGATGCAAGTTGTGGCTTGACGCTCCCGAGAGCCGGTTGCGCTGCCCGTGCCACTCGACGTCGTTCTCTCTCGAAGGAGAGACTGTCACGCATCAGTTGCCCGTTGCGCCTGCTCCGCTTCCGAAGTTCCAGGTACGCGAAACCAAAGGTGTGATCGAGGTTTTCGCGCCGACGAAATCGGTGTAGGTAACCACGTCCCGTCACAGGACAGGGGCGGGCGATAAGTTGAAGGCGTGCGACTGCTGCTGATCGCCGACACCCATGTCCCGAAGCGGGCCCGTGACCTGCCAACGCGGGTGTGGGATGAGGTGGCCTACGCCGATGTGGTGCTGCACGCAGGTGATTGGGTAGAGCCGGTGATGCTCGACCAGCTGGAAGCGCGCGCCACGCGGCTGGTGGCGTGCTGGGGCAACAACGACGGTGCCGAGTTGCGACGACGCCTGCCCGAACGCGCCGACGCGACGCTGGGCGGCCTGCGGTTCACGATCGTGCACGAAACGGGCGCTGCCGCCGGCAGGGAACGCAGGATGGCCGCCGAATATCCCGACACCGATGTGCTGGTGTTCGGCCACAGCCACATCCCGTGGGACACCACCGCCTCGACCGGCCTGCGCCTGCTCAACCCTGGCTCGCCGACCGACCGGCGGCGGCAACCGTTCTGCACGTATATGACCGCCACCGTCGCGGGCGGCCTGCTGTCAGATGTCTTGCTGCACAACCTGGAACGCCATGCCTGAACGCCCCGCCCGGGTTTCGGACGTGCACGAGATCGCTGCGTCGATGCCGCACGTCACGCGGATCGAAGGTCCCAAGGGGAACTCGATCTACCAGGTGGGCGGCAAGTCGTTCGTGTTTTTCCGCACGCCGCAGCCCGACGCCGAGGATCCCGAGACCGGCGAGCGCTACGCCGACGTGATCATGATCTGGGTCGAGTCCGAGAGTGACAAGCTGGCGCTGATCCAGGATCCAGGCTCGCCGTTCTTCACCACCGACCGGTTTGAAGGACATCTGTCGGTCCTGGTGCGCGCCAGCCGATTACGCGCGATCAGCAGAACCGAGTTGACCGAGCTGGTTCAGGACGCCTGGTTGTCGCGTGCATCTACCCGGCGGGCGGAACGCTGGCTGGCCGAACAGGACGGCTAGGTCGCCGCGGACTCCAGCGCCAGCGAGCGACCGGTGCGCCTGCGGTACACCACCTCGAACACGAAGCTCAACACAAACACGGCCAGCAGCGTGATCCATGTGCTCGCGGGCCCGGTGTGGATCGTGTAGCCGAGCAGCAGCGTGAACAGCGCCAGGTTCAGAGCCACCGCGAGCACCAGGAGCCACGGCTTCGCGCCCGTCTCGCGGTACACACGAAGATGGCCAACGCTGACCGTCCCGTAGACAATGAGGAACGCCAGGCTGGCCATCTGGCCCACCGCGGCAAGCGGGAAGAACACCACGAACGCTGCGGTGATGGCCGCCGCGACGAACAGGCCTCCGGTGCCGCCGCGCCACACGCCGCGTGCGAAGTTCGCGGGCAACTCACCCGATTTCGACACCATGTACGCCAGGTTGGCGTCGCCGAACATGGTGGCGTTGACGCCGGAAGCCGTTGCCAGCAGCGCGGCAACGCCGATCACAACGAAGCCGACGCGTCCGAGGATGTGCTGGCCTGCCTCCGACAGCACATGCCCCTGGTTGGCGTCCATCGCGGGCAGCGTCAGCGTCATCACGATGACGGCGCTCACCAGAAAGTAGACGACCATCACGATGCCCAATGATGCGAGCATGGCTCTGGGCAGTTCGCGCGCCGGATCACGCATGTCGCCAGCCGAGTTGGTCACGACGCCGAAACCCTCATAGGTGACGTAAAGCAGACCCGCCGCGAACAGCACGCCGATCCAGCTGTGGCCGCCGTTGTCGGCGAGGCGGCCCGGGTCTGCGTTGGCCAGGCCGAGCACCACGAATACCGCGAGGATCGCCAATTCGATGGTGATCACGAAGATCTCGGACTTGCCGACGAACTTCGTTCCGATCAGGTTCACCACCACCACCGCAACGATCAGCCCGATGCCGATCGCCTTGCCGGACCACTCCGGCGTGTGCCACGGCAGCAGCGCCCGCGCATAGCCGGCGAACCCCGCGCAGTACAAGGCCATCGCGATGATCCAGCCGAGAAACTGAAACACGTTGAGCCCGCCTGCGATAACGCCGTCACCGAAACAGCGGATCAGGAACTGCGCGGCCCCGCCGCGGCTCGGGTACTTCGCACCGAGCTTGCTGTAGGAGTAGACGCTGAACACCGTCACCACGCCTCCGACGAGGAACGCCATCGGCACCCAGATGCCCGCTGTGGTCGACGCGAGGCCGACCAGGGTGTACAAACCGGCACCCATCATGCCGCCGACGCCGATGGCGGTGGCGCTGGCAACCGAAATCGAGCCCTTCGGACCAGTTGGCGCGGCGGATTCCGGCACGCTCACGGGCATCAGTCAACCATCATGGGGACATGGCACGAGCAGCTGCGGTCAACGGGAAAGTCATCGTCGTCACCGGAGGTGCACGCGGCATCGGCTACGCCACGGCGAAGACCCTGCATGGGCTCGGCGCCAAGGTCGCAATCGGCGATGTGGACGAAGCGGCGGTCAAGGAGGCCGGCACCGACCTCGACGTGGGGTTCTACGCGCGGCTTGACGTCACCGATCGGCAATCGTTCACCACATTCCTCGACGACGTCGAACGGGAGCTCGGGCCCGTCGACGTCCTGATCAACAACGCTGCAATCGCCCCGGCGGGACGGTTTCTCGACGAGCCCGACGAAGTCACGCAGCGGACGATTGCCATCAACGTCTTTGGCGTCATCCTCGGCACCAAGCTCGCCGCCGAGCGAATGGTCAAGCGCCGCAGCGGCCACATCATCAACATCGCCTCCCTCGCGGCGCTGGGCGCCGCGCCAGGCATCGCGACCTACACCGCGACGAAGCACGCGGTGCTCGGCTTCACCGACACCGCCCGGCTGGAGTTGCGCGGCACGGGGGTGACGCTGTCGGCGGTGCTGCCGACTCTGACCAACACATCGATGATCGACGGGGTGGCCAGTATGTCGGGGCTGCGCAACGCCGAACCCGAGGACATCGCGGCGGGCATCGTGGGCCTGATCGAGAAGCCGAAGCCGCGCTTGGCGGTAACCAGGGCCGCGGGGTTGCTGCTCGAGATGACAAAGAGGTTGCTGCCGCTACGGGTGGGCGAGGCAGTCACCCACGCGCTGGGCGCTGACACCATCTTCGTCAAGGCCGCGGACACACAGGAACGGCGCGACTACGAGGACCGCGCCCGCCACACCTAGCTTCCCGGCACGGCTGCGTGGGACGCGCCGCACATGAACACCGCGAGACGAGCGGTGGTGTCACCGGGGTTGCTCCAGCGATGCCGGGTGCCGTTCTGCACCACGGTGTCTCCCGGATGAAGTGTGACCTTGGCGCCGTCGTCGAGCTCCAGCACTACCGTGCCTTCAAGAACAACCTCGAAGTCAATGGTGTCGGTGGCGTGCATGCCGGGATCGGACAGGTCCATATACCGGAGCAGTCCCGGGGCTTCGGCCTCGATGTCGTCAAGGCCCGCTGCAGCGTCGATGTCCGAACCTGCCACGGCTTCCGGCGGAATTGAGAACATCCCAAACCTGAACCCGCCAATCGGCGGAAAGTACACGTGGTGCGGCGGAACGCTTCCGTCGTCGGGAAACTGCGGGGTTTCGTCGCCTCCCCACAACCTGTGAAACCCCGTCGTCGGCAGCGGGGCGACCGCCTCATCGCTGGCGATTACGGACTTGCCGGACGCGTCGTGCCCGGTCACTACTCGACGCACATTCATGGCGTCAGTCAAGCACCGCTGTCAGGAATTCGTGGCAATGTCTGCCTCATGGAGCAGAAGCCGCCCACAGCCACCATCGAATCCGCGCATCGTGACCACCTGACCGACTTGCCGTTCGCCGACACTGCGGACTTCGACGATGCGGACCGTGGATTCATCGCCGCTCAACAGCCGTGCGTCATCAGGGCCGCCGACGGTCGCGTGGTGTGGGACAACGACTCCTACGCGTTCGTAAGCGGAGACGCGCCGACGTCGGTGCATCCCAGCCTGTGGCGGCAGAGCAAGCTGTGCGCCAAACAGGGTCTCTACGAAGTGGTCGATGGCATCTATCAGGTGCGTGGCTTCGACCTGTCGAACATCAGCTTCATCGAAGGCGACAGCGGGGTCATCGTCATCGATCCGTTGATCTCCACCGAGACCGCTGCCGCAGCGCTGCAGCTATATCGCGCGCACCGCGGGGACCGGCCGGTGGTCGCTGTCATTTACACCCACAGCCATGTCGATCATTTCGGTGGCGTGCTGGGCGTGACGACGCAGGCCGACGTCGACGCGGGCCGGGTCGCGGTGATTGCGCCGGAGCACTTCACGCAGCACGCCGTCCAGGAGAACGTCTACGCGGGTACCGCGATGGCGCGGCGGGCGGCGTACATGTACGGCGCCGTGCTGGACCGCGGCCCGCAGGGGCAGGTGGGGTGCGGTCTGGGGCAGGTCGGGTCCAGCGGCGAGGTCGCCCTGATCGTGCCGACGGTCGACATCAAGGAGACCGGTGAGACGCGCACGGTCGACGGCGTCGAGATCGAGTTCCAGATGGCGCCCGGCACGGAAGCACCCGCCGAGATGCACTTCTACTTCCCGCGCTTCCGCGCGCTCTGCATGGCCGAGAACGCCACTCACAACCTGCACAACCTGTTGACCCTGCGCGGTGCGCTGGTCCGCGATCCGCATGGCTGGGCCGGCTATCTCACCGAGGCGATCGACACATTCACCGACCGCACCGACGTCGTGTTCGCCTCGCATCACTGGCCGACGTGGGGCCGCGTCCAGATCGTGGAATTTCTTTCCCTGCAACGCGATATGTATTCGTATCTGCATGACCAGACGTTGCGTCAGCTCAACCAGGGTTTCACAGGCATCGAGATCGCCGAGAACTTTCAGATGCCACCCGCACTGCACGAGGCGTGGCACACCCACGGCTACTACGGGTCGGTCAGCCACAACGTCAAGGCCGTCTATCAGCGCTACATGGGCTGGTTCGACGGCAACCCCGGTCGGCTGTGGGCGCATCCGCCCGAGGCACTTGGGCCTCGTTACGTCGAGGCGCTTGGGGGCATCGACCGCGTCGTCGACGTCGCGCGGAAGGCTTTCGACGAAGGCGACTTCCGTTGGGCAGCAACGTTACTCGACCATGCGGTATTCACAGACGAGGACCATACCGTGGCACGGGAGCTCTACGCCGACACCCTCGAACAACTTGCCTACGGCGCGGAGAACGCTGTCTGGCGCAACTTCTTCTTCTCAGGTGCGACCGAGCTACGGGAAGGAAATTTTGGCACCCCGACCCAGACCGCGTCGGCGTCGATACTGGGCCAACTCACTCCGGAGCAGATGTTCGACACCTTAGCCCTCAGCGTGAACGGGCCGAGGGCATGGGATCTCGATGTCGCAGTCGACATCACATTCATCGACGTCGCCACCAATTACCGGCTGACGCTGCGCAACGGCGTGCTCGTGTACCGCAAGGTGCCCGCCGATACGGCGACGGCGAATGCGACCATTGAGCTCGCAAACAAGCTGCGGCTGTTGGCATTCGCCGCGGGCGACGCTGACTCTCCCGGGATCACGGTCACCGGCGACGCCAACGCATTGCCGTCGATCATCGCCGTTTTGGATCGGCCCGACCCCGGCTTCAACATCATCACGCCGTAGCGGAACACGCGTCGGACTGGCATGTCGCTCAGAGGTGGGCAATTTGGATACTGTCTCGCGCTGATTGGCAAGTGCCAAAGTCGCTCAGGGAATCCCGCCGTCGCAGCGGATGATGCTGCCAGTCGTGTAACTCGACGCGTCGGACGCCAAAAACAGTGCGGCGCCAATGATCTCGGGCGGATTACCGAGTCGCTTCAGCGCGAAGTGTTGCGCACCCTTCGTCGTCGCCGGAATATCCCATGCCTTGCTGATGTCGGTCAGGAAGGGTCCGGGCATCAGGGTGTTCACTCGCACGGTCGGCCCGAACGCCAACGCGAGCCCCTCGGTCAACGCGTTGAGCCCCGCTTTTGCAGCCGAATACGGCAGTTGCTCCGGCCGCGGACGCCGCGATCCGCTCGAGCTGACATTGATGATCGACCCGCCGCCGTCGGCCACCATCCGTTCGCCCACCAGAGTCGACAACCGGAACGGGCCCTTGAGGTTGAGATTGACCACCGCATCGAACAGCTTCTCGGTGACCGAGCCCAGCGACTCGTACAGCGGCGACATGCCCGCGTTGTTGATGAGCACGTCGACCTTCCCGAATCGCTCGTAGGCGGCATCGACCAATCCGTCGAGTTCGTCCCATCGGCCGACATGCACTTGATACGGGAATGCGGTTCGGCCGGTCGCGGCGGCGATCTCCTCGGCGGTCGCCACGCATGACTCGTACTTGCGGCTGGCGATGATCGCGTCGGCCCCGCATTGAGCCGCCGCGAAGGCCATCTCGCGACCAAGGCCGCGGCTTCCGCCCGTCACCATCACCACCCGGTCGGTGAGGTCGAAGAGTTCGTCGGCGTAGCCCATATCAGTGACTCCTTGTGTCGGCCTGTTGGTGGGCAGTCTCGCGGATCACGCGGTGAATGAACCCCAGCTTGCTGATCACCGGTGGCGGAATCACGAACGGATACAACGGGTTCTTGCCCATCGCGGTGTTGACGCGATTGAAAAACATCGCCAGCCACGTCCAGTCGTAGAGCAGACGCTCGATGGGTGCATCGTCATAGCTCTCTAGCGGGGCGATGTCCCGCGGGACCGAGAACCGCACCTGATCCGCGTGCAAGACCAGGCCCCCTTCACGGACGGTGTCGATGGTGTCGGTGATGTGGAGGTAGTGCGCGAAGCATTCCGCGAAGTCCTCCCACGGATGCATGGTGGCGTACTCGGAGATGAACGACTCAGACCAGCCGTCGGGCGGGCCGAACTTGTAGTGCCTGGCGATCTCGGCTTGGTAGTCGGCACGTTCGTCGCCGAAGAGCTCACGACAGTCGTCGAGGTAGCGCGCCGCGCCTGTGCCCGTTTCGACGAGGACATGCTGGTAGTAGTGGCCGACCTCGTGGCGGAAGTGTCCGAGCATGGTGCGGTACGGCTCGCCGAGTCGCACCCGCAGCGACTCTCGATAGGCATCGAGCGACTCGACGAGATCGATCGTGATCACGCCGTTGGCGTGTCCGATCGTGACCGGCTTGCCCGCGCTGTAGCTCGACAGCAGGTCGAAGGCCAGGCCGCCGTCGGTGCGCCAGTACGGTTCGACGGGCAGGCCCAGGTCGAGAAGCTGCAAGATCAGCCGATGCAACGCCGTGGTGGTGTCGGCCAACTTCTCCTGCGCGATGGTGTCATCGGCGTCCGGTTCGGCCCGGATCAGCGAATCGGAGAAGCACCGGCCCCGGAGCAGCTCGTCCTGCGTCTCCGGAACGAGCCAATTGCAGCCCAGCGTGGCCGATTTGGTGCACTGGATCCACCTGGATCCGTCGATGACAGCGGATCCCTCGGAGGTGGCGATCATCGAGCCACTGGCCATATGCAGTCCCAGCTCCGCTTGGCAGGTGGGGCATCGTCGCGATTCGAACGGCGCAAAGCTGTCGCATACCGGGCAGGCGAACGCGCGCACGGCATCTATCGTGGCACGGTGCAATTGCTTCTGGTCCGACATGCGCTTCCCCTTCGTAGCGAGCCAGGGGAGGGCTCCGATCCGTACTTATCCGCAGAAGGCATCGAGCAGGCCAAGCGGTTGCCCGACGCGTTGGCACGCTTTCCGATTTCGCGGCTGGTCAGCAGCCCGCAGATCCGGTCCGTTCAGACCGCGCAGCCGGTTGCCGACGCGTTGGGTCTGGCCGTCGAGATCGACGAACGCCTCGCCGAATACGACCGCGACATGGAGCACTACGTCCCGATCGAGCAGATCGCCGCGGAGTTCCCCGAGGAGTTGGCGCGGCTGGCCAGCGGTCATCTGCCCAGCACCGTCGACGAGACCGCCTTCCTGGCGCGTATCAATGCGGGGATCCGCGATCTGGTGGCCTCTGGTGACCACGAGGACACTGTCGCGGTGTTCAGCCACGGCGGGGTGATCAACGGGCTGCTCCACACAATCCTCGGCACCGAGAAGGTTCTGTGCTTCAACGTCGACTACGCAGGCGTCACTCGGCTGCTGTCTTCACGCGACGGCAACCTGTATGTGGCGGCGGTCAACGGCACCGAGCACGTATGGGACCTGCTCCCGCGAAATCAGCGATGGTAGACAAGTCCCCGTGACTACCTCGCTCGAAGGGCTGGACCTCGACGCCCTGGATCACCACCTGCAGTCTGTCGGCATCGCCCGCACCGGTGAACTCCGGGCCGAGCTGATCTCCGGCGGCCGGTCGAACCTGACGTTCCTGGTCTTCGACGACGCCTCGAAGTGGGTGTTGCGCAGGCCGCCGCTGCACGGGCTGACGCCGTCGGCGCACGACATGGCGCGTGAGTACAAGGTGGTGGCCGCGCTGCAGGACACCCCAGTGCCGGTGGCCCGTGCGGTAACGATGCGCAACGACGACTCGGTGCTGGGCGCGCCGTTCCAGATGGTGGAGCACGTGGCGGGGCGCGTCGTGCGGCACGACGACGAGCTCGAGAAGCTCGGAGACAAGGACACCGTCAGCGATTGCGTCGACGCATTGATCCGCGTGCTTGCCGATTTGCACGCCGTCGACCCAGACGCCGTTGGGCTCGGGGACTTCGGCAAGCCCACCGGTTACCTCGAACGCCAGGTGCGCCGCTGGGGCGGGCAGTGGGATCTTGTGCGGCGCGAGAACGACCAGTTCGACAGCGACGTCAAGCGGCTGCATTCGGCTCTGGCAGAAGTGATTCCGGCGCAGAGCCGCAGCTCGGTCGTGCACGGCGACTACCGCATCGACAACACGATTCTGGATGCGCAGGACGCGACGAAGGTGGTCGCCGTTCTCGACTGGGAAATGTCCACACTCGGCGATCCGCTCAGCGACGCCGCGCTCATGTGCGTGTACCGCCATCCGATGTTCAACCTGATCCATGCGGCCTCGGCGTGGGCGTCGCCGCTCATCCCTGAGGTCGACGACCTCGCGAATCGCTATTCGCTTGCCGCGGAACAGTCGTTGGACAACTGGGACTTCTACATGGCGCTGGGGTACTTCAAGGTGGCGATCATCGCGGCTGGCATCGCATTCCGGGCCCGTGTCGGCGGTGGCGTCGCCGCAGACACCCACGAGGTGGACAAGGCGGTGGGTCCGCTGATCGCCGAGGGGCTCCGTCTGCTATCGGCCTAGAGGCCGGCCTTCAAATTCCGCTTGGCCGCGCGCCGCAGTTGAATGATGCGCGCGGATCCCGCGGCGACGGTCAGTAGGCCGCCGCACACCGCGGCAAGCAGAAGCGCAACGCCCACTGGCAGATTCCAGTCCCAGCCGAAAAAGTGAACGGTGGCGGAATCCGTGTTCTGCATGATGAACACCAGCAGCAGGATCAGGATCACGAATCCGGCGATCAACGCCGACCACAGCGCCGCGGCGCGGGTGAACTTCACCGCTGATTCCGGCATCGACGGCGTGGGCGGCGTGGGCGGCGTGGGCGTCACCGCCGAAGGCTCCGCCGGCGCGGGCAGTGGTACCGCATCAGATGGCCGGTCGGGTGACACGGACGGATCGCTGGTCATCGCTCCATCTTTGCCCTTTCGGCAACCGAATGAAACCACCGCGGCATTCACGGTGCGCTAAAGCGCGGCGTCACCGCGTGCATCTCGATAGTGTCCGGGAAAGCCAGTGCCCGAGAGGACTTGCGTATGTCGAGCAAACGTCGATGGAGTCTGGCGGTCCTGGTGACCGTGTCCACGCTGATCGCAGGGATGTTATCGGCGTGCGGCAGCTCCAACCCGCTCGGCGGCGGGGAGATATCGGGAGACCTGAAATCGATCACCGTCGGATCGGCCGACTTCACGGAATCGAAGATCATCGGCGAGCTCTACGCCCAGGCCCTTGAGGCCAACGGCTTTACCGTCCGCCGCCAGTTCGGCATCGGCAGCCGCGAAACCTATATCCCTGCGGTGCAGGACCATTCCATCGACCTCATTCCGGAGTACACGGGCAACCTGCTGCAGTACTTCGACAAGGAGACCGCGGCGACCACGCCCGACGCGGTGCTACTAGGGCTGCTCAAGGCGCTTCCCGGCGACCTCTCGATCCTCTATCCGTCGCCTGCTGAGGACAAGGACACCCTTGCCGTCACCGGGGCGACCGCGCAGAAATGGAATCTCAAGTCCATCGAGGATCTCGCGAAGCACTCAGCCGAGGTCAAAGTTGGGGCGCCGTCGGAATTTCAGACGCGAGTGACCGGCTTGGTGGGTCTCAAGGACAAGTACGGTCTTGACATCGCGCCTGTCAACTTCGTCGCGATCAGCGACGGCGGTGGTCCGGCGACTGTGCAAGCTCTGACAGGCGGCACCGTCACAGCCGCCAACATCTTCAGCACGTCGCCGTCAATCGAGGAGAACAAGCTCGTGGTGCTCGAGGACCCGAAGAGCACTTTCCTCGCTGCGAACGTTGTTCCCCTGGTGGCGTCGCAGAAGATGTCCAACGAGCTCAAGACCGTCCTTGACGCCGTGAGCGCAAAGCTCACCACCGAGGCGCTGATCAAGCTCAACACGGATGTGGAAGGCAACAAGGGCGTCGACCCCGACCAGGCGGCGGGTAAGTGGATCAAGGACAACGGCTTCGACAAACCGGTTCAGAAATAGGCGATAAGTGATCACATTCGAGAACGTCACCAAGAAGTATCCCGACGGGACAGTTGCTGTCGACGATCTGACGCTGGAGGTTCCCGAGGGAACGCTCACCGTCTTCGTCGGGCCGTCGGGCTGCGGCAAGACCACATCGATGCGGATGATCAACCGGATGATCGACCCCACGTCGGGCACGCTCACCGTGGACGGCAAGGACGTCACCAAGGTCGACCCGGTGAAGTTGCGCCTCGGCATCGGCTACGTCATCCAAAGCGCAGGCCTGATGCCGCATCTGCGTGTCGTCGACAACGTCGCTACCGTGCCGGTACTGCGCGGCGAATCACGGCGCAGCGCAAGGAAAGCGGCGTTGGCGGTGATGGAACGCGTCGGTCTGGACCCCAAGCTCGGGGATCGGTATCCGGCGCAGCTGTCGGGTGGCCAGCAGCAGCGCGTCGGCGTGGCGAGGGCGCTGGCCGCCGATCCGCCGATCCTGTTGATGGACGAACCGTTTAGTGCCGTCGATCCGGTGGTGCGCGAGGATCTGCAGACCGAAATCCTGCGGCTGCAAAGCGAACTCCGCAAGACCATCGTGTTCGTCACCCACGACATCGACGAGGCGATCAAGCTCGGCGACAAGGTCGCGGTGTTTGGCCGCGGCGGTGCTCTGCTGCAGTACGCGGAGCCAGCTTTCGTGTTGTCGAATCCTGCCAACGAGCTCGTCTCAGCATTCGTCGGTGCCGATCGCGGTTATCGAGGCCTGCAGTTCTTCCAGGCGACGGGCCTTCCGCTGCACGAGGTTCGGCATGTCGCCGAGAGTGAGCTCGACGCACTGACGCTTCGTCCGGATGAATGGGCGCTAGTCACCAAGGACGACGGCACGCCGTTTGCGTGGATCAATTCCGAGGGTGTCGAGGTCCACCGCAATGGGAGTGAGCTGTACGACAGCACCGTCGGCGGCGGCTCGTTCTTTCGGCCGGACGGCACGCTGCGACTGGCTCTGGACGCTGCGCTATCTTCCCCGACGGGCCTGGGGGTGGCGGTCGACGACGACGGCCAGCTGCTCGGCGGGGTGAAGGCCGACGATGTGCTGGCACTGCTCACTGAGCAGCGGCGCGTCCCGGAAGTGGGGTAACCGGTGCGCTACCTCTTCACCCACCTCGACGACCTGTGGGCGCTCACGCTGATCCACCTGCGTCTGTCACTGATCCCGATCGTGCTGGGGCTGTTGATCGCCGTGCCGCTCGGTGCGCTGGTGCAACGCACGAGCGTGTTGCGGCGCTTGACGACGATCACCGCCAGCATCATCTTCACCATTCCGTCGCTGGCGTTGTTCGTGGTGCTGCCGCTGATCATTCCGACGAGGATCCTCGATGAGGCCAACGTGATCGTGGCGCTCACGCTCTACACCGTCGCGCTGCTCGTGCGTGCGGTGCCGGAGGCGCTGGACGCGGTGTCGCCGACTGTCCTCGACGCCGCAACGGCCGTCGGCTACAAGCCACTGACCCGCACGTTGAAAGTTGAGCTGCCACTGGCTGTTCCGGTTCTCATCGCCAGTCTTCGCGTCGTCGCCGTCACCAATATCTCGATGGTGTCGGTCGGGTCGGTGATCGGCATCGGTGGTCTCGGCACCTGGTTCACCGAGGGCTACCAGTCCAATAAGAGCGACCAGATCATCGCGGGCATCATCGCAATATTCGTGCTCGCGATCGTCATCGACACGCTGATCATGTTGGGCGGGCGGTTGCTCACACCATGGACCCGCGCGACACGCACCGGCCGAACGAAAGTGAAGGCCGCGGCATGAACTTTCTGCAGCAGGCGCTTTCGTATATCTTCACCGCGGCCAACTGGGGCGGACCGGCGGGCCTGGCCGCGCGGATCGCAGAACACCTGCAGTACACCGCCGTCGCGGTGGTGATGTCGGTGTTGATCGCGGTGCCGATCGGGATGCTGATCGGGCATACGGGCCGCGGCACGTTCCTTGTCGTCACCGGGGTCAACGCGCTTCGCGCACTGCCAACGCTTGGTGTGCTGTTGCTGGGTGTGCTGCTGTGGGGCCTCGGGTTGGTGCCGCCCACGGTGGCGCTGATGTTGCTCGGCATCCCGCCGCTGTTGGCAGGAACCTACTCCGGCATCGCGAACGTGGACCGTGCGGTCGTCGACGCCGCCCGTTCGATGGGGATGACCGAGTCGCGCGTTCTGCTGCGCGTCGAGGTGCCCAACGCGCTGCCGCTGATTCTCGGAGGGCTGCGCACAGCGACACTCCAGATCGTGGCCACCGCCACCGTCGCGGCATATGCGAGTCTCGGAGGCCTTGGTCGCTATCTGATCGACGGCATCAAGGTGCGGCAGTTCTACCTCGCGTTGGTCGGAGCGTTGATGGTCACCGCGCTGGCGTTGATCCTTGACGCCGCGCTGGCTTTCGCGGTGTGGGCGTCGATGCCAGGCAGCGGACGGCTGAGGCGGATGCCGCAACCGTTGCTCGGTGACGAGGTCATGCTGGAAACAGAAGGAAACGCGCGCCCACCTTCTTCAACCGCTTTGGCAGGCCGCTACGAACGAGGCGATCCTTCGCCTACGGTAGAGGGGTGAGTGAAGCAGGCCCTTCTGATGAGACGGACGAAGCCTGGCCGGCGATCTTGACCTGGCGCGCGCATGACGTCCCCCGAATGGAGTCGGTGCGGGTTCAACTGTCGGGCAACCGCATCAAGGCCTACGGTCGAATCGTCGCGGCCGCGACGCCGTCGCACCCGGCGTTTTCCGCGTCCTACGATCTGGTGACCGACGAGGCGGGCGCGACCAAGCGGCTGTCCTTGAGCGTCACACTCGCCGAGCGCGAGCGGCAGCTGTCGATCGCCCGCGACGAGGAGAACATGTGGCTGGTGCAGCAGCACACCGGCGAGACGAAGCGGGCGGCCTATGACGGGGCGCTGGACGTCGACGTGATCTTCAGCCCGTTCTTCAACGCGCTGCCGATCAGGCGCACCCGGCTCTATCAGCGGATCGATTCGGTGACGTGCCCTGTCGTGTACGTGCGGCTGCCGGAGTTGTCAGTGGACCCGGCGGTGATCAGCTACAGCAGCGCCGCGGACGGGATCAAACTGCATTCGCCCGTCGCCGAGACCACGATCACGGTCGACGACGAGGGCTTCATTCTCGACTACCCAGGGTTGGCAGAGCGGATCTGATCACCCCACCCGCACGACCCGCCGCGGCCAGCTCCTCGCGCCACTTCTCTTCCCCGACGACGATGGTGACGATCTCGGGTCTGCTGAAGCTGTCGTAGCGGATGCGCGCGGCGTGACCGGCCTCGACCAGGTCGGTCAGGGGGCTCTTGGCGGCCAGCGCGTCGCGCGCCTGGCCGAGTAGCCCGAGGGTGCGCTCCAGAACAGGAAGCAGCTGGTCGGCGTTGGCCTCACACATGGCTCGCACCAGATCCGGGGCGGTGGCCGCTACCCGGGTGCCGTCCCGGAATGAGCCTGCGGCCAGCGCGAACGCCAGCGGAACCTCACCCGCGGTGACCGCGAGCGCCTCGGCCAGCAGATGCGGCAGGTGCGAGATGGTCGCGGCGGCAGCATCATGCTCGTCGGAACGGGCAGGGACGACGACGGCGCCGCAGTCCAGGGCGAGGTTCATCACCATGGTCCAGACGCCCGCGTCGACATGGTCGTCGACGCTGATTACCCAGGGTGCACCGACGAACAGTCGGGGATTGCCTGCTGACCAGCCTGACTGTGCAGTCCCGGCCATCGGATGGCCTCCGACGAAGTGCTCGAGCAGGCCGAACGACTGCACTTCCTCCAGTACGGCGCTCTTCACGCTGGTCACGTCAGTCAGCGGGCACTTCGGGGCAAAGTCGCGAATGTAGCCGAGCATCAGCGGCAGCGCGGGCACCGGCACGGAGAGCACAATCAACGCGTTGCTGTCGGCGGCACGCGCCAACGCCTTGTCCAGGTGGTCGGTGGCGTCGAACCCGTCGAATGTGGCCGCCTGTACGGCGTCGATCGAGCGGTTGTATCCGAAAACCTCACGTCCGGCAGCCGCGGCGGCGCGCATTACCGAGCCGCCGATTAATCCAAGACCCACCACACAAACGGGTGTGTTTGTCACCCTCCAAGGTTGGCACATCGCCCGCATCGCCCGACGTCAGGCTGGTGTCGATTGCTGGTCAATGTCTGCTGTCGGCGACTACCGTAAGTACATATGGGAGCACAAAGTGCACCGGCGCAGGGAAAGGCCGCCGATATGCCAGACGGCTTCGGCGTCGCCGTCGTGCGCGAGGACGGCAAGTGGCGCTGCTCGTCGATGCGCAAAGCCGCTCTGAACAGCTTGAGTGCCGCGGAAACCGAACTGCGTGAATTGCGCAGTGCGGGAGCTGTTTTCGGGCTACTGGATGTCGACGACGAGTTCTTCGTGATCGTGCGCCCAGCGCCGGCCGGTACGCGGCTGCTGTTGTCGGACGCCACCGCTGCGCTGGATTACGACATTGCCGCCGAGGTGTTGGAGAAGCTCGACAACGACATCTCCCAGGAGGAGCTCGAAGACGCCGATCCGTTCGAGGAGGGCGACCTCGGCGTGCTTTCGGACGTCGGCCTGCCGGAGGCGGTGCTGGGGGTCATCCTCGACGAGTCCGACCTATATGCCGACGAACAACTGGGCCGGATCGCGCGGGAGATGGGCTTCGCCGACGAGCTGTCGGCCGTGCTCGACCGTCTCGAGCGGTGAGGACCGACGAAGACCTGATCAGGGCCGCACTCGAGGCCGCGTCAGCCGCAGGGCCGCGAGATGTGCCGATCGGCGCGGTGGTCGTCGCCGCCGACGGTACCGAATTAGCGCGGGCCGCCAACAAACGCGAAGAACTGGGGGACCCGACCGCGCACGCCGAGATCCTCGCGATGCGAGCGGCCGCTACTGCACTGGGCGACGGATGGCGGCTGGAAGGCACGACGATCGCGGTCACGGTCGAGCCGTGCACGATGTGTGCGGGTGCGTTGGTGATGGCGCGGGTGGAGAGGCTGGTGTTCGGCGCGTGGGAGCCGAAGACGGGGGCCGTCGGCTCGCTGTGGGACGTGGTCCGCGACCGGCGGCTGACGCACCGGCCCGACGTACGCGGGGGAGTACTCGCCGACGAATGCGCGGCGCCGCTTGAGGCGTTCTTCGCTAGCCAGCGATCGAACTAGCGTCGTGCTCTCCGAGCCGAGATCTGCCCTCGCGCAACGCATTTTCGATCTCTGACCACGTTTGCTTGACGATCTGCGAAGCCGGCTGCAGATCGGTGATCCGCGAGGACACCTGGCCGGTGTTGGCGACGCTGGCATCCATGTCACCTTCGAAGTACAGGTCGGTGATCCGGCCGAGCAGCTTCACGTTCGGGTCGGCCGCGGCCACTCGGGCTGCGAGGCCGGTTCGCAGCACGCGCATCGTGGGGTTGCCCGGTATGTCGAGCATGACCGTGCCGTCGTCGTTGGCGGCCATGATCGCGTCCTTGAAGTTCGAGTGCACGGCGGCTTCATGGCTGGCGAGCATCCGAGTGCCCATCTGCACGCCCTCGGCGCCGAGGACGACGGCAGCCGCGGCGGAGCGTGCGTCGCATATCCCTCCGGCCGCGATGATCGGCAGGTCGACGCGGTCGGCGACGAGGGGAAGCAGCACCATCGTCGAAGCGCCGAGCGCGGATTTGAAACCGCCGCCCTCGACGCCCTCGACCACCAATGCGTCAACTCCCGCGTCCGCCGCCTTCATCGCGCCCTTCAACGAGCCGACCACGTGGACGACGGTCATGCCGACCTCGTGCAGCCGGGAGGTGAACAGGGCCGGGTCACCAGCTGAGGTGAACACGTGGCGGACCTCCGCCGCCACGAGCTCGTCGACGATGGACGGATCACGCTTCCAGCCCTGGATCATCAGATTCGCCGCCACTGGCCGTTCGGTGAGCTCTCGCACTCGCCGCAGGTCAGCGCGGCCTTCCGGGGTCAGCGTCTCGATCATGCCGAGGCCGCCGCCTTCGGAGACTGCGGCGGCCAGTTCGGCCCTGGCAATGTAGGTCATCGGTGCCTGGACGACGGGGTACTCGATATCGAGCAGGGCTTGGATGCGGTTGGTCACCGCTTCATTGTCTGCTAGCGCCTGATCGCGATTGGATTAGCGCCGCGATCGGCCGGTAAGCTGCCACGCGGTGGCGTGTCCGAGCGGCCTAAGGAGCACGCCTCGAAAGCGTGTGACGGGTAACCCCCGTCCGAGGGTTCAAATCCCTCCGCCACCGCCACAGTCAGAAACCTGTTAATGCAGGTCGATGGCTCAGCATCATTGGCCATCAGTGCCGGAGGTCGTGCGGACTTGGCTTGTCACCGGTGCTTCGGTGTAATTGCCAAGAAGCCAGAGTCCACTTGGGCGGGAAAGCGTTCTCTATCCGCCGGGTAAGCAATTGGACATGGTCCGGCCCGCCACTTACGGGGGGTTGGGTGGCGGGCCGAACACTTGATATACGGATGCCAGTGCGATTCGGTTCGAAGACCGCGCGGGGTCAGGTCGACAGCCTGCCTGTGTCGAGCAAATCCCGAGGATCGAGTGCACGCGCTATTGAGTTGGCGGGCAGCGAAAGTCAGCTACTAGCGGACCCCGCCACATGCCTAGGAGGGTCGAGGCGTCGCATGGCTGGGCTGGTCACCGAGCCCGAACTCGTCTCCACCTGCTCTGAGAGTGAGGCTTGACCCCGACGGCTTCTCGATGCTAAGCAAGTGCTCAGCATGCGCGCATCGGGCGGCGCGGCGATGGGAAGGAATCCACGATGACGCTGCAGACGGTGTTGGACGAGTTAGCGAAGCGGCCCGGCGCGGGTGACGTCATTTCGATCATCAATCCCGTGACGGAAGAGCAGATCGCAGAGTTCACCGATTGCGGAGAAGAAGCCGTCAATGAGGCCGTCGCCCGTGCGAAGGCGGCCTTCGAAGCGGGCGTGTGGTCCGAACTCCCGGGGCGGGCGCGGGCCAAGGTCATGTGGCGGATCGCCGATCTCATCGACGAACACGCCGAGGAACTCGCCCAGCTCGATTCGCTGAACACCGGCATGCCGTTGATGCAGGCGAGGTTGGGCCTACCCAACTGCGCCGAATTCTTCCGCTACTACGCCGGATGGTGCTCCAAGATCAGTGGCGACGCCTACGACGTGAAAACCGCAGGCATTGCCTCGGACACCTGGGTAGACATGCACACCTACACCCGCAAGGAACCGTATAGCGTTGTGGGCCTGATCTTTCCGTGGAACGGGCCGATCTTCAATGCGTGCGCAAAGCTAGCGCCCGCCCTTGCCGCGGGCTGCAGCATGCTCGTCAAGCCTGCGGAGGAGACGCCGCTTTCGGCGCTGCTTCTGAACCGCCTCATCGCAGAAGCGGGCGTGCCGGACGGCGTCGTCAACCTGCTGACCGGGTACGGCCACACCGCGGGCGCGGCGATCACCGCGCACCCCGACGTCGAGAAGGTCGCGTTCACCGGGTCGACCGAGGTCGGCAAGGAGATCGTGCGGGCATCGGCGGACAACCTCAAGAAGGTCATGCTCGAACTCGGCGGCAAATCCCCTGTGCTGATCTACGACGACGCCGATATGGAGAAGGCCATCTTCATGGCTTCTATGGGCATCTTCGTGCACTCCGGTCAGGGCTGTGTCTGCGGTTCAAGGATCTTCGTCCAGCGCGGCGTCTACGACCAGGTGGTCGAGGGCGTCGCCAACATGGCCAACTTCATCAAGCTCGGCGGCCCCGACGAGGAGGGCTGCATGAGCGGCCCGCTGATCAGCGCCAAGCAGCTCACCCGCGTGATGGGATTCATCGACGAGGGCCGCTCCGATGGCGTCGAAGTGGTCACCGGCGGACACCGCCTGGACCGCAAGGGCTACTTCGTCCACCCGACTGTGCTCACCAACGTCAATCGCGATATGAGGCTGTACCAGCAGGAAATCTTCGGGCCGGTTGTGACGATCCTGCCGTTCGATGACGACGACGAAGCCGTCGCCATGGCCAACGACACGACCTATGGGCTGGCGGCAACAGCATGGACCAACAACCTCAGCCGCGCGCATCGGCTCGGCAAGCGTCTACAGGCCGGAACCGTAACTATCAACTGCCAGTTGGTCTTCGACCACGCGGTGCCCTTCGGCGGCTACAAGCAGTCCGGCTGGGGTCACGAGTTCGGCCAGGAGGGCATCGAGGCCTACCTGAAGACGAAGTCGGTCTGGGCGCAGCTCTAGCTATCCGAACGTGACGGTGTAGTCGGGAGACCACGCCCCGCCGATGCAGCTCAGCGGGATACCGTCCGGTGACTGCGCGACGCCCTTGTCCTCGCCGCACAGCGAGCGCAGCGTGCGGATGCCGATCAGAGGCGGCGACGCGACCCACGCGCCTTTGGAGCCACAGGCCAGCGTGGCGCCCGACGCGGTGAGGGCGAAGTTGTACCGCGTGTTCTGTGAGCAGCTATCGCCGAGGACGGCGCCTCGCTCGACGTACGTGACACACGCCGCGCCGTCGCATGTCCCCGGCGACGCCGACGCGCCTGCCGCTCCAACCATCGGTGCCGCGATGAATCCACAACCCAACGCCACTGCAGCCATGAGCCTCATGGGCCTTAGCGTAGATTCCCCGTCGGCGTTTGCCTCGACAATGGGCACAGTCGGCACCGCAGGCGTATGGTCTGCCACCATGAAGTCGCTCGTTGCCGCGCTGCTCATGGGCTTGTTCGCGGTGGTTGCGTTGGCCCCACCGGCAAACGCCGACGTGGTCGCCTACCTCGTCAACGTGCACGTCCGGCCCGGCTACAACTTCCCGAACGCCGACGCCGCGATCGGCTATGGCAACTCCATCTGCGATCGGGTGGCCGCGAAGATGAGCTACGCGCAGCTGGTCGACCAGGTCAAGGCCGACTTCAACACGGCCGACTACTACCAGGGCGCCTACCTGATCAACCAGGCCGTCAACGAGCTGTGCCCCGCCCAGATCTGGCAGTTGCGGCAGTCGGCCGCGGGCTACACGTTGCCTGCCTGACGGCGAGTTCTTGCACGACTACGGCGGCGCCCCTATAGGGACGCCGCCGTCGCGTTGTATTTGAAGGACCTGGCTATGGGCAGGTCACGTCAATCTCGAACGGCTTGTTCACCGGCTGCATGGGGTTGGCCATGTCGATCCCTGTCGCGGTGCCCGTGATCTTCCAGTTGTTGCCGTCCTTGGTGGCCTTGGCCTCGCCCTGGCCCGCCGCTGCTGCGTACCCCAGCGTCACGCCATTGACGTTCCCGAGACCGACGGACGTGACCTTCGAGCCGTCTTCGCTGAGGACCGCGGCGATGCCGGTGGCGGCGTCGCCGATCGCGATGTTCATGTTTCCGCCCATGGCACTGCAGACGACGGTGCCCTTGACGTTCTGATCTTGGCCATCGATTGTGACCTTGGTGCCGCCCCCACTGGGTGCTGCTGTCGCGCTAGCCGACGCGCTTCCGGATGCACTGCTTGACGCCGACGAACTGGAGCTCCCGGACTTCTTGTCCGATGAACAGCCGGACAGTCCGGCGATGACAATCGCCGCGCCGCCTATGGCGACCACCAACCCACGCTTCACCAGTGTTCTCCTTTGTTTTGTCGTGACCCGTCAAGATCGGCGGATCATCTCGGCCAGTATGGTTCGCCGTCAACGCGACGACACGCGATTGGGCGAAATATTTGTCTGTACACCACCTGTTCGTCGGCTGCGATCCAACGAACAGGCCGACGACTGGGGCGGATTCGCGCGATTCCAACGTCGGCTCGGCGGTAAGTTCGCCACCATGCAGATAATGCGCACGGCAGATGAGCATTTCACGGATTTGCCCGAATTTCCCTATGCCGCAATGTATTGCGATGTGTCTGATCAAGACGGCGGCACATTGCGGGTGGCGTGGGTGGAAGACGGCCCCGCCGACGCCGATCCGGTGCTGATGTTGCACGGTGAGCCGTCATGGTCGTTTCTGTATCGACAAATGATTCCGATCCTGGTGGCAGCGGGCCATCGCGTCATTTGTCCGGACCTGGTCGGATTCGGCAGGTCGGACAAGCCCACCCGGATAGAGGACCACACCTACGCCCGCCACGTTGAGTGGATGCGCTCGCTGGTGTTCGATGTGCTTGACCTGCGGCGGGTGACGCTTGTCGGCCAGGACTGGGGCGGTCTGATCGGGCTTCGACTGGCTGCCGAGCATCCCGACCGCTTCGCCAGGATCGTCGTCGCCAATACCGGGCTGCCCACCGGCGATCTTCAGATGCCCGAAATCTGGTGGCGGTTTCGCGAGGCCATCCAGGGCGCGCCAGAGATCCAGGTCGGGCGATTCGTCGAGGCGGGCTGTCTTCGCCCGATGACCGACGCCGTCCGTGCTGCCTACGACGCGCCGTTCCCCGAGGAGGACTACAAGGTCGGCCCGAGAGCGATGCCGGGTCTGATCCCGACGGCGCCCGACAATCCTGCCTCACACGCTAACCGCACCGCATGGAAAGTATTGAGCGACAGTGCAACTCCGATGCTGGTGGCATTCAGTGACAGCGATCCCATCACCGGCGCGATGGCAGGCATCTTTGCGGGTCAGATGCGAGGCGCGCAGGGCATTGACCACCCGGTCATCGCGAACGCGGGGCATTTCCTACAGGAGGACGCCGGCGGCGAACTGGCCGCGGCGATCGTGCGATTCCTCAGCAGGACACCTTGATGGCGAACGTGCCTGGGGTGCGGAAGCTGGGATTGGCGGTGCTGAAGCCGTCGGCCGTTCCGCTGATGTCATACGTTCGGCCGGTCATGGTCACGTTCGCGGTGCCGCCGAGCCCGGCGTTGTAGCTGCCGGTGAAGCCTCCGACGTTGTTGATGCCGACGGCTTCAGCGGTGAGCTGTTCCTTGTTGGAGACCAGGGCCGTGATCCCCGATGTCTGATCACCGGTGGTGATGGTGGTCAGCGAGCCGGCAGGGGTGCACTGCACCGCCTTGGTGGTGCCGCTGTTCCGGCCGTTGACGGTTACCTGCGCGGTGCCTGCGACGAGCGTGCCCGGCGCCGGTTTGTAGTCCGGCGGACCCGAGGAACAACCCGCGACGGCCAGCAACGCCGCGGCGGCAACGGTCCAACGAATTCTCACAGTGCAGAATCTACGACGTGGGCGACCCCTTCTTCAGCGTTGACGCCGAATTGCCGGGACGGCTTGGCCGCGCAGGCATCATCCGTACTCCGCACGGCGACATCCACACGCCCGCATTCATCGCCGTCGGCACGCAGGCAACTGTCAAGGCCGTGCTTCCTGAGACCATGAAAGAGATTGGCGCACAGGCTGTTCTGGCCAACGCCTATCATCTGTATCTGCAACCCGGCCCCGATATCGTCGACGAGGCGGGGGGTCTCGGCGCGTTCATGAACTGGCAAGGGCCGACTTTCACCGATAGCGGCGGGTTTCAGGTGCTCTCGCTCGGTGCCGGCTTCAAGAAGGTGCTGGCGATGGATATCGAGCGGGTCCAGGCCGACGACGTCATCGCCGAGGGCAAGGAGCGACTGGCTCATGTCGACGACGACGGCGTCACGTTCCGATCGCATCTCGACGGCTCCACCCACCGATTCACCCCCGAGGTGTCGATCGGGATCCAGCACAAGCTCGGCGCGGACATCATCTTCGCCTTCGACGAGCTGACCACCCTGGTCAACACCCGCGGCTACCAGGAGGAGTCGGTGCAGCGCACCCACGACTGGGCGGTGCGGTGCCTGGTCGAACACCGCAGGCTGACGGCGCAGCGTCCGGAGAAGCCGGCGCAGGCGCTGTTCGGCGTGGTGCAGGGCGCTCAATACGAGGATTTACGCAGGCAGGCCACGCGGGGGCTGACCACGATCCTCGACGAGGACGGACGCGGATTCGACGGGTACGGCATCGGTGGGGCGCTGGAGAAACAAAACTTGGCCACCATCGTCGGCTGGGTCAGCAGCGAGCTGCCCGCGGACAAGCCCCGCCACCTGCTGGGGATCAGTGAGCCCGACGACCTGTTCGACGCGGTCGCCGCCGGCGCCGACACCTTCGACTGTGTGTCTCCGTCGCGGGTCGCGCGCAACGCCGCGGTGTACTCCGCGACCGGTCGCTACAACATCACCGGCGCCAGGTACCGGCGCGACTTCACCCCGATCGACGCCGAATGCGACTGCTACACCTGCGCGCACTACACCCGCGCCTACCTGCACCACCTATTCAAATCGAAGGAGATCCTGTCCGCGATGCTCTGCACGATCCACAACGAGCGGTTCGTGATCAGGCTGGTCGACCAGATCCGGGCGGCTATCCGCACCGGCGAGTTCGACGAACTCCGCGCACATGTTCTGGGTAGCTATTACTCGACGCGTGCACAATAAGACGATGACAACCGCCGCGGATCCGCAGGCACTGCTGCTCCAGCTGCTCGACCCGTCGACCCGGGCGGATCCATACCCGGCATATGACCGGATCCGCGAGCACGGGCCGCTGCAGTTGCCCGAGATGACCCTGAACGTGTTCTCGTCGTATCAGGACTGCGACGACGTACTTCGCCATCCGTCGTCGGCCAGCGATCGAATCAAGTCGACCGCGGCGCAGCGTGAGATCGCCGAGGGCGTTGAGGTCAGGCCGGTCGGCCCGCCGGGATTCCTGTTCCTCGACCCGCCCGATCACACCCGGTTGCGCAAGCTGGTCAGCAAGGCGTTCGTGCCGAAGGTCGTCAAGGCGCTCGAACCCGACATCACCGCGCTGGTCGATTCGCTGCTCGACAAGGTCGAGGAGAGCGGCTCCTTCGACGTCATCGCCGACCTGGCCTATCCGCTGCCGGTCGCGGTGATCTGCCGGCTGCTCGGCGTACCGATCGAGGACGAGCCGCAATTCAGTCGGGCGTCGGCGCTGCTCGCCGCGGCGCTGGACCCGGTGTTCTCTTTCACCGGCCAAGCCCCCGACAGTTTCGACGAAATGGTGCGGGCAGGACTGTGGCTTCGCGAGTACTTCCGGGAGCTCATCGCGCGCAGGCGCAGCGACCCCGGCGACGATCTGATGTCGGCACTGATTCACGTCGAGGAGTCGGGCGATCAGCTGACCGAGGAAGAGATCGTCGCGACGTGCAATCTGCTGCTGGTCGCCGGGCATGAGACGACGGTGAACCTGATCGCGAACGCGACTCTGGCGATGCTGCGCAACCCGCGGCAGTGGACGGCGCTGGCGGCCGACCCAGAGCGCGTTTCCGCAGTGGTCGAGGAGACGCTGCGCTACGACCCGCCCGTCCAGTTGATGGGCCGAATTGCTGCCGACGACATGACAATTGGTGACGCCGGTATTCCCAAGGGTGACGTCATGATGTTGTTGCTTGCGGCGGCTCATCACGATGCGGGCGCGTTCGACAGACCCGATGAATTCGACCCGGACCGCGAGAACATTCGCCACCTGGCGTTTGGCAAGGGCCCGCATTTCTGCCTCGGCGCGCCGCTGGCCCGGCTGGAGGCCGCCGTCGCGCTGTCGAAGGTGACCGCCCGCTTCCGCCAGGCTCAGCTGGCAGGCGAGCCGACCTACAAGCCGAACCTGACGCTGCGCGGCCTGGCCAGCCTCGAGGTCAAGATCTAGACGCTCACCTCGGTGAGGACTCTGGCGGTTGGAGCGCCGACCAGAGCAGGCGACGCCTCCGGAGACTTCCAGATCACGTCATGAAGGAACGTGCGGAAATTGGTTGCCGCATCAACAGTTTCGAAGGTCAGATTTATGACGATGTAGTGCGGGTCATCGGATGGTTGGAACACCGCAGTCTGCCGGACGCCCGCCGCCTCGCGTGCGGGCGCGAATCGTTGAAATGCCTCGAGCCACGTACCCAGATCGCTGATCTCGTGCTCGATGTGCAGTATGGCCATGGCTAAGTGTGGACCGCGTATACCGTCGTGCGCATGCGAATCCTGTTGGTGGGTGCAGGCGGTGTTGGTTCAGCGTTCTGCGCCATCGCCGCGCGCCGTGAGTTTTTCGATCAGATCGTGGTCAGCGACTACGACGAATCACGGGCCAGGCAGGCCGCCGATGCCATCGGCGACGCGCGGTTCTCCGCCGCTCAGGTTGATGCCACATCGGCCGACGCAGTCGCCGAACTGGTTCGCCTGCATGACATCACCCATGTCATGAACGCTGTCGACCCGCGGTTCGTGACGCCGATCTTCAACGGCGCGTTCGCCGGTGGCGCCGACTACCTCGACATGGCGATGAGCCTGTCGCAGCGGCATTCGGAGCGGCCGTACGAACTCACCGGGGTCAAGCTCGGCGACGAGCAGTTCGCCGTCGAGGACCACTGGCGCGCCGACGGGCGCCTCGCGCTGGTCGGGATCGGTGTCGAGCCAGGGCTTTCCGACGTTTTCGCGCGCTACGCGGCCGACCACCTGTTCTCCGACATCGACGAGCTCGGCACCCGCGACGGGTCGAACTTGACCGTCGACGGTTACGAGTTCGCGCCGTCGTTCTCGATCTGGACCACCATCGAGGAGTGCCTCAACCCGCCGGTGATCTGGGAGGCCGACCGCGGCTGGTTCGTCACTGAACCGTTCTCCGAGCCGGAGGTCTTCGACTTTCCCGACGGCATCGGCGCTGTCGAGTGTGTCAACGTCGAGCACGAAGAAGTGCTGCTGATGCCGCGCTGGGTCGAATGCAAACGCGCCACGTTCAAGTACGGTCTCGGCGGCGAGTTCATCGACGTGCTCAAGACGCTGCACAAGCTCGGGCTGGACCGCACCGAGAAGGTGAAAGTCGGTGGCGTCGAGGTCAGCCCGCGCGATGTGGTGGCGGCCTGCCTACCCAATCCAGCCGAGCTCGGCCCGAAGATGCACGGTAAGACCTGCGCAGGCCTGTGGGTGACCGGCACCGGCAAGGACGGCAATCCGCGCTCGACCTACCTCTACCACGTGGTGGACAACCAATGGTCGATGGCCGAGTATGGCCACCAGTGCGTGGTTTGGCAGACCGCAATCAATCCTGTTGTGGCGCTGGAACTCCTGGCGAACGGCACGTGGAGCGGCACCGGCGTGCTCGGCCCTGAGGCCTTCGACTCCGTGCCGTTCCTTGAGCTGCTTACCGCATACGGCTCACCGTGGGGGCAGCAGGAGCTGTAGCGTCGAACGTCGACTTGTTGTCGACTTTTCGACGATTCTTCGCACATAAGTCGACGTTCGGTGGTTAGAGGGGAGAGTCCGCGCCATGCCCGAGGAGCTGACCGCCGAGCAGGCCGCCGCGCGGCTCGAGACCGCCGACACGCTGGGGATGCCTCTCGGTCCCGGCCAGCCGCCTGCGTTTCTGCGCGCGCTGGGCGACCGCGAGGACTTGACCGATCTGCGCGTCTACGGCGCGCTGCTCGCCGTTCTTACCGAACTGTTCTCGCGCCCCGGCGTGCATTACCTGTCGGGTTTCTTCGGTCCACTCGAGCGGGCGCTCCGGGACGCGGGCGCCAACGTCGAGTTCGCACCTGCGGACTTCCGTCGCTTCGCACCGCTGCTCGAACGACAGCGACCGCGCGTGATGACGACGGTCGCAACGCCGCCCGATGCCGACGGCTGGTGCTCGCTGTCCCTGCATGCGGGCGGCACGATCGGCGAATTGCACCGCGCTGGCGCCGATCCCGATCGGCTGCTCGTCGTCGAGGTCTCCGACGCCTACCCGCGAACGTTCGGCCTCGGCGAGGATCGCCATGCGTTGCACGTCGATGAGATCGACGTCCTTGTGCACTCCACCGAGGTACCCCTCGCGCTGCCAGGAGGGGACGCGCCACCAACCGAGGTCGACAAGGCGATCGCGCGGCACGCCGTTGACTTCGTGCCGTCAGGCGCGACCCTGCAGACGGGGATCGGCTCGATCCCCAACCAGATCGCCACGCTGCTGGCCGAGGGCGGCGGCGGCGACTACGGGCTGCACAGCGAAATGTTCACCGACGGCTGCATGCACCTGCACCGCGCCGGCAAGATCACCAACGCGCGCAAGGGACAGTACGACGGTGTGAGCGTGACGACGTTCGCGTTCGGCTCGACGGAGCTCTATGCGTGGCTGGACGGCAACTCCGAGGTCGTGTTCCTACCGGTCGAGATCGTCAACTCGCCGGAGGTGATCGCGGCCAACAACGACATGGTGTCGATCAACGGCGCCCTCGCCATCGACATCCAAGGCCAGGTCGTCGCCGACACGATCTCCGGCAACCAGTTCAGCGGGATCGGCGGCGCCGAGGACTTCGTCGCCGGAGCGGGGCTCGAGCTGTCGGACCGCTCGCTGATCTGCCTGCCCTCGACGTTCGAGAAGGACGGCAGGCTGCAGTCGCGGATCGTGCCGTGGTTCGGCCCTGGCACTGTGATCACGACACCGCGGCACCAAGTCGACGTGATCGTCAGCGAGTACGGCGTCGCCGAGCTGGAGGGCAGGACCGTGCGCGAACGGGGTGAGGCGCTTGCGGCGATCGCACACCCGCAGTTCCGAGACGAGCTGTTGGCGGCCGCCGAGCGTGCGTCGAAGGGCCGCTCACCAGTCGCGTGACTCACGTCCGGTAGATCCACGGCTGGCGGGGCAAACGCGCCGGGTCGAACTGCTTCAGCATCTCGTCGACGTTATTCGCCTGCCAGCCAAGGGATTCGGCGATCTGTGCGATGGCTCGCTGGGGGCCGATCTCAGTGACCGTGATCGCGCCGTCGCGTTTGGCCAGCCGGGCCCCGTCCTCATTGAGCACAAGCGCGACGTGCGCGTAGGTCGGCTCCTGATAGCCAAGAAGCCCCGCAAGGTGCGCCTGCCGCGGCGACGACGAAAGCAGGTCGTCACCGCGCACCACCTGGTCGATGCCTTGGGCCGCATCGTCGACGACGACGGCGAGGTTGTAGGCAGGCACACCGTCGCCGCGGCGCACGACGAAGTCGTCGACGATCCCGGTGTACTCACCGTGCAACAGATCGTGGACCGTGTGCGTGTTCGTGTCGGTGCGTAGCCGTAGCGCGGGCGGTCGACCGAGCTCGGCGCGACGGCGTTCACGTTCGCTGTCGGTGAGGTCGCGACATGTCCCCGGATAGGCACCCTGTGGTGCATGCGGTGCCCTCGGTGCCTGCGCGATATCCTTTCGGCTGCAATAGCATTCGTATAGCAGCCCGCGGTCCGACAGTTGCGCGATCGCCGCGTCGTACCGAGCGGTGTGCATGGTCTGCCACTCTGGCTCCTCGTCCGAGGTGACTCCGATGGCGGCGAGGTCGTCGAGTTGACGCGCTGCGATGTCGGTGAATGTGCGATCGTCGAGATCATCGACGCGAATCAGAAACCGGCGGCCCGTCGACCGCGCGAACAACGAAGCGAGCACTGCGGTGCGCAGGTTGCCGATGTGCAGGTCGGCCGACGGGCTCGGCGCGAAGCGGCCGGTGGGGCTCATGCTATTGAGACCCGAGCCCGGGGACGATGTCGCCGAGGCTGAAGGTGAGCGGCTGCTCGAGTTGCTCGTAGGCGCATGAGCGAGGATCGCGGTCGGGCCTCCAGCGGTTGAACTGCGCTGTGTGGCGGAATCTTTCACCCTCCATATGGTCGTACCGGACCTCGACGACCCGCTCGGGTCGCAGCGGCACGAACGACAGGTCTTTGCCAGCGTTCCAGCGGGAGCCTTCGTTTCGACGCGGGGTGCGTTCGCCGGTCATGTGGGCAGCCCAGTTCCATGGGTGCTCGTCGAAAGTGGTGACGAGGGACTGGAATTCGGCGAACAGCTCGCGCCTCTTTGCCATCGGGAAGGCGCCGATGACGCCGACTGAGGCGAGGGTGTCGTCGTCCTTGTAGAGCCCGAGCAGCAGCGAGCCGATCGCGCCGTCACCGGATTTGTGCACACGGTAGCCCGCGACCACGCAGTCGGCGGTCCGCACGTGCTTGATCTTGAACATCACGCGCTTGTCGGGCTGATAGGTGATCGTCAACGGCTTGGCGATCAGCCCGTCGAGACCGGCTCCCTCGAACTCCTCGAACCATCGCTGCGCAGTTGGCAGATCGGTGGTCACCGGGGTGAGGTGGATCGACTGGCCGGATCCGGCCAATGCGTCGACGAGGGCGGCGCGGCGCTCGGAGAACGGTCGGCCGGTGTAGTCGTCATCGCCGAGGGCAAGGAGGTCGAATGCGATGAACGAAGCTGGCGTCTGCTGCGCAAGCATTCGCACTCGCGAATCGGCCGGATGAATCCGCTGCTGCAGGGCCTCGAAATCCAAGCCGTGGTCGGTGGCGACGACGATCTCACCGTCGATCACGCAACGCTCCGGTAGTTCGGCGATGATCGCCGCGACCAGTTCGGGGAAGTAGCGCGTCATCGGCCGCTCGTTGCGGCTGCCCAGTTCGACCTCGTCGTGGTCGCGAAAGCAGATCGATCTGAAACCGTCCCATTTGGGCTCGTAGGAGGCGCCCGCCGGAATCGAGGCCACCGATTTGGCCAGCATCGGCGAGAGCGGCGGCATGACAGGCAGCTTCATCGGCTCATTCTTGCGTCTTTGGCGGCGATGACATTGCCCGGGTTCGCCGGTCTAGTTGAGTATGAGAAGTGTGGACCTACCCGTGTTGCCACCGTTGGAGCCGATGCTGGCCAAGGCCCAGGCCAAGGTGCCACCCGAAGAGGGGGTGTGGTCCTACGAGCCCAAATGGGACGGCTTTCGCGCGCTGGTGTTCCGTGACGGCGACGAAGTCGTCATGCAGTCACGCAACGGCAAGGAGCTCGGCCGGTACTTCCCGGAACTCGAGGAAGCCTTACGCGACGAGCTGGCGCCGCGCTGCGTCCTCGACGGCGAAGTCGTTGTGCCACGGGAGGTCGGCGGCCGCATGCGGCTGGACTGGGAGTCGCTGTCGCAGCGCATCCACCCCGCTGCCAGCAGGATCAAGATGCTGGCCGAGCAGACGCCTGCGCATTTCATCGGCTTCGACGCGCTGGCCACCGGCGACACGTCACTGCTGAAAGAGCCGTTCCGGGTTCGCCGCGAGGCGCTGTCCGGCTCGGTGAACGAGAAACAGTGGTGCCATGTCACCCGCACCACAGAGGACCCAGGACAGGGTGCGCAGTGGCTGGACACGTTCGAAGGCGCAGGCCTTGACGGTGTGATCGCCAAGAGGCTCGACGGGCCGTATCTGCCAGGCAAGCGGGAGATGGTGAAGGTCAAGCATGCCCGCGACGCCGACTGCGTGGCCATCGGGTATCGGATCCACAAAAGCGGCGAGGGTGTCGGGTCGATCCTGCTCGGGCTTCACCGCGACGACGGCGAACTGCAGATGGTCGGGGGCGCCGCATCGTTCACCGCCAAAGACCGGCTCAAGCTGCTCGCCGACCTCGAGCCGTTGCGCAAGGGCGACGAGGTCCACGACGGCGAGCCAAGCCGGTGGAACTCGGCGGCCGACAAGCGCTGGATACCGGTGCGGCCCGAGAAGGTATGCGAGGTGGCCTACGACCAGATGGAGGGCAACACGGTGCACGGCCAACGGTTCCGGCACGCGGTGAAGTTCGTCCGATGGCGGCCCGACCGAGATCCGCAGAGCTGCACTTTCGACCAACTCGATGCCCCGCTGAACTACGACCTGTACGACGTACTGGAGTCATGAAATGGCCACGCCCGCAGAAGAACTCGATGTCGACGGAGTCAAGGTCCGGCTGACCAACCCGGATAAGATCTACTTTCCGAAGCTCGGTTCGGACGGCACGAAACGTAAGCTCGTCGAGTACTACCTCGCCGTCGGGTCCGGGCCGATGCTGACCGCATTGCGCAATCGCCCAACGTACTTGCAGCGCTTTCCCGACGGGATCGACGGCGAGGAGATCTACCAAAAACGCGTCCCCCAGAAGCATCCCGACTATCTGGAGACATGTGTCGTGTCCTTTCCGTCCGGCCGAACGGCTGATGCGCTGAAGGTGACGCACCCCTCGGCCATCGTGTGGGCGGCGCAGATGGGCACTATCACATTGCATCCATGGCAGGTGCGCTGCCCGGATACCGAGCATCCAGACGAATTGCGCATCGACCTTGACCCGCAGCCGGGCACGGGTTTCAGAGAAGCCAGCTCGATTGCGGTCGACGTGCTCAAGCCGATCCTGGACGAACTCGGCCTGGTCGGCTATCCGAAGACTTCCGGCGGCCGCGGCGTGCACGTGTTCCTGCGGATCAAGCCGGACTGGGACTTTATCGCGGTGCGGCGTGCCGGTATCGCGCTGGCCCGCGAGGTCGAGCGGCGGGCACCGGATGCGGTGACGACGTCGTGGTGGAAGGAAGAGCGCGGTGAGCGGCTGTTCATCGACTACAACCAAAACGCCCGCGACCGCACTTTCGCCTCGGCCTACTCAGCGCGCAAGACCCCGATCGCCACGGTTTCGACGCCGCTCACATGGGAGGAACTGCGCGACGCGGACCCCGACGACTACACCATCGCCACCGTGCCGAAACTGGTCGCGGGCCGCGATGATCCGTGGGCCGCAATTGATTCGACGGCGCAGTCGCTCGAACCGCTGCTGCAGATGGTCGAGGCCGACGAGGAACGCGGCCTTGGCGACCTGCCGTATCCACCCAGCTATCCGAAGATGCCTGGCGAGCCGCCACGGGTGCAGCCCAGTAAGAAGGTGGCCGCGAACTGGGACGACGACGGTAATCCGGTGAAGGACTGATGCTTCGGTCAGTTCAGTCTGAACGCGGGCGCCGTCAGTGAACGCCGAATAATGCAATTCAATCGCCGCGGGCATAGTCCCGGCGGGTACGTCAAAGGGGACCTTCATCGTGATCTTGAAGCCTGGGTTCATGTCGATCACCACCGAGTCGTTGTTCATCGTGACCGCGGCCAGGGCGTCGCCCCTGTACGTCCGTCCCGCTGAGTCGATCAGCTTCTGATTGTTGGGCATGAACGATTGCGGATTGGCGTCGGTATTGCGCACCGTCACCGTCGCGATGACCCACTGACCTCTGGGGCGCGGATCGCCGCTCCAGTTCGAGGGCTTGCTGACATCCGAGACGACGAACTCGAAATCGCCGTCGACGACCTGCGTGCCCGGCGCGGCGGCTGCACGGTGGCTGCCGCTATCGGGTGACGTAGGCGACTGTGAGCCGGCCGCGATCATCGCGGAGCGGTCCGCAAAGAACACCGCAACCACTGCGATGAGGCCGAGCGTGATCCACGGCCCAGTCGAGCTCCGCTGCCGTGGCCGCGGCGCGTGGCCGCTCCAATGCTGGCCGTCCCAGTTGCCCCGCCGCGCACGATGGGTCTGGATACCAGCCCGGTAGCGGTGTGATTGTCAATTCAAGTTCCTCCTGAAGAGGGACGATATCGAATGACCAGCTTCCTTTAAAGAGTTTGCTGTCACTTACGAACGCGTTGAATTGCTCCTGCCGCTGACATATACATGGCGAGCCATCATTTGCCTGACTCGACCTAGCAAGGCGAGCGGGGACCGCTGAGCTTGCGGATTGACGACCGTGACGCGAGTAGCCGCGAAGGTGGATGTCACCGAATCGAATTCGGACGCCGCCACCCGGGAATCAGGTGTTTCCGCCACGTCGCGTAATCAGGAACCCCTAGATTTCTGGGGTACGGGGGCTTTTGGTGACAGGGGAGTAGATGCGCAACCTTCGCAGATTGCTCGCGGCGCTGGCCATCTTCGCGATGCTCGCAGGCGGCATAAGCGTCGCGGCGGCCCTGATCTTCAGCGACAAGTCGAAACCTGCGGCGATACCAACCGCGACTCCGCGAACGACGACTCCGCTGCCGCCCTCGGTGCCAACGGTGAAGGAGTTCACCATCAAGGTGGTCGTCACCGAGCAGAAATGTGATCCTGGTCCTGGGTGTGTCTACAAGTACACGATCGAACCGAAATACATTGGCTTCCATCCATTGCCGACGACCCCTTTCACCGTGAAGTACGAGGTGCAGGGTGGCGTCCAGCCGCAGCCCGGCGAGTTCACCGTCGAGGGCAGTCAGGCGAAGATCTTCAAGGATGTCGTGCTCGAGGGCCCGCCCGCCGCGCAGCTGCAGGCGGTGGTCCTGCAGGTCCTCGGGTGAATATTGCGATTTCATACGCGGAGCGTCGGGCTCGAAGCATTGTTAGCGGTATGACAAAGGCGTCGCTGCTTCGCGCCGAAGAAGGCCTGCCCCGCGGTGTGCAGGGTGCCGCCGATTCGCGGTTCTCCAACGTGGTCCGCGTATTCGCCGGTCTGTTTCCTGGCCGGCGGTTCGGCGGTGGCGCACTTTCCGTGTACATCGACGGGCGACCGGTCGTCGACGTCTGGACGGGTTGGTCGGACCGCGCGGGCGAAGAGCCGTGGAGCGTCGACACCGGCGCGATGGTGTTCTCCGCGACGAAAGGCGTCGCGGCGACTGTCATTCATCGACTCGTCGATCGCGGCGTGCTGTCCTATGACGAGCCGGTCGCGACGTACTGGCCCGAGTTCGGCGCCAACGGCAAGGACACGATCACCATTCGCGACGTCCTGCGGCACCGATCGGGGCTGTCACACCTGAAGGGCGTCAGCAAGGACGATCTGCTGGATCATCAACTGATGGAGGAGAAGTTGGCCGCCGCTGCGGTCGACCATCTGCGTGGTTGGCCGGCCTACCACGCGCTGACCTACGGATGGATTCTGTCGGGATTGACGCGTGCGGTCACGGGTGAGGGCATGCGAGAGCTGATCCGCGAGGAGGTGGCCCGTCCGCTCGACACCGACGGTCTGCACCTCGGCCGCCCGCCCGCTGGCTCACCGACCAAGGTTGCGCAGATCCTTGCGCCGCAGAGCTCGCGCGCCAACCCAGTGTTCGACTTCGTCGCACCTAAGGTGGCAGGCCTGCCGCTGTCAGGAGCGCTCGGGGCAATGTTCTTCCCCGGGATCAAATCGTTTGTGCAGGGCGATATCCCATTCCTGGATGGTGAGGTGCCTGCGGCCAACGGCGTCGTCACCGCCCGCGGCCTTGCCAAGATGTACGCCGCCATCGCCAACGGCGGGAAGGTCGATGACACCCAGTTCCTTTCAGACGAGCTGGCGCAGGGCCTGATTGGAAATCCCAAGCCGTGGCCGGACCTGAACATCGGCGTGCCCATGCCGTTTCACCTCGGCTACCACGAATCACCGATCCCCGGTTTGCTCAAGGGTTTTGGCCACTTCGGCCTCGGCGGCACCCTCGGGTGGGCCGATCCACAGTCAGGCAGCGCGTTCGCGTTCGTCCACAACAGGTTGCTGACACCGATGGTGCTCGACATGGCCTCATTCGCCGGACTGGCACGGCCGATGCGCAATGCCATCACCGCGGCGAGGCATGCAGGCGCCCTCGCGGTGCCGAGGTACGGCGCGCGCTATCGGCGGGCCAGTCAGCAAGCGCCGAAGAAGAGGCTCGCAGGGCGCCGCTAGCCCGCGGCGACGATGCCGCGGGGCAGCGTCAGCGGCAGGTCGTTGTAAGTCGCTATGCCCGGTGCGGCGGCGACGACGGCGGGGATCGCGTGGATCGGAGGCATCGCGGTGATGATGTGGCCGAGTCCCATGAAGTCCTCCATCGTCTTGGCCGTCTCGATGAAGTCCGGCGGCGGCAGAAAGCCGACTTGCATTGTCACCATTGGCAGTCCCTCGATGGTGATCTTCCAGGGATCGCCTTCGACCTTCCAGTCGGGATCCAGCGTCTGGCCCTTGCGCCACCGCACGTTGAGGTCGACGACCGTCTTACCGCCGACGCGGCCCTGCCAGCTGGCGAACACGCCTGCCACGCAGCCGGCCTTGATGGTCCACGAGGCCATCTCGACGTCCTCTGTGGTCTGCGCGTACTCGGCCTCACAGACAATTTCGTCGAGTTCGACTCCCAACGCGTCGGCGACCAGACGCACCGCCTCGGCGAATATCGCAGTGCCCTTCGACATCATCGGCGCAAGGTTGGGGTCGTCGATGGGCATGCCGAAGCCACACGGTCTCTCGGTGTCTGGGGAGTCGTAGAAGGTGGTGTCGGACGCCTCGGCGATGCTGACTTTGTCCACCCTGGCGCAGCCCGTCGCGGCGACGATGGCCAGCAGTTCGGCGAAGCCAGGACTGACTCCGGAACCGAACATTGTTGCGCCGCCCTTCTCGCAAGCCTCCTGGATCCGGTCGCGGCCTTCGCCGAGGTTGTGCCCCGTGATGAAGGACGCGGACGCCACGACGTTCACACCGGCTTCGAGGATGAGGACAAGTTCGTCGACGTCGATCCACATCGGGTTGTAGACGACGACGTCGGGTTTCAGCGCAAGGAGCGCGCCGACGTCGTTGGTGGCCTTGACACCCAGCGGCGCGATGCCCGCGAGTTCGCCGACGTCCCGGCCGGCCTTGTCCTTCGACCACGCGTAACAGCCAACGAGGTCGAGTGTGGGATTGGCGGCGATTGACGCCACCGAGCTTTTTCCAACGTTTCCCGTCGTCCACTGGACGACACGGTACGGAGCGGTGTTGTGCACTCGCTCAGCATAGGGTGCTCAGGGGCCCGAAACCAAGGCTGCCTTGCCGGTGCGCTGCTGGCCGCTGCGGTCGATCCACGTCACGTCGATGACATCGCCGGGGTAGTGCCGGTCCAGCACGTAGGTCAGCGTGGTTGCCGAGTCCAGCGAGGTTCCGTCGAGCGCCGTGATCACGTCGCCGATGGCGACGCCCGCCTGGTCGGCAGGCCCGCCTCGCATCACATCGCGCACGATGATTCCCGGGTCGCTGCGCGGCGCAGTGCTGACCCCCACGCCGAGCAGCACCGGCTGGCCGATGTGCACACTGGCCGACGGCGCGCCGGACCGGATCTGGCCTGCGACTGCCAGTGCGTTATTGATGGGTATCGCGAAACCCTTTCCGGCAGGGCCCATTTGGAAGTTCACCGACGCCGCGGTGACCACGCCAATGACCTGTCCCGCGCTGTTGACCAGCGGCCCGCCGGAGTCGCCGGGCCGCACGGGGGCCGCAACCTCGATCAGCCCGCTGACTTCCTCCGAGCTGCCCGTTAACGAGTCTTCGGCGTTGACGGTCCGGTTGAGTGCGGACACGGGACCGGTCTCGTGGGTCAGGGGAGCGCCGACGCCGTGAGCGTTGCCGAGGCCGACGGTCGGCTCGCCAACCGCCACCTGTGCGGCGTCTCCGATGGGTGCTGGTGGCAGCCCGCCTGCGCCGCGCAGCTGGAGCACTGCGATGTCGTGCCTGCGGTCGTAGCCGACGAGATCGGCGGGGTAATCGCTCCCGCCCACGGTGCCGGTGATGGTGTTGGCGCCCGCGACCACGTGGTAGTTCGTCAGCACGACGCCGCCGGGATCGATGACCGTGCCGGTCCCGGTTCCGATGGCCTGCTGGTAGTCGATCCTCGTGGTGATCTGGACGACTGAAGGCGCGACCGCCGCAGCCGCCGCTTCCGTATCGGCGGGGGCGGCCATCGCCGTCGCTGGTGCAACGAGGGCCAGGACCGCGGCGAACGCGATCAGCAACGTGGCCAGCGGATGGCGCAGGCGGGATGTTGGCATCTGCCTATAGTGCCCGAACTTCGACCAGCTAGATCACCGGCGGCGCACAGCACCCTCTAGGACGAGGTCGACGATGCGCTCGCCCAACTGCTCGTCGACGGTCTCGCCGGTGAGCAAGAGCCTGCCGTGCAGCGGCGCTATCAGCGTCTCCAGAAGCAGCCCGGCGTCGGTGTCGGGCCGCAATTCGCCGCGGGCAATGGCCCGTTCGACGACGGGACGCAACGCGTCGATCCGGCCTGCCCAGAATGCCCGGCGAGCCTCCTGCTGATCGTCGGCGACGAGCGACGCCACATGCAGCGCTGCGAGGCCGACAGGCGATGTCACGTAGGCGATCACCGCCAGGACGACCGCCAACAAGTCGCCACGAACGGAACCAGTGTCCGGTGTCGGTATCTCCTCGGCGCTGCGGCTCAGCAGCGCTTCGACGAACAGCTTGTCCTTGGTGACCCATCGCCGGTAAATCGTCGTCTCATGGACTCCTGAACGCCGCGCGACGCCGGCGATGGTCGCCGCGCCTGCGCCGTTCTCGGCGAGCTCGTCGAAGGCCGCTGCCAGCACTGTGTGGCGGACATGTTCGCCGCGCCGGTGGGATACGGGAGCGTTCATCGCCCGAAGCCTATCGCAAGTGCACTTGCAATACGTCCGAAGTAGGTGCATGATCTATCGCAAGTGAACTTGCGATAGGAGAACGCCATGGACACGTCAGCACCGCGTCTCGACTGCAGCGGCACCACACCCACCGTTGGGTATCACCACTTCCACGACGACGTGAGCCTGAACTTCCAATGCAACCGTTGGGTGCAGTGGCTCGGCCCGTCGGCGATCCCTGAGCTCACCGAACTGGCGGCCCGCTGTGAGACCTATCCCGAATGGATCGACGGCTTCCTGGGCCTGGCCGAAGCGGCCCGCACGGCGGACCGGCCAATGGCGGCCGCGTACTACGACCGGGCCGCAGAGTTCTTCATGGGCCCCGACGATCCGCGCAAGCTCGGTGCCAGAACTCGCTTCGCGCAGACCATGCGGACGCTGTATGCCGTCAACCCCGAGGAACTGCCGTACGCCGGTACGGCAATACCAGCACTCGACCTGCATCCGGATGCTGAAACGGGAAGCACCATAGTCATTTTCGGAGGATTCGACAGTTACATCGAGGAGTTCCTGCCGATGCTCGCCACGATGGTGGACGCGGGCCACCGGGTCGTCGCATTCGAGGGTCCGGGCCAAGGAAGCGCTCTGGAAGATCATGGCCTGCCGATGATCCCGGAATGGGAGCGGCCGGTGAGCGCGGTGCTCGATCACTACCAACTCACCGATGTGACGTTGATCGGCGAATCACTCGGCGGCGGATTCGCCATCCGCGCGGCGGCCTTCGAGCCACGGATCACCCGCGTCGTGAGTATGGACATTCTCGACGACTTCTTCGAGGTCGTGTCGGGGCAGATCGGTCGCGGGGTGACACCGGTGCTGCGTGCGCTATTGGCCCTGCGCGCCAAGGGGATCCTGAACGCAATTGCGCGACGGGCGGTCACGCGCAAACCCGTCGCCGCATGGGGACTGCAGCAGGGCATGCACGTCACCGGCACTCCGACGGCCTACGACTTCCTGCGTTCGACCACGCGATTCGACACCCGACGCATCTCGCGAAGTGTCACCGCAGATGTCTTGTTGCTTGCAGGCGCCGACGACCACTATGTGCCGCTGAAGCAGTTGCGGCGGCAGGCGGACAACCTCGTCAGCGCACGGTCCGTCACCACCAGGACATTCACCGAGGCCGAACAGGCGAGCAACCACTGCCAGGTCGGCAACATCGGCGCTGCCGTCCGAGTGATACAGGCCTGGCTGGAACTCTCAACCATCAGTCGGATGGCCGAAAAGGCCGACGCCACTAGCGAACTCGCGCGGCCCTAGCGTTTTTGCACCACTAAAGTCGCGCGGTAGTCCTCCAACGCGATGGGGTCGTCAGGCGTCTGCGGGTATGGGTCAAGGGATTGCAACTCAATGCTGTATGGACCGACGTCCCCGGCCTTGACGGTCTGACCCGGCGCGGGGTTGGTATTGAACTCGATCGCCGTCGGACCGCTGCCTTCGGGCTGCACGGCAATGGCAATACGGGCCTGCCCCGTCCAAAAACATTCCACCTGCGTTGGGCAGCGCGAGTCCTCCAGCACGTCTGCGAACCGGACGCGCAGTTTCTCGCTCGCGTTCAAACCTTCCTGACCGCCCGCCAAGGTGAACGCTTCATTCAGGGTGAACGCAGGCACATCGGCGCGCGCCGGTTCGTCGAAGTGGCAGCCCATCAGTGCCACTCCGAGGAGCGCGACAAGTGGCCACGTCCAACGCTTGTTCATGGCTTTAAGCCGCGCAGACGCTAGTCCTCGACGGCAACGCCGCCGCGCAAGCGCCTGCGCCTGCGATTGCGCAGCCTGCCGTTGGTCGACCCGGGTGCGCCCGCTTCAGATGCTTCGTCCTCGGCGGCCTTGTCTTCTTCGGCCGCCGGCTCTGGTGCGTCGGCCGTCGACGCCGGCTCCTCAGCTTCAGCGGTGACCTCGGCGGGCTTCTCGTCGGATTCGGGCTCCGAGCCATCTTCGCCCTCGTCGTCAGTAGCGTCCTCGGCCACGTCTTCGTCTGGGTCGTCGGCCGCCTCTTCGGCGGCCTTGCGGCGACCGCGGCGACCCTGTTTGGCTTTCTTGGCCTTGAGGGGTTTGGGCGGAGGCGGCGGCAGCTCGGCGGCGAAGGACACGTAGAACGCGAAGATGCCGAGCAGGGCGATCGCCGCGGCGGCTCCGTAGATACCGAACAGCCACTGGCCTGCGCTGTCGACGGTGAACCAGATCTCGCTGATCGCCGTGCCAACGATCAGCACACCGGCGAGCACGTGAAGCGCGATCGACGACGTCCGCAATGTCAGGGCCAGCTTCGGGGTGCCGAACTCCGGCCGGCGGGTGCGCAGCAGTGTGAACACCACCGGCAACGCAGCGAGGCCGATCAGGGCGCCCGCGACGATACGCAGCACGGTGCCGAGGGTGTGAGAGGTCTCGCCAAGCAGCTCGGGCCAGCGTGGCAAGACGAAGAAGAAGTAGAGGACACCGGCGGCGATAGAAAACGACGCGTGCCAAACCACCGCAACAGTGCGGCCCATACCCCTCCTCATTACTGGTGGGCCGGGTTGCGACCAGGCTGTCGGCCAGCTGGACGCACCCGGACCGAGTGCGGAGGATAGGGGATTTGAACCCCTGAGGGCTATTAACCCAACCCGCGTTCCAGGCGAGCGCCATAGGCCACTAGGCGAATCCTCCGCGGCCATGGTAGCCGACCTGGCTGATGCGCCCGTCGAGTCACTCGGAGCGCGGGTATTAGACTCGCTGTGGACCCCGCGCGGCGTCTATCCTGTGAACTCCCCCAGGGCCGGAAGGCAGCAAGGGTCAATGGGCTCTGGCGGGTGCGCGGGGTCCCCTACTTTCCCGGAGTCTGACGTTGGTGGAAGGCGCGCGGTGTCGTTTCAATCCCTCGGCCGTGACGAGCTGCAGGCACAGCACGAGCAGCAGAAGCACAACTACTCCGAGTTGCAGGCCAAGGGCCTCAAACTCGACCTGACCCGCGGTAAGCCGTCGCCGGCCCAGCTTGATCTTTCCAATGCGCTGCTGAGCCTTCCCGGCGAGGACTACCGGGATGGCGAGGGCACCGACACCCGCAATTACGGCGGTCTTCACGGCCTGCCCGAGCTGCGGGCAATCTTCGGCGAGCTGCTCGGCATCCCGGTGCCCAAACTGATCGCGGGCAACAACGCCAGCCTCGAGCTGATGCACGACGTGGTCGTGTTCTCGATGTTGCACGGCGGTGTGGACTCCGCTCAGCCGTGGATCAAGGAGCCCGCCGTGAAGTTCCTCTGCCCGTCGCCCGGGTATGACCGGCATTTCGCGATCACGGAGACCCTCGGCATCGAGATGATCATGGTGCCGATGCGCGAGGACGGCCCTGACGTCGACCTGATCGAGGAGCTTGTCGCCGCCGATCCGGCGATCAAGGGCATGTGGTGTGTGCCGGTCTACTCGAACCCCACCGGCGTCACGTATTCCTGGGAGACCGTCCGCAGACTGGTGCAAATGCGAACGGCGGCAACCGATTTCCGGCTGATCTGGGATAACGCGTATCCCGTGCACACCCTGACGCATGACTTCGTGCAGCAAGTCGATGTGCTCGGGCTCGCCGAGGCCGCGGGCAACCCGAACCGGCCGCTGGTGTTTTCGTCGACGTCGAAGATCACCTTCGCGGGCGCGGGTGTCAGCTTCTTCGGCGGCTCGTTGGGCAATATCGCGTGGTACCTGCAGTACGCGGGCAAGAAATCTATCGGCCCTGACAAAGTGAACCAGCTGCGGCACCTGAGGTTCTTCGGCGACGCGGACGGGGTGCGCCTGCAGATGCAGCGCCACCAGGCGGTGCTGGCGCCGAAGTTCGCGCTGGTGCAGGAGATCCTTGAGGACCGGCTGGGCGAGTCGAAGGTCGCGTCGTGGACCGATCCCAAGGGCGGCTACTTCGTCAGCCTCGACATCTTGCCGGGCACCGCCAAGCGCACCGTCGCGTTGGCCAAGGACGCAGGCATCGCCGTCACAGAGGCGGGCTCGGCGTTCCCGTACCGAAAAGACCCGGAGGACAAGAACATCCGGATCGCGCCATCGTTTCCCGGGCTGCCCGAGCTGCGCGACGCGATCGACGGCCTGGCCACCTGCGCGCTGCTGTCGGCGACCGAGTCGCTACTCAAGGGCTGACGTGTTCGCGCGTCGGACCACGCCGGTAGCCTGCTGAGCGTGGCGCTCTACCGCAAGTACCGACCGGCGACCTTCGCCGAAGTAGTTGGCCAGGAGCACGTCACAGAACCGCTGTCCACGGCGCTGTCGGCGGGCCGCATCAACCATGCGTACCTGTTCTCGGGGCCGCGTGGCTGCGGGAAGACGTCGTCGGCGCGCATCCTGGCCCGCTCGCTTAACTGTGAACAGGGCCCGACTCCGGCACCGTGTGGCGTGTGCGACTCCTGCGTCGCGCTGGCGCCGAACGGACCTGGCAGCGTCGACGTCGTCGAGCTCGACGCGGCCAGCCACGGCGGCGTCGACGACACCCGCGAGCTGCGCGACCGCGCGTTCTACGCTCCCGCCCAGTCGCGCTACCGCATCTTCATCGTCGACGAAGCCCACATGGTCACCACGGCCGGTTTCAACGCACTGCTGAAGATCGTCGAGGAGCCTCCCGAGCACCTGATCTTCGTGTTTGCGACGACGGAGCCCGAGAAGGTGCTGCCAACCATCCGGTCGCGCACGCACCATTATCCATTCCGGCTGCTGGCGCCGCGGACCATGCGATCGCTGCTCGAACGTATCTGCACGCAGGAAGACGTCACCGTTGACGAGGCGGTGTACCCGCTGGTGATCCGGGCAGGCGGCGGCTCGCCACGCGACACGCTGTCGGTGCTGGATCAGCTGCTGGCCGGTGCCGACGCAAACCGGGTGGAGTACCGGCGGGCGTTGGCCTTGCTCGGCGCTACGGACGTGGCGCTGATCGACGATGCGGTGGACGCGCTTGCCGCGGGGGACGCCGCGGCGTTGTTCGGCGCCGTCGAGGCGGTGATCGATGCCGGCCACGATCCACGGCGTTTCGCCACCGACCTGCTGGACCGCTTCCGCGATCTGATCATTCTGCAGTCGGTGCCCGATGCGGCGGCCCGCGGAGTGGTCGACGGGCCGGAGGATGTGCTGGAGCGGATGCGCGACCAGGCCACCCGGGTCGGTACCGCGACCCTGACCCGATACGCCGAGGTGGTGCACGACGGGCTGGGGGAGATGCGGGGCGCCACCGGGCCTCGGCTGCTGCTCGAGGTGGTGTGCGCCCGGCTCCTGCTGCCGTCGGCCAGTGACACCGAATCGGCGCTGCTGCAACGTGTCGAGCGCATCGAAACCCGGCTGGACATGTCCATCCCGGCGGGTGAGGCCGCAGCATCGGCGCCTGCCGCGCCTGCGAAGCAATACGCCCGCAAGAGCGTGGCACCCGAACCCGCGCCGGAGGCGCCAACGCCCAAGGCGGTACCCGAACCAGCGCCCGAGCCGCCGCCTTCTGCGACCAAGTCCGAGCCCGAACCCACACCCGAACCGCCGCCGCCTGTGCAGCCGCCGTCGGACCCCGTTGTCGAGGCTCCTGCGCCGACTGCGCCTGCTGTGGGTGGCGAACCCAACGCGGCAGCGGTGCGCAGCATGTGGACCACGGTGCGGGACAAGGTCCGTCAGCGCAGCCGCACCACCGAAGTGATGCTGGCGGGCGCGATCGTGCGGGCTGTTGACGGGGATACGCTGGTGCTCAGCCACGAGTCAGCGCCGCTGGCCAAACGGCTTGTGGAACAACGCAATTCCGATGTCATCCGGGATGCGCTCAAGGACGCGCTTGGGGTGGACTGGAAGATCCGGTGCGAAGCGGGTCCTGGGGCACCGGAGGCCGCGCCCGAACCGGAGAGCGTCGCCCCGTCACCGCCGCCGCGCGACGACGATGAGGAGGACATGCTGGCCGAGGCTGGCAGTGACACCTCCAAGGCGCCACGGCGGGACCCGGAGGAGGCCGCGCTGGAGCTGCTGCAGAGCGAGCTCGGGGCCCGCCGTATCGACGGAAGTTGAGATATTCAGCCCCGGTTCGCGTGAAACAGCGACAATCACATGGGTGAACGTGGCAGTGCGCCTGTCGGCGATCGGCGCCGGATGGTCAGTGGTCCTATTGACGGCGGCCTGCGGGGGGAATCCGGCACCTGCACCGAGCCCCAGCGCGTCCGCGACCCCGTCGAGTACCGCGCCGATGAAGATCACCGATCCCTATTCGCCCAAGATCGACCCAGCGGCGTTTTCGACCACCATCGACAACCCGTACTTCCCGATGACTCCAGGAACGCGGACCATCTATCAAGCGAACACGCCCGACGGTCCGCAACGCACGACGACCGAGGTCACCCGCGACACCAAGACGATCATGGGCGTCGCGACTGTTGTCGTCCATGACACGGTCAGCGTCAACGGCAAGACAACCGAAGACACGTTTGACTGGTACGCCCAGGACCGCGACGGAAGTGTTTGGTATTTCGGCGAGCACACGAAGAAGCTCGACAACGGCACCGCGGGTACAACGGGATCGTTCGAGGCGGGCGTCAACGGCGCACTACCCGGAATCATCATGCCGGCCCACCCACGCGTCGGCGATCAGTACCGCCAGGAGTACGCAAAAGGTGTCGCCGAGGACACCGGGGAGGTCGTCAGCCTCACCGGTAGCGAGACCACCCCGCTCACCGGGCCTGTCAACGACTTGCTGGTCACCAAGGACGCTGACCTTCTCGATCCCACCAGCCCGCCGGAGAACAAGTACTACGCCCGCGGTGTCGGTCCCATCCTGACCACGGAACCGGCTGGGCGCGACGAAGCAGTCACGGTCGAGAAGTTTTGATGTCCATGGCTGACGTATGCGAAGCCCATAGCAAGCCGCCCCCCGATCTGGCTGGCGAGTTTCCGGGCGAGCGCTGGCCGTGGACGAGCTGGTTGGGGCCGATCACGGTCACCGCGCTCGGAGTCGCCGCGGTTGTTGTCGTTGTTTCGGCGATCACTGTCGTATCGCGAGAGCCATTCGGCCCCACCGGTGCCGTCATACCCACCCGCCCGATCGCAACCACAACCGCCCAACCACCCGCGTCCAGCGCCGAGCCGGCTCCTCCGCCCGTCACGGCAGCGCCCTCCACCGCCCCACCGGCGATCGCGCCGACGACCGTCCAAAGCAGTGCGCCGCCGGCCAAGCCGACCACCACTCAGCCATCGAGCACCCGTCCCCAGCCGAGCAGCGTCCACCCAACGACGCATCAACCGTTCCCACAGGAGACGACCGACTTTCTCGGCCCTCCGGGGACCAACAACTGACGCTAGGGCGTCCACCATGGCCGCAGCGGCAGGCCGGCGTCACCGCCGTGCGAGTCCAGCTTGACGGCCAGAACCTGGTGCAACTGAACGACATTCGTCTCGAAGCCCAGGCGCGAGCCTGCCATATAAAGGCCCCACACCTTCGCGGTGGGCAACCCCACCTCTTCGACAGCTTCGTCCCAGTGCTCGACGAGGTTGGCGCACCAGTCGCGCAGCGTCAACGCGTAGTGATGGCGAAGGTTCTCCTCGTGCACGACTTCGAGGCCGACGTCCTGCGCCTCGGTGATGATGCGCCCTGAGCCAGTGAGCTCACCGTCGGGGAAGACGTAGCGGTCAATGAAACCACCCGCACTGGGCCCGGTCCGGTTGTCGGGGCGGGTGATGCAGTGGTTGAGCAGGAGCGCGCCTGTGCGCATCTTCGACCTGAGGAAGCGGAAGTACGACGGATAGTTATGCACGCCAATGTGTTCCGTCAGCCCGATCGACGACACCGCATCGAAGCCCGACTCGCGCACATCGCGGTAGTCGCAGTGTCGAACCTCGGCCAGGTCGGACAGCCCCTGTTCGGCGATCGCCCTCTGTGCCCACTCGGCCTGCTCCTTCGAGAGCGTGACGCCGATGGTCTTCACGCCGTGGCGGGCCGCGTATCGGACCATGCCGCCCCAACCGCAGCCGACGTCGAGCAGTCGATCGCCCGGCTGTAGCCGCAGCTTCTCGAACACCATCCGGTACTTGTTCTCCTGCGCCTCTTCCAGCGTCGCGTCCGGTTGCGGATAGCAGGCGCACGTGTAGGTCATCGACGGGCCGAGCACCCACTCGTAGAACGTGTTTGACACGTCGTAGTGGTGGTGGATGGCGTCGGCATCCCGGGTTCGGCTGTGCCGCAAGCCTTCTGCGAAGCGACGCCAGCGCGGCAGCGCCTCCTGCGGCGGCGGCGCGATCGGCATGAGGTGCTCGATGCCGATCGACCGAACGATGTTGGCGAGCACCCGCGCAGGCGGCCGCTTGAAGTCCATCTTGTCGGCCAGCGCCTTGAGCAACTCGTATGGATCGCCTGGGTGCACGCCGTGCGGTTCGACGTCACCCGACACGTAGGCGCGGGCCAACCCGAGTTCGCCCGGCGCGGTTGCCAGGTAGGTGGTGCCGCGCGGGGTGCGCAGATCCAGCCCGATCGGGGCGTCCTCCGGCCCGGCCGTGCTGCCGTCGTAGGCAGTGAACTTCAGGGGAAGTTGGCCTGCCGCGAAAATCTCCAGGATCTCGGCCAGCGTGAGTCTCCTTGCCGGCGCGCTCGTCTGTTCTTTGTATGTCGTCATCGTCTTTGCACCGCCTTCGCGTATAGATCTAACAGCCGTGAGTCGGGGTCGTAGGTCTTCTTTACGGTCTTGTAGGTTTCCCCGCCGTAGAGTTCGTCGAAATCGTCTGGCGAGTAATACGCGTCCGAGTACAGCGACTTGTGCCCGTCGAGTTTGCTGACCTTCTCTTCGATCATCTTGTTGGTGTACCCATCTGTGGGCCCGACAGGCACCGACGACCAAAAGCCGACGTTGACGTATGTGTGGTGCGGGCGGATCGGGTAGAGGGGCCAGTTGCCCTCGTCCCGTAGCCGCAGCGGACACAGCCAGATCGGTTCGATCGGAACGTTGTCCAGGAACCAGCCGAGGAATTCGGCGCAGCGTTCGATCGGCACCTCGATGTCCTGCACGACGCGCTCCAGTGGCGGGCGGCCGTTCCGCTTCTCGATGCGATCGGCGATGTTGAACCGCTGGTCATAGCCGATCAGCTTCCAGTAGAAGCTGCTGCGCCGGTAGCGCCGTGGCCAGAGCCTACGGATGCGTGGGTCCTGCGCGCCGAACGCCCGCGAGCACCAGAACCAGTCGGTGTCCCATCGCCAGAGGTAGTCGTGAACGGTGAGCCGGTCGTGCTTCTCGCCGTCGGGGTGCTGGATGGAGCGGTAGTAGATCTGCTGGCCGGTGTAATCGCTGACCGTTCCAGGGGCGCTTGTTTGAAAGCCCAGCGTCAAGTAGCTCTCGTCGGCGCTGAACAGCACACCGTCGAGGTAATCGACGGGGACGCCGTCGTGGCCACCGGTTTCGATGATGCGGTCCATGGCCGTGACCAGATCTTCCACCGAGTGGAACCGCAAATGGCGCAATGCGACGAACGGCTTGACGGATTCCAGCTCGATCTTCAGCCGAACCGAATAGCCCAGCGTCCCATAGGAGTTCGGGAATGCTTCAAATAAATCGGAGCATAGATCACGACTTACGGTAACCACGTCGCCCGTTCCGGTCAGGATGTCCATCTCCAACACAGACTCATGCGGTAGGCCATTGCGGAACGACGTCGATTCGATGCCGAGCCCAGTGACGGCCCCTCCGAGCGTGATGGTCTTCAGCTGCGGCACCACCAGCGGCGCAAGGCCGTAGGGCAGGGTGGCCGCGACGAGGTCTTCATAGGTGCACATGCCTGCGACGTCGGCGGTGCGCGCATCGGGGTCGACGGCGACGACGCCCGTCAGCCCCGAGACGTCGAGGCCCTTGCTAGTGGTCTTGGCGCGCGCCCGGAACAGGTTCGACGTAGGTTTCGCGAGCCTGACAGTGGCGCTCGCGGGTATCGCCCGATAACTCGCCAGCAGGCGCTGCACACCCGAAGCGTGCGCAGTGCGTGCGTCAGTCCCCTCAACAGACACACATATACGCTAGTCCGCGGCCGCAGCCGATGCGACCGCACCGACATGACAGGAGAGCCATCTCATGGGACAGGTCAGCGCTTCCAGCACCGTCTTGATTGACGCTCCGCCGGAGCGCGTGTTGGCGGCGGTCGCGGACTACCAGACCGTGCGACCGAAGGTTCTGTCCGCGCACTACAGCGCCTACCAGGTACTCGAGGGCGGGCAGGGCGCAGGCACCGTCGCCACCTGGAAGCTGCAGGCCACCAAGTCCCGGGTGCGCGAAGTGAAGGCCGACGTCGACGTGGCAGGCCACACCGTCATCGAGAAGGACGCCAACTCGTCGATGATCACCAACTGGACAGTCGCGCCTGCCGGCCCCGGATCGTCCGTCACGGTCAAGACGTCGTGGCAGGGCGCAGGCGGCATCGGGGGCTTCTTCGAGAAGACGTTCGCGCCGCTCGGCTTGCGCAAAATCCAGGCCGAGGTGCTGGAAAACCTGAAGAAGGAAGTCGAGAAGGGCTAACGGGGCTGAGCCCCAAGGAATCCGGCGATACCGCGGACGACGGCGTCGGCATACTTCTGCCTGCCCTCCGGGGTCTTCATCAGGCCGGAGTCGACGGGGTTCTTCATGTTGCCGCATTCGACGAGGATCGACGGGTATTGCGCGAGGTTCAGACCCGCGATGTCCGAGCGGGGATCGAGGCCGTTGGAGCCGGTGTAGGTAGACGGCACAAACCCCGACGCGGCGAGCTGGTCACGCATGACCTGTGCGAACTGGATCGACGGCCCTGACTGGGCCGCATTCAGCGGCGGCGACGAGTAGAGGACGTGGAAGCCGCGGCCGGTGGGTGGGCCGCCGTCGCCGTGGATGCTGACGATGGCGTTGGGATGCAGCGCGTTGGCCATGTTCGCGCGCTCGTCGACGCAGGGGCCGAGGCTGGTGTCGTCGCCGCGCGACATCGCCGTTCGCACGCCGAGCGCGGTCAGCGCCTGGCGGATGCGCAGGGTGGTGTCCCAGGTGAAGGTGTGCTCAGGATAGCCGTCGTCGGTCGAGGTGCCGCTGGCCTGGCAGTCCTTCGTGCTGCCGCGGCCGGTGGGCACCTGCTTGCTGATCGAGGCGTCGTTCGCGCCGTTGTGCCCGGGGTCGAGGAACACGATCATGCCTGCGATGTTGGCGGGCTCGGCAGATGCGGGGCTGGCAAGCGTCGACGCGGCAACGAGAAGACCCGCGGCGATCGCGGCGCCGACACGCAGGCTTCCAGGCACGGGCGCCACCGTAGCCCCATCGGCGACTACGCTTAAAGCCCAACCCGCCGCATGTGGATGAGCGCAACCAAGTCGAGACCAATACGCAAGGGGACTGTCATGCAACCCGGAGGCACGCCAGACATGTCGGCACTCCTCGCACAGGCGCAGCAGGTGCAGCAGCAGTTGATGGAGGCGCAGGAAGCGCTGGCCAACTCCGAGGTGCACGGCCAGGCGGGCGGCGGTCTGGTGCAGGTCACCATGAAGGGCAGTGGTGAGGTGGTTGCGGTGGCGATCGACCCGAAGGTCGTCGATCCCTCCGATATCGAGACGCTGCAAGACCTCGTCGTCGGCGCTATCGCCGATGCGTCCAAACAGGTGACGATCCTCGCGCATGACCGCCTCGGCCCCTTGGCCGGCGGAATGGGCGGCCTGAGTCTTCCGGGGCTGTGACTTGTTCGAGGGCCCGGTCCAGGATCTGATCGACGAACTCGGCAAGCTGCCCGGTATCGGTCCGAAGAGCGCGCAGCGCATCGCGTTTCATCTGCTCTCAGTGGAGCCGCCGGATATCGATCGACTGACCGCGGTGTTAGGCAAGGTGCGCGACGGCGTGAAGTTTTGCGACGTGTGCGGGAATGTGTCAGACGAGGACCGCTGCCGAATTTGCTCGGACCCGCGGCGCGACGCGTCGCTGGTCTGTGTTGTCGAGGAACCGAAGGACGTGCAGGCCGTCGAACGCACGCGTGAGTTCCGTGGCCGCTACCACGTGCTGGGTGGTGCGCTCGATCCGCTATCCGGTGTCGGGCCTGAGCAGTTGCGAATCCGCGAGCTGCTCAACAGAATTGGCGAACGTGTCGACGGCGTGGATGTCGCGGAGGTGATCATCGCGACAGATCCGAACACCGAAGGTGAGGCGACCGCGACGTATTTGGTGCGGATGCTGCGTGATATTCCTGGCCTCACCGTGACGCGTATCGCGTCCGGTCTACCGATGGGCGGCGACCTGGAGTTCGCCGACGAGCTCACGCTTGGCCGGGCGCTGGCCGGCCGCCGCGCGATGGTCTAGTTCCCTTCGCCCAATTTCGGCGGCGAGTTTCCGCGAAACGTACGTTAGCGAGCTCTCTACTCGTACTTCTGCTCGCTAACGTACATTTCGCGGCGGTGTCGGTGGCCGATGGCAGGTTTTCGCCATGGAGAACGTGTTCATCGGCAGCGAGGCGGTCGCCCGAGGCGAGCTGACCGAGTTCGAACTGCGGCGCTGGCACCGGCCGATCTTCCGCGATGTGTACTCGCCAAGGAATCACGTCCCCTCGCTGCGTGACCGGACGACAGCCGCGTGGTTGAGGTCCCATCGGCGGGGAGTCGTCGCAGGCGTCGCCGCATCGGCTCTGCACGGCGCCTCGTGGGTGGACTCAGACGTTCCGATAGAGCTGATTTCACCACGTATCCGCCGGCAGGACGGTCTCATCGTGCGTGAGGAAGCCCTAGCCGATGACGAGATCACCAGGGTCGCAGGCATTCCCGTGACTACGCGGGTGAGGACGGCGTTCGACCTCGGCAGGCTTCTGGAGCGCGGTGAAGCGGTAGCGCGTCTCGACGCACTGATGCGGTCACAGATCTTCTCCGTCGAAGACGTGATGCTGCTGGGCGAGCGGCATCGCGGTGCGCGTGGTCTTAAGTCCCTCAAGAAGACGCTGCCCCTCGTCGACGGCGGTGCCGCGTCACCGAGGGAGACCTGGCTGCGGTTGTTGTATATCGACGCGGGATTACCCAGGCCCACAACTCAAATCCCCATAGTCGAGGGGCGCGGACGACTTGTTCGGATGGCCGACATGGGGTGGGAGGAGTTCATGGTCGTGTCCGAGTACGACGGGGATCAACACCGCACCAACCGCAGGCAGTACACCAAGGACATCCGAAGCCTGCGCAGGGCCAGGGAGCTCGGGTGGATCGTCGATCAAGTCATCAAAGAGGATCGGCCTGCAGCCATCGTCGAGCGTGCGCGGACGGCGCTCGTCACCCGCGGCTGGAAACCCTAGACGCGGCGTGGGGCGGCCAGGCGTTCGCGGCGCAGCTGGGCCACCTCGTCGATCTCCAGCGGCACCAATTCGCCGACGACGCGACTCAAGAGGAGATCGGCCAGCTCCGGGTTGCGGGCTAGGCAGGGGCCATGCAGGTACGTTGCCACCACGCTGCCCTGCACAGCGCCGTCGATGCCGTCGCCCGCGCGGTTGCCTGCGCCGGAAATCACGCGTGCCAACGGCTCGGCCTCCGCACCCAGAACCGTTCCACCACGGTGATTTTCGAAGCCCGTAAGCCTCTCGTGCAACCCGGTCAGCAGAGGTTCGGACACCACCTCGCCGATGGTGCGTTCGGGCTGCGGCGACGTGGTGACGTCCAGTAACCCGACCCCGTCGACACGTTCACCGGACGACGTCTCATACCAGTGCCCCAGCACCTGGATCGCCGCACAGATCGCGAGCACGGGTGCCCCCCGCGCGGCGGCCTGCTGTAGCCCCGGATACCGGATGAGGTGCTTGGTCGCCAGGCGTTGCGCGTAATCCTCGGCTCCGCCCAACGTGTAGAGGTCGAGCTCCGACGGCACCGGGTCGGACAGCGTGATCTCGACGATCTCGGCGTCAAACCCCCTGCGTTGCAACCGCTGCCGCAGCACCACCGCGTTGCCGCCGTCGCCGTATGTGCCCATCACATCGGGCAGCACCAGCCCGATCCGCACCGTCGATTCACGCACGCGACAACGCTCGATTCAGAGCTAGGAAGGCGGTGTAGTTGGCGACGACCTCGACGTGTCCCGGCGGGCACGACGTGATGGCTTCCACGGCGTTGTGGACCAACGTGTGTTCAACGCCCGCATAGCCAAGCCGCACAGCGAGATCCGTCCCTCGCTCCCCGGCGGCCACCACGGGATGGTCGACGAAATGCTCGAAATTGACATCCCACAGCCAGGACAGGTCCTCGCCGTCCGGCACCTGACCGTTGACCGAGATCACCACCGAGCCCGCGTCGGTGTCCACCATCGACAGGGCCTCCTGCCAGCCCGCGGGGTTCTTGGCGAGCAGCATCCGAACTGAATGCGCGCCGATCTGGACCGTGCTGTACCGGCCCGCGACCTCGTCGACCCCCGATACCGCTGCGACCGCAGCCGCCGGATCCGCGCCCAAAGTGACGGCCGCCGCCACCGCCTGCGTGGCGTTGCCACGGTTCACCGTCCCCGGCAGCGCCAGCGTCATCGGTAACGAAAGCCCGTCCGGGCCATAGATATTCGCATCGTCGAACCACCACTGCGGGCTGGGCCGTTTGAAATCGGTTCCAGTCGAATACCAGTGGCTTCCTTTGCGGACGATGATCTCGCCTGACCGTGGACAGCTCACCGAGTCGTTCGCCCACCCGCCGCCCGCGGCCACCCACACCACATGCGGGCTGTCGTATGCCGCCGAAGTCATCAGCACGTCATCGCAATTCGCGACCACCACGGTCGACGGATGACGGGCCAACCCGCCGCGCAAAGTCCGCTCGATGTGGTTGATCTCCCCGACGCGGTCAAGCTGATCGCGCGACAGGTTCAGCAAGGTGACGACGGCGGCTTCCACCGCATCCAAGACGTGCGGCACGTGCATCTCGTCGACCTCCAGCGCGGCCAACGAAGCACCGCGAGCCCCGGCCAGCGCCGCAACCAGCCCGGCGTCCATATTGGCGCCCTCGGCGTTTGTGGCGACCTCTCCAACCGTGCCCAGCGCGGCGGCGGTCATCCGGGTGGTGGTGGACTTGCCGTTCGTGCCGGTGACGACGACGGTGCGTCGGCCCGCGCCGAGCTGACGAAGTACCGACTTGTCGAGTGCCAGAGCGACCAGGCCACCGATCATTGCGCCTGCACCGCGTCCGGTGACCCGCGACGCCCAGCGCGCGCCTGCCCCGGCCGCCAGCGCGACACGTCCACGAGTGGTGACCATCCTGGGCAGTTTAGGTAGCCGACACGCAGGCCTGCGATCCGGCGGGATGACAGGGTTTGTCGGGGCTGCGTGCCATCCTCGAAACGTGAGCCAAAACTGGGGCCGGCCGGCAGCCGAACCCGGCGCGGGCTGGGCCGTAGTCGACGTCGAGACCTCGGGCTTCCGCCCCGGGCAGGCCCGCGTCGTGAGCGTCGCCGCCCTGGCCCTCGGCGATGACGGCAACGTCGAGCACAGCCTCTACTCGCTGCTCAACCCGGGCGTCGACCCTGGTCCAACCCATGTGCACGGCCTGACCACCGAGATGCTGCAAGGCCAGCCCACCTTCGGCGACGTCGTCGGCGATCTGGTCCAGCTGTTGAAGGGCCGCACGCTCGTCGCCCACAACGTCGGGTTCGACTATTCGTTCCTGGCCGCCGAGGCTGAACTGGTCGGGGCCGAGCTGCCCGTCGACACGGTGATGTGCACGGTCGAGCTGACCCGCAGGCTCGAGCTGGAGACCGAGAATCTGCGACTGGAGACGCTGGCGAGGCATTGGGGCATCACCCAGATGAAGCCGCACGACGCACTCGACGACGCGCTGGTGCTCGCCCAGATCCTCAAGCCGGTGCTGGTCCGCGCCCGTGAGCGGAAGGTGTGGCTGCCGGTGCGCTCGGTGAGGCGCAGGCAATGGCCCAACGGCGAGATCACCCACGAGGAGCTGCGCCCGCTGAAGATGTTGGCCTCACGCCTGCCATGCCCATATCTGAACCCGGGACGGTTTGTCCCTGGTCGGCCGCTGGTGCAGGGCATGCGGGTGGCGTTGTCGGCCGAAGTCGTCCGCACCCACGAGGAGCTCATCGAGCGGATCGTGCACGCCGGGCTGGCCTACACGGACGCCGTCGACCCCGAGACCTCGATGGTGATCTGCAACGAGGCCGCACCCGAGCACGGCAAGGGCTATCAGGCCCACGAGCTCGGCGTTCCGCTGGTCACCGACGCCGACTTCATGCGATTCCTCGACAGCGTGGTCGGCGGCACCGACATCGAGGAGTTCACCGACACCACGCTCGCAGGCGGCCAGTTCGCGCTGTTCTAACCGGTCTAAGCCGGGCGCGACGTCCCGAGCGAACTACCGGGCGTGAACGTCACCGGCAGCTTGCCCAATCCCGTCATGCTCGGGTTGCCGGAGTAGTGCTGCACACCGTCCACGTCAACCACGTAGTCCGGAATGCGCTCCAGAACCGCCTTCACCATCACCTCGAACATGACCCGTGCCAGTGGGGCGCCGATGCAGCGGTGTGGCCCGAGCCCGAATGCGACGTGGCGATTGGGGGCCCGGTCCAGAACCACGTCGTCGGCCCGGTCGAACTCCCGCGCGTCGTGGTTGGCCGCGAACCAGCTGATGAGCACCTGGTCGTTGCGCCGGAGCCGTTGGCCGCCGAGCTCAGTGTCGCGACTCACCGTGCGGCTCAGCGTCTTGTTGACCGAGCAGTACCGCAGAAACTCATCTGCCGCGGTGCGGTAGAGCTCAGGGCGCTCGATGAGTTGTTGTCGGAGATCCGGGTGGGTGCCGAGGTGAAGGAGGCTCAGCGCGGTCAATGACGTGGTGGTGTCGACGCCCCCGCCAATCAGGTTCCACAGAATGTCGATCAGCTGGTTGTCGTCCAGACCCTTGCCGTCGAAGTCGTACTGAACCAGGAAGCTCGTGAGGTCGTCCCCGGGATCGGCGCGCCGCGCCGCCGCGAATTTCAGCAGGCCGTCGATCATCGCGGGGACTTCGGCGATCGCCTTGTTGTATGCGTCGGCGTCGGGAGCGTCCATGACTGAATGGAAGAGGTTGGCGTAGAGCTGCCAATTGTCGTACGGCAGACCCATCAACCTCATGGTCAGGATGGCAGGGACGGGGCTCGCGTAGTCGAGCACGAGGTCCATCGCGCCGTCGGCGATCCGCTGGTCGAGAAACCAGTGCACTGACTGCTCCATGAACGGCCGCATCTTCTCGACGGCTCCCGATGAGAAGAACGGGGTCAGTGCCCGCCGCAAGGCCAGGTGGTAGGGACCATCGACTTCGCCGATGCCAAGCGGTGGTTGGCCTTCGGGCCGCGGAATACCCATCTCGCCTTGGTAATTCACGCCGTCGGCCGCGTTCGGCTCGTACTTGTGCGCGAAGGCCTCCCCGTCGCGGGCGATCGCAGCGACTGCATCGAAACCGGTGACGTACCAGAATCCGCCGTACTTCTCGTTCCATGCGACCGGACACCGGAGGCGAAGGTCGGCGTTCACCGCTTGCTCGTTGCGACTGAACTCGTCGGAATGGTGATCGAATTCGGCGATCGCATCGGCGCTGACGTCCGCTCGGCCCATTACGCTATCTTTGCATCTTTAGGGAGGCTGAGCCATCGACAACCGAGCAGCAGCGACCATCGGCGGACGGGCGATCCCAGAGATGCCCGATCTTCCGCGAATGCGCGCAGAACGTTTCGAGCGGTTACAGCTCCAACTCGATGCGCAGGGTGTCGACGGCCTTGTTCTGCTCGGGTCCAGTTCTGTCGCGTATGCGACGGGCGCGGCAGCACCTGCCCAGGATGGTGATCGCGCCGCCCTGTTTCGGTCCGTGGCGGTTGTGGTGAACGGCGAGTTCGCACCGCACCTGTACACCCTCTACGTCGACGGCGCGCCTTCGGACCTTCCCGAGGATCACCTGCACGGGCCGCTGTTCCCCGATCTCGACGACGGCATCGAGACGTTCGCGAAGGCGCTCGCCGACCATTTCCCCTCCGGTGCCCGTGTCGGCGTCGACGACCAGACCCATCCGATGTTGCGCGGCCTGCCCTCCTTCGACTGGGTCGACGCATCCGATGTGGTCGGCGCCGCGAAGCTGACGAAGACGCCGGACGAAATCGCCTGTATCCGCAACGCGCAGCGGCTCAACGAGTTGGCTATGACCGACGCGCTGGCGATTCTGCGTCCAGGAGTCCGCCAAATAGACCTGAGCGCTGCATTCCTCCGTCGAGTCTTCGAGCTCGGGGCTTCCGCGAACGGGATCGACCCGATCTGGCAGGTGATGGCGCCGACCCGCGAGCACGGACCCTGGACCCTGCACGGCGACCTTGCCTACCCGACCGTCACCACCGACAGGTTCCTCCGGCAAGGCGACGTCATCTGGGTCGACGCGGGCATCACCTGGGAGGGCTACGCGTCTGACTACGGCAGGACCTGGATTACCGGCGCGGCCCCGGATGCCAAGCAGGAGAGCCATTTTCGCCGATGGCGAGCGGTGGTCGATGCCGGGCTCGATGCGCTCAAGCCCGGAGTGTCCGCGCTCGAACTCGGCAAGGCCGCCATCGATGCCAATGACGGAGTCCGCCCCTGGATCGACCACTTCTACCTGGCGCACGGTGTGGGCACCGAGAGCGCCGAAATGCCGCTCATCGGAACGGACCTGGGAGAGGCGTTCGACGAGCGGCTCATCATGCAGCCGGGGATGGTGCTTGTCTTCGAGCCGGTCATCTGGGAGGACGGTTTCGCTGGCTATCGATCGGAAGACATTGTGGCCGTGACTGATACGGGTTGGGTCAAGCTCAGCGGCTCAACGTACGAACCGTACGGGCTTAACGCATGAGCCCCGTCGCCCGTGACCGCGGTCTGTTCGTCGGCATGATGGGCCTAGAGGACGACGCCCGTATCGACTTCGCCCGCCTGCGTGCCGAACGACGCGCAAAGGTCTTCTCCGGCATGGAAAGCCATGATCTCGACGCTCTGATGCTCGGTGGTGTCGGCGACGTCCGGTACGTGTCGGGTGCGCGTCAGCTCGGGCGATCGGGTGTGCTTCCCTTCGCGCCTGTCGCGGTGGCGGTGAGGGAAACCGGCCGCGTACATCTGCTCTCGACTTGGGACGAAGGCGTGCCTCCGGAGATCGGCCGCGACGATCTGTATCGCCTGAGTTGGAATCCTGCCAACCTCGCGGCCGACCTGGCCAAGATCCCCGGCTTGCGCGGGGCGCGGCGGGTGGGCACCGACGGCTTGAGTCCGCTGTTCGCCGGGTTGATTCCGCAACTGGTCACACCGGCTGACCTCGTTGACGCCGCGCCGGTGATGACAGCCGCCCGACGGACCAAGACGCCCGACGAGATCACCTGCCTGGAGGTGGCGTCGGCGATCGCCGAGGCGGCGCTAAGTGCCATGGAAGGGGCATTGGCGCCGGGCATTACCGAGCGTGAACTGCTCGGCATCTACGACGAGCGAATAGCGAGCCTCGGAGCGCCGATGCCGCCATCGGAAAGCGTCTGCTTCGCGACACCCTTGCACGGCCCCGTCAGGTTCCGGCACCTGGCATCCGACCGGCCAATCGGAGAAGGCGAACTGGTGGTGCTCGCGCCTGGCGCGCTGTATGCCGGATACGAGGCAGGCCTGGCCCGCACCCGGGTAGCGGGCAACACGGGTCCGGCGGGGACGGCCGATCTGGCGGCGAGGTGCGCGCGCGGCATGGACGCACTGATCGGCGCCTGCCGCCCTGGCAATACCGGCGCCGACCTGTACCGGGTGTGGGAGAACGCAGGCAATCCGGATCCGGGGCTTCCGTTGGCTCATGGTCTGGGATTGGGCGCCGAGCCGCCGCTGATCGGCCTTGGCCGCGGACGCGACGCCACCATCGACGAGGGAATGGTGTTGAGCGTGCAGTCCTGGGTCGCTGACGAAGGCATCGGAGGTTGCCTGGAGCGCGGTACGGTGCTCGTCGAGAGTGGTGGGCCGACTGTACTCACCCGCTACGGAAGGTTGTAATGGCAAGCCACCGAACAGTTTTCAACCACGTTGGATTGTGCGTTGCCGATCGCGATCGATCGCGTCGGTTCTACGAGGGCCTGCTCGGGTTTCAGTTCTGGTGGGAGCTCGAACTGCCGGACGCGGGTACCGCTCAGCTGCTGCAACTGGAGGGGCCGATCGGAGTGCATGCGACCTATCTGGTACGCGACGGCTTCGTGCTGGAACTCATCGACTACTCGAAGCGCGACGTTCATGCCGGCTCCCAGCGGGTCATGGACCAAGCGGGGCTGACCCATATGTCGCTGTCGGTGTCCGATCTGACCGTAGTGTTGGCGATGGTTGAAGAGTTCGGCGGGTCGGTGATCAAGGAAACCGTCACCGAGCAGTTCGCGATGATCCGTGATCCCGACGGGCAGCTGATCGAGCTGCTCCCAGACTCGTGGCTCGCGAATCTGCCGCCGCGGCCGTAATCGGCTATTGCTATCACTACATTCGTAGTGGTACCGTCAACACATGACAAGCACTACGGACGTAGTACGCAGATCGTCCTTCTGGGACACCTACCGTCGCAACGGGTTCTTCTTCCGCGAAGTGGCGATGCTGACCATCCTCATCGGCTTTGGGATGCACCTGTACCGGGTGATCTTCGGCGACGACCTGACGCTGCAATACGCCGTAACGCCGACGTCGGACATGTTGTTGATGATCCCGATGACCTACGCGGCCATCGCAGGCATCTTGAGTTACCGCCGGATGGTGTTCGCCAACCGTGTGCACAAGATCGCGCTCACGGCGTCGTTGGTCTACATCACCGCGAGCGTGCCACTGCACTTGTACGTGGCAATCGTGCTGCAGGACGTCAGCTTCTATGTGCACATGGCCGGCTACTGGTTCAGCTGGATGCTGATCTGCCTGGTCTACCCGGCGTTCCTGTACATGCTTTGGCGCCTGCAATATAGGAACTGATGCCAACCAACTCTGAACGACGTACGCAGATCCTCGACACCGCGATCGACATCTTGTGCGACGACGGCGTCGGGGGTCTGACGCATCGTCAGGTCGACAGCCGCGCGGAGTTGCCTGCGGGGACCACGTCGAACTACTTCCGTACGCGCCAGGCACTCCTGGAAGCGACCGCCGCCAGGACAGTTGATCTGCATTGGCAGCGGGCCGAGGGACTCCAGTCGGCGATCGGGCCACTGAGCCGTGACGGCCTGAGGGCGTTTCTGATCCGCATGCTCGAGCCCGAAGACCAATACCGCCGGTGGACGCTGGCGCGGTTCGAGTTGTTCATGGAGAGCACCAGGCGCGAAGAGCTACGGCCGTTGATGAAGGAGCTTCAGGCGGCCGCGGTGAAGACGGCGACGCTCATCGTTGAGGCCGCCGGCTTCACCCCGACTCCGGAGCGGATGGATGAGCTCAGCAGGTTGCTCAACGGCTTTGTGTTCAGCAACCTCACCATTGCGCCCGAGCCGGGCGCGCAAGATGCCGCCGGTCTTGTGGACCGCCTGCTGAGTGCCTTCCTGGATTAGCGGCTTGCGCGGTTGACCGCGGACACCACTGCGCGAAGCGATGCGGTGGTGATCGACGTCGCGATGCCAACGCCCCACACCGTTTTGCCGCCGATCGACGCCTCGACGTAGGCGGCGGCCTGCGCCTCCTCGCCTGCGGACAGGGCGTGTTCGGAGTAGTCCAGTACCGAGACGTGGATCCCGATCGCGCCGAGCGCGTCGACGAACGCCGCGAGCGGTCCGTTGCCAGCACCGACGATCTCCTGCTCGACGCCGTCGACCTTGACGACGGCCTCGATGGTGTCGGTGCCGCCGTCGACCTCGGACGCGATCACCTTCTGCCGGATCCGCTCCAGCGGACGCAGCGGGGCCAGGTACTCCTCGGCGAAGACGTCCCACATTTCCTTCGGCGAGACCTCGCCGCCCTCGCCGTCGGTGATCTTCTGGATCGCCTGGCTGAACTCGATCTGCAGCCGGCGCGGCAGGGCGAGGCCGTGATCGGCCTTCATGATGTAGGCCACGCCGCCCTTGCCGGACTGCGAGTTGACTCGGATGACGGCCTCGTATGTGCGGCCGACATCCTTGGGATCGATCGGCAGATATGGGACCTGCCACAAGATGTCGTCGACATCGGCGTCCTGCTCGTCGGCCGAGATCTTCATCGCGTCAAGGCCCTTGTTGATGGCGTCCTGGTGGCTGCCCGAGAAGGCGGTGTACACGAGGTCGCCGCCATACGGGTGACGTTCGGGCACCGGCAGCTGGTTGCAGTACTCGACGGTGCGTCGGATCTCGTCGATGTTCGAGAAGTCGATCTGGGGGTCAACCCCGCGGGAGAACAGGTTCAGCCCCAGCGTCACGATGCACACGTTGCCGGTGCGCTCACCGTTGCCGAACAGGCAGCCCTCGATCCGGTCGGCACCGGCCTGATAGCCCAATTCCGCTGCGGCGACGGCGGTTCCGCGGTCGTTGTGCGGGTGCAGGCTGAGGATGATGCTGTCCCGACGGGCCAGGTTGCGGCTCATCCACTCGATCGAGTCGGCGTAGACGTTGGGCGTGGCCATCTCCACCGTCGCGGGCAGGTTGACGATCAGCGGCCACCCCGGCGTTGGCTGCACAATGTCACAGACGGCATCGCACACTTCCACGGCGTACTCCAACTCCGTGCCGGTGTAGGACTCCGGCGAGTACTCGAACCGCCAGAGTGTGCCCGGATACTTCGCGGCTTCCTCGACGCATTTGCGGGCGCCGTCGGTCGCGATCGCCTTGACCGCATCGCGGTCGGCCTTGAAAACGACGCGGCGCTGCAGGATCGACGTCGAGTTGTAGAAGTGCACGATTGCGCGCGGCGCACCCTCGCACGCCTCGAACGTCCGCTCGATCAACTCGGGCCTGCACTGCGTCAGCACCTGAATGGTGACGTCGTCCGGCACCACGCCCTGTTCGATGATTTCGCGGACGAAATCGAAGTCGGTCTGGCTGGCCGAGGGGAAGCCGACCTCGATCTCCTTGTAGCCCATGCGGACCAGGAGCTCGAACATGCGGCGCTTGCGGGCCGGGCTCATCGGGTCGATGAGTGCCTGGTTGCCGTCGCGCAGATCCACCGCACACCACATGGGTGCGCGGTCGACGACGCGGTCGGGCCAGGTGCGGTCCGGTACGGCGACGGGCTCGACTTCTTCTGCGAACGTGCGATAGCGGCCGATCGGCATCGACGTTGTCCGCTGGGTGTTCCAGGCGGGCTGGCCGGGGTTGGCTGAGCCGGACGGCTTGTTGATGGTGTGTGCCGACGAGAAGGCGTCGGGCGAATCTGGTGCGGGTCTGGAAAAGGTAGTCACGGTGTCGCTCCGGGTCGTTTTGGGGGAGACCTAAACGGTCAAGACCGGCGCATCGCGACTACCCGCGACGGGAGGCCGGTCTGGATCAGACCCCGTCGCGGCTGCCGAGAAGGAGCACCCGCTGCATGTTGACCACTGTAGCAAGCCCAACTGGAAGGCCAAAACCCCTGGTGCGCCGCTGCTCTATACCTGGGAATCCGGGAAGGCGATCACCGACAGGAACCGGATCGGCAGTTCGACCAGATCGACGGGGCCGTGTGCGCCCTCGCCGTCGATCTGCAGCGAGTCGCCTGGATGCAGTCGATACACCGAGCGGCTGTGGCTGTAGTCCATGACGCCTTCGAGCATGTAGATGAACTCGGTGCCTGGATGCTGGAACAGCGGATAGGTCTGGCTCTTCTCTGACAGCGTGACGTGCAGGCATTCGAGTCGCTTGTGCTCGCCCCTCAACGACCCGAGCAGCTGATACTCGTGGCCTTCTTTGGTGCCGTTGCGCACGATCCGAGCGCCGGTACCCGCCGTGACGAACGCCGCGGGCCGTTCGACGTCGGCGCCGCGGAACAGGCTGGTGACCGGCACGTCGAAACCCTTTGCCAGTAACGCAAGCGTGCCAAGGCTGCACGACGTCTGCGCGTTCTCGATCTTGGACATCATTGCTTTGGAAATGCCAACGCGGGCAGCCATTTCCGCGACCGTGAGGCCCTGCTGTTGCCGGAACTGCCGCACATTCCTGCCGATCGCGGCCTCGAACTCGAGCTCCTCGACGGGCTCGTGGGGATCGCGGTCGCGGGCGGTGCCGGACTTGTTGCGCAGCAGGGGGACGTCGGTCACTGGTGTCCTGTCTAGCGCATCTGGCCTGCGCCGACGTACGGATACGGCGACTTCAACAGGTCATCCTCAGCGAACCGCGACAGCCGGAAGTCCGAATGCGGGATCCGCGGGTCGTTGCTGCGTCCGTCGATGACGAGGTCGGCGACCAGCTGGCCCACCGCAGGCGCGATCTTGAACCCGTGTCCGCTGAAGCCTGCCGCGACGACGAGACCGTCGAGCGCAGTCGTGGAGATCACCGGATTCCAATCCGGTGTGACGTCGTAGCAGCCTGCGTAGCTGCTGCTGATTGCCGCGTCGGTCAAACCGGGGAAGCGGGTGCCAACCTTGTCGACGGTGAGGTCGACGAAAGCGTCCGTCGCGCGGTTCAGGTATTTGTCGGGATCCGCCTCTTCGACGTCGGACAGATCGCTGTTGCCGAACAGGATGTCGCCGCCCACCTCCGGCCTCACGTACTGCAGCGACACCAGGTCGGAGAACACTGGAACGGCGCCGACGTCGACGCCCGGCGCGATCGTGACGATCTGCTCTCTCACCACCCGGATCGGCACGTCGACGCCATACGAGAGCCGGTAGGACTCGAGAAAAGACCGGGTCCAAACTCCCGTCGCGACGACAACCGTGCCTGCCGAGATTTCGCTGCCGTCGGCAAGCCGCACACCGGTGACCCGATCGCCGGCGACCGACAGTTCGGTCGCTGTAGTGCCCTGGCGGATCCGGACACCTGCAGCTCGGGCCGATGCCGCGAATGCCTGCGCGGTCATGTACGCATCGCCGTAGCCGCCGCGCGCCTCCCACCCGAATGCCTCGAACGGCGAAAGATCCGCGAACGGCCACATGCGGGCCACCTCGGACCGGTCGATCTCCTCGGTCTGCACGCCGACGGCCCGCTGCGCTGCCAGGCTCTTGCGCAGGGATTCGACGTTGGATTCGCCGACACCGACGACATAGCCGGTCTGCCGGAAGCCGAGGTCGGTGCCGAAGATTTCGTCGGCCTTCTCAAAAACTTCCAGTCCGACGGTGGCCATCGCGGCCAGTGACGTGACCCCGTAGTGGCAGCGGACGATGCCGCTGGACTTGCCGGTCATCCCGGATGCGACGGTATTGCGCTCGACCACAACGACATCCGTGGTCCCGCGCTGGCTCAGCGCCCACGCGGCGGCAGCGCCCTCGATGCCACCGCCGACGATGACAACGTCAGCGGTGGTCATCGGCCGGGAATCCAGTCGGTGCCTGCAAGCGGCACCCGGGCCATCGCCGCGGCCTCTATCGTCACCGCGACGAGGTCCTCGGGTTCGAGGTGCAGCACGTGCGCCTTCCCGCAGGCGCGGGCGATGGTCTGGGCTTCCATGGTGAGCACCCGCAGGTAGTTGGCCAGTCGCCTGCCGCCCTCGACCGGGTCGAAGCGCGCGGCGAGTTCGGGATCCTGCGTGCTGATGCCCGCCGGATCGGTGCCGTCCTGGAAGTCGTCGAAGAAACCCGCCGCGCTGCCCAGCTTCTCGTACTCGGCGGCGTATCGCGGATGGTTGTCGCCCAACGCGATCAGTGCGGCGGTGCCGATCGCCACCGCATCGGCGCCCAGCGCCAGCGCCTTGGCCACGTCGGCACCGGTGCGGATGCCGCCCGACACGATCAGCTGCACCTTGCGATGCACGCCGAGTTCAGCGAGCGCCTGCACCGCCTGCGGAACGGCGGCCAGCGTCGGGATTCCGACGTGTTCGATGAACACCTCCTGGGTGGCGGCGGTGCCGCCCTGCATTCCGTCGACGACCACGACATCTGCGCCGGCGTGCACGGCAAGTTTCACGTCGTAGTAGGTGCGGGTGGCGCCGACCTTGACATAGATCGGCTTCTCCCAGTCGGTGATCTCACGCAGTTCGTTGATTTTGATGGTCAGATCGTCGGGCCCAGTCCAGTCCGGGTGCCTGCAGGCCGAGCGTTGGTCGATGCCCTCGGGGAGGGTGCGCATTCCCGCAACGCGTTCAGATATCTTCTGGCCGAGCAGCATTCCGCCGCCGCCGGGTTTTGCGCCCTGACCGAGCACCACCTCGATCGCGTCGGCCTTGCGCAGGTCGGCCGGGTTCATCCCGTACCGCGACGGAAGATATTGGTAGACGAGGTATTTGCTCTGCCCGCGCTCTTCTGGCGTCATGCCGCCGTCACCGGTGGTGGTCGATGTGCCGACCTCGCTGGCGCCGCGGCCCAACGCCTCCTTGGCGGGGCCGGAAAGCGCGCCGAATGACATCCCGGCGATCGTCACCGGAATATCCAGGTGCAGTGGGTGTTTCGCGAACCGGTCGCCGAGTACCACGTCGGTGCCGCACCTCTCGCGGTATCCCTCCAGCGGGTATCGCGACATCGACGCGCCAAGGAAGAGCAGGTCGTCGAAGTGCGGCAGCGAGCGCTTCGCGCCCCATCCGCGGATGTCGTAGATGCCGGTTTCCGCAGCCCGCTGGATGGCCGCGATCGTCGGCCGGTCGAAGGTGGCGGACTCGCGAAGGCCAAGGCGCGCCCTGTCGTCAGTTGGGTATGTCATCAGTAGCTCGAAGCGTTGTTGACGTGGAAGTGGTAGAGGTTTCGGGCCGAGCCGTAGCGGGTGTAGGCGGCGGTGTCGTCACCTTCGAAACCCGCCGCTTTCAACAGGTATTGGAGCTCCTTGTGGTGCTCTGGCCGCATTTCCTTGGCGACGCAGTCGGCGCCAAGCGAGGCGACGGTGCCCCGCACGTAGATGCGGGCTTCATAGATCGAGTCGCCAAGCGCCTCGCCTGCGTCGCCCCGGATGACCAGGCGCCCGGCCTGCGCCATGAATGCGCTCATGTGGCCGACGTCGCCACCCACTATGAGGTCGACGCCCTTCATCGAAATCCCGCACCGCGCTGCGGCATTCCCTTCGATCACCAGCAGGCCGCCGTGCGCAGTCGCGCCCGCCGACTGTGACGCGTTGCCCTTGACCCAGACCGTTCCGCTCATCATGTTCTCGGCCACACCGGTCCCCGCACTGCCGTTGATGGTTATCTCGGCCTGCTGATTCATGCCTGCGGCGTAGTAACCGACATGGCCGTCGACGGTCACCTTCACCGGCGCGTCGATGCCGACTGCGACGTTGTGTGCACCCTCGGGATGCGCGATCACGAAGTCACCGGACAGATCTGGTTGGTGCAGGGCCGAGTTGACTTCGCGCAACGGCACCGACCGAAGGTCGAAGCAGGTCAACGTGTCCATGCGTAGACCACCTCCGGTTCCGGCTCCCAGATCTTGGCCGCTTCGACGCCGGGAAGCCCTGCCAGCGCGCGATATTCGCTGCCCATGGCCACCCAGTCGTCGGTCTCGGCGATGACGGCTGGCTTGCATGCGATCGCGTCGCGCACCACCGCGAATGAGTCGCGGTTGGACACCAGCAGCGTGTAGAACCCGTCGAAGGTCGCGCACAGCTCCTTGAGCGCGGTCTCCACGTTGTGGCCGGCTGCCAGCTGCTCGGCGATGAAGCGCGCTCCGACCTCGGTGTCGTTGTCGCTGTCGAATTGCACACCGGCGGCGCGTAGTTCGCGGCGGATCGTTGCGTGGTTGGCGAACGACCCGTTGTGCACCATGCACTGCTGCGGCCCGACGGCGTAGGGATGACAACCGGCGGGCGTTACCGCGGACTCCGTCGCCATCCTGGTGTGACCGACGCCCTGCCAGCCCTGCGCCTTGGCCAACCCCCACGCGTCGGCCAACACGCGGGGATGCCCAACGCCCTTGAGAACGGCCATGTCCGAACCGAATCCCGCGATCAGCGCATCGGGGTACGCCGCCTCGACCGCGTCCAGCAGCACCTCCGAAGATCCTTCTGCGGTCACGAGATACGTGTCGCCGTGTCTGCTCACACTGACGTCAAGGCCGAGTGCGTCGGCCGTCGGATCGACCTCCAGCACCGACACGCAGCCCCGCCCAGAGGGTGACAGGGTCGGGTCGCCGTAGACGGCGACACCGGCCGAGTCGCTGCCGCGGTCGCCCATCTCACACAGCATTGCTGTGAGCAGTTCGCCGAGCCGGGGATAGAGCTCCGGGGTGCGCAGGTGCAACCCGACGATCCCACACATTGCTTGTCTCCTTTGACGTATCAGGATTCAGAACGCGGTCAGGTAGTTGTCGATCTCCCACGGCGTCACTGAGCTGTGGTAGGCGAAGAACTCCTCGCGCTTGATGTTGGCGAAGTAGTCCGCCACGCCGTCGCCCGCCGCATCGAGCACGCCGGTGATTACCGGGTCGCCCCGGAACTCGTCGACTGCGTGCAGCAGCGTCGGCGGCAGCGGCGAACGTCCCTGGCCGCCAATGCTTCCTGGGTCGGCGCTGCGCTTGATCCCGTCGATGCCTGCGCCCAGCGCCGCGGCGATCGCCAGGTACGGGTTGGCGGAGCCGTCGCCGCCGCGCAGCTCGACTCGCGCTGAGTCGGGCACCCGGATGTAGTGCGTGCGGTCGTTGCCGCCGTAGGTCGGAGTCCTCGGCGCCCACGATGCGCCCGACGCAGTCGTCGTCGCACCGGTCCGCTTGTAGGAGTTGACCGTTGGCGCGACCACTGCCTGCAGCGCGCTGGCGTGTTCGAGGATGCCGCCGATGAACGCGTACGCGGTCTCCGAAAGGCCCAGCCCGCGGGAGTCCTCCTCGGCCGGGAAAACGGGAGTGCCACCACTGGTCAGCGACAGGTGCAAATGCAAACCGCTGCCGGTCTTCTCGGCGAAGGGTTTGGGCATGAAGGTGGCCACCATGCCGCGTTCGGCGGCGATCATCGTCAGCAGGTAGCGCAGTGTGATGACGCGGTCGGCGGTGGTGAGCGCATCGGCGAATTGGAAGTTCTGCTCGAACTGGCCGTTGCCGTCCTCGTGGTCGTTGGCGTAGTTGGACCAGCCAAGCGTGTTCATCGCTGCCGAGATCGCGGTCAGGTGGTCGTACATCCGCGTGACGCCACGGGCGTCGTAGCAGGGCTGCGCGGCGGTGTCGGCGGCGTCCGCGACGGACAGGCTGCCGTCGGGGTTGCGATGCAGTAGGAAGTACTCCACCTCGGCCCCGACCCACGGCTCGAACCCGGCGTCGGCGGCCTGCTGGATCAGCGCCTTGAGAATCACGCGCGGGGCGTATGGCCACGGTTCGCCGGTCACGTACGGGTCGCAATGCACGATGGCGAGGCCGTCCTTGATGAACGGGATCGGCGTAAACGACGCCGGGTCCGGAATCGCCATCAGGTCAGGATCTTTGGGCTCCTGGCCCATCGCGCCGACGGCGTATCCGGCGAATCCGACGCCCTCGGTGGCCAGCAGGTCGACGGCCTCGACGGGCACCAGCTTCGCGCACGGCTTGCCGCGCAGGTCGACGAACAGCGCGAGGATGAACTTCGTTCCTGACTGTTCGGCCAGGGCGGCAAGGTCAAAATGTGCGTCGGACATTCCAATAATCCCTTGTTTGTTGAGAAGGGCCGGCCGGCGCGGGCGAGTGGGCGCGCGCCGGCCGGAGTCCATCAGGCGGGCTGGAGTTCGTACGCCGCATCCCTGTGGAACTTGGCGTCGATGCCCTTTTCTTCTTCGTCGGTCGAGATGCGGATGCCCATCGTCTTCTTGATGACGAACGCGATGATGTAGGCGACCACGAACGAGTAGGCCATCACCGCGCCTGCGGCGACCGCCTGCTTCCACAGTTGATCGAGCCCGCCACCGTAGAAGAGGCCGTTGGTCTTGTTCGGCATGCTCGCGCTGGCGAAGAGGCCGATCAGCAGGGTGCCGATCACGCCGCCGACCAGGTGCACGCCGACCACGTCGAGTGAATCGTCGTAGCCGAACCTCGACTTCAGCCCGACGGCAAGCGGGCAGATCGCGCCCGCGATCAAGCCGAGGAAGATCGAACCGACCGGGGTGACCGCGCCGCAGGCAGGGGTGATGGCGACCAGCCCGGCCACCGCGCCAGAGGCCGCGCCGACACCCGTGACGTGCCCGTCCTTGATCTTCTCGACGCCGAGCCACGCCAGCGTCGCCGCACAGGTGGCGGTGAACGTGGTGACCATGACGATGGCCGCCGAGGTGCCTGCGGCCAGCGCCGAGCCGCCGTTGAACGCGTACCAGCCCGCCCAGAGCAGGCCTGCGCCGAGCAGCGTCAGCGGCACGTTGTGCGGCTTGCGGAACTTGCCGAACCCGAGTGACTTGCCGAGCACGATCGCGACGGCCAGCGCCGCGGCGCCCGAGTTGATGTGCACGGCGGTGCCGCCTGCGAAGTCAATGGCCTTCAGTTGGTTGGCGATCCAGCCACCTTTGGCGTCCGGCGTCACCACGCCGTCGAACGCGAACACCCAGTGCGCGACGGGGAAGTAGACGAGGATCGCCCACGCGGTCGCGAACGTCATCCAGGCGCCGAACTTCATCCGATCGGCGGCCGCGCCGGATATCAGCGCCACCGTGATCGCCGCGAATAGTGCTTGGAATAACGAGAATAGGCTCACCGGAAGGCCGTTGATGGTGGTCATCGGTTCGGTGAGGTTCTTCATCCCTGCGAACTCGGTGAAGCTGCCGACGAAGCCGCCGTAGGACGTGCCGAACGTCATCGAGAAGCCGAACAGCACCCACAGCACGCCGACGACGGCAACGGCGCCGAACGTCATCATCATCATGTTGGTCGAGCTCTTGACCGAAACCATGCCGCCGTAGAAGAGCGCGAGCCCGGGGATCATCATCGTCAGCCCGATGATGCAACACAGCATGAATGCTGTGGTTCCTGTATCCATTCACATCTCCTGGAGTGGTGCGGCCCTCGCCGGGGCCGTTCACTCACAGTAATCAATGTTTCTGTTACGTGGACAGGCTCTCGGTGTTTCGGGTTCGTTAATGCTGCGGCGGTTGCCCGGGGCAATTGACTCTCCGCAGACGGTGAAGAAGTGCGAGGAGGGTTCGCCCTCGACGCAGAGTGAACGCTGAAGTCCGTACAGTTCGTGCGGTGAAGCTCGACCGGCGATGGTGGGCCGCTATCGGTGTGGCGGTGATAACCGTCGCGGCGCTGGCCTTGTCCTACGTGTTCAACCAGCCGTCCGAGGAATGCCGTCCGGTCAAGGACCTGCTCGACTTCAACCGCTCGCAGGCCGAGCACATCTCCTCGAAGGCCGGCGACGAGCAGGGCATCCCTACCGTGGCAGAGGACGCCGCGTATCAGGCGTGGGCGGACGGGCTGGCCGAACGCGCGCAGAAGGTCACCTCGGCCGACCTGGCTCGCACGAGCACCGAGGTCGCCAGCCTTGCCAACGAGTTCGTCGGCAAGCTGCCGCTCGTCCGCAGTCAAACCGAATCGCGGGCGCCGGGAGCCCCTGCACCGCCTGCGGCCTACGAGATGATGGCGCTGAACGCCCGAATCTCCGAGAAGTTCAATGAGTTGGCCAAGGCCTGTTCATAGCGGCAGCGGTTGGCCCCAGCCACTTCCGAACGCCACTTCCTCAAGCGGGAGCCTGCCGCGGCCCTGCGCGTCGCGTTCGACAATCTCCTGCGGCGCGTTGTCGTAGTCGCCGAGCGATCCGACTGCGACGACGGCAATGGGCCGCACGCCCTCGGGAATGCCGAAAGTCTCGCGGGCACCGTCGGCGTTGAATCCCGCCATCGGGTGGGCGATCAACCTGCGCGATACCGCCTCGATGGTCAACTGCGCGATCGCCGCGCCGGAGTCGACCGCGGCATACCGTGCGGTCCGCTCGTCCTCTCCCTCGTCGGCGCACACCAGGACCAACGCTCCTGCGGCTTTTGCGTAGCTGTTACCGCGCTTTAGCAGCTCCGATATGGCGGCGAAGGTCTCGTCGCCGCGCAGCCCGACGAGGAATCGCACCGGCTGCCGGTGGCCCCATGTCGCGGCCCATCGAGCGGCCTCCAGTACAGCGGTGAGCTGCTCGGTGGTCAGCTGGGCCGCATCGTCGAACATCCGCGGACTCCATCGCGCAGCGAGGTCGGGGTGGATCGGTACGCGGGTCTGTGCCTTGGCTGTCTGCTCCTCGCGCCGGCGCTCGTCGCCGTTCTTGACCACATCTTGACGCTACCGGCGGAGTAAATGGGGTGCGCAGACCCCTTATTCTTGGTTGGAACTCCATCACGAAAGGTTTGATAGTGGCGCTCGTCGTACAGAAGTACGGCGGATCCTCGGTCTCTGACGCCGAGCGGATCCGCCGTGTCGCCGAGCGCATCGTCGAGACCAAGAGGGCCGGGAACGACGTCGTTGTCGTGGTGTCGGCGATGGGCGACACCACCGATGACCTGCTTGACCTGGCCCGCCAGGTCAGCCCCGCGCCTCCGCCGCGCGAGATGGATCTGCTGCTGACGTCGGGTGAGCGCATCTCGAACGCGCTGGTTGCGATGGCCATCGACTCGCTCGGTGCGCAGGCCCGGTCGTTCACGGGCTCGCAGGCCGGTGTGATCACCACCGGCACCCACGGCAACGCCAAGATCATCGACGTCACGCCTGGCAGGCTGCGGGACGCCCTCGACCAGGGGCTCATCGTGCTGGTCGCCGGCTTCCAGGGCGTCAGCCAGGACAGCAAGGACGTCACCACGCTTGGCCGCGGCGGGTCCGACACCACCGCCGTGGCACTTGCCGCGGCGCTGAACGCCGACGTGTGTGAGATCTACACCGACGTCGACGGCATCTTCACCGCAGATCCCCGCATCGTGCCCAACGCCCACCGCCTCGATACCGTCACGTTCGAGGAGATGCTCGAGCTCGCGGCATGCGGCGCGAAGGTCCTGATGCTGCGTTGCGTGGAGTATGCCCGTCGCTACGACGTTCCGATTCACGTCAGGTCGTCGTACTCAGACAAGTCCGGAACGCTCGTCAAAGGATCGATAGAGGACATCCCCATGGAAGACGCCATCCTGACCGGAGTAGCCCACGACCGCAGCGAGGCGAAGGTGACCGTCGTCGGGCTGCCTGACGTTCCTGGCTACGCCGCCAAAGTGTTCCGCGCTGTCGCCGACGCCGACGTGAACATCGACATGGTGCTGCAGAACATCTCGAAGATCGAGGACGGCAAGACCGACATCACGTTCACCTGCTCGCGGGACAGCGGCCCTGGCGCCGTCGAGAAGCTGACCGCGCTGCAGGACGACATCGGATTCTCCAAGGTGCTCTACGACGACCACATCGGCAAGGTGTCGCTCGTCGGTGCGGGTATGCGCAGCCATCCCGGTGTCACCGCGAAGTTCTGCGAGGCGCTCGCCGAGGTGGGCGTCAACATCGACCTGATCTCTACCTCGGAGATCCGAATCTCGGTGCTGGTCAAGGACACTGAGCTGGACAAGGCGGTTGTCGCCCTGCACGAGGCGTTCGGCCTCGGCGGCGACGAGGAAGCCGTCGTCTACGCGGGAACAGGACGCTAGATGGTCAACATTGGAGTCGTCGGCGCGACCGGGCAGGTCGGCCAGGTGATGCGCACGCTGCTGGAGGAACGCGACTTTCCCGCCACCGGCGTGCGGTTCTTCGCCTCAGCGCGCTCGCAAGGTAAGAAGCTCCCGTTCCGCGGGCAGGAGATCGAGGTCGAAGACGCATCGACCGCGGACCCCGCAGGCCTGGATATCGCGTTGTTCTCCGCGGGCGCGACGATGTCGCGGGTCCAGGCGCCGCGGTTCGCGGCGGCCGGTGTGACGGTGATCGACAACTCCTCGGCCTTCCGCAAGGACCCCGACGTGCCGCTCGTTGTCAGCGAGGTGAACTTCGCCCGCGACGCCGGGAGGCGGCCGAAGGGAATCATCGCCAACCCGAACTGCACGACGATGGCCGCGATGCCGGTGCTCAAGGTGCTGCATGACGAGGCTGGGCTGGTCCGCATGATCGCCTCGACCTATCAGGCGGTCTCGGGAAGCGGGTTGGCCGGCGTCGAGGAGCTGTTCGGCCAGGTGCGCGCGGTGATCGACGACAGCGAGCAGCTGGTGCACGACGGCTCGGCGCTGCAGTTCCCCGCGCCCAACAAATACGTCGCACCGATCGCGTTCAACGTGGTGCCGCTTGCCGGTTCCTATGTCGACGACGGCTCCGGCGAGACGGACGAGGACCAGAAGCTGCGCAACGAAAGCCGCAAGATTCTCGGTATCCCGGACCTGCTGGTGAGCGGCACATGCGTGCGCGTTCCCGTCTACACCGGACACTCGCTGTCGATCAACGCAGAGTTCTCCCGGCCGCTGTCGGTCGAGCGGGCTTCCGAGCTACTGGCGGCGGCCCCTGGTGTGAAGCTGGTCGATGTGCCAACGCCGTTGGCCGCCGCTGGAGTCGACGACACCCTGGTCGGACGTATCCGCCAGGACCCCGGCGTGGCCGACGGTCGTGGGTTGGCCCTCTTCCTGTCCGGCGACAACCTCCGAAAAGGCGCGGCGCTGAACACGATTCAGATCGCCGAGTTGCTGGCCGCCGAGCTGTGATCCCTTTTCGCCGAAACTCACGTTTGGGCGAGAAAGTGCGAGTAATCCTCGCGATTGCGTCGATTTCGGCGATCGCAGCGCCCGTCGCACATGCCGATCCGCCTGCGCCCATTCCGGAGCCAGTCCTGCCTCCGCTGGCGGCGGGCCAGGTGATGCGCATCGGTCCGACCGCCGGAACAGGCACGCCGACAGCGGATTACGGCATCGGCGCGACCGACCTATGCGAGTTCATGGAGTTCCCCAGCGGGATCCTGCAGGTCTGTGGTGACACCTTCGCGGGCCAAGGGGTTGGGTTCGGCCCTTGGCATTCGCCGGTCGCGCTGCACGTCGAAACCGAGTCGATCGACGACGCGACCGGCGTGCGCTACGACCGAGTCACGGGCAACGACTCGCCACTGCTTGTCGATCCAACTCCGGCGGGGATGTCGCAGTTGCCTTCGGGCGTGGTGCAGATCAACCGGGAGAACTACCTGCTCGTCACGACGGTCAAGGACCTGGTGCCACAGACGTCGAGGTTGGTGAAAGCCAATCCAGGTCAAGGCAATTGGCCGACGGTGCCGCAGTCGCAGCGCGATGCGACCTACGAAGGTGGACGGCAGTCGCAGATCAGCGGCTACTACGACCCGATCCCGAAGCCGGACTCGCCGCGCGGCTGGGTGTACATCGTGGCCAACAACTTCGACCGCAACGGACCGGTGGTGCTGTACCGGTCCAAACCGGAGACGGTCACCGACCGCGCCAGCTGGCAGGGATGGTCTTCTCAGGCCGGGTGGGGCAAGCCGCCGACGCCGCTGTGGCAGGACCGAGTCGGCGAAATGAGCGTGCGGCAGATCGACGGCCAGACGGTGCTGTCGTACTTCAACGCAGGCAACGGCAACATGGAGGTCCGCGTCGCGAACGATCCGACCGGGCTCGGCGCAGCACCAGTCACGACGGTCGTCGTCGCGGGCACATGGCCCGATCCCGCCGAGGATCTGCCCGCGCCGCAGGACAACCGGCTTGCGCAGCCGTATGGCGGCTACATCTCGCCGGGGTCAACGCTCGACGAGCTGCGGGTGTTCATCAGTCAATGGAAAACCGGCCCTGGTGACAACTCGCCGTACCGCGTCATCCAATTCGCGGTCAACCCGCTCAAACCCTGACGCCGACGCCCAAACGGTCACATGGGCGGGAAAGTGCGAGTACGAAGCGCCATTTCGTCGATCTCGACGCGGCGCGCGCCAACCTTCACAGCTGATTCATAGTGGATTCATCACCAGTACATCGACATCGCTTGCATGCTCGAGTTCATGAGTGAAACAACGTCGTCCTCCGAACCCGCCACGGGCCCCGTGGTCACCGCAGAGCCGCCACCCGCCGCACCTCCTCCCGCAGTCGTCGAGCCGCCACGCCACAGCCGCCTCACCGCGGTGGCTGCCTGGGTCGGCATCGTCGCCGGGGTGGTCTTCATCGTCGGCTCGATCTTCTTCTCCGGCTTCTTCCTCGGCGCGCATGCCGGTGGCCACCACCGCGGCGGTCACGATGGCGGCGGTGGCGACCACGGCTACACGATGCACAAAGGCGGGCCGCCGCCGATGTTCCCGATGGGCCCAGGGGGCAACCGCCCGTGGCCGCCATTTGGCCCAGGTGGACCCGGTGGCCCGAACTTCGAGGGCCCGTCGCAGCCGAGCGGCCCCTCGTCGACCGCCCCGAGGCCGTAGCTCAACAACCACTGAGATCGACGTTCTGCAGATAGCACGCCTGCAGGACGTCGATTTCCGCATACGCGGTTCCACGGGACCGCTTGCCGCACAACATTGTTGGCCACGTCTTCACGAGCGCGCGTGATCCCGACCTCGAGAAGAAGATTGAGGAAGGCATGCGAGGCAACGAGACCTAAAGCAGGCGCCTTGCTGTCTGAAGCCGGGCTGGCATGATCAACGCCATGAGCATCGAAAACGTTTTCACGGCAGAGTCAACCGCGACAGGGGCCGGCCGCGACGGCCACGTGACGCTGTCGGCGAAGGTCTAGTTCATGCGGATCGCCGCGGGATTAGGTGTCTGTCTGGCCGTGGGTCTGTCCTTGGCGGCGCAGACTCCGCCTGCCTCGGCTCGTCCTTCAGACCCGGGCGTGGTGAATTACGCAGTCCTTGGCAAGGGGTCAGTCGGCAACATCGTCGGCGCGCCAATGCGATTTGCGTGGACGTTCACCGATCCCTTCCAGTCGTATTACGTCGACGACCCGGTGTGCAACAACTGGGCCGACATCGGGCTGACCGAGGTGTACGCCGACCCGGATCTGGCGTCGTTCAACGGCGCGATCACGCAGACGTCCGACAACGATCAGGGCCATTACGTGAAACAGGCGATCGGCGTGTTCGCCACTAACGACGCGGCCGACCGCGCGTTCCATCGCGTCGTGGACCGGACTGTGGGATGCAGCGGTCAAACCACGGCGATGCACCTTGACAACTTCACCACCCAGGTGTGGACGTACACAGGTGGTCCGGCCACTGCGACCGACTCCGACTGGGTGAAGCAGGAGGCAGGCACAGACCGCCGCTGCTTCGTGACGACGCGCAAGCGGGAGAACGTTCTTCTTCAGGTAAAAGTTTGTCAATCCGGCAACGGTGGGCCTGCAGTGAATGTGCTGGCCGGGGCGATGCAAAACACCCTCGGGCAGTAACCGGCAACGTTTTCGGGTATGCGTCACGAACGCGTCATCGAAAAATCGCGGGACTTTGTCGGTTGTCTCTGGAAGATGGAGTGAAGGCCGCGATCGTTCCCTACCCGGAAGGGGCCGGAAGACATGACCTTCGCTATGACGTCCGAGGTGGACGACGCACACCCATCGCATGCCAAGAAAGCCGAGCTCACCAGCGCATATAGCGCTGCCCTGCACATCGGGGAGAGCTGTCTGGCCGACGGTCCGGTGGGGCGCGTCGGCCTCGAAGTCGAGGCGCACTGTTTCGACCTCGCCGACCCGATGCGCCGCCCGGAGTGGGAAGAGCTGAAGGACGCGATCGCAGGCGTGCCGCCGCTGCCGGGAGGCAGCGCGATCACCGTCGAACCCGGCGGAGCAGTCGAGTTGTCCGGCCCGCCGATGGATGAGCCGGTGGCGGCCATCGCCGCTATGACGGCCGACCGCGCAGTGCTGCGCTCGGCGTTCGCACAAGCCGGCCTCGGACTGGTGCTGCTCGGAGCCGACCCGTTGCGCCCGGCCAAGCGAGTGAACCCGGGCGACCGGTACAAGGCGATGGAGGAGTTCTTCATTGCCAGCGACACCGGCGACCCGGGCGCGGCGATGATGACGTCGACGGCCTCGATACAGGTGAACCTGGACGCCGGGCCGCGGGACGGCTGGGCGGCGCGGGTGCGGCTGGCGCATGCGTTGGGCCCAACGATGATCGCGATCGCCGCGAACTCGCCGCTGCTCGCGGGTCAGTTCACCGGCTGGGCCTCGACGCGGCAGCTGGTCTGGAGCCGGCTGGATTCGGCACGCTGCGGCCCGATCCTTAGCGTCAACGGCGACGACCCTGCCAGCGAGTGGGCGCGCTATGCAATGAAGGCGCCGGTGATGCTTGTGCACCCGACGCCGGAGATGGATGCGGTTCCGATCACCGATTGGGTGCCGTTCGCGGATTGGGCCGACGGCCGCGTGCTGCTTGGTGGCCGCAGGCCGACGCAAGACGATCTTGACTACCACCTGACGACGCTGTTCCCGCCTGTTCGGCCCCGTCGGTGGCTGGAGATCCGCTACCTGGACAGCCTGCCCGACGCGGTGTGGCCTGCGGTGGTGTTCACGCTCGTCACGCTGCTCGACGACCCGGCCGCCGCCGACATCGCCGCCGAAGCCACCGAGGCGGTGGCCACGGCGTGGGACCGCGCGGCACAGATCGGGCTTGGCGACCGACGGCTGCACGAGGCGGCCATCCTCTGTGTGCGGACCGCAGCCGAACGCGCACCCGCCGAACTCGAGGAATCGATGCTGCAATTGGTGCGTTCGGTCGAGAAGGGACGCTGCCCGGCCGACGATTTCTCCGATCGCGCGGTGAAATACGGGATCGACACAGCGATCGCCCAAATGGCGCAAGGAGAGATGTGACACGCGAGACGCTGGCGCGTGAGCTGACGTACGCCAGGGACCGCACGCTGCGACTCGTCGACTTCGACGACGCCGAACTGGGGCGCCAGTACGACCCGCTGATGAGCCCGCTGGTGTGGGACCTCGCGCACATCGGCTGGCAGGAAGAGCTGTGGCTGCTGCGCGGTAACAACCCCGACCGGCCGGGACTGCTCGAGCCGCAGGTTGAGCGCTGCTATGACGCGTTCGTGAACTCCCGCGCCAGCCGGGTGAATCTGCCACTGCTGTCTCCGTCGGACGCCCGCACGTATTGCAGCACGGTGCGCAACAAGGTCTTGGACACTCTCGACGGCCTGGACAACGACGACACCGGTTTCAATTTCGGCTTGGTGATCAGCCACGAGAACCAGCACGACGAGACCATGCTGCAGGCGCTGAATCTGCGGACCGGCTCGCCGCTGATGGATCGGGGATCCGCATTGCCGTCGGGCCGCGCCGGTGTCGCTGGAGAGTCAGTGTTGGTGCCCGGCGGTGAGTTCGTCCTCGGCGTCGACGCGGTGAGCGAACCGCACTCGTTGGACAACGAACGCAACGCGCACGTGGTCGACTTGCCGGCGTTCCGCATCGGACGGGTTCCCGTCACCAACGGCGAGTGGCGGCAGTTCATCGACGACGGCGGCTATCAACAACAGCGCTGGTGGTCGGACCGCGGGTGGACACATCGGCAGGAAGCGGGGCTGACTGCGCCGCAGTTCTGGAACCTCGACGGCACCCGCACCCGCTTCGGCCATGTCGAGGAGATCCCCGCCGACGAACCGGTGCAGCACATCACCTACTTCGAGGCTGAGGCATATGCGGCGTGGACAGGCGCGCGGCTGCCCACCGAAGTGGAATGGGAGAAGGCGGCGGCCTGGGATCCCGCAGCGGGGAAGAAACGCCGGTTCCCTTGGGGCGCTTCAGAACCCACCGAACACCTGGCGAACCTCGGCGGTGATGCGTTGCGTCCCGCCCCAGTCGGGGCCTATCCGGCAGGCGCGTCGGCGTACGGCGCCGAGCAGATGCTCGGCGACGTGTGGGAGTGGACCTCGTCGCCGCTGCGGCCGTGGGCGGGTTTCACACCGATGCTCTACGAGCAGTACTCGCAGCCCTTTTTCGACGGCGACTACAAGGTGCTGCGCGGCGGCTCGTGGGCGGTCGCGCCAAGCACACTTCGGCCGAGCTTCCGCAATTGGGATCACCCGATCCGGCGACAGATCTTTTCGGGCGTACGCCTGGCCTGGGACGCCTGATGTGCCGACACCTCGGCTGGCTCGGCGACCGGCGATCGATCGCGTCGCTGGTTCTCGAACCCCCGTCGGGGCTGCTTGTGCAGTCGTATGCCCCGCGCAGACAGAAGCACGGTCTGATGAACGCCGACGGCTGGGGTGTCGGATTCTTCGACGAAGGCGCGGTACGCCGGTGGCGTAGTGCCTCACCATTGTGGGGGGACGCGTCATTCGCCTCGGTGGCGCCCGCGTTGAGCAGCAATTGCGTTGTCGCGGCGGTGCGTTCGGCCAGCGTCGGCATGCCGATCGAACCGTCGGCATCGGCCCCGTTCACCGACGGGCAGTGGCTGTTGTCCCACAACGGGGTGGTCGATCGTGCCGTCCTGCCACCGACATCTGGCGCGGAGTCCACCGTCGACAGCGCGCTGCTAGCGGCGCTGATATTCGAGCGCGGACTCGACGCTCTCGGTGACACCGTCATTGAGGTCGCCGCCGCCGACCCCAATGCCCGGCTCAATATCTTGGCGGCCAACGGATCTCAACTGCGCGCCAGCACGTGGGGCGACACCTTGTCGGTGCTGCGCCGAGACGACGGCGTGGCGCTGGCCAGCGAACCATACGACGACAACCCCGACTGGCAGGAAGTCCCCGACCGCCATCTCGTCGTGGTCGAGGACTCTCGCGTCGAGCTGATCCCACTGAAAGGATCCTCATGACCCTCTCGCTGTCCAACCACCTCGCCGCTGACTCGGCGGCACGGGCACTGCGCCGAGATGTGCGGGACGGCTTGGCTCAGACACCGAAATCGTTGCCGCCCAAGTGGTTCTACGACTCGGTGGGCAGCGACCTGTTCGACCAGATCACCCGGCTGCCCGAGTACTATCCGACCCGCACCGAGGCGCAGATCCTGCGTACGCGGTCGGCCGAGATCGCCCTCGCGTCGGGCGCCGACACTCTGGTCGAGCTCGGCAGCGGTACCTCGGAGAAGACCCGCATGTTGTTGGACGCGTTGCGCGACAGCGGCTCCCTGCGGCGGTTCGTCCCGTTCGATGTCGACGCCGGGGTGCTCAATGCGGCAGGTGCGGCGATCCAGCGCGAGTACCCTGGCATCGAGATCGATGCGGTGTGCGGCGATTTCGAGGAGCATCTCGACGAGATTCCGCGCGCCGGGCGCCGCTTGGTGGCCTTCCTTGGCTCAACGATCGGCAACCTGACCCCGGGTCCGCGAGCCGTCTTCCTGTCCGCGCTATCGGACACCTTGCAGCCGGGTGACAGCCTGCTGCTGGGCACCGACCTGGTCAAGGATGTCGGCCGGTTAGTGCGTGCCTACGACGACGGTGCCGGCGTAACAGCGAAGTTCAACCGCAACGTGCTGGCGGTGGTCAACCGGGAACTCGACGCCGATTTCGATCTCGATGCGTATGAACACGTCGCCCGGTGGAACGCCGAGGAGGAACGCATCGAGATGTGGCTGCGCGCTACGAGCGCGCAGCGGGTCCACATCGCCGCACTCGACCTGGCTGTCGAGTTCGCCGCCGACGAGCAGATGCTGACCGAGGTGTCCTGCAAGTTCAGGCCCGACGGCGTGGCGGCCGAACTGGCGGCGGCGGGTCTGCAACGTACGCATTGGTGGACCGATCCCGCGGGTGACTTCGGACTGTCCCTTTCGACGAAATGACGGACCAGGACACGCTGGCGCAGCGCTGGCGGGCTGCCCGGCCCAAGGTCGCGGGTCTGCACCTCGACAGCGCCGCGTGCTCCCGGCAGAGTTTCGCCGTCATCGACGCGGTCACCCAGCACGCCAGGCACGAGGCCGAAGTCGGCGGATACGTCGCCGCCGAGGCTGCGGCCCCCGCCCTCGACGCCGGGCGCGCGGCCATCGCGTCGCTGACCGGGATGAGCGGTTCCGATGTCGTCTTCACCACCGGCTCCATCAACGCACTCGATGTGCTGCTGAGCAGCTGGCCCGGTGAACGCAGTGTCGCCTGCCTCCCCGGCGAGTACGGACCAAACCTGGCAGTCATGGCCGCCAACGGGTTTCAGATCAGCACGTTGCCCGCTGACGATCTCGGTCGGCTCGCGGTCGACGACGCAGCACGCGTCCTGGCCGCCAACCCGCCAGCGCTCGTACACCTCACCCCGTTGGCCAGTCACCGGGGGCTGGCCCAGCCGCTGGCCGAGCTCGCCGGCGTGTGCCGCGAGCTCGGCTTACCGCTAGTGGTCGACGCGGCACAGGCGATGGGTCACCTCGACTGCGCGGTCGGCGCAGCCGCGGTCTACAGCTCATCCCGCAAGTGGATGGCAGGGCCACGAGGCGTCGGCATGCTGGCGATTCGTCCGGAGCTCGCGCAGCGGCTGAGGCCGCGGCTGCCTCCGCCGGAGTGCGGCTTGCCGATACCTGTGATGGAGAGCCTTGAAATGGGTGAGGCGAACATTGCTGCGCGCGTTGGCTATTCGGTGGCATTGGGCGAGCACCTGGCAGCGGGGCCCGACCAGATCCGCGACCGGCTAGCCGAGATTGGCCGGATGACACGGGCTGCCGTGGCCGACGTACCGGGCTGGCGGGTGGTCGAGCCGTCCGACGAGCCGACCGCGATCACCACGCTGGAGCCGCGCAACGGTGCCGACCCGCAGATGGTGCGGGCATGGCTGATCGCCGAACGCGGGATCGTCACGACGTACGCTGAGCTGCAGCGCGCGCCGTTCGAGATGGCGAAGCCGGTCCTGCGGGCCTCGCCTCACGTCGACACCACCCCCGAGGACCTCGACCAATTCGCCGAGGCCCTTGCCGCCGCAGTCGGCTAGCCGGCCTTGTGGGCCGTCAGCAAGTACGCCGGGAACTTCACCCGGCCCTTCTCGTCGGTGGGGTGCGGCAGCGTCATCCCTGGCATTTCCGGCATCTTCGGGACGTTTGCATGGATTGTGGCGGGGCGGATTTCGTCGATCTCCCAATGCTTCGACACCGCGTCGCGCAGCTCGTCCTCGTCGACCTCGTTCGGCCCCGTCTCCAGTTCCGCGGGAAAGGCACCCTTGGCGAACACCAAGATGAAGTAGGTGGCTCCAGGCGCGGCGGCGCGATGCACGGAGCGCAGGTAGCCGTCGCGGCCCTCGATCGGCAGCGAGTGGAAAAGCGTGCTGTCGATGATCGTTGAGAACCGGCCGTCGTAGCCGGTGAACGAAGTGATGTCGGCCTGCACGAACGACGCGGTCGACAGATTGCGTTCCTGTGCCGCCCTGTTGGCGGCGGCGACGGCCGTCGGTGTCAGGTCGATGCCGACCACCGTGTAGCCGTCGGAGGCCAATGCCAGCGACAACTCAGCGTAGCCGCAGCCGGCGTCCAGCACGTCACTGCGGACCTTGCCTGCCGCGATGAGCGCCGCCAACTCGGGTTGCGGCTCGCCGATATTCCACGGTGGCGGCCCCTCGAATGCGCCCTGTTGGCGGTATGCGCTGTCCCAGTCCATTACGTCAGATGCCATGCGACCCAACCTACTCCGCCGTTGCAACGTCCCAGGTGTGCACGGGTTTGTTGGTGTGCATGCGGTCGCAATAGCGTCGAAGCATGCCTGCCAGCGCGTCGGGGCGGGTCATCCCGCGCTCCTGCAGCGCCCGCACGGTGGAGACCTGCCAGGCCGCACCGTTGCGTCCGGTCTTGGCGCGGCCCTCGATCACGCCGAGGTACCGGTCGCGCACCTCACCCGCGACTCCCCAGCGCCGCAACCCTTCGTCGGCCATCGGCAGCAGCTGGCGCAGCACCAACTCGTCGGGCGTCACCTCTCCCAGACCGGGCCAGTACAGCCGGGCGTCCATCCCGTTCTGCGCGGCCTCAATGAAATTATGGTGCGCCGCAGCAAAACTCATCTTCGTCCACAGCGGGCGGTCCTCCTCGGACAGCGTCCGCAGCATGCCGTAGTAGAAGGCCGCGTTGGCCATCATGTCCACCACGGTAGGGCCTGCGGGCAATACCCTGTTCTCGACGCGAAGATGCGGCCTGCCTTCGACGACGTCGTACACCGGCCTGTTCCACCGGTAAATGGTTCCGTTGTGCAGTCGCAGCTCCGCGAGCTTCGGCGTGCGGCCTTCCGACAGCTCTCGGACGGGATCCTCGTCTGAGAGCTCAGGCAGCAGCGACGGAAAGAAGCGCACGTTCTCCTCGAACAGGTCGAAGATCGAGGTGATCCAGCGTTCGCCGAACCAGACGCGTGGTCGCACGCCCTGCGTCTTGAGCTCGTCCGGGCGGGTGTCGGTGGCCTGGGTGAAGAGCTCGATGCGGGTTTCGGTCCATAGCTGGTGGCCGAAGAAGTACGGGGAGTTTGCGCCCAGCGCCAGCTGCGGGCCGGCCAGCACCTGCGCGGCGTTCCAGTTCTTCGCAAAGTCGGCGGGGGAGACCTGAAGATGCAACTGCATGCTTGTGCATGCCGACTCGGGTGCGATCGACTCCGTTTGCAGGCTCAGCCGCTCAGGACCCGTGATGTCGATCAGGATGTCCTCGCCGCGGGCGGTGAAAATCGAATCGTTGAGCGCCTGATACCGCGTCGATTCGCTCATCCATCGCCCCGAAAGGTGTTCTGGCATCAGCGTCGGCAGAATCCCGATCATCACGATGTGCGCGTCGTTTCCGTTGGCCTTGGCCTCCGCGGCGTTGAGGCTGGCCCGCACCTCGGCCTCCAGCTCGAGTGCCGCACGGCCAGGCAGCTGCCGCGGCGGAACGTTGAATTCTATGTTGTAGGCGCCCAATTCGGTTTGATACGCCGGGTCTGCGATGGAGGCCAGCACCTCCTGATTGCTCATCGCGGGCTGATAGTCGGAGTCGACCAGATTGCACTCGATCTCCATGCCGGTCAATGGCCGCTCGAACTCGAAACTGGACTGGGCGAGCATGGTTTCGAAAACGTCCAGGCACAGTTGCACCTTGCGCCGGTACTCGCGTCGGTGCGCGCGAGAAAAGTCGGTCTGCTTTACCTCTTCGCCCACAAGGCCGAGCCTATCGGCGGCTGGCCACCACGACCTGCGGATTCAGCAGCCCGCCGCGCAGCTGCACCTCGATCGCAGGGTCGGCGTGTGCGGCCAGCGCTCGAAGCGCCGACGGACTGTACGTGCGCAGCGAGCTGATCACGCCGTCGTGCACGAACGGCACCACCGGTGCCAACGGCAGCATCGCCGCCAGCCGCAGGATATGCAGCGGCGACGGTGGCCTCGGCAGGTCGATTATCACTAGCTTGTCGGCCACCCGTGTGCCCTGGGCGATCGCCCGCGATGCCAGCGACGGCGGCAGGTGGTGAAACGAGAATGCGAAGACCGCCAGGTCGAATTGCCCGTCAGGAGCGTCGATCGCGGTGGCGTCCATCTCACGCACAGTGGCCCGTTGGTGCTCGCCGAGGTCAGCGGCGGCGATGGCTGCCACCGAGGCCGGCTCGACGTCGGTGACGGTGAGCTCGGCGGTGGGATGCCATTCGAGCAGCTTGCGGGATAGCCCGCCGTGTCCCGACCCGAGTTCGAGGATCTTGGGATCGGGCACTTCGGCCACCTCGTCGAGGACGATGCGCGCGAACTTCTCCGTGTTGCCGAAGAATTCGCCCGTCCACTCCAGGGCGCGAATCACGCTGCGCTTCGTGCCGTCGTCGACGTCGTCGCGGTCGAGGTATTCCGGCCGGTCGGTCTGCAGCAGCCGGTCCACGCAGGACGCATCAGGCCCGCCCCGGGGCATGCGGTCAATGTCGGTGATCGGCGAGGCCATGTAGACCATCATGGTCGATTGGAGTCGCCGTCAGGAGGGAGCGCTTAGTGGCAGAGATTCGCGAGTTCATAGCCGCCATTGACCAGGGCACCACAAGCACGCGGTGCATGATCTTCGACCACGACGGTGCCGAGGTCGGGCGCCATCAGCTCGAGCACGAACAGATCCTGCCCAAGGCCGGCTGGGTCGAGCACAATCCCGTCGAGATCTGGGAACGCACCTCGTCGGTGGTCATGTCGGCGCTGAACAAGACGAAGCTGTCGGCCACCGATCTGGCCGCGATGGGCATCACCAACCAGCGGGAAACCGCGCTGGTATGGGACAGGCGGACCGGCAGGCCGTATTACAACGCGATCGTCTGGCAGGACACCCGTACCGACCGCATCGCCTCTGCACTGGATCGCGACGGCCGTGGCGACGTTATCAGGCGAAAGGCAGGCCTGCCGCCGGCCACCTACTTCTCCGCGGGCAAGGTGCAGTGGATTCTGGAGAACGTCGAGGGGGTGCGCGCCGACGCCGAGAACGGCGACGCGATCTTCGGCACCCCCGACACCTGGGTGCTGTGGAATCTCACCGGCGGGTCGCGCGGCGGCGCCCACATCACCGACGTGACCAACGCCAGCCGGACCATGCTGATGAATTTGGAGACGCTGGACTGGGACGACGAACTGCTGTCGTTCTTCGGCATTCCGCGGCAAATGCTGCCCCAGATCAAGCCGTCGTCGTTCCCCGAGTCGTACGGCATCACCCGCGATGATGGGCCCGTCGCAGGACAGGTGCCGATCACCGGGATCCTCGGCGATCAGCAGGCCGCGATGGTCGGGCAGGTGTGTCTGGAGGCCGGAGAGGCCAAAAACACTTACGGCACAGGCAATTTCCTGCTGCTCAACACTGGCGAGAAGATCGTCCGTTCCGAGAATGGGCTACTGACCACTGTGTGCTACCAGTTCGGTGACGCGAAACCGGTTTACGCGCTTGAGGGTTCGATTGCCGTCACCGGTTCTGCGGTGCAGTGGCTGCGCGACCAGTTGGGCATCATCAGCGGCGCCGCGCAGAGCGAGGCGCTGGCTCGCCAGGTCGAGGACAACGGCGGTGTGTACTTCGTGCCGGCATTCTCGGGATTGTTTGCGCCGTATTGGCGTTCGGACGCCCGCGGCGCAATCGTCGGGTTGTCCCGGTTTAACACCAACGCGCATCTGGCTCGCGCGACGCTGGAGGCGATCTGCTACCAGAGTCGCGATGTCGTCGACGCGATGGAAGCCGACTCGGGCGTGCATCTCGAGGTGCTCAAGGTCGACGGCGGCATCACCGCCAACGATCTGTGCATGCAGATTCAGGCCGACGTGCTGGGTGTCGACGTCGTCAAGCCCGTCGTCGCCGAGACGACCGCGCTTGGCGCCGCGTACTCCGCGGGCCTGGCGGTCGGGTTCTGGGAGAACCCCGATGACCTTCGCGCCAATTGGCAGGAGGACAAGCGCTGGACCCCCGCATGGAGCGAGGACCAGCGCGGGACCGGCTACGCGGGCTGGCAGAAGGCGGTGCAGCGGACGCTGCACTGGGTCGACGTCGACTGAACTAGGCCGCGTCGTCGAGTTGAGTCTTGGTCTCGTCGTCCAACTCGATGTCGGCGACGGCGGTGTTCTCCTCGAGGTGTCCTACGGACGAAGTGCCCGGAATCAGCAGCACGTTCGGTGCAACCGACAGTGTCCACGCGAGCGCGATCTGCGCCGGGGTGCGCCCGAGTTTCGCCGCCTCGCGCTGAACGGCGGGATGGCCGAGCACCGGGTTGTCGGGGGTAAAGGCGGAGCCCAGCGGGAAGAACGGCACGAACGCAATGCCGTGTTCGAGGCAGGCGTCGAGCACCGGTTGAGAGGTGCGGTCGACGAGGTTGTACGCGTTCTGCACGGTGACGATCTCGGTGCGGTCCAGTGCGATCTGCAGATGTTCGGGGCTGATGCTGCTGAGCCCGATTCCGGCGATGAGTCCTTCGTCGCGGGCCTTGATCATGGTGGTCAGCTGGCGGTCGAACAGCTCGCGGTCCACCTCGCCCGGGGAGCTGGGGTCATCGCCCGCTCCCATTACCCGCAGGTTGACGGCGGCCAGCCGATCAGTCGCCAGCGTGCGCAGGTTGTCCTCGATGCCCCGACGAAGGTCGTCGGGTTGCTGCGCCGGCAACCAGTTGCCCTGTTCGTCACGGTCGCCACCGACCTTGCTCACCAAGGCGAGGCTATCGGGATAAGGGTGAAGCGCTTCGCGGATCAGTTCGTTGGCGACGTTGGGTCCGTAGAACTGTGCGGTGTCGATGTGGTTGATGCCCAACTCAACTGCGCGCCGCAATACGGCCAGAGCTTGGTCGTGGTCGCGTGGCGGCCCGAGCACACCAGGACCGGGGAGCTGCATCGCTCCGAATCCGACGCGGCCGACATGGAATGAGCCCAGCGGGAAGGTTTGCATACTGATTGCGTACACCACTCCCGCCGGGCTTATTCCATCTTGAGTTGTGCTACTCCGACTCGCCGAGGATCTGGTAGACCTCGCGGCGGGCGTTGTTGACGATGTCGACAATGCGCTGCTGCTGCTCGTCATTGGCCGTGTGCGCGGACTGCGCGACGGCGCCCATCAGCTGGGCGACCGCGCTGCGCAGGTTGACGTGTCCGGGTTCGACGTCCTCGGCGATCTCCTGCCACGGCGGGGTCTCGATCTTGTCGGCGGCCGCACGGCCGTCGTCGGTCAGCTCGAAAAGCTTCTTGCTGCCTTCACTTTCGCGTCCGACCAGAAGACCCTCGTCGACCAGCAGCTGAAGCGTCGGGTATACCGAGCCGGGGCTGGGCCGCCAAAGGTTCTGGCTGCGCTCGGCGATCTCCTGGATCATCTCGTAGCCGTGCATCGGCCGCTCGGCCAGCAGCTTGAGAATGGCGGCGCGGACATCGCCGCGCTTGCCACGTCCTCGCCCGCCGCGGCCACGGCCGCGCGGTCCGCCTGGGCCGAAGCCGCCACGGGGATCGAATCCGAACTCGAAGCCGCGGCCTGGGCCGAAGCCGCGACCGGGACCGAAGCCGAGGTTGCCTTCGAAACCTGGACCGGCGTCGTGCTCGCGCAGATGGTCACGAAGGTTGTCGCGGAAATCGCGGCGGGCCTGCCTGCGCTGCTGATGAAACGCGCGCCGATCGCCGGGCCCGAAGCCGAAGCCGAATCCGCCGGGAGGTGGGGTAAATGGGTTGGTCATTCTGGTGATTCCTTACGTTTGGGTGGAAGCGCCCCTCGCGCTTCCGATACGTCAACGATATATCGGAATCTATCGCGATGCAACGATTATTTTGAACTGCGCTCGTCAATGGCGCTGACCAGCCACTTCGCCCATTCCGCCTCCATCGAGTTCATCCGCAGCCCGTACTCGAGCGCCGCGCGGCCGTAGAAGAGGCCATCGTCTCCGGTCCAGTCGATCGAGTCGCGCAGCTCTTCGAGCCGCTTGACCTCGGCGTCGGCGTATTCGGCCATCGTGACCATATGCTCGCGGGCCTGGTCGGGCGGGACCTCGCCGAGCAGAAACACCCGCAGCAGCCCCGGGCTACGAAAAGGCGGGTCATCCTGCGGGTTTGTCACCCACCGCCGCAGCTCGGCCCGGCCTGCCTCGGTGATGCGGTATTCCTTGCGGCCCCGCGGGCCGATGTCGGACACCTCGATCAGCCCCGCGTCGGCCAACTTGTTCAGCTCCCCGTAGAGCTGGCTCTGGGTCGCGGGCCAAACATTGGCCATGGACTTCTCGAAGTGTTTGAGCAGGTCGTACCCACTGCCTGGCTCCTGGGCCAACAGGCCTAATGCCGCAATCCGCAAACTCACGCGCTGATCGTACCTCCACTCTTGACATGTCACTATTGACATGTCATCTTTGACTCATGACAGACACCACCTCGACTCTCTTCGGCACCGGCGAGTTCTTCCAGCGGGACAACTACGCGCCCGTGACCGATGAGCTGACGGAGTTCGACCTACCCGTCGACGGCGCCATCCCCGCCGAACTCGACGGGTGGTACCTGCGAAACGGGCCAAACCCGCGGCAGGCGACCGCGCACTGGTTCACCGGCGACGGCATGATCCACGGCATCCGCATCGAGGGCGGCCGCGCGGCCTGGTACCGCAATCGCTGGGTGCGGACCGACAGCTTCGCCGAGGACTTCCCGCTCTACAACGCCGACGGGACTCGCAACCTGCGATCCAGCGTCGCCAACACCCACGTCGTCAACCACGCGGGCAGGACATTGGCGCTCGTCGAATCGTCGCTGCCGTATGAGATCTCCAACGAGCTGGAGACGTTGGGCGCCTACGACTTCGGCGGGAAGCTGGTCGACTCGATGACAGCTCATCCGAAGATTTGCCCGATCTCCGGCGAGATGCACTTCTTCGGTTACGGGAGCATCCTCGAGCCGTATGTCACCTATCACCGGGTCGACGCCAACGGCCAGCTGACCATCAACCGACCGCTGGATGTCAAGGCGCACACCATGATGCACGACTTCGCGCTGACCGCTGAGCACGTGATCTTCATGGACTTGCCGATCGTGTTCAACCTCGATATCGCGATCAAGGGCGAATCCGACATGCCCTACCGTTGGAGCGACGAATACGGCGCCCGGCTGGGTGTAATGCGTCGTGATGACCCGTTCGGGCCCGTGCGGTGGTTCGACATCGATCCGTGTTACGTCTTCCATGTCGCCAACGCATTCGAGACAACCGGAGCCGACGGGAGCCGCATTATCCTGCAGGCAGTTCGGTACCCCGAATTATGGCGTAACACAGGCGGATTCGATGCCGACGGGGTGCTGTGGAGCTGGACCATCGACCTGGTTACCGGCACGGTCACCGAACGTCAGCTCGACGACCGCGCAGTGGAGTTCCCCCGCATCGACGACCGGCTGGCCACGCTGCCCGCCCGCTACGCGGTGTCGGTCGGTGACGGCCGCCTTATCCGCTACGACCTGACCACCGGCGATGCTGTCGAGCACGCCTTCGGCACTGCGGAGTCGCCGGGTGGGCCAGGTGAGGCGGTGTTCGTACCGTCAACCGAAGGGCCCGCCGACGAGAGCAGCGGGTGGTACATCGGTTACGTCTACGACCAGGTACGCGATGGCAGCGACCTGGTGATCATCGACGCGTCGGACTTCGCCGCACAGCCAGTTGCCAGAATCAAGCTGCCCCACCGTGTTCCGTACGGATTCCACGGCAACTGGATAGGCGCCTAGCCGGCTCTAGGCCGAAACGAAGGTATGCGCCTGATAGATCTCGGGCTCGTCGTCGACGCCGACCTCTTGCAGGATCGGCGCGAGGGTCTCGCCGAAACGGTTGCACGCTTCCTCTGACTGCCAGCCATCGACAACGCGGAAACCCTGCGGGCTCTCCCCGGACACATGGACCAGAAGACCTTCGACGGGCCAGTCGGACGGAGACTCCACACGGGTCTTGCCGCCGGTCAATTTACGCACGATCTCTTCGTACTTCTCCCGCGTCAAGGTCGAACCCTGATGAATCAACACAACCGTCATTTGGTCTCCCCCTGTCTGGCTCGCGAGCACTGGCGACACCGTTCATCATGAGCCTGCACCGTGGTGTCCCGTCCAGAAATGGTGAGTAACGTGTCCGGCCATGGCGGTCAAATGGCTGGACGAACCTGAGGACCACGATTACGACGCGGCGTCCGCGTACCTCAGCATGCTTGCTGAGAAGGACGCGGTCGACAAGACGGTAGCCGCACTGAAGGCGGCGAAACCGGTGGCCGAGAAAGCCAAGGACATCCTGCGAGCGGCAGGGCTGGCGCTGTTGCCGGAGAGCAACACTCACGTCAGGGCGGATCTGGGCAAGATCAGCGACGGTAAGAAGCTCTCCCCGATCCTGTTAGTGCGCGGCAGCGCGGTCGGTGGATATCCGCTTCAGATCGCCGACGGCTATCACCGCGTGTGCGCGAGCTACCTCACTGATGAAAACACCAACATCCCTTGTCATTTGGTGTCGTGGCAGTAGGTCATTGAAATGTCCGGGTTCGGCTTCGACACACTGGCGCTGCTCGCGGTTATAGGGATCGCCGGACCTTTACTGGCTTCGCTGTCGCGCTTTCGGATACCCGTCATCATCGGCGAGCTGATCGTCGGGGTGGTGGTCGGTCGAACCGGTTTCGGGATCGTCGACCACACCGATCCGACGTTCACGCTGTTGGCCAACATCGGGTTCGCGCTGGTGATGTTCGTCGTCGGCACGCACGTGCCGGTGGGAGACAAGACGTTGCGCTCGTCGATTCCGAAGGCGTTGCTCAGGGCGGTCGCTGTCGGAGCTGTTGCGGCGATACTGGGTGTGGTGTTGGCACAGGCGTTCGGCACCGGTCACGCGGCGCTGTACGCCGTGCTGATGGTGTCGTCTTCGGCCGCGCTGGCACTGCCGGTGATCGACTCACTGGGTCTCAGCGGCCCTCCGGTGCTGTCGGTGACCACACAGATCGCTATCGCCGATGCCACCTCGATTGTGTTGTTACCGTTGGTGATCAACCCATCCCAGGCACCGCGGGCAGCGCTCGGTGCCGTGGCGATAGCAGGTTGTGCAGCGGTGCTGTTCGTCGTCCTGCGCGCTGTGGATCGGGCTGGCTGGCGCACGCGCCTGCATCACTACTCGCACGACCACGAGTTCGCGCTCGAACTGCGCATCAGCCTGATCCTGCTGTTCGCCCTCTGTGCGCTGGCGGTCACCACGCACGTGTCGATCATGCTGGCCGGCTTCGCTCTTGGTCTGGTGTTGTCCGGGGTCGGCGAGCCGCGTCGCTTGGCCCGTCAGTTGTTCGGCATCACCGAGGGTTTCTTCGGCCCGCTGTTCTTCGTCTGGCTGGGTGCATCGCTCCAAGTCCGCGACCTCGGGGAACACCCGTGGCTGATCCTGCTCGGTGTGGGCCTCGGCATCGGCGCAGTGCTGGCGCACTGTGTTGGCACGGTGTTCGGTCAGCCCGTGACGTTGGCGGTGCTCGCGGCCGCTCAGCTCGGTGTTCCGGTGGCCGCCGCGACGCTTGGTACAGAACAGCATCTGCTGGCCCCTGGCGAACCGTCGGCATTGATGCTCGGCGCATTGGTAACAGTCGCGACCACGTCGCTGGCCGGAGTTTTGGCCGCCCGGCGTCAGAGTGCCGAGGAGGCGAGGTCCCCTTAGTCAGTCAGCCCGCCAGTCGGCGATAAGAGGCAGCGCTCCGCTACTGAACGCCGGGCATAGCCCCCTCATCGCCATGGCAGTGGACATCCGACCCTAGCCACGGTCTCCGCCCAATTGCATGGCTGATGTCCTCGCGCGTGCCGGGTCTTATTGTCCTCGCCGTTGATTCGCAAATGTGGCAGGGCAGCGCGGAACCCCTCGCTCCGCGCGTGCCGCCGACGAAACAACAGATGAGTTACTGATGTGCGGCCAGTACATGGCCGTCCCGACATGCGAATGTCACCAGGTGGTCGGCTCAAGCTGACGCTTCTGGCGCGCCAGCGGCTTAGCGCGGCTGACTGCACCCCGACTGGGCTGCGGTTTCAACAATTCTGACGTTAGCAAACGCGGTGGTCGCCCACCACCCGAACGGACACGTTCAAACCGTTGTCAGAGCGCTTCCAACGCGTCATCCCGATAGGACTCCGTGGCGCGGTAGGTATTCGGGCTGACGCCGTAGGCGCGTTTGAACGCGCTGCTCAACGCGAACGGTGTGCTGTAGCCGACCTGATGGGCCACCGCGGCGATTGTCGCCTGGCTCGACCGAAGCAGATCGGCGGCCAGCGCGAGCCGCCAACTTGTCAGGAACGCGATCGGCGGCTCACCTACCTGCTCAGTGAACCTGCTCGCAAACACCGCACGCGAACTCCCCACGGCTGCAGCAAGATTCGCCACTGTCCAAGGGTGTGCGGGATTGTTATAGATCAGCTTCAGCGCCGGGCCCACCACAGGATCGTGTTCTGCGTGCCACCAGGTGGGTGCGTTCTCGTCGCGGTCGAACCAGGTGCGCAGCACGGCGATCAGCAGCAGGTCGAGCAGCCGGTCCAGATACGCCTCCTGGCCCGGCCCGTCGTTGACCGCCTCGGCGGCGAGCAGATCAACCAGCGGGGTTTCCCATTCGTCGGCGCGCAGAACCAGCACCGTCGGCAATGCGTCGAGCAGTCGCGCGCTGACCTCACTGCGGCCCTCGTATGCGCAGACCACCGAGCGCGTCGCGCCCGAGGGGCTGTTGCCCCATGTGCGCACACCGAGCGACATCTCGAACTTCAGGCTTTCGCCCGAAAGTGTGGTGCAGCGTTGGCCCGGATGGATGACGACCATCGGCGTGGTCGCCGGATCGTCGGCGAAGACGTATTGCTCGGTGCCGCGCGTTAGCGCGACATCGCCAGGACCCAGCCGAACGGTACCGCTGCTGTCACCGACGATCGCGGCGCTGCCGTGGGTCTGGCAGATCAGCGTCAGCGGCGCCTCGTCTCGGATGCTCATCGACCACGGCGGATCCATCATCATTCGCAACACGAATGCGCCTCGCGCTCGCACACCGTCGAGCAGGCCGACCACGGCGTCCACGCCGGGAGCCTAACCCGCGCGGCCTGCCCACAGCGACGCTCGCGTATGTTCTCGGGACGATCAACGATGGATCGTCTGGGCTGTACCCGGTTGACTTCAGGCCATGAATACCAGCCCCTTTGTCATCCTGACCTCTTTCGCCGCTCTCTTCTCGGCAGCCGCAGGCGGAATGATGTATGTGTTTTCCACCTTCGTGATGCGCGGCCTGGATCGCACCGGCCCGGTCGACGCGATCACCGCGATGCGCGGCATGAACGCCGAGGCGAACTCCAACCCGGTATTCCTGTTGGGCTACTTCGGCGCAACGATCCTGGCCCTGGTGGTCGCTGTCATCGCCGCGATCCAACTGCGGCAACCCGGTAGCTGGGTGGTGTTGGTCGGCGCGGTGTTCACTATCCTCGGCGCTGTCATCACGATGGCCTTCAACGTTCCGCTGAACAACCATCTCGACACCGTTAACCCGGTCGGGCTCTCGACGGCGGACGCGGCCAGCGAGTGGCAGGCGTACTTCTCGACGTGGACCGCGTGGAATCACGCCCGCACTGTCACCAGCTTTATCGGGGCAACGCTTCTGCTGCTGGGCCTTCGGTACCGCTGAGCGGCTAGCTCGGCGGAGTGAACCCCCCGGGGTCCGCCGAGGGGGGCGATGCCTGCGGCACCGGCTGCTGGTACGCGGGCTGCGCCGGCCACTGTGGCCACTGAGGCGGAGGACCGACCGGCGGCAACGGGCGTAACCGCGCCAGTTCCCGGCGGTGCCGTTCGGCCAGCACGGCGGCGAGCACCAGCTGCGGCGGAGTGCCCGGCGGAGGCGGCGGGGATATCTGTGCCACGACCTCACCGGTGATCCGGTAGGCCATCTGATCACGAACCCGAGTGTCCAACTGAGATGCGCGGGAGAGGAATTGGCGGGCCAGCTCGGCCTGGTCGGCGCCGAGACCCGACAACTGAAGCGATGACGCCCACCACGCTAGCTGCGGCGGCATCGGTAGCGGTGGGGGCAGTCGAGGTCCCCGCTCACTGATCACCACGGTGCCCGCAAAAACGTCGCCGATACGTTTTCCCTTGGACGACAACAGGCTACAGATCACCGCTGGACCGCCTCCCAACCCCCAGATCTCGATAACCGCGGCCAGCGCGCGAAACATTGCCTGGCGGAACCGTTCCGGGCCACCGTCCTCCGACACCACCCGCAACCCGAGTGCCATCTTGCCCAGTGATCGGCCCCGCGTCGCGGTCTCGAATGCGACCGGATAGCCCACCACGGACACCACAGTGAAGATGATCAGCACCGCGGCCGACAGGGCGTTGTCGAACTGAGTCATTGTGCTTGCCCACAGCACCACGCCGATCATGTAGGCGATGAGCACCACGGTGCAATCGATCATCGCCGACAGGGCACGAACCGGTAGCTGGGCGATCTGAACATCCAGGACCACCGCGTCCCCGGTCACCACTGGTTCTTGCGGGCGGACCATAAACCCACGCTACTAGGATTCGCCATGTGGATGTCGACGCGTTCGTGCTCGCCCACCGCCCGACGTGGGACCGGCTCGAGGCGCTGGTGAAACGGCGCAGGCGGCTGACTGGCGCGGAGGTCGACGAACTGGTCGACCTCTACCAGCGGGTGTCGACCCATCTGTCGATGGTGCGGACCGCGTCCACCGATTCGGTTCTCGTCGGCAGGCTGTCGGGCCTGGTGGCGGGGGCGCGCTCAGCGGTGACCGGCGCCCACGCACCGCTGTGGAGTGAGTTCGTCCGGTTCTGGACGGTGTCGTTCCCCGTGGTCGCCTACCGGGGCTGGCGGTGGTGGCTGGGTACAGCCGTTGCGTTTTTCTTCGTGGTCGTGCTCATCGCCCTGTGGGTGTCCGGCAACCCCGAGGTGCAGTCCAGCCTCAAAACCCCAAGCGAGATAGAACAATTGGTCAACCACGACTTCGCGTCCTACTACAGCGACAACCCCTCCGGGTCGTTTGCGCTGCAAGTGTGGGTGAACAATTCGTGGGTCTCGGTCCAGTGCATCGCGTATGCGATCCTGCTGGGCATACCGATACCGTGGGTGCTGTTCCAGAATGCTTTCAACCTGGGTGTGATCGCGGCGTTCATGTTCGATGCGGGCAAAGCCGACATCTTTCTGGGTCTGCTCGCACCGCACGGACTGCTCGAACTGACCGCGGTGTTCCTTGCCGGCTCCGCCGCGATGCGGCTTGGCTGGTCGGTGGTCTCGCCGGGCAACCGGCCGCGCGGGCAGGTGCTCGCCGAACAAGGCAGGGCCGTCGTGGCGGTTGCCATCGGGCTGATCGGCGTGCTGGCGGTATCGGGGCTGATCGAGGCAATGGTTACACCCTCGCCGCTGCCGACGTTTGCCCGTGTCGGTATCGGTGTGGCAGCCGAAATCGCCTTCCTCGCTTACATATTCCACTTCGGCCGCAAGGCGGCACGGGCCGGAGAGACCGGCGACATCGACGACGCCCCCGACGTCGTCCCGACGCGCTAGAGCCGGCCCGTCGCCTTCATCGCCAAATAGTGGTCGGCGAGCGTGGGCGCCAGTTCCTCAGGCGGGGCATCGACGACATCGACACCCGAGCGGCGCAGCCGTGACGCGATCGCGCGCCGCTCGTTGCGTGCCCGTTCGGCCGCCGCCGCGTCGTAAACCTGAGCCGCGTCGGCGCGACCGGCCGCGAGCGTCTCGACACGCGGGTCTGCGACGGCCGCGAGCAGCACCTGATGCTTGGCGGACAGCTGCGGCAGCACAGCCATCAAGCCCTCGTCGAGCGCCGACGCGTTCAGGTCCGTCAGAAGGACAACGAGGGCCCTTTGCCGGATCCGTCTTCGGACCGCGGCGACCATGGCGCGGGCGTCGGACTCCACCAGCGCGGGTTCAAGCGGCGCCATTGCGTCCACCAACTGCGCGAGAACTTCGTTGCGCGACGCGTTGTACACGCCGGCGCGGGTCACTCTGTCGTGCGCGATGAAGTCGACGTGATCACCCGCGCGGGCCGCGAGAGCGGCGAGAAGGAGCGCGGCGTCCATGGACCAATCCAATCGGGGCCAGCCACCGGGATCGCCTGCGGTCGGGTCCACCCCGACGCGGCCTGCCGACGTGCGGCCGGTGTCGAGCACGATGACGACCCGACGGTCGCGCTCGGGCCGCCACGTCCGCACCACCACGTCTCCACGCCGGGCGGTTGCGCGCCAGTCGATGGATCGGACGTCGTCGCCGATGACATACTCGCGAAGCGAATCGAATTCGGTGCCCTGACCCCGAATCAGGACCGGCGTCATGCCTTCGAGTTCCCGCAGCTTGGCCAGCCGCGACGGCAGATGCTTACGTGACAGGAACGGCGGCAGGATCCGGATCTGCCACGGCACCCGATGCGAGCTCTGCCGACCGGCCAGACCCAGCGGCCCGACCGAGCGGGCGGTGACAAGCGCGGAACGCTGATCGCCGCGGCGGACCGGTCGCAGCCGTGTGACGAGACGAACCTGTTGGCCCGCGGCGAGATTGACGGGATGTGTGCGTGGCTCCGCGCGGGCGCTTGGCGCCCAGGCGTCGCGGATCTGTCCGCGGAAGCGCCGTCGACCATGCGGATTCTCGACCACCAATACCGCGTCGACGGCCTGACCCAGCCGCGCGGCCGTCTCACCCAGCCGGCTGCAATTCAGCGTGCGCGTACTGGCGGCCAGCGCCACGTCCGCGACGATCGCCACCACCAACGCCGCCAGCAGGACGACGAAGGCGATTGCGGGCCGGGGTGAGATCGCGAGTGGTAGAACGCAGATCAGCGCGATCAAGCCGGCACGGCCGGTCAGGATCACTAGCGCGGCACCGGCACGGCCGCCAATATTCCGTCGAGCACGCCGTCGGGGTTGGCGCCTTCCAGTTCGGCTTCCGGCCGAAGCGCGACCCGATGCCGCAGGGTCGGGCGTGCCATCGCCTTCACGTCGTCGGGCGTGACGTAGTTGCGGCCAGACAACCATGCCCATGACCGCGCCGTGGCCAGCAGCGCCGTCGCGCCGCGCGGCGACACACCCAGCTGCAGCGACGACGATTGTCGCGTCGCCCCGGCGATGTCGACGATGTAGCCGAGGACTTCGTCGGCGACGAGCACCTGCCGCACCGCCTCCCGGGCGGCTGTCAGTTCGGCCACTCCCGCAACGGGTTTCACCGCCGACAGATCGCGGGGGTCGAAGCCACGGGCGTGGCGGTCCAGGATCGCGATCTCCTGATCGCGGGGCGGTAGGGGCACGTTGAGCTTCAGCAGAAAGCGGTCCAGCTGCGCCTCGGGCAGTTGGTAGGTGCCTTCATACTCGATCGGGTTTTGCGTCGCTGCGACGATGAACGGGTCAGGCAACGGCCGCGGCTTCCCTTCGACGCTGACCTGGCGTTCCTCCATCGCCTCGAGGAGGGCGGCCTGCGTCTTGGGTGGGGTCCTGTTGATCTCGTCGGCCAGCAACAGGTTGGTGAACACCGGTCCGGAGTGGAACTCGAATTCCGCTGTGCGGGCGTCGTATACAAGCGAGCCGGTGACGTCGCCCGGCATCAAGTCCGGAGTGAACTGCAGACGCTTGAAGTCGAGCTGCAACGCTGCCGCGAGGGTTCGTACCAGCAGCGTCTTCGCGACACCGGGAACACCTTCCAACAACACGTGGCCACGGCACAGCAGTGCGATCACCAGGCCGCTGACGACTGCGTCCTGTCCGATGACGGCCTTGCCGATCTCACCACGCAAGGCCAGCAGGGCATTTCGCGCGGAGTCTGACGCCGCGGACGGCGCTGTTGGCGGAGTCACGATTGAGCGACCTGCCTTTCAATGTTGTCGAGTTCACGAGCGAGGATGACCAAGTCGGGGTCGTTGGCGGGCGGTGGGCCGAACAGCGTGTGCGCCACCGCATGTGGGTGCAGCCCACACCTCTCGGCGATGGACTGGGCGATCGTGGCAGGCGCGGCGTCGTGTCCGAGGCCGAGGCGGGGTGTCATCCGCTGCAACGCGGCCGTCCGCAGCGCGTCCGCAGCGCGATCGCGCGCGCGCCGCGACCGGTACAGCCGCCCGCGGCCCTCGACGGTCTCTGATGCCCTGACCACGACAGGCAACTGCTCGGCGACCAACGGCCCGATCCGACGGCCCTTCCACACCGCCACGAGCGCAACGACCAGGCACAGCTGCAGGACGATCAACTTCGCCTGGCCTGGGATCAGGTCGTACATGGAAGCCGCACCGCCGGATTCGCCGTCACCCTCGCTGTGCTGAGGGGCGTACCAGATCACCCGCGGATGCGAGCCCGCGAGATTCATGGCGAGCGCGGCGTTGCCGTCTTTGAGCAGGCCGGAGTTGGTCATGAAGCTGGAGGCGCTGACAACTGTTACCTCGCGGCCGTCGTCCGTGTAACGAACGAGGGCGCCCCCGTAGCAGCGGGTAAGGGGCACATCGCCCGTCGCGCTGTAGGCCTCGCTGAGGCCGAACTGCAACTCGCCGGCGCGTGTCGCCTCCCGCAGGTCGCAGTCGGGCCTGGTGTCACTCATTGCGGTGGCGCCGTCGACGCGGACGCGCGGCGCGAGTGCCTCACGGGTGCGCGAGATCGGCTCCACCAGCAGCCGGTCGCCGGGAAGTGCGGCCAACCGGTGCAGCACGTCGTCATCGAAGAGGTACAACGTCTGCGCGACAACGATCAGGCTGTCGGGTCGTGCCGCCTTTTCAACCGCGGCGATGTCGCCAGCCGCGACGACGTCCACACCGTGCTCGCGAAGGATCGTGACCAACGCCCGCGCGCCACCCGACGACGTCGACTCCGGGTCCATCGCGCCACCGGGACGCGGGGCGGTGAGAAGGGCGCTGAGCGCCGCCGCTCCGACGATGACGACCAAAGCGAGCAGCACCCACCTGGTGCTGCGCAACCGCTGAACGACGGTCGGGCCAACGGCAGAGCTGGGCGACATCATCGCACCTCCGCCCAGCCGTCGGCCACGGTGTGCGCCGCGCCGCCCGCGTCCGACGCCGAGGTGCGGGACCGCAGGTGGTCGTCGAGGTCGGCGATCATCCGGTACGCGGATTCGGTTCCTGGCCGTTCGCCATAGGTGACGTCATTGAAAGCCTCTGCGGCCCTGGTTAATTCCGCGGCGAGGTGCGGTATGGCCCGTCCGGCGTCGCGGGCCAATTCGGTCGCGGTTCGGCCAGGAACGGGATCGAGCACACCACTCTCTTCCAGCTGACGAGCGACGGCTCTGAGTCGGTGACGGATCGCGGCCGACCAATTACCTACCGCCGCATACTGTTCGGCGGTCGCGCGGTGTTCGGCGGCGCTGAGTTCATGTTCACCGAACAGGGCGTGCCCGCCGCCACGGTTGGTGCGCATCGTGCGCCGGGCAATCCGGACGGCCATCACGACGGCGATCGCCAGCAGGATCAGCAGGACAGTGATCGTCAACCAGCCGCCGGGCACCGACGAGGCCTTGGCGATCAGCTTGGTCAGCAGCTCACCAAGCCAGTCCTCGATGTGATCGATCAGCGACGCCTTGGGGTATATCGGCTTTGCGAGTTCATGGCGCGCGGCCTCGTGAGCGGCATCGCGGTCGATGTCTATCGTCGGCACGTCAGGATTGGCGGGTCAGCCACAGGTGGTCGGTGGAATCGGCGGGCGCGCCGGGCCCGAACGCCGCACCGGTCTGCAGCACCAGGTCAAGTGCCTCGGCGCGGATGCGGCGATCGGTGTACAGCAGCACGACAACGCCTGCCGTGAACGGTGCGGTGATGATCTGACCGATTGCGCTGCCGACCGTCAACAGCACGATGGCGATGAGCGCCGAAACCGTGGAAGACGCCGATATGAGCAGGATTTGGCCGCCGATGCTGAATGGCACGGCGACCGCCCCTGCGACCAGCCCGGCGACTATCTGGCCGAGCAGCCAGATGCCGAACACGCGCCAGAAGTCGTTGCGCACCAGTTTGAACGAGCGCGAGATCGCGGGGAAGATCTGCAGTCGTTCCAGCACGATGATCGACGGCGTGAAGGCCAGCATGGTGCCGAGGTAGACCATCAGCGCGAGCAACGCCAACCCCAACGCAACGCCGACGACGGCCGCTGCGACACCGTTGACGGCGTAACCGATGCCGACAACGACGCCGAACCCGACGCCGATAATCAACGCTGCACCGATCCCCTCGAGGAGAGCGAAGCCGATCAACGCCCACAGCCGGGGGCGAAGCCGTTGCCACGCTTCACCTATGGTGATACCCGCACCGAAAACCGCCCGGCCGACGACCACCGTGAGCATGCCAGTCAGCAGGATGCCCGAGAGCCAGGTTGCGCCGTAGCCGGCGAAGCTCGATACCGACGAGCCGACCAACACTCCCGTTGGCACCTGCCCACCGCTCAACGTCGACGTGAGCTCACCGGCGGCGGCCAATGGACCGACCGACAAAATCAGCGCGAGAAGCTGCGTGGCCACCACCACGATGGTCGTCAACCCCAGCGTTGCTTTGGGATTCGCCCGGATGTAGGCGACGGCGCCATTGAAGATGTCCGATAGGCCCAACGGCCGCAACGGAATGACGCCCGGCTTGATGGCCTGGGCAATCGGCGGCGGACCGTACCCGGGCGGGTAGCCGTACGGCGCGTACCCCGGCGGGGGATAACCCGGCGGCGGATACCCGCCTTGCGGGCCGTAGCCGGGTGGTGGGCCGTAGCCGGGTGGTGGGCCGTACCCGGGTGGCGGATAGCCAGGCGGCGGGTAACCCGGCGGCGGGTAGCGCTGGTACGCGGGTGGCGGGTAGCCCTGGTACGCGGGGGGCGGAGGCCCCTGATAGTCCGGCGGGGAATAGCTGGAAGGCGGATAGCCCGGCGGCGGTGGACCTGCCATCGGCGACCCGCCGGCGTCGGTGCTCATGTTCACCATCCTGTCGATCGCTATGCGAATTGACAACGTTGTCGAAGGGCAGCGGCTAAGCGCGTTGGCAGAAAACGAGCATCGCCGGGCGGACGGCCCGCTGTAGCGTTTGCGTCATGGCGGAACTCAAAGACCGGTTGCGTGCGGACCTGACCACGGCGATGAAGTCTCAGGACAAGCTGCGGACCGCGACGTTGCGGATGCTGCTCGCCGCGATCCAGACCGAGGAAGTGTCGGGCAAGGAGTCGCGTGAGCTGTCCGACGACGAGGTCATCAAGGTGCTGTCGAGAGAGGCGAAGAAGCGCAGCGAGTCGGCGGAGATCTACACGCAGAACGGGCGTGGCGAGCTGGCCGCCAACGAGCACGCCGAGGCGAGGGTCATCGACGAGTACCTGCCCACGCCGCTAACCGAGGCCGAGCTCGCCGACGTGGCCGACACCGCGATCGCGCAAGTCGCAGAGGAGATCGGCGAGCGGCCCGGCATGCGGCAGATGGGCCAAGTGATGAAGGCCGCGACGGCCATCGCAGCGGGCAAGGCGGACGGCGCCAGGCTGTCGGCGGCGGTCAAGGACAGGCTGTAGCCGCTCGGGTCGTCGGCGCCTGAATCAAATTACTTCCGAGCGCACGCCGCGATGACACGGCAATGCGGAATGGAAATGGTAAGAAAGCGCATTATTTCGCGCTCGCGTCAATTATTCTGATTCGACGATGAGCATGGATTTGTCGGTACGGCTGAGGCCTCTGTTCTTATCCGCACCGCAAATCTATTTTCGATGGTCGCGTGCCTAGTGTCGTGGGGGCTTGTTTAGAACTAGAGTTGATAGGGAAATCGGCTCGTCAGTGTCGTCGAGTCGAGTCTCGGGGGGTTTGTGCATGGTCATCATGCTGATAGCGATCTACTTGGGTGGCTGGTTGGCGGTCAGCTTCGTCGCACATGCGGCGGGCAGACGTCTGACAGGTGGTGAGTCGCCGCCCGACCATCCGTTGTTGTTGAGCTTTGTCGCCGGCGCGGTCTGGCCACTGCTGGTGGTGGGCCTGGTCGAGCTGAGCTCGATCATGGTGCTCACCAGGGTTCAGCCGAAGACTGCACCTGCGATCGGCATTTTGGTCTAATCGCGGGATAGGCGACGCAAACTCGCACGTTTCCTTGGGTGAAACGTGCGACTTCGCGACGGCTCGACGAGAAAGAGCTTCGCTGTCGGGGTGGCGGGATTCGAACCCACGACCTCTTCGTCCCGAACGAAGCGCGCTACCAAGCTGCGCCACACCCCGCGTGAAGCCACGACAGCGTATCGCACCGGTAGCCGGTGAAGCCAAACGCATATCGCCGCTCACAGGGCCACATTGACGTCCGCTCAGCGGCGTAGATCACGACAAGCCGCGGGATGGATGTGGGTTGTCGGTGGCGTTATGCACACTAACGGCAGTGTTGCTGAGTAACTGAGAATCGAGGCACCGAATGACTGGGTTGGGAGCTTCCATCTACCTGGGATTCTTCGCGCTGGCCGCATTGTGGCTGTTCTTGACCTCCGACGGGCCCCTCACGGGCGGATCCGACGATCAGGGCCAGCGCCCAGAACGCTCGAATTCGACCAGCACCTCGGCCAACGCCGAGGGGTCGAGCCCGTGGCTGGTCAGCCACTCGTCGCAGAAATAGGTGTCCGCGTAGCGGTCGCCGCTGTCGGCCAGCAGGGTCACCACTGACCCGCTGCGTCTATCCGCGATCATCTCGGCCAGCAGGCCGAACGCCCCCCAAAGATTCGTCCCCGTCGACGGCCCGACCCGTCGGCCCAGCACGCGGCTGACGTGCTGGGCCGCCGCGACCGACGCCGCGTCGGGCACCACCACCATGTGGTCCACCACGTCCGGTAGGAACGACGGCTCTACCCGCGGGCGGCCGATGCCCTCGATCCGCGACGACCTCCCGGTAACTACGTCTCTGCGGCCCTGTGCATACGCGGGGAAGAATGCGGAGTTCTCCGGATCGACGACGCACAATCGGGTCGCATACCGCCGGTAGCGGATGAACCGCCCGATGGTGGCGCTGGTTCCGCCGGTGCCTGCCCCGACAACGATCCACTCCGGAATCGGATGCGCCTCTTCACGCAACTGCTCAAAGATCGACTCGGCGATGTTGTTGTTGCCGCGCCAGTCGGTCGCGCGCTCGGCGTTGGTGAACTGATCCAGGTAGTGACCGCCGGTCTCCTCGGCCAGCCGCTCAGCCTCGGCGTACACCTGAGACGCCTCGGCCACGAAATGGCAACGGCCACCCTGTGATTCGATCAGCGCGATCTTGGATGCGCTGGTTGACGACGGCATCACCGCGATGAACGGCACCCCAAGCAGCGCCGCGAAGTACGCCTCCGAAACGGCCGTGGACCCGGACGATGCCTCGATGACGGTGGTGCCCTCACCGATCCAGCCGTTGCACAGCGCGTAGAGGAACAACGAGCGCGCCAGCCGGTGTTTGAGGCTGCCGGTGATGTGCGTTGTCTCGTCCTTGAGGTAGAGCTGGACGTCGACGCCGTCGCACCAGGCGGTAGGCAGCGGATACCGCAGCAGGTGGGTGTCGGCGCTGCGTCTGGCGTCGGCCTCGATCAACCTGACGGCGTTGTCCACCCACGACCGTGGCTGGCTGCGAGTGGCTCTTGCAGCCTTGTCGGTCACCGCGCCGATACGGTCGGGTAGGACTGGCCGGCACGCGCCCCGGCGTCATGGCCTCCGATGGGGGCCGCCACCAGCGTCAGCAGCGTGGCCTCGGGCCTGCAGCAGAACCGCACGGGATAAAACGGCGACGTGCCGATGCCCGCCGATACGTGCAACTGCGTGTGCGTGCCCCACTGCGAAGCACCCTTGGCCCGCGACCGGTCCAGGTCGCAGTTCGTGACGATGGCTCCGTAGAACGGCAGGCAGAGTTGGCCGCCATGAGTGTGGCCCGCCATAACCAGCTGGTAGCCGTCGGCCGCGAAGCGATCCAGCACCCGCGGTTCGGGCGAATGCGTCATCCCAAGCGTCAGGTTGGCGACCGGGCTGGCCGGTCCGGCGATGGTGTCGTATCGGTCCCGGGACAGATGCGGGTCGTCGACTCCGGCCGCGGCGATCCGCAGGCCCGCGACCTCGAGATCGCGTCGGGTGTGCGTCATATCCAGCCAGCCGCGCTCGGTGAACGCCGCCCGCAGGTCCTGCCACGGCAGCGGTTCGCCGTGCACCCGATGATCGGGTTTGGTCAAGTAGTTAGCCGGGTTCTTCAGCCGCGGCCCGAAGTAGTCGTTGCTTCCGAATACGAATACCCCAGGCACGGACAGCAGGTCGCCGAGTGCCTGCACGACGGCGGGCACGGCCTTCGGGTGCGACAGGTTGTCGCCGGTGTTGACGACAAGGTCGGGCTCGAACCGGGCGAGCTCACGCAGCCACGCCTGCTTGCGCCGCTGCTTGGGCAGCATGTGGATGTCGCTGATGTGCAGCACCTTCAACGGAGACGAGCCAGGTGACAGCACCGGCATGGTCACCTCGCGCACGACAAACGCGTTCCGCTCGATGATCGCTGCGTAGCCGATCCCGGCGAGCGCCGAACCGGCTGCGAGGACCGCGGTGTTTTTCAGGAATGTCGAAGGGGCAGACATGCACGCAGCCTACTGCCCCTGACCCGCGCGCACCGACTCTCACGCATGCGGCGTGGCCAACCGCACAGCCCCCTCACAGCCCGGTCAGGGCGGTGGTGGCGGCGGCGGGGGACCGAGGACGGGCACCGTTATGGGCGGCAGCCCGGGGATCTCGACGACCGTCTGCCCGATCTCCGGTGGCATACCCGGCGGAAGCCCGGGGATCGCTCCTGGCGGAGGCGGAGGCGGTGGCGGCGGGATGCCGTTGGAGGTCTGGATGGTGATGATCGAGCCCGGCACTGTCTGACCTGTCGGCGAAGTACCGACCACGGCGCCAAGCGGCGCGGTGCTGTTGACCGGCGTGGCCTGGTCGGCGACCTGGAAGCCGGCCTCCCTAAGCCGCTGGCGGGCGGTGTCAGGGCTCATGCCGGAGACACTGGGCACCCTGGAACCGGGCGCGCCGTCGACGTACCGCGGATCGGTCGGCGGCAGCTTGACCTCACCGAAGTTGTTGGCGATCGGCTTCATCGCGGTGAACCACGTCCGCGCGGGCTCGTTGCCGCCGTACAGGTTGCCGGAGCCGCACTGTCGCAGCGGGTACGAGCACAGATCCGACGGCGTCGTCGAGTCGTCGTAGATGTAGTTCGCCGCCGCGTAATACGGAGTGAAGCCGACGAACGCCGACGAGCGGTGCGCTTCCGTCGTGCCTGTCTTGCCCGACATCGGCAGGCTCCAGCCGACCGAGCCTGCGGAGCCGGCGGCGGTGCCACCTGTGTCGTCCTTGCTCATCGCATTGGCGAGGGTGTTGGCCAGACCTTCGGGCACCACCTGCTCGCAGGTCTCCGTGGTGACCGCGACGTCCTTGCCGGTGCGGTCGGTGACCTTCTCGATCGGGTTGGGCGGACACCACATGCCGCCCGATGCCAGCGTGGCCGCGACATTCGACAGCTCGAGCGCGTTCACCTCGATCGGGCCAAGTGTGAACGAGCCGAGGTTCTGCCTCTTGACGAAGTCGGCCAGACTCTCGTTGCTTTCCGGGTCGTAGTCGCGGGCCGTACCGGGCAATGCGTAGGACCGCATGCCCAGCTTGACCGCCATGTCGACGCTGCGCTGCACTCCCACTTGGGAGATCAACTTGGCGAAGGCGGTGTTAGGCGACTGTGCCAGCGCGTCGGTGACGCTCATCTGGCCCTTGTAGTTGCCGTCGTTCTGCACACACCAGGTGTTGGCCGGGCAGCCCCTGGCGCCGCCGCTACCAAGGCCTTTCGCTTCGAACCGGGCCGGGGCATCCAACTGGGCGTTGATGCCCATACCCATGTCGAGCGCGGCGGCCGTCGTGAAGATTTTGAACACCGAGCCCGCACCGTCACCGACGAGCGAGAACGGCTGCGGCTGCATGGTCTCACCGGTGTCGGTGTTCAGGCCGTAGGTGCGGTTGCTGGCCATCGCCAGCACCGGATGCGAGTCCTTGCCGGGCCTGACCACGCTCATCACGCTGGCGACGCCGGGCAGGTCGGGGCTCGCGATCCCGTCGATCGCCGATTTCACCGGGATCTGCACATCGGGATCCAGCGTGGTCTTGATCATGTAGCCGCCCTTGGCGACCTGCTCCTTGCTGATGCCTGCGCGCGCCAGGTAGTCGAGCGCGTAGTCGCAGAAGAATGCGCGATCGCCGGCGGCGATGCAGCCGCGCGGCAATTCGTTGGGCTGTGGCAGGATGCCCAGCGGCTGCTGCTTGGCGGCGCGCAGCTCGTCGGCGTGCTCGGGCACGTTGTCGATCATGGTGTCCAGCACGATGTTTCGACGAGCCAGTGCACCGTCGGGATTGGTGTACGGGTTCAGCGTGCTTGTGGACTGGACGAGGCCGGCCAACAGCGCGGCCTGCTGCCAGTTCAGGTCGGAGGCGTTGACGCCGAAATAGGTCTGCGCGGCGTCCTGGATGCCGAACGCGCCGTTGCCGAACGACACCAGATTGAGGTACCGGGTCAGGATCTCCGGCTTGGTAAACGTCTTGTCCAGCGTCAGGGCCATCCGCATCTCGCGCAGCTTGCGGGCCGGCGTGGTCTCGATGGCCGCGCGCTTCTCGGCGTCGGTCTGGGCGATCACCAGCAGCTGGTAGTTCTTCACGTACTGCTGCTCGATAGTCGAGCCGCCGCGGGTGTCGAGATTTCCCGACAGGTAGCCGGACAGGCCGGTGAGCGTGCCCTGCAAGTCGACGCCGTTGTGTTCGGCAAAGCGCTTGTCCTCGATCGAGACGATCGCCAGTTTCATGGTGTTGGCGATCTGCTCGCTCGGCACTTCGAACCGGCGCTGCGAGTAGAGCCACGCGATGACGTTGCCCTTGGCGTCGACCATCGTCGACACCTGCGGCACCTCGCCCTCGACCAACTGCGCGGAACCGTTGGCGACCACATCGGAGGCGCGGTTGGACAGCAACCCGAACCCGCCTACCACGGGAAACATCAGCCCGGCGGCGACGACGCCGGCCAGAAGGCAGCACCACGCGAGCTTGATGACCGTGACCGTCGTCGGCGGTCGGGTCGGCGGCTGCTCGGGCATGCGTACAGAGTAACTAGGGCATTCGGGCTGCAAAAATGGCAGCTTCGGACGGTCGATTGCCGTGTTCGCTGGCCGCCGCGACCTGCCCTTGCGTTAATTTGGCGGTCTGACGGCACGGTCGTCCCAAAAAAGTGCTGTCGTACGTATTGCGCAGAAGACCCCTGACCACCTAAGTTGGGCACACAGTGCGATGCAGGTCACACTTGACCCCAGCACTGTGGCGTAGATCGCATCAGCGTTCTACTCCGGAGGACTAAGCCGTCGCTGTGTCGGGGTGGGGCGGCTGGAACGAAGGGATCGCTGGTGTCAGCTACACGACCCGCTGCGCGCAGGACAAGCGCAAATACGTCAACTCACAGTTTGGTTCAGGGCGCCGAGGCCGAGGCCCGGATAGCGTGGGTATCCCAGGCCCGCTGCCGCCAAGCAGACCCTGACGAGCTATTTGTCCGGGGCGCCGCCCAGCGCAAAGCGGCCGTGATCTGTCGACATTGTCCGGTGATCCTTGAATGCGGCGCCGACGCCCTCGACAACCGCGTCGAATTCGGCGTCTGGGGTGGCATGACAGAGCGCCAACGCCGCGCGTTGCTCAAGCAGCACCCCGAGGTCGTTTCCTGGTCCGAGTTCTTCTCCGCCCAGCGCAAGCACCGCAGCGCCGTCTAGGCGGGTAAGCCGGCCAGCGGCTTCTGTTGAATTCGCCGCTTACGCGGCAGCTTCGCCGGTGATCTGATCGGCGATGGCGCGCAGCGCCTCCAGGTCTGACACATCGAACGGCAGCGACGGCACACCAACGATCGCCACATGCGGGTTGGCGCCGGTGAACCGCGACAACAGGCGGATCTCCCGCTTGGCCGTCATTGCCCGGTCGGCGTGAACACGCAACACCGCGGCCGCCAGCGCATCGGGATCCTTCTTTTCGAGTGCATCAGCGGCCTCGTCGGCCTTGTCGGCGTGCAGTTCGCTCAGCATCGGGTGCGTGCGATTGAGGATCAGTCCGGCCAGCGGCATGTGCTCCTGGGACAGTCGGTCGACGAAGAAGGACGCCTCACGCAGCGCGTCGGGCTCGGCGGCGGACACCACGACGAACTGCGTGCCGCGCCGCTTGAGCAGCTCATAGGTGCGGTCCGCCTTTTCGCGGAACCCACCGAAAGTCGTATCCAGCATTTGGACGAAACCGGCTGCGTCGGAAAGCATTTGCGAACCAAGCACCGTGGATAGCGCCCTCATCGCCAAACCCACCGCGCCGGTCACCAGTCGGCCGATGCCGCGACCGGGCGCCAGCAGCAGCCGCCACAGGCGGCTATCCATGAAGCTGCCCAGCCGTTGTGGCGCGTCGAGGAAGTCAAGTGCGTTGCGCGACGGAGGGGTGTCGACGACGATCAAGTCCCACTTGTCTTGGGCGAGAAGCTGACCCAGCTTCTCCATGGCCATGTACTCCTGCGTGCCTGCCAGTGACGTGGCCACGGTTTGGTAGAACTGGTTGTCCAGAATCGCTTCGCCGCGTTCGCGTCCGGAGTATTGGATCACCATTTCGTCGAACGTCCGGCGCATGTCGAGCATCATCGCGTGCAGCTCGCCGGGAACCTCGGGTGCGAGCGGAACCCGTTGCGGTGTGTTGCCAAGATCCTTGATGCCGAGCGCCTGGGCCAGCCGCTTGGCCGGGTCGATGGTGAGCACCACGACGGTGCGGCCATATTCGGCTGCGCGCAACGCCATTGCGGCCGCGGTGGTGGTCTTGCCGACCCCGCCTGCGCCGCAACACACGAGCACGCGGTTGGAGGTGTCGTGCAGGAGCGCGCCCATGTCAAGGGCGGGCGGTGCGGTGCTCATCTGACTCCCTGGTGGGCTAGCGCCTCGGCGAGCTCGTAGAGGCTGCCGAGGTCGACTCCGTCGGGTATCTGCGGCAGCTCCAGCCTCGCCACGTCGAGTTCGTCGAGCTGCTCGGCGCTTTCGGCGCGCGCCTTGATGCGTGTTGCGTGCTGGATGGTCTCGGTAAGAAGACCGGCAAAGTCGCTGTCGGACAAGGTGATTCCGGCGTTATCCAGGCCCGTGCGCACCGCGTCGGCATCGATGTCGCCCTCGGCCGCCTTGGCGAGGTCGTCGGCGGGCAGATAGGTCGGGATGTTGCGGTTGACGATGACGCTGCCGATCGGCAGGTCCAGCCCCTGGAGTTCCTCGATCGCTTCGAGCGTCTCCTGGATGGGCAGCGCCTCCAGCAGGGTGACGAGGTGGATCGCCGTGAGGTCGGAATGCAACACCTTGACCACGCTTTCGGCCTGCGAGTGCACCGGGCCGCCCTTGGCCAACTCCGAAACGGCAGCAGTGACGTCGAGGAACCGGGCGATGCGGCCCGTCGGCGGGGCGTCAACCACGATCGCGTCGTAGACCGGCTGCTTGCCCTTCTCGGCGCGGGTCACGATCTCGCGGATCTTGCCGGTGAGCAGCACGTCGCGCAGGCCAGGTGCGATCGTCGTTGCGAACTCGACCGCGCCGATCCGGCGCATCGCGCGGCCCGCAAGGCCGAGGTTGTAGAACATGTCGAGGTATTCGAGAAACGCCGCCTCGGTGTCGATGGCCAGCGCGTTGACCTGACCGCCGCCGTCGGCGGTGGCGATCTTGACCTCCTGATACGGCAGCGGCGGCACGTCGAACAGCTGCGCAATACCTTGGCGCCCTTCGACTTCCACCAAGAGCACCTTGCGGCCGCCGGCGGCAAGCGCCAGCGCCAGAGAGGCCGCAATCGTCGACTTGCCGGTTCCGCCCTTGCCGGTGACGAAGTGCAGACGCGCCTTAGTCAGGCGCGACGGCCAGCCGACCGGTCTACCGCTGTTCGCTGAGGTAGCCACCCCTGCATGCTAGCTGGGGCATTTTCTCTGCCAGATAAGCTCAGCCACATGAGCGAACCGACCCGCTGGGAGTACGCCACCGTCCCGCTGCTGACGCATGCGACCAAACAGATCCTCGACCAGTGGGGTGAGGACGGCTGGGAGCTGGTGTCGGTGCTGCCTGGTCCGACCGGCGAGCAGCACGTCGCGTATCTGAAGCGCCCGAAATGAGTGCCTCTTCGCGGCTGGCCGAGCTGGGCATCGTGCTGCCCGATGTCGTCCCGCCGCTGGCGGCGTATGTGCCCGCGGTGCGCACCGGCAACCTGGTCTACACGTCGGGTCAGCTGCCGTTGCAGGCGGGCAAACTGCCGCAGACCGGCAAGGTCGGCGCCGAGGTGAGCCCGGAGGACGGCAAGGAGCTGGCGCGCACGTGCGCGCTCAACGCGCTGGCCGCGGTGCATTCGCTGGTCGGTATCGACGCCGTCACCCGCGTGGTGAAGGTCGTCGGGTTCGTCGCGTCAGCGCCGGGATTCAACGGCCAGCCCGGCGTGATCAACGGGGCCTCGCACTTGCTCGGCGAGGTGTTCGGCGACGCGGGCGCGCACGCCCGGTCTGCGGTCGGGGTGTCCGAGCTGCCGCTGGATGCGCCCGTCGAGGTTGAGCTCATCGTCGAGGTTTCGTGACCCTGGAGCATCCGGCGTATGGCCTGTTGCGGCCGGTCACCGAGACCGCGTCGGTGCTGCTGTGCAACAACCCGGGGCTGATGACGCTCGAGGGCACCAACACCTGGGTGCTGCGGGGGCCCGGTAGCGACGAGATGGTGGTCGTCGACCCCGGACCCGAAGGCGACGAGCACATCGCCAAGGTCGCCGAGCTCGGCACGATCCCGCTGGTGCTGATCAGCCACAAACACGAGGACCACACCGGCGGCATCGACAAGATCGTCGAGCGCACCGGGGCCGTCGTCCGGTCGGTGGGCAGCGGGTTCCTGCGCGGGCTCGGCGGTCCGCTGACCGACGGCGAGGTCATCGACGCCGCGGGCCTGCGAATCACAGTGATGGCCACACCGGGCCACACCGCCGACTCGGTGTCGTTTCTGCTCGACGACGCGGTTCTGACCGCCGACACCGTGCTTGGCCGCGGCACCACCGTCATCGACAACGAGGACGGCAGCCTCAGCCAGTACATGGAGTCGTTGCGCCGGCTGCACGGTCTTGGCCACCGGACCGTGCTGCCCGGCCACGGCCCCGATCTCGACGATCTGGAAGCCGTCAGCGCGATGTACCTAGCGCACCGCGAGGAGCGACTCGATCAGGTGCGCGGTGCGCTGCATGCGCTCGGCGAGGACGCCAACGCGCGACAGATCGTCGAGCATGTCTACACCGATGTCGACGAAAAGCTATGGGACGCAGCGGAGTGGAGCGTGCAAGCGCAGCTCGACTACTTGCGTGCCTAAGCGATTTGTGTGTGTTGAAGAGCGCTCACCGCTCCCGATCGCACACAAATCGCTAGCGGCTTAGCGGGCGCGGCGGGCCAGTCGTTCGGAGTCGGAGATCAACACGCTCTTGCCCTCCAAGCGGATCCAGCCACGGTGGGCGAAATCGGCGAGCGCCTTGTTGACCGTCTCGCGAGATGCGCCCACCAACTGTGCGATCTCTTCCTGCGTCAGGTCGTGCGTCACGCGTAGCGCGCCGCCCTCCTGCGTGCCGAAGCGTTGTGCCAATTGCAGGAGCTGTTTGGCCACCCGGCCCGGCACGTCGGTGAAGATGAGATCGGCCAGATTGTTGTTGGTGCGACGAAGTCGGCGGGCCAGCACTCGCAGCAGTTGCTCAGCGATTTCAGGGCGATCGGCGATCCACGCGCGCAGCGCGTCGCGGTCCATTGACACCGCTCGCACTTCGGTGATCGTTGTGGCACTCGATGTTCGCGGGCCGGGGTCGAAGATCGAGAGCTCGCCGAACATGTCGGACGGGCCCATGATGGTCAGCAGATTCTCGCGGCCGTCCGGCGAGCGGCGGCCGATCTTGACCTTCCCCGAAATGATGATGAACAACCGATCGCCGGGCTCTCCTTCGGCGAACACAGTGTGCCCGCGTGGGAAGTCGACGGGCTGCAATTGCTTGGTCAGCGCGGATACGGCGCTGGGTTCGACTCCCTGGAAGATTCCGGCCCTCGCCAGGATCTCGTCCACGTTGCCCCTCTTAAGCTGTTGGGTGATATGACATGCGCAAGCGACCTCTGACTGGTTAGCGAGGTCAGTCTAGAGGCGCGCCATTTCGCGACTAGCCCACGCTACACACGATTGGCATGCCGAGTCGGCTGAAATTCAGGATTCGATCGGTGATGCACCACCAGCCGATTTGGCAAACTTGCCATATCACGGGCCCCGGTTGGAGCGTCAAGCAACCACTCGCGTTCGCTCAACCGCTGATGCAGACCGTCCAGGGCGCGGCCCATGCCCTCTCGCGCCAGCGTGTTCACGTCATCGGGCTCGGCTTGGTCGAGAAACTCGGCTACGTCGGAGGCCGAGACGGCGGCGTCATCGAGGCTCGATTCGAGCCGCTGCAGCCCGAATGTTGCCAGCATCAGCAACGCCGGAATAAACGCTGCGAGCAACCAAGACACAAGGCTGAAGTAAACACGGCGAAGGTCTCAGCGGGATCACGAATTGTCACCGGTCCGCACCGGTCCTCTCCCCGAAGAGTCAGACCCGCTGCGTACGCTGGCATCCGTGACCGTGGGTGAGACTTCAGTCGGTAAGCAAGCAGCCGCCAAGCCGGCTCGGCGCGCAACCCCGCGGAAGTGGGACAAGGAGACCCGCACCGGCCTGGTCCGCCGTGCGCGTCGAATGAATCGCACACTCGCACAAGCATTTCCGCATGTTTACTGCGAGCTGGACTTCACCAATCCGCTGGAACTGACGGTGGCGACCATTCTGTCGGCGCAGAGCACCGACAAGGGGGTCAATCTCGCCACTCCCGCGTTGTTCAAGCGGTACCGCACAGCGCTGGATTATGCGCAGGCCGACCGCACCGAACTCGAGGAACTCGTCCGGTCCACCGGCTTCTACCGCAACAAGGCCAACTCGCTCATCCGGCTCGGCCAGGAGCTGGTGCAACGGTTCGATGGCAACGTTCCCAACAACATGAAAGATCTGGTGACGCTGCCAGGTGTCGGTCGCAAGACCGCCAACGTCATCCTCGGCAACGCCTTCGACATTCCCGGGATCACCGTCGACACACACTTCGGCCGGCTGGTGCGACGCTGGCACTGGACCACCTTGGAGGATCCGGTCAAGGTCGAGCACGCGATCGGCGAGCTCATCGAACGCAGCGAGTGGACGCTGCTGAGTCACCGGGTGATCTTCCACGGCCGCCGCGTGTGCCATGCGAAGAAACCCGCGTGCGGCGTATGCGTGCTCGCCAAGGACTGCCCGTCGTTCGGAACCGGGCCGACAGATCCGCTGGTGGCCGCGCCGCTGGTGAAGGGGCCGGAGACCGAGCACCTACTGGCGATGGCCGGCCTCTGACCAGCCGCACATGAGCACCTCCACCCGCTGGACCGTCGCGGTGATGGTCGTTGTCGTCGCGCTTGGCGTGGCGTTGTGGACGCAGCTGGGGGACAACGGTTCGTCGACCGCCCCGCCCGGGCCGGGCCAGGCCCGTGACCACCGCGACGCAGACACCGCAGAGGCGCTTACAGGCCCCCGTGCCCGCGCCGATCTTCCTTCGTGTCCCCAGGCGGGGTCGGGGTCCGGGCCGGAGCGGTTGCGCGGCATCACCCTGGAATGCGCAGGCGACGGTACAAGTGTCGACGTCGCCAAGGCCGTGGCGGGCCGACCGACGGTGCTCAACCTGTGGGCCTACTGGTGCGCGCCGTGCGCCGACGAGCTGCCCGCGATGGCCGAGTACCAGCGCCGGGCGGGGCCCGACGTCACTGTGCTGACTGTGCACCAGGACGAGAACGAAGCCGCGGCATTGCTGCGGCTGGCTGAACTGGGCGTGCGACTGCCGACCCTGCAGGACGGTCGAAGGCTGATCGCCGCCGCGTTGGCGGTACCCAACGTCATGCCAGCGACTGTGGTGCTGCGCGCGGACGGTAGCGTTGCCGAAGTCCTGCCGAGGTCCTTCGCCAGCGCCGACGAGATCGCCGCGGCGGTGGATCCAAAGATTGGAGTGTCGGGGTGAGCTGGGGCAGTGGAGTGGGCGAGCTGACCCACCTCAACCCTCAAGCCGCCCCGCCCTGGCTCAAGCCGCTCACAGACAACTGCCGTGACGTGAAGCAGGCCTACCGCAGGCGCGTGCCCCCAGAAGTGCTGGCACTGGTCACCGCGGCGAACACAAAGGCCGCGATCACAGGAGAAAAGCGCGACGCCGCGGTGCTCGTGCTGTTCTCAGGCCCTGCCGACTCACCCTCCGGCGGCCTGCCCGACGACGCCGACCTGCTAGTCACCGTGCGGGCGTCGACGCTGCGCCACCACGCAGGCCAGGCCGCATTCCCAGGCGGCGCGGCCGACCCTGGCGATGACGGACCCGTGTCCACCGCGCTGCGCGAAGCCAACGAGGAGACCGGTATCGACCCCGGCCGGCTGCGTCCGCTGTGCACACTCGAGCGGATGTTCATCCCGCCGTCCGGCTTCCACGTAGTACCCGTGCTTGCCTACTCACAGGATCCCGGGCCGGTCTTCGTCGTCGACAAATCAGAGACCGCTATCGTCGCGCGGGTGCCGGTGCGCGCGTTCATCAACCCCGATAACCGGATCATGGTGTACCGCAAGGAGAATACGCGTCGGTTCGCAGGCCCGGCGTTCCTGCTCAACGAGATGCTGGTGTGGGGTTTCACCGGCCAGGTGATCTCGGCGATGCTGGACGTGGCTGGCTGGGCCAAGCCGTGGAACACCGACGACGTTCGTGAACTCGACGACGCAATGGCCCTCGTCGGGCACGAGGACAGCTACGGTGAAGCTCAACAATGACATCGTCCCAGTGGCTTGATCTCGCCGTACTCGCGATCGCGTTCGTCGCCGCCATCTCCGGCTGGCGTTCCGGCGCGCTGGGCTCCCTGCTGTCGTTCGTCGGAGTGGTTCTCGGCGCGGTCGCCGGGGTGCTGCTCGCGCCCCACATCGTCAGCCATATCGGCGGTCCCCGCAGCAAGCTTTTCGTCACGCTGTTCCTGATCCTCGCGCTCGTGGTGATCGGTGAGATCGCAGGCGTGGTGCTTGGCCGGGCGGTGCGCGGCGCCATCCGCAACCGCGCACTGCGGGTCTTCGACTCGGTGATCGGGGTCGGCCTGCAGCTGGTCGCGGTGCTGGTGGCCGCGTGGATGCTGGCATCCCCCCTGCAATCGTCGGACCAGCCCAACCTGGCGGCCGCCGTCCGCGGCTCCAAAGTGCTTGCCCAGGTCGAAGGGGTGGCCCCCAGCTGGCTGAAGTCGGTGCCGACCCGGCTGAGGGCCTTGGTTGACACCTCTGGCCTGCCCGACGTGCTGCAGCCCTTCGATCGCACGCCGATCATCGCGGTCGACGCTCCGGATGCCGCGCTGGCCACCGACGCCGTCGTCGCAGCCACCCGGCCGAGCGTGGTCAAGATCCGCGGTGTCGCGCCGGGATGCCAAAAGGTCTTGGAGGGTACCGGTTTCGTCGTCGCACCCAACCGCGTGATGTCGAATGCACACGTTGTCGCGGGCTCCGACAGCGTCACGGTCGAGGCGGACGGCCAAACGTACGACGCAAGCGTGGTGTCGTATGACCCCGAGGCCGACATCTCGATTCTCGATGTGCCGAACCTGCCATCGGCGCCCCTGCCATTCGCCGAGGGCTCCGCGCCGACCGGAACCGACGCCGTCGTGATGGGCTACCCCGGTGGCGGCGACTTCGTCGCGACGCCGGCCCGCGTGCGCGAGACGATCGAGTTGAACGGCCCCGACATCTACCGCGCCACCACCGTGACTCGCGAAGTTTATACGATCAGAGGCACTGTGCGGCAAGGAAATTCGGGCGGACCGATGATCGATCGGACGGGTAAGGTGCTTGGCGTGGTGTTCGGCGCCGCCGTCGACGACGCTGACACCGGCTTCGTGCTGACGGCCAAGGAAGTATCCCGCCAGATGGCCAAGATCGGCGACACGGCGCGCGTCGCGACTGGCGCCTGCGTCGGCGGTTAGCCGTACACCTGCGCGACGAAGCGCGACAGCTGATCGTTGACGACCTTTGGTGCTTCCTCGTGGCCGAAATGTCCTGCGCCGGCTATGGATACGTAGCGGCCCTGCGGCGCGTAGTGCTGGGTGCGGTACACCGGATCAGCCAGCACGTACGGGTCGGCGTCGCCACGCAGGTGCAGCACCGGCACCGCCAGCGGCCGCTTCATCGACCGCATGAAGCGCCTGCCCTCGCCACGCAGCTGGCTGCGGACCGCCCAGCGCTGATATTCCAGCGCCGAGTGCGCCGCCGACGGAATCTGGATGGCCTGCCGCATATGCCGGATGGTCTCGGAAAAGTCTTCTGAGGCAAGCCATTTCCCACTTGCGCGGCTTCGCACCAAGCGCTCGAGCTCCTCGGCGTCGTTGCGTGTCAGCGACCGCTCGGGCCACATCGGCACCTGGTAACGCAGCATCCACGGCAGCAGCGCAAGGCCCTGGTCACGCCGGGTCAGCGCCGAGGCCCGCAGTGCTACGGGATGCGGTGAACTGACGACGGCGATAGCCCGAACCATCCGCGGATGCAGCACGGAGGTCGCCCAACACACCAGTCCGCCGTCGGCGTGGCCAACCAACGTCGCTGACTTGTGACCGAGTGCGCGCACCAGCCCCGCGGTGTCGCCTGCGAGCGTCCAGCCGTCGTAGCCGCGGGGTGGCTTGTCGCTGCCACCGTAGCCACGCAGGTCGACCGCCACGACCCTGGCGCCGGTCAAGCCGCGCAACTGGTGGCGCCAGGACCACCAGAATGAGCCGAAGCCATGGAGCAGAATCACCAGCGGTCGATCCGTCGCTGGAGGGGCATCGCTGGCGGCGTCCGCCTCCACGACGTGAAAGCGAATCCCGTTGGCGTGCACCTCGAGATGACGCCAGGGACCGTCGATCCGTACCACCGACGGGTCGGGTGGGGCCACTACCAACCCGACGGATCGGCGGTCAGATCACGTGAGGTCTGGCCGTTCCGTGACGTGAGCGCCTTGTCCTTGTCGTGCCCGGGCGTTAGCGCCTCGCGCGTTTCCTTCACCGACTCGATGGTCTGCTGCGGCCCGCGGATCCGTCGCACCTTGAGGTAGCCGAACAGCGCAAGGACCGCGGTGGTCAGCACCATGACCCCGAACACGATCAGGAAGGCGACCCACCGCCACAGCCAGGTGTCGAGCAGTTCGGCGAGGAAGAAGAAGAAAAAGAAGGTGGAGTAGAACAACACCACCAGAGCCAAGATGAAGAAGACGCTGCCGGTGAGGCCCTTCTTGACGTCGCGGGTGATCTCGGCCTTGGCCAATTCGACCTCTGCCCGCACCAGCGTCGACACCTGGGTCGTTGCGTCCTTGACGAGGTCGCCGATGGACGGGTCGGCTTTGGAAGCGTGCGGATCGACCAGCGGTATCGAGGTCACCGTCGTCGGCACGCCATCCTTGCGATCACTCACGGAACAGTTCCTCCCCGCATCCGGTGACAGTCGCGGTTCATGTTGCCACGTGGCGTCCATCGAAACGATCCGGGCCGACGATAGACTGGCCGGGATGGTCGGGCGGCACGTCGATGGGGGATAGATACTTGAGGACCAGCGTCCGCGGCCTGACGATTTTTGCGACGATCGCGGCCCTGGCCGCGCTTCTGCTGCCTTCCGCGCTCGCCAACGCCGATGGCCTGGTCCCGCTTGGCGGTGGTTCCGGCATCGTGATCGAGGGCAACACCTTGTGCACGCTGACCGCGATCGGTAACGACAACCGCGGCAATCTGATCGGCTTCACGTCTGCGCACTGCGGTGGACCTGGCGAAAAGGTGGCCGCCGAAGGTGCCGAGGCCGCAGGGGTGCTCGGCACGATGGTCGCGGGCAACGACTCCCTCGACTACGCGGTGATCCAGTTCGACCCGCAGAAGGTGCAGCCGGTCAACAACGTCAAGGGATTCGAGATCGACGGCATCGGTCCGGATCCGGTCGTCGGAGACATCGCGTGCAAACTCGGCCGCACGACGGGGTATTCGTGCGGCGTGACGTGGGGACCAGGCGAGCAACCCGGCACCTTCATCAATCAGGTGTGCGGTCAACCGGGCGACTCCGGCGCCCCGGTGACCGTCAACAACCAGTTGGTCGGCATGATTCACGGCGCCTTCTCCGAGGAGCTGCCGACGTGCATCATCAAATACATCCCGCTGCACACGCCTGCGGTCAACATGTCGTTTAATACTCAGCTGGCTGACATCACCGCCAAGAACCGGCCGGGCTCGGGATTCGTTCCGGTCGGGGCAGCCCCCGCCGCTTGATTACTTGCTGGCCCGGATCGCCTCGAACACGCTGGGGTCCACCAACGTTGACGTGTCGCCGAGTTCGCGGCCTTCGGCGACATCACGCAGCAGCCTGCGCATGATCTTGCCGCTTCGGGTCTTCGGCAGCTCAGGCACGACGTGGATCTCGCGCGGTCGGGCAATCTTTCCGATCTCCTTGGCGACTTGTTCGCGTAGCTCGTCGACCATGTTGTCGTTGTCCTTGGCGTGCGCCCGCAGGATGACGAACGCGCAGATGCCCTGACCGGTGGTCTCGTCACTCGCACCGACGACGGCCGCCTCGGCAACGCCGGAGTGTCCGACCAATGCCGATTCCACTTCCGTCGTGGAGATCCGGTGCCCAGACACGTTCATCACGTCGTCGATGCGGCCGAGCAGCCAGATCGATCCGTCAGAGTCCACCCGCGCTCCGTCGCCTGCGAAATACCAGCCCTTGTCCGCGTAGCGCGACCAATAGGTCTGGATGTACCGCTCCGGATCACCCCAGATGCCGCGCAGCATCGACGGCCACGGTTGATCCAGCACCAGATAGCCCGTCACGTGCTCGCCTTCGTCAGCGCCTGGCACCAGTTCGTTGCCGTCTTCGTCGACGATCTTCGCCGAGATGCCCGGCAGCGGGGTCATAGCCGACCCCGGCTTGGCCTCGGTGACGCCGGGCAGCGGTGAGATCATGATCGCGCCGGTCTCGGTCTGCCACCACGTGTCGACGACCGGAGTTCGGTTGGCGCCGAACGCATCCCGATACCAGCGCCACGCCTCGGGGTTGATCGGCTCACCAACGCTGCCCAGCAGCCGCAGACTGGACAAGTCATGAGCGTCGGGAATCTCGCGTCCCCACTTCATGAACATCCGGATCAGTGTTGGAGCCGTGTAATAGATTGTGACGCCGTACTTTTCGATGACTTCGAAGTGCCGGTGCTCGTTAGGCGAGTTCGGAGTGCCCTCGTACACCACTTGGGTGGCACCGTTGGACAGCGGCCCGTACACAATGTACGTGTGCCCGGTGACCCAGCCGATATCGGCTGTGCACCAATACACATCAGTCTCCGGCTTGATGTCGAAGACGTTGTAGTGCGTGTAGGACGCCTGCGTCAGGTACCCGCCGGAGGTGTGCATGATGCCCTTGGGCTTTCCGGTGGTTCCCGACGTGTAGAGCAGAAACAGCGGGTGCTCGGAGTCGAAAGCCTCACAGGTGTGCTCGGGTGACGCGACGTCGACGGTCTCGTGCCACCACAGGTCGCGGCCATCGGTCCACGGCGTTTCAATTCCGGTGCGCCGCACCACCAGAACGTGCTCGACGGACTTCTGCCCCTCAACTGCTTCGTCGACCGGCTCTTTCAGCGACACCGCCACACCTCGCCGGTACTGGCCATCGGTGGTGATGACGAGCTTGGCCTCGGCATCTTCGATGCGAGCCGCCAGCGCCGTCGCGGAGAACCCCGCGAACACCACTGAATGCATGATGCCCAACCGCGCGCATGCCAGCATCGCCACGATCGCCTCGGGCACCATCGGCATATAGATCGCGACCCGATCACCGGCCACCAGCCCGAAGCCGGTAAGCGCATTGGCGGCCTTGCTGACCTCGGCGAGCAGATCCGCGTACGTCAGCTCACGGCTGTCGCCGCGGTCGCCCTCCCAGCGAATCGCGACCCGATCGCCGTTACCGGCCTCGACGTGCCGGTCCACGCAGTTGTAGGCGACGTTGAGCTTGCCGCCGACGAACCACTTGGCGAACGGCGCCTCCGACCAGTCCAGCACCTCGTCGAACGGGGTGTCCCAGGACAGCCGGTTGGCCTGCTTCGCCCAAAACGCCAACCGGTCGGCCTCGGCGTCGCGGTAAAGTTCGTCGCCCCCATTGGCTTGCGCGGCGAACCCGTCAGGCGGCGGGTAGACGGACTGAACTTCGGTGTGCGAGTCAGACATATCGGTGAGCCTAGTCACCGGCCACAGCGCCGACGCAGGCAAGGACAATGGCATCCATGGGCGTCATGTCTAAGTTCGCCGACACCTTCCGGATGACCGACGACGCGTGGCAGCGCCATGCCAACCCGTGGAGCGTATGGACCCGTTTCGCGGCGATCCCGCTGATGATTCTGGCGATCTGGAGCCGGGTCTGGCTGGGCTGGTGGTGCGTGGTGCCGATCGCTGGCGTCATGGTGTGGCTGTGGCTGAACCCGCGCGCCTTCGCGCCGGTGGAAACGCCGACGAGCTGGACGTCGAAGGGCATCTACGGCGAGAAGCTGTGGCTGAAGGAGCGTGATCGGGTGCCACCCGATCATCTGAGGGTGCTGCGAATGCTGGTGCCGGTAGGCGCCGCCGGTTTCGTACTGCTGACCTATGGCCTGGTGAGGCTCCAGCTTTGGCCGACCGCATTCGGTGCCAGCCTGATCGTGCTTGCTCAGCTGTGGCGGATCGACAGGCTGGTCGTGTTCTACGAGGGCACGCGCTAGCGTGTGCTGCCGTGACGACCGAGGCTGACCCGCTCGCCCCGCTGGCCGAGTTGGCAGGCGTTGCCGCGGCAGGCGAGGAAGCGCGCGAGGCGCTGGGCCGCGCGCATCGCCATCGCACCAATCTGCGGAGATGGCCGGCTACCGCCGCCGAGGCAGCACTTCGGGCCGCGCGGGCGTCGTCCGTCCTGGACGGCGGATCCTTGCAACTGTCGGACGCCGGCGCGCCTGACCCGGTCCTCGCGGGAGCGTTGCGGGTAGCGGAGGCCTTGGAAGGTGGGGCCACGTCGTTGGTCGGCGTGTGGCAGCGGGCGCCGCTTCAGGCCATCGCCCGACTGCACGCGCTGGCGGCCGCCGACCTTGCCGACGACGACCGGTTGGGCCGTCCGCGCAGCGACGTCGATGTCGGCCGCAGGCTAGCCCTGCTGGCCGACATCGTCACCGGCGGAACACGAGTGCCCGCGCCGGTGCTCGCCGCCGTCGTCCACGGTGAGCTGCTGACGCTGGAGCCGTTCGGTACCGCCGACGGTGTGGTGGCAAGGGCGGTGTCGCGCCTGGTGACCATCGCCAGTGGTCTTGACCCGCACGGCCTCGGCGTTCCGGAGGTGTATTGGATGCGGCACTCAGGCGACTACCGGGCCGCGGCAAGGGGGTTCTCCTCGGGCACACCCGACGGCCTTGCGGCGTGGCTGGTGATGAGCGCCAAGGCCCTGCATGGCGGCGCGCGAGAGGCGCTGTCCATCGCCGAGGCGGCGTCCCAGCAACGCGAAGCGGGCGACGCTCCGAAATGATTCGGCTCGCCGCCCGCTAGCACGGACTCCGGTTACCAAGCGTGCTTGGTGGGTTGCGTGGGTGACCTCGGCGTCCTTGCGATGCGCTTCGACTGCAACCCCACCCAAGGGGTCGTCGTGGCCGTCCGCTTTTCGCAATTACGCAGGCCCGCAACACTTTTGCCTATTCCGCGGCATGTGCTCCGCGTGGGTGCCGGGATCCGTGCTGGGTAGCCTGCCTTCGGGAGGTCGAGCCTTCTCTTCCGGCTCGGCCCTGGCCTAGCCAGGCTTCCGTGCTTCCTTTGTACTCCGTGACATCGGTCACATCAAGGGCCAATTGCCTGCGACTCGCGATCGTTACACCCCTGCGCCAGCTACTACGCGGAGTAGCTATCAGAAAGCGAAGCGGCGCAGCAACGAGTACGTCAGCGCCCCCGCGGCCAGGGCGCTCACTCCGACCGCCGCGGTGGTTGCGACTGCGGCGCCCGATGGGGCCGGAATGCGGTCGCGCAGCGACACCGGGTTGGAGAACGTGACCACCGGCCAGTCCCGAGCCGCCGCTTCTTTGCGCAGTGCGCGATCGGGGTTCACCACGGTGGGATGGCCGACTGCCCCGAGCATCGGTAGGTCGGTGATTGAGTCGGAGTACGCGTAGCAATGTTCGAGTACGTAGTCCTCGCGCGCGGCGAGCTGACGGATAGCTTCGACCTTGCCGTCGCCGTAGCAGTAGAAGGCGATCTCGCCGGTGTAGCGGCCGTCCTCGACGACCATCCTGGTGGCCATTGCGTGGGTGGCGCCCAGTGCGCGGGCGATCGGCGCGACGATCTCCTCGCCAGAGGCCGAAACCACGACTACGTCGCGCCCGCAGATCTTGTGGTCGGCGATCAACTCGGCGGCTTCGGCGAACACCAACGGGTTGACGATGTCGTGCAGCGTCTCGCCGACAATCGACTTCACTTGCTCGACGTCCCACCCGGTGCACATGTTCGTGACGTAAGAGCGCATGCGGTCCATTTGATCGTGGTCGGCACCCGACATCAGGAACAGGAACTGCGCGTAGGTCGACTTGAGCACCGCACGCCGATTGATTAGCCCCTGATCGAAGAAAGGTTTGCTGAATGCCAATGTGCTCGATTTGGCGATGACGGTCTTATCAAGATCGAAGAAGGCCGCGGTCCGAACAGGCCTTCCGGACGGCGTTTCGGTTTGCGGCGTTGTCAACCCTCTGGCCGCCGGCTCGGGTGCGGTCACACCGTCCAGCATAGGGGCCGGTGAGTGACAAGAGTCGAGAGAGTGTACAAATTGGCAGTTCACGACAGGTGCCGGTGACTGCAATCTTTCCTGCTATCCGGTGCTTTCTCTGGCAAGCAGTACTTGCGCCCATCCGCTGTGCCGTGTGTATAGTGAGCATTACTCGGCTTATGCCGGGTGTGCATCAGCCCGACCCCCCGGGGCTGATACACGACGACCTCCGCCTCCTCCCCCCCTGGCGGGGGTCGTCTTTTTTCCTAAACTTCTTTCGTAATGCGGATATATCAGCTGTTCTTCATTGGTTGCGGAACGCGATTTTCAGTGCGGACATACCACAGAGTTTGTTCGGTTTATCCACAGATTCGCATTCGTCCACAGACGCCGTAACGACCATGGCGCTGTGTCGTGACCCGGCCGCAGGCTGAGGTCATGACCGCAAGCAACGGGATCTTGGCGCTGGTCGGCGACCCCGCAATCCGAGACGACGTGGACCGCATCGCGGCGGCCGCCGGGCTGCCGGTTGTCCACGCGTCCGACCCGTCAAGCCGCAAAGTATGGACAGCCGCGGCGGCCGTTCTGCTCGATGTGGCCGCCGCGCGACGCTGTGCGTGCAGGGCCTTGCCGCGGCGCGGTCGCGTCGTTCTGCTCGTCGGAACCGAACCTCGAGCCGCCGACTTTCAGGCGGCGATCGCGGTGGGAGCCCAGCACGTCGTCACACTGCCCGGACATGACAGCGAGTTGATGGCCGAGCTGTCGGACGCCGCCGACGCGTCGTCCGACACGGGTCACCGCGGCGCGGTCGTCGGCGTGATCGCAGGCAGAGGCGGGGCCGGTGCGTCCGTTTTTGCGACCGCGCTGGCGCAGGCGTCAACGGGAATGTCTGAAGCGCTGCTCATCGACGCCGACCCGTGGGGCGGGGGCATCGACCTGATCCTTGGCAGCGAGGATGAGGCCGGCCTGCGCTGGCCCGATCTCGCGATGCAAGGCGGTCGGGTGAGCTACCCGGCGCTGCGGGACGCGCTACCGAAACGAGGTGGCGTCACCGTGTTGTCGGGCAGTCGCACCGGCGGTGATATCGACGCCGAGCCGCTCGGCGCGGTGATCGACGCAGGCAGCCGCGGTGGTGCGACGGTGATCTGCGACCTGCCGCGGCGATCGACCGGCGCGGTGGAGACGGTGCTCGACGCGGCCGACCTCGTCGTCGTGATGGCTCCTGCCGACGTTCGGTCGTGCGCCGCCGCCGCGGCGATCGTGCCGTGGGTGTCGGCGGCCAATCCGAACGCAGGCGTGGTGGTGCGGGGCCCGTCGCCTGGCGGCCTCAGATCGGCCGACGTCGCCAAGATTGTCGGGCTGCCGCTGCTGGCCGCGATGCGGGCACAGCCGGGTGTGGCCGATGCCCTCGAGCGGGGTGGGTTGCGCCTGCGGCATCGATCACCGCTCGCGACCGCGGCGCGGCGCGTCCTCGCAATATTGCACCAGCACCAAACGGCCGCGCCATGAGCGCGTCACTGATCGACCGGGTTCGCGAGCGGCTGGCCATCGAGTCCGGCCCGCTGCGGCCCGACGTGGTAGCGGCGGCCATCCGGGCTGAGTCCGGTGGCGTGCTCGGTGACACCGAGGTGCTGAGCAGTTTGCGGGTGCTGCAGACCGAGCTGACAGGGGCGGGCATCCTCGAGCCGCTGCTGTGCGCTGACGGCACTACCGACGTGCTGGTCACCGCGCCCGACGCGGTGTGGATCGACGATGGAAACGGTTTGCGCCGCACCTCAATTCGATTCGCCGACGACACCGCGGTCCGCAGGCTGGCGCAGCGACTGGCACTGTCCGCCGGACGGCGCCTCGACGACGCACAGCCGTGGGTCGACGGCCAGTTGGCTGGGCTGGGAACAGGCCAGTTCACCGTCCGGCTGCACGCGGTGCTGCAGCCGATCGCCGCGGGTGGCACCTGCCTGTCGCTGCGCGTGCTGCGGCCTGCCACTCAGGACCTGGCTGCGCTGACTCGTTCGGGCACCATCGCGCCGCAGGCGGCCGCGCTGCTCGATGACATCATCGGCGCGCGGCTGGCCATGCTCATTTCTGGCGGAACGGGGGCAGGAAAGACGACGCTGTTGTCCGCGGTATTGGGGGCCGTTGCGGTCGGCGAACGCATCGTCTGCGTGGAGGACGCCGCCGAACTCGCGCCAACGCATCCGCATCTGGTCAAGCTCGTCGCGCGCTGCGCCAATGTCGAAGGCGTCGGCGAAGTCACCGTTCGCGATCTGGTGAGGCAGGCGCTGCGGATGCGTCCGGACCGGATCGTCGTCGGCGAGGTGCGCGGTGCCGAGGTCGTCGATCTGCTCGCCGCGCTCAACCCTCCCATTAGTTGCCAAAAATTTGTTTTAGCCATTGTCTGACCAGTTCATAATGTTGAGGACGCGTTCGTGACACTGCTAAGGCTGGCTCACGCATCTCCTTCGAGCAGGGGCCTCGGGCACGGTGCAGACGTTGGGCGCGGGCTGGTGTGTGCGATCCGTCGGGACACCTAGTTGTGCTATTTCGTGACATTGGTTACGCCGGCCGAATGCGGCCGGTCATAGCCGGGCCGGCGACCAGTAAGCGAGCATCTCGGCGAAGGTCTCGAACGCCGCGGCGGACGCGCCATAGGTCGCCTCGAGGTGGATGCTCAGCGGATAGCCGAGGTCGGCGACTCCATCTATCACGCGCTTGTACAGGTCGACCATGAGCTGGCGCCTGGCAGCAGTTTCGCTGGTGGCCAACGTCTTAACGAACGCCTGCTCATCGGCGACGGCGGCGTTGCCCGGATCCCGGATCAGCCAATCGATGAAACCCACCCGGTTCTCGACCTTCGCTACGAACCCGAACGACAGCAGGATCTCGGGCCGAGAGTCCGTGGTCTTGGCGAACTCGCTGAGGAAACCCACGATCGCGTCGGAATACAGCAGCTGGGTCTGAGCGAAGGTCGCGCCTTGATCGCATTTGAAATTGAACCGCCCCTGTTCGCCTTCCCGCGTGGGGATCAGGATCACGCCGCGGTTATCTACCAGCTGGCGGTAAATCGACAGTGCGTCGGTCGGCGCGATGCCTGGGCCGTCACCGTCGTGCATGGTGCGCGGCACGCCGACGAACACGATGCCATCGATGCTGGCAGCCACCAGATCGGTGACTCGTCGGCGCAGTGAGGGCTCGTCGGAGAAGGAGGTGACCTGGCTGCACAGCCCGTTGACCCCGGGCAACTCCGGTTTGATCATCGACCAAAACTCCAGCACGTCGACCTTGGGCTTCATCTCGACGGGCCGGTCATCTTCCTCGGGGATCATGCCCGGCATCATCACGTGCCCGATCCTCCCGTCGATACCTGCGTCCACGGCAAGGCGCAACGCTTTGCGGGCATCTGCGACTGGCTGCTGAGCTCCGCGTTCCACATTCGGCGGTACTAGCTCGAGCGCGACGGTGTTGAGCGTCACCAGACTTCACTCGTTTGGAGCTGGTCGAAGTCGCCTCCGCTGACGCCGTCTCGGCGAGCGAAGTCCACGGAAAAACGCGCGGGCTTGCCGTTCATGCGCACACCCCCGTAAAGATCGGCCTGCCGCTGACGATTCGAGGGTAGCTGGGCGCGAGTAGCACAACCCCCACGACCGTATAACCAACGTGGTGAAACACCACACCTGGTGCCTTTTCCACGAAGGTCCGCTCGGTAATCATCCCGGCGAGGTGTGCTGGCGGAGCTTGATAGGTTGCCGTGGTGGTCGGCCGTGCGCTGTTGTTCCTGGACGTGGATGGCACCCTGTTGCCCAGCGATGGAGCGAAGCTCGATGCGACGCTTGTCGATTGGCAGGAATGGCAGAGTCGCCGCAACCCGCGGCTGGCGCGGATGGACCGCACGCATGGTCGACGTCTGCTGGCCCTGGCCTGCGATCTGGTCTGGGCCACGGCCTGGATGCACGACGCCAACGAGGTGATCGCCCCGCTGCTCGGGCTCCCACCGTTGCCGGTGGCTGATCTGCCCGAAGCGCCGCTGGAGGATCCGATCGGCACCCTGCACTGGAAGACGGCGGCGCTGGTCGCAGCTGCCGCTGGGCGTCGCTTCGTCTGGCTCGACGACGAGATCTCCGACATCGATCGTGCATGGGTGGGCGCACATCACGGAGGATCGGCTTTGCTTCATCGTGTCGATCCGAGGTCGGGGTTGACCGAAGCGGATCTCGCCGTGGTCGGCGACTGGCTCGAGGCCCCGGCCTGATCACCCCATGTCAGGCGGTGTAGGGCAGCGGTCATGGGATTAATCTCCTTGTGGTAGTAGGGAATCAAGATCTTCAATCACCCGTAGTCGATGCACGCCTAAGCCGCGATTAAGACGGGATGGGGTGGTCGGCGGCGAATAGTTGGGTCACGTTGCGTTGGCGTTCCCGTTTGACGTTGGCCCGTGCTGCGTCGAGTGATCGGTTGAGGGTTTGTACTTCGGTGTGTGCGTCTTTCAGGTTTTGATTGGCGACTGCGAGCAGGCCGCGTAATCTCGCGTTCTCGTCGACGAGGTGGGTTCCGTTGGGGTCGTAGAGCTGACCGGTGAGATCGGCGATGCGTGAATCACGTTCCGCTAGGTCGGCTTTGAGCTTCTTGGCGTGGGCTTCGGCGTTGATTGCCCTCCCACGCCAGGACGAGGTCCGCCCGTCGATGTTCTGTTCAGCGCGGATGGTGGTGGCGATCTGGGAGGCATTGCGCGCATCGAGGATTGCTTGCGTGAGTTCGGGGTGGCGTGGGTCGTAGATGAACGTCTTACCTACCCCGGCCAGGTCGCACACGTCTTTGACGGTGAACGGAATTCCCGTTTTTGCAAGCTTGCCGAGTGCTTTTCGGACCCGTTGTTCGCACTCAGTGCTGCGGTGTGCTCGTTTCTCGATCGCCTCCACCGGCCGCCTGCGGTTCGTTGTAGCCGCACTGCTCCGAGGTCCTGTGTTTTGACTGTTCATGGTGTGGACATCTCCGATCCCTGTGTTGGCTGCGAGAGCTGGTCGAGGGTCCAGCCGGTGGTGAAAACCGGATGGAAGTAGTCGTGAACGGGGCTGCGTAGGTCGAGCTTTTCGGCTTCTTCGAGCAGGCCGAGCTCATCGAGGGCTTCGCGTAGTCCGGCAAGAACGGGTTGCCAGGGATCCCACGCGGACAGGATGTAGTCGCGGGCGTCATCGTTGGGAGCACCTTCGGCGAAGTGAAAAGCAGCATCGCGCTTGCGTTCCCAATACGCGAGGTCAGCTCCGGTGAGGGCGAAGTGTTCGCATGGGCCTTGGGGGCCGTTGGTGCAGTTCTTCGAGAATGGGCAGCTGTCCCCGCCGACCACTGGGCCGTATCGGCAGATTCCGTGTTCCACCGGTATCACTGCCAGGTCGATCCTGGCGCGAACGGAACCGCCGTCGGTGTTGAGGTCGCCGGGGCGCAGCAGGATGGTTCCGGGCTTATTGGTGCCTGGGCCGGCAGCCCAGACCTGTTTGAGATGCTTGGCCATGCTTTCGTCGTTGTAGCGGGCGTAGTGCGCGAGCGCTTCGTCGGAGAAGTGTCCGAGCATCTGTCGGACCAGGTCTGCCGGTGCACCGTTGTTGAGCAGGGATGTCGCCAGCGTTGCCCGGGTCTGGTGTGTGGTGATCCCGGAGAGTCCGAGGCTTGCGAACCATTTCGTCCATGCGTTGCGAAACGCGGTATAGGAGATTTCTAGGGTCAGGTCGGGGTTTAAGAACGCGCCGGGGAACAGCGGCATGGTCCGTTCCCATTCGGCCTCCAGCCGCTCGCGCCCGGGACCGTCGAGCGCGGCGAGCCGTTTGTGGTAGCGCGCACGAAGCTTGGCTTTAGTGATGGTCTGGCGCCGCAATAGTCGTTCGTAAATCGGTGTGTGGCAGGGCATGCCGTAGTCGATGACCTTTACTTTGGTGATGTCGCGCCACAGGTAGGGCTGCGCGGCACCTACCATGCCGATGCACCCGAGACGGAGTTTGAGGACTTCGCTGATCCGACCGCCCTGAAAAGCCTGCGTGAGCCACACGTCAGATAGACCGACGGCGGCAAGATCCAATTCGTCCAGTGCATGCAGGTTGTCTGGATCAACGAGAAGTTGAAAATCACCGAAGCTCAAGGGCCGGGGCAGAGGGTTTCTGGCGGGAACCGGGAATTCGGGGAACCGCAGGATGAAGTCCTCCGTCGTTGGGCCTGTTCGGCCGCGCTCCTTGTTGTGTTGCAACACAACATGTGCGTTGCGCATTAATACGTGGCGTGCTCGTTCGGTCAGCACCCCGTCGACTTTTCTGGCTTCGCATATCAGCGGTGGGACTGGGATCTGCTCGTTGAACCACAGGTTGAGCAGTTCTCTGATGGCCTGAGCGTCTGCGGCTGACAGTAACGTCGGATCGTGCCCGTGGTCGGGCCTGATCTGCTCAAGAACGTAGGACAGCAACATGACGCCGTAGCGTCGGTAATACACCGTCCCAGCGGAGCGCCGCTTCCCGTCGGGTTCTAAGGACTCGTCGTAGAGGTAGTCCCACAGCGCGTCACGCAGCCAACGTTGGGAAACACGGTTAAGGTCCCACACCACGCGCCGGCGTTCGTCACCTTGAGTTCCGTAAAACGGCTTCCCACCGGAGATGACGGGGTCGAACCACCCCGCCTCCTTCGCGGTCTCCTTGGTCAGCATAAGGCTGCGCGCAGCGATGGGCAGATCGCGCCAAATGCGTTGCCGGACTCTTTTGGACGGATCTTCGGCCATCACGTCAACGATCGGGTCGACGAGCGAAACAGCCCCCACCGCCGCAAGTTGGTCCACCACGTCCTGGATATCGATGGGCCGCCACTGCGTGCGCCGTGCCGTTTTCGCGTGACGGTCAAGCCCGTAGCGGATTTCGCGCTGCAAGCTGCGCGGCAGAGCCGCCAAGTGCACTTCGCCGCGACTGTCGGGAGGCCTCACCGACGCGAGCGTCGATGGCGACTTCAGCCATTCCTCGAAAACCGACAACGAAGGTTCCGCCCCGCGTCGCCCAATCCAAAGTATCCAGCCCCGCAGATGCGTTCGGCACAACGATCGCTTCTCCGAGCCACTGAACCGGCTACAGTCGGCATCTCGGACGCAGGGCCGGACTGCGCACTCGGCGCCGAAGGGCGGTAGAGGTTCTTGTGTTGCACGCCAATCCGATTCGCTCACGCCCTGCTGGCGGGCATTTCGCAAACTGTTTGAATGCTGCATGCAGTATCCATTCCCAGATACTTCACGGTGATCACCGCAGATTGAGCACCCCTGCCGGCGAACCAACGCCCACCCCCAACTTTGGGAGCCAGTCGGCCGCGCAGTGGTGACGAACTCGGCCAGACTGGTCGACTCCTCGACCTCGGCGAATTCACGCGCGTGTTGAACGCACATCAGATTGGTATAAGTCTTCCCAGGGGAGCCCAGGCACCCAACAACCGGGCACGCCCACCCGTAGGTGGAATGATTGCGCGGGAACACGATTGGCTCTGCCAATAACCACGCCGGGAACCGCTGGCTGATCAACCGATACCGCTGCTCTGCGGTGAGCTGCAAGTAGTCCGAAGTCGTATCGACGACAAGTTGGGGGCCCGATTGCTCGCTGGTTGCGGTCTCGACGCTCACGATGCCGCTCCGCCGCTGCTGGGTCCGGCGTTTAATCCAGGAGCCGCATCCCACACCCGATGAAGATGCTTCATCGCCTCCCTGTTCGCCGACTTCCCGTAAAGCTCGGTAACCATCGATGGGCTGGACCAGCCGAACTCCTGAGCGACCATCTCTGCGTTGAAGTCCGTAGCCGCGTATAACGCTGCTGCGGCCCGGTGACGGAATGCGTGAGGGGTGATGCGGGCGTCCAATCCGGCGCGCCCGCAGGACCGTCTCAGCATCTTGCGGACGCCGCTGGTGCTCAGCGCTCTGCCCGGTGACGTGCCCTGCAGATGCACGAGCACTTGCTCGTGATCGACCAGGTGCGAGATCCCGTGATACTCGTCGAGCAGATACCCGTAGAAGGTGCTGATCATGGCGGGACTCAGCGCGCGGATAACCCCGTCCAGCACGTAACCTTCCGGGCTCAGGCCGGAAGTCGCGTATGCCTTGGCCCGCGCCCGGTTGGGGTTGTCCTCACGGCCGACAATATGAACGTGAGGGTCGGCGCGCTGCCCGCAGGGATGGCCGTCGATCAGATGCAGATCGCAGAAACGCAATCCGCACATCGCACCGACACGCAAACCGCCGTCGCGCAGCCACGTGACGATCATGAGATCGCGGGCGGTCGTCAACACCGACGGCTCGAACAGGGACCGCACCACAGCGTCAGCCAGAAACCGTGGCCTGCGCGCAGACTTGCGGGGCGCGAGTGGATTTGATGAAACGACCCGCGACCCTTTGCGCTTCGGCTGCCGCGGCGCGGCCTCAAATCCGGCGGCCAGCTCGGCGCTGGCTTCCCCCTTCGCCGCCAGGGCGAGGTAATACACTTTGACGATCGTGGCCACATTGGCCGCCGCCGACGGCCCCAAGGGTTTCTGCTCCGACGCCCGCCACGCCACACCGTAGACGCCGTCCGCCTGCCCGGTGAGCCCATTCATATAGCGGCGCAAGTCATCCAGAGTCACCGTGCTGGTCGACTTGCGATTCACATGAAGCCAATTGAGATGATCGACCAGGCTGTACGCGTAAGTCTGCTGAGTAGACGGGCCGAACTGCGTCAACACATCCAACGACGGCCGATGCAACTCGCCTGCCGGCGTGAAAATCCAGTACGACTGGCGGCCACCCGCGTGACCAATCCTTCGGACAGTAAACCCACCTTCGAGCAAGTCTCCACCTCCCCAGTAGCAATGTGGCGAACGCATTGCTACTGGGCGTTCGTCACTTGGGGAAAGAGGCTCGCCGCGAACGTAACGTACGTTTACGGAATAGTCAGCTAAGACCGGCCACGACGGCGGCGCAGGGACGGTACACGCCAACAACCCCGCCGAGGTTCCGGCTCGCCTCGAAGCGCTTGCCTCGCTCGGCGGGCTTGACCGCGCGGCGTTGCACAGCCAACTGGCCGCGGCGGTGCAGGTGGTGGTGCACGTGAGCCGCAACAGAAACGGCACGCGTCGGTTGAGTGAGATCGGAGTGCTCAGGCCCGGAGAAGACGGGCGTGTCCGGGTGGCCACCGCGTGGCATGTTGACACCGGATTGGGCTGCGGTCGTGAGCATTTGGCAATGCTGCTGCGAAACCGGGTTCTGCCGTGAGTGGCGCGTTGATAGCGCTGGCGCTGGCGCTTGTTTTGACGCCGGCAGGCTGCCGGCGCAGGCTCCAAACACTCGGCCTTCTCATGCCCGCGCGCCGTCGGTTCCCGGTGCTGCCGTGCGCGGCCGCCGTCGTCGTGGCGTTGGCGATCGTGCTTCCTGTCAGCGTCGTGGTGGCCTGCTCGATGGTCGGTGTCACGCTGTGGATGCGCAGGCGGCGATGGGCTCGGCTGCGGCGCCGCGCCACCGAGTCCGAGGCATTGCAGGGCGCATTGGATGTTCTCGTCGGCGAGCTGCGAGTTGGCGCCCATCCAGTTGCCGCGTTCAGCGTCGCAGCAGGCGAGGTCGACGGCGCGGTTGCGGCATCACTTCGTGCGGTCGCCGCGCGTGCGCGGTTGGGGGCCGACGTCGCCGGCGGCCTGCGCAGCGTAGCCGGAAATTCGTCGCTGTCCGCGCATTGGGAGCGGCTCGCGGTGTGCTGGCAACTAGCTCAGGACCACGGCCTTGCGATCGCGACGCTGATGCAGGCCGCCCAGCGGGACATCGTCGAACGGGGCCGCTTTACGGCAAAGGTCGACGCAGGGATGGCCGGCGCGCGCACCACTGCTGCTGTGCTGGCCGGGTTGCCGGTCCTTGGCGTCGGTCTCGGACAGTTGATCGGGGCAGATCCAGTGGCCTTCCTGCTGTCTGGCGGATCGGGCGGCTGGCTGTTGGTCATCGGCGTCGCATTAGCGTGCGGTGGGCTGGTGTGGTCGGACCGCATCACCGCGCAGGTGTCGACATGAGTTGGGCTGCTTTGCTTTTGGCGGCCGCACTGGTGATCGGCAGGGACTCTAGCGTCGAGGTCCGGGCGGGTTTGACGGCTGTCCCGCCGCGACGTCGGTCAACGCCGCCGAGCGCGTGTGATCCACTGGCCGCAGCGTCGAGCTTCGATGTTCTTGCGGCATGCCTGCGTTCGGGGATGGCTGTGTCGACGGCCGCGTCGGCGACCGCGCCGTCTGCTCCTGCGGCACTGGCGATGCTGCTCAGCCGTGCCGCCGACCTGTTGGCGCTTGGTGCCGAGCCGGCATCAGCGTGGGCGAGCCCGGGTGGCCCGGTTGGCAAGCATGCCGAAGCGCTGTTGCGGCTAGCCCGACGGTCGGCATCGTCGGGAACTGCGCTGGCACAAGGAGTTGCGGAGCTAGCCGACGAATCGCGTCACGAGGCGGCCGATGCCGCGAGCGCCGCAGCGGAGCGGGCCTCGGTGTTGATCGCAGGGCCACTGGGCCTGTGCTACCTGCCTGCGTTCGTGTGTTTGGGGATCATCCCGGTGGTTGCCGGGTTGGCCGGTGGCGTACTGAGGTCGGGAATTCTATGACGGCAGAAGGTAAATGAAGGGAAATCATGATGGTAGGAGACAAGGTCCGGTCGCTGTGGGCGCAGCTGACGTTGTTGGTGGTGGACGACGACGGCATGTCGACGGTCGAGTATGCGATTGGAACCATCGCCGCCGCGGCGTTCGGTGCCATCCTGTACACGGTGATCACCGGCGACTCGATCGTCAGCGCGTTGACCAACATCATCAACCGGGCGTTGAACACCAACGTCTAGTCGGTGAGTGCGGCTGGAGTTGGATCGCCGGCTCGGCCGGCGGTGTCACCATCGAGGCGGCGTTCGCGATCGCTGCCCTGGTCGTCGTGCTCGTCGTGTGTGTATCAGGGCTCACCGCGGTATCGATGCAAGTGCGGTGCGTCGACGCAGCGCGCGAGGCTGCTCGCCTCGCCGCACGGGGCGATGAAGGCTCGACAAGCGATGCCGCACAGCGCATCGCGCCCGACGGGGCGGCCGTACATCTACGGCGCGACGGTGAGTTCGTGGTCGCGAGGGTCACCGCGAAATCACCGCTGCTGCCTGGCATCACCATCGCGGCAGAGGCGGTCGCGGCAGCCGAGCCTGGTCCACGCTGAGCACGGCTCTGCCAGTCTGATTGCCGTTGCGATGATGGCGGTCCTGCTGACGATCACCGTCGGCGGTGTGTACGTCGGGTCCGCGGCGATCGCCCGCCACCGGGCGCAGGCGGCGGCCGACCTGGCCGCGGTGGCCGCGGCGGTGCACCTCGCCGACGGCACACACGCGGCCTGCTCGCGGGCATCGGCGTTGGCACTCGCGATGAACGCGGCCGTCACCCGTTGCCAGGTCGAGGATCTCGATGTGCTCGTCACCGTCGAGTCACGCGTACCGCTTGGACGGATCGCGGTGGGGCCGGCGCGCGCCACGGCAAGGGCCGGTCCGGTTGACACCGGGAGCTAGGGCTTGGCTGCTCTGTCCTTGCGGGGCTTGGCCTTTCGCTTTGGGGCTTCAGCGTCGTCGATATCCTCTAGCCCGGCGGCCGCGATCTGATCATCGGTGGGAACACGTAGCGTCGCCATCCCTGCGTAGATATCCTCTTCGAGCTGAACGCGGTTGACTGTGACATGGACGGGCGTCCATCCACCGCCGTTGGCCTTCATGCGCAGCACGCCCGATGCCGAGCCGGTGGCGAATTCTGCTGCCATCTTTGCCATTTGGCTCCGATCGGCGGGGTGGACGGCATGGTCTCCTGCCATGCTGGCGCGCCAGTCGAAGAAGGGCACCGGATCGTCGAGCCACTTCAACAGCGTCCAGTTCTTGAGATCGACGATGCACCTATAGACGTCGGGTTGTGCCAATCCTGCGAGGATCCGCTGCGCCAGGTAGTCATGAGGCACGTTCGGGTCCTCGCGCACGCTGCGCCAGTTCATTGCTCGGCAGATCAGTCGTTCGCTGCCGTCATCTTCGCTCTCCTGCAGCACACGGGAGACAAAGCCGATGGTGATCGGGTCACCATTGAAATCCGTTATGTCCCAGGTACTGCAGAACTTCGTGCCGAGCTCGGGTTTGATCGCCATCGACAACACTTTGGCTTCGCTGGGGTTGAGATCGCGCCGCGGCAGGTCGTCGGCGAACGCCCTGCCGTGGGTTGGCGCCTTCTCCGGATCCCATCCGCTGTTCGCCAGCGACTCGGGGGTGTCGGTCGCGGTCGCGTTCGTCAGGTCCCAGATCAGCGGTCCTGGTGTCGGGCGGTCCGGCGGATCCATCTCAGGAGGACCGATCCACACGTGCACGCCGTGGATGCGCCCATCGGACATCTGGACAACTTCAGTACGAATTACGCGGTCATGCTTCGGTGTGATGCTGCTCAGCCCGACTCCGGCGCGCACGGTCTCGCCGATGGCCGTCTGGATCGCCATGAGATGCGGGTTTCGCCTCAAGAATGCGCTGATTGGAACGAGATTCTTGGTTCGAGGACCTTGTGCGACGACGACGGGCTCGCTGCCGAGAACTTCCACGAGCAGCCAGTCGTGGTTCATAGCGGCATCTTACCGTCGAGCTGAGGGCCGCCTCCCAGCGAAAGCCGACTACGAAATCCGTCGATCCGCGCTGCTAGCGGGATTCTGAGGCGGCTCGGTAAAGCTTCCCTAAGTTGCAGTAGGCCCTCCGACGAGGTACTTTCCGTTCGCGCCCGACTTCCGGGATTGGGAACGGATCGCGTTGTCCGACTGTTCGCCGCACCTGTCTGTGTGCTCGGCGTGCTCGATTTCAAGCACCGCCTTGGCCGCGGATCCACGGGGGCGACCGTCGAGGGGTCGGTCGCCCCATGGGCGGATCACGGCGCGTCGCCTGCGAGCGCGCCGAGCACCAGACTCAGCACTCGCAACGCACCCTGCTTGTCCAGAGGATCGTTGCCGCTGCCACATTTCGGCGATTGCACGCACGACGGGCAGCCAAGAGGGCATTCGCAGGCCGCGATCGCCGCTTCCGTCGCTTCCCACCACGTCTGGATCTTCCGGAAGCCGCGGTCGGCGAAGCCGGCCCCGCCGGGGTAGCCGTCGTATACGAAAATCGTCGGCAATCCCTGCACCGGACCCACGGCTGTCGACACTCCGCCGATGTCGCCGCGGTCGCAGCTCGCGACCAACGGCAGCAGACCAATCGCCGCATGTTCAGCGGCGTGCAGCGATCCCGGCACGCGCAGCAAATCGATTCCGCTGTGCTGCAACGCCTCTGGCGTGATAGTGCACATCACGGCCACGGTATCCAATGTGCGGGTAGGCATGTCCAGCTCGACGAAGTCGATCACTTCACCGTCGAGCCTGCGTCGCAGATAGCCGGTCACCGTATTGGTCACCGCCACCGGTACGAGGCCAATGGTGACCGGCCCGTGGGTCGTTCGTTCACCCTGGCCCGTCACCGTGATGTCGGTGAGCTCGCGCGCGAACGTCGTATAGCCAGGGTCCTCCGAATGCACAAACGCGATGCCGTCCTCGAAATCCAGTGAGTCGACGACATAGCTCTCACCCTGATGCAAATACACCGCGCCGGGGTGAACCGACGCCGGTGCCTGGCCTACGCCCGCGCTGCCAAGTAGGCGGCCGGTGCCGGCCTCCAGGATCGCGATCTGGCCCCCCGAGGAGCCGCGAATATCCACCGCCGGATGCGGATCGACGCCAGGGGTGGGAAAGTAGCCGCTGGGCCTTCGGCGCAGCAGCCCGTCGTCGACGAGTGTCTCCGCTACCGCCTCGGCGTTCCACATCCGCACCTCCGTTTCGGTCAACGGAAGTTCGGTTGCCGCGCAAAGCAGCTGCGGGCCAAGGACATACGGGTTGCTCGGATCGATCACCACGCGTTCGATCGGTTTGTCCAGCAGTGCGGCCGGATGGTTCACAAGGTAGGTGTCCAGCGGGTCGTCTCGGGCGATCAGCACGATCAGCGCGCTCTGCCCGCGACGGCCCGATCGGCCGGCCTGCTGCCAGAACGACGTGACGGTCCCCGGAAATCCCGCCAACACCACCGCATCCAGTCCCGCGATATCCACGCCCAACTCCAGCGCGTTGGTGGCGGCCATGCCCCGCAATTCGCCTTCGGCCAGAGCGCGTTCCAGTGTCCGGCGGTCCTCGGCCAGATAACCCGCCCGGTAGGACGCCACACGGTCGGCCAGTTCCGGTGCGATGTCTTCGAGTCGTGCTCGCGCGCCCAGTGCGGTCAATTCGGCCCCGCGGCGCGACCGCACGAAGGTCAGCGTTCGCGCGCCCTCGGCGATGAGATCGGCCATCACCCGCGCAGCCTCGGCGCCTGCCGAACGCCGCACCGGAGCACCGTTTTCACCGACGATGTCCTCGCGCAGCGCCGGCTCCCACAGTGCAACGGTGCGCGCGCCCTGCGGCGAGCCGTCCTCGGTCACCTCCGCCACGGTCTGCCCGATGAGTTCGGACGCGGTCGCCGCGGGCTGTGCGGTGGTCGCGCTGGCGAAGATGACCGTTGGTCCCGACGTGTACCGGGTACACAACCGCAAGAGCCTGCGCAGGATCATTGCCACATTCGATCCGAAAACTCCACGGTAGTAATGGCATTCGTCGACGACAATGAACTGGAGGTTGCGCAGGAATACCGCCCAGCGGGCGTGGTTGCGCAGCAGTGATAGGTGAATCATGTCGGGATTGGAGAAGATCCAGCGCGATCGTTCACGCGCGAAGCGCCTCACCTCGCCAGGGCTGTCGCCGTCGTAAGAACTGGGTGCGACGTCACCAAGGCCTGGCACCGCCTCGGTCAGCGCGATCGCTGCCCGCAGTTGGTCGTGGCCGAGCGCCTTGGTTGGCGACAAGTACAGAGCTCTGGCGCGCGAATTTGCTTTCAGCGCCGTCAATATCGGCAATTGGTAAGCCAACGACTTACCCGACGCGGTGCCGGAACTGAGCACCACATGCCTGCCGTCGTGCGCGAGGTTGGCGGCAGCGAGTTGATGCGACCACATCGCCTCGATGCCGCGATCATGGAACGCCCGCACGACATCTCGATCTGCCCATTGCGGCCATGGTTGCAGTCGTCCCTGACGTGGTGAGAGATCTGCGACGTGGCGCAAAGGGTCTTCTTTGGGATCGGTGCCTTCGAGCGCGCAGGCCAGCAGCTCGCGGCCGAAATCCGACCCCGAATCTGACACCGCATGCCCTCCTGAAGCCCTCGTATACGAATTGTTCACCACTGGATCGCGCCTACACTGTCGCGGCAGCCCTGAACATGATTGACTTACGGCGGTCGCAGCTTCTGTGTTCGTGTATATGCACTCGCAGGATCGACGTTGCGATCGCGGTTCCTGCGAGGGTTGTAGGTCGGGTCAAGTTCCGACGACAAGCGCGTTGGTATGGCGGTCGGAACGGGCCCGGTACGCCGGAAGTCGGTGAACCGCCCGGTATGAAGAGAAGGAAATCACGAGAGATGCCACAGGGAACTGTGAAGTGGTTCAACGCGGAGAAGGGCTTCGGCTTTATCGCCCCGGAGGACGGGTCCGCGGATGTTTTCGTCCACTACACGGAAATTCAGGGCAGCGGCTTCCGCACCCTTGAAGAGAACCAGAAGGTCGAGTTCGAGGTCGGCCAAAGCCCCAAGGGCCCACAGGCCACAGGTGTTCGCGCCGTCTAGGGTCGCCCGCTTATAGAATCCGAGAAACCCCTCGCGCCGTTCCGGTAACGGACAGCGCGGGGGCGTTTTCGTTTTGGGGCCCTCGCGGCCCGGCGGCCCATCCGTGCGGCGCCACTGGCCTACTGTCGACTGCGTGAGCCAGCTGTCGTTCTTCTCGGCCGAGTCGGTGCCGCCTGCGGTCGCCGACCTGACCGGGATCCTCGCCGCGCCTGGCCAGGTGGTGCTGGTCGGGGATGGAGCACGGCTGTCGGTGGTGGTGGATCGACTGTGGCGCGCCGAGGGCCTCGCAGAGATGATCACTGAGGCCGGCCTGCAGCCCGAGATCGCCCGTACCGACGAGAACACCCCTCTGGTGCGCACAACGGTAGACCCGCGCCTGGTGGGCATCGCCCGCAAATGGACGCTTGGGGCGGTCAAGACCGTGCCACCGCAATGGCTACCAGGGCCCCGCGAGATGCGGGCCTGGACGCTCGCCTCTGGCACACCTGAAGCCGATCGGTACTTGCTGGGCCTGGATCCACACGCCCCCGACACGCATGCGGCGCTCGCGTCGGCGATGATGCGGGTGGGGATAGCCCCAACATTGATCGGTACCAGGGGGTCGCATCCTGCCCTGCGCATCAGCGGACGTCGACGGCTATCGCGCCTGGTAGAGAACGTGGGGGAACCCCCAGGCAACGTCGAAGCGTTCGAGCATTGGCCGCGGATCTGACAGGCTGCAACTGGGGGGTCAGTTTGCGTCCGCTGGCGCGGGGTGCGAAATTGTCAGTTGCCAGCGGGGTCGGATATCTGCCGAGAGGCTATATATCTACGCCGTGCGGCAATCGGAGAAGTGGAGCGTAAGCACAGGTGGCTGACGGGGACCGCGGTAGCGGCCGTAACGGCAACGTTAGGCGACTCGTCATTGTCGAGTCGCCTACCAAAGCGCGCAAAATAGCTGGCTACCTGGGCTCTAACTACATCGTGGAGTCCTCTCGGGGCCACATCCGCGACCTGCCGCGGAATGCCGCCGACGTGCCTGCGAAGTACAAGTCGGAGCCGTGGGCGCGCCTCGGTGTCAACGTCGAGGACAACTTCGAGCCGCTCTACATCATCAGCCCCGATAAGAAGAGCACCGTCGCCGAGCTGAAGGACCTGCTCAAGGACGTCGACGAGCTTTATCTGGCCACTGACGGCGACCGCGAGGGCGAGGCCATCGCGTGGCATCTGCTCGAGACGCTCAAGCCGCGCATCCCGGTCAAGCGGATGGTGTTCCACGAGATCACCGAGCCGGCCATCCGGGCCGCCGCCGAGGACCCACGCGATCTGGACAACGACCTAGTCGACGCGCAGGAGACCCGCCGCATCCTGGACCGGCTCTACGGCTACGAGGTCAGCCCCGTGCTGTGGAAGAAGGTCGCGCCGAAGCTGTCCGCGGGGCGGGTGCAGTCGGTCGCGACGCGAATCATCGTGTCGCGCGAGCGCGAGCGGATGGCGTTCCGCAGTGCCGGCTATTGGGATGTGACGGCCGAACTCGACGCCAGCGTCTCCGACGCGCAGGCGTCACCGCCGACCTTCACTGCCAAGCTGAACTCCGTCGACGGGCGTCGGGTGGCCACCGGGCGGGACTTCGACTCTCTCGGCCAGCTCAAGAAGCTCGACGAAGTGCTCGTGCTCGACGAGGCGGCCGCAGCAGCGTTGGCGACCGGACTGCGCGGCGCGCAGCTGACGGTGTCGTCGGTTGAGCAGAAGCCTTACACCCGCAGGCCGTACGCGCCGTTCATGACCTCGACGCTGCAGCAGGAGGCGGGCCGCAAGCTGCGGTTCTCCTCGGAGCGCACGATGAGCATCGCGCAGCGGCTGTACGAGAACGGCTACATCACTTATATGCGTACCGACTCCACGACGTTGTCTGAGTCGGCCGTTAACGCCGCGCGCAACCAGGCTCGCCAGCTCTACGGCGAGGAGTACGTGCACCCGACGCCGCGCCAGTACACCCGCAAGGTCAAGAATGCCCAGGAGGCGCACGAGGCTATTCGGCCCGCCGGTGACGTGTTCCAGACGCCGGGCCAGCTGCACAGCCAGCTCGACACCGACGAGTTCCGGCTCTATGAGCTGATCTGGCAGCGCACCGTGGCCTCGCAGATGGCCGATGCGCGCGGCACGACGCTTTCGCTGCGCATCGGCGGCGCGTCCAGCGGCGGGCAGCAGGTCGTGTTCGGTGCGAGCGGCCGGACCATCACGTTCGCCGGCTTCCTGAAGGCCTACGTCGAGAGCATCGACGAGCAGGCCGGCGGTGAGGCCGACGACGCCGAGAGCAGGCTGCCGAACCTGACACAGGGCCAGCGGGTCGATGCCAAGGAGCTGACCGCCGACGGGCACACCACATCGCCGCCTGCGCGCTACACCGAGGCGTCGCTGATCAAGGCACTGGAAGACCTCGGCATCGGCAGGCCGTCGACGTACTCGTCGATCATCAAGACCATCCAGGACCGCGGATACGTCCACAAGAAGGGCAGCGCGCTGGTCCCGTCGTGGGTGGCGTTCGCGGTCACCGGCCTGCTCGAGCAGCACTTCGGCCGGCTCGTCGACTACGGCTTCACCGCGGCGATGGAAGACGAGCTCGACGAGATCGCCGCAGGCCACGAGCAACGCACCAACTGGCTCAACAACTTCTACTTCGGCGGCGCGCACGGAGTGGCGGACTCGATCGCCCGGTCGGGCGGGCTGAAGAAGCTCGTCGGCGTGAATCTCGAGGGCATCGATGCTCGAGAAGTGAACTCTATCAAGCTATTTGACGATGACCAGGGTCGCGCGATCAATGTTCGGGTGGGCAAGAACGGGCCGTACCTGGAGCGCATGGTGGCTGACCCGGACGGCGAGGCTGGAGAGTTAAAGCCGCAGCGCGCCAACCTCAAGGATGAGCTGACCCCGGACGAGTTGACACTTGAGCTGGCCGAAAAGGCCTTCGCCACACCGCAAGAAGGACGCACGCTGGGCATCGACCCGAAGACGGGTCATGAGGTCGTGGCCAAGGATGGCCGTTATGGGCCGTACGTCACCGAGGTGCTGCCGGCACCTCCCGAGACTGAGGCGCCCGAGGACGACGCGGGCGCGCCTGCGAAGAAGGCCAAGAAGCCGACCGGCCCCAAGCCGCGCACGGGCTCGCTGCTGCGGTCCATGGATCTGGAAACGGTGACGTTGGACGATGCGCTGAGGCTGCTGTCGCTGCCGCGCGTCGTCGGCGTCGACCCGAACACCAGTGAGGAGATCACCGCGCAGAACGGTCGCTACGGCCCATACCTCAAGCGCGGCACCGACTCCAGATCGTTGGCGACCGAGGAGCAGATGTTCGACATCACGCTCGACGAAGCGCTGAAGATCTACTCCGAGCCGAAACGCCGTAGCGGACAGGGAGCTTCGGCTCCGCCGCTGCGGGAACTTGGCGTCGACCCTGCGACCGAAAAGCCGATGGTGATCAAGGACGGCCGGTTCGGTCCGTACGTCACCGACGGTGAGACCAACGCCAGCCTGCGCAAGGGCGACGACGTGTTGTCGATCACCGACGAGCGCGCCGCCGAACTGCTCGCCGACCGCCGTGCGCGAGGCCCGGTCAAGCGGACGAAGAAGGCGGCGGCGAAGAAGGCCCCAGCCAAGAAGAGGGCCGCGAAGAAGGCCTAGCCGACGTCGTTCGACGCGATATGCACGTCCGGATTGGCGTCGACCGCGTTTTCCGAGTGCTCCTAGTGACCGAGGCGGATTTGGACGCCGTGGTTGGCTAGTTGGTTGAAGTCGTAGATGAAGTCGCCGCGGTGGCTCACCGAGACGACGTAGCGATCCTGACCTTCCGTGATGGGAAAGCTGAAGGAGAACGTGCAGGTGCGGCCGTCGCCATGACCCTCTCCGAGCGTCGTGGTCTCCAGGATTTCGCCCTTGCCGTTCTTCACGACGAGTTGGGTGTTGCCGTCGATATCAGAGTATCCGTCCACGCCGTGGCAGGACGTCCCGTCCGATGCGATCGAGCTGATCACCGCGTCGGAGTCTCCTCCGGTCAGCACGAATGTTCCTGTCACAGTGGCTGTTTCGAGAACGTGAAAGCCTTGGGCGAATCGTGGGCAGAAGATGTCGACGGCGATCTTGTCTGCGGGTAGACCCTGCTGCGCACCCCCGTCGTCGAGTTGCCGGCACACCTGTCTGCCGTGGGCGATCGCATTGGCATCGGAGTTGAACTGGCGGTCCAGACCTGCATCTTGCAAGGTCGAGAGGTAGGTAGCCTCGGGCGATTCCGACGGACCACGGTGCGGATAGTGCATCGCCCAAAACACGAGCGCTGACACCACAATGAGCGCGACTCCCGCCCCGGTGCCGAGCCACGACGTCCGAATGCTCATCCTGCCGCGGGCGGGGACGTCGGTGTAATTGGGCAGCAGTTCGCCGCCGGTGGGGTCGTTAGCCTCGGTTCTGCCATTGCGGACCCGATTGGTGGGGCGTCCAGCGACGTAGTAGCGGCCTTCATGTCGGGCAGTCGGGTCGGGGCGCCATCCGGTCAGCTTGATGTTCCCACGCTCCGCGCCACACTTCTCGCACACCCCGCTGCTACCCACATCTGCACCGCAGTACGAGCAGACCATCAGGACCGCACCCGTAAGACCGGCCGACACCAACGCCGCCGAAAGAAGACCACGCTCACCTTGCTGAGAACCATCACAACTATTGTGGTCCGCTGCCGCCGTCAGGTCACCTCATGGCTGGAGATACTCTGCACCAAGCGTTCGCCAATCTAGGTGGAGACGTCGCTGCGGGCGTCGTCGATGTCGCTAACTTCGTTGGGTTCAACCAGGTTCAGCGGTCGGGCCAGCTGGGTAGGTGCGGTACGGCCGCGCAGTTCGACGATCTCGCCGACATCCCAGCAGAGTGCCTCGGCATCCAGCGCGCCGCTGACCGCGATCGCCGACGCCAGTACGTGGCCCTGCTCCAGCTTGGCGAGTTCTGTGAGGCGTGCCGCCTCGTTGACCGGGTCGCCGATCACCGTGTATTCGAATCGGGCCTGCGCGCCGATGTGCCCGGCGATGGCCCGCCCTGCGGACACCCCGATGCCGAAATCGGTTTCGCCCAGGACGTTTATCAGGTCGTCGTGCAGCTCACGGGACGCGGCCAGCGCGGCACCGGAGGCGTCGGGGTGCTCGATCGGCGCGCCGAAGATGGCCAGCGCCGCGTCGCCCTGGAATTTGTTGACGAACCCGCCGTGACGATTGACGGTGTCGACCACGACACGGAAGAACTCGTTGAGCAGGCTGACGACCTCCGACGCCGGGATGGTCGCCGCCAGCTGCGTCGACCCCACCAGGTCGACGAAAAGCACTGCGACATCGCGCTCTTGGCCGCCGAGCTCGGTGCCGCGTTCAAGGGCGCGACGGGCCACGTCCTCGCCGACGTAGCGGCCGAACAGGTCACGTAGCCGTTGTCGTTCGGCCAGGTCGCGCACCATGTCGTTGAATCCGGCTTGTAGCAAACCCAATTCGCTGGCGTCGTAGATCTGCATGTGCGCGTTGTAGTTGCCGCGCTGCACTTCGCCAAGGGCCCAACGCAATTGGCGCAGCGGGTCGGCGATCGACATCGCCACCAGCAGGGTGCCTGCCAAACCGATGGCCAACGCAGCGAGTGCAAGTATCAGGATCGGCGTGGTCAGCCGCTCGGCGGGAGCGGTGAGGATCTGGAACTTGCTGGCCACCAATGCCAGCACGATCGCAAGGACTGGCACTCCGGTGGAGAGCACCCACGTAAGAACCTGTCGCAGGATGACGCCGGGCGCGCGGAAGTTCTCCGGCACGCCGCCGCGCAAGGCTGCCACGGCCACGGGCCGCAGCACCCGTTCCGACTGCAGGTATCCGATGATCGCCGTCGCGGTGGCGCCAAGCCCGGTGGCGACCGCTACAACCGGCGCCGACTTGCTGGCCACCGGCCAGCTGGCGACGATGAAGACGATGGAGCCGAGGCACCAGTTCGTCACGCTGATCACCGAGCGGTAGAACGGCATCTTCAACGCGCGGGTGCGGGCCATCTCGGTGGAGGCGGGGTCACGGTCGCCGAGCAGGGTGTCACGGCGCTGCCAGCGCATGACAGGGATCAGCAGCCGCAGGCTCAGGTACGACGCGACGGTGAAGGAGATAAACAGGTAGCTGAGGAAGACCGCAAGGTTGAAGGCGGGCAGGTCCTGTAGCTGGATGCGGTCCTCGGGCGGCAGCCCGAAGCGCAGGAAGCCCAGCACGAACAGCGCGCCGATGATGTCGGCCTGCAGCATGCCCAGCGTGAACACCGGCCACGGGGTGCGCGCCACCCACCGGACGAATGCGCTGATTCGCCCTAGTGCAATGGCCTCGGTGGTCACGGGTTAACCGTATCGGGCCGGGCAGACGCAAAAGGGCGCTGTGAGACGGACGTGTCGGTTCGCAGCACTACTGTTATCTCCGATGGCCGGTGTTTTTTCGCGTCTGGTGGGTCAAGACGCCGTTGAAGCGGAATTGGTGGGCGCGGCACAGGCCGCACGCGGTGATTCAGCTCACAATGCCGAGGCGACCGGCACCATGACACACGCCTGGCTCATCACCGGACCGCCAGGATCGGGCCGCTCGATCGCGGCGCTGTGCTTCGCTGCGGCGCTGCAGTGCACCTCCGACGGCGTCCCCGGCTGCGGTGAATGTCGCGCCTGCACGACGACCATGGCGGGCACCCACGCCGACGTGCGGCGGATCATCCCCGAGGGGCTGTCGATCGGCGTGGACGAAATGCGCAATATCGTGCAGATCGCGTCACGCAAGCCGGGCGCGGGCCGGTGGCAGGTGGTCATCATCGAGGACGCCGACAGGCTGGGTGAGCGGGCGGGAAACGCGCTGCTGAAGGCCGTGGAGGAGCCGCCACCGTCAACGGTGTTCCTGCTGTGCGCGCCGTCGGTGGACCCGGAGGACATCTCCATCACGCTGCGCTCCCGCTGCAGGCATGTTCCGCTGGTGACGCCGTCGGTCGACGCGATCGCGCAGGTACTGATCGAAACCGACGAGCTGCCGGAGGAGGACGCCCGCTGGGCGGCGTCGGTCAGCGGCGGCCACGTCGGAAGGGCGCGACGGTTGGCGGTCGACGAGCAAGCGCGGGAACGACGCAGGCGGGCACTCGGGATGGCGCGCGACGCGGCCACTCCCTCGCGGGCGTATGCCGCGGCGGAGGAGATGGTGGCGACGGCTGAGGCTGAAGCGCGGGCGTTGACCGAGGACCGCAACGAGGCCGAAACCGAGGAGCTCCGGACGGCGCTGGGTGCCGGCGGCACGGGCAAGGGCACCGCAGGAACGCTGCGCGGGGCGACCGGTGCGATCAAGGACCTTGAGCGACGGCAGAAGTCACGCCAGACACGGGCGTCGCGCGACGCGCTGGACCGCGCGCTGATCGACTTGGCGACGTACTTTCGCGACGCGCTGCTTGTGTCGTCCGGCGCCGGCGAGATCCAGGCCAACCATCCGGACATGGCGGACCAGGTTGCGACAATGGCAGCTCACGTGCCGCCCGAGAAGCTGCTGCGCTGCATCGAAGCCGTGCTGGAGTGCCGTGAGGCGCTGGCCGTCAACGTCAAGCCGAAGTTCGCGGTCGACGCGATGGTCGCCACCGTCGGGCAGGCGCTGCGCAACTGACTTGGGAGCTCGGCGCACCCTGCCGTAGACTCGTCCCGCCCACGGTGACGTCTGCTCTTCGCGCAAGCGCTCATCGCGAGCACGCCACCTTAGCTCAGTCGGTAGAGCGATTCACTCGTAATGAATAGGTCAGGAGTTCGATTCTCCTAGGTGGCTCCACGACTACTTGTCCAGCACCTCGCGGGCGATCCTGTGGGGGGTGTTGGCGGCGGGGAAGCCGGCGTAGCAGCTGGCGTGGTAGATCACCTCGGCGATCTCGTCCTCCGTCAGCCCGTTGGTGCGGGCGATCTGCACATGGAACTTGAGCTCGTCGGTGGCCCGCAAGGCGATGAGGATGCCGAGGGTGACAAGGCTGCGGTCGCGACGGCTGAGTCCTTCGCGTCCCCAGAGTCTGCCGAAGACGTTGTCGATGCCGATCTCGAGCAGCTCGTCGCCGAACTTGCCGTCACGCAAGTTGTCGTCGGGCACCGCGCCCGGCAGGAGCTCGCGGAAGACCTGAAGACCTGTTTCACGCACATCTGTCATGCCGTCCAGATTGGCACCTGTACCTGGGTGTGCTGGTTCTTGCGGACGATCAGACGAAGCGCTACGAACCTGCGATCGCGCTATATGTCCGACCAAACCGGTCGATTGCGTCGGTGATCTCCGGATATGTCGCGAGGTAGTTGAAGAGTTGGGTGTCGTACAGGCTCCAACCCTCGTCTCCAACTTCGCTTGGAGACTTCAAACTGCCGTTCGGCGTGAAGTATTCGGCGCTGACGTGGGGGTCCGTTCCGTGCAGCATCCGAGTAGCGACCTCGTAAGCGACGTTGGTCTTGGCATGAGCCTCCGTCGCATCTGGCGATTCCTTACCGGCAAGACGGGTGCCAGCCGCAGTCAGACCTAGCAATCGTGCGGCACGCCTCAGGGTTTCTAGCTTCTCCTGCGATCCCGCCGACGAAGGGTCGGCTGCGGCGGCAACCGCGAATTGGCGCTCGTAGGCGGTGGCGCGATTGTGAGCGGCGGCGGTGAACATGTCGTTGGATTTGGGGTCGGAAGCCATCACGGTGAAAACCAATGCCGTACTTGGCATATCGGTGTCCAGTCCGTCAAGTGGCTCGAAGCCGGATGTTCCCGTCGGGTCGCCGACCATTGCCCCGAGATAGGGGATCAGCACGGCGGCGTAGGACTGGATCAGTGAGGGGTTCTTCGACCCAGCGTCCTTTACGCTCTTGTCTTGGTCGGCCAGGAACACGGCTACCGCGCGCGCTGTCTTGCCCGCGCGGGTTGCCGTCGCGGGATCGGAGGAGCCGGCGTCGTGCGAAATCCAACTCATCAACTCTCCGGCCCGTAGACCGCGGTCAGGCCATTCATAAGTTGTGATGTCGGTCAGGAACGCAGACCCGCCAGGGCCGGTCAACTTGTCCGCCACTGTGGCTGGGCTCGGGTCGCTGGGTAGTTCGGGTGCTGAAGGCGCACAAGCAACGGAAAACAGGAGCGCCAATGAGATGGCCACCGCGAGGATGATCCGCAATATGAGAAACATTGACCTACTTCGGTGGTGTGAGGCCGTTGAGCTTATCGAAGGTGTCTCGGAATCTGCCAAGCGCTGAATCGATATGACTATATGACGCAAGGTAATTCCCTAGCTGCTCGTTGTAGAGGCTCCAGTTGTCTTCTCCCACTTGCGCGGGTGACTGCAGGGTGCCGTCGTCGTTGAAGAACCTCGCATCGAAGTGTGGATCTCCGCTGTGAATTCCAAGTCGCGATGCAATTTCATACTGAGCATTGGTGACGGTGTGCTGAGCCTCCTGCTCGGTCGCACTGAGGCCAAGGTTCGTCACGTGCCCAGTTGTCGGGTCAACCTTGAAGTGGTCTCTTGTCGGCTCGGACCCAAGCAGAACATCATCGGCTACCGCAGTAACACGATCGCCTTGCGGAACGTTGCCAAGCACAGTATCCAGGACGGTCTTTCGAAACTCGTACGACTGCTTAGCCGCGTCGTAGGCAGCATCCTGCGTATTCTCGATGTGCGCGTTGGCATGAATGGCCGCACCACCGTCGATCGCACTCAGCATGCGCGCGGAGCTTTGAAGGTCGTCCAGACGGGGATCGTTCGTAATGAGATCCGGGTTCACGGCTGCAAGCTCAGCGAATGACTTCTGATAATCCAGAACGTGACGGTATGCAACCTGGTTGAAGTCCTTTGCCGCTGTCGGATCGGAGTCGATGACAGAGAACAGCCTCTTGGTGTTGTCCATTGTGCTGCCGAGGTCATCGAGCGGTTTGAACCCAAGTTGAGGATCTTCGCCAACCATGGCGGCTTGATAGGGCGCTAACCCCTGGCTGAACGCTTGCACAAGCTTGGGGTTGATTTCCCCAACAGTGTGGTGGCCGGGGAGATCTAACAGCTCGCTGCCGGGCTGGCCCAAGTACTTTCCGTATGCTTCTGCAGTTTCCGACGCTATGCCTGCTTCGGCTCCACCGGTGTTGTTCGTCCACTCGAATAGGTTGCCTGCACCGTCTCCGCCGTCTGCCCAGATGCGGTGAGTGACTCCCTGCATGAACTTGTCTGAGTTGATGCCATCGATATGCCCCGGTCCGGTCGTGATCGCATCGTGGACAGCGTGATGGTCCGGGGACACAGCGGAAAACGTGTCGGAGACAACAGGATCGAGCCATTTGAGCCGTTGGTCCTGCGGTATGTTGTACTCGTCTGCGGACTGCTGCCAGAACGGCGTGTCCATCATCACCGAGGCTTTCTTCAGCATCGAACGGTCGAGCTCTGTGTTGGTCTGGAGATCATCGTGACCGTCCTTCACGACGCCTGCGATCGTCTGCAGGTCCTTGGCGCCTTGTATGTCGGGCTGGTTCAGTGTGCTCTGGACGCTCTGGGGAAGTTTGTCGAAGCCGCCCTTGACTCTCTGACTGGGATCATCGAGCGCGCCGATCTTGGCTTCGGTCTTCGGGAAGTTGACGTCGGGGTTACTCGTCAACTGCCACGAGTCGCCGATGATGTGCTTCTGATCGCCCAACCGCTGCTCCGCGGTCTTCAGCGCGTCGATGCTCATTCCGTGTTGTTGCGCCTGCATTTGGCTGAGGTATGAACCCTGCTCCGGCGTCAATTGCTGCCCAGGTTTGATGCCTTTCAAAGCGTCTTCGACTCGTTTGGCTGCGTTCTCGTCGCCAGCGAGCGCGTCGTGGACGTCCTTTTCGGCTTGTCGCCGCTTTTCTTCTTCATCGACCTTTTGGCCGACGCCGAAATCCGGCCCATCCCTGGGGCCGAACTTCTGGTTGCCCAACGCCTGGTACTCGTCGCCAAGGCCGCGGATCTTCCCGCCGATGGAGTTCAGCTCGCCGTTGGATCGCTGGATGATCTCCTGGACCTGACTGATTCCCTTCTGGACGATCGTCATCTGCATCCGCTCACCTGCGGCGTTCTGGGGCAGGTTGGCGGATGCGTCCACCACCCATTTGCGAACGGCTTCGAGGTCGCGCCGTCCAGCGGCGATCACCTGCGCTGACTCGTCGACATGCGCGCTCAGGCGCTGGTCCAGCCCAGCGAGTTGACCGAGCACTCGACCATGCTCGGTGTTGGCGGCGCCATACGCGTTGGCGGCGCCCCCGGTCCACTTCGATCCTGGTGCCGCGGTCTGCACTGTCGACTGCAGCCGATTGAGAGTGGCGCTGCCGTCGTACTGGGCACCGGGTTGCGGAGTCCCTTCGCCGTAGGTCTGTCGCGCGTTCGACCATGTGGACAGGAACGCGTTCAGCACACTCACGTCCCCATTATCCCAGCCCCCCGACTACCGAGGTGCCACAAATCCGACCGGCCCAGCGGCGAGACACACCGACAACGCCGACGTGTTCGCCCGCACCTTGATCGCGTCGCCTGCTCCCGACAGTCGTACGAACACGCGGTTGAGCCCCGGCCTTACCGGCACCTTCGTCTCCGCGCCGTCGGTAAGCGACATCGACATCGAGCCGTCGCTGTTGGCGAGGTAGTTGATCTCGGCGGTCCAGTCCGCGGGCAACATCGGACCATCCAACGGCATCGACAGGGGGAAGTCGGGCTGCACCAGATAGCCGCAGTGAGGCTCGGGCCCGGGAACGATCGACCGCACCCAGGTGACCTTCGCGTCGACGACGTGACCATTCATATCCAGCATGCGCAACTCGCTTGTCGCTCCTGCGAATTCGGGCCGGTCGTCCATGAGCGCAAACATGTGACTGGCGAAATGCTCCGGAGAGGCCACCCGCTGCAACACCAGCGGATCGACCTCCTGGTCGAGAAGCGGTGCATCCGACGCGGCGTGAGCCGCGGCGAGCCCGGCCCTGGCGTTCTGCAGATACGGTTGTGTCGGGTTGTCACGCCAGCTGGCCAGGAACGTCGCGGTCGAATACAGGCTGCTCGCAACGAATGCCGTTGTGGCGCAGACCGCTACCACCGTCCGCGTCCGCGAGGCATCCAGCCACGCCGAACGCTCGCGGTTCGGCGCGCACAGCCCGACGGCGAGCAGCAGCGCCAGCACCACGACAAGGTCAGGCAGGTAGCGCAGCGTCTGCGCAAGCTCGAGCGCGGTGAACCGGGACGAGCGCATCAGATAGATCGGAATCTGGCAAGCGACCGCGTACCCGACCGCCGCCAGCCACACCGGCCCGATCCGTTCCTTGCGCATGAACGAGACCGCCACCACGACCGCCAGCGCCACCCACCCCAGAACCATCACCGCAACTGGCGGCGTACCCCACGGCGACGCCGGGGCCCAGCGCTGCCAATCCCACGGTCCGCCAACCAGTCCCGGCACGATCCCGTGAGTCACAGACCGGCTCAACAGATCCCACGTCATGGCCACGTCGAAGCTCCATCGCTTCTGATCGACCACGACCAGATAGACGGCGATCCACGCCGCCGTCACCGCCAGCGCCGACACCCACAGCCGAACCCCTCGCCGCCACACCTCGGCCAGGGAGCCCGAGCTGGTGACATGGGCGTACAACGCCGCAATAGTGAAAGCCACAAACGGGATGACGGCCGCCTTCTCGAAGAACAGCAACCCGCCGAAGTACACCAACAGGCCCGTCACGGCATACCGCTGGTTTCCGGTGCGTACCAGCAGCACCGCGTCGGCGCACACCCAAGCCAGCGCGGCCAGCATCGGCAGCGAGTTCAGCGCCGCCGCCCACCACGCAAACGCGGGCACGCTCAGCGGGGTGAACAAGGCGAACGTCAGGGGCAACAGCAGCACCGGGCGCCAGCCGAGAATGACGTGCAACGCCCGCAGCAGCGCCAGCGACGCCAGCAGTTGCATCACCACCAGGCTGATCGCAGGTCCGATCCAGTTCAACGGCGCGAGCCGAGTGATGCCGCCCGCCACCAGGAACGCTCCCGGCATGACGTGTCCGTCGTGATCGTCGAACAGATACGCCGGTGACAGCAGGTCCTGTGTGCCTGCCCGGCCGGTCAGGATCAGGTCGTCCCAATAGAAGTAGCCGCGAAACGCGAGTACCGCCCGAACAACCAACTGCACCGCGATCAACGCGGCGGCAGTGCGGGCGACCCAGTTCACGCTCGTCGAGCCTACGGTCCACGCAGGCGCACACGTGCCATCGGTATGGTGAGCCGATGCGCACACTGGTGACGGGGGCAGCCGGTTTCATTGGATCGACGCTGGTAGATCGCCTGCTGGCGGATGGCCATAGCGTTCTCGGTGTCGATGACCTGAGTTCCGGGCGCAGCGAGAACATCGCCGCGGCCGAGCGGTCCGCGCAATTCGAGTTCGCGAAGGCCGACATCGTGGACGCCGACCTGATTGGGCTGCTCGCCGACGCCAAGGCCGAGGTGATCTTCCACCTCGCCGCCCAGATCTCGGTCACGCGCTCGGTCGACGATCCGCAGTTCGATTCGACGGTCAACGTCGTCGGCACGGTTCGTCTCGCAGAGGCCGCTCGTCGTGCAGGTGTCCGCAAGGTGGTGCACACGTCTTCCGGCGGATCGATATACGGCATTCCGCCCAGTTATCCGACCAGCGAGCAGGTCCCGGTCAACCCAGCGTCGCCGTACGCGGCGAGCAAGGTCGCGGGCGAGGTCTATCTGAATATGTTTCGCAACCTCTACGGCTTGGAGTGCTCACACATCGCGCCAGGCAACGTCTTCGGCCCGCGTCAGGACCCACACGGCGAGGCTGGGGTTGTCGCGATCTTCTCGCGTGCGCTGCTGTCGGGAAAGCCGACCAAGATCTTCGGCGACGGAACCGATACCCGCGACTATGTGTTCGTCGACGACGTGGTCGATGCGTTCGTCAAGGCCTCTGGCGCGCTCGGTGACGGGCAGCGCTTCAACATCGGCACAGGAACCGAAACCTCGACCCGTCAGCTGCACACGGTGATCGCGAAGGCGGCCGGTGCGCCTGACGATCCCGAATTCTTCCCGCCGCGCCTTGGCGACTTGAAGCGATCCTGCCTGGAGATCAGCCTGGCCGCTGATGTGCTGGGTTGGCGGCCGCGGTTCGACATCGAGGCCGGCGTCGCCCGTACCGTCGACTACTTCCGCTCCGAATAAAGATTGTAAGTACTCACTTTCTATTGTAGGGTGACGTCATGACTTACGACGTGATCGTTCGCAACGGGCTGTGGTTCGACGGCACCGGGGCCGCTCCCCAGGTCCGTACGCTGGGCATTCGTGACGGCATCGTCGCGACGGTGTCCGCCTCACCACTGGACGAGGCCGGGTGCCCCGACGTGATCGAAGCGGCAGGCAAATGGGTCGTCCCCGGCTTCATCGACGTGCATACCCATTACGACGCCGAGGTGCTGCTCGATCCCGGACTGCGGGAGTCGGTGCGGCACGGCGTCACCACGGTGCTTCTCGGTAATTGCTCGCTGTCGACCGTGTACGCCAACTCCGAAGACGCCGCCGACCTGTTCAGCCGGGTCGAGGCGGTGCCGCGCAAGTTCGTGCTCGGTGCGCTGGAAGCGAAGAAGACGTGGGAGACGCCCGCCGAATACGTTCGCGCGCTCGACGAGCTGCCGCTCGGGCCGAATGTCAGTTCCATGCTTGGGCATTCGGACCTGCGTACCGCGGTCCTGGGTCTCGACCGAGCAACGACCGTTGGTGTGAACCCGACCGACGCCGAGCTCGACCAGATGGCTGAGATGCTCGAAAAGGCCCTCGATGCAGGGCTTCTCGGCATGTCCGGGATGGACGCGGCCATCGACAAGCTCGACGGTGAACGCTTCCGATCTCGGGCGCTGCCGTCGACCTTCGCCACCTGGCGCGAACGGCGGAAGCTGATCGCCGTGCTGCGCAAGCGCCGTCGGATCCTGCAGAGTGCCCCCGATGTCAACAATCCGATCTCGGCGCTGAACTTCTTCTTGTCCAGCAGCCGCATGTTCGGACGGCGCCCCGGCGTTCGGATGAGCCTGCTGGTGTCTGCCGATGCCAAGTCGGCGCCGGGCGCGGTTCGAGTGTTCGGCCCTGGCACCCGGCTGATCAACAAGCTGTTCGGATCGTTCGTGCGCTTTCAGCACCTACCGGTTCCGTTCGAGTTGTACTCCGACGGAATCGATCTGCCTGTCTTCGAAGAATTCGGCGCAGGCACCGCAGCTTTGCATCTGCGCGATCAACTGGAGCGCAACGAACTGCTTGCCGACACGGAGTACCGCCGGCGGTTCCGCCGCTCGTTCGACCGCAAGAAGCTTGGACCGTCCTTGTGGCACCGCGACTTTCACGACGCGGTCATCGTCGAATGCCCCGACGCAACGCTGATCGGAAAGAGTTTCGGGCAGATCGCCGAAGAGCGCGGGCTGCATCCGCTCGACGCGTTTCTCGACGTGCTCGTCGAGAACGGCGAGCGCAATGTCCGCTGGACGACCATCGTCGCCAACCACCGGCCCAAGCATCTCAACAAGCTCGCCGCCGAGCCGTCCATCCATATGGGCTTCTCCGATGCCGGCGCGCACCTGCGCAACATGGCGTTCTACAACTACGCGCTGCGGCTGCTCAAGAGAGTTCGTGACGCCGAGCGCGCGGGTGACCCGTTCCTCACCGTTGAGCACGCGATCCATCGCCTCACCGGCGAGGTCGCGGAGTGGTTCGGCGCCGACGCGGGCATCCTGCGTGAGGGCGACCGCGCGGACTTCGTGGTGATCGACCCGGCGGGCCTCGACGAATCGGTCGACGGCTATCACGAGGAGACGGTCCCGTTCTACGGCGGGCTTTCGCGGATGGTCAATCGCAACGACGCCGCCGTCGTCGCGACGGGCGTGAACGGAACCGTCGTGTTCCGCGAGGGCCAGTTCTGCGACGGCTACGGCACGACCGTCAAGTCAGGACGATTCCTGCCTGCGCGGGGTGTCCAAACCGCGAAAGCTTTTGCCTGACATGGCGAGGACGCAGCAGCAACGCCGCGAGGAAACGATCGCGCGTCTGTTGGACGCCAGTATCGACACCATCGTCGAGGTCGGTTACGCCAGGGCATCGGCCGCGGTGATCGCCAAGCGCGCACAGGTGTCCGACGGCGCGCTGTTCCGGCACTTCGCCACGATGGGCGACTTCATGGCGGCCACGGCGCACGAAGTGATGCGGCGCCAACTGGGCCTGTTCTCGAAGCGGGTCGCCGAGATTCCGGCCGACAGGCCGGCGTTGGAGGCGGCGCTGACGATCCTGCGCGACGTCACCGGCAACTCCACGAACACTGTGATGTACGAGCTGCTGGTCGCCGCGCGCACCGACGAAAAGCTCAAGGCCACTTTGCAGGACGTACTCACCGAGTACGCCGCCAACATCTACGACATCGCAAGGGCACTGCCAGGCGCCGATCAGTTCCCTGAGGAGAGCTTCGCCGCGCTTGTCGCGATCATGACGAACACCTTCGATGGCGCAGCGCTCGTTCGAGCGGTTCTTCCACACCCAGAAATCGAGACCAAACGAATCCAGGTGCTGGCAGCACTGATCGGTGGACTCGCTTAACGCTCCTCGGGCACCCTGGCGGTCTGCAACGCCACCGCCCGCGCTAACCGCGCGTACTTCAACTCGAGGTCTTTGAACCGCATGTAGGCCGAGAGCGTCGTGAACACGAACGCGATGATGAGCACGTACTCCATCAGATCCGCACCGCGGGCCACGCCAAGCCAATTCGCGACAACAGTGGTGTCGTCGGGGCGCAGGATCGCATAGATTCCCGCGATCACGAACAGCACATAGCCGACCTTCACCCACGCCTTGGACCGTGCGCTGCGGCGTGAGCGCAGCAGGTAGACAAGCAGCACAAGGACCGCGCCGATCAGAAGCGCCTGGATCCAGTTCATCGCGACATCCTCCCTCGCAACCAACCGTCGAAGATGATGTTGACGCCGTTCAAGAGAGGCTGCCCCTTCGACAACGAGTATTCGGTGTAGAGAATTTCGACCGGTTCTTCCGTTACCCGCCAATGGTTTTCAAGGGCCAGCGTGATGAACTCGTCAGCGTGGCTCATACCGCTCATGGTGAGGTTGAGCCCGTCGGCCACCTTCTTGTTGAATACCCGCAGACCGTTGTGTGCGTCGGTCAGGCCCAGCTTGCGGCTGCGTCGGCTCAACGCTGCCGCCGACCGCAGCACTAACCGCTTCAACAGCGGGGTGCGGCTGACGACCCCTGGGTCTGCGAACCGGGTGCCGACGACGAGATCGGCCTCATCGGAGCTGAGCCGGTCGATCATCCGGATGACGTCCTTCACTTGGTGCTGCCCGTCGGCGTCGAACGTGGCGAACACCGCCGCACCGGGCTGTGCACGGGCGTACTCGACGCCGGTCTGGATCGCCGCGCCCTGGCCGAGGTTGACCGGATGGCGCACCGCGCGCGCCCCCGCGCGCAACGCGGCGTCGCCGGTGTCGTCGCGGCTGCCGTCGTCCACACACACCACGTGGTCGAAAACGGAGCGAACGTCAGAAATGACGTCGCCGATAACGCTCGCCTCGTTGAAAGCCGGGACGATGATCCAAACGTCGTGGTAGCGCGTGTCGATGCACATCAAAATACAGGGTCAACCGTGGGTCGCCCTGGCAAGCGCGGCCAGGTGCACCGCGATTCCCACCAGCGGCCCGCACAACAGCGCGACCACGGTGCGCGTCTCCAGTCCCAGCGGCAGCAGTAGCAACAGCGCCGACGCGACCGTCGCTGACACCCAACCCGCCGAATACGCGCGGTGCAGCGCGGCAGCGACCGCCGCGGCGCCGGTCAACGTCAACAGCGCAATTGCGACCGCCGCCGCGGTCAGCCAGGCCAGCAGCGCCCCGTCGGCCCGGTATTCGGCGCCGAAGCCCTCCCTCAGCAGCCAGGGCCCGAACAGCCCCGCGAGCAGCACGCCAAGCAGGCCAAGGCCCGCCACCGCTGCTGCCGGTCCAATGAGCGCCCGCAGCCGCTCCGAGCGCTGGTCGACGAAATGCGCGATCAGGTTGCCCTGCATCGCGGTCAGCGGCACCAGCAGTGGCGCACGGGTCAGCGTCACCGCGAGGATCACCACGCCGCCAGCGGCGCCGAGATCGCTGGAGGTCGCCTTCAGCAGCACCGGAAAGCCCATCACCAGGATCGCGCTGGCTCCGGCGGCAGCTATCGAGTGCGACGCCCCGCGCAGGAACATCACCGTGCCACCCGGCGTCATCAGCCGCGCCGCCTCGCGGGTCGCAGGGGACGCGATGAGCAGGATCAGCCACGCGACCGATCCTGCGACGGTCGCCCACAGGTATCCGACAAGGTGCCAGCCGAGCATGAAGGTCACCGCCGCCACCGCCACCCGCAGCCCGGCATCCGTCACCATCAGCGACCCGTACTGCGTCCACCGGTTCACTCCTGCGAGCATGCCCAGCAGCGTGGCGTGCAGGCAGAAGCCGGCCAGCCCGACGCTCAGCAGCGCCACGCTCAGCCACTGCGACTCAACGAACACATGCGCCGACCACAATGGCGAACTCGCGGCGATCAGCGCTGCTGCGACGACCCCGACCATCGCCGCCACCCGCATCGGATGTGTGCGGGGCCCTTCAATCACCTCCGTGTGGCGCGCCGAGCGCACCTCGCGGGTGGCCTCCTGCAGCAGGCCGAACGCCGCTCCGGTGACCAAACCGAACGCGCCCCAGAACACACCGAACACCGAGAAGCCCGCAGGCTCGAGATCGCGTGCCGCCAGGTACAGCACCGCGTACCCGCACAGCGCGGACAGCACCGTCGCCGTTCCGACCCGGGTCACGCTGGCGCGGGTGATCGGGCCGGTTGGGGTCGGCGTATCCGTCACGACGGGCTTTCCAGGGCGGGCACAGGCGTCGAATACAGCCACGCATCCCAGAGGTCTCGCAGCGACTCGTGTGCGTAGTTGGCTGCCAACCCGGTGAAGTCGTCGGTGACGGCGGTGCCGTGTCGGTATCGCGTCGTCCAATCCTGCAGCAGCGCAAAGAAACTCTCGTCGCCGATGCGCTGCCGCAACACGTGCAGCGTCAGCGCGCCGCGTTTGTACACGCGATCGTCGAACATGTCTCGCGGCCCCGGGTCGGCCAGCAGCAGGTCCTGTGGCGAATTGGCCAGCCGTTCGTAGTAGTGCCGTGCCCATTCGTCGGCGGTGTTCCCGCCGGAGTGCTCCGACCACAGCCATTCGGCATAGCAGGCAAACCCCTCGTGCAGCCAGATGTGCCGCCATCGTTTGGCGGTGACCGAGTTGCCGAACCACTGATGCGCCAGTTCGTGGGCGATAAGCCGTTCGGCACCGCGCTGGCCGTCGCAGTGGTTGGCCCCAAAGATCGAGATACCCTGTGCCTCAAGGGGTATCTCCAGGTCGTCGTCGGTGACCACCACCGTGTACCCGGTCGACAGGGGATAGGGCCCGAAGAGCTTGACGAACAACTTCATCATCTGTGGCTGACGGCCGAAGTCGTGCTCGAAGTTGCCACGCAAGTGGTCGGGAAGAACCGCGTGCATCTGCACGCCGTTCTTGGCCATCCGCCGCTTGTCGTACATGCCGATCTGCAGTGTCACCAGATAGGTCGACGTCGGCTCTGCCTGCTCGTAGGTCCACGTGGTCATGCCCGCGCGGGCGCGGCGCGACAGCAACTCACCGTTGGCCAGAGCGTAATACGGGGACTCCGTGCTGATCTGAATGCGGAAGCTGGCCTTGGCGCTTGGATGGTCGTCGCACGGGAACCACGATGAGGCGCCGTTCGGTTGGCCAGCGACCAGCACCCCGTTGGACAGCTCCTCGAAACCGACATCGCCCCAATAGGACCGGATCAGACGGGGGGTGCCGCCGTAGCGTACGGCGATCGTCATCGCGGCACCTGCGGGCAACGCCTCCTGCATTGCGATGTGCAGCTTGCCGCCCGACGACCGGAAGTGGACCGGGCGCCTGCCGTTCACCGACACTTTCGTCACAGACAGTGCGTCAGACAGGTCCAGCGTGAATGTGCGCAGCGACGCCAGCGTGACGGCGGTGATCGTGGCGGACCCAGACAGCCGGTTGATTGCCACCTTGTATTCGAGCTCGAGTTCGTAGCGCGACACCCGATAGCCGAAATTGCCGTTTTCCGGCAGGTAGGGGTCGATGACCGGAGGGGCCACCATCTTTACCGCTTTCTTGCTCCTCGTCACGCAGCGCTTTCTTCATTCTTCTTGGGAGACGGAGGATCTGGCGCCTCGCCGCGTTTCTTGCGGAACAGGTCCCACGGCGCTATCGGGTTGCCCTGCCAGCGGGTCGACGGCGGTACCTCGTCGCCGCGCATGACCAACGACGCGGGACCGATGGTGGCGCCTGCACCGATCCGTGCGGCGGGCAGCGCAACACAATGCGTTCCCAACGTCGAACCCTCTTCCAGCACAACAGTGTCCATTCGCATGATCCGGTCGTGGAATAAGTGGGTCTGCACGACGCAACCCCGGTTGACCGTCGCGCTCTTCTCGAGAGTGACGAGGTCGGCCTCGGGCAGCCAGTACGTTTCGCACCAGACGCCGCGGCCGATCTTGGCGCCGAGCGCACGCAGCCACAGATTCATCACCGGTGTGCCGCTGGCGGCGCGGGCGAACCACGGCGCCGCCACCGTCTCAACGAACGTGTCCGACACTTCGTTGCGCCACACGAACGACGACCATAGCGGATGCTCAATCGCCCGGATACGGCCGATAACAAGCCATTTCGCAATCACTGCGACGCTTCCCGCGAGCGCGCCCGCGGCAAGCAGCACAAAGCCGCAGGCCAGCACCGTCCACACCCAGCCGAGCTTTAACGTCAGCCACTGCAACGCGAACAACACGGCAACACCGATCGCGAACGTCACCACCAAAGGAGCTAGCCGGCAGGTTTCCACCAACGCGCGCAGGATCTTCAGCCGCAGGGACGGGTGGAATGTACGTAGCGCGTCGGCCGCGGTTGGCTGTCGGCGCAACCGGACCGGAGGGCTGCCCAACCAGGACGAGCCCGCCTTGGCCTTGTGCGGCGTCGCGGACAGCACCGCAACCAGCCCGTCGTCGGGGACTCGCCGTCCGGGCTGGGTGATTCCCGAGTTGCCCAAGAACGCCCGCTTGCCGATCGTCGCCTTGGCGACGTGGATCCAGCCGCCACCCAATTCGTAGGACGCGACCATGGTGTCGTCGGCCAGGAACGCTCCGTCTTCCACGACAGTGAACTTCGGGATGAGCAACGCCGTCGAAATCTCGGTTCCCCGACCGACTTTCGCACCCAACGCGCGGAGCCACAACGGTGTCAACAGGCTGGCGTAGATCGGGAACAGATAGTTGCGGGCGGCGTCCATGAGTCGCTCCGTCGCCCACAGCTGCCATCCGACGCGGCTGCGCACCGGGTGATAGCCCTCCGGCATCCACAGCGATAGCAGCCGCACGCCGATCACCGTGAGCAGGGCGTACGCGACAACCGCGGCCAATGTCGCCGCTGGCGTCCACACGGCCGCGGAGACAAGCGCATCGGTGAGCGAGCCGGCGTCGCGGACGCCCCAACCGATGACGGCAAGGCCGACACCCAAGGCCAGCAGGGGCAGTCCACCCAGGAGGACCGACGTCATCCCGTAGACGGCCACCCACCAGGGTGCGGGCCGCGGGCGGTGGTCCGGCCACGGGTGCCTCGCCTTGCCGGATTTCACCGCGGGCGAACCCTTCCAGTACTGGCCGTTTTTCACCTTGCCGACCACACCCGAGCCGGGCGCGACGTCGGCGTTCTTACCGACGACGGCCCCTGGCAGCAGCGTGGTGCGAGCGCCGATGGTGGCGTCGTTGCCCACGGTGATGCGTCCGACGTGGAAGTGGTCGCCGTCGATCCAGTGCCCGGACAGGTCGACCTCGGGTTCGATGGAGCTCCGGTGTCCGAGGGTCAGCATGCCGGTGACCGGCGGTGCGGAGTGCAGGTCGACGCCCTTGCCGACCTTGTTGCCAAGCGCGCGGGCGTAGTAGACCAGCCACGGCGCGCCCGCCAGGTTCTCGGCGCCGCTGGCCGCCCCGAGTCGCTCGGCGACCCACACCCGAAGGTGCACCGCTCCGCCTCGGCGGTAGGTGCCCGGTTCAAGGCCGCCGAGCAGAATCCGCGCGCCCAACACCGCGATGGACATGCGGCCCACAGGGCTGATGAACAGCAGGAAGCCGGCGGCGATCCACCACCAGTTGACCGCAACCAACCAGGGCATCGGATGTAGTTGAGCGACAACATTGTTGAGCAGGGCGAGCCACACCACCCACTGCAACCCGGTCAGCGTGGCAAGCGGCAGCGACAGCGCCACCTGCACGGCCTGGGTCAGTCGCGGCGTTGGCTTGACCACGCGGGTTTTCACCGCAGGCGGCGGATCGAGCTCGTCGAGGTAGCCGGCCAGCGAGCCGAGCCGGGGATGGTCATAGAGATCGGCGACGGTCACCTGCGGATAGCGCTGGCGCATGGCGGCCACCAACTGCGCCGCGGCAAGGGACCCTCCGCCGAGCGCATGGAAGTCGGCCTCGGGCCCATCGACGGGCGCGGCCAGCACGTCGCGCCACAACCCGGCAAGCCATCCCATGGTGCCGCCGAGATCGGGCTCGTCCTCGGCGCTTTCGCCCGGCGGCGGCCAGGGCAGCGCGGCACGGTCGACCTTGCCCGACGTGCGCGTTGGCAGCTCGTCGAGAAGCACAAGCCGCGGCACCAGCGCCGCGGGCAGTGTCTCGGTCAGCGTGGCGCGGGCCGCGGCAATGTCGAACGACGGGTCGGCGCTCGCGATATAGCCGACCAGCAGGGGAGTGCCGCTGGCCGTGCGCCGCACCGCGGCCGCGCCGCCGCTGACGCCTGGCAGATTGACCAGGGCCGTGTCGACCTCGCCGAGCTCGATCCTGCGCCCGCCGACCTTCACCTGGTCGTCGGCGCGGCCCTGGAAGTACAGGCCGTCGGGTTCAAGTCGAACCAAGTCGCCGCTGCGGTAGGCGCGTGGCCATCCGAGCGTCGGCATCTCTGCGTACTTCTCGGCGTCCTTGTCCGGATCCAGGTAGCGGGCCAGTCCCACGCCGCCGATGACGAGTTCGCCGACTTCGCCAATTGACACCGGCCGAGCCTCTTTGTCGACAACCGCCAGATCCCAACCCCGCAGCGGCAATCCGATACTCACAGGTCCCGTGCCCACCAGCCGCGCGGCACACGCCACCACCGTCGCCTCGGTCGGGCCGTAGGTGTTCCACACCTCTCGGCCCTCGACAGCCAGCCGCTCGGCCAGCTCAGGCGGGCACGCCTCGCCGCCGAAGATCAGCAGCCGCACTGCCTCCAGCGCCTCGGCGGGCCACAACGCCGCCAGCGTCGGCACGGTCGAGACGACGGTGACGTCGCGGGACACCAGCCACGGGCCGAGGTCCATACCGCTGCGCACCAGTGAGCGCGGTGCCGGCACCAGGCAGGCGCCGTGCCGCCAGGCCAGCCACATCTCCTCGCACGACGCGTCGAATGCGACCGAAAGTCCGGCCAGCACGCGGTCCCCTGGCCCAATGGGGTTGTCCTGCAGGAACATTTGCGCTTCCGCGTCGACGAACGCCGCGGCGCTGTGATGTGTGACCGCGACACCCTTCGGGGTCCCGGTGGATCCGGACGTGAAGATGATCCAGGCGTCGTCGCGGCCAAGCGGAGAGCAGGCGCGCCATCCCCTTGACGCGCCGGACCCTCGGACCAATCCGCGCTCGGTGATGACCCCCACCACGTCGGCCTCGCCGAACACCAGCCCGGCCCGTTCCTCGGGGTCGTCGGCGTCCACCGGTACGTAGGCGGCGCCCGCTGCAAGCGTCGAAAGGATCGCCACATAGAGCGCGTAACTGCCCGACGGCATCCGGATGCCGATACGGTCACCGCGGCCGATACCGCGTGCGGCAAGCCACTCGACGCTTTCCTCGATGTCGCTGATCAGCTCGGCGTACGTGAGTTGCACCGCGCCGTCGTCGAGTGCGGGCGCGTCGGGGTAGAGCGCCGCCGTGGCGTGGAGGATATCGATGAGCGTGCGCGGTTCGGGCGCAGACGAAGACAGCAGGTATTGCGCGGGGATTTCCGGCCCAGGCGATTTCCGCTCCTCGCGTCCGCGGCTACTCGCTGTCACGACTACAAACTACTAAGCCGTTCGTTCGGCACGCCTTGCTGAACGGGAATGTCGCACGCGGCGTGTGATCACAATTGCGGCGACGACGGCGAGCGCGCCGATGACATACCACTTGTACCGCTCGAAAGTGTCGTAGATCTCGACGATGTTCTCGCCTGCGATATACCCCAGACCGCACCAGGTGCCCACCCAAAGCACCGCTCCGAGGGCGTTGTAACCGAGGAACTTCAGCCAGTGCATGCCTGCGATCCCGGCCAGCAGGCCGTTGATCTGGCGCAGCCCGTCGATGAAGCGGGCGATGGTGACGACCTTGCCGCCATGGGTGTTGAAGTACTTCTCGGCCCGGTCCAACCGCTCCGGTGTCAGGAACACGTATCGCCCGAATCGCTCCGCCAGCGGGCGGCCTCCGAAGTGGCCGACGATGAAGCCGATGTTGTCGCCGATGACGGCGGCGAGCACGCCGATGAGGAAGACCCCCGCGATGTTCATCTTGCCGGCACCTGCGTAGACCGCAGCGGCGATCAACATGATCTCGCCGGGCACAGGAACACCGAAGTCCTCAAGGAACAGCATCCCGCCGACTCCCAGGTACCCGTAGTGCTCCAGCAGCGGCTGCACCTCCCCGAAGACGCCGGGCAGCTGGGTGTCGGTCACGGCTGTAACCGTAAATGCACGCGGTTCGGCCCGCCCGGATTTCGTGCCAGCCCATCCACCTGGCAGAATGAGAGGTGGAGGGGAGTATTCCTTCGCCGCAGTGTCGTCATCACGTCGTCCGTCATCGGATGACCGGGGCTGCGGACCGCTACACCTGGTTGTGGCGGTGGAAGAGACCTCCGGCGTTGAACAAACGACCGGAGGATTCTCAATGCATGTATCCCAACTCGAGTGGATCATCACCCTGGGTGTGACGATCGCCGTCCTGCTGTTCGACGTGGTGGTAATCGGGCGTCGGCCGCACGAACCGTCAAAGCGGGAAACGGCGGGCTATCTGACGGTCTACGTCGGCCTCGCGGTGGCATTCGGGGTCTTTGTGTGGTTGTTTCACGGCAGCCAGTTCGGACTCGAGTTCTTCGCAGGCTGGCTCACCGAGTACAGCCTGTCGGTCGACAACCTGTTCATCTTCCTGGTCATTATGGCCAGCTTCAAGGTGCCCCCGAAGTACCAGCAGCAGGCCCTCCTGGTCGGCATCATTCTGGCGCTGATCTTCCGCGGCGTCTTCATCGCGGTCGGCGCGGTGGCCATCAACCAGTTCTCGTGGGTCTTCTACGTCTTCGGCGCGTTCCTCGTCTACACCGCGATCACCCTGGCCCGCAACACCGATCACGACGACGACGCCGAGAACTTCGTGGTCCGCTTCGCGCGACGGCACCTGAGCCTCACCGACAATTGGGAACACGGCCTGAAGCTGTGGATCAAGGAGAACGGTAAGCGCCTGATGACGCCGATGTTCTTGGTCATCGTCGCGCTCGGCACCACCGACCTGCTGTTCGCATTCGACTCCATCCCAGCGATCTACGGCCTCACGCAGGAGCCGTACCTGGTGTTCACCGCCAACGTGTTCGCGTTGATGGGCCTGCGGCAGCTGTACTTCCTGCTGGGCGACCTGCTCCAGCGGCTGGTCTACCTGTCCCAGGGGTTGGCGTTCATCCTGGCCTTCATCGGAGTGAAGTTGGTGCTGCATGCGCTGCACCAAAACAAGCTGCCATTCATCAACGGCGGTGAGCACGTGTCGGTGCCGGAGATTCCTACGCTGGTTTCACTCGGGGTGATCGTCGTGACGCTGATCATCACCACTGTCGCCAGCCTGTACAAGACGCGAGTACGCGACGTGAAGAAAGAGGCCTTGGATTCGGCCTGAGCGTAACCGTCGACACCGATGCGCTGCGCTTCTAGTCTGGCGCCGTGCGGTTATTCGTGGCGGAATCGCCGAGCGGAGACTGGAGCGAACTGACGGACGGTGACCAGCTCACCGTGCGGGTCGCCGCGTCCGATCTTCAGCAGGCCCGGCGGGTAAGGACGCGAATCCGCGCCCGAGGCGAGGACGTGGCGGTGATCCTCGATATCACGGTTGCCGTTGCCGGCGACTTCCGTTCGGCGCGAAGCGTTCTCGGGCAGAACGATCACACCGTGCACTACGCGGGAACCGTCGACGGACTGGCCGGTCTGATCTCGGACATCGCCAGGGCGGACGTAGCCGACGGAGTCACGTTGATTTCAGCGTCACAACGGCAGGACCTTCGGACGTTGGGCCGCGCCGTACTGCACCGGCTTGCCTCGCTTGATCAGCCGAGGGCCTCGTAGATCAGCCTGAAGTAACGGTCGGTGCGTGCCGACCCCTCGATTCCCGGCGCCATTTTGTTCATCACGTACGCGATCGTGGCGCGGCGGTCGGGGTTCATCGTCTCCCACGATCCGCCCCAGCCGCCCCAGAAGCAGATCTTCCCGTCGGGTACAAAGGGGATGGATTCTCCAGGCAGCCCATAGCCCAGGCCGAATCTCACGGGATGACCGAGCAGCACCAGGTCTGGTCCATCGGATTGGATGTCGAAAATCATCTCGATCGTCTCCGGATGTAGCAGCTGCACGCCGTTTACCTTGCCTCCCAACGTAATCGCGGACAGTATCCGAACCAGTGACCGGGCGTTCCCGTGGCCGTTGGCCCCACCGATGTCGGCGGCCCGCCAGGCGGCGGTGTTCGCCAGCGCGGCATCCGGTGGCGGTCCGGTGAAAGTTTTCAGCATCGGCTCGGGCCACTGGTCCATTGGCGGCAAGTCCAGCGGGTCTGTCGTGGGGATGGTTTCGGCAATGCGGTGGGCGTCCCCCGGTCGAGCGCCTATCTGAAAGTCGGCGTCCAGCGGACCCGCGATCTCATCGCGGACGAACTCTTTCAAGGTCTTCCCAGTCACACGGCGCAGTACTTCGCCTATCAGGTGGCCGTAGGACAGCGCGTGGTAGCCCGAAGCGGTTCCCGGTTCCCACCACGGTGCTTGTGCCGCCAGCGCGGCTGTGGACTTCTCCCAGTCGTAAAGGTCCTCGGTCACCACCGGCTGGTCCCAGCCTGAGACACCGGACGTATGGGACATCAGGTGCCGAAATTCGATGTCCTGCTTGCCGTTTGCGGCGAACTCGGGCCAATACTTGGCGACCGGTGCGGTGGCCTCCACCAGACCTCGGTCGATGAGCATCAGTCCCGCCAGGGCGGTGACCGTCTTCGTTGACGACCAGACATTCACGATCGTGTCGGCGTCCCACGCCGCGGTCTTCGCCGCGTCGGCGTGGCCGCCCCAGATGTCGACGACCAGGTCGCCGTCGATGTCGATGGCGATGGCCGCGCCGACCTCCTCGCCGTTGGTGATCTCCTCGGCGAGGGCATCGGCGACCTTGGAGAATCGGTTATCGCAGTGGCCGCGCACGACATCGTTCATCGGGCCATCATGCGGCTTCTGGGTCATCTGTCGCGGCAAATCGCGAGTAGCGGCCGATTTTCCGGCGTACCGTTTGCGTTGCAAATTCCGAGCACACGGGAGGAATCTGATGCGCAAAATCGGTATTGCGCTTGCAATCGCTGCAGTGATGTCTGGTTCGATTGGGACTGCGCAGACGGCGTATGCCGCGCAGACCTCGCACGATACGAATGTCTACACCCAGCCCGCGGTGCCCGGCGTGCCGAAGCTGCAGATGTTCGATTGCCGAGGAACCACCGGCGCCATGGGCTGCGGTCCCGGCTGGTTCTGGCGCGACGGCTGGCGTGGTTGGGCCTGCTATCCCTGCTGATAACCATCGATTGGAGCATGCCGTTATGAGAGCTCGCACTATGGCCGGTGGATTTGGTGTCGCTGCGGTGTTGACGTTCGGCGGTTTCGGTTATGCCGCAGCGCAACCCGGGGACTACAGCACTCTGCCGGTAGATCCGAACCTGATCACCGACTCGCTGGCCTACAACGCCGCGCCGCCGGTGTTCAATCCGAATGGGCAGCCGGGTGTTCAGGCCGTCTACGCCCACCGCGACGGCAGCAGGCAGATCACCAGCACCATCCTCGTCCTGCCCGACGCGCAAGCGGCTACCGCCGCGCTGAATGGCGCACGGGCCGAACTGGCTGGCAAGGTCGCCAACGGCCAGACGCAGCCTGCGGCGGTCGGTTCGGGCGGGACGATGGTGTCCGGGATGTCGCCCGATGGATCGAAGTCCGTCACCGTATTGTCCTTCACTCAGGGCAACGCGGCTACGACGATCGAATTCGATGGGACGCCAAAGGATCCCGCGCCCGCCGATCTGGTGCTCGAACTCGGTCGCAAGCAGGACACCGCGATCAGCGACTGGCAGGCCTCTTAAAACGGTTGACCTGGAACGGGTTTCGGGTGGCGCGCGTGGCGCCGGTCACCAGTTGTCGTAGCCGCCTTCGGGTCCGAGCATGCGCTCCAGCCGGGTGCGGTTGATCCGGGCCAACTCGTTGCGCACCACCTTGCGCTCGGTCTCGTAATCGTTGAGGAGGCGGTCGGACATCGCCGCCAACACATCCTGGGCGGTGTAGCCGTTGACGAACATCACGAAGCCGAAACCGAAGTGCTCCAGATAGTGCTTCGACGCCTCGCCGAGTTGATCCATTACGCCGGGTTGGTCACACCAGACGGCGCATTGCTCGGCCTGCGATTTCTCACTGCCCGGCCGCTTACCGATATCGGGATATGCCTGCAGGATGGAATCGATCGAGTCCTCGCCGAGCCCGAACAACAGAGCGTCGGTCTGCCGGAACAGCTGATCGTGGCTGTCGTACCGTCTCCCACGGGCCAGATCGGCGGCCAGTGGCACGCTGTAGCAGCACTCGTAGACCGCATGTACGGCCCGTCGCATCGGCATTGCGTTGAACGCCTCGAGGCCGATCCCCTGATGCATCAACACACCTGCATCATCGAAGGCGTAGACCACGGGGGCGTTACGCTTTGTTACAAGCGAGAAAACTCCTGCCTCAGTGGCCGGAACTCTTGAACCGCTCGATCGACGCCTGCAGCTCCGCCTCCGCCTTATCGCGGCCCACCCAGTCGGCGGCCTTGACGTACTTGCCCGGCTCCAGGTCCTTGTAGTGCACGAAGAAGTGCTTGATCGCCTCGAGCTCGAAGGTCGGCACGTCACCGATGTCCTGAATGTGATCCCAGCGCACATCGCCGGCAGGCACGCACAGCAGCTTGTCGTCGCCGCCTGCCTCGTCAGTCATCTGGAACATCGCGACCGGCCGTGCCTCGATGATGCAGCCGGGGAACACCGACTCAGGCAGCAGGACCAGCGCGTCGAGCGGGTCGCCGTCCTCGCCGAGAGTGTTCTCGAAGAAGCCGTAATCGGTCGGGTAGCCCATCGCGGTATACAGATAGCGGTCGAGCTTCACCCGGCCACTGTCGTGGTCCACCTCGTACTTATTGCGCGAACCCTTCGGGATCTCGATGACTACGTCGAACTGCACCGCCGCGGCTCCTTGCCATGTGCTCCGGTCTTGGGGACGGGCCTCACCCTAGTGGAGCGATACGCTGCTGTAAGGGGGCGGTCAATAGAGCAGGAGAGTCATGCGGCCGACGCGGTGGCGGCGATCCACCCATGTGGTGATCGGGGTGGCGGTGCTACTGCTGGTAGCCGCCGTGGTCGGGGTGGCTGCCGTGCTCACCACGGGCAATTCGACCAGCGACGCCGCGCCCATCAAGCCGACACCGCCCGCGGCCACCGCGAAGCCCGGCGTCGTGCCCGTGGCCGACTCCGCGGACAAACCGACACCCGACCGGTTGACCGCCACGTTGGGGCCGTTGGTGGCCGACCCCAACCTCGGTGTGCTTGCCGGCCGGATCACCGACGCGATGAGCGGCGCGCAGCTGTGGGCGCAGGCTGCCGACCTGCCGATGCAGCCCGCGTCGACTAACAAGGTGCTGACGACCGGCGCTGCGCTGTTGGCGCTGGATCGCGACGCCCGGCTGACCACGCGAGTCATGGCAGGCGGCCAGCCCGGTGTCGTCGTGCTCAAGGGAGGCGGCGACCCGACGCTGTCTGCGGCTCCCGCCGGCGGGGACACCTGGTACAAGGGTGCGGCGCGGATCAGCGACCTGGCCGACCAGGTGCGCCACAGCGGCACCCAAGTGACCACGGTGCAGGTCGACATCAGCGCCTACAGCGGACCAACCATGGCGCCGGGCTGGGATCCGGCCGACATCGATGGCGGCGACATCGCGCCGATGGAGGCGGTGATGCTCGACGGCGGCCGCACCCAGCCGGTGAGCGCCGAATCGGGACGGTCCACCACGCCCGCGCTGGATGCCGGACGCGCGCTGGCCGTCGCGCTGAAGGTGGACCCGGCCAGGGTCACGGTGCTGCCCTCAGGGAACGCCAGCGGCCAGGAGATCGCGTCGGTGCAATCGCCACCGCTGATCGAGCGGCTGCGCCAGATGATGAACGAGTCGGACAATGTGATGGCCGAGTCGATCGGCCGAGAGGTTGCAAGCGTGCAGAACCGGCCGGAGAGTTTCGACGGCGGCGTACAGGCTGTGCTCAGCCAGCTCGACAAGGCCAAGATCGACACCGGTGGAGCGCGCCTGCTCGACTCCAGCGGGCTGTCCGTCGACGACCGGCTGACGGCGGAGACCCTGGACGGGGTGGTGAACGCCGCAGCAGGAACCGACCAGCCCAAGCTCAGGCCGTTGCTGGATCTGCTGCCGATCGCAGGCGGCAGCGGCACACTGTCCAACCGCTACCTCGACACCGACGCAGGCCGAGCGGCCGCGGGATACCTGCGGGCCAAGACCGGATCGCTGACAGGAACCAACTCGTTGGCAGGAATCGTCACCGACGCGAGCGGGCGGGTGCTCACGTTCGCGTTCATCTCCAACAACGCCGGGCCGACGGGCCGTACGGCGATCGATGCGCTGGGCGCCGTGTTGCGGTCGTGCGGGTGCAGCACATGAGCCCGTCTACCAAGTCCGGCCTCAGCGTTGGCCGCGCAGTCGACTGGCAGTTCGCCGCCACCTTTGGCGCCAAACTCGTCCGGCCCGGCCCCGCTGCCACCGACTACACCCACAGCCAGGTCATCGCGCAGCTGACCGAAGCGTCGCGTAACGCCGAATTACCCGTGCGCGAGGTGACCGGCCTCAACGAGGGCGGCGAGATTCCTGAGGCCCGCATCATCGATCGCGTCGAATGGATCCGCGCCGCAACGCAATCCATGCGAGTGATGACCGGCGGCTCAAATGGATCGGACAAGGCCGCGGTTACGCCGCACCCGATTGCGGGCCGCATCACGGGTGCGCAGACCGGCGCCGTGCTCGCGTTCGTGTCGTCGGGCATTCTGGGGCAGTACGACCCGTTCGGGCCGAATGGCGGCGAGCTGCTGCTGGTCTACCCGAATGTGATCGCCGTCGAGCGCCAGTTGCGAGTGTTGCCTGCCGATTTTCGGCTGTGGGTGTGCCTGCACGAGGTCACCCACCGAGTCCAGTTCCGGGCCAATCCGTGGCTGGCCGATCACATGTCGCGGGCGCTCGCCGTGCTTACCGAGGATGCGGGCGAGAATTTCGGCGAGGTGGTCGGGCGGCTGGCCGAGTTGATCCGCAACAGACGCGACGGTATTGCGCAGGAACCGAATTCGAGCGGCGTTCTCGGTGTGCTGCGGGCCGTGCAGTCCGAACCGCAGCGGCGCGCACTGGACCAGTTGCTGGTGCTCGGCACGCTGTTGGAGGGCCACGCCGACCACGTGATGGATGCGGTGGGTCCCGCGGTGGTGCCGACGGTGACCACAATCCGGCGCCGGTTCGATGAGCGCCGACAGCGCAAGCAGCCGCCTCTGCAGCGCGTGGTGCGGGCGCTGCTGGGGTTCGACGCCAAGCTCAGCCAGTACACCCGCGGCAAGGCGTTCGTCGACGATGTCGTCGGCAAGGTCGGGATGGCCAGGTTCAATGCCGTCTGGTCCAGTGCCGAAACCCTGCCGCTGCCAACAGAAATCGATGAGCCGCAGCGATGGATCGACAGGGTGCTGTAGCGGCGCTGGGGGCGGCAGTCGCCGCCTTCGTCAGCGACAACGCCTTCGGTGACGAACGCTGGTGTGTCGCACTGTCCGGCGGCCCGGACTCGCTGGCGCTGACCGCCGTCGCGGCCGCGTGCAAACCGACCACTGCGCTGATCGTCGACCACCGGCTGCAGCCCGACTCGGGGCGGGTTGCGGCGGCAGCGCGGGAGCAGGCATTGTCGTTGGGATGCGTTGACGCCCAGGTGCTTTGCGTTGACGTGGGCACGACCGGCGGGCCAGAGGCGGCCGCCCGCACCGCCCGCTACGGCGCGTTGGACGACGCCCGCCGCGATGCCCCAGTGCTGCTTGCCCACACGCTCGACGACCAGGCCGAGACGGTGCTGCTCGGGCTTGGCCGCGGCTCGGGCTCGCGGTCGATCGCAGGCATGCGGCTGTGCGATCCGCCGTGGTATCGCCCGCTGTTGGGCGTCCGTCGCGCGCTCACCCACGCTGCGTGCGCCGAGTTGGGCCTCACGCCGTGGCAGGACCCCCACAACGCCGATCGCCGGTTCACCCGCACCCGGCTGCGCATCGACGTGCTGCCGCTGCTGGAGGAGGTGCTCGGCGGCGGCGTCGCCGAAGCGCTTGCGCGTACCGCGACCGCACTGCGCGAAGACACCGACGCGCTCGACGAGCAAGCTCGGCAGGCGCTGGCGGACGTCGGCGCCGGTCCTGCGCTCGACACCGGCCGGTTGGCGGCGCTGCCGGAGGCGGTCCGGCGCAGAGTGATTCGCGGCTGGCTGCTTACTGGTGGGGCGATCGGGCTGACGGACAAGCAGATCCGCGCGGTAGACACCCTGGTCACCGCGTGGCGGGGTCAGGGCGGCGTGGCCGTCGGGTCGCCGCTGCGCAGCCAACGCCTGATCGCGGGCCGCCGCGACGGGATGCTGACGCTGAACATCGAGCCGGTCTGAGGGTGTGGCACGCTGTGGTCGTGTCCGAGCACGCTGCCGAGCAATACCCCGGCGACATCAAGTCGGTGCTGCTCTCCTCGGAGACGATTCAGACGAAGGTGGCTGAGCTCGCGGCGCGGATCGGCGAAGACTACCGCGAGACCATCGACGCCAACGGCCAGGACCTGCTGCTTGTGACGGTGCTGAAGGGCGCGGTTTTCTTCGTCACCGACCTCGCCCGCGCCATCCCGCTGCCGACGCAGCTGGAGTTCATGGCGGTCAGCTCGTATGGGTCGTCGACGTCGTCGTCGGGCGTCGTGCGCATCCTCAAGGACCTCGACCGCGACATCAACGAACGCGACGTGCTGATCGTCGAGGACATCGTCGACTCAGGGCTGACGCTGTCCTGGTTGCTGCGAAACCTCGCCACCCGGCACCCGCGGTCCCTGCGGGTATGCACGCTGATGCGCAAACCGGACGCGGTGCGCGACGACGTCGACATCGCCTACGTCGGTTTCGACATCCCCAACGAGTTCGTGGTCGGCTACGGCCTCGACTACGCCGAGCGCTACCGCGACCTGCCCTACATCGGCACGCTCGACCCCAAGGTGTACGAGCAGCAGTAGGCCCTTCGCCCAAACGGACAAACGGGCGCAAAAGTGCGACTTGGGTTCAGAGGGTGGTTGCAACACTTCAGTTTAGGGAGTGTTGATGGGCCGTCCTGGTTCGTTGAATTGTGTGCAGCGTCGGTTCTGGGAGT
>NZ_QJJU01000002.1 GCF_003201655.1 Mycolicibacterium moriokaense
CCTCCGCACGCGCGGACAACACAGCACAATAATCACGACCACGTGGCCTACTTTTCGACCGTCGCTTCTGGCCTAGCTTTGGACCGTCGTCAACAATCGGTCGCCACCCGCACGACCTGCGGACTGCGAGCTCGATTACGGGGGCGGGATCCACATCACCCCAGGTGCGCCTGCTGAGTTTGTCTGCGCCGGCGACACGTCTTCGGAAGCGACGACGTTCTCCCCTACGGCGAGTCGACCACCGCCGGGGTGCTGCGATGCGAGAGCGCGGACTCGGGAATCACGTGTCGCGATACCAACACCGGTCACGGCTTCTCGATTGCTCGTCAGGCATATCGGCTGTTCTGACCTCGCCAGGAGCTCGGGCTCGCGCGCCGGTATTCAGATTTGTGCGGCTACGCTTGAGTGGACTATCGTCGTCCTTCGCGACGAGCGGCGATGTCGTTCGTTGCGCGCGGATGTAGCGCAGTTGGTAGCGCATCACCTTGCCAAGGTGAGGGTCGCGGGTTCGAATCCCGTCATCCGCTCGAAGGTGCAATGGCATCAACCCCAGCGGTGGAGTGGCCGAGTGGTGAGGCAACGGCCTGCAAAGCCGTGCACACGGGTTCGATTCCCGTCTCCACCTCCAAGAATGACCCGCGCGATTAGCTCAGCGGGAGAGCGCTTCCCTGACACGGAAGAGGTCACTGGTTCAATCCCAGTATCGCGCACCACGTTCTACCAGGCGTTTCGCCTCAGATGAGGGTGGCCGTGCAATAAACGTGCAACTCGGGTGCTGCCAACCCGAGAGGTAGCCAGCCATGCCCACCACCCACGATGACAACGCGACCACCTGGCGCGACCTGGCCGACCAGCTCACGCCCGAACAGATCTCCGGCCTTGAAGGCTGCGAGCGTCGGTTCAACACAGACGGTGTCGCCGACGATCCGCGAGCACAGGCGTCGCTGCTGGGCTTCGCGCGACAGTATGCGGAACACAACCTCATCGACGCGGCGTATGCCGACGTCCCCTTGCCGCCCGGTGCGAGCACCGATTCCGAGGGGTGGGGCAAGGACCTGAAACTCGGTGGATACCGCCGCTCGCTGCTGTGGCGCAGCGATGGCGAACCCAGAGCGGTCAGCGTCGACATCGACGGCTGGCAATGGCTAGACGGCAGCTTCACGCGCCACATCAGCCTGTGGGGCACCGACGAAGGCGGCGCACTGACTAGCGCGCAGGCCCGCCGCATCGCAGCGATGCTGCTCGACGCCGCCGACGAACTCGAGCGGCTGCAAAAGTGAACGGCGACACTCCCGCCGAAAGTAGGGCGCGCCACCACGCACGCCGGTGCGGACTGCGACTGTCCAAACGGGGCGGCGCCATTGAGCTGCTCGACGGCGACACGGCGGTGTGCCGCGGCGACATCGCCGACATTGAGGCGTATATCGAGGCGAAGCACCCCCGTCGGCGCCCGGGTGGGAAACCCAAACCTGAGTGCGCGGTACCGCCCGCGTGGGCGCAGATCGTCGACGACTACGTGCTCAGCCTGGTGGCTGCGGGACTGCCGCCGTCGACCCTGGCACTGCGCCGTATTCAGTTGGTACGCATGGCGCGCGACCTCGGCAGCAGCCCGGCCGACGTCACCGCCGACACGCTCGTCGCGTGGTTCGGCAACTGCACCGGATGGACGACTGAGACGCGGCGCAGCTATCGCGCTGCGATACGGGGCTTCTGGCGGTGGGCTTACCGCACCAAACGGGTTGCCGAGCATCTCGCTGATGAGCTGCCCAAGGTGCGCGAGCGCCGTCGGGCGCCCCGGCCTGCACCGGATCACGTGTGGCAGGCCGCCCTTGAGGCTGCCGATGCCCGCACGACGCTGATGCTGCGGCTGGCCGCCGAGGTGGGCATGCGCCGCGGCGAGGTGTCCCGCGTCCACACCCGCGACCTTCTGGAGGGCGGTGGCGGCGCACAGCTGGTCGTCAAAGGCAAGGGCGACAAGGAGCGCATCGTGCCGATCAGTGAGTCACTCGCCGAGGCGATCTCACTCGGTGCTTCCGGCCACACACCCGGAGCGCCGACAGGCGGGTGGCTGTTCCCCAACGGCACAGGCGGACATCTGACAGCCCATCACGTCGGCTCTCTGGTGGTGCGGGTGCTGCCCAGCCACTGGACGATGCACACTTTGAGACACCGCGCGGCCAGTCGCGCCTACCGCGGTACCCGCAACCTACGCGCCGTGCAGCAGCTGCTCGGGCATTCATCGGTTGGGACGACCGAATTTTACTGTGCTGTAGACGATTTCGAGATCAGGGCGGCGATGGAAGCGGCGCACGCGGGGGTCCGCTCATGAGCACCGCCACAGCGTTCGAGGCCGTCATCTCTGCGTGGAACGAACAGGTGCGCTGCGAGATGGCAACGCATCAGGGCGCCCGGTGTCGGGCGGTTGGCGTACTGGCGCGCCGATCTGCACGGCTGCGAACAGGCTCTGCTGGGCGGACACCACAAAGGGCGATGGGTGCGTCAAACGGCGCAGCACTTTCGGCGGCGACGGGCTTAAATCATCTGCAAAATGCTGCTTCTGAGCAGGCGGGCGGGATTAAAATTGCTATCTGGCGCAGAGGGCGCAAACCGTTGATTTCCCCGTAGGAGGTTTAGGGCTCTTAGTGTCGGAGCGGCCCAAGCGGGGCTGCGAGCTTCCGATAAGGAGCACGTTATGAGCGCCATCTCTGATCGCGACCTGAAGAAGTTGGTGGCGGGAGTCGTTCTTGCCGGTGGCTTGGGCTTGGGCGTTATCGGGCTGGGCGCGCGCATAGCGAACGCCGACCCACCCTGCAACTGGCCCACGGGCTATATCCCAGTCCCCGGGCAACAATGTCCGCCGGCTTTGAGAGGTAGCTCGGTTCCCAGCGAAGCCGCCCCTCCAAACGGCAACGGGCCGGCCTTCATCCCTCATCAGGAGGGCAACGTGCCGCTCCAGCCCGCGGGGCCCGAGACCAGTGTCACTCCGAGTCCGTCGACGACGAGTGCTCCCGCGACCACGAATGCGACCCCGCCGCCCGACACCCCCTCAACGTCGCGGACCCTACCCAACATGAATCCGTGCGGCCCTGACGGAGTGGTGGTCGGACGCGACCCCGTAACCGGTAAGCCCCTCTGTGGATAATTTCTGTCGGCCGACGACCACCAAGGAATAGTTTGACGCACCCACCCTGAACCGTCTAAAACCGCTGTGCCACTTCGTATATCGGCGGAATGACAGCAGCGCGTGTCAGCCGTGCGGGTTTACCGTCCGTGCCCGCCATCGGAGCCACCGCCAGGGCTGCTGTCATGATGATCCATAGGAGGGGCGTTGTTGGCGTTGGTCTGGGGGACGTTGCATTGACCGTCGATTACTACTTGGCCGGGCTGGCAAGCGATGGTGTTGGGGTCGGCGCCAGCTATTGGGGCAGCAATCATGCCGCAAACCGCAAACGCTGCGCCGAGCGCCGCGGAGAGTGAAGTGGTTCGTGATGTTGTTGCGCGCATAGCACGCCTCTTTTCGTAGTATTTACCAACACAGAAATTACGCGCGTGATCGATCGACTAGACCCTGTTTGGTCAATCCCGAAGCCCATCAAGGCGCTCGACCCGACTCGACCCGTTCGCACTTGTCAGACCCTCGGAGAACGATCTGCCGACATGAAGCCGTTCGCGCAACTGATCGCCGTGCTGTTCGTGGTTGGGTTCGTGCTGGCGTACTGGTGGATCGTCGTCCTGGCCGTCGCCGCGGTCGTGGCAATCAAGCTGGCGCCGGTCGCATATCACCGGTACCAGGCGGGCGTCGTCGCGGAACAACGGAGACAGGCCGCACTCGTCGCCCGGGCCGATCAGCAGCACGCCTGGGTGCTGGCGGGCGACCCGCGAGGGACATACGGCGGGAAGGGAACTCACAGTTACTGACACCCTGTTAAATCGAAGTTTCAGCGCGTAACTTGTGCCTCCTCTGCAACCAAGACGGAGGTGCACGATGCGAACACGATCAAGAGTCGCTTCCCTCGTGGCGACCGGCGCGACGCTCGGGATGCTCTGCACACCTGCCGCCGCGGCCGATCCCGCAAACACGGTATGCGAGCCAGGCCAGATCGTCATCAATGGTCAATGCGGCACGCCTCCATCATCAGCGAGTTATGCCCCAGCGCCCGATGTCATCGCGCCCGCTGCGGCGCCCACCACCCTCCCCGGCACACACCACCACTAGCTCCCAACAACGGGGCTACGGGCCGAACCATGTCAGTGCGCGCCGATCAAGCAGCACGCCTGGGTATTCGCCGGTGACGAACGCGGCGTGTACGGCGACTAGCCCGCGTTTCAAACGCCCCCCCGCGGTCTTCGAACCGAATCGCACTAGACGTCCGTCTATCAAGTGTTCGGGTCACACGACGTGCTGCAGTAAGTGCGGAGCCGTGCTTACCCGGCGGATAGAAAACCCTTTCCTGCCCCGAGCGGACTCTGGCTTCTGGGCTATTACAACGAAGCACGGGTGAACAGGACCATTTCTCCTAGCGAGTGAACGCAGCCCATCAGTGGCTGCGACTAGCAAGGGAGACATCATGAAGCTCAACATCACGACCCTGGTCGGCGCCGGAGCGATCGGAGCGGCCTTCCTGCTCGGCGGCGGCGCGCTCGGACACACGGCGACTGCCGGCGCCCAACCCAATAACAGCGGCGGCGCCACCGCCCAAGAGTGGGATATCCAATATTTCGACGACTGCATGGGGGGCACCTATGGCTGGCATACCTATAAAGAATGCTGCGCGATGAGCGGCGGCGTCTGGAATGGGACTGAGTGCGGAGCCCCGCCGGCTACCTCTACGGGAGCCGGCACAAACCCGGCTGGACCGGTGAAACAACCCCCGATGGGGACCGGCCCGGGTTCGATTGGGCCAGTTGGCCCGACAGGTCCGCAAGGGCCGCAGCGAGCGCCAGTCGCACCGGTTGTCCAGGCACCGGCCCCGAGTGGACCCTCCCTGCAGTAACCGCCCGCCCCCGATCAACCCGTGTCGAAACACACCACCCGGCCCAGGCTCACCGTTGAAGCCGGGTTCCCTCGATCGGCACGGTCGTCGCAACACACTCTCGATTGAGAGGTTGCGGCGACTGTGTCGTTCGACCAGCCCCTATCGCTTGGGCGGCTTATTTCCGTTCCATCGGCGCGGCTCGTCCGGCCGGCGGGTGGAATCACCCGCCCGCCGGCCAGGCGGACCGAGTGCTTGTCAGCGGCGTGACTTGGGCGGCGGATAAACAGATCTGGCGATGGTGGCCGACAGCCACCCGATCCACCAGCCGAGGAACACCAAGATGACGGTGTGCAACTTATCGCCGCCAGCGAAGACCGCGACACCAATCAATACGACGGCCCAGACGACAGCGCAACCGATGCTGTAAGCCGTGTACGTGTTGCGCCTCATGAGGCGATTCCCTGGACGCCGCGAGCAGAGGCTTCTGTTACTCCGTCAAGTCGACCACGGTCGCAGCGGCCGCGTTCTTCTGAACCGACTCCACACCGTTCTTCGCGCTGGCCTTCGACTCGTAAGCCTCACCAACAGCGATGATCTCGCCGTTGCCGGCCTTCAAGCGGAATCGGAACTTGCTGCTCTTGTCCTTGTAGATTTCGAACTTCGCCGCCACGGTGATCTCCCCTTCGCTGCGATCTTGAACCTAGGGGCATGACGCTAACTGTCCGCGCCATACGCTGTGCGGCTTACGCGCGAGCCTGTGAGGGAGCTGGAGACTTCAGCGGCTCGCCATCCGACTCCCCGGTGGCGGGCCGATCTAGTGCGCGCCTCAGCGTTGTTGCGCCCTACAGCAGATTCGAAGCATGGGCTGGCAGTCTGGCCAGATGCATGTGATCAATGGGGTACGCGATCCGGCGTCAAGTTTCCCGCTCTCGGTCGTGGTGGATGATCGTGGCGAACGGCGGGGAGCCAATCGCGCTATTGCGGTGAGTGCCGCCGGACTGGCTATCACCGGCCTCATCGAGTTGGCCATCGCGCTGGTTTCGGGATCGGTGGCGCTGCTCGGTGACGCGTTACATAACCTCTCCGATGTCTCCACCAGCGTGCTGGTGTTCGTCGGATTCCGAGCCTCCCGCAAGACCGCCACCGAGCGCTATCCGTACGGCTACGAGCGTGCCGAAGACCTCGCCGGGATCGGTGTCGCTCTAATCATCTGGGCCAGCGCCGCTTTCGCGGGCGCCGAAAGCATCAACAAGCTGATCCACCACGGCCCTACCCAGCATCTGGGCTGGGGCATCGGCGCGGCCGCCGTGGGGATCCTCGGCAATCAGTTGGTGGCCCGCTACAAACTGGTCGTCGGCCGAAAGATCCAATCGGCCACCATGATCGCCGACGCCAAACACTCCTGGCTGGACGCGCTGTCCTCGGCGGGGGCAATGCTCGGACTCATCGGTGTCGCGGTCGGCTGGCCGTGGGCCGACGCTGTCGCAGGTCTATTCGTCACCGGGTTCATCTGTCATGTCGGCTGGGAAGTCAGCAGCGACATCGCGCACCGATTACTCGACGGCGTCGACCCGGTCATCATCACCACCGCCGAGGCAACGGCCGCCCAAACCGAGGGTGTGCTGCACGCCCATGCCCGCGCTCGGTGGACCGGACGAACGCTGCGCGTCGAGGTCGAGGGCTGGGTAGAGCCAACGACTACCGTCGCTGAGGCGGATCACCTCGGGCGGCGTGTGGCCGACCGACTCGCCACCGAACTGCCCGAAATGCGCAGCTTCACTTGGACTGCCCGCGCCGTTTGACAACCCGATTTCGCCAGCACATTAGGCTCGTGGTCGTGCTGGGCCAGCTCGTGCAGACGACGGAGGGGAAGTGGATCACCGCCCGCCGACGCGATGCCCGAACGGGCAGGCCCTCGGTCCGAACCAAGTCCTTTGGTTGGCCATCAGGCCCTCCCACACGCCGAATGCGACGTTAGTGTTTTATCGAGTGTTCTGAATGGCGGCCATGGCCGCATCGTGCTTCAACTTCGCGACATTAGACAGGGCGTTGAACTGCTCACTCTGCAGGGTTCGTTTGCTGACGCCGCTGATAACCACCGTATCCACGCGGATTTTTAGGTACTCAATCTTTCCCCCTTTGCGGGCCGCCGGTCCGATCGTTATTTGCAGCTGGTTCTGGTTGGTCTGGGTGGTACTCGCTGTGGTGTTGGCGTTTGCGGCCCGGTGCGGTGAAACTCAGCATCGCGCCAACAGTGACGACGCTGGCGGCGATCAGCGATCCCAGGCGGGTGCGGTTCATGACGTCATCTCCCGTGTTGTGCGGTGTTCATATGCACTGATGCTGTCTCAGCCGCACAGGTCGACGCTTGAGGCGTTTGCCTCATCTTTCTCCGGCCCTCGACGGGCGCACCGCTTTATCCTGGCGTTATGCACGCTGTCGGAGATTTGGTTCGCTCCACTACGGGCGCATGGATACCGCCGAGCCGACGCCACGCTCACGACTTAAGGCTCATACGAGCCGTTGTATTTAGCCGTCATGGTGGGTGTGACAACCGATGTGACGATTGTCGACGAGTACGCAACAGTACTGCTCGCACCCGTGTTCATGGTCGACAACGGGGGGGCCGACGCCGACGCGTCGCTACTCAACCCCATGCTCAACGCGCACATCGTGGCGACCGCTGCGCCACCGACCACCGCTGCGAGTAGCTTGAGCCGCCGACCGGACTGTCCACTCAACTTCCGTTGATGTTGATTCATCTCCAAACACTCAATTCTCTGGCGCTCCGTGAGTGAGTCCGACGCTATTAGCCGCCGGGGGTGGCGGACGCCTTGGCGGCCGCGTCGGCCCTGCCCTGTGGGCTAGCCGCTGAATAGCCTGGGTTCGTGGCAGAGGCTACGTGGGGATCGCAGTTCAGTGACACCACCACTATGGTGCCCGCAGTGGGGTGGCTGCCGCGCTGCGGTATCGACTTCGTCGTTTGCGCGATGACGACACAGTCGCTCTGGCTCACGCCGTGGCCGAACCTAGTTCCCACCTTGATCGAATCGCCGGCGGAGCTGATTGCCGAGCTCGCGTCGCTGTACTTCTGCCCGACCACGGTGGGCGCGCCCGCATTCGCCACACCGGTGGCGAGGACGATCATCGACGTCGGCGCAATGCTGGCCAACCCCGCGCAGAGAATGATCTTATTCACATTTGACCAGCCCCACCTGTAACCATGATCACTGCGGCATAACGCCAAACCACATTATCACGAAGCTTCGCTGTGAAAACGCGAAGAACCCAAACGAGGGGTCACAACCGAACACTCAACCGGTAACGACGCCATGATTCCGGCACCAAAGTGTGAAGTTGCTGTTGGCGATGATCACCGCGAGCGTCGTCGAGCGCCCCAGTCGCGCCTACCGCGGCAGCCGCAACCTACGCGCCGTGCAGCAGCTGCTTGGGCACTCATCGGTTGGGACGACCGAATTTTACTGTGCCGTAGACGATTCCGAGATCCGTGCGGCGATGGAAGCGGGTCAGCCACCCGGCGACCGCACCGAAAGATCGATCCGTGCCCACCTCACACCCGCGGTCGCCGTCATGGGTATCGCCGCCGCTGGACTCGGCATCGGCGCCCTGTTTCTGGCCGACGCACCGGCGGGTCCAGCGGTCGTCACGCCTGCAGTTCATCACTCCACGGTGCTAGGGCGCGGCAACCTTCCGGTGGCGCAACTGCCGACCGTCGCCCCCGTCCTGCCATCGAGAGTTCGCCCCCCTACCTAAGATCCCCACGGATGGCGGGCCGACCGCTGCGCGCCTCCGAGGATCCGCCAAGGCATCCGCCGCAACCTTTCGGTGACCGGCCACGACGCGCCGCACAACAGCGGAGAAAAAGGACCACCATGAGCGACAACCACATGAAGAAGATGACTGGCATGGCCCTCCTGTCGGGCGGCTTCGCGCTGGCCGCATTGGGACTGGCTTCGGGGACCGCCCACGCGTTCAACCCGCAGCCGGACCCGCCGGGCAAGCCAAACCCCGTCGGCGTCGTTGTCCAGCAAAACCCGTTCCAGGTCACAATCGGGAAGGGCACCACGGAAATACATGTTGGCCCTGTCGGTCCCGCGGGACCAGGGGGCAGAAGCCAACCTTGAACTACTACCCTTAACACGCACTGCAGCGTCCTGGACGGGCCTGCGTCCGTGCAGATCTCGACCGCACGCGACTGACGGCGAACGGCGCGGCGTCGGTTAACCACCCAGCTTCTCAGCGCACACTGACACCGTGGCCGCCGTGTTCACCTGCTCGCACTGCAACGCGGTGCCCGAGCAGGTTGTCGACGGCAAGGCCACCATCGAGATCGTGCGCCACCAACTCGGCTGCCCCGACGCTGTTGGCCCAGACCCGCACACGCTGGCACGTTTGGAACCGATCAGCGCTGACTCGCGTCTGACCTACTAGTCGGCCCGCCACCAACGTCCCCAAGTGGCGGCCCGATCTAGTTCTTGTTACCTGCGCCGATACCGCAGGTACAACCCCGCACCGACGACGGCAAAGGGCAGTATCACCAAGCCCAAGGCGACCCAGCTGGACGAACCGCTCCAGTGGAAGGTGTTACCTCCGGAGTTCGCGAGCATTTGGTTCGCCGCGAGGTAGTCATCACCCCAGCCAGTCAGCCAATACGCCACCCGGCTCTCCTCACGTTCGGTTATTCGGTTAAGTCGACAACTGCCGCGCCTCCTGAATTCTTCTTCACCGACTCGACACCGTTCTTCGCGGCGGCCTTCGACTCGTAAGCCTCACCGACAGCGATGATTTCGCCGTTACCGGCCTTCAACCGGAATCGGAACTTGCTGCTCTTGTCCTTGTAGATTTCGCGGGCCGAAGGATGCGCGGATTAGTGGCCGTGACCGCCACCACCATCGCCTCCAGTGTGGTCGCCACCGTCGTCGGTGCCGGCGTTATATCCGGGCGCAGCGATGATGCTGTCCACGTAAGAGCCGTCGTCAGGGGGCGGAGCTACATCATTGGGCGACGAATCCAGAGGGGTGGCGTCTGGCGGAGGGGCGTCCGTGTTGCTGACAACGGCAACGCAGGCACCGTCCACGGCCACTTCACTGTCCGAGCAGACAAGGTCATCGGCAGCAGCGGGCGCTGCGCCGATAAGGGCGGACACGGCAAAAGCTGCGCCCGCCGCCGCCAACAGTGAAGCGGTGCGTGATCTTGTTGCGGGCATGACAAACGCCTCATTTCGTCGTAGAGGATGACAAAGTAGCAGCTGGCAGGCATTTTCGCAGATCCAAGCCGCAGCGCAACCTCCACGGGCGTTGACGGCTGTTCGTGTTCGGTTCAACTTCCTTTAGTTGCTTGTGCTTCGGCTTGGGGATGGTTGGGCCTCTACCCTGCCTGTATGCGGACCGCATTCCACGAGCGCATGGATGCTCTGACAGCCCAGCTAGGTGGTATGTGTGGGCTGGCCGGCGTCGCTATGGAACACGCAACCCAGGCGCTACTTCAGGCTGACCTTCCTCTCGCTGAACAGGTCATCACCGACCATGACCGGCTCGCCACAATGAGGGTGAAGGCTGAGGAAAACGCGTTAATGCTGCTGGCGCTGCAAGCGCCGGTCGCTGGAGACCTCCGCGCGATTGTCAGCTCGCTTCAGAATGTCGGCGACGCCGAGCGGATGGGCGGCCTGGCGCTTCATGTCGCGAAGATCGCCCGCCGCCGTCACCCCGCGCACACCCTCCCGGAGGGAGTCAACGGCTACTTCGCCGAAATGGGCAGGGTTGCAGTCGAATTGGGCAAGAGCGCACAGGAAGTCGTGATGTCCGGCGACCCGCGCAGAGCCGCCGAAATCGACGACGAAGACGACGCGATGGATGAGTTGCATGGGCACTTGTTCATCGTCTTGATGGACCGCGAATGGAAACATGGCGTGCCCGCTGCCGTGGACGTGACCCTGCTAGGCAGGTTCTACGAACGATTCGCCGACCACGCCGTCGAGATTGCCCGCCGCGTCATCTTCCAGGCCACTGGTCGGACTTCGGCAGCCGACGTTTCCTAACCGCGTGGCCGCTAACCTCGGCAAGCGCTCGGGCATGACATCGGCGAAGGACTGCCCTAGCTTCGGTGTTGCTTGCGCCTTCGCGCGCTGCGCGGCGGCGCACTTCGGCGTCAGTCTGGCCAGACGCCTTCGAGCATGCAAAGGGGCTCGGTGCCGGGCCCGGAGCTACGGCACCAACTGCGGCCGGTTAGCTTCCAGATCCATCGCCCATTGGACGCGTGCAGCGTGACGTGAGTGCCGTCGAAACTCAGTCCGACGTCGGGGTCTGCTCGGCTGTGCTCGAGGACATGTTGGGCGAACCACATGACCCGCGTCGCGTGGTCGACGCACAACCGGTCGCCGTCTCGGCGAAATCGCACTTCCCCGGATGGTTGCGGCGGCACCCCGATGGTGTGCATTGTCACGCTCATGCGTCTCGCTGTGCCATTCCCGGCCCCTGACCACGCCCGCGCCCCGTCGACCGTCGACGATGCACTTGGAGTATCCCCAGCTGCCTAACAGATCAATCATGATTTAGGAGATTTAGCAAAGTCTTCAAATAACGTTGACGTCTATTATTTGTGATCTGGAACCTAGCTGGCACCCAGGTCAACTTCCGATTTGGGAGCACCCCCGGCCAAACCCCCGGGCTGGGGGTGCGGTGCCAGCTAGCAATCGGTCATAGGCTCTGGTTGTGTTGACGACCCAACTGAACTGGTGGCTGTGGGCTAAGCACGCAGGCAATCGACCGACTCGATGATCGCGATTGTCGGATCAATGAGCTTGGTTGCGGCCGTGTTGACTGGGGCGATTTGGGGCAGGCGGTTGGCGGCTGCGCCTGCGCGGGTGCGGCGGTCGAAGGGTCTGCTCGCCATGCCACGTTGAGATGTGTCTGCTCCAAACTTGACGTAGATCCCCACGGGTGGTCCGGCCCGTCTACGAACGGATTCGCACTAGCGTCCGTCTATCAAGTGTTCGGTCCGCCACCATCACCACATGCTTGGTGGCGGGCCGAACCCTTCCGGGTCACACGATGCTCTGCAGCCGGTGCGGAGCCGTGCTTACCCGGTGGATAGAAAACCCTCTTTCTGCCCCAAGTCGACTCTGGCTTCCGGGCTATTACAGCGAAGCACGGGTGAACGCGACCATTTCTCCTAACCCTGAGACGGGCTGTCCGCGGCCGGTGGACACCCCTTCGGTGTCGGGTCGATCTGTTCCGTCAGCCGTTGGGGCAAGGCGCCGGAAGCCACATGGCGAAGCACGGCCCTTCCGGCACCCGCGGTGGATTGGGCCCCTCCCAGACATTGTCAAGGGGCGCACCATCACTGACAACCGCAGTACCGTCAACGTTGCCGTGCCCGCGGGCCACTATCCAGAACGTGTGGCAGATGCTCAGGTCCCAATCGAGGCCTACGCTTGTCGCTACTTGATTTCTCACAGCTGACTTGCGGCTTCGCGGCGGATGCTGGGCGGCATGACTGAACCTGAACGGACTAAGTCAACAACCGCGGCAGGCGAGACCACAGAGCCGCGATACGGGCAGGGCCGGTGGCACCGACGTGGCAGGCCGTTTCGGTTTGCGGCCGTGATCGTCGCGTTGGCAGGCATTGTTTTCATCATCGCCGTGATCTTTTGGAGCGGATTCGTCTTGGGTGCTTGCAGTGGTGGCCATCACGGCCATCATTGGGGCGGGCATCATTGGGACGGTTCCCGGCACACGTCGATGTCGTCGCAGTACGCCCCCGAGTTGGCGTCAGAGGGCACTTTCACCGCGTAGCCGCGGATTGTGCCTCGGCGCTGTCCCGCAGAACTGACGGACCATGCGCGCATGCTTAGCCCATGCGAACGTTGATCCGCCTGTTGTTCGTCTGCTGTGTCGCAGGCGTGGTGTCAGCCTGTCTCGTCAGTGCTCCGCCGATGGTGCGCGCGGATCCGGTCGCGACGACCGCTGTTGTCTTGAAGGTCGTCGACGGGGGTGGCGGGCCGATCTATTTCGCTACCACGTCGCGCAGAGGTCATTAAGCGAAGGTGGATTCGCGATCCGGCTCGGGACCGAACTTGAACCGTCGGCCGGTGATTTCCAAGGCGATCACCCGGACGTAGACAGGCTTCAACGTCGCGGTCCACGGCAGCAACGGCGCTTCCTGGGCCTCTAGGATCTCGGCGTTGGCCGACAGCACATGCGCCCTGCCCTTGACAATCACGCTCCACCCCTCAACGACAGTGTGGTCGTCGGCCTCGAAAGCTACTCCGCCGCTCATCGCAGCTCCGTACAGCTTGGTGCCCTGGGCAGTTCGGAATAGCACCGTCCGGCGTTGAGTGACGAAGTTGACCGGGAAGATTTCGGGCTGCCCGCCCAGGATCGTGACCAATCGGCCTATTGACACGCTTGATAGCAAGGTCCAGCTCTCGTCTTCGCTTAGCACGGTCACCGGAACATCTGCGGACATGATTCAGCCTAACGCGATGAGGATGTTGGAGAAGCTTTCCGGGGGACGCGAACTTCTGAGTCATCTTGGGCGCCGCAATACCTTCGTAAAAATCCGTTGGCCTATCCAGATCCTTGCGTTCCAAGGTTCTGGAATGCTCATGGCGCGCACGTTCGAGAAGCCAGAAACGCAGGACGAAATTGCTGCATCGACCTAGTTGGACGTGACGTTAGCTTCGAATCGGTTCGGCCCGCCACAACCAGACTTCGGTGGCGGGCCGACTAATAGCTACTCGGTTCAGCGCTGTGCGACGAAGACCGGCACGTTGCTGACCACCGGCGACTTCTTGGGCGTTTGGTTCACCGGCGCCAGGACGCCGCCCGACTGCTGCTGCAGGACGCCGCCGCCCTTCACCGCATTGGAGACGGTGATCGTTCCACCACTGCAGGAGACGGTCTTTCCGTCGACCTTCACCGCCTGGCCGTCGTCGATCGGGATGTCGTAGCCGTCCTTGTCGGTGTAGTGGCATCCGCCGCCGCTAGGGCCGGAGTCGTTGTCGGTGGCGTTGGCGATGCCCGGGGCCACGGCGACAAAGGCCAGGGCGCCAAGCAGCGTCGCTGCGTACTGGAAGCGGGTCAGCTTGCGGCTGTTGGACTTGATCATGATGGGTTCCTCTCGTCGGGGCGGTGCGTGGGCTGTTGAGAGAAATCATGCTGGTCAGAGGGGTGCCTCGGTAATGGTCCACAAGCCAGATTCCACTTCTGAGAGGCGAGGTTTTCCTATCCGCCTGGCAAGCCAATTGGCTCGGTGTGGCAAGCCGACAATTATGGAAGTGCGGAGTGAGTCATCAACATCTGGTTGACACCGCCCCAATTGGGTACGCCCATCAAACGGGAGTTGAGTGCGGCTGGCCGCCCAGGACCCTGAGGTCCTGGCGGTTCAAACGAGCAGCCGTCGGGGCTGTACACGCGGGCCACCTGCCCGCCCAATGCGGACCCGCCGACTTGACGCGTTCGGAGATCGTGCTGCCAGATAATCGCAGGTCAGCTGGGGTAAATTGTGCTACGATGGGCGCCTATAAAGGACAGAAAGATGAATAGTCGTCTTGACAACTTGTGGTACGCAATACAGCACCCGTTGGGTCCGTCACGGGAACTGGGCTCATACGCAAACCATCAGAAGAGCGTGGAGAAACTCATCCGCGAGATGAAGGAAAGAGACCACCCCAATTAAATGTGGGCAGAACTCGCGTGCGCCCCTTGCTCCCTCTAGTCCTCTTGGCGGTGGACGGCGGGCCGGCTGCTGACCCTTACCCATGTGATGGCTCAACACGATCCACGGCTTAGATGCAGATGAAGCCGGTGCCCCAACCCACTGGACCGCTGATGCAGCCGATCGGCCCGTTCCAGCCTGGGGCGCCCCAGTTGCCTCCGCCTCCCCAGTTCCCGCGGTCTCCCCAGTTGCCGCCCGAGCATCCATCGTCACAGTCGCCATGTCCATGGCCGTGGCCTCCGTCTTGTGCCCACGGTGTCCCCGATAAGACGGGCGACGGTGGACTGGCATTCGCGACGCCCGCGCCCAATCCGACGGCGGTGAAGCCAAGCGCGCCAACGATGGTCGCTTCGGCCAAGACTTTCATCAGCTTCATCGTGCAACCCCTTTTACGATTCTGCGTATTGCAACCCAGCTAGCCTCAATTTTCGTCCTCTCCACAGGCCGCCGCAATGTGCGGCATCGGTGTTGGTAGCCGTAAGCAAAGGACTTGCCTACCCTCAAGCGACGCCCCGTCATCCCATTACCGGGGGTGGCGGACCGACCCTCCAGGGCGCTTTAATCCAGCCGTGTCGGCAGAGCAACGATTCGATCAATTTCAAGAAATTCTTGGGGAGTGCGGCTCCGCGGTCTGGCGTGGCTTGTGTGGCTGCTGATGTTGGCGGATTGGTGCGCGCGCCTTGGCACGTACTAGAGGCCGCCACACCGTGAGGGCGCCAAGAAGGGCGACCACGGTGGGCAGTCCGCGGGCAATGGCTGCGGAGGTGGAGGCGTATACGGCGGAGGAGCCGGAGGTGGCGGCCCGGCATCATGCGGGGCGCCGTGCCACGGGTACATCATGTTGGCCGCGATATCGACGACACCCTCCGAGTTCCAATACCAGTCGTGGCAGATGTTCCAGTCCCAGGTAATGACTTGGCTCCCGGGTATCAGTGGATCGCCAGGACACCAACGCGTGCAGCTGCCCACCGCGGCGGGGCAGTTCCCACCCGAATAGCTAGGGCCGTCGGCTTGCGCCGTGCCAGTGGCGAGACCTAGACCGGCCAGGCCGAAACCGCCCGACACCACTACAGCGGATGCGAACCGCGAAATTCGGTTCATGGTTGATTCCTTTCGTCAGGCGCAACCCCGCTGGCGCCATTAGCTATCAGTTCTCACGCCTTGGGGCAGAAGATTCCGAGGATCTGCTCGCACTGTTCCCGCGTACTGATGAGCGCCGGGGGCGGCGGAGGCGGAGGAGGTGGCGGCGCGTCCCCCTCGAAAATATTCTGGGCGACATTGCCCTGCCCGAAATAGACATACCAATAGGTGTGGCAGACATTCGTGTCCCAAACCACTGGGTTCGTACGAAGATTGCCGGTCTGCACCGCAGGATCCCCTGGGCACCAACGACATGGGCCGGATGGGTTGTCCTCCGGACAGCCGGGCCAGGAACCAAGCGGCACAGGAGCTTTGGGTTGGGCCTGGGCCGTGCCTGCTCCCATCACGCCCGCGATGCCGCCCCAGAGAAGCACGGTCGTCGATAGCCCCACGATTAGTCGTTTCATGACGGTTCCCTTCGTCGCCGTCGGCCCGTGGTAGCCGGCCGCATAAAACGTTGCGACGGATGCCTTGGAGGATTCTTGGAAGCCAGCGGCGACCGAATCGATGTGCGGTAGCTTCCGTGGCATGCGGCTAGCCGGCGCCTTCTTCGCCAACCGTGCGGACGTGGTGGACGACATGCTCAACGTCGAGGGCGGCTTCTGGGCGACCACGAGTGTCCCCGCGCATTCCGAGCTGTTCCAGTGCTGCTGTGTCGTGCTGTGCGATACCCGGCGACGCGACGTGGGCACGCCGTACACGTTGCACATCGACGCCGCCGGTCCTACCGGTCAGCGGTGGGCGCCCGCCTGGTCGACGAAGTTCCAGCTCCCCAGCGCGATGAAGTTCATGGTGCTGACCCAATTAGCCCTGCCCATCGAGCCCAACGGCGGGCGACACGTCTACAGCTTCCGGCTGGAAGGAAGCCACGAGCGGTTCGACATCCCATTGAATGTCGTCATCCAGTGACGAGACGGCGCGGTCCACGTCTCGAAAACGTTCATTGACCCCACGTCACCCGTTAGGCTTCGCGAAGGCCAACCGACCGAGGGTGGGACATGATTCGCGAACTTCTTGCCGCAGCTGCGATCGCGGGTGCCGCCGTCAGCACGGCGCCTGCCGCCGTCGCCGACGACGGCAACCTGTACTTCGACAAGCCGGGGCACTACTCGACCGACGTGCCGGGCATGAACTACGACGCCCATCTCACCGCGCCGTGCGACAACATGGACTTCTTCACGTTCGGGCGCGGGCCCGGCGGTGAGGCCCTGCAATGCCGGTGGATCGCGAATCAGTGGCCCCCGATCTACACCGGCTTCTGGGTGGCCACCTACGAGCTGTTCGGGGTTCAAGACATCGGCTCGCCATGCCCCAAGCCGCAAGCGGCGGCTCAAGCCCCCGACGGGCGCCCACTACTGTGCCTCGGGGACCAGGGTTGGCAGCCCGGGTTCTTCACCCGCGACGGCTTCTTCCCGGGGTAACCGCCACTTCGTCCATCTTCACCTGCGTAGCGTCGAGCTCGGCGAGGTACCGAACGCTTCCTTGTACACCCGGCTGAACCGACCGGGGTGGCCGAACCGCCATCGGTCGGCGATCGCCATCACCGTGTCAACGTTGGGTTTAGCAGCCTGAAGATCGCGATGTGCCCGCTGCAGGCGCACCCGTCGCAAATAACCGAGCGGCGTTGAGCCGAGATGGCGGCGAAATGTGTACTGAACGGTGCGGGGGGTGACGCCAATCGCCGCCGCGATGTCGGTCAATCGGATGTCAAGGTGGGCGTTGTCGTCGATGAACGCGATTGCCCGGCGCAACGTCTGAGGTTGCGCGGCAATCGTTTCGGCATTGTTCTGCATCGACACGTCGGTATACCCAACGACTGCGATCTCAAACCGCCCTCGCCACCGATCTCTGTCCTGACACCATTTGCCTATGACCGAACGCATCGAAGTCCAGCGCACCATCCCCGCAGCGTCAGCAGACATCTTCGCGGTGCTTTGCGACCCGCAGGGCCATGTCGCCATCGACTCCTCCGGGATGCTGCAGGACGCCGATGGCGATCCCGCAAGCGCCGTCGGTGACACCTTCGTCGTGCACATGGACCGCGAGTCGCTCAACGACTTTCCGCTCGGCAAGTACGACGTCACCGTCACGATTCGCGAGTTCGACAAGGATCGGCTGATCGCCTGGACGGTCCTCGGCCAGATCAAGCCGAACATCGGGCACATCTACGGCTACCGGCTCGAACCGGCCGACGGCGGCACGCTCGTCACATCGTTCTACGACTGGTCCGACATCGACCAGCACTGGCGCGACGCCAACATCTTTCCGATCATTTCCGAGGGCGCACTGCGGGCCACCTTGGGCATCCTCGAGCGCACCGTGCGCCGCGGCTATCCCCGAGGCTAGCCCGCGTCAACCGGAGGTTGACGAACCGAAGTCGTCAACCTAGGGTTGACGATATGACCGAGCCGGCGAAGATCGCCTACCCTGTCCGCCTCGACGACCTCATCGGTGTCATCAAGCAGGTGCACACCGAACCGCTGGAACAACTCACCGACGCCGTGCTCGCCGCCGAAACCCTCGGCGAGGTCGCCGACCATCTCATCGGCCACTTCGTCGACCAGGCCCGCAAGTCCGGGGCGTCGTGGACCGAGATCGGCAAGTGCATGGGCGTTACCAAGCAGGCTGCGCAAAAACGGTTCGTGGCCAAGTTCGACACAGCGCTCGACCCCGAAGCGGGTTTCAGCCGGTTCACCCCGCGCGCCCGCAACGTCGTTGTGGGGGCGCAGAACACGGCCCACGGCGCAGGCAACAGAGAGATCGGACCCGACCACCTCCTGCTCGCCCTGTTCGCCGACCCCGACGGCCTGGCCGCGAAGCTGCTCGCCGGCCAGGGCATCGAAGCCGACGCCGTGCACAAGGCCATCACGCTGCCACCGCGCGTCGACGACATGCCCGCGCTGATTCCATTCGACGGACAGGCCAGGAAGGCGCTGGAATTGACGTTCCGCCAAGCACTTCGGCTGGGCCACAACTACGTCGGCACCGAACACATCCTGCTGGCGCTGTATGAAGCCGAAGACGACGACGGCACGTTGCACCGGCTGGGGGTCGACAAGGACCGCTTCGAGCGCGAACTGGCCGCCGCACTCGAGTCGTACACAAAGGGCTGATCTCACATCCGCTAGCGCCGCCACGTCTACATGATGTGTGGGTGCAACCGTTCGAGGACGTTGTGGCCCAGCACGGTGCGACCGTGCTGCGGGTCTGCCGCGCCGTCGTCGGCCCCGTCGACGCCGAAGACGCCTGGTCCGAGACATTCCTGTCGGCGCTTCGCGCCTACCCCGACCTGCCCGCCGACGCCAACGTCGAGGCCTGGCTCGTCACGATCGCTCACCGCCGCGCCATCGACGTCGGACGCGCCCGCTCACGTCGCCCCGTGCCGACCGACACCGTGCCCGAGCGCCCAGCCACCCACGCAGACCCAGCCGCCCGCGACCCCGACCTGTGGGACGCACTGCAGCGACTGCCCACCAAACAACGCCAGGCGGTGGCATACCACCACATCGCAGGCCTGCCCTTCGCTGACATCGCCGAACTGCTCGGCAACTCCCCCGAAGCCGCGCGCCGAGCCGCCGCCGACGGACTCAAGACACTTCGCAAGCACTACCGTAAGGACGAAACAGCATGAGTACCAATCTGTTTGATGGACTCGACGCCGACGACGGCGCAATGACCCGGCTGCGCGATCGACTGCAGCACGACGCCGCTGCAGCCGATTTGCTCGACGTCGCGTACCGCACCCTCGACACGCCCGTCGGCACGCTGCTGCTGGCAGCCACCACCGCCGGGCTGGTCCGTGTCGCCTACGAAGTCGAAGGCCACGACGCCGTGCTGGCCGGGCTGGCCGACCGAATCAGTCCGCGCGTGCTGCGCGCACCGGCACGGCTGGACAGCGCGGCCCGACAGATCGACGAGTATTTCGCCAAGCGCCGCACCGTCTTTGAGGTACCCGTCGACCTCCGGCTCGCGGAGGGCTTCCGTCGCAACGTCATCGAACATCTGCGTGACATCGGCTACGGCCGTCGCGAGAGCTACGCGACGGTGGCTGCCGCCATCGGGAACCCCCGCGCGGTGCGCGCCGTCGGCACCGCGTGCGCTCATAACCCCCTGCCGGTGGTGATCCCCTGCCACCGCGTCGTGCGGTCCGACGGGTCGACGGGTCAGTACGTCGGCGGGCCACTCGCCAAATCGACGCTGCTGGACCTTGAAGCCGCCTAAAGCCGGAATGAAACGGCGGGTGCGGGCGTAGAACAGGAGCATGAAACTCAACGACGCCGCCCGCGAGCTCATCGGCGAAGGCATCGACGCCACGCTCGTCACGCTCAACGCCGACGGCAGCCCGCAGGTGACCGTCGTATGGATGGCACTGGAATCCACGCCGGACGGGGATGAGCTGGTCTCGGCACACCTCTCCGAGTATCAGAAGACTCGCAACATTCGCCGCGACCCGCGGGTAGCGGTGACGATTCTGTCCACTAAGCACCCCGGTCAGCAGACGCCTTACCTGGCGATCACCGGCACGGCCCGCATCGTGGAAGGCGGCGCCCCCGCTCTCCTCAAGAAGCTGGCCAAGGTGATGCTCGGCTCCGACGAGTATTTCCCACCGCCGAATGCGCCGGAAGGTTTGCTCACTCGCGTCCGGATCGACAAGGTCGGCGGGTTCGGCATCTAGGCGCCTGACGGCGAAGCGGCTGTAACACGTTTCAGTTTGTGCCATCATTCCTGGCATGCGTCGCTGGTTCGTGCTCCTTGTCGCCTCACTGACGGTTGCCGCTGGCCTAACGGCCCCGCCCGCCTCGGCGGAGGGCACCCCGATCGGCAATCTCAACGACACCTTGCGCGTCACCTTCAAGGGCATCGTCGCCGATGTGACCGTCCACGACGTGGTGCCGGTCGATGATCCGCCTCCTGGGTACGTCGCGAACGGATCGCCACGGTGGATCAACCAAGGTGGACCGTGGAAGGCGCTGGTCACCGTTCACACGATCCAGGCGCCCAACCCATACGCGATGGCCCTCGCCTTCACGTTCAGCGGTGTGACCCCATATGCCGACGCGTACGCGTCCAAGCACACCGACGCGCCCGACTCCCTGGAAAGCGCGCTGCGGAACGCGCCGCCAGGTGCGACGGTCGACGGTGCCGTCTACTGGCAGGTCTACCGCGCCCTGGTCACGAATGTGGTGCTGATCAACCCGCAGTCCGGCGAGCATCTGGCCCAGTGGAACATCTGGCAGCCGGGAGCGCCGCTACCGTAGAGCGGTGGCCATTGACGTCGCCGCGGCCGACGAGGCCGACGTGCCCCAGCTTGCCGACGTCGCCGCGCGCACCTTTCCGTTGGCCTGTCCCCCGTCGGTGACAGCGGAGAACATCGCCGCGTTCATCGACGAGAACTTGTCGCAGGTGCGGTTCCGCGAGTACTTGGCCGATCCCGATCGTTCGGTGCTGGCCGCACGCGACGACAGTCGAATCGTGGGCTATGTCATGCTGATTCGCGGTGTTCCCGACGACGACGACGTGCAACAGGCCGTGACGCTGCGCCCCGCCGCCGAGTTGTCGAAGATGTACGTGCTGCCCGACTGTCACGGGGCGGGCGTCTCTGCGGCGCTGATGACCGCGGCGCTGAACCAGGCCACCGATCTGGCCGCCAAGTCCGTATGGCTGGGTGTCAATCAGCACAACCAACGCGCGCAACGCTTTTACGCCAAGCACGGCTTTACCATCAACGGCACCAAGACCTTTCGGCTCGGCGCTGGCGTCGAGAACGACTACGTGATGGTGCGCCCGCTCTGACCCGCAGCGGTCAGGGCGAGTAGCCGCGACGTGGCCCGAAGATACTTCTTCCGGAAACCACCAGCCAGCATCTCGTCGGAAAAGACGGTGTCCAGCTTCGAGCCCGAGGCCACCACCGGGATGCCCGCGTCGTAGAGCCGGTCGGTCAACGACACCAGCCGTAGCGCGACATTCTGGTCGTCGATCGGATGCACGCCGGTGATGAACACCGCGGTGACGCCCTCGATCAGCGTCAAATAGCGCGACGGATGCATGGTCGCCAGGTGCGCGCACAACGCGTCGAAGTCGTCCAGCGTCGCGCCGGCAACCTCGGCGGCGCGCGTCGCGACCTCCTCGTCGCTCAACGGATCGGGCGCGGGCGGAAGGTCGCGGTGCCGGTAGTCGGGCCCGTCGATTCGCACCGAGCTGAAAATGCTTGCCAGCGTGCTGATCTCGCGCATGAAATCCTGCACTGCGAAGCGGCCCTCGCCGAGCTGCTCTGGCAGGGTGTTGGACGTCGCGGCCACCGACACCCCGCGCGCGACCAGTTCGGACAGCAGCCGCGAGATCAGCGTGGTGTTGCCCGGGTCGTCCAGCTCGAACTCGTCGATGCACACCACGACATAGTCGGCCAGCAGATCGATGCACTCGACGAAGCCGAACACCCCGGCCAACTGGGTCAGCTCACCGAAGGTGGCGAATGCCTTCGGCCCGGGAACGTCGAAGAACGACGATGCGAGCAGGTGCGTCTTGCCGACGCCGAACCCGCCGTCGAGGTAGATGCCGACGCCGGGCAGCACCTCGTGCCTGCCGAACAGCTTCTTCTTGCCAGCCCTCCGTGCCACCGCCTGTTCGCAGAACTGCCAGCACGACTGCACGGCCGCCGCCTGCGACGGTTCGGCTGGGTCCGGCTTGTACGTGTCGAAGCTGACGTCGAAAAAGGTCGGCGGTGGAATCAGCTGGGCGATCAGCCGCTCAGGCGTGACGGCGGGGTGCCGATCGACCAGATGGGCGACACCACCGGACCCGTCCATGCACGCACCATAGCGGCGTGCTGCAATTCTGCGTATGCCTGACGACGGTGCCGGGATCCAGCTCACAGTGCTTGAAGCCGGCGGAAGTCCGATCGACTCAGCGGACGATGTCCGCCTGATCAACTTCTACACCTACCCCGACGACCTTCGGTCGTGCTGGGTGCGCGGCAACATGATCGCCAGCCTCGACGGCGGCGCCACCGCCGACGGCAAGTCAGGCGGGCTGGCAGGTAAAGGTGACCGCGCGGTGTTCTCGGCGATGCGCCATGCCGCCGACGTCATCCTGGTCGGCGCCTCGACCGTGCGCGTCGAGAACTACTCCGGCTCCCAGCTTCCCGTCGCCGCGCGGCAGGCGCGCCAGCGCCGCGGACAGGCCGAGGTCCCGCCGATTGCCGTCATCACCCGGTCTGGCGACCTCGATCCGAGCGCCCTGCTGTTTACCCGCACCGAGGTCACCCCGCTGATCCTGACCAGCGCACGGGCCGTCGAGGACACCCGCCGCAGGCTGGGCGCAGTCGCGGAGATCATCGACGCGTCAGGGGCGGACCCGAGTTCCGCCGACTATGCGGTGATCCTGCAGGTTCTGGCCGAACGCGGGCTTTTCCGTGTGCTCGCCGAAGGCGGCCCGCTGATACTTGGCTCGCTGATCGAGAACGGACTGATGGACGAGCTGTGCCTCACCATTGCGCCGATCCTGGTCGGAGGCGCGTCCAAGCGGATCGTCACCGGACCCGGCGACGTGCACACCAAGATGCGGCACGCGCACCTACTAGCCGACGACGACGGGTACCTCTACACCCGCTACGTCCGGGCCGACTAGCAAGCAATCGGTACCGTGGTCGGCATGCGTCGGCGTCGTCAGCTCGCCAGGGCCCTGATCCTGGCAACCGTCTCGGTGTTCGTCGCCGCTTGCGCACCAGGCCTTGCCGCCAACCCGCGCTACGCGACCGACTCCGGCGCACGCCCTCAAGGAGCACCGCAGACCACCAAACCGTCGACCGGCCCACCACCGATCGAGGCGCCGAAGAACGACCTGTCCTGGCGGGACTGCACCTCACGGGTGTTCAGCGACGCGGCCGTGCAGCCGCTGCCCGGCGTCACCCTCAGTTGCGCGAGCTACGACGCCGACCTCGATCCGATCAACGGCGCCAACGGAACCGTCAGTATCGGCGTCGTCCGAGCCAAGGGCCCGCAGACCCCTGAGGACGCCGGACCGCTGGTGATGACCACCGGTACCGACCTGCCGTCGTCGAACCAGCTGCCGGTGTGGCTGTCGCGCGGGGGCGCCGACGTGCTGAAGACGCATCCGATCGTGGCGGTCGACCGCCGCGGCACGGGGATGTCGGGCGCGATTGAATGCCGCGACATGTTCGACCGCCAGGAGATGCTCGACCAGGCGCAGTTCCAGGCAGGCGACGACCCCGTCGCGAACCTCGGCGACATCACCCAGACCGCGACCACCAGCTGCACCGACACCATCGCGCCCGGCGACTCGGCATACGACAACGGACACGCCGCCGAGGACATCGAACGGTTGCGCAGCACCTGGGACGTGCCCACCATCGCGCTGCTCGGTGTCGGCAACGGCGCCCAGGTCGCGCTTGCCTACGCCGGATCGCACCCCAACAAGGTGGCGCGGCTGGTGCTCGACTCCCCGCTGCCGCTCGGCATCGCCGCCGAGGCCACGATGGAGCAGCGCATCAAGGGCGAACAGGCCTCGCTGGATGCGTGGGTTGCGCAGTGCATCGCCACCAATTGCCCACTGGCGCCCGACCCGAAGGGGGCGATCGACTCCCTGCTGGCATCCGCGCGGGCCGGCCAAGGACCTGGCGGCGCCTCGGTGGCGACGGTCATCGACGCCATCACCACTGCGCTGGCCTATCCCCGCGGCGACCGGGTCAACGCAGGTAACGAACTCGCGGCGGCTGTGGCGGCTGCCCGCTCCGGCAACGCCAACCAGATGACGAACCTGATCACGGCCGCCGACTCGCTGCGCCAGACCGACGGTCAGTTCGTCAACGGCTGCAGCGACTCGCTGAACCGGCCAACACCGGACCGGGTACGCGAGCTGGTGGTCGCTTGGGGCAAGCTCTACCCGCAGTTCGGCGCCGTCGGCGCGCTCAGCCTGGTCAAGTGCCTGAACTGGCCGAGCGGAGCGGCGCCTCAGGACCCGAAGAACCTGAAGATCCCCGTGATGCTGCTCGGCGCGCAGAACGACCCGATCGTCGGCAACGAGGGTGTCGCTGCCGTCGCCGCGACCGTCATCAATGCGGGCACTACCAGCAAGCGGGCGATGTGGCAGGGCATCGGACACGGCGCGATCATCTACTCGGCATGCACGCTGCCGCCGGTCCTTGCCTACCTCGACAGCGGCAACCTGCCCGCGACCGACACGTTCTGCCCGGCCTGACACCGAGTTCAAGGTCGGTCGGTGTACGGTGCGCTGGTGGCGGCTCCTGACTCCATTCGAACCGGCCTGCTGAAGGCGTTCGCGCCCCGCACCTCTCCCCCAAGCACAGCCACTGTGTTGCGGTCCATCCTCTGGCCGATCGCGATCTTGATGGTGATTCATCGCAGTTATGTGCTGGCCACCAACGGCTACATCACCGACGACTACGGGCCGGTGTACCGCGCGGTGGTGAACCTCAAGCACGGCTGGGACATCTACAACGAGCACTTCGACCAGGTCGACCCGCACTACCTGTATCCACCCGGCGGCACCCTGCTGATGGCGCCGTTCGGCTATCTGCCCGTCGACGCGTCGCGCTACTGGTTCATCACTATCAACACGATCGCCATCGTCATCGCGGCGTGCTTACTGGTGCGGTTGTTCAAATACTCATTGACATCGGTAGCCTTGCCCGCCCTGATCGTGGCGATGTTCTGCACCGAAAGCGTGGTCAACACACTGGTTTTCGGCAATATCAACGGCTGCATCCTGCTGCTGGAGGTGTTGTTCTTCCGGTGGCTGCTCGACGGCAAGGTCAAGAACCAGTGGTGGGCAGGGGTGGCGATAGGACTGTCGCTGGTGGTCAAACCGCTTCTGGGGCCGCTGCTGTTGTTGCCGTTGCTGAACCGGCAGTGGCGGTCCTTGGTCACCGCTGTCGCTGTGCCCGTGGTGTTCAACCTGGCGGCAGTATTCAGCCCGGTGGCGAGGTTGCGGGTGAGCGATCCGATGAACTTCGTCACGCGCACGCTGCGCTACATCTTCACCACCCGCGACTACTTCAACAGCTCCATCGCGGGCAACGGCATCTATTACGGCCTGCCGATGTGGCTGATCCTGTTGCTGCGCATCGCATTTCTGGCTCTTGCGGTGGCAAGCCTGTGGCTGTTGTACCGCTACTACCGGACGCGCGACCCGCTGTTCTGGATGGCGACATCGTCGGGTGTGCTGCTGATCGCGTCGTACCTGCTGCTGTCGCTGGGTCAGGGCTACTACTCGATGATGCTGTTCCCGTTCTTGATGACGGTGGTGCTGCCGAATTCGGTGATCCGCAACTGGCCGGCCTGGCTGGCGATCTACGGATTCATGAGCGCCGACCGGTGGCTACTCGGACACTGGCCGACGACGGGGCGCTTCCTGGAGTACATGAAGTTCACATACGGCTGGAGCCTGATGCTCATCGTCGTGTTCTGCGTGCTGTACTTCCGCTATCTCGACGCCAAGGCCGACGGCCGACTGGAGAACGGCATCGACCCAACGTGGATGAAGCCCAAGGAGCCAGTGCCGGCCTAGATTTTCGGTTCGCCGGCGGCATGCTCGACTGCAGACTGTCAACAAATGATGACGGCCGCAGAAGGAGTAGTGCTTCGTGGCTCGATCGGGAATGAATAATCACGACGCCGGGGTTGTCGCTTAGCGTTAGCTAAGTCAAGCCAACTAAACCTAGGGGTCTTCATGTCGACGTATCGCGCTTTTCAAGTCACAGGACAACGTCAATTCGAGCTGGTCGAGCGCGAGATCGTCGACCCCGAGCCGGGTCGTGTCCGAGTGCGTGTCCTCGCCTGCGGCGTCTGCCACAGCGATTTCATCTCCGGGGAGGGTGCCCGTCCCGACCCCAGCCAGCCGGTCGTCCCCGGTCACGAGATCATCGGCGTCGTCGACGCGGTCGGCCCAGGCGTGACGGGGTGGAACGTCGGCGACCGAGTTGGCCTCGGGTTCCTCGGTGGCCACTGCGGCGAGTGCGCCCAGTGCCGGCGCGGCGATTTCGTCAACTGCCTCAACCAGCCCCAGCCGGGAACGACCGAGGACGGCGGCTACGCCGAGATCGTGTACGCCCGCGCCAGTGGACTGGTCAGGGTTCCCGAGTCGATGAACCCGATCGATGCCGCGCCGCTGTTGTGCGCGGGAATCACGACGTTCAACGCGCTGCGCCACGCCGACGCTCCCCCTGGCGCCGTGGTGGCCATCCAGGGCATCGGCGGCCTCGGCCACATCGGCCTGCAGCAGGCGAAGCAACTCGGGTATCGGACCGTGGCGATCGCGCGTGGCACGGACAAGGCCAAGCTGGCGACATCGCTGGGCGCCGACGACTACATCGACAGCGCAGCGACCGACCCTGGCGCTGCACTACAGGAACTGGGCGGAGCGGCCGTGATCGTCGCGACCGCCGCCAGCGGAGCCTCGATGTCGCCGCTGGTGGCCGGGCTGGCACCTCGCGGCAAGCTCGTTGTGGTCGGTGCCGCGCCCGATCCGATTTCGGTGGACACGGTCGAACTGATCTTCGGCGGCCGCTCCATCATCGGCAGCCTGACGGGGACCCCGGTCGAGAACGAGGACAACCTGGCATTCGCCCTCAGCCACGGGATCAAATCGATGAACGAGGTAATGCCATTCGAGGACGCGCCGAAGGCATACGAGCGGATGATGTCGGGTGCCGCCCGATTCCGGATCGTGCTGGATATCGCTAGCGTGGACGGATGACGATCCCGGGACCCAAGCTAGAACTCACCGACGACGAGTGGCGCAAGAAGCTGACGCCCGACGAGTTTTCGGTGCTGCGGCGCGCGGGCACCGAGCGGCCGTTCACCGGCGAGTACACCGACACCGAGACCGAAGGTGTCTACGAATGCCGGGCCTGCGGAGCTGAGTTGTTCCGCAGCAGCGAGAAGTTCGAATCCCATTGCGGGTGGCCGTCGTTCTTCGATCCGGCCGACTCCGATGCGGTGATCCTGAAGGTCGACGACTCGGGCGGCATGCACCGCGTCGAGGTGCTGTGCGCCAACTGCCACAGTCACCTCGGCCACGTCTTCGAGGGTGAGGGCTACCCGACGCCGACCGATCAGCGCTACTGCATCAACTCGATCTCGCTGCGGCTGGTGCCAGCAGAGACCTAGTCGACCCGGGTTGCGTGCATCTCCCAGAACGGCATGTGTACGCGGCCGTCGACCAACCACGGTTCGATGACGCGGATTCGTTCGAGCAGAGGAGCCATCTCGTCGACAGTGTCCGGGTTGCGGGCCGCCATCATCTCGAATGTCTCGATGCTGATATTTCCCTGGTAGGTGGTCGGCCCGAGGTAGGTGATCTCCCAGCCGGCGGCGGGAAACACCTCACGGAAATCGTCCTCTGAGAGGGAGCGCGGCATCTTGAAGCCGTTCACGTTGTGCGCGCCGAACTCGAACATGAACAACCGCGCGCCGGGCTTGGTGGCGCGATGCAGCGCCTGCGCATAGGACTTCTGAAGCTCGGGCTCGGTGGCGAAAACGTGGTAGAAGGCGCAGTCGACGACGGTATCGAACCTGTCGTCCAGTCCCTCGAGCTTGGTCGCGTCGGCCACCTGGAAGTCAACCGAAACCCCGGCCTTCTGCGCATTCTGCGTGGCGCGTTCGATGGCGGCCGGCGAGGAGTCGATGCCGGTGGCCGACAGCCCCTTTGACGCGTAGTGGATAGCGTGGTGGCCGGGGCCGGTGCCGGGGTCGAGCACCTCACCCTTGATCGCACCAAGCGAGACGAGTTGCTGCACAACGGGCTGCGGGCCGCCAATATCCCACGGTGTTGCGGCGGGTAATCCGTGCGCCGTGCGATCGTCGCGATACATCTCTTCGAAGCGATTGGGATCTACTGGAGCAGTCATGTCCGCGAGGATAGCCCTGCTAACTTAATGCGCCGGTGAGCGCAGAAATCGCGACCCCGGACACACGCAAAGGGCCCCGAACACTTGGAGTGTCAGGGCCCTTTGCGGCTGTTGGCGTGCGGGCTACGCGGCGGCAGGCACCATGGCGAAGGCCGGGCGGAACTGGGGCAGCGCGCCGACCGGGCGAGTAGCGAGATTCTCGCGCAAATTGCCGATCTGGTGAGCGACCGTGACGGCCATCGGGATGAACAGCGGGGACAGGACCAGCAGGAAGAGCATGACCGGGAAGAGCATTGGATTTCTCGCATTCTCCGCGGAGCGGATCGTTGTTTCTTTGTCTTGGAGAACTCGTCGCTGAGTTCGTGATGAGAAACTTACGAGCGAAACCCCAGCTCAGCGATGTCCCCGTGAGACCAACTTCTGACGGCGTTTTATCTTCTGGAGACAAACGCTGCATCGCCGCCACTTGGGTCGCTGGCGCCAGCGACAGCTAGGGCTCTAGGACGGTCGACCCGATGGTTTTGCGGCTTTCAAGATCACGATGAGCCTGCGCCGCGTTTGCCAACGGATAGTGCTGACCAACTGTGACATCAATCGTCCCCGCCGCAACCGCGTTGAACAATTCATCTGTACGCCAGGTGAATTCGTCGCGGGTACGCAGGAAATGCGGGCGTGAGGGCCGAGTCAGATAGACCGAACCGGCGGCATTAAGCCGCTGGGGATCGACCTGCGGCACAGGGCCGCTGGCGGCACCGAACAGCGCAAGCGTCCCACGCGTCGCCAGGCTGGCGAGGCTGGCGTCGAAGGTCGACTTGCCAACACCGTCGTAAACGGCCACGACCCCCATACCATCGGTGAGTGTGCGGATCCTCGCGCCGAACTCGCTGGCGTCGCCCGGATAGCTCAGGACGTCAACCGCGCCTGCCCTCCGAGATAAGTCGGCTTTCTCAGAGCTAGAGGCTGTGCTGATGACACGGGCTCCGATGCTGGTTGCCCACTGGGTCAGGATCAGACCGACTCCGCCTGCCCCCGCGTGCAGTAACACACTGTCGCCCTCGTCGACCTGAAATACCGACTTGATCAGCAGATGTGCGGTCATGCCTTTCAGGATCGATGCCGCGGCCACATCTGGGCCGACTGCATCTGGCAAAGATGCGACAAGTTGAACTGGGCAACGCAGTACTCGGCGTATGCACCCACAGCATCGGCGGTCGCAACGCGGTCGCCCACACGCAGTGCAGTCACCCCGTCGCCCAGCGCCTCAACGGTGCCGGCCACCTCCGCGCCGAGCACAAACGGAAGGTCGTGCGGATATGAACCAGACCGGAAATAGGTGTCGACGAAATTCACACCGATCGCTTCGGCTTTGATCAACACCTCGCCCGGCGCGGGCGAAGGCGTCGGCGTGTCCACATACCGCAATACCTCGGGGCCGCCTGTTTCGGTGACCTCGATGGCTCGCATAGCCATGATTCGAACGCAACGCTTGGCCCCTGTCGATGAAACGACGAACAAAGACCGACGCCTCTCGTTGTCGTCCCGAACATCGACGGCGCCGGGCATGCACGCGAGAGTGGTGGCAGCGTGGCCGAATGCCGCGATGACAAAATCCAACCGCGCGAAGGGAATTCACAGGAAAATGGCAGCCAACAGAACTGTCCGCGACGTGACTTTTGACCTACTGCGCTCGCTCGGAATGACGACCGTCTTCGGCAACCCCGGCTCCACCGAGGAGACGTTCCTCAAGAACTTCCCGCACGACTTCAGCTACGTCCTCGGGCTACAGGAGGGGTCGGTGATGGCCATGGCCGACGGCTTCGCTCAGTCGACCGGCAAGCCGGCACTGGTCAACGTGCACACAGGCGCAGGCACCGGCAACGCGATGGGCAATCTCATCGCAGCCTACAAAGGAAACACCCCGCTCATCGTGACGGCGGGCCAGCAGACTCGCGAAATGGTGTTGTGTGAACCATATTTGACGAACACCGAGGGGACCCTGTTACCTCAGCCGTGGGTGAAATGGTCATATCAGCCCACCCGCGCTGAGGACGTTCCCGCGGCATTCATGCGGGCATACGCGATCGCCCTTCAGCCGCCCGCGGGCCCCGTCTTCTTGTCCATCCCGCTCGACGATTGGGAGAAGCCGGCGCTGGGCCCGGCCGTTGTCAGAACGGTCAGCCATCGGGTGAGCCCCGATCCCGAGCGCCTGCGCACCGTCGCCGACCACATCAACCGTGCGCAGCGGCCCATGCTAGTCTACGGTCCCGAGGTTGATCGCAGCGGTGGGTGGGACGCGGGCGTGGCATTCGCGGAAAAGGTCGGCGCCCCGGTGTACGCCGGCCCACTTCCAGACAGGGCTTCCTTTCCCGAGAACCACCGGTTGTATCGGGGACCGCTACCGATGACGATCGCCGGTACGGCAGAGGTCCTGCGCGGTCATGATCTGGCGGTCGTGATCGGCGCACAGGTCTTCCGCTACTACCCCTACGTGGCAGGCGAGTATCTGCCTGAGGGAACGGATCTGCTGCAGGTCACCAACGATCCGGCGCTGGCCGGGGCGGCGCCGGTCGGTGACAGTGTGCTCGGCGACTCGCTGCTGGCTCTCGAACAACTCGTGGGCATGGTCGATGACCACAGCGATCGGGAAGCGCCTGCGGCGCCGGCCCGTAACGCACAAGTCGATTTGTCGGCCGCTCCTCCCCTTGCCCCGGATGCGGTGTGGTCCACCCTCGCTTCGGTAAAGCCCGCGGAGTCGCCATTGGTGACAGAGTCCACGTCGACGATGGCCCAACAACTGCGCTGGATACCCACCACACGTCCCGCGTCCTTCTTCGCGACCGCGAGCGGCGGAATCGGCTGGGGATTGCCCGCCGCGGTCGGCCTTGCGCTGGGAGACCGCGCCCGCGGTGTCAAGCGCACAGTGGTGGCAACCATCGGCGACGGCTCATGCCAGTATTCGGTGCAGGCGTTGTACACGGCGGCCCAGCATCGGCTACCGGTGGTGTTCGTCGTTATGCGAAACGGGGAGTACTCGATCCTCAAGTCGTTTGCAGTTCTCGAGGAGACACCGGGTGTTCCCGGACTGGACCTGCCAGGACTTGATATCGCTTCCCTCGCAGCAGGTTTCGGGTGTCGGGCGGTGAATGTGGACAGCTGCGAAAAGCTCGCAAGCGAGTTTACGACCGCGCTGGCCGCCGACGGGCCCACCGTGATCGTGGTGTCCACCAAACCCGAACCTGCACATCTGGGCTGAGGAACACATGCCCATCTACACCTGCACTATCGCCGAATCGACATTCAGCGCCGAAACCAAGCGCGCATTGGCCGGCGAGATCGCGCGCATTCACTCGTCGATCACCCACGTGCCGAGCGCCTATGTGAATGTCGCCTTCCACGAGTTGGCTGCCGACGGTCTCTACACCGACGGTGTGCCTGCGAGCCCGGTGCTGGTCGCCGGCTGGGTGCGTGAGGGCCACCCCGCCGACGACACCACACGGCTCGCCACCGAAGTCTCCACGGCTGTCGCCAAAATCTGCGAGATCGACGTGGAGCGGGTCCTCGTCGTCATCCAACCCAGCCCAGCGCGTTTCGCCGTAGAAGGTGGCCGCGTGCTGCCTGAACCGGGCCAAGAACAAGCCTGGCTCGCCGAAAGTTGATGGGAAACGACGCTATGCCAAGCAATTTTGGTGATTTTCAGATGGGCGTCGACCTCGACGCTGTGAAAGGCATCAGTTCCCGGTACTCCCTAGTCGGGTTGCGATCTGAAACTCTCGATCACCGGCGCTAATTCGGCGGCGTTGGTGATCAGGTCGACGTGACCGCCGGAATGCATGTGCACCGTCGCGTGCGGCAGCAACCGCGCCATGATCTTGGCGTTCACTACTGGGATGATCGGGTCGTCAAGTCCCGCGACGATCAGCGTCTGCTGGCGGATAAGCGGCAAGGCGAACAGGCTGGTCCACACCGCTCCGGCAAGCAGTTGATGAAGGTAACCCACCCGCGAACCGGCCATCAGCTGGCGATCGAACAATTGCTTCACGAGGGACGGATCGGTGCGCACCGTGCCACCGTAGAGCGCGCCCGCGATAACGGCGGCGTAGTCGTGGTCCAAGAAACGGCGCGGAGTCAGCATCTTCGCCAGCACCTTCGGCCCGCCAGGAACCATGAGAGCGCCTGTGCCGGTTGACACCAGGATCAACCGTCGGCAGCGACGCGGGTTCTGAAATGCGAACTGCTGAGCCAGCGCGCCGCCCCACGAAAATCCGAGGACGTCCACCTCGCCGTCGAATCCAAGCTTCCTGACCAGCCGGCCAAGGACGACGGCCAAATACGGGAAGCCATACGGCAGCGCCGAGTCCGGCGAGCCGCCAGAACCGGGGACGTCGAAGCGCACCACTGGCGTATCGGGATTCAGTTGCTCGACAAGCGGATCGAGCACTTCCAGGCTCGCGCCGATCCCGTTGCACAGCACCAGCGGCACGCCGGTCCCCTCGCGGACCTTCACCCGGATCTGCTGGCCGAGCACCGGTAGCAGGCTTTCCATGCTCAACCTCTTTGCAGCCGCGGCGGTCATGGGTACAACACGATGACGTCAGCGACACACGCGGGGCGTGTTTCGCCGTCGATCTCATACGTCAGTTTGAACACCGATTCGACGCCTGAGGTTTTCTGTTGTGCGCTGGCCACGGTGACAGCGGCACGGACCTGGGAACCGACCCGCAGTGGCGCCGGAAATCTCACCCTGTTCAATCCGTAGTTCAGTGCCGCCGTGAGCTCGCGGATCTCCAGCACCTGTGCGATCACCGTAGGCGTGAGCGACAACGTGAGGTAGCCGTGCGCAATGGTGCCCTTGAACGGCCCCTTCGCCGCCCGTTCGGCGTCGGTGTGGATCCATTGACGATCCCCCGTCGCGTTGGCGAACAGGTCGACCTGTTGCTGCGTGACCGTGATCCACTCGGTAGTGCCGAGGCTCTGCCCGACCAAGTCGAGCAGGTCGGCCGGTTGTTCGAGAATGGTTGTCATACAGGGCCTTTCATAGGGGAAACGGTGCTACCGTTCCCGCACATAGCTTCCCGGCGCGGCCTCAATGGCCGCCATCCCCGCGCCGCCCAGTGTGTCAGGAGCGTCCTTCTTGCCGCTGCGCTCAGCGAACCAGCTGACGAAATCCGGCCACCAGGAATCGCTCTGCTGCTCGGCCGACTCCGCCCAGAACGCCGGATCGGGCTCGTCCACGCCAGCGACGCGGTAGCTCGCCCTCGGATTTCCAGGCGGATTGACCAGCGACGCGATATGACCGCTCGACGACAGCACGAAGCGCACGTTCTTGACGCCGAGCAGCCGGGCGCTGCGATAGCAGGCCTGCCACGGCGAGATGTGGTCGGCGATCCCCGCGACCACGTAAGCATCGGTGGTCAGTTGGTTGAGATCCACCGGCGTGCCAAGCATGCTGGCGGCACCCGGCGTCACGAGAGAGTTGTGCAGCCCCGTCGTGATCATGTCGCGGTGCAGCGCGGCCGCCATCCGGGTGGTATCGGCGTTCCAAAACAGTACGTCGAACGCCGCGGGCGACTTACCCTCGACATAGTTGTTGACCCAGTAGCGCCACACCAGGTCCGTCGGCCGCAGCCATGCGAACACCTCGGCGAGCGATCGGCCGTCCAGGTAGCCCTTCTGCGCCGAGAGCGCGATCGCGATGTTGGCGGCCTCTTCGTCGATGGCGGCCGACGCGAACCCTGCCTTCTGCTGGTCGAGCACAGTGACCATCAGCGTCAACCCGGCAAGCCGGTGACCCTCGCCGATGGCGTTGAGGTGCGCCGCAGTCATCGCGGCAAGGATCCCGCCCGAGCATGATGCCTGGATCTGGGTGCGGTCCGACTGGGTGATCTTCTCGACGGCTTCCAGGGCGTTCAGGATCGCCTGGCCGTACGTGTCGAATCCCCAATTTCTGTTCTCCGCAGTGGGATTGCGCCACGAGATGGCGAAGACCTGCACGCCCTGCCGAACGAAGTACTCGATCATGCTCCGGCCCGGCGCGATGTCCATGATGTAGAACTTGTTGATCACAGGCGGCACCATCAGCAAGGGCACCGTGTACACCTCGTCCGTCTGTGGACCGTACTGGATGAGCTCGAACTCCTCGGCTCTGTAAACCACCGATCCGGGGGTGGTCGCGATCGTCTCGCCAAGCGTGAACGCATCAGGGTCAACCATCGACGGGACTCGGGGCGCCGACAGCATGTCTGAGATGAAGTGGCGTACGCCGCGGATCGCACTCTGCCCGCCCGTGTCGATCAACGCCTTCCACCCCAACGGGTTCAGGATCGGGTTGTTGCTCGGCGCGAGTCCCTCGGTCAGGACGTCCAGCACGAACCGCATCCGCTCGGCGTCGCGCCAATCGAGGTTGGCATCCGAAAAGAGCTGGTCCACAGTGCTGTTGGTGGCAAGGTAGGCCTGCATCGTGCGGCGGAGTAGTGGATTGCCGCGCCAGGCGGGGTCGGCGAACCGCTTGTCGCCCTTGGCGGGTGCTAACTCGGACCGTCCTTCGGCGATGGAAAGCAGCTCGCGCCCAAGCGATCCGACGCGCGACGCCACCGTGCCGGGCTGCCTGGCGAGGCTGAGCGCAAACCTGCTCCACGAGGTGTTGGGCATCATCCGGTCGGCCATGCCCACGGCCGAGCTGGTCAACAACAGATCCAACGGTGCGGCGAGCTCGTCTGCACTCCTACTTGTCGTGGCTACCACGCTGTCTATGCCTCCTCGAATGGTGGTGGTACTACCTCGCGGCGCAACAGCTTTCCGGTCGCGCAAGATTCGACCATTTCGGCTCCGTCTCAGCGCGCTTCGCTGACCACTCAATCGTGCCGATTGGTCCCCACTGGCGCATTGTTCGGCGCTACACCGCACCCCAGGCGACGTTGTATCCACAAACAACCGCCGCGGTTCCGCTCCGAGTGAGAATTACTCCCGCCGGACCTTCAACTTCCTGAGAGCAGCCATGACCGACACACGCGAAGCCCCGTCAAGACCACTGGGCATATTCCATGAGGCTGTCGACGAACTAGTGTCGACGACGAAGCACTGGTGGCTGCTGCTCGTGACGGGCGTGGCGTGGGTTGTCATCGCCATCCTGATCCTTCGCTTCGACTACACCACCGTCGCCGCCATCGCCGTGCTCTTCGGTGTCTTCTGTTTTGCCGCCGCGGCCAACGAGGTCATGGTGAGTGCGGTGACGTCATCGCGGGGTTGGCGAATACTGCACTGGTTGCTCGCGGCGCTTTTCGTCGTCGTCGGCGTCGTCGCGTTCTTCCGACCCGCAGACACGTTCGTCAGCTTGGCGGCGGTGATGAGCTTCTACTTCGTCTTCCGCGGTTCGTTCGACATCGCAACGTCATTGGCGGCGAGCAGAGTGCCGGGGTGGTGGGTGCTGTTGCTCGTCGGCATCGCCGAGATCGCGATCGGTTTCTGGGCAGCGGGATCCTGGAACGTGTCCGTTGTGGTGCTGGTCTCGTGGGTTGCAGCCGGGGCGCTCATTCACGGCGTCGGCCAGATCGCATCGGCGTTCCTCGTCCGGAAGGTGGGCCACGGTGCGGCCGTTCTCGACGGGCAGCATGCAGTCGTGACGAGAACCTGATTCGCCCGATGCCTACATGGGGCGAGGATCTCGGCCGGCTGATTCCGCGTCGGCTTCTCAAGAGCGGCCAGACTCACCACCCGGCGGTCGTAGAGGAGGCGATCAAGCGCAATCAGAGTATCGAGCTCCGCATAGCCGACCGGATCACCACATTCGCGGGATCGATGAGCTTTGTGTGGCTCCACGCCGCGCTGTTCGCAGTGTGGATGTTGTTCTTTGAGAAAAGTCCATGGCCGACACTGACCTTGGTGGTGTCACTGGAAGCCATCTTCCTGTCGACCTTCGTGATGATCGGCCAGAACCGACAGGCTGCTTTCCAGCAGGCCAAGGCGGACCATGATTTCGGGGCACAGGAGCTCGAGTTGAAGACTAACACCGAGTTGACTCGCCAGATTCACCTTCTGACAACGGAATTGCACAAACGCCTCATCGGCCCTGAGGCGGCCGGTCGGGGTTCTCCGTCTCCCACATGAGGCGCCGATGAACCTCGAATGCCAAACACAGTTCGGCGACATCGCGAGGTCGCCCCAACGAACGACCGGTTTTCTGCTCAATGCGATGCAGTCGATAGCGAACGGTGTTGGGATGGCAGAAGAGCAATTCACCCACGGTGCGCAGGGATCCGTCGTTCTCCAGCCACACCCTAAAGGTCTCGAAGAGAACCTCGCGCTCTTCGGGGGTAAGTTCGGCGAAACACTCGATCGTGGGAGCCACCAACTTCACCATCACCTCGGGAGCGCTGACTGCCGCGGTGCCCAGGATGGAGCCGTCGAACAGCGTGACTCGCAGGCCTTCGTCCGGACGTCCGCGCAGCGTCACCCTGGCGTACCGCAACGCTTGCGCGGTGTCCCGCAGATCGTCGAACTGCGCGCTCACTCCGACACGGTTGCTGGCCATCCGCGACACCAGCGCCAGCACATTGGCCAGCTGCTTGTCGTTCTTCACATACACGATGCCAACGTGCAAGTCGGGCAACAGTTGCCACGCGGAGAACACGTCCATGCTGCGCAGCTTCGATTCGATTCCCGGCAGGGCCTCTGTGCCGACGCTGGATTCGGCGGCGATCACAACATACGGACCGTGTGCGGGCAATCGAAGACAATCGGCGGCCTCCCAGATGCTCCACTGTTCGAACAGCCGCCCGTGCAGAAGCGAGTCGATGAGAATCTCACGCTCGGATTCATCGCCGATGAGCCGGCGGCTCTGCTCGTCGCGGTACGCGGCGGTCATGGCTGCGGTGAAAATATCCTGGGCCGCAAGTATTTTCGTCGTCAATACTCGGACAACATCGCCGTTCACTCGAGGCTGGCTCGTCACCTCTTTCAACGCAGCGTCCGAGATCGCGCGGAACGCCACTCGGTATGCCTCCATCACCGAGGCGAGCGGAACGCCGTCGCGTGCACGTTCGATCCCCAAATCGACGGCTGGAGCCGGGTCAAACTCGGTGCCGGCGGCGATCGCACTTAGAACCGACCGAAGATTCGTCGCGCAGCCATGGACAACCAACTCGAACGGCACAGGTGCGGTGGAGTTGTAGAGCCTCACCTCTCGGGTGATCGCGTCCGCAAGCCCGGCCGCGAGTTCGTCGGTTCGCTCGTAAAGCGCCTCCGCGATCTCAGCGACTTGTTGCCGCACCACATCACCGTCCATGCGAGGAACGCTAGATTTCAGCGACCTCGTCGCCATTGTCCTCAGGCAACGAAAACCGCCGCGGTCGTTGTAGGCCCGAGATGACCGGACCGACGGGGCTAGGCGCCATCCGACTGGAGGACGGCCGTCCCGTACCACTGGCACGCCAGCAGGGCGAGCTCGACGTCGAGACGGTCTTCGTCGATGGGCCTGCCCCGCCTGGCGACCGCCCGGCCAATCCGGTACTTCACCGTGTTGAAGTGCAGGTCAAGCTCTTCGGCCGCCTGTTTATAGCTCGACCCGCAACGAAGGAAGACCCGCAGCGTCTCGCGCAGGCGGGCGTCGCCCTCGGTGTCCATCGACAGCTCAGCGAGCACGTCGGCCACCCAGACCCTGGCCGCGCCGATGTCGCCACCGAGCAGCGCGGCCGCCGCCAAACCGGGGTCGGATGCCGCGATCACAGTCGCCCCGTCGGCACCGCCTGCCACCGCGACCGCCCTGGCCGCCTGCGCTTCGCGATACGACCGGCGGAAGCCGTCGACGCCGGGGGCGAGGGTGCCAATTGCCACGCTCGGCGGATCGGTGCGCTTGCCCGCGAACTGGCGGACCGAGTCAACGGCGTTGGCAGGTGCAGAACGGTACGGAAGCCAGCCCCATGCGGTGGTCTGGTCTGCGGCTGCGAACAGCGGATTGGAACCCACCTCGGTGCCTTGCCCAAGCTCACGGAGGAACCGCCGCAGCCGCGCGAGTTCGTCACCCGCCGCGTCCTCGTCGGGGTACCACATCACGACAGCAAGATGGTGCCACCGCAAGGGATAGCGGATCGATTCGCTGGTCGCATCGACGTCGACGGTCTTCTTTCCTGCGACGACCTCGCGGACGCGAAGGGCACGGACGCTGTTCTGGTTCTCCAGCCAGCGCTCTCGTTCGTCCTCGTAGACGGCAACCACTTGCTGCGAGATCCAGTCGATGTACTCGAACAGCGTCCCGCCGATCGCCTCCAGCACGTCAAAGCGCGCCGTTGGCGTCATATCGGCCGCGCGCAACTCACCCATAACGAGCTCGTTCATCCGCCCCTGCCCCAGCCTGTAAGCGCGGACAAGCGCGTTGACAGGAACATCGTGTTGCGCCAGCCGCCGCGCATACTCGACTGCCGCCATCGGCGCCTCGATGCGTTGCACCGCGATGTCATATCGCAACGCGTGCAGGAGGGTCTCGACGTTCGCCTCGACGCTTGCGTCGAGCAACTCAACCAGCCGGGGATCCGCGCGCAGCTCGGGAATGTTCTCCTCGAGAGAACTTCGAATGAACGACGACACCTCGGCCAGTCGTTTGTGCATCTGTTCGGCGGTCTCGGCGACAAACGCGCCGATGTCCACGCTTTCGCCGGGACCCCGCTTGGTCACCTCATCACCGTAGATCTTGCTGATGCACGCGGTGCCCGTATTGATCCTGTGAATTGTCTCCAGAAGACAACTTCCACCGGCATGTTCATTCACCCGCGACGGTGCCCTCATCGCGGCCAATTTCTAGCGTCTTATCCAACCAAAAACAGCACTGTGACCGAGGAGCGTCCGCTATGAATCTGCCGGCACTGCCCGACCTGCGCGCCGCCGGGAATCCGTCGGGACCCGCGGTGGCGGACGACTACACGGACCTGAACAACTCCCAGTTTCTTGCCGCCGTCCAGCGCGCGGCCTCGTCGCTGCGCGGTCAGGGCGTATCGGCAGGCGACGTCGTGGCCATCATGCTGCCCAACACCGCCGGTTTCGTCGTGTCGCTGTTCGCGGCGTGGCGCATCGGCGCGGCAGTCACCCCGATCAACCCCTCCCTCACCGCCACCGAGGTGAGCTATCAGGTCTCCGACGCCGCTGCCAGGGTGCTGATCGCCGACGCCGCGCCGAAATTCGATGCCGGTGCACCTGTTGTCACCACGCGCGAGCTTGACCTCGGGGAGCCCACACCCGGGCTCCTGAACGCTCCGCAGTACCCCGACAACGGGCTGGCGCTGCTCATCTACACAAGCGGCACGACCGGACGTCCGAAGGGCGTCATGCTCGACCACGCGAATCTGAATGCCATGTGCGCAGCGGTGATCGACGGCTTCGAGATGACCCAAGACGACCACAGCCTGCTGATCCTGCCGCTGTTCCACGTCAACGGCATCGTGGTCGGCACGCTCTCGCCGCTGCTGGCCGGTGGCCGGTCGACCATCGCAGGCCGGTTCAAGGCGGACACGTTCTTCGACCGGATCGAACGGAGCGGTGCGACGTATTTCTCAGCAGTGCCAACGATTTACACGATGCTGTGCGGGTTGCCTGCCGACATGAAGCCCGACACCTCCTCAGTGCGGTTCGCCGTATGTGGTGCCGCGCCTGCCAGCGTCGAACTGCTCGAGGCGTTCGAATCCCGTTACGGCATCCCGATCATCGAGGGGTACGGGCTGTCGGAAGGGTCGTGCGCGAGCACGGTCAACCCGCTGTCGGGTAAGCGCAAGGCGGGGACGGTGGGCCTGCCCCTTCCCGGCCAGACGATCCGGTTGATCGACGCGTCGGGCAACTCGGTGCCCGACGGCGAGGCCGGCGAGGTTGTCATCAAGGGCGCGAATGTCATGCGCGGCTATCTCAACCGGCCCGAGGAAACCGCGACAACCATCGTCGACGGGTGGCTGCATACGGGTGACGTCGGGCGGTTCGACGAGGACGGCTACCTGGTCCTCGTCGACCGGGCCAAGGACATGATCATCCGCGGCGGCGAAAACATCTATCCCCGTGAGATCGAGGCCGTGGCCCACGGGCTGCCCCAGATCGCCGAGGCCGCGGTCGTCGGACGCACGCACCCGGTCTACGGCGAGGAGCCGGTGCTGTTCGTGTCGCTGCATCCCGGCGCCGCGCTGGATGCAGCCGCGATCCGCGAGCACCTGCGCGGCTCGTTGTCGAAATACAAACTGCCGGTCGAGATCACGATCATGGACGACCTGCCCAAGAACGCCGTCGGCAAGATCGCCAAACCTGAGTTGCGCAAGCGCCTCGTCGAAACACGTTGAAAACAACACCCGTCAGATCGCAAAGGAGCGTCAATCATGGGATTCACCAAACCGGAACTGCCCGACGTAGACCCGGACACTTTCATGCAGAAGCCGCTCATGGAGCGGATGCAGATCCTCGCCACCGATTGGGTGGACAACGGATTCGGGTCGCCCAAGATGGTGCACACCATCTACATCGCGAAGTTGGTCTTCCTCTACGCGCTCGGCGGCATCTTGGTGGCGACTCTGACCTCCGGGCTTTCGCCGCTTCATGTCTCGCAGTGGTGGAACCAGCCCATCGTCTACGAGAAGGCCGTTCTGTGGACGGTGCTTCTTGAGTTGATCGGCGTCGCCGGATCGTGGGGTCCGCTCGCAGGCAAGGTCAAGCCGATGACCGGTGGCATCCTGTTCTGGGCGCGGCCGGGCACCATCCGGCTGCGGCCATGGAAGTGGGTGCCGTTCACCAATGGCGACCGACGGACCTGGCTCGACGTCGGTCTGTACATCGTGCTGATGGTCAGCGTGGCCATACCGCTGTTTTCGCCTGGCGTGCACAGCGATTCATTGTCAGCGGCAATGCCCGGCATCGCGTCGGGTCTGGTCAATCCGACGCTGCTGATCGCGCCGATGGTACTGCTGGTGGTGATGGGATTGCGGGACAAGATCGTATTCCTCGCAGCACGTGGTGAGCAGTACCTCCCGGCGCTGATCATGTTCGCCGTCTTCCCGTTCGTGAACATGATCATCGCGCTGAAGCTGTTGATCGTGGTGGTCTGGGTCGGCGCGGGAGTTTCGAAGCTGGGGCTGCACTTCACCAACGTCATCCCGCCGATGGTCAGCAACAGCCCGTTCATTCCGTTCAAGTGGTTGAAGCGCGCGCACTACCGCAACTACCCCGACGACCTGCGGCCCTCGCACCTCGCGTCGTTCATGGCCCACGTGCCGGGCAGCGTTGTGGAGATCCTGGCGCCACTGGTGCTGCTGTTCTCGACGAACAAGTGGGTAACGCTGGTCGCCGTGGTGATCATGGTGTGCTTCCACCTATTCATCATCTCGACCTTCCCGCTCGCGGTACCGCTGGAATGGAACGTGCTTTTCGCTTACGCGACGATCTTCCTGTTCCTCGGCTTCCCGGCCGGGAACGGTTATTCCGTGTTCGACATGAACCCGGCCTGGTTGGCACTCGTCGTCGTCGCCGCGCTGCTGTTCTACCCGATTCTCGGCAACTTCCGGCCCGACAAGGTGTCATTCCTGCCATCGATGCGGCAGTACGCAGGCAACTGGGCATCCGCGGTGTGGGCCTTCGCCCCCGGCGCCGAAGCCAAGCTGAACAAGGTGACGCGCACTGCCAAGAATCAGGTCGACCAGTTCATCGACTTCGGCTACGAACCAAAGTGGGCGGATGTCACGATGCAGCGGGTGATCTCATGGCGCACCATGCACAGCCAGGGCCGGGGCCTGTTTTCAGTACTGCTGAAGAACCTCCCGGACATCGACACCAGATCCGTTCGCGAGGGTGAGTTCGTCTGCAACTCCCTGATCGGGTTCAACTTCGGCGACGGTCACCTGCACGACGCCAACATGATCGCGGCCGTTCAGCGCGAGGCGGCGTTCGAGCCGGGCGAGCTCATCGTCGTCTGGGTCGAGTCGCAGGCCTGGGGCAGCAACGTCCAGCACTACAAGGTGATCGATGCGGCGCTCGGCGTGATCGAGCGCGGCACATGGAAGGTCACCGACGCCGTCGCCGAGCAGCCCTGGCTGCCCAACGGCCCGATCCGCACCGAGGTGACCTGGTCGCTCTCCGCCAGGAAGCCCGCAGGTCACGATCACGGCGCGCTGGCATGACAACCGCCATCGTCGTGGGGGCCGGGCCGAACGGCCTGGCCGCCGCGGTCGCCCTCACCAAGGCAGGCGTTCAGGTCACCGTCCTGGAAGCCGCCGACGAGATTGGAGGGGGCACGCGCACCAGCGAGGCGATCATCCCCGGCCTCCTGCACGACCACTGCTCGGCGATCCACCCGATGGCCGTGGGCTCACAGTTCCTCAGCGGCCTCGGCCTCGATCGCTACGGCCTGTCCTGGCGCCTCCCGGAGATCGACTGCGTCCACCCGCTCGACGGGGGCAGCGCGGGCGTGCTTTACCGCTCGGTCGAGGCCACCGCCGCCGGGCTGGGCGTCGACGGCAGGCGGTGGCGGGCTCTGTTCGGCAGGACGTCGGCCAACTTCGATGCGCTTGCCGAGGACATCATGGGCCCGCTGCTGCGGATGCCCCATCATCCGTTGACGCTGGCCAGGTTTGGTGCGCCGACGGTGCTGCCCGCCTCAACACTTGCCCGCTGGTTTCGCACCCCGGAGACCCAGGGATTGTTCGGAGGTGTTGCGGCGCATGCCTTTCGGCCGTTGCACTACCCGATGACGTCGGCGATCGGGCTTGGCATTCTCACCGCGGGACACCGCCACGGATGGCCCGTTGCGGCGGGCGGGTCGCAGTCGATCACCAACGCCCTGGCGACACTGCTGACCGACCTCGGGGGCAAGATCGAAACGGGCACCCGGATCGAGACGGTCTCACAGTTGCCGGACGCCGATGTAACGATGTTCGATCTGTCGCCCGAGGCCGTCGCAGGCATACTCGGCGACCGCCTGCCATCGCGGGTTTCGCGCGCCTACACGCGATTTCGCCAGGGGCCCGGTGCTTTCAAGGTGGACTTTGCGGTGGAGGGTGGCGTCCCGTGGATCAACCCTTCGGCTAAGGCGGCAGGCACCGTCCACGTCGTCGGCAACTACGCGGAGCTCGCCGCTACCGAGCGCGATATCCACGCCGGGCGCATGCCCGAGCGGCCGTTCGTGTTGCTCGGTCAGCAGTACCTCGCCGACCCACAACGGTCGGTCGGGAATGTCCACCCGGTGTGGACGTACGCGCATGTGCCGAACGGATTCTCGGGCGACGCGACCGAGGCGATCATCGCCCAGATCGAGCGATTCGCCCCTGGCTTCCATGACCGGATCGTCGGGATGACAGTCCGAACGACCACCCAAATGGCCACCTACAACCCGAATTACGTCGGCGGCGACATCATGACCGGCTCCAAGGACATCCTCCAACTCACGTTCGGGCCTCGGATCACGCTGTCGCCCTACAGGATCGGCATTCCCGGCATGTACATCTGCTCGGCGGCAACACCGCCGGGCCCTGGCGCCCACGGCATGTGCGGCGCCAACGCCGCAGAAGTCGCTCTCTCCGAACTCATCTAGAACACCAAGGAGTTTTCATCATGACCGACGTACTGGAATCCGCACCGCAACAATCGAATCCGGCTGCTACTGACAAACTTGCTGGCCGCGTTGCCTTCGTCACCGGCGGCACCCGCGGCATCGGCGCGGCGATCGCATACAGCCTTGCCTGCCAGGGTGCGACCGTCGCGGTGGGCTACAACCGTGACAGCGGCAGCGCTGAGCGATTTGTCGCCGACCTGATGACGAAGACCCAGCCTCACGGGGCGTCGGCGTCCGCGCACCAGGGCAATGTCGGCGCCCCCGGCGACTGCCGCCGCACGATCGACGAAGTCATCGGCACGCACGGACGCCTCGACATCCTGGTCAACAACGCAGGCATCACCATGGACAAGACCGTCGCCGCGATGACAGAGGACGACTGGCACAGCGTGCTGGCCGTCAACCTCTCTGGCGCCTTCTTCCTCTGCCAGGCCGCGCTGGCCCACATCGTCGAGCGAGGGAGCGGGCGCATCGTCAACGTGTCCTCCGTCGTCGGAGAAACGGGCAACATCGGCCAAGCCAACTACGCCGCCTCGAAGTCCGGGCTCTTCGGGCTGACCAAGACGCTGGCCAAGGAAGCCGCCTACCAGCTGGCCAAATCCGGCAAGCACACCGACGACGGAATCGGAATCACCGTCAACACGGTCACACCAGGCCTGATCGAAACGGAGATGACCGCGGACATCCCCGAGAAGGTGATGGCGAAGCTGACCAGCCAGATCCCCGTCGGCCGCGCAGGCAGGCCGGAAGAAGCCGCGCGAGTGGTTCACTTCCTCGCCGCCGACGCTTCGTCCTACATCACCGGCCAGGTGTGGAGTGTCAACGGTGGAATGGACATGTGAGCCGGGCAAGGATTCGCGTCCTCGGCAGGCGCCTGCGGCGTTATCGTGACGATCGAGGATGGTGACCGTCGATGGGCGACGTCGATTCGCATGCGACGCAGCGGGGTCTGGCTCCTGAGATCCCCGCGGAACTGCGCGGCGCGGGATTCGACGACGTCACCGAGATAGGACACGGCGGATTCGGCGTTGTGTACCGCTGCGTCCAGACGTCACTGGATCGCACGGTGGCCGTCAAGGTGTTGAGTTCTGACCTGGACCCCGAGAACGTCGACCGTTTCATGCGCGAACAGCGCGCGATGGGCCGCCTTTCGGGACACCCCCACATCGTCCAGATCCTGGAGGTCGGTAAGACCGCGAGCGGCAGGCCGTTCATCGTGTTGCCGTACCACGCCAAGGATTCGCTCGAGGCGGTGATCCGCAAGCACGGACCGCTCGACTGGAGCGAGGCACTGAGCATCTGCGTCAAACTCGCAGGTGCGCTTGACGCCGCTCATCAGGTCGGGACGTTGCATCGCGACGTCAAGCCTGCCAACATCCTGCTGACCGATTACGGCGAACCCCAGCTGACCGATTTCGGCATCGCCAGGATCGCTGGCGGGTTCCAGACCGCCACCGGGGTCATCACCGGTTCGCCCGCTTTTACGGCGCCCGAAGTGCTCGAGGGCGCGACGCCGACGGAACTGTCCGACGTGTATTCCCTTGGCGCAACGCTATTCTGCGCGCTCACCGGACATGCGGCATACGAGCGCCGCAGCGGCGAAAAGGTCGTTGCCCAGTTTCTGCGAATCACGTCACAGCCCATACCGGATCTGCGAGAGCACGGTCTGCCCGACGATGTGGCCGCGATCATCGAACGGGCCATGTCCCGCGACCCAACCGATCGTCCAGCAGGCGCGGCGCAGTTCGGCAACGAGCTTCGCGAGACCCAACGCGGCAGCGGCGTCGCAGTCGATGAGATGGCCCGACCCGTGAATCTTGGCGTGGAGCGCCGCGAATCGACCGGGGTGTGGCAGGCACCTCGGCGCGAAAACACGCTGACCCCGACACCGCCGACGCCTGCGACGAAGTACCGTCCCCCTGTCGCAGCACGGGCGTTGTTGCCCCGCGACAGGCTGACCGAGATGCTGCGCGCAGGCGGTCGGCGACGGCTCGTCCTCATTCACGCACCGTCCGGATTCGGCAAGAGCACCCTCGCCGCGCAGTGGCGCGAAGCCCTCGTGCACGACGGCGTTGCGGTCGGTTGGCTGACGATCGACGATGACGACAACAACGCGGTCTGGTTCCTCGTCCACCTGCTGGAGTCGATCCGGCGGGTCCGACCCGAACTCGCCGCATCGTTGTGCCAGGTACTCGAGGAGCACGGCGACGATGCGGGCCGCTATGTGTTGACCTCGCTGATCGACGAGATACACGAGAAGGACGACCGGATCGCGCTCGTGATCGATGACTGGCAGCGAGTTTCGGACGCCGGCACCACGGCCGCGCTCGGCTTCCTGCTCGAGCACGGGTGCCACCATCTGCAGATCATCGTGACTAGCTGGTCGCGCTCTGGATTGCCGGTGAGCAAGCTAAGCATCAAGGATGAAATAGTCGAGATAGATGGCAGTTCATTGCGTTTCGACGAGACCGAAGCGCAATCGTTCCTCAATGATATCGGCGGATTGAAGCTGTCGGCTGCCGATGTGAATGCGCTGACGACCTCGACCGACGGCTGGGCCGCCGCGTTGCAGCTCGCCACTTTGTCGCTGCGCGCAGGCGCCGACGCCGAGCGTCTGATGAGCGGACTGTGTGGCGCGAACGACGTCATCTGCGAGTTCCTCGCCGAAAATGTCCTCGACACGCTGGAACCGGAGTTAGCCGAGTTCATGCTGGCCACCTCGGTCAGCGGGCGCACCTGTGGCGAGTTGGCATCCGTGCTGGCCCAGACAGCGCGCGGACAGGCGATGCTCGAGGAAGTCGAGCGTCGCGGGTTGTTCCTACAGCGAGTTGACAGCGATCCGGGTTGGTTTCGGTACCACCAGATGTTCGCGGACTTTCTGCGTCGTCGACTCGAGCGAGACCGGCCTCACGGGATCGGGCCACTTCACCGCTGTGCGTCTTCATGGTTCGCCGAACACGGATATCTCAGCGAGGCCGTCGACCACGCACTGGCGGCCGGCGATCCGGGGCACGCAGTTCAGTTGGTCGAAGAGGATGAAACCCGACTGCTCGAACAGTCCAAGATGACCACCCTGCTCGGGATCATCGACAAGCTGCCGCCGCGCGTGGTGGCGTTGCGGCCACGTCTGCAACTCAACCTCGCCTGGGCGCATATCCTTCTGCAGCACTCGGCGCCTGCCAACGCCGCCCTTAACCGGTTCGAGGCGGCGGTGGACGGCGCGGAGCCCTCAGAGACGGCGCGGGCGGAGCTACGAGCGGAAGCCGACGTGGTGCGCGGTGTTGCGGAGATACTCGCCGACCGGGTCGACGGCGTGGACGCGCTTGTCGCTGAGGCGATGTCGCGTCCCGACACGCTGCATCCGCGGGTGGCGGGGGTGGCGGGAAACGTCGCGGCGTTCGCGGCGATTTACCGATTCGAATTCGATGAGGCCCACCGGCTGCTGGAATGGGCGGCACCATATCAGGAGATGATGGGACCATTCGCCCGCGTGTACGCCTGCTGCTACGGCGGTATCGCCGCGAGATATCAGCTCGACGTCGAGCGCGCCCTGATGTGTTTTCGTGAGGCCTGTGAGCTCGGTGCGCAAGTCGGACCGCATTCGCACGCTGCGCTGCTTGCCAGCGCGCTGCTCGGCCAGATGCTGTACGAGACCGGCGAGTTGACCGAAGCCATGCGCCTTCTGGACGAGAGCTATCAACTCGGAGCCGAGGGCGGTGGCGTCGACTGCCTGGTGGCAAGGTATGTCGTAGGCGCGAGAATCAAAGCGGCTCATGGTGATCGCGGATCGGCGGTCGATCACCTTACTGCCGGGATGAAGACCGCAGACCAATTGCGGATGCCACGTCTAGCGGCGGCGATCAACAACGAGCGGATCCGACTCGGCATCGATATGCCGCGGGCCGACGTCGAGCGACTGCTGTCTTCCCGCAACATCCCTCGCGACGACGGGATCGCCACGATGACAGCCGAACTCGACGAGGACTCCGGCATCCGGATCTTGCTCGCAAGCGATTCCGACGATGACCGTGAGCACGCTTATCGGCGGGCGGGTGAGCTGCTCGCCGGAATCGACAGTGAGCGCCGACCATTGGCGGGTCTGAACGCACGGCTGCTGCGTACCGAGACGCTTGCGGCTACCGGCAGAGCCGATGAAGCGCGCGCTGAACAGGCCGATGTCGAGTCGCAATTGGCTGGAGTAGGGCTGGTCACGGCAGCTTGGCGATGAGTTCCTCCGGGCTCACTCGCGGGCCGGTGAAGAAGGGCGTCTCCTCGCGGACGTGGCGGCGCGCGTCGGTATAGCGCAGCTTCCACATCAACTCGACGATGCGGGCAAGGTCGGGGCCCTCGAACGCCAAGATCCACTCGTAGTCGCCGAGGGCGAACGCCGGAACCGTGTTGGCACGTACGTCGGGGTACTCGCGTCCCGCCATGCCGTGCTCGACCAGCATCTTGCGCCGTTCGTCGTCGGGCAGCAGGTACCAGTCCAGCGACCGAACGAATGGGTACACGCAGAGGTAGTCGCCCGGCTCCTCACCAGCGATGAACGCAGGCACGTGGCTCTTGTTGAACTCGGCTGGCCGGTGCAGCGCGACGACGCTCCACACCGGGTCGCTGGCAAGCCCGAGCGCGGTGCGACGGAACGCCGAATAGGTGGCCTGCAGGTCCTCCACTCGTTCGGCGTGGGTCCAGATCATGAAGTCGGCGTCGGCGCGGAAGCCCGCGACGTCGTAGAGACCGCGGACGACGACGCCCTTGTCTTCCTGCTGCTTGAGGAACGTCGCGGTCTCGTCGACCACGGCCGCGCGCTCGTCCCCCAATGCCTCGGGTTGCACGGAGAAGACCGAGATCATCATGTATCTGGTCATCGAGTTGAGGGTGTCGTAGTCGAGCTTGGCCATGCCTTCTATCGTGCCACGCCCGCGGTGACCAGCGACGCCGCAGCCCCGGTGGCCGCGCCCACACAGGCGGGCACCCCGATGCCGTCGAGGTAGCCACCCGCAACGGCCAGCGTGGGCGGCAAACCTGCCCGTAGCTCGGCCACCAGTTCCGGATGGCCCGGCCCGTACTGGGGCATCGCGTCGATCCAGCGATGCACGTGGCAGTCGACGGGCTCGACGTTGACGCCGAACACCGCGGCCAGGTCCTGCGAGGCCCGCGACAGCAGATCCTCGTCGCCGGCGCTGCGGGCGATATCGTCGCCGAACCGGCCGTACGACAGCCGCACCAGCTCCACGTTTCCGCGCCGCCCCCATTTGCGGCTCGACAGCGTGATCGCCTTGGCGCGCAACCGTTCTCCGGTCGCCACCAACACACCGGACTGCTCTGGCAGCGGGGTGCCGCCCGGCAATGCCAGCGCCACCAATGCCGTGGACGCGACCGCGATGCGGCGCGCAGCCGCCGCGGTCCGCGGTGCCACTCCCCCGATCAGAATCGGCAGCTGCGGCGCAGGGACGGCCAACACCGCCGCGTCGGCGAGCCAGCGCTGCCCCTCGTCGTCGACCAGCTCCCATCCCCGCGGCGCACGTTTGACCTGTCCGACGGTCACCTGCGCCCACCGGATACCTGCCCTGCGGACGAGCTCGTCGACCAGCACCGTGTATCCACCATCGACGGCGCCGAACACCGATCCGTTCAGCGGGGGTGGTAGCGCGTCGCGCACCGCGTCGGTCAGGTTGCGCGCACCCCGGTCCAGCGCCGCTGCCAGCGTCGGAGCGGCCGACCGCAGACCGATCGTGGCCGCTGACCCGGCGTAGACGCCCGCCAACAGCGGGTCCACCGAGCGGGTCACCACCTGCTCGCCGAATCGGTCGCGGACCACGTCCGCCACCGACGGGTCGGCGCCGGGCTGCCAGGAGAACGGGCGGGTGCGTTCGCCGAGCATCCACTCGATCGTGGCGTCGTCGACCAGCCCAGTCAGCGTCAGCGGGTCCGCCGGGATGCCCTGCAGGGTGCCGATCGGCATTTCGTACAGCCGACGCTGGCTGTAGATCAGAGGCCGTGCGCCGGTGGTTCCGATCTGCCTGTCCGCCAGACCCAACTCGGCAAGCAGCGCAGGCACCTCGGGTCGGCGAGCGATGAACGCCTCAGCGCCGACGTCCAGCGGCTGGCCACCGATCCGCTCGGTGCGCAGCACGCCGCCAAGCCGGTCGGCGGGGTCGAACACCGTGATAGTCGCGTCCGGCCCCGCAGCAACTCTCAGCCGGTAAGCCGAGACCAGGCCCGAAATCCCGCCCCCCACAACGGCATACGACACACTCATAGAGAGTGCACCAATGCAACGGCGTCGGTGATCACGGACGGATCGGTGCCGGGCAGCACGCCATGGCCCAGGTTGAATACGTGGCCCGCCGCGCCCGCGTCGACCGCACGCCTGCCGTCCTCCACGACGGCGCGCACCGCGCGCTCCACCACAGGGAAGCCCGCGAGCAACACAACCGGATCGAGGTTGCCCTGCAGTGCGGTGCCCGGTTGCACGCGCGCGGCAGCATCGGTCAGAGAGGTTCGCCAATCAACCCCGACCACCGTTGCGCCTGCCTGCGACATCGCGCCAAGCAGCTCGGCGGTGCCGACACCGAAATGCGTCATCGGCACACCGGCGCCTGCAAGCGCGGAAAACACCCTGCTGCTGTGCGGCAGCACGTAGCTGCGGTAGTCGGCCAACGAGAGCGTGCCCGCCCACGAATCGAACAGCTGAATCGCGTCGACTCCGGCGTCCACCTGGGTCTGCAGAAACGCGATCGTGACGTCGGTCAGCGTCGTCATCAAGGCATGCCAGGTCGCGGGCTCGCCGAGCATCATCGCCTTGGTGCGCTCATGGTTCCTGCTGGGACCGCCCTCGACGAGATAGGACGCCAGCGTGAACGGCGCGCCCGCGAACCCGATGAGCGGAACGTCGCCCAACTCCGAAACAAGCTGCGACACCGCCTGCGTGATCGGCGTAACCTGGTGCGGCTCAAGCATTTTCATGGCTTTGACGTCGGCGACGGTGCGCACGGGATGCCCGATCACCGGCCCGACATCGGGCACGATGTCCAGCTCGATGCCGGATGCGCGCAGCGGCACCACGATGTCGGAGAACAGGATCGCGGCGTCCACCCCGTGCCTGCGGATCGGCTGCAGCGTGATCTCGGTGATCAGCTCGGCGTCGAAGCACGCCTGCATCATCGTGTTCTTGGCCCGCAGCGCCCGGTACTCGGGCAGCGACCGGCCCGCCTGCCGCATGAACCACACCGGCACGCGGCTGGGTTTGCGGCCGGTGGCAGCGGCCAGATAGGGCGACTCGGGCAGCTCGCGGCGGGTATTCATCGACCCTAATGCTGCCATGCGGCCTCAGCCGTCGAGATCGTCGTCCTTCTCCGGGGCGACGGGCCGGGAACTCGTCCCGGCCTCTTTGGCGACCAGGGTCGGCGGCCAGGGCCGCGGCGTGATGCACCGTGGGACCGCCGGCTGGCTGCCGCTCGAGGGGTTGTCCCAGTCGAACTCGACGTTCTTCCACTCGGCGGGCGAGTCGAACGACGCACGCAGGCACTTGAACACCGCCGAGCCGAACGACGTCTGATCGCTGGAGAAGCCGACGCGTCGGAAGGAGACAAACTCGCCTGCGAACCTCGTCTCGTCGAAAGACGTGTCTTTGCCGGTGAAGGTGGCCCCGTCGAACGAGGTGCTGCGGGCGCGAAACGTCGACCCGGCGAACGTGGCGTCGGATTCGAAGCTTGCCCCGTCGAACGAGACGACTTCGGCGTTGAATTCCACGTCCTCGAACGACGTGTTCGGTCCGCTGAACACGGCCCCGTCAAACCACACGTGCCTACCGCTGAACCTCACGCCGGCAAACCAGGCGTCCTCGAACAACACGCCGGTGAGGTCGAAGTCGTTGCCGGACCAGCTCGTGTCGGCCGTGCCGGAAAGACGTTGCGACAGCACCCGACCGATCGTGTCGCGGACCTCGCGGTCGTTCTGGCGGACTGCTTGCCGCCGCGTCTCTTCGATGTTGACGGCCGGCGGCGTCGCCGACCACGTTGTCGTGGAGACGAACTCGCTGAGGTTGTTGCTGCCTGCGTCCGGGTCGTACGGCAGCCGCAGATAGCCGCACAGCACATCGATACATTGCTGGCGCCGCGAGAAAACCGGGCTCTCGTCTGCTGCGGCGGCCATCGCGTAGACGCCGGCGATGCGCACCGCCGTGTCCGAGTCGCCCAGCTGAGTGGACGCGGCGCCGAATCTATGCGCGAATTGCGCTCGCTCTGTGTCCTTTTGGCGTCGATACACCACCACGAGCGCGACGGCGATCACCACGCCCGCGATCGTCGGCAGCGAGGACTTGAGGACGTCGACAGCGCTGGCGGAGGTGGCGCGCTCGAAGACCGCACCGCCGGCGATCCATGACGCCAACGCAGCGAGGCCGAACCCGATAGCGACTGCCGCGGTGAGCGATCCGAACAACGGAATGCGTGCGGCGCGCCTGCGTGCGGCGATACCCCAGCTGCGCGCGGTGCGCCGCAGCGTCTGCGCCGGACGCAACACCCAGGCCAGCAAACCGCCGACCACGACGGCGACAACGGCGGCGGCCGCGATACGCACGGGCAGTTGACCACCGATCGACAGGCCGGGCCGACGCGACACCGCTGGGAGGCCGAGGGCCCAGTAAATCGCCAAGCCCGCGGCGACCCCGGGGACGACGACGATCACCGCCACCACCCATGCCGGAGCCTTCCGGATCAGTCGAGGCCGCCGGAGGGCGGGATCCGCCTGAATCTGAGGCTTTTCTTGCTGGTCACCGCGGTTGGGACGAGCGATTTCCTCGATGGCATCGGCAACCCGTTCCGGCATGATCACATCGTCTCACCTCAGCCGCACCGGTCGCCCGCCAAATCGGCGCGCCTGCGCACAGGCCTGCCAAGATGGTCTAGCGTCAAACGGCATGACCACCGCCGAACCGGCTCAATTCCGTGAAGCGGTGGCGGCGATGAATGCCACCACCGTGCGACCGGAAATCGAGCTCGGCCCCATCCGTCCGCCGCAGCGGCTGGCGCCGTTCAGCTACGCACTGGGCGCAGAGGTCCGGCACCCAGACACGGCCGTCGTCCCCGAGCGGTCGGAGGGCGACTCGTTCGGTCGGCTGATCCTGTTGCACGACCCGGACGGCGCGGAGGCCTGGGACGGCACGATGCGGTTGGTCGCCTACATCCAGGCCGACCTCGATTCCAGCGAGGCCGTCGACCCGCTGCTCCCGGAAGTGGCGTGGAGCTGGCTGGTCGAGGCGCTGGAGTCGCGGGCCGAACATGTCACCGCACTCGGCGGCACCGTCACCGCCACCACGTCGGTGCGCTACGGCGATATCTCCGGGCCACCGCGCGCCCACCAGCTGGAGCTGCGGGCGTCGTGGACAGCGACGACGCTTGAGCTTGGCCCGCACGTACAGGCGTTCTGCGAGGTGCTCGAGCACGCCGCGGGCCTACCTCCGGACGGGGTCACCGATCTGAGCTCCCGCTCCCGCGCCTGACAGATGGCAGACTCCCCCGGGGATGACTCCGTGGCCGAAGAGGCGGCCGAGCCGGAAGCCACGCCGTTGCTTGTGCCGCGAGACGGGGTCCCGGAACTGTCGGTTAGCCGGACTGAAATCGCCAGGGCTGCAGAGCTTTTGGCGTCAGGTCAGGGTCCGTTCGCGGTCGATGCCGAGCGGGCGTCCGGCTTCCGGTATTCCAATCGCGCCTATCTAGTGCAGATCCGACGCGCAGGGGCGGGCACCGTCCTGATCGACCCAGTCAGCCACGGCGACGACCCGTTGGCGACGCTGGCGCCTGTCGCCGACGTGCTGGCCACCGACGAGTGGGTGTTGCACGCAGCCGACCAGGACCTGCCGTGCCTGGCCGAGATCGGCATGAGGCCGCCGAAACTGTATGACACCGAGCTGGCGGGCCGGCTGGCCGCTTTCGACCGGGTGAACCTGGCCGCGATGGTGCAGCGGCTGTTGGGTCTGCAGCTGATGAAGGGACACGGCGCGGCCGACTGGTCGAAGCGACCGCTGCCGGACGACTGGCTGAACTATGCCGCATTGGACGTCGAGGTGCTGCTCGAGCTGCGCGACGCGATCGCCGACGTCCTGCAGGAGCAAGGCAAAACCGACTGGGCCGCACAAGAATTCGAATACGTGCGCACATTCGAGGCGACTCCGACGCGACGGGATCGGTGGCGTCGTACGTCGGGCATCCACAAGGTACGCAACCTGCGGTCGCTGGCCGCAGTGCGGGAGTTGTGGCAGACGCGCGATGACATTGCCCGCCGCCGAGACATCGCACCGGGGCGGATCTTGCCCGACGCCGCCATCATCAACGCCGCCTCGGTCGACCCGGACACGGTCGAGAAGCTAACCGAGTTGCCGGTGTTCGGCGGGAATCGGCAACGCCGCAGCGCACAGGTGTGGCTTGATGCCCTCGCCCGCGCCCGCACGGCTGATGCGCCGGAGGCTCAGGAGCCGTCGAACGGGCCCCCGCCAGCGTCGCGGTGGAGCCGTCGCAAGCCGGAGGCGGCCGTCCGGCTGGAGGCCGCCCGCGCGGGTCTTACCGCACTGTCGCAACAAGTTTCGGTCCCGACGGAGAATCTCGTCTCCCCCGACGTCGTGCGCCGGTTGTGTTGGGACTGGCAGTCGGTCGAGGACACCGCGGCGGCGATCGACGATTTCCTGCGCGAGGCCGGGGCGCGCCCGTGGCAGCGTGAACTCGCCGTTCCCGTCTTGGCCGAAGCTCTCACGCCGCCGCCGGAATCCCCAAGTGCTACCGCGGCGCAGTGACGCGCTCGATGTGGTCCAGGAAATGCGCCAGCACCGCGTCGGGCGCCTCGATCTGCGGCCAGTGCCCGATGTTGTCATCGAGCATCACGACGTCCGGATCCGGGATGATCTCCAGATAGCGCTGCGCCATATGTCTGCCCGAGTTCGGGTCTATGGGCCCGTCTATCAATCGCATCGCGATGTCGGTCTGCCGCATCGCACGCACCCACCGATTGCGGTGCGCGTAGCGGTCATTGACGAACCTGCCGACCTTGTGCGTCACTCGCTTGCCGTCGTTGTACTCGAGGATCTCGTGGAACAAGTCGAGCATCCGCCGCGACGGCTTGGTGTCCGGTCCGAACATCTCGTTGATGGTGGGCTCAATCAGCCGCCGCGACATTGAGCTTCCCTGCAGCGGACTCAGGATGTCCCCCAACGGTGTTCGCGATAGGACCTTCTGCATCAGCCGCGGGGTGTAGGTCTCGTTGAACAGCCCGCCGTTGAGCCACGTGATCGATTCGATCCGCAGCGACCCGTAGGCCTGCTGGGAAAACTCAGAACGTGCCAGCAATTCCTGTCCGACGGAGTCACCGATATCGTGGGCGAGAATGTGCGCGGACTCGACACCGAGGTGAGCCAGCAATGCCTCGTGCATATCGGCATGGTCGTGCACGGAGTACTCATAGGCGACGGGCTTGTCGGAGAACCCCATGCCGAGCATGTCGGGTGCGATGACGGTGAACCGTTCAGTGAGCCTGTCCCACAACGGCGCCCAGTCCCAGGTGTTGAACGGATAACCGTGAATGAGCAGCAGGTGAGGCCCGTTGCCCTCGGTGCGATAGAAGATGTCGAAGCCCAGATAGTCGAAGTTCTGGCCAGCGGCCTTCCAGCGTTCGAGTTCGGCGTCCATGTGGCGAGGCTAGCCGGACATGTTCACGAGCGAGCTAGTCGAGGCGGTGGCTGACTTCGCGTTCGGCGACGGTCGCGCCGAGCGCGGCCACCCAGCCGGTGATCTGGCGGGCGATGTTGCGGTCGGTCAGGCCGACCTCGGCCAGCACCTCACCCCGCGACGCCTGCGCGAAGAACTCCTGCGGCAACCCGACGTCGCGGCACGGCACATCGACCTCGGCGCGCCGCAGCGACGCCGAAACGGCCGAACCGACACCGCCTGCCACTCCGTTGTCCTCGACGGTGACCACCAGCTTGTGCGCCTTGGCCAATCCGGATATCGCATCGGACACCGGCAGCACCCAGCGTGGGTCGACGACCGTCACGCCGATGCCCTGGTTTCGCAGCAGCTCGGCGACCGCGAGCGCCATCGCCGCGAAAGGCCCGACCGCGACCAGCAACACGTCATCGGACAGCCCGTCGGCCGGGCGCGCGAGCACGTCGACAACGCCGCGCCTCTCGAGGGCCGGAATGTCTTCGCCCACATCCCCTTTCGGGAAGCGCAGGGCGGTCGGACCGTCGTTGGTGTCGAGCGCCTCGCCGAGCTCTTCGCGCAGCCGAGTGCCGTCGCGCGGTGCGGCGACGCGCATGCCCGGCACGATGCCGAGCATCGACAGGTCCCACATGCCGTTGTGGCTGGCGCCGTCGGAGCCGGTAACGCCGGACCGGTCCAGCACCATCGTCACCGGCAGTTTGTGCAGCGCCACGTCCATGATGACCTGGTCAAAAGCGCGGTTCAGGAACGTCGAGTAGATGGCCACCACCGGATGCATGCCACCCATCGCCAGTCCGGCGGCCGACGTCATCGCATGCTGCTCGGCGATTCCGACGTCGAAGAAGCGATCGGGGAACCGCTGCCGGAACGCGCTCAGTCCGGTCGGGCCCGGCATGGCGGCGGTGATCGCCACGATGTCGCGGCGCTTCGTGCCATAGCCGATCAGCGCCTCGGAGAACGTCGACGTCCAGCCCGGCCCCGGCACGGATGTGGCCAACCCCGTCTCGGGGTCGATCACGCCGCACGAGTGCATCTGGTCGTCCTCGTCGTTCTCGGCGGGCGGGTAGCCCATGCCCTTGCGGGTGACGACGTGCACGATCACCGGAGCGTTGAAGCCGCGCGCGTTGCGCAGTGCGCTCTCCACCGCGTGCTCGTCGTGGCCGTCGATCGGGCCGACGTACTTCAGGCCGAGGTCGGTGAACATCACCTGTGGCGACAGCGCGTCTTTGATGCCGGCCTTGACGCTGTGCAGGCACTGGTAGCACAACTCGCCGACGACCGGAACGCCGCGCAGCGCCCTCTTACCCTCGTCGAGGACCCTTTCGTAGCCCGGCTGCAGCCGCAGCCCGGCCAGGTGTTCGGCAAAGCCGCCGATGGTGGGCGCATAGCTGCGTCCGTTGTCGTTGACCACGATGATGACGGGTCGGCGTGCGGTGGCGATGTTGTTCAGCGCCTCCCAGCACATGCCGCCGGTCAGCGCGCCGTCGCCGACGACGGCGACCACGTGCCGGTTGCGATGCCCGGACAGCTCGAACGCCTTGGCCAGGCCGTCGGCGTAGGACAGGGCAGAGCTCGCGTGGCTGGACTCCACCCAATCGTGTGCGCTCTCGCTGCGCGACGGATATCCCGAGAGGCCGCCCTTCTTGCGCAGCGTGTCGAAGTCGAGGCTGCGCCCGGTCAGCATCTTGTGCACATAGGCCTGATGACCCGTGTCGAAGATGATCGGGTCGTGCGGCGAGTCGAACACGCGGTGCAGCGCCAGTGTGAGCTCCACCACGCCGAGATTGGGACCGAGATGCCCGCCCGTTGCAGCGACCTTGTGGATCAGGAATTCACGGATTTCCTGTGCTAGATCGCTCAGCTGCGATTGAGAAAGGTGCTGCAGATCAGCGGGACCGCGGATCTGTTCAAGCATTAGGTCAGTGTACGCACGGGCGCCTGCCTCAGTCCTGTCGAGACTCGTAGATATCGGGCACACCGTCGGCGTCTGAGTCGGCGGTCTCGAAAAGGTAAATGCGCCGATACGCGGCGTTGCGGCTCAGCAATACAACCGAAGCCAGTACACCTGCGACAACGGACCCTACGAGCACCCCGATCTTGACGTCGTCGCCCGCCGGAGTGCCGTGGCCGAAGGCAAGTTCACCGATCAATAACGAAACTGTGAAGCCGATACCGGCCAGCAGCGACACACCGAGCACGTCGCGCCACCCGAGGTCGTCGTCGAGACTCGCACCCGTGAATTTGGCCAACAGCAACGCGGTGCACAACACGCCGAGCGGTTTGCCGAGCACCAGACCCGCGATGACGCCCAGCGTGACCGGATGGGCAACGGCGTCGCCGAATCCAGACCATCCGCCGACCGTCACACCGGCGGCGAAGAACGCGAAAACGGGCACCGCAAAGCCTGCGGACAGCGGACGCAACACGTGTTCGAAGTCCTCTGCCGACGCGTGCCGTCCGAGCACAGGCACGGTGAACCCAAGCAGCACGCCCGCGACGGTGGGATGCACACCGCTGGCGTGGACCAGCGCCCATGTGGCGACAGCCAGTGGCACCAACAGCCACCAGCGGCCGAAGCCACGTTGCACAGCCAGCGCGAACAGGCCGCCAGGGATCAGCGCCAGCGCGAGCGGTCCTGGCGAAAGCTGGTCGGTGTAGAAGACGGCGATGACGATGATGGCCAGCAGGTCGTCGACGACGGCCAAGGTCAGCAGAAATGTCCGCAGTGCACTCGGCAAGTGGGTGGACAACACGGCCAGCACCGCGAGCGCGAACGCGATGTCGGTGGCCGTCGGCACCGCCCAGCCAACCAGGTTCTCGGGGTGGCCGCCTGCAACGTTGACAGCCACGAAGATGGACGCGGGCACCAGCATGCCGCCGACCGCAGCCAGGATCGGCAACGCGGCCCTGCGCGGATCACGCAGATCACCGGCGACGAACTCGCGCTTGAGCTCCAGTCCGACGACGAAGAAGAAAATCGCCAACAGGCCGTCGGCCGCCCACGCAGAGACGCTCAGCCGCAGATGAAGAGGTTCGGGGCCGAACGCGAACTCGGACATCGCTTCATAGGCGTGAGACCACGGCGAATTGGCCCACCCGACAGCCACTCCCGCGGCAACTAGCAGCAGCACGCCGCCGACGGTTTCCTCGCGCAGAATCTCGGCGAACCGCTTGGCCTCCGACCACGAACCCCGGGTCAGTAGGCGACTGCCGGTCCTGTCGGGGCGATTGCTCATGGTGTTCTCCGGTCTGCGTTCCTCGTTTGCCGACCAGCCTTCCCGGCACACCTTGAGGTCAACGTAACAGCCGTCCACCCAAAAGGGAGCGCCCCGCGACGCGATTTCGCGGGATACCTTGAACAGTCATGATCGTCGAACAGCAGAGCATCGTCGATGCACCCGTCGAAAAGGTGTGGGCACGGGTGGTCACACCCGATGGCATCAACGACGAGCTTCGTCCGTGGATGACGATGTCGATGCCGCGTAGCGCCAAGGATTTGACCGTCGACACCGTGCCTGTAGGCACCCCGATAGGGCGCTGTTGGATGCGATTGTTCGGTGTGTTGCCGTTCGACTACGACCATCTGACGATCGCCCAACTGGATCCGGGACACGGATTCGACGAGCAGTCGACGATGCTCAGCATGCGAAGCTGGCGCCACCAACGCACCGTCGAACCCGAAGGCGACGCCAAAACCGTTGTGCGCGATCGCCTCACGTTCGAGCTCCGCACTCCGCTTCGTCCGCTGACACCCATCGTCACGCGGGGCATCGGCGCGCTGTTCGGGCACAGGCACCGGCGCCTGCAGAGGCATTTCGCAAACGCCTGACGGTCGCCGAGATCGACGAAATGGCGTCAGCCACTCGCACTTTTACGCCCGTTTGTCCGTTTGGGCGTCAGGGGTCAGCGCGTGAGCACTGCCACGCACTCGACATGGTGCGTCAGCGGGAACGAGTCGAATACCCGCAGATCCTCCACGGTGTACCCGTGTCCGATGTACAGCCCGACGTCGCGGGCAAAAGACGCCGCCTCGCAACCGATGTGGACCACCCTGGGTACTTCGGCGGCGGCCAGAAGGTCGATCACCTCGCGGCCCGCCCCCGACCGCGGCGGGTCAAGCACCGCCACGTCGGCCCGGTCGGCCTGCACGCTCAGAGCCCTGCGCACCGAGTCCGTCACCACCGACACCCAGTCGAAGTCGGCCAGTGCCGCGCGCGCCGATCGCGACGCCCCGCGAGAGGTGTCGACTGTGACGACCCTTCCGCGCTCACCGACTGCCTGCGCCAACACTGCAGCGAAAACCCCTGCCCCGCCGTACAAATCCCACGCCGTCATGCCGGCGTCGAGCTGTGCCCAGCCGGACACCAACTCGCTGTAGACCCGCGCGGCGTCGCGGTGCGCCTGCCAGAACGCGGTCACCGGCACCCGCCAGGTTCGCCCCCCGACCCGCTGCACCGCCTCGTAGTTGCCGTCGATCACCTGAGTCGTCGTCTTGCGACCGGTCCGTGGCCCTGACTGCACAACGTGGCGATCACCGTCGTCGTCGACCGCCACGTGCAGCTGGGCCCCCGGCGGCCACACCCAGTCGTTCAGCCCGTCGAGCATGCCTGCGGGAAGCTGCCCGCAGTTCAGCTCCGTGACCAGCTCCGCACTGTGATAGCGGTGAAAGCCCGCCAGGCCGTCGCCCGATGTGTCGAGCCGGACCCGGGTCCGCCACCCGGTGGCGCCGACGTCGCCGACCGCTTCGGCAGTGGCCGTGTCCTCGTCGCGCCACTGGTAGCCGCCCAGCCGCGCCAACTGGTTGGCGACGACGGCACCCTTCAGCCTGCGGGTGGCGTCGGGTTCGGCGAACGCCATATCGCAGCAACCTGCGCCGTCCACACCCGCGATCGGGCACAGCGAGTCGATGCGTTCGGGCGACGGCTCGATCACCTCGACAACGTCTGCGTGCCAATAGGATCCGTGGTCGCCGACGACGCGCACTTTCACCGTCTCCCCCGGCAATGCGTACCGCACGAATACCACCCGGCCCTCATGGCGCGCAACACAGCTGCCGCCGTTGGCCGGGGGCCCTGCGGTCAGAATCAGTTCCGTCGGCCATGGTGGCGGCTCGGCAACGTCTTCACTCACTCCAGGAAGCCCCTGCGAATATCACCGGGAGCCGCGTGCGTCTCCAGCGTCTTGATCCGCTCCGACGAACTCAATTGCCATGGCACCGATGTCACCATCACGTTCGGCATGAACAGCAGCCTGCCCTTCAGCCGCAGCGCACTCTGGTTGTGCAGCACCTGTTCCCACCAGTGCCCGACGACGTACTCCGGGATGAACACGGTGACCACAGTGCGCGGCGACTCCTTGCTGATCCGCTTGACATAGTCGAGCACAGGCCGAGTGATCTCTCGATACGGCGAGGCAATCACCTTGAGCGGCACACTGATATCGCTGTCTTCCCATTTGTGTACCAGCTCGCGCGTCTCGGCGTCGTCGACGCTGACGGTGATCGCCTCGAGGGCGTCCGGCCGAGTGGCGCGGGCATACGCCAGCGCCCTCATCGTCGGCAGGTGCAGCTTGGATACCAGCACGACGGCGTGATTGCGGCTCGGCAACACCATGGCCCCGTCGTCGGCGGCGGCCTGCTTTTCCAACTCGCGGGCAACGGTGTCGTAATGCTTGTGGATCATCTTCATGATCACGAACAGCGCACCCATCGCCAGTATCGCGATCCACGCGCCTGCCAGGAACTTCGTCACCACCACGATGATCAGCACCGCGCCCGTACAGATGAAGCCAACGGCGTTGATCACCCGCGACCGCATCATGTGGCGCCGCACGGCCGAGTCGGTCTCGGTGCGTAGCAGCCGCGTCCAGTGCCGGATCATGCCGATCTGGCTCAGCGTGAACGACACGAACACCCCGACGATGTAGAGCTGGATCAGCGCGGTCACCTCGGCGCGGAACGCGACGACGAAGGCGATCGCCGCGAACGCCAGGAACAGAATGCCGTTGGAGAACGCCAGCCGGTCGCCGCGGGTGTGCAGCTGCCGTGGCAGGAAACGGTCCTGCGCCAGAATCGATCCCAGCACCGGGAAGCCGTTGAACGCGGTGTTGGCGGCCAGAACCAGGATCAGTGCGGTGACCCCCGCAATGAGGTACAGCCCGATCGGGAAGTCGTGGAACACAGCGTCGGCCAACTGCGCAATCAGCGTTTTCTGATGGTAGTCGGCCGGCGCCCCGATGAGCTGTTCGTGCGGGCGCTCTGCCATCTTGGCGCCCGTGGCCTTGGCCAGCATGATGATGCCCATGAACAGCGTGACCGAGATGATGCCCAGTAACAGCAGCGTCGTTGCGGCGTTGCGCGACTTGGGTTTCCGGAAGGCCGGTACGCCGTTGCTGATGGCCTCGACGCCGGTTAATGCCGCACTACCGGACGAGAATGCCCGGGCGATCAAGAACACCAACGCAAACCCGAGGACGTCGCCGTGTTCGGAATGCAGGTCGAATCCGGCCGACTCTGCACGCAACGGCTCGCCCAGTACGTAGATCTGAAAGAAGCCCCAGCCGAGCATGATGTACATCCCGATCATGAACGCGTAGGTGGGGATCGCGAAAGCGGTGCCCGATTCCCGGATCCCGCGAAGGTTTATGGACGCCAGCAGCAGGATCGCCACGACCGCAAACAACACCTTGTGGGTATTGATGAACGGCACGGCGGATCCGATGTTCGACATCGCCGAAGACATCGAGACCGCGACGGTCAGCACGTAGTCGACGAGAAGCGCACTCGCCACAGTCAAGCCCGCCGTGTGTCCAAGGTTGGTGGTGACCACCTCGTAGTCGCCGCCGCCGGACGGATAGGCATGCACGTTCTGCCGGTAACTGGCGATCACGACCAGCATGACCGCAGCGACTGCGAGCCCGATCCACGGTGCCATCGAGATGGCCGACAGGCCGGCCACCGACAACACCAGGAAGATTTCCTCGGGGGCATACGCGACCGAGGACAGGGCGTCCGACGCGAAGACCGGCAGCGCTATCCGCTTGGGCAAGAGCGTGTGCGCCAGCCGGTCGCTGCGGAACGGCCGACCGAGGACCAACCGACGAGCAGCGGTCGAAAGCTTAGACACGAGTGCCAAGAGTAAGCCCACGGGCGAATGGCTGTAGCGTTCCGTGTGCGGAGATTCGCAGGCACTATTTCTGGGACCGCAGCCGAAAGGATCACCAGGTGCGTGTAGTGGTCATGGGATGCGGCCGCGTGGGCGCATCACTGTCGGACAGCCTGGCCAGAATCGGCCATGACGTGGCCGTGATCGATCGCGATAGCACGGCATTTCACCGGCTGTCCCCCGAGTTTCCCGGCGAACGGGTGCTGGGGATGGGATTCGACCGCGATGTCCTGCTGCGGGCGGGCATCGAGGAAGCCGGAGCGTTCGCGGCCGTCTCGTCGGGCGACAACTCCAACATCATCTCGGCGCGGGTGGCCCGCGAGACGTTCGGTATCGAGCGCGTCGTGGCCCGCATCTACGACGCCAAGCGCGCGGCGGTCTATGAACGTCTCGGCATCCCGACGGTGGCCACCGTGCCGTGGACGACCGACCGGCTGCTGAACGTGCTGACCCGGGAGACCGAGACCACCAAGTGGCGTGACCCGACAGGCAACGTCGGCGTGACCGAGTTGGCGCTGCACGAGGCCTGGATGGGCCACCGAATCACCGACCTGGAGGCCGCGACCGGTGCGCGGGTGGCATTCCTCATCCGGTTCGGCGCAGGCCATCTGCCGGACCCGAAAACCGTCATCCAGTCCGGCGACCAGGTGTACATGGCGGCGATCGCCGGACACATCGCCGAAGCCCTGGCCATTGCGGCGCTGCCGCCGAGCGAGGACATCGACAGCGTATGAAGGTCGCGATTGCCGGGGCGGGGGCTGTCGGCCGGTCCATCGCCCGCGAACTCGTCGAGAACCACGACGTCACGCTGCTTGAGCGCAACCCCGACCACATCGACGTCGACGCCATCCCCGCCGCGCACTGGCGCCTCGGCGACGCGTGCGAGATCACCCTGCTCGAGTCGGTGAAGCTCGAGGAGTTCGACGTCGTGATCGCCGCGACCGGCGACGACAAGGCCAACGTGGTGGTCAGCCTGCTGGCCAAGACCGAGTTCGCGGTGCCGCGTGTGGTGGCCCGCGTCAACGACCCGCGCAACGAGTGGCTGTTCGACGAAAGCTGGGGCGTGGACGTCGCCGTGTCCACACCACGGATGCTGGCGTCGCTCGTAGAGGAGGCGGTCGCCGTCGGCGATCTGGTGCGACTGATGACGTTCCGTAAGGGCCAGGCGAATCTGGTCGAGATCACGCTGCCCGACGACACGCCATGGGGCGGGAAACCGGTCAAGCGTCTCGAACTGCCCCGCGACGCCACGCTGGTGACGATTGTGCGCGGACCAAGGGTGATCGTGCCTGAGCGCGACGAGCCACTCGAAGGCGGCGACGAGCTGGTGTTCGTGGCCATCGCGGAGGTCGAGGACGCGCTGCGCGAGCACCTGCTGCATCCGCAGTCGCCCTGAGTCCTCAGCGACGCGCGTAAGCGGGCGGCGGCGTGGCGCGGTCGTAGCAGCTCGCCGTCGACTCCTTGGTCACCCGGGACATGTCGCCCTGCGTGTTGCGGATGCCGACCGCCGAGATCACGCCCGCGACGGCGAACAGCACCGCAGCCACCAACACTCCTCGCCGGAAACCAGCGAAATCGACTGCGCCACTGATGATCACACCGGTACACGCGATCGCGATCAGTCCCGAGATCCTTGAAACGGCGTTGTTGACCGCAGAACCGATGCCACTCTGCGCCGGATCGACCGCGGCAAGAATCGCCGCCGTCAACGGCGACACCGTGATCGTCAGCCCCAGTCCGAACACCACGAGGCCCGGCAGCATCTGTGTCCAGAAGTCGAATGGCTCGCGCGCCATCAGCATCCACAGGTAACCGGCGGCCGCGATCAGCGGCCCGACGCCCATGAACAGTCGCGGGCCATGCACGCCTGCCAGCGTGCCGAACCGCCGGGCCAGGAAGAACGACAGGACGGGAACCGGCAGGCTGGCCAGGCCCGCCTCGGTGGCCGACAGTCCGGCCGTCTCCTGCAGGAACAGTCCGACGACGAGCATGCCGAGCGATACCGCGGCGTAAAGGAACACCGTTGCGAGATTGCCAACGGCGAAATTGCGGGCGGCGAAGATGTGCAGCGGCATCATCGGGTGACGGACGCGGCGCTCCCACCACGGGAACGCGATCAGGCAGGCCACCCCGACCACCAACGTGACGACGACGGCGGTGTTCGAGAAGCCCAGCCGCTGCCCCTCGATGAGCGCATACACCGCGCAGGTGAGGCCCACGGCGTTGAGTGCGGCGCCCACATAGTCGATGCGCGCGGACCGGTCCGCGGCGAACTCGCCTGCCGGCAGCTTGGTCGTCAGATACAGCGTGGCGGCCAGCGGAAGCAGGTTCACGCCGAAGATCCACCGCCATCCGACCGCGTCGACGAGAACGCCGCCGAGCAGCGGGCCGATCACGAATGCCGTGCCCGTCCACGCCGTCCACGTGCCGATAGCACGGGGCTGTGCGGCCCCCGAGAACCGCGCGTTGATCATCGCGAGCGAGCTGGGCACCAGGAACGCGGCACCGACGCCCTGCAGGCAACGGGCGCCGACCAGCACCCAGCCGCTTGGCGCCACTGCGCAGAGCAGTGACGCGACCCCGAAGACGGCCAGACCCACCCGCAGGACCATCAGCCTGCCGAACTGATCGGAGATGGCGCCTGCGACGAGAATCAGCGCACCGAGGGTGAGCAGATAGCCGTCGACCACCCACTGCTGCAGAGCGAGGCCGCCGCCAAACTCCCTGCCGATCGCGGGCAGCGCCAGGTTGACCACCGAGCTGTCAAGGAAAGCCACGAACGAGGCCAACACCGCGACCGCGATCAACGGCCGATCGGTGTCGGTGTCAGCGGGCATCGGGTTGTGCTACGCCTCCGTGTTCGTCGGCGGTCTCCCCGGTCTGTTCGGCTTGGTCTTTCTCATGGGCGTGAACCGCCCGCTGTGCGGCCCGAATGGCCAGATACGTCACGAGCGCCGCCACCGCGGTGAGCGGCCACCCCATCGCGATGCGGGCCACGCCAAGCCATCCCGTCTGGTCGGCGTCGTAAAGGTGTTGCTGCACAACGAAGCGTGCGGTGAACACCAGCACCCACACGAACGTCGCGAGGTCGAACGCCACCACCGCCCTGCGCACGCCGCGCCAGTCTCGGTCGTGGGAGTTGACCCATCCCCAGATGTAGCCGACGGCGGGACGACGAATGAGGATCGACAGCGCGAAGACGACGGCCCACAACAGCGACATCCAGATGCCGAGCAGGAAGTAGCCCTTGGATTCGCCGACGACGTAGGCGATCAGCGCACTGATCCCAACGCCGAAAAAGCCCGAGATCGCAGGCTGGATGGACTCTCGGCGGATCAGTCGCCACACCAGGATCAGCGCCGCCACACCCAGCGCCGCGCCGATCGCGGGCATCAGCCCGAAGGCCGTGGATATCGGAACGAACACCACGACGGGCAGCGAGGAGTAGATCAGGCCGCTGATGCCGCCCATCTGTTCGAGGACGGCGTGCGCTTTGGTCGGCTTCCCCGGTTCAGGTCCGGGGTCACTCACTTCTGAATCTCGTAGTGCGGGTTGTATATCGCCTTGGCGCCGTTATCCAGCTTGCCGATGCGCCCATGCACCTTCAGCGTGCGACCGGACTCGATACCGGGGATACGGCGCTGGCCGAGCCATACCAGCATCACCGAATCGCTGCCGTCGAACAGTTCGGCCTTGACACCACCCGAGCAGCCCTTGCCGTTGCATTCGACACTGCGCAGCGTGCCGACCATGGTGACTTCCTGACCGCGTTGACAGTCGATCGCCTTCTGGGCGCCGGTACTGACCGCTTCGTCACTCAACTCTTCGACGTCAAGTTGCTCAGGGTCCTCCGTCAACCGGCGGGTGAGCCGGCGCAGATACCCTTCGGCCGTGGCCATGGCCTCTCCTGACTTCCGCAGATCCACCATGGATCTACCCAATCCAACGCCACGGTAGACCTCTTGGTTCCGATATGCCACGCAGGGCTGGGTCGCCACGCCGACGTGTCGGTGAACGGGGCACGATCATCTGATGGCGGTCAATCTGCGCGGTGTCACGACGGTTCTGCTGCCCGGCACCGGATCCGACGACGACTACGTCTACCGGGCATTTTCCGCCGCGCTGCACGAGGTCGGCGCGGTCGTCGTGACACCGGCCCCGCAGCCGGACCGGCTCATCGACGGCTACCGCGACGCGCTCGACAACGCCGCTCGAGCCGACCCGATCGCGGTCGGCGGGGTGTCCATCGGGGCGGCGGTGGCCACCGCGTGGGCACTCGCCCATCCGGGGCACGCCGTCGCCGTGCTGGCCGCCTTGCCGGCCTGGACGGGCGAACCAGACACCGCGCCGGCCGCCCTGGCCGCCCGGCACACCGCAGAGATGCTCCGCCGCGATGGCCTTGCCTCGGCCACCGCGCAGATGCGGGCCTCCAGCCCGCCATGGCTGGCCGACGAGCTGACCCGGTCCTGGGTCGGTCAGTGGCCCGCGCTGCCCGAGGCCATGGACGAGGCCTCCCGTTTCGTCGCGCCGACGTGTGGCGAATTGGAAGGTCTTGCCGTGCCGATGGGAGTTGCCTCCGCGACCGATGACGCCGTCCACCCGGTCGAGGTCGGCATCGAATGGGTGGCGGCAGCACCGCGAGCGGCATTGCGCACAGTCACGCTCGGCGAGATGGGCGTCGACCCTGGGGTTCTGGGCGCGGCGTGCCTGGCCGCGCTTGCCGACGCCTAGCCGCCGGTGATGGTGCGCAGCTGCTGCATGGCCGTGCCGTGCTCACTGCGGCGCGCGGCGGGCTCCGGCGGAGGCGGCTGCTGCTGGCCTTGTTGAGCCTGCAGGGCGGCCTGCTCGGCCGCCGCACGAAGTTGCGCCGCCATCGGCTCGGGCAATTGCACCTGCAGCGGGCCGCGGACCGGCATGGGCGTATCCCCGCGCCGAACGACGGTGTCCGCCAACGCATTCCGCGCTTCGGCGGTCAACGCCGCGACTCTGTCCTGCGGGCCATTCACAACGCACCGAATCATCCAGCGATAACCGTCAACGCCGATGAACCGGACGACGCCTGCCGGCTGGTCCGGCTCCGGCGTGGCCACACCCACCACCTCGCGACCCCAGGGGCCGTCCTCGATGCTGACCTTGGCCACGTCGTTGCGCAGCGAGTCGGCCAATTCCGATGCGACCTCCCGCCACAGCCCCGGAGTCTTGGGCGCGGCGTAGGCGGCGATTGTGAAGCGGCCGTTCGGCGTCACCACCCACACCGCACTGGGCACGCCCATCTCGGTGAGCTCGACCTGCACCTGTCCGGCCTCGGGCATCGGGATCAGCACCGAGCCGAGGTCGAGCCGGGCCACCGCCGCCGTCGCCGGATCGTCGAAGTCGTCGACGTCGAAGGGGCCGTCGAGGTCGTCGACGTCGTTCACATCGTCGACGTCGTTGATGTCGTCAGGCTCGTTGACGTCGTCGCCGTCTTTGTGCTTTCCGAATGCCATTTCACAAACTCGCATGTCCGCCGGAGGAACCGTGGCCACCGTCACCACGGGATGTGTCAGCCAGGCCGGCCTCGTCGAACGACGTCACCTCGACCAGCTCGGGCAGCTCGACCCGCTGCACCAGCAGCTGGGCGATCCGGTCTCCGCGATGCAAGACGATCGGCTTCTCGGGGTCGAGATTTATCAGCGAGACCTTGATCTCGCCGCGGTATCCGGCGTCGATCGTGCCAGGGCTGTTGACGATCGAAAGTCCCACCCGCGCAGCCAAACCCGAACGGGGATGCACCAGTCCGACCATGCCATGCGGGACGGCGACGGCGATGCCGGTAGGCACCAGCGCCCGCTGGCCCGGCGCCAGCTCGACATCGAGCGCGCTGAAGAGGTCGACGCCCGCGTCGCCGTCATGGGCACGGCTGGGCATCGGCAAATCTCGATCCAGGCGCACGACCGCCAGAGAGGTGGACACGACGTCAGAGATTACTCTTGGCCGCGTGTCCGACACGCGCGCCACCGCGCAATCCGTGCGCTACCGCGAACGGTTGTCGGTGCCTTGGTGGTGGTGGCTGCCCGGACTGGGGCTGGCCGGCCTGATCGCGCTCGAGGTGAATCAGGGCGCGCCCGCGCTGCCGAACTGGGTGCCGTTCGCCGTGCTGCTGCCGGTCGCCGCCGTCGTCCTGCTGTGGTTCGGCAAGAACGAGGTGCGCGTCGTCGGCGGTTCGGGCGAGACCGAGCTGTGGGTCGGGGCCGCACACCTGCCCGTCAGCGTGGTCGCACGGTCGGCCGAGGTGCCCAAATCGGCCAAGTCGGCGGCGCTTGGCCGCCAGCTCGATCCGGCCGCATACGTCGTCCACCGGGCGTGGGTCGGACCCATGATCCTTCTCGTCCTTGACGATCCCGACGATCCGACGCCGTATTGGCTGATCAGTTGCCGTCACCCAGCCCGCCTGCTGGCGGCGCTCGGCAGCCGCTAGGCCGCGCAGTCGGTGCAGATCATCACGCCGTTCTTCTCGCTGGCCAGCCGGCTGCGGTGATGCACCAGGAAGCAACTGGAGCACGTGAACTCGTCGGCCTGCTTCGGGATCACACGCACCGATAGCTCCTCGCCGGAGAGATCGGCGCCCGGTAGCTCGAAAGATTCGGCGGACTCGGACTCGTCAACGTCAACGACCGCCGACTGCGCCTCGTTGCGGCGCGCCTTCAGTTCCTCGAGCGAATCCTCGGAAACGTCATCAGTCTCGGTGCGCCGTGGGGCGTCATAATCGGTAGCCATAGCCATGTCCCCTCCATAAACCTTGCAGCGATGCTTTGTACCAGCGTCGAACGCAATACCCAAACGATTCGTGCCCGTATTGACACGCGTTTCAGTGTGATTTACGTCACACCTTAGTTCGCGCCGCTCGGAGGGCCCATAGTTACGGGCCTTAGAGTGCACTCGTGGTCGCGCAAATCACAGACGGAACCGCGTTCGACAAACGGGGTCGCCCCTTTCGTCGCCGTAACTACATGCCGGCAATCCTGCTGTTCGTCGCCCTGGCGGTGGTGACGTTGTTGGTCTGGGTGATGGCCTTGAGTCAGCCGGTCGACGTCCATGAGGCCGCGGCGTGCAACGCGCCGCCACCGGCCGCCGACCCGAACGCCCCGGCGCAGCACCTTGGTGAGCAGCTGTCGCGGTCGACGATGACGGAGGTCACCCCGGCCAAGCTTGCTGACACCAAGATCCATGTCCTCAACGCCAGCGGCCAGGGCGGCCAGGCCGCCGAGGTGGCGGGCGAACTGCGCGGCCTGGGTTATGCCGAGCCCGCCGCGGCCAACGACCCCGTGTATGCGAACACCCGGATGGAATGTCAGGGCCAGATCCGGTTCGGGCCGTCCGGCCGCGCGGCGGCAGCGGCGGTGTGGCTGGTCGCGCCGTGCACCGAGCTGTTCCAGGATCAGCGCACCGACGCCACCGTCGACCTGGCCATCGGCACCGAGTTCACCCAGTTGACCCACAGCGACGACATCGACGCGGTACTGGCAAGCCTGCGCCCCGACGCCACACAGGCGGCCGATCCATCACTGCTGACAAAGATCCACACCGCCGCCTGCTAACCCGTATTCGATTGCGATGGACGGGTATTCGCGGCTACAACGCTCCCGAGTGGCGCAACGCATCGGCTAACGCGCCTGCGACGCCCGGCGCGGCCGCGACGATCAATCCCGCTCCCCCGTCGGCAGGCGGCAGCCGCAGGCGCGCTCCCGCCTCCGCAGCGATCAGCGCACCCGCCGCCCAGTCCCAGACGTGTACGCCGTCCTCGTAGTAGGCGTCGAGCCATCCCGCGGCCACCATGCACAGATCGAGCGCGGCCGAGCCCATCCGTCGCACGTCACGCACGACGGGAAGCAGCCTGGTGAGAATCTCGGCCTGTCGGATCCGCTGCTCGGGCGCATAGGAAAACCCGGTGCCCACCAACGACATTGACAGCTCGACGGCCGATCCGACCCTCAGCGGCGTCGCCACGCCCGCCCGCTGCACGCTGGCCCCGTGGCCTAGCGCAGCGGAGTACACCGCCCCGGTGGGGACGTTCGCCACCGCCCCGGCCAGCGACACGCCGTCGCGCTGAACCGCGACCGACACCGCGTACGTCTCGATCCCGTAGACGAAGTTGACCGTTCCGTCGATCGGGTCGAGCACCCACGTCAGTCCGTCGCCGCCAGTCGAACCGCCCTCCTCCTCGCCGAGAATGTGTTCGCCCGGTCGCAGTTCGGCCAGCCGGACCCGCAGCAGGCGCTCGGTTTCGGTGTCGACGACGGTGACGGGGTCAGTCGGTGTGCTCTTCGACCGCACGGCCCGCGCCGCCGACCCGGCGTTTGGCTGGAGGTCCCCGAAAACCTCGTCGCGGCGCCGCCGGACGAAATCGGCCGCTTCCGTCGCGAGCCGCTCCGCCACGGAGCGCAGCACAACGGGATCGGCGTTGTTTTCCGTCACGGCTCCATCGCAACACACGCCCGTTAGATTTCCCGAGCCACTAATGTGTGGGGCGCGTCGCACCTGCCAGCCTCTGAGGAGCGCTAATGACCGCCACCGATTCTCCCGCCGCCGACCCGAGCACAAACGGCGGTCCACAACGCCGCGGATTCGGCATCGATGTCGGCGGAAGCGGCGTCAAGGGCGGCATCGTCGACCTGGACACCGGGCAGCTGATCGGCGACCGCTTCAAGCTCGAGACCCCGCAACCAGCCACTCCGGAGGCGGTCAGCAAAACCGTGGCGGCCGTTGTCCGCGAGTTCGGTTGGACGGAGAAGGTCGGCGTCACATATCCCGGCGTGGTGACCGACGGAATCGTGCGCACTGCGGCCAATGTCGACAAGGGTTGGATCGGCTGTAACGCCAGCGAGTTCTACAGCAAGGCCCTCGCCGGACAGAAGGTCGTCGTGCTGAACGACGCCGACGCGGCCGGGCTGGCCGAAGAGAAGTTCGGGGCAGGCAAAGACAACTCCGGCGTCATCGTGCTGTTGACGTTCGGCACCGGCATCGGCTCGGCGGTGATTCACAACGGCGTGCTTCTGCCCAATACCGAGTTCGGCCACCTCGAGGTCGGCGGCAAGGAAGCCGAGCACCGGGCGGCTTCGTCGGTCAAGGAGAAGAAGGGCTGGAGCTACGAGCGCTGGACCGAAGAGGTCACCAAGGTGCTGGTGGCCATCGAGAACGCGATCTGGCCCGACCTGTTCATCGTGGGCGGCGGAATCAGCCGCAAGGCCGACAAGTGGGTCCCACTGCTGAAGACCCGCACGCCGGTGGTGGCCGCCGCGCTGCAGAACACGGCAGGGATCGTCGGCGCGGCGATGGCAGCCGACGTGGCTGTCACCTCTACTGCCAAGTAGCCAAGCCCACTCGCGCGTCAAATTTGCCGCTGAACACGGCCGTACCTCACACTGTCGTTACAATGGTCGACGGCGGCCGCATCCCGGATGGCGGCGAGACCAACAGCCAATATTCGACATAGCCGACGCTTTTCCATGGTGCACGACCGTGCCCATCAGAATTTGCAAGATCGAAAGGGTGTACGTGGCAGCGACAAAAGCACGCCCGGCGACCGATGAGCCGGTGAAGCGCACCGCTACCAAGACCCCAGCCAAGAAGGCTCCGGCGGCGAAATCGGCCAACGGATCGGCCCCTGCGAAGCGGGCCGCCAAGGCGACGCCTGCGAAGGCCGGGTCGGCCACCGCGACGAAGACTCGTGCTGCGGCAAAGCCCGCGAAGGCGGCGGCTCCCGCCGCCAAGTCGCGGGCGGCCAAGACCGCCGGCGCCCCCGCCACCCGCGGCCGCGCGAAGAAGGCCACCGCGGCCGAACCGGGCACTGTCGACGAAGACGCCACCGACGAAGTCGAGAGCGACGAGCTCGAAGGCGAGCCCGGCGACGATCTCGAAGTAGACGAGCCGGATCTCGCGCTGGAGGACCTCGAGGTCGGCGACGACGAGACCGCCGCGGGTGCCGAGCCCGCCGCGAAGACCCCCGCCGTAGTGGTGCCCGCACCAGCCGACGACGAGGAGATCGCCGAACCGAGCGAGAAGGACAAGGCCTCCGGAGACTTCGTCTGGGACGAAGAGGAATCAGAGGCGCTGCGACAGGCCCGCAAGGACGCCGAGCTAACCGCATCGGCGGACTCGGTCCGCGCCTACCTCAAGCAGATCGGCAAGGTCGCGCTGCTCAACGCCGAGGAAGAGGTCGAGCTGGCCAAGCGCATCGAGGCCGGGCTGTACGCCACGCAGCTGATGCTCGAGATCGCGGAGAAGGGCGAGAAGCTGCCCGCGGCTCAGCGCCGGGACATGTCGTGGATCTGCCGCGATGGAGACCGCGCGAAAAACCATCTGCTGGAAGCGAACCTGCGTCTCGTCGTCTCACTGGCCAAGCGCTACACGGGCCGCGGCATGGCATTCCTCGACCTGATTCAGGAAGGCAACCTCGGCCTGATCCGTGCGGTCGAAAAGTTCGACTACACAAAGGGTTACAAGTTCTCCACCTACGCCACCTGGTGGATCCGGCAGGCCATCACCCGCGCCATGGCCGACCAGGCACGCACCATCCGCATCCCGGTGCACATGGTCGAGGTGATCAACAAGCTCGGCCGCATCCAGCGTGAGCTGCTGCAGGACCTGGGCCGCGAGCCCACGCCAGAAGAGCTGGCCAAGGAAATGGACATCACGCCGGAGAAGGTGCTGGAGATCCAGCAGTACGCGCGTGAGCCGATCTCGCTGGACCAGACCATCGGCGACGAGGGCGACTCCCAGCTCGGCGATTTCATCGAGGACAGCGAAGCAGTGGTGGCCGTTGACGCCGTCAGCTTCACCCTGCTGCAGGATCAGCTGCAGTCGGTGCTGGAGACGCTGTCCGAACGCGAAGCGGGCGTCGTGCGGCTGCGGTTCGGCCTGACCGACGGCCAGCCCCGCACGCTCGACGAGATCGGCCAGGTCTACGGCGTCACCCGCGAGCGCATCCGGCAGATCGAGTCGAAGACCATGTCAAAGTTGCGTCACCCCAGCCGTTCTCAGGTTCTGCGCGACTACCTGGATTAACGCTCAACCGCCCCGAGTCGCTCCAGCGCACCGCTCGGGTCGTAGTACAGCTCCTGGCGGGCGATCCGACCGTCGCGATAGCGGTAGAGCACCAAGTACGTCGAACGCAGGCGTTCCGCACCCTCGGTCCAGTCGAACTCCACGCGCACGAACGCCGCGTCCGCGCCGGGCGTGATGGCGTGCTCGACCGCCTCGTATCGGATCTGCCGGCATGCACGGATGGTGAGTGCGATGAACTCGAGCGTGCGCTCGATGCCATCGATCCGGGCCGGCCAATCGAACAGGCGCACCGTCGGACTGATGTACACCACGTCGCGCTGATAGAGGTCGCGTGCGACCGACGGATCACCGTCCGCGAATGCCCGCGCAAAGCAGGCCTCCTGCGCAAGCAGCGCGTCCTCAGTGATGCCGCGCGTGGTCATCGACGCTCCCGTCCCTTCTAGCGCTTCCGGTCACGCACCTTGTACGTCGAAGGCCATGACTCTCGAGTGTCGTCGCCGACCAACGGAACGCCCTTGCTGCCGATCCTGATGTCGTAGGGCTCCTTGCCTGGCCCTACTTCACGGTTGGCGTGTTCGGTGGCGAGGTAGATCAGCTGATCGATCTCCATTTCGGCGAATGCAACGAACGTGGTGTTACGGACCACGTCGTCGCCGGGAGCCATCCGTTCGGGCAGGACCCGCGACGCGAGCGCCGCCAGGCCCAGTAGCGAGAACGGAATGACCCAGTAGCAGACGAACGACAGCGGCGTCTTGGTGTCGAGGATCGTCGCGTCGCCCTGGACGATCGGCGGGATCGCCGACGACACCGTCATGCCTGCGAACGCGCCGACCCAGATCCAGGTCAACAGCGTGGTGATCCGACGGAAGAGCTCGCTCTCGACGACCTCTTTCGGCTGGTCGACTTCGGCGAACTCCCGAACAAACGGCTTGCCGATCAGCACGCCAGTAAGCGCAACGATGAAGATTCCGGCATTGCTGAGCGGCTGAATCCACCGCTCCATGAACGTTTGGCTCAACGTGAACGTCAAGACCGTCAGCACCAAAAATGTTGCAACGGCGCCGATTTCGAGGGTGCGTCCCGGCTTGCCTTTGACACGACCGATGACGAAGGACAGCACCGCGACCGTGAGCGCGACCAACACCGCGGCGGTGAATGGGACGTTACCGACCAAAACCCAATAGACGATCCACGGCGCGAAGCCCAACAAAATGCCCACAAGGGGTGAGTCTAGGTTGTCAGTCAACGCCGGAACTGTAAACCGCTTGCGCCACTGGCAGCCGTGGCTAGTTTGTACTGATGTCTCAGCGCCGCACCGCGTTATCGGGCTCGGAGTACGAGTCGGTCGTCGGCTATTCGCGTGCCGTGCGTACCGGGCCATTCATCGCGGTGGCCGGCACCACCGCGAGCGGGGACGGTATTGCCGCCCAGACACGAGAGGTATTGCGGCGCATCGAAATTGCGTTGCAAGAGGTTGGCGGCTCACTCGCCGACGTGGTCCGCACCCGCATGTTTGTCACAGACATCTCACTGTGGCAGGAGGTCGCGATGGTGCACGCGGAGGTGTTCGGCGAGATTCGCCCCGTCGCCACCATGGTCGAGGTATCGGCGCTCATCTCCCCCGAACTGCTTGTCGAGATCGAGGTGGACGCCTATCGGGAGGACTAGCCGCCCAACGGCGCGAACCGGCCGTTCTCTCCGGGCCGGTAGGAAGTGATGCTTATCACAGCCGCCACGGGCAATGGTCCGTACAGATGCGGGAACACCATCGAGTCGGGATCTGTGGCCACACCAGGCTCCCAGCGGACGGGTGCGGTCAGCGCTGCGGCGTCGATCCGCAGCAACACCAGATCGGTCCGACCGCCGTACAGCCGGTTGGCAGGCAGATGTACCTGTTCAGGCGTCGAGAGGTGAATAAACCCGCTGGCGCCGAGAGACGCGGGGCGGTGTTCCCCCGTGGACTCCGCCAAACGCCACTCTTCGGCGCTGCAAAGGTGGACCAGGGTGCTCGGGCTCGGGTTCATATCGCCAGCCTGCACCGCCCGCAACTCGACGAAGGCGTGAGACACGACACACCGGTAAACCCCCGGGGAACAAGGCCGAAACCGAAAACGTCTGAGACAGTAGACATACCCGAAGGATTACGGAGGTGGACATGAACGCAACGCTCACCAGTCCCGAACTCACCAGGGCTGACCGCTGCGATCGCTGTGGTGCCGCCGCGCGCGTACGCGCGAAGCTTCCGTCGGGTGCAGAGCTTCTTTTCTGCCAGCACCACGCCAATGAGCACGAGGCGAAGCTGGTCGAGCTGGCCGCCACTCTTGAAGTGAGCGCTGCCGAGTAGTAGCGCCGACCCGGCAGCGGTGAAATTGGGCAATAGCGCACTTCGTCAGTAATGCTGGACGGGTCATGAATGACTCGTCGCCGCCACTGAAGCCGTCCCGTCACCACATATCCAAAATCACGCGGCGGACGTTGTCCAAAAGCTGGGACGACTCGATCTTTTCGGAGTCCGCCCAGGCGGCGTTCTGGTGCGCGCTGTCCCTGCCTCCGCTGCTTCTGGGAATGCTGGGCAGCCTGGCGTATATCGCGCCGCTGTTCGGGCCCGAGACCCTGATGACGATTCAAGAGCAGTTGATCAGCACGGCCGCGCGATTCTTCTCCCGCAATGTCGTCGCCGAGATCATCGCGCCGACGGTCCGCGACATCGTCAAGGGTGCCCGCGGCGAGGTGGTGTCGTTGGGATTCGTCATCTCGCTGTGGGCGGGCTCGTCGGCCATCTCGGCGTTCGTCGACGCGATCGTCGAGGCACACGACCAGACGCCGCTTCGGCACCCGGTGCGGCAGCGCTTCTACGCGCTCGGCCTGTACGTGATCATGCTGGTGTTCGTGATCGCGACGGCGCCGCTGGTCGCGCTGGGGCCGCGCAAGATCGCGGACTTCTTACCGGACAGCTGGGACAAGGTGTTGCAGTACGGCTACTACCCGGTGCTGTTCGTCGGTCTGGTGATCGCGGTGAACATCCTGTACCGGGTGTCGCTGCCCAAACCTCTCCCATCGCATCGATTGATCCTGGGTTCGATCCTGGCGGCAGTGGTTTTTCTGGTCGCCACGTTCGGACTGCGGGTCTATCTGACATGGATCACCAGCACCGGCTACACCTACGGCGCGCTTGCGACACCGATCGCGTTTCTGTTGTTCGCGTTCTTCCTCGGGTTCGCAGTGATGCTGGGCGCCGAGCTGAACGCCGCCATCCAGGAAGAGTGGCCCGCGCCTGCGACGCACGCGCGACGGCTGCGCTGGTGGCTGGAGGAGAAGGCGGAGTCACTCAACGGGAACAGCACCGGCGATGAGCCTCTCGGGCGAAGAGCAAATAGCAGCGAAGAGCCAGCCGTGGCAGCGCCGGCCAAGGACGACCGCGCTACTTCTTGAGCTGCTCGTAGATCCGCTTGCAGTCCGGGCAGACCGGCGATCCAGGCTTGGCCGCCTTCGTCACCGGAAAAACCTCGCCGCACAGCGCGACGACGTGGGTGCCCATGACGGCGCTCTCGGCGATCTTGTCTTTCTTGACGTAGTGGAAGACCTTCGGGGTGTCACTGTCGGTCCCGTCGTCGACGCGTTCGTCGGTATCGGTGCGCTCGATCGTCTCGGTTCGCATGTGACCATTTTGCCTGTAAGAAATCCGGCACGTACAGCGGACGACGAGTGTGGAACAGTGGAGTTATGAAACACGGCCCTGAGCTGAGTTTCGATGACGACGGCCGGCCCGTCCTGATCACCCGTGCCGCGATTCCCTTCGAGGAGGAGCACCGGGCGCGGGTGCGCAGGTACCTGACACTGATGTTCTGGCGAATCCCGGCATTGATCCTCGCAGCGGTCGCCTATGGGATCTGGCACAACGGGCTCGTCTCGCTGGCGATCATTTTGGTATCCGTGCCGCTGCCGTGGATGGCGGTGCTGATCGCCAACGACCGTCCGCCGCGGCGGGCGGAGGAGCCGCGGCGCTACGAGTCGCGCCGCCGGATACCGCTGTTTCCGACGGCCGAACGGCCCGCTCTGGAGCGCGGTACACACTCCGTGCCGCCACCGGACGGCGGCGACGCGCCTCGCGATGTTCCGGGCTGAGGAATTTCTGGCTCTATTCTCAGTGCATTCTCAGGTCGACTGCGAATAACCGCAGATCAGAAGGTGTGAAGCGAGCGACGACTGGGAACTCTTTCGGGCACATGGGCGTTGTAGCTCATGACAGTTCAGCCCGACCAGGAGGCCGTTATGGCGAACGCCACCACCACCCGCGTTGACCACGATCTGGACGCGCAGAGTCCAGCCGCGGATCTTGTACGCGTGTATCTGAATGGCATTGGCAAAACGGCCCTCCTCAGTGCAGCCGACGAAGTCGAGCTCGCAAAGCGCATCGAAGCAGGGCTTTACGCGCAGCACCTGCTGGATACGCGGAAACGATTGGGCGAGAACCGCAAACGTGACCTCGCGGCGGTCGCACGCGACGGCGAAGCCGCCCGCAGTCATCTGCTGGAAGCCAACCTTCGACTGGTGGTGTCGCTGGCGAAGCGCTACACCGGTCGCGGCATGCCGCTGCTCGACCTGATCCAGGAAGGCAATCTGGGTCTGATCCGTGCGATGGAAAAGTTCGACTACGGCAAGGGTTTCAAGTTCTCGACGTATGCCACCTGGTGGATCCGTCAGGCGATCACCCGCGGCATGGCCGACCAGAGCCGCACCATCCGGCTGCCCGTCCACCTGGTTGAGCAGGTGAACAAGCTGGCCCGGATCAAGCGGGAGATGCATCAGAACCTCGGCCGCGATGCCACCGATGAGGAGTTGGCTGAGGAGTCGGGCATCCCGGCCGAGAAGATCGCCGACCTGCTCTCGCACAGCCGCGACCCGGTGAGCCTGGACATGCCGGTCGGCAGCGACGAGGAAGCCCCATTGGGCGATTTCATCGAGGACGCCGAGGCGATGTCGGCCGAGAACGCGGTGATCTCCGAGCTGCTGCACACCGACATTCGCCACGTGCTGGCAACGCTCGACGAACGCGAGCAACAGGTCATCCGGCTGCGGTTCGGCCTCGACGACGGCCAGCCGCGCACCCTCGACCAGATCGGCAAGCTCTTCGGGTTGTCCCGGGAACGGGTCCGCCAGATCGAGCGTGAGGTGATGGCCAAGCTGCGCAACGGCGAGCGCGCCGACCGCTTGCGTTCATACGCCAGCTAAAGACATTTCGCCTGAATGCCCGCCGGATCCCCCACCGGCGGGCATTCATTCGTCGGCGTGGCGTAGGACCGCAGTTCAGGTGCCTTGACCGGTAGACTCTGGCGTGACGGAGGTTTGCCTAATGAACGATCTTGTCGATACCACCGAGATGTACCTGCGGACCATCTACGACCTTGAAGAAGAGGGCGTAGTGCCGCTGCGTGCACGCATCGCCGAACGGCTCGATCAGAGTGGACCGACCGTCAGCCAGACCGTGTCACGGATGGAGCGCGACGGGCTGCTGCATGTCGCGGGCGACCGCCATCTCGAACTGACCGACAAGGGCCGCTCGCTGGCCGTGTCCGTGATGCGCAAGCATCGGCTTGCCGAGCGGCTGCTGGTCGACGTGATCGGGCTGCCATGGGAAGAAGTGCACGCCGAGGCGTGTCGCTGGGAACACGTGATGAGCGAAGACGTCGAACGCCGGCTGGTCCAGGTGCTCAACAATCCGACCACGTCGCCGTTCGGCAATCCCATTCCCGGCCTTTCCGAACTCGGCGTCGGCGACGAGTTTGCGAGGGCGGACGCGAACCTGGTGCGGCTCACCGAGTTGCCGTCCGGGATGCCCGTCGCGGTCGTGGTGCGGCAGCTCACCGAACACGTCCAGGGTGACGTCGACCTGATCGCTCGACTCAAGGACGCGGGCGTCGTGCCCAATGCGAGAGTGACCGTGCAAGTCAACGACCATGGCGGTGTCATGATCGTGATCCCCGGCCACGAACAGGTCGAACTGCCCCACGAAATGGCGCACGCCGTCAAGGTCGAAAAGGTCTGAACCCCAAGGGTTATCCCGCTCGCCGGCCGAACGACCGCATGGGTGGCAGCTGCACGCCGAGTCGATCGGCCAACCGGTAGCCCGTGATCGCCAGGTCGCGGATCTGCTCGGGCCGCATCCCCGACTGCAGTGCGGTGTCCAGCATGCCCGCCATCCGATGTGTCGGGTCGCCACTCAGCGCCGCTTCCAGCGATACTCCCGCCAGCGGACCGTCGCCGCGCGCGTAGGCAGAGAACGCCAGCAGCACGAGCGCCTCGACGCGCCACGGCTCCGGCAGGGTGCGCGACAGCACGGCCCACAGCGACTCTGCCTGCCCGGCGTTCTCACCGACGGCCAGCGCATAGAGAGTGTCGCGCACCCGGGTGTCGGTCAGCGCCCACGCCAACCGCACCAGCACGTCGTCGCCTAGCTCGGCGGCATCGGCCACCTGCGCGGCCGCAGCGATGGCGGCTTCGACGTCGGCCCGCGCGGCCCCGTCAGGGCGCTCTGCCGGGCCCGGCTTGCAATCCTCGATGACCTCGGCAAGCGCCTCGGTGCGGGCGGAATCGACCACGTCGATCACCTCTTGCAGCTCGGCACGCCGGGCATAGAGCCGACGGCCGTCCAGGACCGCGGCGGCCGCCAGGGGCGACGCCGACGGGTCGTCAACAGTGCCGGAGTTACCGCAGCCGTCTGCGCAGTGCCAGCGCCCACCCGCGGCCACCCGGTCGACGACGTGTGCCGCGAGTAGTTCGATGCCGCGATCGGCCAGCGCGGCCGCCAGCAGGCCGGCCAGTTCGCGGTGTTCGTCGTTGCACATCCGGCAGTTGGCCCCGTCCTCGTCGATAACGACTGCGATCGCCGAATCGGGCCTTGCCGCCGCCGCGACGTCGGCGATATGACCGAGCGAGTGCACAAGGTCATCCGAAAGATCAACGCGCATAACACATCCCATTGCACCACGCTCAACGGTGACGAGCACGAGGGATTTTTCCGGCACGAAGCCGAGCACTGCGGGCAGGGCCGCGATCAGGACGCTGGGCCGGTTGAGGTGGAAGTCGGGCGATTGCGATGTCGTCATACCCGTCAACCTCGCAACCGGCACCGTCGGATACGGCCGCAGCGAGCGCCGTCAGCTGGCGCCTGTGGATGAATTCACGACTGGGGATGAAACTAAGGGCCGCCGAGTCGGCGCACCGCGAGCACCGCGTCGGTGAACAGCGCGTCCAGCGCCTGGGTGTCCGGGGCAACGCCGGGCGCGGTTTCCTTCGTCCCCTCGTGCAGCCAGGTCGCGCTCACGCGTAGGTCGCCGATCTGCGCGTCCAGCGTCAGCGTCCTGCGCATCGACCCCGACGACCCGGCCGTGATCGTCTGGTCGACGGCAAGACTGTCGTCGGCGTCCACAGGCGGCGCGGGCAGGACGGTCACGGTGACCGCGGACGCATCATGGCCTTGGACCGCGGTGAACGACGGGCACGCCGTTAGCTGCTCGGCCCGGCCACGCAACGGCGCTGCCGGCCGTGCCACCGTGACAATGAGGCTGCTGGCGTCCTGGCTGTCGATGCCCTGTACGGCGGCGGTGTCCTGTGGCGCCCGCGGCGGAGGTGCGCATTGCGGCGGGTTAACGACCGATGCGGCGGCGACACCGTCGATGTCCTGCAGCGCCCGGTACACAGCCGTGGCGTCGAGCACGACGGCGCGATAGCGGGCGGGAAACTGTCGAGGTTCGATCAGTAAGTCCGCCACCGGAATCGGAGCTGATTCGGCACCGCGCGCCACCGGATGAACTGTGCCGAGGATCACACGGGTGCAGCCGGGAAGCGAAACGATCACCGCTAGGGCTAGCGCGCAGCCACGCAAGCACCGCGAGAGTGTGCTGACCATTTGGTTCATCGTCCCACCGGCAGCCCTATCGGCCCGTCAGGCGCGCCACCGCGGCAATTATTCACGCTCTATTGACGTCGACGGCGTGCAAGATCGCGCCAACCGGCGTAGACCTTTTGCCATGGGTTCCATGCTGGAGTACGACCTCGTCGTCATCGGTTCGGGTCCGGGCGGTCAGAAAGCCGCGATCGCGGCGGCGAAGCTCGGCAAGACCGTCGCGGTGATCGAGCGCGGACGGATGCTCGGCGGTGTTTGCGTTAACACAGGAACCATTCCGTCCAAGACGCTGCGCGAGGCCGTCGTATATCTCACCGGCATGAGCCAGCGCGAGCTGTACGGCGCGAGCTACCGCGTCAAGGAAAAAATTACCCCGGCCGACCTGCTGGCCCGCACCACACACGTCATCAACAAAGAGCAGGACGTGGTGCGCAACCAGCTGATGCGCAACCGGGTCGACCTCCACACCGGGCACGCCCGGTTCCTCGACGAGCACACCGTGTGCGTCGACGACCAGACCCGCGGTGAAAGAACAACTGTGCGAGGCGAATTCATCGTGATCGCCACGGGCACCAAGCCGGCCCGGCCGACCGGCGTCGAGTTCGACGAAGACCGGGTGCTGGACTCCGACGGCATCCTCGACCTGAAGTCCCTGCCAATCACCATGGTGGTGGTCGGGGCGGGCGTCATCGGCATCGAATACGCCTCGATGTTCGCCGCACTGGGCACCAAGGTGACCGTCGTGGAGAAGCGCGACAACATGCTGGACTTCTGCGACCCAGAGATCATCGAGGCGCTCAAGTTCCACCTGCGCGACCTCGCAGTGACGTTCCGATTCGGCGAGGAGGTGACCGCCGTCGACGTCGGCTCCGCGGGCACGGTCACCACGCTGGCCAGCGGCAAGCAGATTCCCGCCGACACCGTGATGTATTCGGCGGGCCGCCAGGGCCAGACCGAACACCTGGACCTGGCCAACGCCGGCCTTGAGCCCGACGACCGCGGACGGATCGTCGTCGACAGCCAGTTCCAGACGAAGGTCGACCACATCTACGCCGTCGGCGACGTCATCGGCTTCCCCGCGCTGGCCGCGACGTCGATGGATCAAGGCCGGCTGGCCGCGTACCACGCGTTCGGCGAACCGGCGAAGGGCATGACCGATCTGCAGCCGATCGGTATCTACTCCATCCCCGAGGTGTCCTACGTCGGCTCCACCGAAGTCGACCTGACCAAGAGCGCGATCCCCTACGAGGTGGGGGTGTCGCGGTACCGGGAACTGGCGCGCGGACAGATCGCAGGCGACTCCTACGGCATGCTCAAGCTGCTGGTGCACACCGAGAGCCTCAAGCTGCTGGGCGTCCACATCTTCGGCACCAGCGCCACCGAGATGGTGCACATCGGCCAGGCGGTGATGGGCTGCGGCGGCACGATCGAGTACCTGGTCGACGCCGTCTTCAACTACCCGACGTTCTCGGAGGCCTACAAGGTCGCCGCGCTTGACGTGATGAACAAGCTACGTGCGCTCAACCAGTTCCGCGCCTAGGTTCGACTAGTCGCATTCGTCGTCGAACACCGTCGGTGGGTCGTCGGCAGGGCCACCGGCTTCGGCGCGGGCAAGCAACCGCGTGATTGCATCGTCGAAAGGCGGTGAGTAGGAGATACTTTCGTCTTCGCAGCCGCCACCGTTGAGGCCGCCGATCAGCCCCGTGACCGTCGATCCATCTATCCACGGCGCGCCCGAAAGGCCGTCGACCAACCCCGCACAGTCCAGCGCCGGAAAGCCTTTCGCCGGTGCCGACGTGGCGGTCCGGCAGCCGATCGGGCCGCCGCCGACGCCCATCCCGTAGCCGGTGACGGCGACGACGGTGCCCTGTTTCGGGGCCGGCCCGAGCGTCAGACCACCGCCGGCCTGCGCCTCCACCGTTCCGCCGGTGTCGCGGCTCACCCGCGCGATGGCGAAGTCGGCCAACGGATCCTGGTTCTGCACCCAGCGTGGGTCGAGGTAGACCGCGTTGATGTGCCAGACGTCCTCCGGCGCGGCGGTATCGTTCAAACCCGCAACGAAGGTGGCGTCCAGCCCTTCGGCCACGCAATGCGCGGCGGTGAGGATCAGATCACCGGCGGCCGAGTGCAGCACCCCGCCGGTGCATGTGTGCAGCGAGCCCCCGCCGATGAACACTGCGCCCACCCTCGGATCTGGCGGAACTGGCTTTGCTGCTGGCTTTGCCGCTGGCGGCACCTCGGGTGTGACGGTCGCGGCTTGCTCCGCCGGCGCCACCGGCGGATGGTTCGCGCATGCCGAGGCCGATGATGCCAACGCGACGAACAGTCCGGTTGCCAGGACGGTTGGGCGGGCCGCGGAGAAGCGCACGATCACCGATCTTGCCCCAACGACGCGGCCCGCGCCTCTGCTCCTGGTCACTGGCGCCCCCGGTGGAATGCTGCATGGGCGGTGTTTTGTTCGCACAATTGAGTGGGCCGCAATCGCATCTATCGCGAAATGCGCGACACTAGGTGCCAGGAGGCGAGGCAATGGCTGAAAACGCCGATAACCCGGACCAGCGCTATCAACCCGAGCAGACCGGGATGTATGAGCTGGAGTTCCCCGCGCCGCAGCTGTCTTCAGCTGATGGCAGCGGGCCCGTGATGATCCACGCCCTTGAGGGCTTTTCGGACGCTGGGCACGCCATCCGGCTGTCCGCCGAGCACCTGAAGAACACCCTGGACATCGAGCTGGTGGCGTCGTTCGCCATCGACGAACTGCTGGACTACCGGTCGCGACGGCCACTGATGACGTTCAAGACCGACCATTTCACCAACTACGAGGAGCCTGAGCTCAACCTGTACGCCCTACACGACAGCGTCGGAACGCCGTTTCTGCTGCTCGCAGGTATGGAACCGGACCTGCGCTGGGAACGGTTCATCACCGCGGTGCGGCTTCTGGCCGAACGGCTGGGCGTTCGTCGGGTGATCGGCCTTGGCACCATCCCGATGGCGGTGCCGCACACGCGTCCGATGACGATGACGGCGCACGCGAACGACAAGGAGCTGATCGCCGATCACACACCCTGGGTCGGCGAGGTGCAGGTGCCGGCCAGCGTGTCGAACTTGCTCGAGTTCCGGATGGCCCAGCATGGCCACGAGGTGCTGGGCTTCACGGTGCACGTTCCGCACTATCTGGCGCAGACCGATTACCCCGCGGCCGCCGAGACGCTGCTGGCCGAGGTCGCAAGGAGCGGCTCGCTTCAGATCCCACTGGCCGCGCTGACGCAAGCCGCCGCCGAGGTGCTGGACAAGATCAACGAGCAGGTCGAGGGGAGCAGCGAAGTTGCTCAAGTGGTGACGGCACTCGAGCGCCAGTACGACGCGTTCGTCACCGCTCAGGAGAACCGGTCACTGCTGGCACGCGACGAGGATCTACCCAGCGGAGACGAACTCGGAGCTGAGTTCGAGCGGTTCCTCGCACAAGAGGCTGACAAAGGCAAAGACGACGACTCCAGATAGCGAGCCGCAAGATCGTTAGTTAAGTTGTCGCAATGACCGCGCGCAAGGCGAACCTGCGGCCGGTGCGGGAACTGACACCCTCACTGGAGTTCCGCACCATCCACGGATACCAGCGCGCGTTCCGGGTGGCCGGCTCGGGGCCGGCGATCCTGCTCATCCACGGCATCGGCGACAACTCCACGACATGGAGCACGGTTCAGTCGAAGCTGGCCCAGCGGTTCACCGTCATTGCCCCAGATCTGCTTGGCCACGGCAAGTCCGACAAGCCGCGCGCCGACTATTCGGTGGCCGCTTACGCCAATGGCATGCGCGACCTGCTCAGCGTGCTCGACATCGATCAGGTCACCGTGGTCGGTCATTCGCTCGGCGGCGGCGTGGCCATGCAGTTCGCCTACCAGTTCCCGCAGTTGGTCGAGCGGCTGATCCTGGTCGGGGCCGGCGGTGTCACCAAGGACGTCAACGTCGCATTGCGCATCGCGTCAGTGCCGATGGGCAGTGAGGCGTTGGCGCTGCTCCGCCTGCCGCTGGTGCTGCCTGCGATGCAGGTGGTGGGCCGCGTGGCCGGCGCGGTCTTGGGGTCAACGCCGCTGGGCCGGGATCTGCCCGACGTGCTGCGGATCCTGGCTGACCTACCCGAGCCGACCGCATCGTCTGCGTTCGCCCGCACATTGCGCGCGGTGGTCGATTGGCGTGGCCAGGTGGTGACCATGCTCGACCGATGTTATTTGACCCAATCCGTTCCCGTGCAATTGATTTGGGGTTCCCGAGATTCCGTGATTCCGGTGAGCCATGCCGAAATGGCGCACTCCGCAATGCCAGGTTCGCAGCTGGAGATCTTCGATGGCTCAGGCCATTTCCCGTTCCATGACGACCCGGACCGCTTCGTCGAAGTGGTCGAGCGGTTCATCGATTCCACCGAACCCGCGCACTACGACCAGGAGCAATTGCGCAACTTGCTGCGTACGGGCATCAGCGAGGGCGCGATCACCGGATCTGTCGACACCCGAGTCGCGGTGCTCGACGCGATGGGTGCAGACGAGCGCAGCGCCACCTAACCTTCGCCGTCGCGTCGCCACGTAGCATCGGCCCTATGGCCATCAACGTGACCGTGCTGCGCGTGTTCACCGACCCGGACGGCAAGTTCGGCAACCCCCTCGGCGTGGTGGACGCGAGCACGGTGGACCCCAGTGATCATCAGCGGATAGCCACCCAATTGGGTTACAGCGAAACGGTATTCATCGATGTGCCCGAGCGCGGGGGCAGTACGGCGAGCGCGCGCATCTACACCCCGGCGACCGAATTACCGTTCGCGGGACATCCGACCGTCGGCGCGTCGTGGTGGCTGGGCGACCGAGGCACTCCCGTCCACACGCTGCGGGTGCCAGCGGGGATCGTGCAGGTCACCTACGAGGACGACCTCACCGCGGTGAGCGCGCGGTCGGAGTGGGCACCGGAGTTCGCTATCTATGACCTCGAGTCGACAGACGAACTGTTCGCGGCGGACCCTGACGACTATCCGGACGAAATCCAGAACTACCTGTGGACGTGGAGCGACCGCGATGAGGGTGTGCTGCGGTCCAGGATGTTCGCGGCAAACCTGGGGGTTCCCGAGGACGAGGCGACGGGAGCGGCCGCGGTGCGGATCACCGACTACCTCAGCCGCGACCTGACCATCGTGCAGGGCAAGGGGTCGGTCATACACACCCAGTGGAGCCCTGAGGGCTGGGTCCGTATCGCAGGCCGCGTGGTCAGCGACGGAATCAAGCAGATCGACTGACGGTCGCGTAGCGGTCAGCTCTGCGCGGGAACCTCGCGGTGTGCGCGCAGCGCTTCGATCTCTCGCTCGAAATCCTCGGCCGACGAGAACGACCGGTAGACGGAGGCGAACCGCAGATAGGCCACTTCGTCGAGTTCGCGCAGCGGGCCCAGGATCGCCAGCCCGACCTCGTGGCTGGGCACCTCGGGTGAGCCGGTGGCCCGTACGGTGTCCTCCACCTGCTGGGCGAGCATATTCAGGGCGTCGTCGTCGACCTGCCTGCCCTGACAGGCTCGGCGCACACCGCGGACGACCTTCTCGCGGCTGAACGGCTCGGTGACCCCGCTGCGCTTGACCACGGCCAGCACCGCGGTCTCCACCGTGGTGAACCGCTTACCGCATTCCGGGCATGATCTGCGCCGACGGATCGCCTGACCCTCGTCGGTTTCGCGGGAGTCGACCACCCGGGAATCGGGATGGCGGCAGAACGGACAGTGCATCACCGCTCCTTCGCCGCCGCGACAAACAACTACCTCGAACCTCTTCGAGCGTACCTGCGTGCCGACCGGGAAGCCCAGCGCCGGTGCGATTGAGACGTCTGTCGTCGATTCGCCCGCCGGAGCCGTTGTGCGGCAATATCTTTCACCGCTCACGGCGCACCGTCACGCGATGGGTGCGATGAGCGTCTGACCGGCATCAAGCGCCACGGAGTCGAGTTGGTTGAGCTGACGGATGCGCTCGACGACCTGGCCGACCGGCGCATCGGGGGCGACCCGGTGCGCGACCTGCTGCAGCGTCTCCCCTGTCTGCACCTGGATCACAGCCAGCTTGCCGGGCACCGGCGCCTGGACTCCTGTCACTCCACCGAACTGGGCGACCAGTCCGAGCCACACGGTGATCGCCGACGCGATGAGAGCGAGCAGCACTGTGGTCGAAGGCGTGATGGGCCGCCTGCGGTGGGTTGCCCGCGACATCACCACCCCGGTGCCGCGGTAGCGCATCGGGGCGACGGCCGGTCGGTTCGACCGCGGCCGCCGACGGGTGTCGGCAGGCCGGAATCCCGGCCTGACCACGGGCGCCGGCTGGATTACTCGGGTTTCGAGGATCGTCATCTGTTTGCCTTCCACTCCGCGATTGTTCGCTCTTGTGTTCGAACATACTCGCTCACGTGTTCGATGAATAGAACATGTGATCGAACTGTTGCCAAACGATAGGGCAGCCCACCGACAAATTTCCGCGGCCGACGCCGGCCACCCCTTCGAGCGCGACACGCCTCGAACACATGTTTGATTATTCGTTCGTCGCGGACTACATTCGGCGCCATGAGCGAAGACAGCAGCGGCACCCGGGCGGGTCTGACCGAGCGTCAGCGCACCATCCTGGACGTGATTCGCGCGTCGGTCACGTCCCGCGGCTATCCGCCAAGCATCAGGGAGATCGGCGACGCGGTCGGCCTGACATCGACGTCGTCCGTGGCTCATCAGCTGCGCATGCTGGAACGCAAGGGCTATCTGCGCCGCGATCCCAACCGGCCGCGCGCGGTCGACGTGCGCGGCTCCGACGAGGCCGTGACGCCGATCGTCGCCACCGACGTGGCCGGCTCCGATGCGCTACCGGAGCCCACGTTCGTGCCGGTGCTCGGCCGCATCGCCGCGGGCGGGCCGATCCTGGCAGAGGAGGCCGTCGAGGACGTCTTCCCGCTGCCACGTGAGCTGGTGGGCGAAGGGTCGCTGTTCCTGCTCAGGGTGGTCGGCGACTCGATGGTCGACGCCGCCATCTGCGACGGCGACTGGGTGGTCATACGCCAGCAGAACGTCGCCGACAACGGCGACATCGTGGCGGCCATGATCGACGGCGAAGCCACCGTGAAGACCTTCAAGCGCACGCGTGGTCAGGTGTGGCTGATGCCGCACAACCCGGCGTTCGACCCAATCCCCGGCAACGACGCCGCGGTGCTGGGCAAGGTCGTCACGGTCATCCGCAAGATCTAACGGCGAATTCGAGTCCTTCGAGTCCCAAGCCTCGCCTAATTTGCCCGGATGAATCCGTTGGTGCGAGCGATTTCTTCGCTGGCGAACCAGATTTCGGCGCTCGCATCGTCGTAGAGGGAGCTCCCGGGCACCCAGTACAGCCCGGACTTGGTGTCCGCCTTGATCGGATAGCCCTCCGGTGCCTGGCCCGGGTCTTCGAGCGGCAGGTGCAGGGCGGTGGCGTTCGCCGCGGGTTCGTCGATCTCAATCCGGGCGTGGCGGCCGGTATCGGTCAGGGGGTCGCGTTCGATGCCGGTCGGCATCCGCGTTGGCGTCGTATCGACCCTGTCGGGGTCTTCGTCCTCATCGTGTTGATCCTGTTGGACCGCAATGGGTTCCTGCGATGTATCCGCTTCGCCGGAGTGGACGGGAGACCCCCACGGGTTCATCGGCTCCTGCTGATAATCGCGGGCGGCTGATGCAGGCGGCAGTGATCCCAAGCCCTCCCGCGTGTAGTGATTGCCGAAGAACGCCGCGGAGTGGTCATCGGCTGGTTCGTGTTCAGTGATCGGCATTCCGTAGCCGGACGGCGTGCTGTACGCGAACTCGCCGTCGTCGGCCTCGAGTCCGTCGTCAGCGCCGCGTCGACGGTTGCGCAGCGACGCGAACCCCACAAGCGCGCCGAGGACCACCACTGGAACGATCGCAAGCAGCCACCACCAGGTCCACTGAAACCACTTGTTGCCGTTGGTATTCGGGGCCTCGGCATTGTTCGCCGCCTTGGGCTGGTCCTGTCCGGGAACCTGCAGGCCGGACAGCTGAGAAGCGAGATTTCCCGGCTCCGTGCTGAACGTCTTCTTGTTGTGGTCCCACGAGATCACCCCACCGCTGAAGCGTTGGGTGATGACGTCTCCGCTCTCGGTCTGATCGGCCATCGGCGCGCCGAGCGTGCCCGTCGCACCGCCCAGCTTCTCCCACGCGGCATCCATCGCACCGCGCACGATGACCGCGCCGTAGTCGGGCGTCCAGAAGATGACCGGCTTGTCCTTGGCGGCGAAGCTGCTGATCTTGCTTTCGGTCGCGAGGCCGCCGTCGACCTCGCTAGATGTCGGGAAGCCCAGATCACCCTGGGGGCCACCCACGCTTTCGTACTTGGTCAGCACCTGGCCGGTGACGACGTTCGCTCCAGTGTCCGGGCTGTAGAAGATCTTGCCGCCCGCGAAGTTCTGCCCGAGGCCGTCGCTGCCGATCGGATAAGGCGGCCCCTGTGCGGCACCGAGCGGGCCAAGCGCTCCGCCGGCTGCGCGCCGGGCCGCATTGATGGCCGACGTGGGGTCGTCCGGAATCTGGAGGTCCGCAAGCTGCGCGGCCAGATCAGGTGGGACCGTGGTGAACGTCTTGGCCTTCCTGTCGTAGGACACCTCGCCACCGGTGAACTTCTGAGTGACGACGGCGCCACCGTACGTCTCGTCCTCGGTGGGCACACCGAGCGTTCCCGCGGAGCCGCCGAGCTTGTCCCAGGCGGCGTTGATGGGCCCGCGCACCACCTGGACCCCGGTGTCAGGGGTCCAGAAGATGACGGGCTTGTCGGCGGCGCTGAACGTGGTGTTGCGGCTGTTCGGTGCCTTGCCCGCCCCCTCGTCAATGGTGGGGAAACCGAGGTCACTGTCGGCCGGTCCGCCGAGCGATTGGTACTTGTCCAGAATCAGGCCGGTCATGGTGTGAGCACCTGTGGCGGGGGTGAAGAAGATCTTGCCGCCCGCGAAATTCTGTCCGAACCCCTCACCGGCCGGGTAGACCCCGCCGTCCTTGGGCCCGAGCGGACCAGCAGCACCGCCACCTGCGTCCCAGGCCGCACTGATCGCCGCGTCGGCGTCGGAGTCCGGAGTGGCCGCTGCGACTGGGGCCCAGAGAATAAGCACCGCCGCACTCAACAGGCCGATTGTCGTCCGCGCGATCAGCCCGCTGTGCACCATGCCCCGTTTCGTCATCCGACCAGCCACGTGAAGTATCGCGTGCGCGACTGTGTCAAACGACGATAACGAAGGCGTGTCCGCGATACAGCGCAACCTCGGGCCCGGCGCGCCGCCGTGATTCGAACTGGGACGGTTCTAGACGCCCATGCTGCGGCCGATGATCTCCTTCATGATCTCGGTCGTGCCGCCGTAGATGGTCTGCACGCGCGAATCGAGATACGCCCGCGCGACCGGATATTCACGCATGTAGCCGTAGCCGCCGTGCAGTTGCAGGCAGCGATCGATCAGGTAGACCTGCTTTTCGGTGGAGTACCACTTGGCCATGGCGGCCTGCTCGACGGTCAGCTTCTCCTCGAGATGCAGCTTGAGGAATTCGTCGACCATCATGCGCACCACGGTGGCCTCGGTCGCCAGTTCGGCCAGCAGGAACCGGCTGTTCTGCTGACTACCGATCGGGCGGCCAAATGCCTTGCGCTCCTTGGTGTATTGCAAGGTCTCTTCGAGCACAGCTTCCATCGCCGCGGCAGCCATCACCGCGATGCCGATGCGCTCCTGCGGCAGGTTCTGCATCAGGTAGACGAAACCCGAACCCTCATCGCCGAGAAGGTTTTCGACGGGGACCTTGACGTCGGTGAACGACAGCTCCGCGGTGTCCTGTGCGTCGAGGCCGATCTTGTCGAGTTTGCGGCCGCGCTCGAAACCTTCCATGCCGCGCTCGACGACCAGCAGCGAGAACCCCATTGCACCCTTGTCCGGGTCGGTCTGCGCCACGACGATCACCAGGTCGGCATTGATGCCGTTGGTGATGAACGTCTTCGCGCCGTTGAGCACGTAGTGGTCGCCCTCTTTGACCGCGCGGGTCTTGATGCCCTGCAGGTCGCTGCCCGTGCCCGGCTCGGTCATCGCGATCGCGGTGATGATTTCTCCGGTGCAGAACTGCGGCAGCCAGCGCTGTTTCTGCTCCTCGTTGGCCAGCCGCATCAGGTACGGCAGCACGACGTCGTTGTGCAGGCCGAAGCCGATCCCGCTATAGCGACCGGCGATCGTCTCCTCATTGATGATCACGTTGTAGCGGAAGTCCGCGTTGCCGCCGCCGCCGTACTCCTCGGGCACCTCCATGCCGAGAAAGCCCTGCTTACCGGCCTCGAGCCAGACGCCGCGGTCGACGATCTTCTCCCGCTCCCACTCCTCGTGATACGGCGCGACGTGCCGGTCGAGAAACGCGCGATAGGACTCGCGGAACAGATCGTGCTCGGGCTCGAACAGGGTGCGGTCGTATTTGACGACGCTGCCCATGGCTGACCTCCAAGGACTGGTACGGGCTGTTACCGCCCAAGCTACCCCATCCAACCGAATGGTTGGTCGGGGGCCGGTCATCGCCGCCAGGAGAACGTCGCGGGCCGGTTCTAGACTCGCGTCATGCCCCTTGCCCCGACGAGCCTGACCCACTGGGGCGCGTTCTCGGCGGGCATCGAATCCGGCGACATCGCTTCGGTGACACCGCTCGACGGCGACACCGACCCTTCACCGCTACTGGGCAACCTGCCCGGCGCTATTCGGCATTCCGCGCGGGTCGCCACACCTGCAGTGCGACGCGGCTGGCTGCGCGAAGGGCCCGGCCCGAGCACGCGGCGCGGCGCCGACGAGTTCGTCGCCGTCTCGTGGGAGGAGCTCACCGAACTCCTTGCCTGCGAGCTGCGGCGCGTCGTCGACACACACGGCAACGAGGCGATCTACGGCGGCTCGTACGGCTGGGCCAGCGCGGGCCGCTTCCACCACGCGCAGAGCCAGGTGCACAGATTCCTCAAACTGCTTGGCGGGTATACCTTTTCCCGGCACTCATACAGCCTCGGTGCGACGGGCGTCATCATGCCGCGGGTGGTCGGCACGCACAACGATCTGTTCGAGCGGTCCACCACGTGGGAGGTCATCGTCGAACACACCGATCTGCTGGTGTGCTTCGGCGGCCTTGCGCTGAAGAACACTGGACTCAATCACGGTGGCACCACCAGTCACCCGGCCCGCGACGCGCTGCGGCGGTTCCGCGACCGCGGCGGACGCATCGTGTCGTTCTCCCCGCTGCGCGATGATGTCGATGGCGAGTGCGAATGGCATGCGCCGGTGCCCGGCACCGACGTGGCGATCATGCTGGCGCTGGCCTACGTGCTCGCCACCGAGTCGTTGGCCGACCGGGATTTCCTGCGCACCTACTGCACCGGCTACGACCGCTTCGAGCGCTATCTGCTCGGCCTTGACGACGGCGTCGCGAAGTCACCGCGGTGGGCGTCGGAGATCTGCGGGCTGTCCGCCGACGAGCTGACCGCGCTGGCACGGCGGATGGCGGCGTCGCGCACGATCGTTACGGTCAGCTGGTCACTGCAGCGGATCCGGCACGGTGAGCAGGCGCCGTGGATGGGCCTCACCCTGGCGGCGATGCTGGGTCAAATCGGCCTTCCCGGTGGAGGTTTCGGCCACGGCTACGGGTCGATGAACGAACCCGGGTTGCCGCCGCTGCGCTTCGGGCTGCCGAAGCTGCCGCAGGGCCCCAATCCGGTGCAGACGTTCATCCCTGTCGCGGCGATCAGCGATATGTTGCTCCATCCCGGTGAGCAGTTCGATTACAACGGACGACGGCTGACATATCCCGACATCAAGCTGGTGTACTGGGGCGGCGGCAACCCGTTTCACCACCACCAGAACATCTCCCGATTGCGGCGTGCACTCGGCCGTGTCGACACGATCGTCGTACACGACCCGTACTGGACCGCGATGGCCAAGCACGCCGACATCGTCGTGCCGTCGACCACCGCGTTCGAGCGCGACGACTACTCGGGTTCCCGCAATGACCCACTGCTGATGGCCATGCCGAAGCTGGCCGAGCCGTACGCGCAATCCCGCGACGACTACACCACATTCGCAGCGCTGGCCGACCGCCTCGAGTTCGGCGAGCAGTTCACCGAGGGCCGAACCGCACGGCAATGGCTCGTGCACATGTACGAAAAGTGGGCCGCCGGACTGGATTTCGCGGTGCCGGCGTTCGACGACTTCTGGGCGATGGGCAGGCTACGGCTGCCGACCGAGGACGGGCTGACGCTGCTGGCCGACTTCAGGGCCGATCCTCAAACACACCGCCTCCACACACCAAGCGGCCGCATCGAGATCTTCTCTGAAGACATCGACGGGTTCGGCTACGACGACTGCGCAGGCCACCCGAAGTGGTTCAAGCCGTCCGAATGGCTCGGCGGCGCGCGGGCGGCGCGCTATCCGCTGCACCTGCTGGCCAACCAGCCCGCGACCCGGCTGCACAGCCAGCTCGATATCGGTGCCGTCAGCCAGCGTTCGAAAGTGCAAGGGCGTGAACCGATGCGGATGCATCCGGCGGACGCCGCGGCTCGCGGACTCGCCGATGGCGACGTGGCGCGGGTGTTCAACGACCGCGGTGCCTGCCTGGCAGGCGTGGTGGTTGACGATCGGCTGCGTCGCGACGTGGTGCAGCTGTCGACGGGCGCGTGGTTCGACCCGGCCGACCCCGCCGACCCGGACGCCATGTGTGTGCACGGCAACCCGAACGTGCTCACCGACGACATCGGCACGTCGTCACTGGCGCGCGGTTGCACCGGCGCACATGTACTGGTCCAGGTGGAGAAGTTCGACGGCCCGCTGCCGCCGGTGCGGGCGCACGAACCCCCAGTGATCGTCGACCGATGACCGAGGCGCTGACCGTGGAAGAACGCGGTCGCGCGATCACGTTCACGTTCGACGACATGATGCGCTACCACGGATTCCACTCCCCCGCCGGAGTTGCGATGGCGTTCAAGGTCATGCAGCGGGCGTTCGCGGCACTCTCCCCCGACGGACCGCCCCCGCGGCGGGAGGTCTTGGTGCGCACCGCGTTTCGGGGCCCGGGCGCGCGGGACGGGTTCGAGGTGGTGACTCGTGCGGTGTCCGATGGCCGCTACGTCGTTGACCGATCACTGGTCCGGTCAGACCTCGGCCGCCTGCGAGAGGACTTCGTTTTCGAGGTGACGATTGGCAACCGAACCGCGACGCTTCTGCTGCGCGACGGCTTCGTCAGCGACGAGTTCGTCGACCTGGCGCGAGCTGAGAACCGGTCCTATGAGCAGGAAGCGCGCCTCGACGAATTGAAAGCGCAACTGGCGCAACGGGTGATGGCCGCACCTGCCTCAGACGTTTACGACATCGATTAACTCCGCGAGCAGACGCAAAATCACCAAAACCGTCGGCGTGTCGGGTGATTTTGCGTGTGCTCGCGCTAAAAAGTTGCGAACTCGCGAAGGCTCGCCGCCAATGGGATCGGTACCCGCGCCTTGATCCTGGTGCCGTCGGCGGTGTGTTCGGTGGCATCCACCCGGCCGTCGGCATGCATCCGGTTGACGAGATCGCCGCGGTCGTACGGGATTGTCACGTCAACGATGGTGTCAGTGGGCGCAATGAGCTCCGACATCCGCTGCTGCAGCCGGTCAAGGCCGTCGCCGGTGTGCGCGGAGACGAACACCGCGTCGGGCAGCGCGCGGCGCAGCTGAGCCATCGCCAGATCGCCTGCGGCGTCAACCTTGTTGACCACCAACAACTCTGGGGCCGGCTTACTGTCGTGATCGGCAATGACCTCGTTGACCACCTGACGCACCGCGTTGATCTGCGCCAGCGGGTTGACGTCGGAGCCATCGACCACGTGCACCAGCAGGTCGGCGTCAGCGACCTCCTCCAACGTCGAGCGAAACGCCTCGACCAGTTGGGTGGGTAGATGCCGCACGAATCCGACCGTGTCGGTGAGCACGAAGGGCCTGCCGTCCTCGAATTCGCCACGGCGGGTGGTTGGTTCGAGGGTTGCGAACAACGCATTCTCCACCAGGACACCCGCACCGGTCAGAGCGTTCAGCAGGCTGGACTTGCCTGCGTTCGTGTAGCCGACGATCGCGATCGAAGCCACGTCACTGGCCAGCCGACGGCTGCGCTGGGTGTCGCGGATCTTCTTCATGTCCTTGATCTCGCGGCGCAGCTTGGACATTCGTTCGCGGATGCGACGACGGTCCGTCTCGATCTTGGTTTCACCGGGGCCGCGTGTACCCACACCGCCGCCGCTGCCGCCAGCGCCGCCGCCCTGGCGGGACATCGACTCGCCCCAGCCACGCAGCCTGGGCAGCATGTACTCCATCTGTGCGAGCGAGACTTGCGCCTTGCCCTCACGGCTGGTGGCGTGCTGGGCGAAGATGTCGAGAATCAGCGCGGTGCGGTCGATCACCTTGACTTTGACCGCCTTCTCCAGCGCATTGAGCTGCGCGGGGCTCAGTTCGCCGTCGCAGATGACGGTGTCGGCGCCCGTGGCCTGCACGACCTCGCGCAGCTCCTGCGCCTTGCCAGAGCCGATATAGGTCGACGGGTCCGGCTTGTCGCGACGTTGGACGAGGCCCTCGAGTACTTCGGACCCTGCGGTCTCGGCGAGCGCGGCGAGCTCGGCCATGCTGGCCTCGGCGTCGGCGGCGCTGCCTTCTGTCCACACGCCGACCAGCACGACGCGCTCCAACCGCAGCTGCCGGTACTCGACCTCGGAGATGTCGGTGAGTTCGGTCGACAGACCTGCGACCCTGCGCAGCGCCGCGCGGTCCTCGAGCGCCAGCTCACCCGAGCTGGGGATACCACTAACGGGAAATTTGGGAGAAGTCATAAGCCCTAACAGGTTTGCACGCCACGACGGTATCGCGCACCCGAATTAACGCTGATGGGACTGCCACCATTCCTCTGACAGCTCGCCATGAGCCACCAACACCGATGGGCCACGCAAGTAGCTGCTGGCCTCGGTGACGGCGACGGTGACCTCACCGCCGGGGATGCATACCCGCAGCGTGCCCGTCGTCGCGCCATCGAATGCCAGCGCCGCGACGGCTGCGGCGACTGTTCCGGTGCCACACGAACGCGTTTCGCCGACACCTCTCTCGTGAACCCGCATCGACACCGATCCACCGTGCGGCGCGGTCAGCACCTCCACATTGACCCCATCGGGGAATTGCGTGCGGTCGAACGACACCGGCGCGGCGACGTCGAGGGCCGCGAGTCCGTCGAGGGTGAGGTCGGGATCGACGCACGCCAGGTGCGGGTTGCCCACGTCGATGGCCAGCCCTGCGAACGGCCGTCCGCCGACGATCGCCTCACCCGTGCCGAGCTGGTTGGTCTTGCCCATCTCGACCGTCACGTCCGCAGTGGTGTCGTCCCACTGGTGCAGCACGACGGGACGAGGCCCGGCCAGCGATCCGACGACGAACTCGTCACGGCTCTCAAGCCCGGTTGCCCGCAGGTAGTGCGCGAACACCCGCACCCCGTTGCCGCACATCTGCGCGATGGAGCCGTCGGCGTTGCGGTAATCCATGTACCAATCGCCTGCCGCCACGCCCTCGGGCAGCCGGTCGAAAACGCCCGCCGCCAGCGCCGCCCCGGCCTTCGTCACCCGCAGCACGCCGTCCGCGCCAAGACCCCGGCGCCGGTCGCACAGCGCGGCCACCGCGGCCGGCGTCAGCGACAGCAGGCCCTCCGGGTCGGGCAGCAGCACAAAGTCGTTCTGTGTGCCGTGGCCTTTGGCGAACATCACCTGTTCAGGATACGTGCCGCCATATCTGCAGCGTGTGCTCGACATTGTCGGGGCCTCCACCGTCGAGCCAGGTGATGCGGTGGTCGCGGCGGAACCATGACCGCTGGCGGCGGACGTAGCGACGGGTGCCGAAGTAGGTCGGCTCGCGGGCGGCCGTTCCGTCGCCGCCCCCATCGAGGTCGGCGACGACCTGGGCGTAACCCAATGCCCGGGACGCGGTGACCCCGTCGCGCAACCCGGCATCGAGCAGCGACCTCACCTCGCCAACGAGTCCGTCGGCGAACATCTTGTCGGTCCGCTGGCCCAGCCGCTCGTCGAGAAGCGTTGTATCCCAATCCAACCCGACGATGGCAGTGTCCCAGCGAGGCTTGCCGATCACCGGCGCCGACGCAGCGAACGGCCGTCCGGTGAGCTCGACAACCTCCAGCGCCCGCACGATGCGGCGGCCGTCGGTGGGCAGGATAGAAGACGCAGCCGAGGCGTCAACCCGTGCTAGTTCGGCGTGTAGCCCAGCGACGCCGACCTGGGCCAGCCGCCCCTCCCATTTGGCCCGCACGTGCGGGTCGGTCGCGGGGAACGACCATTCGTCGAGCAGCGACTGGATGTACATCATGGATCCGCCGACGACGACCGGGACCGCCCCGCGCGCGGCGATCGCCTCGGTATCGGCAACCGCGGCCTGCTGGTAACGGGCGACGGTGGCCGTCTGGGTGACGTCGAGAACGTCGAGCTGGTGGTGTGGGATGCCGCGACGCTCGGAAGCAGGCAGCTTCGCGGTGCCGATGTCCATACCGCGGTAGAGCTGCATGGCGTCGGCGTTCACGATCTCCCCGCCGACGCGTTCGGCGACGGCCAGCGCCAACGCCGACTTGCCTGTCCCCGTCGGGCCGATTATCGCGATCGGTCTCATGGCTGCCAGGCGCCGACGAAGTAGCCGACGCCGTATGGCGCGCCGCGGTACAGCTCCTTTGCCGACCGCATCGTGGGCCCCGCGAGACCTGCCAGCACCTGGTAGGCGACCCGGCCGACGATGGTGTCGGGCAGCCGGGTCAGCGCGGCGGGATCGCCAGCGGCAAGCGCGTCGTCGAGCGCCGTCTGCACCGGGATCGAGTCCGGGTCGTAGCCGCCGGGCGCGGGCGGGGTGAGGGTGTGCGCACCGTCGGCGACGACGAGCACGCCGACCGGGTCGACGGCGTCGTCGACCTCGGCACGCAACCGGCGACCGCGGACCAACGCGGCGTCGACGTCGTGGTCGGCGGCGTACACCCGCACCTCCGCGCGCGCATCCGGCTTGGCTTGGCCGCGCACCCACCCCGCGATCAACGCGCACAACGGCAGTTCGGTCAGTGGATCGCCGGCGCCGGGCGACAGCGCGACGCGCCGGTCGACGCCATAGCCCGCGAAGGTGCCTGCCCGATCGGGGCCAAGCACCTCGTCGGCGGCACCGACACCGACGACAACCCATCTCGGCGGCAGCGACGAGGCGGCGGCGAAGACCGCCTGCCGCAGTCCTGCCAGTTCCTCGGCGGCGTTTGCGGCCAGCTCGGGAACCATGACGGGTGCCGACGGGATGATCGCGATGGCACTCAGCACGCAACCAAACTAATGCTCACACGGGTTGCGTGGGGGCACCGGCCGCCTCGCCGCGCGCCAGTGCCGACCGGTTCGTCGGTCACGTCGTGCGCTGAGCGTTGGTGGATGACGTCGCCGATCGCGATGAAGAACGCGGCGCCGAGGGCGAGCAGGGCGGCGATATCCGCCTTGTCCATCCAGGGCCTCCCGTTTGTGTTGGGAAGAGCGTAGGCAAATGCATCGCTAAAGGCGTGGGCGCGGGCGACTGCGACCTGTTTGAATAGCGTTCGAGCTATTCAGGCGCCGCGTCGCGCGGCAGGTGCGCGGGTCCTCCGCGCGGAGTTACGAGGTGACGGATATGACGACCAGCGAGCCAGGTGGGCAGGCCACCACCCCCACGCCCACTCCAAAGCCCGCTCCCCGGCCCGGGCCGCCGCGCCCCGTCCCCCGCCCCGGCGGGACCGCGCCGACGGTCGCTACACAAGTGTCGAGCGATCCACACCGGTTCGGCCGCGTCGACCCCGACGGCACCGTCTGGCTGATCACGGGCTCAGGTGAACGCGTGATCGGTTCCTGGCAGGCCGGCGACACCGAGGCCGCGTTCGCGCATTTCGGCCTGCGCTTCGAGGACCTGCAGACCGAGGTCGCGCTGATGGAGCGGCGGCTGGAGTCGGGGACCGGCGACGCCCGCAAGATCAAGGCGGCCGCCGCCGCGCTTGCCGAGAGCCTTCCCGATGCGCACGTGCTTGGCGACGTCGACGCGCTGGCCGCACGGCTGGCCACCATCGTCGAGCATGCCGATGCACACGCCCAGGCGGACAGGGCCAAGCGCGACGAGCACCGGGCCGCACAGACCACACGCAAGGAAGCACTGGCCGCCGAGGCCGAGGATCTTGCGACGAACTCGACGCAGTGGAAGGTCGCAGGCGACCGGCTCCGCGAACTGCTCGACGAGTGGCGGACCATCAGCGGGCTGGACCGCAAAACCGATGATGCGCTGTGGAAGCGGTATTCGACGGCCCGCGAAACCTTCAACCGCCGCCGCGGCTCACATTTCGCCGAGCTCGACCGCGAACGTGCGGGCGCCCGGCAGGCCAAGGAAACGCTCTGCGAACGCGCCGAGGAACTGGCCGGCTCGACCGACTGGGGCCCAACTGGCGCCGCGTTCCGCGACCTGCTGACGGAGTGGAAGGCCGCAGGGCGCGCCGCCAAGGACGTCGACGACACGCTGTGGCAGCGGTTCAAGGCGGCACAGGACCTCTTCTTTTCCGCCCGCAACGCGGCCAGCTCCGAGCGCGATGCCGAATTCCGGACGAACGCTGAAGCCAAGGAGGCGCTGCTGGCCGAGGCGGAGAAGCTCGACACCTCCGACCTGGACGCGGCTCGCGCCGCGATGCGCGCAATCGGCGACAAGTGGGACGCGATCGGCAAGGTGCCCCGCGAGCGCGGCCCGGAACTCGAGCGACGACTGCGTGCGGTGGAAAAGAAGGTGCGCGACGCGCCATCCGGAGGCGTCGATCCCGAGGCGCAGGCCAGGGCGGACCAATTCCGTTCTCGTGCAGAGCAATTCGAACGGCAGGCGGAGAAGGCCGCGGCCGCGGGGCGGACAAAGGACGCTGAAGAGGCGCGGGCGTCCGCGGAGCAGTGGCGTCAGTGGGCCGACGCGGCTGCGGAGGCGCTTGGCAGGAGGGGCTAGGGCTTCTCCGACGCGTTGCCCGCGTCGCCGGTGTCGTCGGTGTCGTCGCCGAAGGTTTCCAACAAGCCCTTTTTCTGGCGCTCGGCGGTAACCCGGCGGCGTTCTTCCTCGGCCGCGAGCTGCAGCGCAGTGCGCGCCCAGACCGCGCGGGCCCAGTTGAAGGCAAGCACGATCACCGCGATCCACGCGATGATCAGCCCGATGCCCGGCCCGGGACCATGCGCGGGCGCCGTCTGCCGCGACCACACCGCAAGCAGGCCCGTGAAGGACGACACCGTGGTTCCTGCCAATGCGATCCACGCCAGCGCCCATCGCCGCGTCAGCAGCGCAAGCATCGAGAAGCCGACTCCGAATACCAGGGCCAGCCAGATGAACACCCGCGACGGCAATGCGATGCCGTTGCGGATCGCTGTGTCATCACCCACCAGCACGTCCCAGCCCTTGGCGTCGCCGGTGTGGGGCAGCACGAAGGTCAGCAGGAGCACGAAGACGGCCACAGCGATCACCAACGCCCGTGCGCCCGGGTCGATTTCGCCCGCCACCCGACGTTCGGCGGCCTCGATGTCGCCCTTGAACTCTTCGAAGTCGCCCTTGTTCGGATCGCCTGCGGTCACCGGGCACACCCGGACGATGCCGGCTGTTGCGCCGGAATGCCGATACCGGGCATGCCGAGTCCGACACCAGTACGCGGTTTCTCGCCTGCCGCATGCGCGTCGCCTGCACGGGTGCGCCGATGGGTGTGCGGGCCGCCATCGGCGATCAGGTGGTGTGGCGCAGCCTCTGTGACCGTGGTGGTGACGATGTCTCCGGCCCGGACAGCGAGACCTGCCGGATCGAAATGCACGAGCCTGCCGTCGCGGGCACGTCCCGACATCCGTGCGGTGGTGGCGTCCTTACGGCCTTCGCCTGTGGCCACCAGCAGCTCCACGGTGCGCCCGATCTGCGCGGTGTTCCCCTCAAGCGATATTCTCTCTTGAAGGTCAATTAGCCGCTGATAGCGTTCTTGCACAACGGCTTTCGACAGCTGCCCGTCCAGTTCGGCGGCCGGAGTCCCTGGACGCTTGGAGTATTGGAAGGTGTAAGCGCTGGAAAACCGCGCCTGGGCCACCACATCGAGCGTGGCCTGAAAGTCTTCTTCGGTCTCACCGGGGAAGCCAACGATGAGGTCGGTGGTGATCGCGGCGTGCGGGATCGCCGCCCGCACCTTTTCGATGATTCCCAGGTAGCGCTCGGAGCGGTACGACCGCCGCATGGCCCGCAGGATGCGGTCGGAGCCGGACTGCAACGGCATGTGCAGCGTCGGGCAGACATTCGGGGTGTCGGCCATCGCGTCGATCACGTCATCGGTGAATTCGGCGGGATGCGGAGAGGTGAACCGCACCCGCTCGAGGCCGTCGACCCGCCCGCACGCACGCAGCAGCTTGGCGAACGCGCCGCGGTCGCGCGGCTCGTCGGCGTCGGCAAACGAGACCCCGTACGCGTTGACGTTCTGGCCCAACAGCGTGACCTCCAGAACGCCCTGGTCGACGAGGGACTGCACCTCGGCAAGCACGTCGCCGGGCGTGCGGTCGACCTCCTTACCGCGCAGGGCGGGCACGATGCAGAACGTGCAGGTGTTGTTGCAGCCGACCGAGATCGAAACCCATGCAGCGTAAGCGGATTCGCGCGATGCAGGCAGCGCGGACGGGAATTCCTCCAGCGCCTCAACGATTTCGACCTGGGCTTGCCGATTGTGGCGGGCACGATCGAGCAGTGTCGGCAGCGACCCGATGTTGTGGGTGCCGAATACGACGTCCACCCACGGGGCTTTCCGCAGGACGGTGTCGCGGTCCTTCTGCGCCAGGCAACCGCCGACGGCGATCTGCATGTCGGGGTCGGCCTGCTTACGCGGCGCGAGGTGGCTGAGGTTGCCGTACAACTTGTTGTCGGCATTCTCGCGGACGGCACAGGTGTTGAACACGACGACGTCGGCGTCGGCTCCGTCGGCCGCGCGCTGGTATCCGGCGGCTTCCAGCAACCCGGCAAGTCGTTCGGAGTCGTGCACATTCATCTGGCAGCCATAGGTGCGGACCTGATAGGTGCGGCCCGGCTGGCGAACGGGGATGGTCCCGTTCACCTCCTGCGCCACCATCGAAGTCACGGCCCTATCGTACGGACGCGTCGGCGCAGCGATCTGAGCGGATTCACGAGATCCAGGCAAGCTGGACGTTCCCTGGGTAATGTCTGCACACATGGAGGCCACCGGGTCTGATGTGAAAGAGGTCAATCCGACTCCGTCAGACGTCCCGATGATCGCGATCAAGTCCGTCAATAAACACTACGGCGCCCTGCACGTACTCAAGGACATCGACCTGGAAGTCGATCGCGGCGAGGTGATCGTCGTGCTGGGGCCGTCGGGGTCGGGAAAGTCGACGTTGTGCCGCACCATCAATCGGCTCGAGCCCATCGACTCCGGCACGATCGCGATCGACGGTGTGGTGCTGCCTGACGAGGGCCGCAAACTGGCGCAGCTGCGGTCCGATGTCGGCATGGTGTTCCAGTCGTTCAATCTGTTCGCGCACAAGACGATTCTGGACAACGTCACGCTTGCGCCGATGAAGGTGCGGAAGAAGTCGAAGGCCGAGGCCCGCGAAAAAGCGATGTCACTGCTTGAGCGCGTCGGCATCGCCAACCAGGCGGACAAGTATCCGGCGCAACTGTCGGGCGGCCAGCAGCAGCGGGTGGCGATCGCGCGGTCGCTGGCGATGAACCCGAAAGTGATGCTGTTCGACGAACCGACCAGCGCGCTGGATCCCGAGATGATCAACGAAGTACTCAACGTGATGACGTCGTTGGCCAAAGAGGGCATGACCATGGTGGTTGTCACCCACGAGATGGGTTTTGCCCGCGGCGCCGCGAACCGCGTGGTGTTCATGGACGGCGGGGCGATCGTCGAGTCCGCCGAACCAGCTGAATTCTTCGGAAGCCCGAAAACCGATCGCGCAAAAGACTTTCTCAGCAAGATTCTCAAGCACTAAACGCCCCGGCGAAAGGAACCGAACATGCCATCCATCAAGGTGCGAGTCGCAGCGGCCGTCGCACTCGCCATCGCATTGCCCTTCTCGGCGACTGCATGCGGCGGCGGTGGTGGCGGCGGCGGTGGCGACACGATCGTCATCGGGACGAAGTTCGACCAGCCCGGGCTCGGGTTGAAGAATCCCGACGGAACGATGAGCGGCTTCGACGTCGACGTCGCGAAATACATCGCGAAGGAACTCGGCTACAGCGAGGACAAGATCGAGTGGAAGGAATCGCCGTCCGGTCAGCGCGAGACGCTGATCCAGAACGATCAGGTCAAGTACATCGTGGCCACCTACTCGATCACCGACGCCCGCAAGCAGAAGGTCGACTTCGCAGGGCCCTACCTCCTCACCGGACAGAGCCTTCTGGTGAAGGCGGACAACACCGACATCACCGGCCCCGAGTCGCTGCAGAACAACAAGAAGCTGTGCTCGGTTTCGGGTTCGACACCGGCGCAACGCATCAAGGACAAGTACCCCGGCGTGCAGCTGCAGCAGTACGACACCTATTCGGCCTGCGTCGAGGCGCTGAAGAACGGAGCGATCGACGCAGTCACCACCGATGAGGTGATCCTGGCCGGCTATGCGGCACAGACCTCTGGCGCGTTCAAGATCGTCGGCAAGCCATTCTCCGAGGAGCGCTACGGCGTCGGCCTCAAGAAGGGTGACACCGACCTGCGCACCAAGATCAACAACGCGATCACCAAGATGGAGCAGGACGGCACCTGGAAGGCGGCGTTCGACAAGAACCTCGGCCCCGCGGGCATCACGGCCCCTGCGCCGCCGCCGGTCGACAAGTAAGCGGCCACCCGCCGACGTGGAGCTGTTCAGCAAGTACCAGAGCCAGATATTCGAGGCGTTCTGGACCACCATCCAGTTGACGGTGTATTCGGCCATCGGCGCGCTCATCCTGGGCACGCTGCTGGCCGCGATGCGGCTGTCGCCGGTGCCGATGCTGAACTGGATGGGAACGGCCTACGTCAACGTCGTGCGCAACACGCCGCTGACGCTGATCATCCTGTTCTGCTCATTCGGACTGTCCCAGACGCTCGGCATCACCCTGGTGGACTCGAAGTCACTGACGTCGATCGAGGACAGCAACTTCCGGCTCGCGGTACTCGGGTTCACCGTCTACACAGCGGCGTTCGTGTGTGAGACGGTGCGCTCCGGTGTGAACACGGTGCCCCTCGGCCAGGCCGAAGCCGCGCGGTCGTTGGGGTTGACATTCAGTCAGAATTTGCGAATCATCCTGCTGCCGCAGGCGTTTCGCGCCGTGATCATTCCCCTTGGCTCGGTGTTGATCGCGTTGACGAAGAACACCACGATCGCATCGGCGATCGGCGTGGCTGAGGCCGCGTTGTTGATGAAGACGATGATCGAGAACGAGGCGGCGCTGCTCTACATCGGCGCGATCTTCGCGTTCGGGTTCGTCATCTTGACGCTGCCGATGGGGCTGTTCTTCGGCTGGCTCGGCAAGCGGCTGGCGGTGGCACGGTAGATGGCGGGTTCGGTTCTCTTCGACGCGCCGGGACCACGAGCGCGGGTACGAAACCGGGTGTTCAACGTCGTCACCGCGCTGGTCATCGTGCTGGTGATCTGGGTGGTGTACGTCAAGCTGAGCTCGAAGGGTCAGCTAGCGGCCGCGAAGTGGGAACCGTTCCTGACGGCCAACCTGTGGAAGACCTACATCCTGCCCGGCGTGCAGGGCACGCTGATTGCCGCCGCGGTGTCGATCGTTCTGGCACTTGCGCTGGGATTCCTGCTCGGTGTGGGCCGGCTCTCCGCCCGCCCCGCGATCCGCTGGCCATGTTCGGTTGTCGTGGAGTTCTTCCGCGCGGTGCCCGTGCTGATCATGATGATCTTCGCCTACTTCCTATATGCGGACTACGACGTGTTCCCGTCCAAGCACCTGGCATTGGCGGGCGTCATCACAGGCCTGACGCTCTACAACGGTGCCGTCATCGCCGAGATCGTCCGCGCTGGAATCAACGCGCTGCCCCGCGGACAGTCGGAGGCCGCGTCCGCGCTCGGCCTGAGCTGGGGCCAGACGATGCGGTCAATCCTTCTGCCGCAGGCCATCACGTCGATGCTGCCGGTGCTGATCTCGCAGATGGTGGTCGTTCTCAAGGACACCGCGATCGGCTACCAGATCACCTTCCTCGAGATGGTGCGCCAAGGCACTCAGGTCGGCTCGGCGTACGGCAACTACATCCCCGCGCTGATCGTCATCGCGGCGTTGATGATCAGCGTCAACTTCACGCTGTCTTGGTTCGCAACGTGGCTCGAAGGTCGGATGCGTCGGTCGCGTCGCGGTCCGGCGCCGCTACATATCCAGCCCGTGACGACGGGTACGTTCGGCGCAGGCGCAGGCGGCACTATCTGAACCCGGGCGATTGCCTGGTAATTTTCCCTAGAGGACTGTTACCCACGTGGAATTTGGGGTTGGATTTCATCGTGGGGAACAGTGTTATCTGTAGCGGTTTCACCGACGTTGCCTGCGGCCTAGGCGCCGGTGTGGCAGCCACGGTGCAGTTCGCCGCGGGCGGCGGTGAGGGCTAGATTGAGCCGGAACCGTGACATCGACAAGCTTGTTGCGGTGCCGCAGGCCCGCCTTTGCGGTTCGACCCCGAAGTCTCCAATCGCCAACGGTAGATGGCCATACAGCCAATGGCCTACTTCCGCAGCGCACTTCGGATCCATGTACCAGGGCAGGCGACTTCATCGACAGTGCTACCCGGGCACGTGATGCCTGATCCGGTTTCCTCAGGCACCCAGGCTCGATACGACCAGACCGGGCAAACTTATTCACGCACCCGCCGACCGGACCCACGCATCGCCGCGGTCGTGAGCGATGCCCTACTGGGCATGGCGACCGTGGCGAACATCGGGGCGGGCACAGGATCCTACGAACCAACGAACACCGTTATCGCGGTCGAACCCAGCCGCGTGATGATCGACCAACGACGGCCCGGCTCTGCGCCAGCCGTAATGGCCGTCGCCGAGCACCTGCCCATTCGGTCGAATGCCGTGGACGCCGCTCTGGCCGTTCTAACCGCCCACCACTGGAACTACCTCGACCACGGCGTCTCCGAGATGCAGCGAATCGCGCGGCGCCGCGTGGTCATCTTCACCTGGGACCACAACGTCTTCCGGCAGTTCTGGTTGGTACGCGAATACTTGCCAGCCGCCGCTCAGACCGACGCTGACCTGGCCATCCCAATCACGAGGCTGACGTCGCTCCTGGGCGAACCCACGATCGTTCCGGTCCCGGTCCCGCACGACTGCGTCGACGGATTCGGCGGCGCTTACTGGCGCCGACCACACGCTTACCTCGACCCAACCGTGCAAGCCGGGATGTCCTTGTTCACTCTGACGCCCAAACCCGCGGTGCGGGAGGGATTGTCACGACTACGCGCCGACCTCACCAGCGGCGAGTGGGACCGACAACACCAAGATCTCCTCGACAGCGAGCAGCTCGATCTCGGCTACCGACTCGTGATCGCCGAGCTCCCGTAGACGACAGATCGCCGCAAGGAACTGGATACCGCACCCGGACGAGCAGATGATCAAGCGCTTTGGATTGTTCGGCCTCCCGCAACGACGATCACTCGCCTGACTCGTTCTGAATGATGCGTGGCCACGTCACGGCCGGACGGACTACGGGTCCTGTCCCCAATGGCCACTGACGCGAGGCCGGATCTGCTCAGTGCGTCTTGTTGGCGACGCCATGGGTTGCGTCCCGTGGAGTGGTGTAATTCGAGCGCGGTTTCCCCTGAGGCTCTGCGTGTTTCAACTACACCGTAGTAGTGCCGAGTGCGCAAAAGGGTTCGTGAAATCGAACTATTGCGGGATACTCGTGCGGGTTGGTTCGCTGGTTGTGGTGGGTGCAAACCACGGCGCTCCCCGCAGAGGGCGGTAATCTGCGACGGAGAACGCGGTTATAGCTGCTGAGATCAACGCGCAGAAAACGCCAGGCTGACGAGTGGCGTGTTCAGGAAAATCGAAAATCAGCCAAGCCAGCAGCACCATTGCGGTGGTGTTGAGTAAGTCGGTTGCACCGATCAGTGATACATCAGGGCGACCTATGCCGTACTGCCCGCCGGTGATGGCCGTGGCGATCCCGAACACGCCGCCGATGAGAAAATACACCGCGGCCACTGTGTTGAACTCCCAGCCGGTTTGGTTGACGCCCTCAACCTCTGCCCACGATAGGAAAAGCGACGCTATCAATAGTGCGCCGCCGACGCCGACGATCAGCCGTTGGTATACGGGCGTTTTAGCCGCCATGTCACTCCTCCCGGTGATTGGGGCAGGTTGCCCGCTTGCGTTGCTATAACAGTCGTTATTCCTAATCAAGAACATAACGGTTGTTATGGCACAATGTCAATGATGACTTCGACCGACACCTCGTTGAGCACGCGGGACCGCCTCATAACCGCCGCTTTGACCGTGCTCGAAAGAGATGGACCGGCGGCGATTCAAGCGCGAACACTGGCGAGCGAGATCGGCGCGTCCACGATGGCGGTCTATACCCACTTCGGGGGTATGCCCAAGCTCATCGAAGCGGTGATGCGTGAAGGGCTTGCGCGCTTCGCCGAGCACACTCGCGGGGTGCCCCACACCGACGACCCGACGGCTGATCTCATCGCAGGCGGACTGGCCTACGCCGAGTTCGCGATGCGAAACCCACAGCTGTACCGATTGCTATTCGGACTCACCGACCTTGGCGCAGCCCATAAGCTCTCAGCCGATGCAACCACACCCTGGGATCTCGCCGAAGGAGTCGACGCACTGTCGGTAATGGTTACTGCAGTCGCGCGCGTCATCGAAGCCGGGCGGATCCGACCGCAGAAGCCGACCCCTGCGGCCACCCAGATCTTGAGTGCCACCCACGGATTCGTGCTGCTGGCCATGAGCAGGTTCATCGACTCCCAAGGACTGCAAGACGTGATGGCCCCACTAGCGATCAACTTAATGGTGGGTCTCGGCGACACACGTCGGCGCGCCGACCGCTCCCTGGCCGCCGCGATCAAAGCCCGCACGTCTGAGCAACAAGACAAATCACACCGCGGGGTCGTGTGACTCAGGCGGATATTCTCGCCTGAGGACTCTGAGGTTTTCGCTACGCCGTGAGCGCTCCGCGGAAGCTGCGGCCGTCCGCCGGGGCCGAGGCAGAGAAGGGAACGATCAGCGCGAACCGCAAACACGAAAACTATAGAACCGTCGAAAGGCGGTGGCGACAAGGGCGATTAGACCCGACGCCGCTCCCGCTCGTTCGCCAGTTCACTGGTGACCACGTCGACCGCCAGCGACTGGCCGTAGCCGCGACGGGCCAGCATCCCGACCAGCCTGCGCATCACCTTCGGGTCGTCGCCGTCGCCGAGCTTTTCTCGTCGCAGCTTGTCGCGGACCAACTGCTCGGCGCGCTCCCGCTCTGCCCCGGCATCGATGCCTGCCAGCGCATCGGTGATCACGTCGTTGTCCACGCCCTTGGTCCGCAGCTCAGCGGCCAAGGCGCGCTTGCCTTTTCCGGCGTTCACCCGTCGCGACTGCACCCACTGCTCGGCGAAGTCGACGTCGTCTACGAGGCCGGCGTGGGCCAGCCGATCGAGCACGCGGCCGCTGACGTCATCGGGGTATCCCCGCTTCGTCAGCTGACCGGCCAGCTCGGCGCGGGTTCGCGCCCTCGCGGTGAGCAGACGCAGACACAGGGCTCGCGCCTGCTCCTCGCGAGAGACCTCAGAAGTCGACTGGGGCGGGCAGTACGTCATCGATCGGGCCGTTGGTCACGTCAGCGGTCACGACGGCACCAATACCGAGCTTTTCCTTGATCTTCTTCTCGATCTCGTTGGCCACGTCGGCGTTCTCCATCAGGAAGGTGCGGGCGTTCTCCTTGCCCTGCCCCAACTGCTCGCCCTCGTAGGTGAACCATGAGCCGGACTTGCGGATGAAGCCCTGCTCGACACCCATGTCGATGAGCGAGCCTTCCCTGCTGATGCCCTTGCCGTACAGGATGTCGAACTCGGCCTGCTTGAACGGCGGCGCCATCTTGTTCTTGACGACCTTGCAGCGGGTACGGTTGCCGACCGCGTCGGTGCCATCCTTAAGCGTTTCAATTCTCCTGACGTCCAGGCGAACCGAGGCATAGAACTTCAAAGCCTTTCCGCCCGTTGTCGTTTCTGGACTTCCGAACATCACTCCGATTTTTTCACGAAGCTGGTTGATGAAGATCGCGGTGGTGTTCGAATTGCTCAGCGCACCGGTAATCTTGCGCAGTGCCTGGCTCATCAGCCGGGCCTGCAGGCCGACGTGGCTGTCGCCCATCTCGCCCTCGATCTCGGCCCGAGGCACCAGCGCGGCGACCGAGTCGATGACCAGGATGTCCAGCGCGCCAGAGCGGATCAACATGTCGGCAATCTCCAGCGCCTGCTCACCGGTATCGGGCTGGGACACCAGCAGCGAATCGGTGTCCACACCCAGCTTGCTGGCGTAGTCGGGGTCAAGGGCGTGCTCGGCGTCGATGAACGCCGCGATGCCGCCTGCGGCCTGGGCGTTGGCGACCGCGTGCAGCGCGACAGTGGTTTTACCGGAGGATTCCGGGCCGTAGATCTCGACAACACGGCCGCGCGGGAGCCCGCCGATTCCCAGCGCCACGTCAAGGGCGATCGAGCCGGTGGGGATGACGGAGATCGGCTGGCGTATCTCGTCGCCGAGCCGCATCACCGAACCTTTGCCGTGACTCTTCTCGATCTGCGCAAGGGCGAGCTCAAGGGCTTTCTCGCGATCAGGTGCCTGCGACATGGGGTGGTCTCCGTCCTCGTGGTGTTCGGTGATCGGTTCTCGATCAAGTTGGCCGTGACGCTAGAGGCAGCCACCGACAAGTCGGCCTGACCAGCATCTAGCCGTCGAACACTGACCACAGTAGACGAACACCTGTTCGATTCAAGCTGACACGCCGAACGCTCGCGGGATACGTAAGGCGCGGCCTATCGTGGGGTCATCCCGGGCGAAACGGGGCAAACCGTGCACGAAATGGCGATAACGCAGAGTGTTGTCGACGCGGTGTGTGAACACGCCGCGGGTCGCCGGGTGCACAGCATCAAGTTGGAGATCGGTGCGCTGTGCGCCGTCGTACCGGACTCGATGCAGTTCTGCTTCGAGCTCGCCACCGAGGGCACAGTGGCCGACGGTGCCCGTCTCGACCTCGACGTGCAACCCGGCGCGGCGCGATGCCGCACCTGCGCCAAGGAATTCGAACTGCGCGACTTGATCTTGTTGTGCCCCTGCGGCAGTGCCGATGTCGAAGTGCTCGCCGGACGGGACCTGAAGATTCTCTCGATGGAAGTGGGCTGACCATGTGCGCAACGTGTGGCTGCGGCGACGATTCAGCGGTGATCACCCTGGCCGGCGACGACCACCACGGCCACCAACATGACCATCCGCACGACCACTCACACGAGCACACCCACGTCCACACCGAAACGGTCTCCCTGGAACAAAAGGTTCTGGCGAAGAACGACCTCATCGCCGAGCAGAATCGCGCGTGGCTGGCAGAACGCAACATCCTTGCGCTGAACATCACCAGCTCGCCGGGCGCGGGCAAGACGACCCTGCTGGAGAGAACGATCGGCACGCTGGCGGACCAGTGGGCCGTCAGCGTGATCGAAGGCGATCAAGAAACGCTGCTCGACGCCGAACGCATCCGCGCGGCCGGGGCCGAAGCGGTACAGGTGAACACCGGGGCGGGCTGCCATCTCGACGCCGAGATGATCCGCAGGGCGCTAGAGACGCTCAACCCGCAGCCGCAGTCGTTGCTGTTCATCGAGAACGTCGGCAATCTGGTCTGCCCCGCGCTCTTCGACCTCGGCGAGCAGAGCAAACTCGTGGTCATCTCCGTCACCGAGGGCGCAGACAAGCCGCTCAAGTATCCCCACATGTTTGCCGCAGCCGGACTGGTGGTGCTGAACAAGATCGATCTATTGCCCTACGTCGACTTTGACCTTGAAAAGTTTGGAAACTTTGTCAAGTCAATCAATCCCACGGCGGAGATTTTGCCGCTCTCCGCAACGACGGGCGATGGTACCGCGGCGTGGATCGACTGGATCGAACTTCGGGCAAACGGCAATATGTCACAACGATCCGTTGACAAGACATTGTCCCGAGAGTAAACCAAAAAATTAGCGCTCTAGAAGCGGGCGCAGGCACAATCCTGGGGGCTGCGAGCGAGCCCCTCGCCATGTGGGCCGCCAGCCCCGGCCCCGGAAAGCTGTGACGCATGCCAAGCGAAGCAGCAGTCAAAGCGGAAGAGGCGTTGATCCACGTCCTGTGGATTAACGCGGGCTTGAGTTGTGATGGCGATTCGGTGGCGTTGACTGCGGCCACCCAACCCAGCATCGAGGAGATTGCGCTTGGCGCACTTCCCGGTCTGCCCAAGATCGCTGTCCACTGGCCCCTTATCGATTTCGAGTGCGGCCCGACCGGGGGCGCTGACGATTTCCTGGAGTGGTTCTTCAAGGCCGAACGCGGTGAGCTAGACCCGTTCGTCCTTGTCGTCGAGGGGTCCATTCCCAACGAGGCGATCAAGGACGAAGGCTACTGGTGCGGGTTCGGCAATGACCCGGCGACCGGCCAGCCCATGACGACAAGCGAATGGCTGGACCGGCTGACACCGAAGGCCACAGCGGTCGTCGCGGTCGGAACCTGCGCCACGTACGGCGGAATTCACGCCATGGCAGGCAATCCGACCGGAGCGATGGGTGTGCCCGACTACCTGGGGTGGGACTGGAAGAGCAAGGCTGGCATCCCGATCGTGTGTGTGCCCGGTTGCCCTGCGCATCCAGACAACATGGCCGAGACCCTGACCTACCTGCTCTACATGGCGACCGGCCAGGCACCGATGATTCCGCTTGACGACGCGCTTAGGCCCAAGTGGCTGTTCAGCGCCACGGTGCACGAAGGTTGTGATCGTGCCGGCTACTACGAGCAGGGTGACTTCGCCACCGAATACGGCTCGCCAAAATGCATTGTGAAACTGGGCTGTTGGGGCCCGGTCGTCAAGTGCAACGTCCCCAAGCGCGGCTGGGTCAACGGCATCGGTGGCTGCCCGAACGTCGGCGGCATCTGCATCGGATGCACGATGCCCGGCTTCCCGGACAAGTTCATGCCGTTCATGGACGAACCGCCGGGCGGCAAGGTTTCCACGACGGCCTCGGGTCTGTACGGCTCGGTCATCCGCAACCTTCGCCACATCACAGGTCGCACGGTGGACAAAGAACCAAAGTGGCGGCATCCCGGCGCGAAACTCACAACTGGAGCGACCCGCACCTGGTAGATGCGGCCCTGCCGGGCTGCTGCACGTGCGTTTCCATCGCCGAAAAATCTTGCGGTGCTGTCCATTAGACGAAAGAGAACAGTTCGATGACAACGATCATCCCCGAGCCCTCACATGTGAAGCGGGATCCCGGCCAATTGGTGGAGATGGCGTGGGATCCCATCACCCGCATCGTCGGCAGCCTCGGCATCTACACCAAGATCGACTTCGACAACAGGGAAGTCGTCGAGTGCCACAGCACGTCGTCGATCTTCCGCGGCTATTCGATCTTCATGAAGGGCAAGGATCCTCGCGACGCCCACTTCATCACCAGCCGCATCTGCGGCATCTGCGGTGACAACCACTGCACGTGTTCCTGCTACACGCAGAACATGGCCTACGGCGTGAAGCCACCGCACCTCGGAGAGTGGCTGATCAACCTCGGCGAGGCCGCGGAGTATATGTTCGACCACAACATCTTCCAGGAGAACCTGGTCGGCGTGGACTTCTGCGAGAAGATGGTCTCCGAGACCAACCCGAGTGTGCTTGCCAAGGCCGAGAACACCCAGGCACCGCACGCCGATATGCACGGCTATCGGACGATCGCCGACATCATGCGGGCCCTCAACCCGTTTACCGGCGAGTTCTACCGCGAGGCCCTGCAGGTCAGTCGGTGGACACGAGAGATGTTCTGCCTCATGGAAGGCAGGCACGTCCATCCGTCAACGCTGTACCCCGGTGGAATTGGCACCACCGCGACGATTCAGCTGATGACCGACTACATGACCAGGCTGATGCGCTACGTGGAGTTCATGAAGGCGGTCGTGCCCATGCACGACGACCTCTTCGACTTCTTCTACGAGGCTCTGCCCGGTTACGACCAGGTGGGTCTGCGCCGGACCCTGCTGGGCTGTTGGGGTTCGTTCCAGGACCCCGAGGTCTGCAACTTCGCATACAAGGACATGGAGCGCTGGGGCGACGCCATGTTCGTGACGCCCGGTGTGGTGGTCGACGGCAAGCTGCACACCCATTCGCTGGTGGACATCAATCTCGGCATCCGAATCCTGTTGGGCAGTTCGTACTACGACGACTGGTCCGACCAGGAGATGTTCGTCAAGACCGATCCGCTCGGTAACCCGATTGACCGTCGCCATCCGTGGAACCAGCACACCAACCCGAGGCCGCAGAAGCGCGACTTCGAGGGCAAGTACAGCTGGGTGATGTCGCCGCGGTGGTTCGACGGCAAGGACCACTTGGCGCTCGATACCGGCGGCGGCCCGCTGGCGCGTCTGTGGGCGACCGCGCTCGCAGGCCTTGTCGACATCGGCTACGTGAAGGCAACCGGCAACAGCGTGCAGATCAACCTGCCGAAGACAGCGCTCAAGGGGCCGGTGTCGTTCGAGTGGAAGGTTCCGTCGTACGGGAGCAACACCCTCGAGCGCAACCGCGCAAGGACCTACTTCCAGGCCTATGCCGCAGCATGCGCACTGCACTTCGCCGAGAAGGCGCTTGTGGAGATCCGCGCAGGCCGTACCAAGACCTGGGAGAAGTTCGACGTGCCCGACGAGGCCATCGGCTGCGGCTTCACCGAGGCGGTGCGTGGAGTGCTCAGCCACCACATGGTGATTCGCGACGGCAAGATCGCGAACTACCACCCGTATCCGCCGACACCGTGGAACGCCAATCCTCGCGACAGCTACGGCACACCTGGGCCGTACGAGGACGCGGTGCAGGGCCAGCCGATCTTCGAGGAGAACGACAGGGAGCACTTCAAGGGCATCGACGTTATGCGCACGGTGCGCAGTTTCGATCCGTGTCTGCCGTGCGGGGTGCACATGTACCTCGGCAAGGGGAAGTCACTGGACCTGCTGCACTCCCCCACTCAATCCGTAACCGGGGAATAGGGTATGGCCCCGCCGACACTGCCAGGCCCGGACGAAACCGAGGACAACGCGCAGTGGCGCACGGCGGGCGATCGCATCCAAACCCTCGTCGAGGCGTCCTCCTCGGGCGGCGCCGCCGCGCGGGAACGCGCGGAGCAACTCGTCCGTGAGGTGACCGACCTCTACGGAGCTGTGCTCGAGCGGATGACGGACGTGGCGTTGGCCGCGGATCCGGGCCTCGCGGACCGATTCGCGGCCGACGACCTCGTCGCCAGCCTCCTGCTGGTGCACGGTTTGCATCCGCACGACATCGAGCGGCGGGTGTCCGACGCGCTGGACAGCGTGCGGCCCTACCTCGGGTCGCACGGCGGTGACGTGTCGCTGCTCGGCGTGGTCGACGGTGTGGTCCGCCTTCAATTCCAGGGAAGTTGCAAGACGTGCCCTTCGTCCGCGGTCACGCTGGAGCTGGCCGTCGAGGACGCGGTTCGTGCCGCCGCGCCGGAGATCTCGTCGATCGAAGTCGTTGCCGCGGAGCAGAGTCCGAATGCGGGCGTGATTCCGGCCGAGTCCCTGCTGACTCAGCTTCACTCCAACGGCCACCGGTCGACGGCATGGCAGCCGGTCCCCGAGCTCGCCGAGCTCAGTGACGGCGAGGTCGGTGGCTTCCGGGTGTCGGGAGCCACCGCGCTGGTGTGCCGCGTCGGCGGTGATGTCTTCGCGTATCGCGACCGATGTTCGGCGTGCACAGGAACCTTGGCGGGCGCGCAGCTGAGCGGAGCGGTGCTGCGGTGCCCGAACTGCGGCGCCGGCTTCGACGTGGTGCACGCGGGTGCCGGCGTCGGTGGCGACAGTCACCTCGATCCGATACCGGTCCTGGTGCGTGACGGCGTGCTGTCGATGGCCGTGCCGCAAGGGGTGGCGTGATGGACGGTGCCTTCGATGTGCTGGCTCGTATCCGCGCCAACCGCGCGGCGCCCGAGGCTGCAGGCGAACGTTGCGAGATGTGCGCGGAGGACATCGCCGACGAACACCAGCATGTGGTGAACGTCGAAGGCCGACAGTTGATGTGCGTATGCCGCGGCTGCTATCTGCTGTTCACGGACACCGAGGCCGAGCTGCGCTTCCGCGCCATCCCCGACCGCTACCTCGCCTTCCCGGATTTCGCCCTGGACCGTCGCCAGTGGGAGGCGCTGCAGATACCGGTCGGATTGGCGTTCTTCTTCCACAACTCGGCGCTAGGGCGCACCGTCGCGTTCTACCCCGGCCCTGCGGGCGCCACCGAATCAGAGCTGGACCTGCAGGCGTGGACGGACATCCGCACCGCCGACCCACGGGCCGACACCATCGCTGCCGACACAGAGGCACTGCTGGTACGGGTGCCCGATGATGAAACCGCCCCTCCAAACGCGTATTTGGTCCCGATCGATGCTTGTTATGAGTTCGTCGGCCGCTTGCGCATGATGTGGCGGGGCTTCGACGGCGGCCAGGACGTACGCAACTACATCGACGAGTTCTTCGATCACGTCAGTACCCGGAGCAAGGTGGTCGCCGGATGAGTGAAATCACCTTCGCCGTCCTGGACGTGGCACCGGAGCCCTACGCGGTGACGCCGATCCTGATGGCCCGCATCGGAATCGCGGCGGACGGCGATGATCCGGTCCACGCGATCGCCCTTCGCTGTCAGGTCCGCATCGACCCGATGCGACGCGGTTACTCCGACGACGAGGCCGCGGGCCTGTTGGACCTTTTCGGCCCACGCGAACGCTGGGGCAGCACGCAGCACACGTTCCTGTGGCTGCACACCACCGCGATGGTGCAGGGGTTCACCGGTACCGCTCAGGTGAATCTGCCCCTGGAGTGCACGTATGACTTCGAGGTCGCGGCGGCCAAGTACATGCATGCGCTGCGCGACGGCAGTATCCCTTTGCAGTTCCTGTTCAGCGGAACGGTGTTCGCGCGTGGCCAGGATGGCTTCGCGGTCCATCAGGTGCCGTGGGACCGCGAGGACCGCTACGACCTGCCGGTGTCGGTATGGCGTGACGTCATGCAGCAACACTTTCCGAACACCGGGTGGTTGCGACTCGACCGCGACACCATCGATGCGCTCGCGACGTACCGGTCCGCACGCGGCCTGCTCGGGTTCGACGATGCGATCACCGCGCTGCTGGCGGACGTCTCGGCCAGGGAGATCTCATGAGCCCCCATTGGGATCGGGCACGCGCCGTCGCCGACGCGGTGCTGTACGAGGGCTACCTGCTCTACCCATACCGCGCCTCCTCGAGCAAGAATCAGTCGCGCTGGCAGTTCGGCGTGCTCGGCCCGCAGGGCGCAGGGGACTCGGGTATCGGTGAGGACGGCACTCTGTCCGCGCAGGTGCTGGTGCGGTCCCACGGAGTCCCGTCACTCTCGGGCGTGGTGCGGTTCCTGCAGGTGCAGCACCGGGGCGCCGAGCGCGAGATCGGCGACGACCACTTCGAACGGGTCGACGAGCTGGTGGCCGGCTCGACCGCATGGGTCAGCTGGGACGAGGCCGTCGAATGCAACATCAAGATTGCCCCCTTCCGCGTCACGAGTCTGCCTCGCACGCTTGACATCTCGGTTCCGGCGGGCTCCGACGTCGAAGTCGTCGACGGCGGCAGGCTGGTGCGCACCCGCCGATCGCTGCACGGTCAGCTCGACATCTCCGCCGAGGCGGACGGCGATCTGCTGCGGGTGACGTTCGACGTGCGCAATACCGCGCCACCGGCCGCGGATAAGGACGAGGCGATCGCGACCTCGCTGATCGGCACGCACTTGGTCATCGAAGTCGCCGACGGACAGTTCGTGTCCCTGCTCGAACCGCCGGATCCAGCCGCCGACGCGGTGGCACGGTGCAGACAGCACCGCTGCTTCCCCGTGCTCGCAGGGCCTCCCGGTGAATCGGATTTGGTACTGGTGTCGCCGATCATCCTGTACGACCACCCCGAAATCGCCGAGCAGAGCAAGGGTGCGCTGTTCGACTCCACCGAGATCGACGAGATCCTCACCTTGCGGGTGATGACGATGACCGACGAGGAGAAGGCCCAGGCGCGCGCCACCGACCCGTTGGCGGCCCGGATCATCGACCGGTGCGACTCGATGTCACCGGAAGCGATGCTCGATCTGCACGGTGTGCTGCGCAATCCTCATGCCGTCGCGCCAGGCGACACGCTGATACCCGAGATCCCCGAGGGTGTCGACTGGTGGGACCCGTTGGCCGACAATGCCGTTCGTCCAGACATCGACTCCATATTGGTCAACGGCACGCGAGTCACCCGTGGCAGCAGGGTCAGGCTGCGACCGTCGCGCAGGGCAGATGCCCAGGACCTCTTCTACGCCGACAAGATCGCGCGCGTCACCTCGGTGCACGAGGATGTCGACGGCGATCAGCATGTGGGCGTCGTCATCGAGGATGATCCGGCCGCCGATCTGCACGACTGGTATGGCCGGTACCTGTATTTCGCACCAGACGAGGTGGAACCACTTATTGAAAGGAGTTCGAAATGGAAGTAGTGGGTTGGATCGCTGTTGGGGTCGCGGCCGTCGTCGTACTCGGCGGCGCGATGATCGGACTGATGTCCATCCCGGATGCCATGCGTTACCTAAAGATCCGGCGTATGTAACAGTCTGCGAGGTGTGATCACGTCCCGAATCCTGGTAGCCGGGATCGGCAACATCTTCCTCGGGGACGACGGCTTCGGCCCCGAGGTGATGCGTCACGTCCCGCAAGAGCTCTTAGGCCCGCATGTCGAGCTGGTGGACTACGGCATCAGGGGAATGCATCTGGCTTATGACCTGCTCGACGGCTGCGACGCCTTGGTACTCGTCGACGCGATCCCCGACAACGGTGCGCCAGGGACGGTGCACGTCTTCGAGGCCGACCATGAAAGCCTGGCTGCCACTACGGGTCTGGATGCCCACGCGATGGACCCGGGCGCGGTGTTCGCCAGCCTCAATGCGTTGGGCGGCACACCGCCGTACACAATAGTGATCGGTTGTGAAGTGGCGAATGTCGACGAAGGCATCGGGTTGTCCGACGCGGTCGCTAACGCCGTTCCCGACGCGGTGCGTGCGGTCGAGGATGTGCTGAGCGATCTGCTGGCACGAACATCGGTGCGGGAGGGCTGAACCATGTGTCTTGGGATCCCTGGGCAAGTCGTCCACATGCTGGAGGGCTACGGCGATCAGCTCGCTCTCGTCGACGTTGCCGGTGAACATCGCAAGGTCAACGTCGGGATGCTGCCCGAGGAGACCTTCGCACCCGGTGACTGGGTCATCATCCACATGGGCTTCGTGGTCGAGAAGACCGACAAGGCCGGTGCTGACGCGGCGATGGAAGGCCTTGAACTGATGGGCAGAGGCCGAGATATCGAGCTGTCGCCATGACCGCTCGGCGCCGGTTGCGTGTCTGCGTACGTGGAGTGGTCCAAGGCGTCGGCTTCCGCCCCTTCGTCTACACCTCGGCAGCCGCCCTCGGGCTGTCCGGGTCCGTGCGCAATGACACCTCCGGTGCCATCGTCGAGGTTGAAGGCGATCCCGTAGAGATCGACCACTTCCTCGAGCAGTTGCGCGACCGACCGCCGCCGTTGGCTGTCGTCGAATCGATTGAAACGCAGGATATCCCGACCATCGGCGGCACCGGGTTCACGATCGCCGACACGTCGCGATCCGACGGCGGCCGCACGCTGACCTCCCCCGATGTCGCCATGTGCGCCGACTGTGCGGCCGAACAGCGTGACCCGTCCAACAGGCGCTACCGCCACGCGTTCGTCAATTGCACCAACTGCGGCCCGCGCTTCACCATCATTTCTGCCCTTCCTTACGACCGCGCCTCCACCACCATGGCGCCCTTCGCAATGTGCGCCGAGTGCGTGCGCGAATACGCCGACCCCGCCGATCGGCGGTTCCACGCCCAACCCGTGTGCTGCCCGAACTGCGGACCGGCACTGCGCTATCGCGACGGTGACGGTGCCATGACCGTCGGCGAGGATGCGCTGCTCCGGGCGCGACGGCTGCTGCGCGGCGGTGGCATCCTTGCGGTCAAGGGCATCGGCGGATACCACCTGGCGTGCAACGCCCATGACGAGCAGGCGGTCGCCGAGCTGCGACGGCGAAAGCGGCGCGGCGACAAGCCGTTCGCGGTGATGGTGCCCGACCTAGCCACCGCGTGCGCCATGGCTGACATCGATGAACCGTCCGCTCGCCTAATGGGCAGTCCCCAGCGGCCGATCGTGCTGGTGCCCCGCCGACGCGATACCCGGATCGCCGACGCAGTGGCGCCGCGCAACCCCGACCTCGGGGTCATGCTGGCCTACACTCCGCTGCACATATTGCTGTTCGGATTGCCGGGTGACGACGCAGGGCCGCCCGTGCTGGTGATGACGTCGGGCAACCTTGGCGGCGAGCCGATCTGCTTCACCGACGACGATGCGCTCGAACGGCTTTCGTACCTCGCCGACGGCTGGTTGATGCACGACCGGGACATCCTGGTGCCGTGTGACGACTCGGTTGTGCGAGTCGTAAACGGCGTGGAGTTGCCGATCCGACGATCCCGCGGTTACGCGCCGCTGCCGATCGCGTTGCCGGTGTCGGTGCCGCCTGCGATGGCGGTCGGCGCCGATCTGAAGAACACGATGGCGGTCGCCGACGGCAAGTACGCCTGGCTGAGCCAGCACATCGGCGACATGGACGACCTCGCCACGCTGTCCGCCTTCGACGCGGCGCAGCGGCACCTGCAGCAGCTGACCGCGGTGCAACCCGAAGTGCTTGTGGCCGATGCCCATCCGCTGTACCGGTCGACCACCTGGGCACACCGCAACGCGGCGGGGCGGCCGGTCCGCACCGTCCAACACCACCACGCCCACATCGCGTCGGTGATGGCCGAGCACGGCATGGACGGATCGCAGCAAGTGCTCGGATTCGCGTTCGACGGGACGGGTTACGGATCCGACGGGGCCATATGGGGCGGCGAGGTACTGCTCGCAAACTACAAGGGCTATCAACGGCTCGCGCAACTCTCCTACGTGCCGCTGGCGGGCGGCGACGTCAGCGTTCTGCGGCCCTACCGGATGGCGCTGGCGCATCTGTGGGCGGCGGGAATCGAATGGGACGCTGACCTGCCGCCGGTGGCGGCCTGCCCGGCCGACGAGCAGCGGGTGTTGCGCCAACAGCTCGAAACTGGCCTTGGCTGTGTGCCGACGTCCAGCATGGGCCGGCTGTTCGACGCGGTCTCGTCGCTAGTAGGGGTCCGCCACGTTGTGGCCTACGAAGCGCAGGCGGCGATCGAACTGGAGGGGCTTGCCCGCGGCGTCGGCGGTGACATCAGCGCTTACACATTTGACATCGACCGCTCGGCCAACCCGGTGCTGATCGACCCAACTCCGGTGCTACACGCCGTGGTCCGCGATCGCCGCGCCTGCGTGCGCGCTGCCGTGATCGGGGCGCGGTTCCACCGTGCGGTAGCCGACCTGGTCGTGCGTGTGGCGCGTGAAGACAGGGATGCATCGCAAACCGTCGCGCTGTCTGGAGGCGTCTTCCAGAACGCGCTGCTACTTCGGATGACGCTGGAACAGTTGCAGACCTACGGCTTTCATGTCATCACACATCGACGCGTGCCACCGAACGACGGCGGCATCGCGCTGGGCCAACTGTTGGTGGGCACATGCGGATGACCAAGGAGGAGACGCTGTCAACCGGACACGGGTTGTTCGCCCAGTACGCCTACCCGCCGAACGAGCTCGGCTACTGCGGGCCTGCGGATGGTGACGGCCCGTCGGAACTCGCCACTCACGCCATGGAATTCGACGGTGCGTGGCCCTACCTCACCGCCATCGCCAACGCGGTCGGATGTTCCGATCCGCTCGACGAGGACGTCGTCCGCAGCTATTGGGTGGGCGGGCCGACACTGGAGAACGTCGATCCCGCCGTGCTGCTGACCCGACTGAGGACGGCGTTCAAGGGTCAGGTCACCGGGCTGCTTGACGCGGTTCATCCTGTACCTGGGCTGTTGGCGCACCACAGCTTTCACGTCTTCGTCGTCTACCCCTGGGTGGGGTTTCTGCATCGCGACGCGACCACCGCGGTGCGGGTCATGCAGGACTGCCGCATCCGTTGGGGAACGGTGGAATCGGTGTCGGGCGAGCAGGTGGTGATCAGGTCTCGCCCGTTGACGTTCGACGCGGAGGTGCTGGCGCTGGGCGACCCGGAGACCGAACGGGTGAACTGGAGCAAGGACGGCGTATCCCTCGCACCAGCACCGCAACCCGGTGCGACGGTGTCCGCGCACTGGGACTGGGTGTGCGCGACGCTGACCGACGAGGAAACTGCCGCATTGGCAACGGCAACCCAGGCCACCATCGATTTGGTCAACACCGCCCGCTGCGAGCGGGTAGGAGGAGGATTGTGAGGGGAGGTCGAAGATGACCATTACCGCGAAGCTCGGCGGGTCGTTCGTCGACGCCGACCTGTCCGCCGATTTGGCGGCCGCCGCGTTGGACCTCGCCCGCAGATTCCATGACGGCGCCACGCTGTGGGTGCTATCACCCCAGTGGGAGCCGCACGCCCACCACGTCGCCGTCGAGTTCGTCCATCCCGTGATCATGGGCAAGCGAGCACTACCGTCGGTGGCGCTCGTCGAACCGGATCCCGTTGCGCAGGCGCGCGTTGCGAGTCAGCCGGGCGACCTGTTGATCGCGGTCGCGTCGGCCGACGAGCCCGCGGTCGTCGACGCCATGCGGCGCGCGCAGGCGTGGGGCGTCCTGACCCTGTGGATCGGTTCGGGTCCGCGTCCGCCTGCGGGTGCCGCCAACCACATCCTCTGGATCGAATCGGCCGACCCGATGATCCCGGCGACGGGGACGTTCGTGCTGATGTATCACCTGCTTTGGGAACTCACCCACGTCTGCTTCGAGCATCCGGGACTGCTGAAGCCGTCGTCCGACGACTGCACGGACGGCGTGTGCGTGACGTGCAGCGACGAGGGCCGGCTTGGTGAGGTGCTTCTCGAACCGGCCGACGCCGTCAGTTCTGCGTTGGTCCGCACCGCCAGGGGCGAGGAATGGGTTGACGTCACGATGCTGGGTGGCGTCGCACCCAACGACCTCGTCCTGGTGCACGCAGGAGCGGCGATCACCCGGCTCGCAAGCGAGGTGAGCCGATGACCGATTCCGAGAACACCGGTTTCCTGTACCCGTTCATCGAGTCTGAGGAGACCGACGCCACAAGCCTTCTCGTCGATCTCGCCGCCTCGGCTCGGGGCAAGGCGGCCGAAAGTGCACAACTTCAGCAGTCCTCGCTTGACGAGTACGGCGACATGTTGACCGCAGCGGGTGCCGAGATGGCCGACCGGTTCCGCCGCGGCGGCAGGCTGTACACCTTCGGCAACGGCGGCAGTTCCACCGACGCCGCGACGCTCGCGTCACTGTTCAGCCGACCCGCGCGGGGAAGGCCGGTGGCGGCATGGTCGCTGGCCGCCGACGAGGCGGTGGTGACCGCGCTCGGCAACGATGTCGGGTTCGAGCTGATCTTCAAGCGTCAGATCATCGCCCACGCCCGCGATCGCGACGTCGCGATCGCGCTGTCGACGTCGGGCAATTCCGAAGACCTGATGACGGCGATCACCGAAGCAAAGCAGCGCGGCCTGTTGACCATCGGGTTCTCCGGTCATGACGGCGGCCGGATGGCCGCCGCCGATGATCTGGACTTCTGCTTCACGGTGCACGCGCAAAGCATCCACCGCATCCAGGAGAGCCACGCGATACTCGGTTACCGGCTGTGGTCGGTGGCCCAGGATCACATGGCGCGTCCACTGAACGGAGCGCACGCACTATGACCACACAGCCGATGACTGCCGCTCAGCGCGAAGATCGCGTGCTGGAACGCATCGACAAGTTCCGTCAGCGACGTCCGCGTCTGCTCGAGGACGTGGTGACGCTCGCGCACGGTGCGGGCGGCAAGTCGTCGGCCGCGCTCGTCGACTCGGTGTTTCTCGAGGCGTTCCGCAACGATGAACTCGAACAACTCGGCGACGCCGCAGCGTTGCGCACTCCGTTGGGTGAACGGCTGGCGTTCTCCACCGACTCGTATGTCGTTTCCCCGCGGCGCTTTCCTGGCGGATCCATCGGTCACGTCGCGGTGCACGGAACGATCAACGACCTGGCCGTGTCCGGCGCTCGCCCGCAGTGGCTGTCTGCGGCGTTCGTCATCGAGGAGGGTTTCCCGATCGCCGAACTCCGCGAAATCGTCGCCGACATGAGCGAAGCCGCCGCACGTGCGGGCGTTCAGATCGTCACCGGCGACACCAAGGTCGTCGGCAAGGGTGCCGCCGACGGCGTGTACATCTCGACAGCAGGCGTCGGTGTGATCCCCGAGGGCAGGCAGTTGGGGCGCGACCGGGTTCAGCCAGGCGACAAGGTGCTGTTGTCAGGCACGATCGGCGAGCACGGGATGGCCGTGATGCTGGCCCGCGGCGACCTGGCCATCGACGCCGACATCGCGTCGGATACCGCTCCTGTGCACGAACTGGTGGAGCTACTGCTCGAGGCCGCGCCGTCGACTCGGTGGATGCGCGACGCGACACGCGGTGGAGTCGGCACGGTTGCCAACGAATTGGTCAAGGACTCCCCCTTCGCGCTGATCCTCGACGAGGCAAGCCTTCCTGTGCAACCGCAAGTCCTCGGCGCGTGCGACATGCTCGGCATCGACCCGCTGTACGTCGCGAACGAGGGCAAGTTCGTTGCGATCGTCGCACCCGATGAAGCCGACGCGGCCGTCGCCGCCCTGCGCCAGCACCCGCAAGGCGCCGACGCGACGATCGTCGGTGAGATCGTGCCCGACCCGCAAGGGATTGTGGCACTGCGGACTTCGTTCGGCGGCAGCCGGATCGTCGACATGCTCGTCGGCGATCCGCTACCGCGAATCTGCTGAGAGCTTTGAAAGGAGTAGGCCGATGTGTCTGGGAATCCCCGGTCAAGTAGTCGAAATAGTCGACGCTGAACAGTCTCTGGCCAAGATCGACGTCAACGGTGTCCGTCGCGATATCAGCGTGCGCCTGCTGGCGGACGACAATCTTCAGGTCGGTGATTGGGTGCTTGTGCACGTCGGTTTTGCGATGGCCAAGATCGACGAACGCGAGGCCGCTCTGACGTTGGATCAGGTGGAGAAGATGGGCGCGGACTACGCCAACGAGATCGAAGCCTTCAACTCGTCCGAAATCGCCTGAGAGGCTTGATATGAGATTCGTCGACGAATTCCGGGACCCCGCTGCAGCGCGCGCCCTCGTCAAATCGATCACCGAGCTCGCCGCCGGTGGCGAGTTCAAGTTCATGGAGGTGTGCGGTGGTCACACGCACACCATCTACCGACACGGCATCGAACATCTGCTGCCGCACGAGGTCGAGCTCGTACACGGGCCAGGCTGTCCGGTCTGCGTCATCCCGATGGGCCGGGTGGACGACGCAATGTGGCTTGCCGAGCAGCCCGGCGTCATATTCACGACGTTCGGCGACATGATGCGGGTGCCGGGGTCGAGGGGAAATCTGATCGAGGCCAACGCCCGCGGTGCCGACGTGCGATTCGTGTACTCGCCCCTCGACGCGCTCAAGGTCGCCATCGACAACCCCGACCGCCAGGTCGTGTTCTTCGCGGTCGGGTTCGAGACCACGGCGCCGTCCACCGCGGTGACGCTGGTCCGGGCGCGCGCCCTTGGCGTGAAGAACTTCAGCGTGTTCTGCAACCACGTCACGATCGTTCCGCCGATCAAGGCGATCCTGGAGTCGCCCGACCTTAGGCTGTCGGGGTTCCTCGGCCCCGGCCACGTGTCGACGGTGGTCGGGATACGGCCGTACCGGTTCGTACCTGAGGTATACGGAAAACCGATGGTGGTGGCGGGATTCGAGCCGTTGGACATCCTGGCGTCCGTGCACATGTTGCTGCAGCAGATTCGCGAAGGACGCTGCGAGGTCGAAAACCAGTACACCAGGGTGGTCCGGCCCGAGGGCAACACTCAGGCGCTCAAGTTGATGTCTGAGACCTTCGAGCTACGGCCGCACTTCGAATGGCGTGGGCTGGGTTTCATCTCCCAGAGCGCACTGAAGGTTCACCGCGACTACGCAGAGTTCGACGCTGAGCTGAAATACGACATGCCCGGCATCCGGGTCGCCGACCCGAAGGCGTGTCAGTGCGGCGAAGTGCTCAAGGGCGTCATAAAGCCGTGGGAGTGCAAGGTGTTCGGCACGGCGTGCACGCCGGAGACCCCGATCGGCACATGCATGGTCTCCCCCGAGGGAGCATGCGCGGCGTACTACAACTTCGGCAGGCTGCACCGCGAGACAGCGCTGGTGCTCGGCCAGCGCGGCTAACTAGCGATTTGTGTGCGTTCGGGAGCGCTGAGCGCGCGTCAACGCACACAAATCACCATTGGTCGCGCGGGACGTCGAAGTCGGCGCATAACGCCCGCCACACGTCCCGCGGGTCGACGCCCTCCTCGATGGCCTGGGTGGGGGTTCGTCCGCCCAAACCCGTCAGCACATGGTCGACGAGCATCGACGCGCCACGCACCGGCCCGAACTGGCCCTCGACGAGTTCCTGGAATTCCGTCAACCGCACGTCGCCAACCTACCGCGACGACGCGAGCGCCTCATGGCACACACGTACCGGATCTTCGACATCGGCGATGCTGTCGCGAGCTCGGCTGGCCGCCTCACGGTATCGCGGCGTCGACAACACATCAGTGACGGCAGCCGCCAACGATTCCGCCGTCAGCGGCCGCACTAACAGCGCGCTGCCTTGGCGCACAACGCGATTGGCGATCTCCCACTGATCGCCACCGCCGGGCACCACCACCAGCGGGACGCCCGCCAGCAGCGTCTTCGACACGATGCCGTGTCCGCTGCCGCAGATCATCAGATCGGCGTGTGACAGCAGCTCGTCCTGGCGACCGAGCCCGACCGCCGCCCACGGCGGCACATCGTCCTCGGGGCCGGTCAGCCGCGACACCACGAGGCGGGAACCCGCGGGCAGCACCTCCCCCGGCGTGAGGGTCTCCAGGGCCAGCTCCGCAAGCCCGCGGATGCCGGTCGTCGCCGTCGACGGCGCGACCACCACTACCGGCCCCCGACCGTCGGGCACTGGCAGCACCGACGACGTCGGCTCGAAGTGCAGAGGTCCCACCACGACGGCCTCATCTGGCCAATCCGGACGCGGCACCTCCAGTGCGGGCAGTGTCGCGATGAGGCGCCTCAGCGGCCCGGGATCGGCTGTAGGCAAACCAATTTCGACTCGGGCCGCCGAACGTTGGCGGACGCCATCACGGAATGACCGTGCCGTCAGTGCACGCATCACCGCGTCGCGCAGCCGCCCGCGGGCACCGACGCCTGGCGCCAGTCCGCTGCCCAGCGGCGGCAGGCCCTTCGACGGCAGGTATAGCGGCTGTGGGTTCAGCTCGATCCACGGCAAGCCCATCAACTCGGCCGCCAGCCCGCCGCACACGGTGATGACATCGGACACCACCAGGTTCGGCGCCAGGTCGCGCAGCCGCGGCACGTTCAGCATCGCCAGCCTGGCGGCCCGCTGGTGGATTTTCGCCCCGGCGTCGGTGTCGTCGTCGGCCGCGATGGGGTCAAGCCCGTCGAGTTCGACGGCATCTACCCCCGCCGAACGTGCGGTATCCAGCCATTCGGTGCCCGTGAGCAGCGTCGGAGTGTCCCCGGCGGCGAGGAACCGAAGGCACAGCGCGATGGCAGGAAACGCGTGCCCGGGATCCGGTCCAGCAACCACTGCGACCCGCACGGGCCTACCCTGCCACAGCGGTCGCCAACTAGGCTGGCAGCCATGACCGACCAGGCTTCCCCAGTGACCTCCGACGTCGACAACGCCCGTACCGTTGAGACCTTCCTCTATGCCCTGCAGGACGAGGACTTCGACACGGCCGATTCCGTGCTGGCGGACAACGTCGCATGGCAGAACGTCGGATTTCCGACCATCCGCGGACGTGACCGAATCATGAAGATCTTTCGCCGTGGACAGGGCCGTGCTGGGTTCGAAGTGAAGATCCACCGCATTGCCGCAGAGGGTAATGCCGTGCTGACCGAACGCACCGACGCGCTGATCTTCGGCCCGCTGCGCCTCCAGTTCTGGGTGTGCGGCGTATTCGAAGTCCATGCGGGACGAATCACGCTCTGGCGCGACTACTTCGACATGCTCGACTTCACCAAGGCCACTCTCAGGGGTCTGGCGGCGACGGTGGTGCCGTCGCTGCGGCAGTCCTTCTAGAACGGGCGTTGCTAGCATCGAGTTCGGATGACCAACGACACGGCGCGGACCCGCCCGAATATCTGGCAGTACATCGGCTACTGCTACGGCAGGCGGCTGCCCGACTCGATGCGCGACTGGGTACGCAATGACCTTGCAGGCAAGGGCGCGACGGTCCGCACGATGGTTCGCGCCGCGATTCCGGCCCTGCTGGTGCTGTCGCCGTTCTGGTTCATCCCGATGTCCCTCTACCTGCACTTGAGCACGACGTTGCCGATCTTCATCCCGTTCGTGCTCTTCTCGCACGCGCTCAACAAGGTCTGGCGTCGCCACCGGCTCCGTCAGCACGGCCTCGATCCAAACCTCGCCGACGAATTCTCGCGACAGAAAAACGCCCACATTCACGAGGCGTACATCGCGAAGTACGGCCCCCGGTCAGGGCCGTCCAGCTCACACGACGTCTAGGCCCCGCGCAGGTGGCCGAGTTCGTCGAAAGCCTGCGCCCAGCCCATTAGGCGGTCGGTGGCGTTGACCAGCTCATCGCGGTAGCGCTGCTGCGACATCGGCGAGCTCGACATCGCGCCGGTGTTGGCCGCTGACACCAACTGTGCTGCGGCAGTGACCATCTCGTTGTACTGATGGGCACCGTGGTCGAGCTGCGTGGTAAACGCCATGATCGTCGGCGCCAGGTGAGACCGCGACTGTGGTGCCGAACCGATCGCCCGCTCCATCGACATCACCTCGTTGGCGGTTGCGGCCATGGTGGTGGCGGTCTGGTTGGCCGCGGCCGTCAGCTCACGAAGCTCGTCGGCGGGCAGCATCCGGCCGCGCTCCATCACCCCGAGCAGCGAGAACAACCCGCGCTCAGAGGCGGCAAGGGCGGCCATCGGTTGACGCGCCGCCGAACCCCATGGCGGCAGCCGCCGCGCGGCCCTCGACCGCCGCGGCGGCAACGGCGTCCCCTTCAGCCAGCGGTAGCGCAGGAACGACAACGTCGCAAAGAATGCCGCCCCGACCGCGATCGGCGCAGGAATGAACAGCGCCCACACCGGCGTGCTCCACGACGCCAGCAGCGCGGTCACTCCCACCCAGAACACAGACGAGACAGTGAAGAAAAGTCCGAGCCGCAGGGCCCACCGCCGTTTGCGCATCAACTTGGCACGCGGATCCGCTGCCGCATTGAGCTTTTCGGCCACCACATCCGACCACTCCGCTGCAGCGTCGACACCGCGCTGCACCAACGAGCGCCAAGCCTCTGGTCTACTCGTTCGTGAGTTCACTGCCACGTCCTGCGAAACCTATTGCGACAGCGGGTTTTCCGGCGCCGGCTGCTGGTTAGTCGCCGGTGCGGCCGGGGCGGTGGCTGCGGTACCACCGGCGGGCAGCTGGTCACCGCGCATCGACGCACGGATCTGCTCCAGCCTCGAATGCCCGGCCATCTGCACACTGGCCTGCTGGACCTCCATCATCCGGCCCTGCACCGAATTCTGCGCGAGCTCGGCGGAGCCCATCGCATTGGCGTAGCGGCGTTCGATCTTCTCCCGCACCTCGTCAAGGCTGGGGGTATTGCCCGGCGCCGCAAGGTCACTCATCGACCGCAGCGACGCGGAGACCTGCTCCTGCATCTTGGCCTGCTCGAGCTGGCTGAGTAGCTTGGTGCGCTCGGCGATCTTCTGCTGCAACACCATCGCGTTCTGCTCGACGGCCTTTTTGGCCTGCCCGGCGGCCTGCAGCGCCTGGTCGTGCAAACCCTTGAGGTCCTCGACGCTCTGCTCGGCGGTCACCAACTGCGCGGCGAACGCCTCAGCGGCGTTGTTGTATTCGGTGGCCTTGGCGGCGTCACCTGCGCCGACGGACTGGTCGGCCAGCGTGAGCGCCTGCCGGACGTTGACCTGGAGCTTCTCGATGTCGGCCAGCTGCCGGTTGAGCCGCATCTCCAGCTGGCGCTGATTGCCGATCACCTGGGCCGCCTGCTGCGTCAACGCCTGGTGCTGCCGCTGGGCATCCTCGATGGCCTGCTGGATCTGCACCTTCGGATCGGCGTACTCGTCCACCTTCGAGCTGAACAGCGCCATCAGGTAGCGCCACGCCTTGACGAACGGATTGGCCATGAGTTCACTCCGCCTTCGTGTCTGTGTCTTTGTTCTGCACGTCCGGACTTACCGTGTTGCCCAATCTATCGGGTCGGCGGCGATCACCACACCCAGAACCGACTCAGGCCACCGCCATCGAGACGACCTGCGGAATGACGACCTTGGTGGTGACATCGATGTTGGACGCGCCCGCTGGGGCGAAATCCATGGTTTCCTGGCGCGCCATCTCGTCGCCCGCATCGGAGAGCACTCGGGACAACGGGAAGTCCAGGGCGCCGCAGATGGCGCTCAGCAGCTCGCTCGAGGCCTCCTTGCGGCCGCGCTCCACCTCCGACAGGTAACCGAGGCTGACCCGGGCGGAGTCGGACACCTCACGCAGGGTGCGGCCCTGGTCGGTGCGGGCACGACGAAGCACGTCGCCGATCACCTCGCGCAGCAATGCGGTCATCGTGCTCTACCTCCCTTGACTGGGCTTGATTACTAGGCCAACGCTGCGCGACGCCGAGATGGTTCCCGGATGGCCCAGATCACTGTCCTTCGACGAGCGTCCTCAGCCTCGCGACCGCCTCGTGCACCGCCGCGATCCGGATATCCCAGCGTGAACCCGACAGCGCCAGCTCGACGACCTCGGTATCAACGGCGCCTGCCAGTCCCAGAAACACCGTGCCCACCGGATGGCCGCCGTGCGGCTCGGGTCCCGCCACCCCGGTCAGGCCGATGCCCCAGGTCGCGCCGCAGCGCTGCCTGGCACCGACGGCCATGGCGCGCGCCGTTGGAGCGGCGACGGGACCAACCGCGTCGAGTAGCTGCGGCGCCACCCCTGCCAGCCTGATCTTGGTGTCCTCGATGTAGGTGATCAGGCCACCGCGCAGCACCACGCTGGCACCGGTCACTCCGGCCAGGGTGGCGGCCAGCAGGCCCGCCGTCAGTGACTCGGCGGTCGCGACGCTCTGCCTGCGTACCGTCAGGTCCGCGATCAGCGCACGGGCGTCGTCATTGACCAGCGGGTCGTCCACGCGAATCCCTGACCGCCGAGACGACGTAGTCCACGCCGGTGATCACCGTGAGCGCCACCGCGGCCCACATCACCACCCATGCGCCGGACAGCCACGGCCCCGACAGCGGCAACACAAACAGGCCGATCGCAACGGCCTGGACGAGGGTCTTCAGCTTGCCTCCACGGCTGGCCGGGATGACACCGTGGCGCAACACCACGAATCGCAGCACGGTGACGCCGATCTCGCGCGCCATGATGACCACGGTCAGCCACCACGGCAGATCGCCCAGTAGCGACAACCCGATCAGCGCCGCGCCGATGAGCGCCTTGTCCGCGATCGGATCGGCCATAGTGCCGAATTCGGTCACCATGCCGTAGCTGCGGGCCAGCGCGCCGTCGAATCGGTCGGTGATCACGGCGACCGCGAAGACGACGAATGCAGCTATCCGCCAAAATGTTTCATGGCCATCGCCGACGAACAGCACCACGAGAAACACAGGAACCAACACCAGACGCACGCCGGTGAGCACATTCGCGATGTTCGCCACACGGGCGCGCGGAACCACCGGCTCGATATGGGGTTGGCCCGACACCGCAACAGAATATAGGTTGCCCGAGCCGATACTCTCCACCTGTGAGCGGAGCGACCGAGCGGCTTGTCGTCCGGCGTGCCCGCACGTCCGATATCCCGGCGATGAAAGCGCTCGTCGACATCTACTCCGGCAAGATCTTGCTGGAGAAGAACCTGGTAACGCTCTACGAGGCGGTCCAGGAGTTCTGGATCGCCGAACTCGACGGTGAACTGATCGGTTGCGGCGCGCTGCACGTGCTGTGGTCGGACCTCGGCGAGGTGCGCACCGTCGCGGTGCACCCGAAGGTCAGAGGCCAAGGAGTCGGACACGCGGTCGTGGACCGCTTACTCGATGTGGCCAGGGACCTACACCTGGAGCGGATATTCGTGCTCACCTTCGAAGTCGAGTTCTTCTCCCGTCACGGCTTCGAGGAGATCGACGGCACGCCGGTGACCGCCGAGGTGTACGAGGAGATGTGCCGCTCCTACGACACCGGTGTCGCGGAGTTCCTCGACCTGTCCTACGTCAAGCCGAACATCCTCGGCAATACCCGAATGCTGTTGACACTCTGAGGCGTAGCGTTGTAGGCGTGATCCTTCGGATCCTCGTCTCTGCGTGCGCTACCGCGTGTGCCGCGACGCTTTTCGTGTCCGCTCCGGCGCACGCCGATCCACCGCAATGCGACAGCGGCCCGATCGTGGTGGCCGACTGCCCGGCGGGAGGACTCTGCACCGCCATGATCAACGACGAATGCGTCGGAGCCGTCGTGCCGCCGCTGCTCCCGCCGCCACCGGATGTCAGGGTCGGACTCGAAGGCGGCGTCGGCGTCGGGACCTAGTCGAGTTCGTCGTCGCTGCCGTTGGCGTCTGAGCCGCCGCGGATCAACGCCAGCGTCCCCGCGAGCTCGTCGGGCTTGACCAGCACCTCGCGTGCCTTGGAACCCTCGCTGGGCCCGACGATTCCCCGGGTTTCCATCAGGTCCATCAACCGGCCCGCCTTGGCGAAGCCCACCCGCAGCTTGCGCTGCAGCATCGACGTCGAGCCGAACTGGCTGGACACCACCAGCTCGACGGCCTGCAGGAAGACGTCCATGTCGTCGCCGATGTCCGGGTCGACGTCGGTGCGCTCGCTGTTGGTCTTGGCGGCGGTCACACCCTCGGTGTACTCGGGCTCAGCCTGGTCCTTGCAGGCCTGCACGACGGCGTGGATCTCGTCGTCGGTGATGTAGGCGCCCTGCAGTCGCAGCGCTTTGTTCGCGCCCATCGGGATGAACAGCCCGTCGCCCATGCCGATCAGCTTCTCGGCGCCCTGCTGGTCAAGGATCACGCGGCTGTCGGTGAGCGACGAGGTGGCGAACGCCAGTCGGGACGGCACGTTCGTCTTGATCAGGCCCGTGACGACGTCGACCGACGGCCGCTGGGTGGCAAGCACGAGATGGATGCCTGCGGCTCGGGCCTTCTGGGTAATCCGGACGACCGCGTCCTCAACGTCGCGCGGCGCGGTCATCATCAGGTCGGCCAGCTCGTCGACGATCGCCACCACATACGGATACGGGCGGTACTCACGCTGGCTGCCAAGCGGTGTGGTGATCTCCCCCGACTTCACCTTCTTGTTGAAGTCGTCGATGTGCCGGACCCGGGACGCCTGCATGTCCTGGTAGCGCTGTTCCATCTCCTCCACCAGCCAGGCAAGGGCGGCCGCCGCCTTCTTCGGATTGGTGACGATCGGCGTGATCAGATGCGGAATGCCTTCGTACGGCGTGAGTTCCACCATCTTGGGGTCGATCAGGATCATCCTGACCTCCTCCGGGGTGGCCCGCGCCAACAGTGAGATCAACATCGAGTTGATGAAGCTTGACTTGCCCGAGCCGGTGGAACCCGCCACCAACAGGTGCGGCATCTTCGCGAGATTCCACGAAATGTACTCGCCCTCAATGTCTTTGCCGAGCGCGATCACCAGGGGATGGTGGTCGGCGCGGGTGGACGGATCGGTAAGCACGTCGGCCAGTCGGACCATCTCGCGGTCCACGTTGGGCACCTCGATGCCGACGGCCGATTTCCCGGGGATCGGCGCGAGCATCCGGACGCTTTCGGTGGCCACCGCATAGGCGATGTTCTTCTGCAGCTGGGTGATCTTCTCGACCTTGACGCCAGGCCCGAGCTCCACCTCGTAGCGGGTGACGGTCGGTCCGCGGGTGCAGCCGGTCACTGCCGCGTCGACCTTGAACTGCTGCAGCACCTCGGTAATCGACTCGGCCATACGGTCATTGGCCGCGGTCCGCCGCTTAGGCGGATCGCCTGCTTTCAGCAACTCCAGCGACGGCAGGATGTACGGACCGTCGACCACCCGGTCCAGTGACAGCGTCTCCTTCTTGGCCGCGGGCTTCTTCTTGCGGGTGCGCGCCGCGGGCTCCGGAATGGTCGGCGCCTCGTCGACGATCGGGTAGTTCTCCATCGGCGTTCCGGTGGGCCACGCCTGCGCCTCGTCTTCGTTGTAGGCCGACGCGTCGTCGTAGTAGCCGTCGGAGAAGTCCTCGGGTTCCTCGGTGTAACGCTCTTGCTCGTCGTATTCGTCGTCGTAGTCGTCACCGCGGAATGCGCGCGCGGAGAACATTCTCTGCACGGTCTCAGGCACCTCGCGGATCGTCGTGCCGGTCACGAGCAGCAGTCCGAACAGCGCGCCGATGAACAGCAGCGGCGCAGCGATCCACTGGGTCAGACCGTCGGACAGCGGCCCGCCGATGGCGAAGCCAAGGAATCCTGCGGCGTGCTGGCGGCCGGCCGGGTCCATTGGCGAACCCGCCCACAGATGCCACAGTCCGAGCGTGGGCAGGGTGACCATCGCGGTGCCGAGGATCAGGCGCGGTCGCGCTTCGGGGTCGGGTTCCGTGCGCATCAGCACCACGGCGATACCGATGAGCACGATCGGTACGAGGACGACGGGCGAACCGATGAGTGTCCGAAGGAAGCTATCGATCCACTGGCCGACGGGCCGCGCGGCGCCGAACCAGGAGCTGGCGGCGATCACCACGGCGATGCCCAACAGCGCCAGTGCGATGCCGTCGCGGCGGTGGCCGGGCTCCAGGTCGCGCGCCCGACCGACCGATCGGGCGGTGGATCCGGCCCCCTTGGCCACCATCAACCAGCCGGCGCGGACGCCGCGGCCGACCGTCGCCCCCGCGGACGTGATGGCCGAGGGGTTGCGGCGGGCAGCAGGCTTACGGCGGGGCCCCGAGCGGGACCCGCCCCGCGAGCTGGCCTTTGACCTGCTCGAACGGGCGCCGGACCGGGCAGCGGTCTTACTAGGCATGTCGACAAGACTAGTCGCATGAGCCCCATATTCACCATCTGCCACACGGGTCACAGATAGGTCTCAATTCCCCCGAATGACGTCCTACCGTGCCGAAATGGCCCAAACCACCACACCACCACCCGCCGCCGCACTTCCGACGACCAGCAAGGCGCTTTGCGCCGTGTATGCAGTCATCTCTATTGCCGCGCTAATCGCTACCTGGAGCCAGAACGCCGCCTACTTCGACAACCCCGGCGGATTTCTGCTCGACTTCCTGAACGACTCCAGGGTGACGCCCGCGTCGCGATCGTTGACCGTCGACATCGTTCTGTTCTTCCTTGCCGCCGCGATTCTGATGGTCGTCGAGGCTCGCAAGCACGGTGTGAGGTTTGTTTGGGCCTACATCTTCGGAGGATTCGCGATCGCGATCAGCGTGACGTTTCCGTTGTTCCTCATCGCCCGTGAGATGCGCGTCGGAAGGACAGAGGAGACACGGTTGAGCGCCGTCGACACCGCCGCGCTGGCCGTGCTCGCCGTCGTGATGTTGGGACTGACCATCTGGGTCGACATGGGCTGACCGATGCGGAAAGCTCCTAGGTAGGCTGGCTAATCGTCCAGCACGAACTCAGCGAGGAGTCCCATGCCTGTCACCGTTGTCGCAACCATGAAAGCCAAGCCCGAGTCGGTCGACGCCGTGCGCGAGGCGTGTAAGCAGGCCATCGAGGCGGTGCACTCCGAACCCGGTTGCGACCTTTACTCGCTGCACGAGGCCGACGGCACCTTCGTTTTCGTCGAGCAGTGGGCCGACGCCGACGCACTCAAGACGCACAGCACCGCACCCGCGGTGGGGGCTCTGTTCGGAACTGTCGGCGAGCATCTCGACGGCGCACCCGACATCAAGATGCTCGCCCCCGTCATCGCCGGCGATCCCGCCAAGGGCCAGTTGCGTCCCTGATGGGAGCGCTCGACGGCAAGGTTGCGTTCATCACCGGCGCGGCCCGCGGTCAGGGCCGTGCCGAGGCGGTCCGGTTGGCGTCCGATGGCGCGAACATCATCGCGATCGACATCTGTGACCAGATCGCGTCAGTCCCCTACCCGATGGCGACAGCTGACGATCTGGCCGCAACCGTCAAACTCGTTGAGGACACCGGAGCGCGAATCGTGGCGCGGGAGGCCGATGTTCGCGATCAAGCTGCCTTGCAGGACGCGCTGCAGGCGGGCCTCGACGAGTTAGGCAGGCTCGACATCGTCGTCGCCAATGCGGGCATCGCGCCGATGGAATCGGGCCGCGACGGCTGGCGAGACGTCATCGACGTCAACCTGACCGGCGCACACAACACTGTCGAGGCGGCGATGCCGCGGCTGATCGAGCAGGGCGATGGTGGATCGATCGTGCTGATCAGCTCCGCCGCCGGCCTGGTCGGCATCGGCGGCGGCGACCCGGGTTCGCTCGGCTACACGGCGGCCAAACACGGAATGGTCGGCTTGATGCGGGCCTATGCCAATCACCTTGCGCCTCACAGTATCCGGGTCAACTCGATTCATCCCGCCGGCGTGAACACACCGATGATCGACAACGACCACACCCGTCAGTGGCTCGCCAATATGATGGCCAATTCGGCACGGCCGCCGGACATGGGCAACGCGATGCCGGTTGCCGTCCTCGAGGTAGAAGACATCGCCGCAGCTGTCGCATGGCTGGTATCTGACGAGGCCCGCTACATCACCGGCGTGACGCTGCCGGTGGACGCGGGGTACGTCAACAAACGCTGATGGCGCGAACCCCCGCCGCGCAGACCGCCTTCGGCCCGATGGTGCAGGCGGCCATCGAACAGTACGAGGCGCCCGAACGGCGCCTGGTGTCCGACGACCTTGCCCTTTCGATCCTGCCCGCAAGCCAACGGGCATTGGTTCGCGCGATGCGGTGGCCGCTGCTGCGCCGCCTGACGATTTCGGCAGGCGAGCGGGCGGTGCCCGGCTCGTGGTCACTGATCACGTGCCGCAAGCGCTACATCGACGACAAGCTGGACGAGGCCCTGGGGACCATCGACGCCGTCGTCGTTTTTGGCGCGGGCATGGATACCAAGGCATATCGCCTCGCGCGGCGCTCCGACATCCCTGTCTTCGAAGTCGACCTGCCGGTCAACATCGAGCGCAAGACGGCCGCCGTGCAGCGTGCCATCGGTGCTGTGCCGGCGTCGGTTCAACTGGTGCCCTTGGACTTTGAGCGTGACGACCTGATCGGCGCGCTGACCGACCACGGTTACCGACCCGACTCCCGAACCTTCTTCATCTGGGAAGGCGTGACGCAGTATCTGACCGAGGACGCGGTTCGGGGCACGCTCGGTGCGTTGCGGGCGACCCTGCGGGAAGTCGGCTGGTGTTCACCTACGTCCGCAAGGACTTCATCGACGGGGTGAACATGTACGACGCGGCCATCCTGTACAAGCGTTTCAGGCAACGTCAGCAGGTGTGGCGCTTCGGCCTGGACCCCGACAAGGTTGCCTCGTTCATCGCCGAATACGGCTGGCACCTCGACGAGCAGGGGGGCCAGATTATTTCGTGCGCAACTACATCGAGCCGACGGGCCGCAGGCTGACCGCGTCGCAGCTCGAGTGGTCGGCGTACGCGGAGAAGGTGTAGACGGCTTCGCCACTGTAGCTAGATCTCGATGACGGTTGGCACAATCATCGGCTGGCGCCGGTAGGTGTCGCCCACCCACTTGCCGATGACGCGCCGCACCGCCTGAGCGATCCTCGTCGCTTCGGTAACCTTCTGGGAGGCAAGGTTTTCCAGCTCTTGTTCGACCTTGCGCGCCACCGGCTCCAGCGCCTTGGGATCCTCCGAGAAACCCCGCGACTGCAGATGCGCCGGCGCCGCGGGCTTGCCAGTGCCACGGTGTACGACCACCGTCACCGCGATGAAACCCGACGACAGGACCAAGCGTTCGCCCAACGTCGCGTCGCCGACATCGCCGGTGATCAAGCCGTCGACAAACATCTTGCCGGTCGCCACTGCACCCGCGATCGAAGCTTTACCGGCCACCAGGTCGACGCTGACGCCGTTCTCCGCGAGCACGATCGACTCCGGCGACACACCGCTGCGGACTGCCAGCGCGGCGTTGGCGCGCAGCATCCGCCAGGTGCCGTGCACCGGCATCACATTGCGCGGCCGCACACCGTTGTACAGGAACAGCAGCTCGCCGGCGTACGCGTGGCCCGAAACATGCACGCGCGCCTGGGCGTTGGTGACCACGCGGGCACCGATCTTGGCCAGCGCATCTAAGACCCCGAATATCGCTTCTTCGTTGCCAGGTATTTGCGACGACGACATGATGATGAGATCGCCCGACGTCAGCGTGATGCTGCGATGCTCACCGCGGGACATCCGCGAAAGCGCGGCCATCGCCTCACCCTGGGTTCCGGTGGTCACCAGCGTGACCCGCTCAGGCGGCATCATCTCTGCTGCACCGATGTCGATCACGTCGTCGGTCGCGACGGTGAGGTAGCCCAGCTCCTTGGCGATTCCCATATTGCGCACCATGGACCGGCCCACGAACGATACTTTGCGGCCCAGCGCCACCGATGCGTCGATGATCTGTTGCACGCGAGCAACATTGGAGGCGAAGCACGCCACGATGACCCGGCCCTCGGCGCCTCGTATCAGCCGATGGATGTTCGGCCCGATCTCGCTTTCCGACGGGCCCACGCCCGGGATCTCGGCATTTGTAGAGTCACAGAGGAACAGGTCCACCCCGGCGTCGCCCAACCGCGACATTCCTGGCAGGTCGGTCGGCCGGTCGTCAAGCGGCGACTGGTCGAGCTTGATATCGCCGGTATGCAGCACGGTGCCAGCGCCGGTGTGAACCGCGATCGCCAGGCAACCCGGAATCGAGTGGTTGACGTGGAAGTACTCACACTCGAACACACCGTGCTTGGAGCTCTGTCCCTCGTCCACTTCGACTAACACAGGCTTGATCCGGTGTTCGCGGCACTTCTCCGCGACAAGTGCCAACGTGAATTTCGAGCCGACGACGGGTATGTCGGATCGCAGCTTGAGCAGGAACGGGATCGCACCGATGTGGTCCTCGTGCGCGTGCGTGAGCACCAGGGCTTCGACCTCGTCGAGGCGGTCCTCGACATGGCGCAGATCGGGCAGGATCAGGTCGACGCCGGGTTCATCGTGCGTCGGAAACAACACTCCACAGTCGACGATCAACAGCCGACCCAAATGTTCGAAAACGGTCATGTTACGGCCGATTTCGCTGATCCCGCCTAGCGCGGTGACCCGCAGTCCTCCTGGGGCCAGCGGCCCCGGCGGTTTGAGTTCTTCGTTCACTACCGAAGCACCGCGGCGGCGCGCATATCGGCGGCCAGCGCCTTGATCTGTTCCGGAGTGGCGGGCACCTGCGGGAGCCGCGGGTCACCAACCTCGATGCCCTGCAGGCGCAGTCCCTCCTTGGCTAAGGTCACGCCACCCAGCCGCGCCTGGGCCTCGCCGAGCGGCCCCAGTGTCACGTTGATCTTCCGTGCCGTCGCGACATCACCGGAATTGAACGCGGACAACATGTCTCGCAGCTGACCGGCGGCCAGGTGTCCCCACACGCTGACAAAACCGACCGCACCCATCGCCAGCCACGGCAGGTTCAGCGCGTCGTCACCGGAGTAGTACGCCAGCCCGGTCTCGGCGATGATCTGCCCACCGCCGTGCAGATCACCCTTGGCGTCCTTGATGGCCACGATGTTCGGATGCTCGGCCAACGTGCGGATGGTGTCCCACTCGATCGGGATCGATGACCGCGGCGGAATGTCATAGAGAACCACCGGCAGCGCGGTGGCGTTGGCCACCGCAGTGAAATGCGCCAGCAGACCAGCCTGCGGGGGACGCGAGTAGTACGGCGTCACGACAAGCAGGCCGTGCGCGCCCTCGGCCGCGGCCGCCTTCGCCAGATGAACGCTGTGCGCAGTGTCGTATGTGCCCGCGCCCGCGATGATCCTCGCCCGGTCGCCGACCGCCCCCAGCACCGCGCGCACCAGCGCGACCTTCTCGTCGTCCGTGGTCGTCGGCGACTCCCCGGTGGTGCCCGACAGCACCAGGCCGTCGCAGCCGGAGTCGACAAGGTGGGTGGCAAGCCGGGCCGCGGCGTCGGTGTCCAGCGACCCGTCGGGCTTGAAAGGCGTGGCCATCGCGGTTAGCACGGTGCCCAATCGGGCCGTCGCATCGAATCCGCCTGTGCTCACGGCCACCAAGATTACCCGCTCGACCTCACGCTTCCGCGGCAATATCTGGCCGGCTCGATCAAGCCTCCGTGGCCAGCGGGCTGGTTGCCACCTCAGTGCCGTCGGCCAGCGTCGAAATCTCGAAGTCGGAGAAGCCCTGAGGGGCCAGGTCGACGAGTTGTCGCAGGCACTCGATCGCCAGCCGACGCATCTCGACGTCGGCGTGCTCGCTGGCCCTCATCGCGATGAAATGCCGCCAGGCGCGGTAGTTGCCGGTGACCACGATGCGCGTCTCGGTCGCATTGGGCAGCACCGCGCGCGCGGCCTGCCGCGCCTGCTTGCGCCGCAGCACAGCGTTGGGCTGATCGGCGAACTTGGCCTCCAGTCTGGCCAGGAGTTCCGTGTAGGTCGCGCGGCTGGCATCGGCGGCAGCGTTGAAGATCTCTTGCAGCTCGGCGTCGTCCTCCATCCCGGGAGGCACGACCACCTCGGCGTCGTGTTCGGGGACGAACCGCTGCGACAGCTGCGAATACGAGAAGTGCCGATGCCGGATCAACTCGTGCGTGCACGACCGCGAGATGCCCGTGATGTAGAACGACACCGACGCGTGCTCGAGCACCGAGAAGTGGCCGACGTCGATGATGTGGCGGATGTATGCGGCGTTCGTCGCCGTTTTCGGATTGGGCTTCGACCAGCTCTGGTAGCACGCCCGGCCTGCGAACTCCACCAGCGCGGGACCACCGTCAGCATCGGTACTCCACGGCACGTCCGGCGGTGCCAAGAAGTCGGTCTTGGCGATCAGTTGCACGCGCAGGGGCGCGGTCTCGGCCACGAAGTCACAGTATCTGGCGGCGATATGGACCGGCACACGGCTTCACCTGCTACGTTTCCAGGCCGTGGGGGCCCAAGGAACGTCCTGCGAGTTGTGGCTGCAGTTCGACTTCTCTCAGGCAGCTGGAAACTACTCCCAGCTCGCCGCTGTACTTGCCGGGATCGGGTTTCTCGCCATCATGCTTGTTGTCAATCGCCAGCATCGGCGGGGCAGCGCAGGCGATGCGGCCCACGAGTACGAGCAGGACAACCGCTTCGTCACTGCGCTGGCGTGTGCGTTCCTCGGTCTCGTCACGGCCGCCGCACTCTTCGCGCTGCTATCAGGGGAAGAGGGTTGCGCGCTTGTCAGCGGCCGAGCGCTGTCAAAGGAAGTGCTGGCCGGTGTGGCGTTCTATTTTTCGGTCTACACGCTGCTTTTTGGTGCGGTGCAGGTCGTTTCGGCGGCAGCCATGGGCGCGCACTTTCGATTCATCGTCGCCGTGCTCACGCCTCCAGTGGTCTTGGCATTCATCGTCACCAGCCTCGACGACCTCGCGCTGTCGTTGGCGAACGCGCCAAATCGACCGGCTCAACCCCACGGACCGCTCCTGCCAGGGTGGACTGATAGCAGCGAATCGTTGTGGAACTTCGCCCACAGCGTGCTGACCTGGTTGATACCGACGGTGCTCGTGATCTGCTTGGCGGTTTGGTTGGCCGGTTTTCACTGGAGGCGGGCCGCTGACAGCCCGGGACGTATCGGCTCTGCGCTGACAAGAATTGTCTCGGGTGCGTTGATCTACCTGCCGTACGCCAGCCTCGCGCTGGTCGCGTACGTGGTGTGGCGGACGGCGGTGCTATCGCGACTCCAGCCCGGTGCCCACATTGGGGCGGAGCAGGCAAAGGTGCTCGTGTTGGTCTGCGCCGTCGTGGTGATGCTACAGAGCATCAGTCTCTCCCTCGCCCGCGGGGACGATCGTCCGCCCGATTTCCACGAGCAAGCCAGTGGCGACGACGAGGCCTAGCGGCCCAGCGACCGCGACAACTCCTTCGTCAGATCGCCGTGCTTCCCGACCGTGACCTCAGCGAGGCCTAGCCAAGACGCCATCGACTGCAACTCGGCGGCAAGCGCTTTGGCCACCCGCGACTTGTCTTGCTCGGGTTCGGTGAACGCGCCGACGACGTGCAGCGCGTCGCGCGTCCGTTCGGCCTTTAGATCGACACGGCCTACGAGGTTCCCGTCGAGCAGGAAGGGCCATACGTAGTAACCGAATTGGCGCTTCGGCGCCGGCGTGTAGATCTCGATGCGGTAGTGAAACTCGAAGAGCCGCTGCACCCTTGGCCGGAAGAAGATCAACGGGTCGAAAGGGCACAGCAGCGCCGTCCCACGATCGCGTCGCGGCACCGTCTGGCCCGCAGACACATACGCCGGAGCCGTCCAGCCGTCGACATCGACAGCTTCCAGTTCCCCATCAGCGACCAGCTTGGCGATCGCGGGCTTCGCCTGTTTCGGAGACAGCCGGAAGTAGTCGCGGATGTCGGGTTCTGTTGCCACGCCCAGTGCGGTGGCTGCCCGCAGCGTCAGCTCGCGGATCGCTTCGTCGTCGTCGACCTCCCGGGCCACGACGTCGGGCGGCAGCACGTTCTCGGTGAGGTCGTAGTGCCGGGCGAACCCGACCCGGGTGGCAGTCGTCAGCACCCCCGCCGCGAACAACGCCTCGGCGACCCACTTGGTGTCGCTGCGGTCCCACCACGGGCCTTTCCTGCCGCGTGGCTCCGACTCCAAGTGCGCCTCGATCTGCCCAGCGGTCGACGGGCCGAGTTCGGCGACGGCGGCGACGATGTCGTCGGCCAGCTTCGCGTTCTTCTTGACGATCTCCTTGCCCCACCGCCCGTGCGTGTACTCGCGCATCCGCCAGCGCAGCAGCGGCCAGTCGTCGACCGCCATTAGCGCGGCCTCGTGCGCCCAGTATTCGACCAACAGCCGCGGCGAACGTGCGGAGTGGCTCCACGCAGCGCGGTCCAGAATGTCTCGGTCATACGGACCCAGCCTGCTGAAGATGGGCGCGTAATGGGCGCGCACCGCCACCGACACCGAGTCCATTTGCAGCACTTGGATTCTCGAGATAAGCCGCCGCAGGTGGCCGCGGGTAACCGGGCCCCGCAGGTTCGGCTCGGCGAAGCCCTGCGCTGCGACGGCGATCCTGCGGGCCTGGGTGCCGGTGAGGACAGTCACGGACGAACGTAGCTGAAGAACCGGTAGCGCAGGCCGGAGCTGCTCGTGAGCCACTCCCCCTCAGTGCCGACCCAGGCCGCGTCGAGCACGGGAGCGGTCGCGTCGCCGTCGTCTCTGGGGAGCTCGACTTCGACCTCGGTGACCTCGCATCGCGTGGCGAGCGGCAGCGCGAGCGTGTAGACCTGCCCGCCGCCAATCACCCAGGTGAGGTCGTCGGTCAGTGCGTCCTGAAGAGTGGGAACCACATGTGCGCCTTCGGCCATGTACTCAGCCTGCCGGGTGAGTACGACATTTTTCCGCCCAGGCAACGGGCGCACCCTCGCAGGCAGCGATTCCCAGGTCAGCCGGCCCATCACCACGGTCCGGCCCATCGTCAGTTCCTTGAACCGGGCCTGGTCCTCAGGCAGCCGCCACGGAATGCCGCCGTCGCGGCCGATCACACCAGAGGTGGCCTGGGCCCAGATCAGGCCGACGGTCATACGGCGACGGGCGCCTTGATCGCAGGGTGCGGGTCGTAGTTCTTGATCGCGATGTCTTCGTAGGTGTAGTCGAAGATCGAATCACGCGGCGCCAGAACGAGTTCCGGGTATGGCCGCGGTTCACGGGACAACTGCTCGGTGACCTGCTCGACGTGGTTGTCGTAGATGTGGCAGTCGCCACCGGTCCAGACGAACTCCCCCACTCCCAGACCGGCCTGCACCGCCATCATCTGCGTGAGCAGCGCGTAGCTGGCGATGTTGAACGGCACGCCGAGAAAGAGGTCGGCGCTGCGCTGGTAGAGCTGGCAGGACAGCCGTCCGTCGACGACGTAGAACTGGAAGAACGCATGGCACGGCGGCAAGGCCATTTGCGGGATCTCACCGACGTTCCACGCCGAGACGATGTTGCGTCGCGAGTCCGGATCCGTCTTCAGCAGCTCCAGCGCGGCACTGATCTGGTCGATGTGCTCGCCCGACGGTGTCGGCCACGACCGCCACTGCACACCGTAGACCGGCCCGAGATCGCCTGTCTCCGAAGCCCATTCGTCCCAGATACTGACACCGCGCTCCTGCAGCCACCGCACGTTGGAGTCGCCGCGCAGGAACCACAGCAGCTCGTAGATCACCGACTTGGTGTGCACCTTCTTGGTGGTGATCAGCGGGAAACCGGCCGTGAGGTCATAGCGCATCTGGTGGCCGAACAGGCTGCGGGTGCCGGTGCCGGTGCGGTCCGATTTGGGCGTGCCACCCTCGAGCACCAGCCGCAGCAGATCCTCGTACGGCGTGGCGATTGGCACGCCGCTCAGCTTACGTCGAGCACCGACGAGTAGAACGGAGCCATGCCGAGTATCTCCGCGACCGTCGCCACACCTGACGGCACTTGCCCCGTGACCCTGCACACCCCGAACGGCACCGGCCCATGGTCGGCGGTCGTGATGTATCCCGACGCCGGCGGTGTCCGGCCAACCTTCCAGGACATGGCCGCCAGGCTAGCCGGCTTCGGCCACGCCGTGCTGCTGCCCGACGTGTACTACCGGCAGGGCGACTGGGAGCCGTTCGACATGGAGACCGTGTTCGGCGACCCCGAACAGCGCAAGCGCCTGATGACGATGGTCGGCAGCGTCACCCCCGACATGATCGCCTCCGACGCGGCCGCGTTCTTCGACTTCCTAGCATCGCGACCCGAGGTCAAAGGCGACGCGTTTGGCGTGTGCGGGTACTGCATGGGCGGTCGGACGTCGGTGATCCTCGCAGGCCGGGCGCCTGACCGGGTGGCGGCAGCGGGATCGTTCCACGGCGGCGGCCTCGTTACCGACGACGCAAGCAGCCCACATCTGTTCGCCGACCAGATGAAGGGGACGGTCTACGTCGCGGGCGCTGAGAACGACGGGTCGTTCACCCCGGAACAGGCCGAGACGCTGGACAAGGCGCTGACCGCTGCTGGCGTGACGCATACGGTCGAGTTCTATCCCGCGGCTCATGGCTTCGCCGTCCCCGACAACCCGCCGTTCGACGAGGCGGCCTCCGAGCGGCACTGGATCGCGCTGCAGCATCTGTTTGCGTCCGCACTGCCCAATTGACCCTGTCGCTGCGGGCGCTCAACCGGGCGACGCTCGCGCGTCAGCTGCTGTTGTCACGCTCACCGATGAGCGCGCTCGACGCGATCGAGCACCTCGTCGGCATGCAGGCGCAGGCACCGTTTGCGCCGTACTACGGGCTGTGGAGCCGGCTCGACCGCTTCACCGGTGACGAGTTGTCCGGCCTGCTCACCTCTCGCAAGGCCGCTCGGATCGTGCTGATGCGCGGCACCATCCACCTCGTCACGGCCAAGGATTGTCATCGGCTGCGCCCGCTGGTCCAGCCCGTGCTGGATCGCATGCTGAAGGCCAATGCCACTCACGGCAGACCGCTCGCCGCCGTCGATGTGTCGGCCGTCGTAGAAGCGGCAAGGATGCTTCTCGACACCGAGGCGCTCACTCCCGGCGAGATCGGCGCCCGGCTCGCCGAGCAATGGCCGGACACGCCGCCGGGCTCACTTGCTGAGGCCGCCCGCAGCTTGCTGCCGTTGGTACAGGTCCCGCCCCGGGCAGTGTGGCAGCGCAGCGGACAGGTCCGGCTGACCACCGCGACGGCCTGGCTCGGCAAGCCGCGGCGGAAACCGATGACGATCGATGAAATAGTGCTCCGCTACCTCGCGGCGTTCGGCCCGGCCACCGTGACAGACGTCCAGACCTGGAGCGGGCTGTCTAGACTGGGTGAGGTGGTCGACCGGCTGGAGTTGATCATTTTCAAAAGCGAAGGCGGACAAACGCTTTACGACATTTCGGATGCACCGCGGCCAGATCCGGATACACCGGCGCCGGTGCGGCTCGTCGCGCCGTTCGACAACATCCTGCTATCCCATGTCGACCGCACTCGGGTGATCTCCGACGAGAACCGCAAGAGATTGTTTTCGGGCAAGAACGGAGTGTTTCCCGGCACCGTGCTGGTCGACGGATTCGTCGCAGGAACGTGGGAGCTGGTCGGCAAGGGCGAATCGACCAGCATGCGGGTGCACCCTTATCTCAGGCTGAAGCGCGGCGTGCTCGATGCCGTTACGTCAGAGGCAAACCGCTTGCTGGAGTGCGCCTTTGAGGTGACCGACCCTGAAGTGACGATTACGGCTTAGGTTCGTCGCGCTTGCGGTGGCCGAAATGCGCTATTGCACGAAGCAGACCTCGGCCCGCGTAAATACCCGCCGCGACCGACACGATGATCATCACGATGAACATCACCAGCCAGTTCGCACGGTTGTGGCTGACGTTCCACCAGACGATCGTGAAGAGGATCGCGGCGATGAAAACGACGATGTCACGCCAGTTTCCGGTGTAGGACACGGCGGCCAGTCGAAGCTCACGACTGCGTTCGGTGGTGCTTATCAGGTCGTCGATGCGCTGGTCAATGCTGGCCTTGAGTCTGGCCTTCAGCTCGGGCTTGTCGTCCGGGATCCGCTCCAGCAGGTCCATGTCCTTGGCGATCATGCCCCGGATTTCGGGTGGCCTCAGATTCCCGGCGGCGACACCCAGCAGTGCCCCGCCGGCGATCGGTGCTGCGCCTAAGGCGAGATCGGCGATACCCACAGGCGTCTCTCCTCCGTCATTCCATCAGCGTCGCGGCGAGCGTGCCACCGAGCTCATACGCCCGTTCACGGACGTCGGCGTCGATGGTGCCGATGACTTCGAGCACGTCGGCGGCCTTGTCCAGCGCGAGGCCGGTGGCCACCTTGTCTACCGCATTGGCTGCGCCCACGGTGTCGTTATTGCCGTGCACCCACAAGCCATATGGCCGGCCGGCCACGTGGTCGAGGCTCGGGTAGTAGACGGTGTCGAAGAAATGCTTGAGCGCACCGGACATATAACCAAGGTTGGCGGTGGTGCCGAACAGGTACCCGTCCGCGTTGAGCATGTCGGGAACCGTCGCCGCGAGCGCAGGCCGCACTTCGATGTCGACGCCCTCGATGTCAGGATCGTGGGCGCCGGCGAGGACGGCTTCGAGCAGCTCGCGCGTCGCCGGCGACGGGGTGTGGTGGACGATCAGCAGCGTCTTGCTCACTGTTGCATCTCCATGTCGACCGCTTTCCTCATGGCCTCGCGGGCGCGGCTGCGGTCCCCGGCGTAGTCGTATGCGCGGGCGAGCCGGTACCAGCGGCGCCAATTGTCCGGATCGTCTTCCAGTTCACCGCGCACGGTTTCGAAAAGCGCGTCGGCCGCGTCGCGGTCGATCCGCCCGGACGGCATCCGCGGCAGGGAGCTGACGTCGAGCTCCATGCCTTCCTCTTTGACGATGCGACCGAGCCGCTGGTGGGCGAGGCCGGCTCTCAGCGTGCTGACCATGGCCCAAATACCGATCAGCGGAAGGACCATCACCGCCAGGCCGAGTCCGATGGCGGCGGGGCGTCCTGAGGTGATGAACGCCATCGCGATGCGACCCAGCATCAGGAAGTACACGACCAGGGCGACGCACATGAAGCCGATCACCAGCTGGATGCGCGCGGCGCGCGCGCCGTCGGTCATGTCAAGTCGAGGAAGGGCTCGAGACCCACTGTCAGGCCGGGGTGTTCGCGGACGGCGCGAACCGCCAGCAGCACACCGGGAACGAACGACGTGCGGTCGAGGCTGTCGTGCCGGATCGTCAGGGTCTCCCCCTGAGTTCCGAAGAGCACTTCCTGATGAGCGACCAGCCCGGCGAGCCTGACAGAGTGGACCGGAATGCCATCGACATCTGCTCCTCGGGCACCCTCGATGCCGGTGCTGGTCGCATCGGGATTGGGCGGCAAGCCTTTTCGGGCCTCCGCGATGAGGCGAGCGGTGCGCGCAGCTGTGCCCGACGGCGCGTCGGCCTTCTGCGGGTGATGCAGTTCGATGACTTCTGCGGATTCGAAGAAGCGGGCGGCCTGTTTGGCGAAATGCATTGAGAGCACGGCGCCGATTGCGAAGTTCGGGGCGATAAGAACAGCTACATCGGGCTTGCCCGCGAGCCACGCTTGGATTTGCTGCACGCGCTCATCGGTGAATCCAGTGGTGCCGACGACGGCGTGGATTCCGTTGTCGATCAAGAAGTTCAGGTTGTCCATGACGACGGCGGGATGGGTGAAGTCGATGACGACCTCGGTCTGGCTGTCGGCGAACAGGCTCAGCGCATCCCCCGCGTCGACCCCGGCGGTGAACGTAAGGTCGTCCGCTGTCTCGACAGCTTGAACCATCGTCGCGCCGACCTTGCCCTTCGCGCCAAGCACACCCACTCGCATCGGCCTAGCCTAGCTTTCCGCCGCCTGTGGATAACTTTCTGCACCTGTCAGCGATTCGAACTAATGTTCGATATATGGGCACAGGCGCTGCATCGGATCGGGAGGCTATCGCGGCCGTCCTCGACCGGTTCGACGCCGCCCAGGCCGAGTTGGCCGCGCTGTCCTTCGACGCGTTGACCGCACCGGAAGTGCTCGCCGTCAAGGGTCGGCTCGAGACCGCCGGTCGCCGCCAGGCCGCCGTCGATCACCGGCTTACCCAGCAGCTGACTTCCCAGGCCAGCCCGGTCGAGCTGGGCGGCAAGTCGTGGACAGACGTGTTGTCCAACCGGCTGCGCATCAGCCGCGGCCAGGCCCGCCGGCGCGTGGATGAGGCCGAGGACCTTGGGCCGCGCATCGCGATGACCGGCGAACGGCTAGAGCCACTGCTGCCCAATGTGGCCGCCGCCCAAGCCGCGGGGACGATCGGCGACGAGCATGTGCGAATCATCCGCCGGTTCTTCGCCGATCTGCCCTCCGCCGTCGACTTCGAGACCCGTCAAGCCTGCGAGGTCGACCTGGCCCGCGTCGCCAGCGAGCACACGCCCGACGCTCTGCGTAAGGTCGCCGACCGGCTGATGGCACTTGTACATCCCGACGGCGACTTCTCCGATGTCGACCGGGCCCGCCGGCGCCACTTGATCTTGGGCAAGCAAGAAGCCGACGGTATGAGCAAGATCAGCGGATTGCTCGACCCCGAAGCCCGCGCGACGTTCGAAGCGGTGCTGACCAAACTGGCGGCCCCTGGCATGTGCAACCCGGACGATGAAAGCCCGTGTGTAGACGGGTCGCCAACCCAAGCCCACATTGACAACGACCTGCGCAGCCCGGCCCAACGGAACCACGATGCATTGAAAGCGATGGGCCGCAGCGTCTTAGCCTCCGGTGAACTCGGACAGCACAACGGACTGCCGGTCACTGTCGTCGTATCCACCACGCTGCAGGAGCTCGAATCCGGTTGCGGGCGAGCCGTTACCGCCACCGGCAGCCTGCTGCCCATGTCGACGGTCATCCGGATGGCCAGCCACGCGTATCACTACCTGTGCATCTTTGACAAAGACACCGGCCGTGCGCTGCACCTCGGACGGACACGCCGCATCGCGTCTGCGGATCAACGAATCGTGTTGCTCGCCAGGGATCGTGGCTGTACCCGCCCCGGCTGCACCGTGGCCGGGGCGAACTGCCATGTCCATCACGCAGTAAGTGATTGGGCCGCCGACGGCCAAACCGACGTCGACGACCTCACCCTGGCCTGCCCCAAGGACAACTGCGAGGTCAAACCCGGTGGCTGGCGTACCCGAAAACGCAAAGACGGCCGCACCGAATGGATTCCGCCACCCCACCTCGATAGTGGGCAGTCCCGGGTGAACGACTACCACCACCCGGAGAACTACCTACTGTCCGACGAAGACGACGAAGAAACCACCGCGGACTGATACCGCCAACCGATGCCCTCCTCCCAGGGCTACAGCGGCGAGGCGCCCCGCAGGTGTTCGAAGATCAGCGACGTCTGCGTTCCTGCCACGTCGGCGTCGGCATTGAGGTTCTCCACCACAAACGACCGCAGGTCGTCTGTGTCGCGCGCGGCGACGTGAAGGATGAAGTCGTCGGCCCCTGCCAGGAAGTAGACGTCCATTACCTGTGGCTTACTCCGGATCTGCTGGATAAAGCTGCGGATCTTGCCGCGGGCATTGGACTGCAGGGTCACTGAGATCATTGCCTGCAGCGACAATCCGATGGCCGACGGATCGATGTCGGCATAGAAGCCGCGGATCACGCCCAAGTCCTGAAGCCTCCGCATGCGACCGTGACACGTCGACGCGGCGATGCCGACAAGCTCCGCCAGCGCGCTGTTGGACATCCGCGCGTCCGCGTGTAGGGCGGTCAGGATGCGCCGGTCGATCCCGTCGAGGTCGATGGGCTGAACATCCTTCGATGACCGAGGCGGTGACGCCGCCGATCTCGTTGATCCTTCTGGCATCTAGGGATCATATCGAAGCATCGTCGGGGTGATTGCCAATCAACCGAAAGTTCTTCACAATTCTAGGTACCAACACGACTTTTAGGAGCCGTCATGCGCGTCGGAATCCCGACCGAGATCAAGAACAACGAGTATCGAGTCGCCATCACCCCTGCGGGCGTGGCCGAGTTGTTCCATCGCGGCCACGAGGTGATCATCCAGTCGGGTGCGGGTGAAGGCTCGGCGATCTCCGACTCCGACTTCAAGCGGGCAGGTGCACAACTGCTCAACGATGCCGATGAGGTCTGGGCCGAGGCGGAACTGCTGCTGAAGGTGAAGGAGCCGATCGAGGCCGAATACTCACGCCTGCGCAAGGGCCAGACACTCTTCACCTACCTGCACCTCGCAGCGTCGAAGCCCTGCACCGACGCGCTACTCGACTCGGGCACCACGTCGATTGCATATGAGACCGTGCAAACGGCCGACGGCGCGCTGCCGCTGCTGGCCCCGATGAGCGAGGTCGCGGGCAGGTTGTCGGCCCAGGTCGGGGCATATCACCTGATGCGCAGCCAGGGTGGCCGCGGCGTATTGATGGGCGGCGTTCCCGGCGTTGCCCCGGCCGAAGTCGTCGTCATCGGCGGCGGCATGGCCGGTTACAACGCCGCCCGCGTCGCCAAGGGGATGGGCGCGCACGTGACCGTGTTCGACCTCAACGTCAACACCCTGCGCAAGATCGACGGTGAGTTCAACGGCAGCATCGAGACCCGGTACTCGTCGATGCTCGACCTCGAGGATGCGGTCAAGCAGGCCGACCTGGTGATCGGCGCAGTGCTGGTACCCGGCGCGAAGGCCCCCAAGCTGGTTACGAATTCGACTGTCGCACACATGAAGTCGGGCGCAGTTCTGGTGGACATCGCCATTGACCAGGGTGGCTGCTTCGAAGACTCGCGGCCCACCACCCACGACGACCCCACGTTCGCCGTCCACGACACGCTGTTCTACTGCGTGGCGAACATGCCCGGCGCGGTGCCCCGCACATCGACCTACTCGCTGACCAACGCCACCATGCCGTATGTGCTGAAGCTGGCGGACAAGGGCTGGCAGGCCGCCTGCCAGGCCGATCCGGCGCTGGCCAAGGGCCTCTCAACAAACGATGGCGCGCTGCTCTCCGAGCAGGTGGCAGCCGACCTCGACCTTCCCTACACCGATCCGGCCAGCGTTCTGGCCTGACGTCTTATCCCCAAGAACCCGGGCACCGCGCCAGCGGTGCCCGGGTTTGCCGGTCCATGGGGTAGTTCGCAGCAACTGTAGGGAATCGCCCGATTCCTCACCCACAAGCATTGTCATAACGTCTCTCCGTACATAGGCCATCGAGTTGGGCAAACTCCACAGGAGGAGAGGTAATGGGGCAGGTGACACGGGCAATCAATGCTCGGTCTGGCTTGATTGCGTCTTCGGAGACTCCTGAACGTCGGCATCAGTCGGCCACCAAAACCATCCAGCAAACATCAGTTCATGAATGTGGCAACAATATGCCTTGGCTGGCATTGCCGCCCCATTTTCGGGTATGGACTCCCATTTTTGGGAGCTATTCGAAGCATTCAATCAGCGGGTCGCCCACTACCGCTACCTGCCGCGATGACCCCATCGTCGTACGATCGGCTGATCACACGATATTTGCTAGATCTACTAGCTTCGTTATTTTTGGCCACCTGAAATTCGAGTATCACACTAACCATATAGATCGGGGCTGCGGGCGTAGAGTGATTGCGTTCAACGAACGTTGGGGGATAAAATGCCACGACAGAAAGGGAGATATCCGATACAAGGAGTTTGCGGCGGCTGACGCAGCAGCGTTAGGGAATGCGGCTGCAGACCTGCCGCCCGACAGCGAGGGGTTGTCGGGCGGCCTGATTGCCAAAACGCCATCGCGTTGCTCAATGCGAGGCTTTGCGCACATGCCGAGAGGTTGACACCTCAGCGGACCGGGCGGACGAGAAACGATATGCAAGGGGCAGACGACGAACCCGATCTTGTGGTCCGATTGCCTCACTGGGCATACCAGATCTGCATTGACACAGCGGTCCGAGCAACTCCTGCGGATGTCCGTCCGCAACTTTTTGCGCCAGGGAAGGCAAAGGCGAAGTTCGCCTACTAAGGTCGCCGCCGAGGGGCGACTTTAGCGGGTCCCGACCAGGATTTGCCGGCGTTGAGCGGCCGTCGACTGCCACCCACCGCTTAGCTAGATGTCGTCGACGCTGACGATGCCGTCCTGAATGGCGCGAGCTACCAGCGCCGCCTTGGTCGTCGCGGGGCGTCCGACTGCCGCATACTTTGCCCGAACTCGCTGCAGGTGCGTGCGGACGGTCGTGGGAGCGATCTGCAGTTGGTTGGCGACGACATCCTTGCTCTCGGTCCGAAACCACGCGATCAGGACTTCTTTTTCTCGTCGGGCGAGGTTCGGACGGCCGATCGCACCGTCGTTGATCATCGCCTCGGCCATCCGCGGTCCGACGTAGGGCATGTCAGCACTCGCCGCACAAATCGCGTCGATCAAATGGCCCTTACCTTCGGTCTTCACCAAGTACGTGACCGCGCCGCGGTCCAGGGACGTGAGGATCACTTCGTCGTTTGCAATGTGCGAGTAGACGATTACCCGAAATCGCCGCGCGACTAGGTGATCGAGGGTGGTGAAGTCAGCTCGGCAAGGCCCCATCTGTAGTTCCAACACCACTGCGCCCACGTTCGACGCGGCTGATGAATCCTGCTCGGCGAGAAACTGCTCGGCTGAGAAATAGTTGCCTGCGAACTGGATAGGAGGCTGCGCCTGGCTGCACCACAGCTCTACGGCGGCGTGGATCGCGTCAAGCTCGTCGATGACCGCGACGGAAGCGCAGCTAGTGACCTCCCGTCGTGTCGACGGTTCCCGCCCATTGTGGCGCATCGCCAACGTCTCTATCCCCAACGTCCGTCACCCCATCCGACTCCTCGATCCCCGCTTACGGTGTAAGCGCGGCTCGCCTGTCCAGCAAAACTTATTGCAGGGGGGAGGACCGAGGAATCGGGTGTTTCCCTCTAAGTGCACCTACGCGAGCAACTGCGGTACCACCAGAGACGTGAGTTCGGCGATGAGCAGCCGCAGATTAGGGGCCTTCGGGTCGTTGACCTGCGATCGCGTCATCATGGCGAGCAGGATGCGCCGACCTGCGGGATCGAATGCGACGCCGACGTCGTTGGTGCTGCCGTAGTCGCCGCTGCCGGTCTTGTCCGCGGTGGTCCACCCTGGCGGCAACCCGGCGCGCATGCTCGACGTCTCGTTCGCCCGCATCCAGTCCTCGAGCTGCTGCCGCTGCGGCGGGGCCAGCGCATCGCCGGTTAGCAGGTGACGATATCCACCGCCGAGCGCCTCGGGCGTGCTGGTGTCGCGCGGATCACCCGGGACCGCAGAATTCAACGCGGTCTCCCACCGATCCAGCCGGGAGCTCGGATCGCCGATGCTGCGGGCGAACGCGGTGATCGCGGGCGGCCCGCCGATGGTCTTGAGGAGCAGGTTCCCGGCGGTGTTGTCGCTGACCTGCAAAGCCGCCTGACATAGTTCGTCCAGCGTCATGCCGCCACCCGCCCGGGGCTGAGTCCTCGGTGAGTTCGCGACGATCTCGGCCGGATCGACGAAGACCTCGTGATCCAACGTCAGCTCGCCCTGTTCAACCATCTGCAGCACTCGCGCCGAGGCGTAGCCCTTGAAGGTCGAGCACATGGCGAACGCTTGCTGGCCGCGGTGGGAGATCGAGCGGCCAGCTTCCAGATCGGCGGCGAACAGGCCGACGTACGCGTTACGGCGTCGTTCAATCGCCGCGATGCGTTCGTCGATTCCCGCGAGCGGCTCCGCCGGGTCTGCCTGTGCGGGTGCACCTGCGGCCATTGCGGCGAGCGTCAACCCGCCGAACAGCGCCTGGCGCCGGGACAGTCGAGTCATCGGCTCCAGGTTAGGCGATCAGCCCGCAATGCTCCGGAGCGCCTGTGGCAGAGACTTTTTGGATCGCTGTGGGCCCAGCACGGCGGCGCCGAAAGGTCGAGTCAGCAACTGGTGCGCGATGGCGTTCACCTCGTCGAGGGTGACCTCGTCGATCTTGCCGAGGGTATATGCGATGCTGCGGTGTTCACCGTAGTTGAGCTCACTGCGGCCGATGCGGTTCATCCGGGAGCCGGAGTCCTCCAGTCCGAGCACCAGCCCGCCGCGCAGCGACCCCTTCGCGATTCGGCATTCAGCTTCGGTGATTCCGTCGCGCGCCACACTCTCGACCACTTCGGCGGTCACCCGGACCACTTCGTCGAACCGCTCGGGCTGACACGCGGCGTATATCGACAGCGCGCCGCTGTCGGAGAAGGTATCCACGGTCGAATACACCGAATACGCAAGCCCGCGTGTCTCCCGAATCTGTTGGAACAGACGCGAACTCAGACCACCGCCCAACGCAGTGTTGAGCACCGACAGCGCCCACCGATGGTCCCAGTTCCTGCCGGGAGTGCGCACCCCGATCGACAGGTGCGTCTGTTCACCCTCGCGTGTGACCAACTGCAGGCTCGGCCGACCGGACACCCGACCGGTGCCCTTACGTGGAGCCACCGGGCTGCGGCCGCGAATCAGCCTCGGCCCGAAATGCTCACGCACCAAAGCGACCACGTCGTCGTGCTCGACGTTGCCGGCCACCGCCACCACCATCCGCTCGGGAATGTAGCGGCGGACATGGAACGAATGCAGTTGTGCCCGAGTCATTGCCGAGACCGACTCGACGCTGCCGATCACCGGACGGCCGACCGGGTGCTCGCCGAACATCGCCGAGAGGAACACGTCGCCGAGCGTGTCCTCCGGATCGTCGTCACGCATCGCGATTTCCTCGAGCACCACGTCGCGTTCGATCTCGACGTCGTCGGCTGCACAGCGGCCACGGAGCACCACGTCGGCCACCAAGTCGATCGCCAAATCCAAGTCGGTGTCGAGCACGTGCGCGTAGTAGCAGGTGTGTTCCCTGGCCGTGAACGCGTTCAACTCGCCGCCCACCGCGTCGACCGCCTGCGCAATTTCGACAGCGGTGCGTGTCGGGGTCGACTTGAACAGCAGGTGTTCTAGGAAGTGCGCCGCGCCCGCGACGCTTGAACCCTCGTCACGGGACCCGACGCCGACCCAAACCCCGACGGACGCCGAATGCACCGACGGGATGTGCTCGGTCACCACCCGCAGGCCGCCCGGCAGTGTAGTGCGACGGACGGCCGCGGATGTTTCGTCGCCGCGTTGGCCGCGACGCAAGGCCCTAACTGCTGGCCGTTGCGGCATCGGCCGGCGCCGGCGCGTTCTCTGTTGCCTCTGCGGCTTCGTCTTCGGCTACGAGGACCAGTGAGATCTTGCCGCGGTTGTCGATGTCGGCGATCTCCACACGCAGCTTGTCGCCGACGTTGACCACGTCCTCAACCTTGGCGATGCGCTTGCCCCTGCCGAGCTTGGAGATGTGCACAAGGCCGTCACGTCCTGGCAGAAGCGACACGAACGCGCCGAAATCGGTTGTCTTGACCACGGTTCCGAGGAACCGCTCCCCGATCTTGGGCAGCTGCGGGTTGGCGATCGCGTTGATCAAGTCGATCGCGGCCTGTGCCGACTCACCATTGGTCGCACCCACGAACACCGTGCCGTCGTCCTCGATCGAGATGGACGCACCGGTCTGCTCGGTGATCGAGTTGATCATCTTGCCCTTGGGGCCGATGACCTCACCGATCTTGTCGATCGGCACCTTGATCGTGGTGATCCGCGGCGCGTACGGGCTCATCTCGTCGGGGGCGTCGATGGCCTCGGCCATCACCTCGAGGATGGTCAGCCGAGCGTCCTTGGCCTGCGCCAGTGCGCCCGCCAGCACCTGCGACGGGATGCCGTCGAGCTTGGTGTCCAGCTGCAGCGCGGTGACGAAGTCCTTGGTGCCTGCGCACTTGAAGTCCATGTCACCGAACGCATCCTCGGCGCCGAGGATGTCGGTCAGAGTGACGAAGCGCCGCTCCGTGCCGCCGCCTTCGACCTCGACGTCATCGGACACCAGGCCCATCGCGATGCCTGCGACGGGGGCCTTAAGCGGCACACCGGCGTTCAGCAGCGACAGGGTCGACGCACACACCGAACCCATCGACGTCGAGCCGTTGGAGCTCAGCGCCTCAGAGACCTGGCGGATGGCGTACGGGAACTCCTCGATGCTCGGCAGCACCGGCATCAGGGCACGCTCTGCGAGTGCGCCATGGCCGATCTCGCGACGCTTGGGCGAACCGACGCGACCGGTCTCACCGGTCGAATACGGCGGGAAGTTGTAGTGGTGCATGTACCGCTTGGACGTTTCCGGACCCAGCGAGTCGATCTGCTGGGCCATCTTGACCATGTCCAGCGTGGTGACACCCAGGATCTGGGTCTCGCCGCGCTCGAACAACGCGCTGCCGTGCGCCCGCGGCACCACGGCCACCTCTGCACTCAGGGCGCGGATATCGGTGATCCCGCGGCCGTCGATACGGAAGTGGTCGGTCAGGATGCGCTGGCGCACAAGCTTTTTGGTCAGCGACCGGTACGCGGCGCCGATCTCCTTCTCCCGGCCTGCGAACTGCTCGGATAGCCGCTCGAGCACCTCGGCCTTGATCTCGTCGGTGCGGTCGTCGCGCTCGTGCTTGCCCGAGATGGTCAGAGCCTTGGACAGCTCGTCGGTGGCCACCGAGGCGACCGAGTAGTAGACGTCGTCGCCGTAGTCGGGGAAGACGGGGTACTCGCCGGTCGGCTTGGCCGCACGAGCGGCCAGCTCCTGCTGCGCCGCGCATAGTGTGGCGATGAACGGCTTGGCGGCCTCGAGGCCTTCTGCGACAACGGCTTCCGTCGGCGCCTGCGCACCACCGGCGATCAGCTCGATGACGTTCTCGGTGGCCTCGGCCTCGACCATCATGATGGCCACGTCGTTGTCTTCGAGGACCCGGCCTGCGACGACCATGTCGAACACGGCGCCCTCGAGCTGCTCCACAGTCGGGAAGCCGACCCAGGTGCCGTCGATCAGCGCGACGCGGACAGCGCCGATGGGTCCGGAGAACGGCAGGCCCGCCAGCTGGGTGGACGCCGATGCCGCGTTGATGGCCACCACGTCGTACAGATCGTTGGGATCCAGGCTCATCACGGTGACGACGACCTGGATCTCGTTGCGCAGACCACTGACGAACGACGGGCGCAGTGGCCGGTCGGTCAGCCGACAGGTCAGGATCGCGTCCGTCGACGGGCGGCCCTCCCGGCGGAAGAACGAGCCGGGGATACGGCCCGCGGCATACATCCGCTCTTCGACGTCGATCGTCAGCGGGAAGAAGTCGAAGTGGTCCTTGGGGTTCTTGCTGGCGGTGGTCGCCGACAGCAGCATGGTCTCGTCGTCGAGGTAGGCGACGACGGACCCGGCGGCTTGCTGGGCGAGCCGACCGGTCTCGAAGCGGATGGTGCGGGTGCCGAAGCTCCCGTTGTCGATTGCGGCGGTCGATTCGTACACGCCGTCTTCAATTTCAACCACAGACATGGAAGTCCGTATGGCCTCTCTGATTCAGTGTTCAGCTGTTTCGCGTCGTCACAGCGTGTGAACCACCGGCCCTTGATGCGGCTACGGCCATCGATCGAAGCTGTCGGGTATCAGACCCGGCAGCCACTACCGAAGACCGCGCGATCAGGCGGGTCCCGATATGAGACGCGGGAACGGTGCTCGCGGATCTGCGAAGACCGCACCCAGTCGTTCGCACCAATAGGCTGGCGAACACGCACATCCTACATCGCAGCAGGTACCGGACTGCTAATCCGGCCCCCTAGAGGGGACCGCACAACGTTTCGGTCAGCGACGCAGGCCGAGCCGGTCGATCAGGGAGCGGTAGCGCTCCACGTCGACCTGGGCCACGTACTTGAGCAGCCGACGCCGCCTGCCGACCAGCAGCAGCAGCCCGCGCCGCGAGTGGTGGTCGTGCTTGTGCAATTTCAGGTGCTCGGTCAGGTCGGAGATCCGCTTGGTCAGCAGCGCGACCTGGGCTTCCGGCGAGCCGGTGTCGGTGTCATGCAGGCCGTATTGACCCAGAATGTCTTTTTTCTGTTCGGCAGTGAGCGCCACGAATTAACTCCATCAAATCGGTCCGCGAACGTTGGGGTATGAGCCCCGTTAAGGCGTAGCCACCGCGAACTGCAGCACACGCTTGGTCGGCCAGCAGTCTAGCAGCGCGGTAGCTGAGCTGCGAAATCGCCGAACTCGTCGAATCGCGGAGGCCTACTGCGCGGACAGAATCGTGCGGGCGTGCTCGGTGTCGACGCCCATGGTCGCCACCAGGTCGTCGATGTGGGCGAATTTCTCCTGGCCCCGGATGCGTGCGACGAAGTCGACCGCAACGTGCTGGCCGTACAGGTCGGCGGTGGTGTCTAGGACGAACGCCTCGACGGTGCGGGTGCGCCCCGAGAACGTCGGGTTAGTGCCCACCGAGACCGCGGCCTGATACCGCTCGCCGGGGACGACGGTGCCGGTGATCGGGCCGTGTCCCAAGACCGTGAACCACGCCGCGTACACGCCGTCGGCGGGGATCGCGGAGTACATCGGCGGCGCCACGTTGGCGGTCGGGAAGCCAAGCACCTTGCCGCGCCCGTCGCCACGCACCACCACCCCCTCTACGCGGTGCGGACGGCCCAGCGCCTCGGCGGCCGCGACCAGGTCACCCGCGTCCACGCAGGACCGGATATAGGTCGACGAGAAGGTGATGTCCTCGTTCTGGTGATGCTCACTGACCAGCGACATGCCCTGCACCGCAAAACCGAACCGGTCGCCCGCCTTGCGCAATATTTCGACGTTGCCAGCGGCCTTCTTGCCGAAGGTGAAGTTCTCCCCCACCACCACCTCGACGACATGGAGGTGTTCGACGAGCAGTTCATGGATGTAGCGATCCGGGGTTAGCTTCATGAAGTCGGTGGTGAACGGCATCACCAGGAACACGTCGATGTCCAATTCCTCGACGAGCTCGGCGCGGCGGGTCAACGTGGTCAGCTGTGCCGGATGGCTGCCGGGGAACACGACCTCCATCGGATGCGGGTCGAATGTCATCAGCACCGTCGGGACGCCACGCGACCTGCCCGCCTTGACGGCGTGACCGATCAGCTCCTGGTGCCCGCGATGCACACCATCGAACACGCCGATCGTGACGACGCATCGGCCCCAGTCCGTCGGGATGTCCTCTTGCCCCCGCCAGCGCTGCACAGCAGCAAGCCTACGGCGCGCCCACTCCGCGGGCGGCGCCAGATCCCCAGATCAGGTGATGATTGCCTAAACTTCTTAATCGTGAGTCCGAACGGTAACCCGCGCGACTTGACGACGGTTGCTCAGGACTATCTCAAAGTCATCTGGACCGCCCAGGAATGGTCTCGGGAGAAAGTCAGCACCAAGATGCTGGCAGAGCGGATCGGGGTCTCGGCCAGCACCGCGTCGGAGTCGATCCGCAAGCTCGCTGACCAGGGACTCGTCGATCACGAGAAATACGGCGCCGTGACGCTGACCGAGGCAGGCCGCCGCGCCGCACTGGCGATGGTGCGCAGGCACCGGCTGATGGAAACGTTCCTGGTCCGCGAGCTCGGCTACAGCTGGGACGAGGTGCACGACGAGGCCGAGGTGCTCGAGCACGCGGTATCCGACCGGATGCTCGCCCGCATCGATGCCAAGCTCGGCCACCCAACCCGTGACCCGCACGGAGATCCGATCCCCGCCGCTGACGGACAGGTGCCCACCCCTGATGCGAGGCAGTTGTCGGTGTGCCGCGATGGCGACACCGGAGTCGTGGCTCGTATCTCCGACGCCGATCCGGAGATGCTGAGGTATTTCGACAGTGTTGGCATCAGCCTGGATTCCCGGCTGCGGGTGCTGGCTCGGCGCGACTTCGCAGGGATGATCTCGGTGGCCGTGAAGGGTCCAGGGTCGGCGGGCGACATAGAAATAACGGTCGATTTGGGAAGCCCTGCCGCAGAAGCGATTTGGGTGGTCGGCTAACTCTGCGAGCGTGAGGTCGACCAGACCTCGAAAGCGGTCCTGCCAGCGAACTTTTCACGTTGCCGAAACGGGCAGCAAGTCCCCAGGATTTCGTAAGATTGCGTCATCCACAGGGAGGCGGGGCGGATGGCGATGTTCCCGACTGATCCCTCGTATGTATCGGCCGGCGCGCACGTGGATGTCAGCCATCTGCTGGCTATCGCCGAACTGGTGCGTCACCCGCGTCGAGCGCGAGGCCCTCGGGGGGCGAGACGGCGCGCAGTACGCCTGGACACGGCTGCTCGTAAACGAGGTCCGCGACCACCGACTCGCCTCGATGTGTGAATTTGAGGTCGAAGATGAGGAGCAGGCATTCTCCTACGCCGAGGAGCGAATGCTGGCCGCGGACAGCGCCTAGAGAGTCGCGGGACGCAGCACCACTACCGACTTCGTGCGATTGGCTTGATCCGTCAACAGCGCGATGACGTGACCGTCCGGTGCGGTTGCGGCGTAAACCCCTTCGATCCCAGCGGGTTTCAGCGCTCGTCCGTGCCTGGTGTCCTCGGCTTCGTCGGCGGTCAGGTCGCGGCGCGAGAACGATTGCAGGCACGCCTCGTCGAGGCTGTAGCTGAGCTGCGGTTGCTCGGCGAGCTCGTCGAGTGTGCGGGCCTGATCGAGTCCGAACCGGCCGACCCGGGTGCGGCGCAGCGCGGTGAGATGCCCACCGACGCCGAGCGCCTCGCCGACGTCGCGGGCCAGCGCGCGGATGTAGGTACCACTCGAGCAGTCGACCTCGACGTCGACGTCGACGAAGCCGTCATGGCGTCGGATGGCCAGCACGGCGAACCGGTCGATGCGCACGCTGCGAGCCGCCAACTCCACGACCTGGCCTTCGCGGGCCAGCTGGTAGGCCCGCTTTCCGCCCACCTTGATCGCGCTGACCGCCGATGGCACCTGTGCGATCTCGCCGCGAAGCGCGGCGACGGCCTGACCAATCTGTGCGTCGGTGACGTCTTCGGCCGAAACCGTCTGCAGGACTTCACCTTCAGCGTCCTCGGTCGACGTGGTCTGACCGAGTCGGACAGTGGCGGCATACGACTTGTCGGTGGTGGCCAGCAGACCGAGGATCTTGGTTGCGCGTTCGATCCCGACCACAAGCACTCCGGTCGCCATCGGGTCGAGCGTGCCCGCGTGGCCCACCTTGGGGGTGCCGAAGATGCGCCTGCAGCGGCCCACCACGTCGTGGCTCGTGATGCCCGCCGGCTTGTCGACCACGACAAGGCCAGCGTCGGTCATAACACGATCGCCGTGAGCACCAGGCCGTCACGCACCGACCAGCGGCCCGACAACGTCTCCAGCGGCGGTCCGAACTCGGCGGCCGGATCGATGAGGATGCGCGATTCGAACCTGCCCCCCGTGCCGCTGCCGTCGACCTCGAATGTGATGTGGGCGTCTTCGAAGCCGAGCCAGCGGTGCGTCAGCGGAAACCACGCCTTGTACGTCGCCTCCTTGGCGCAGAACAGGATTCGGTCCCAGTGCAAGGCAGCGGGCATCGCCTGCAATTCGGCGCGCTCTTTTGGCAGGCTCACAGCGTCGAGTACACCGTTTGGCAGTACGTCGTGCGGTTCGGCGTCGATGCCGACCGAGCGCACCTCTGCGCGCATGCCGACGGCGGCGCCGCGGTAGCCCGTGCAATGGGTCAGGCTGCCGACGACGCCGTCGGGCCAGCAGGGTTCGCCCTTGTCCCCCTTGAGGATCGGCACCGGCGCCACGCCCAGTTCACCCAGCGCCTGACGGGCGCAGTACCGCACGGTGATGAATTCGTTGCGGCGCTTGGCCACCGACTTTGCGATCAGTGGTTCTTCTTCCGGCAGCGGAGTCAGATCCGGTGGGTCGTCATACAGTTCGGCGGCGGCAAGGGCATCGACGCCGGGCAGCACCCCCGACAGCAGAGTCGCGACGATCGTCATCTCGCTTGCCTGTCGCTGATGCGCTGCTGCACCTTTTCGGCGTGGTCCCGCATCTCCTGGGTGATCTCGAAGTGGCCACCGAACTCGTTGAGATATCCGGGCGCGTAGTTCGGGTCCGGCAGCACCTGGCGCAGCCACCGATATGGCTTGCGGCGCCGCCATTCTCGCGGATAGCCGACCGACACCTCTTCGAAGCGCACGCCGTCGTACCAAGTCGTGCGCGGGATGTGCAGGTGGCCGTAGACCGAGCAGATCGCGTTGTAGCGGGTGTGCCAATCGGCGGTGGCGGTGGTGCCGCACCACAGCGCGAATTCCGGGTAGAACATCGCATCGCACGGCTCGCGCACCATCGGGAAGTGATTCACCAGCACCGTCGGCGTCATCCAGTCGAGGTCATCCAGCCGCTTGCGGGTGTAGGAGAGCCGGTCACGGCACCACGCATCGCGGGTCGCGTAGGGCTCCGATGACAGAAGGAACTCGTCGGTGCCGACGACGTTCTTCTCGCGAGCGATGGCCAGCCCCTCGGCCTTTGTCGCCGCGCCCTGCGGGAGAAAGGTGTAGTCGTAAAGCAGGAACATCGGCACGATGGTCGCCGGGCCGCCCTCCTCGGTCCACACCGGGAACGGGTGCTCGGGGGTGATGATGCCCATCTCGTCGCACATGTTGACCAGGTAGTCGTACCGGGCCTTACCGAAGATCTGCATCGGATCCCGGTTGGTGGTCCACAGCTCATGATTGCCCGGCACCCAAATGACCTTGGCGAACCGTTTGCGAAGCAGGTCCAGCGACCAGTGGATCTCATCGGTCCGCTCGCCGACGTCCCCTGCGACGATCAACCAGTCGTCTGGTGTGGCCGGATGCAGCGACTCGGTCACCGGTTTGTTGCCAGTGTGACCCGTGTGCAGGTCGCTGATCGCCCAAAGTGTGGGTTGGCGGCCGTCACGTGTCACAGCCGACCAGCCTACTTGCGATACCGTCGGCACCCGGTCCGGCAATTAGAACATGTTCCTGTTTCCCGTCCGGGCCGCTGCGGCGGACCGCTACACTCCCCGGCAGGGTCGGACCGACGTAAGGGGTTTGATGGCCGCCAAACTGCGCGTCCTTTCGGCGCTGTGCGCGCTGGTCGCGGCGGTGATCGTGGTCTGGCAGGCCAACCCGGCCGGCCCGGTCGCCGCAGGCGGTGTCGAGCTGCGCTCCACGGCCGCTCCCATGTCCGACGTGTCGACGACGATCAAGTGGCCGGTGGTCGAAACCGTCAACCCGCGGCCATTCAACCCATGCGAGGACATTCCTCTCGACGTGGTCAAGCGGATCGGCCTGGCCGTTACGCCGCCAATTCCCGAGGACGGCCTGCGCTGCCACTACGACGCCGGTAACTACCAGATTGCGGTCGAGGCCTTCGTCTGGCGCACCTACGAGCAAACGCTTCCGCCCGATGCCGTCGAGCTCGATATCAACGGCCATCGTGCGGCCCAGTACTGGGTCATGAAGCCGACGGACTGGAACGACCGCTGGTGGGTCACCTGCATGATCGCGTTCAAGACCAGCTACGGCGTCATTCAGCAGTCGCTGTTCTACTCACCGATCGAGTCCGCCGACAATCCCGACTGCCTGCAGACCAACCTGCAGCGCGCGCGTGAGCTCAGCCCGTCCTACATCTACTGAACACAGTCCCACCGCGGCGGGTGAGTAATCTTCGTTAGGTGAGCGCAGTATCTACCGCCGTCTCGTCGACACCGCCCCGCTCGAGGTTCAAGCAGTTCGCAGGTCGCGCCGTCAGCTCCCTGCTGAAGCTTCCGCCGCACACCACCGAGTACACGGTGCATCACGGGCTGCGTGTGCCGATGCGCGACGGCGTCGACCTGATCGCCGACCACTACAAACCCGCGACGACGAATCCGGCGGGCACGCTGCTGGTGCGCGGACCCTACGGACGCGGCTGGCCGTTCTCGATGCTGTTCTCGCGTGTCTACGCGTCGCGGGGCTACCACGTCGTCTTCCAGAGCGTCCGCGGAACCTTCGGCTCCGGAGGCGAATTCGAGCCGATGGTGCACGAGATCGCCGACGGGGCCGACACCGCCGCCTGGCTGCGCGACCAACCATGGTTCACCGGTTCGTTCGCCACCATCGGCCTGTCCTACCTGGGTTTCACGCAGTGGGCCATGCTGACCGATCCGCCGCCCGAAATGAAGGCCGCCGTGATCATCGTCGGCCCACACGACCTCAGCGCCCCGCGCTGGGGCACCGGTTCGTTCGGGCTCAACGACTTCCTCGGGTGGAGCGACTTGGTCGCCCACCAGGAGGAGCCCAGATTCCGCGCCCTGGTTCGGCAAGTGCTGGCGAAACGCGCGCTCGCGAAGGCGACGAGCGCGCTGCCGGTCGGGGAGGCTGGCCGGGCTCTGCTCGGCACGGGCGCGCACTGGTGGGAATCCTGGCTTGAGCATCCCGATCACAACGACCCGCATTGGGCGCGGCTGCAACTGCATCAGGCGCTGGAGCGCAGTGAGATTCCGGTGCTGCTGCTCAGCGGGTGGCAGGACCTGTTCCTCGAGCAGACGCTGGCTCAGTACCGACGCCTTCGTGAGCGTGAAGTGCCCGTCGCCGTGACGATCGGACCGTGGACCCACACGCAGCTGATGAGCAAGGGTGGTCCCACAGTCGTCCGAGAATCGTTGGGCTGGTTGAGCACTCACCTTTCAGGAACCGGCACTCCTGCACGCGAGCCGGTGCGCATCCACGTCAACGGCCACGAATGGAGGGACCTGCCTGACTGGCCGCCCGCGATGCCCGAACGGGTGCTGTACCTACAGCCGACCGGCCGCCTCGGCGACGCGGTGCCGCCGGATACGGCGCCCGCGTCGAGATTCACGTATAACCCCGCGGACCCCACGCCTACGGTCGGCGGGCGGCTTCTGTCACCGGAGGGTGGTTATCGCAACGACACCCGACTGGCCGAGCGCGCCGATGTGCTCACGTTCACCGGCGACGTCCTTTCGTCCGATCTGTATGTCGTCGGAAGCCCGGCCATCGAGCTGTCGCATTCGTGCGACAACCGCTACAACGACCTGTTCGTCCGGATCAGCGAGGTGGATGCGCGGGGCCGTTCCCACAATGTGAGCGACGGATATCTGCGCGCGACACCGGATTCCCGCACCGTGCGCATCGAACTGGACGCGGTCGCACACCGGTTCAAGGCCGGTTCACGCATCCGGGTGTTGATCGCCGGCGGATCGCACCCGCGGTTCGCGCGCAACCTCGGCACCGGGGAACCACTGATCAATGGGCGGCGGCTGGCGTCGGCCACGCACACGGTGCACCTCGGCGAGGGTGGCACCTCGCGACTCGTGCTGCCCGCGGGCCCGCGCCTCCCCTAGCCGACTGAGTTACGGACGCGCTGCGCGATCTCCTGCAGTGTGGCCTCGTCGTGTACCGGTGCCGCCCAGGTCGGGTCGGCTGGAAGGGGTACCCAGCTCTTGCAGCCCGCGTACTCGGGTGTGCGAACCAGCCGCAGCGGCTCGACGAGCGGACTGGCCTGCACCACCAGCACGGTCAGCCGGTGCTTCGGCCGGAAGTCGAGCCGGTCCTCGCGGACCGAATCTGCGGTCCAGATGTGAAACGGCGCGATCTCGTCTAGCGCATCAGGCTGGTTGACCTCAACGGCCGCAACCACTTTGGCGCCCGCCCGGATCACCAGCGCGTCGTCGGTGCTGTCGGCCGCCGCTGCGTCGAGCAGGTCACGATGTTCGGGCCGCACCCGCTCGGCGTGGCTGTGCGCGACTGTCGGAAACAGCAGGAACCGCGAAGCCGTTACCGCGAAGCGCTTTTCGTGAATGCCACCCTTGCGCAGCAGCACGGTCTGGCGGCCGTCGAGCATCGCGTGCACTGCCGCGCTCCACTCCTTCAGCGCGGATTGGGTGAGCGTCACCCGTCACGCCAGATTCAGGCGGGCCCGCACTTCCGGCCGCCGAAGCGGAGGCACGGTCTTTGGCGGTTGACGTCGCGGTTGTAAGCGGGACAGCAGCCGGGTGGTGACTTCGGTGACCTCGCCGACGGCGGTTTCGAAGGCTTCGACGTTGGCGCCCGTCGGCCGGGTCATTCCGCTGACCTTGCGGACGTACTGACGCGCGGCCGCCTCGATCTCCTCGGCGGTCGCTGCCGGTTCCAGGCCGCGCAGCTCGGTGATATTTCGGCACATAGTGCCCACGATAGGTTGATCTCATGACCGACGCCGACGTCCTGCTCATCGAGACCCAAGACCGGATTCGCACTCTGACGCTGAACCGGCCGCAGGCCCGCAATGCGCTATCGAGTGAGCTGCGCAAGCGCTTCTTTCAGGCGCTTCGCGACGCGGAGGCCGACGATGACGTCGACGTCGTCATCCTGACCGGCGCTGACCCGGTGTTCTGTGCAGGCCTGGACCTCAAGGAACTCGGCGACTCGTCGCAGCTTCCTGACATCTCGCCGCAGTGGCCGCCGATGACCAAGCCGGTGATCGGCGCGATCAACGGCGCCGCCGTCACCGGTGGTCTCGAGTTCGCGCTGTACTGCGACATCCTCATTGCGTCCGAGCAGGCCCGCTTCGCAGACACTCACGCTCGGGTCGGACTCCTGCCAACTTGGGGACTGAGCGTGCGCCTGCCGCAGAAGGTCGGCGTCGGCATGGCTCGCCGGATGAGCCTGACGGGTGACTACCTGTCGGCCGCCGACGCGCTTCGGGCCGGGTTGGTCACCGAGGTGGTGCCGCACGAGGAACTGTTGCCGACGGCACGGCGGGTCGCGGCCTCGATCGTGGGCAACAACCAGAAGGCCGTGCGCGCGCTGCTGGGCTCCTACCACCGCATCGACGCGGCGCAGACAGACCCGGGACTGTGGATCGAAGCGATGTCGGCGAAACAGTGGATGAACGCCGCAACGGGAAACGACATCGCCGCCAATCGCGACGCCGTGCTGCAACGGGGACGCGCACAGGTGCGCTGAATTTTCGTACGCTGCGAGGGTGAACAAAGCGCACGAGGCCTGCGGCGGCGACGAGTGGCGGCAGGCGATACGAGACGTCATCCTGCCCTGGGCGTTGGGCGAGACCGACCTCGGCGACGACGTGCTGGAGGTCGGACCCGGCTACGGCGCGACGACCGACGTGCTCAGCCAGTCGGTGACGCGGCTCACCTCGGTCGAGATCGACGACGACCTCGCGGCGATGTTGACGGACCGCTTCGCCGACGTGCCGTCGGTGCAGATCGTGCACGGCGACGCCACATCGCTCTCCTACCCCGACGACAGCTTCTCCGGCGCGGCATGCTTCACGATGCTGCACCACGTCCCGACCAAGGAGCTTCAGGATCGGCTGTTCGCCGAGGTCGCCCGGGTGCTGCGGCCCGGCGCACCGCTGGTCGCAAGCGACAGCCTGGCCAGCGAGGAGCTCAAGACCCATCACGAGGACGACACATACAACCCCGTCGACCCGGCGACGCTGGCTGCCCGGTTGGCGACCGCAGGTTTTGAGAACGTCGCGGTGCGGACCAACCCGTACGGCTGGGCGGCCATAGCTCGGGCGACGAAAAATTGATCTACGAAAAAGGGTAATCGGGACGAGCAGCTCGGAGCAGTTAGGCCGTGCCCGGCACCAGCCAGCGCCCTGAGAATGCACGCCAGCCGACGAACGCCAGTCGCAGCACCATGAACGTGCTCAGCCCCGACCAGATGCCGAGCAGTCCCCAGCCGAACGCCAGCGATAGCCAGATCAACGGCAGGAACCCGACCAGCGCGCTGATCAGTGTGGCGTTGCGCATGAACTTCGCGTCACCGGCGCCGAGCAGCACGCCGTCGAGCGCAAAAACGATTCCGGCTATTGGCAATTGGGCCACCATGAACCACCACGGCACGCCGATTGCGTCGAGCACCGAGCGGTCGTTGGTGAACATGCTCGGGAACACCGAAGCGCCGACGCCGAAGATCCCGGCCAGCAGCGCGGCGGCAAGGGCCGAGAAGATCGTCACCCGCCATGCGACAGACTTGGCACGCGCAAGCTGTCCGGCGCCCAGCGCCGCCCCAACCAACGATTGCGCCGCGATGGCTAGCGAATCAAGCACCAGCGCAAGGAAATTCCACAACTGCAGCACCACCTGGTGTGCGGCAACGGCGGCAGCGCCGAACCGGGCGGCGACGGCGCCTGCCGATACGAAGCAGGCCTGGAACGCGATTGTGCGCAGCACCAGATCGCGACCCATGACGACCTGTGCGCGCAGCACCGCCGGCTGGATACGCAGCGATACGCGCTCGGCGAACAGCGAGCGCAGGAACAACAGCGCGGCCACCCATTGCCCCACCAGGTTGGCGATGGCGGAACCGGCGAGTTCCAGCCTCGGCATGCCGAGCCAGCCATAGACGAGCAGCGGGCACAGCACGGCAGACACCGCGAAGCCAAAGACGACGTAGCGCAGCGGCCGTCCGGTGTCCTGCACGCCACGCATCCAGCCGTTACCCGCTGCCGAGATCAGAATCGCAGGCACGCCAACGATTGCGATGCGAACCCACGGCAAGGCGGCTCCGGTGATATCGCTACCTGCCGCCAATGCCGACACCAGCGGCACCGCGACGATCTGGACCACGACGACGATCAGCGCGCCCAAGCCCAGCGCCAGCCAGGTGGCCTGCACTCCTTCCCCAACCGCCGATGCGCGGTCCCCCGCTCCGAAAAGGCGCGCCGAGCGTGCGGTGGTCCCGTAGGACAAGAAGGTCATATTCGAACTGAGCGTGGCCAGAATCAGCCCACCGATGGCCAGGCCTGCCAGTGGCAATACGCCCAACCGTCCGACGACCGCGATGTCGAACAGCAGGTAGATCGGTTCGGCGGCGAGCACGCCCAGCGCGGGAAAGGCCAACGCCGCGATGCGCCTGCCGGTGGCCGGGGCGACAGGATCGCCGACCGGCTCAGCCAAGAGCGGTATACAGCGCCTGCACGACGTCGTCGGCGGATCCGGTCGCGGAGTAGCCGGCGGCCAAGCGGTGCCCGCCGCCGCCGAAGGCACTGGCGACCGCGGCCAAATCGAAGGACTTGGCGCGCATCGATACCGACCAGTGTCCTGGCTCGATCTCCTTGAACACCGCAGCCACCTCGGCCTGCTGCGTGGTGCGCACGATGTCGACGATGCTCTCGACTTCCTCGGGACGCGCCTTGGCCCATTCCTGGTGTCCGACAACGGCATACACCAGGCCTCGCCCGCCGGCGGCGTCGGGAAGAAGCTGTGCCGACGAAAGCACGCGTGCCAACATCGGCAGCCAGGCGAACGGGTGGGTGTCAAGCAGAGTCCGGCTGATCGACGCATTGTCCACGCCGATCTCCAGCAGCCGCGCGGCCAAGCGGTGCGCGCGGGCGCTGGCCCACCGGAACGAACCGGTGTCGGTGGTCAGCCCGGCGTACAAGCAGTGCGCGACGCCGATGTCGATCGGTTTGCCCCAGGCGTCGAGCAGCTCGGCGACCAACATCGTCGTGGAGTCAGCAGACGGATCGACGTAATTGGCGGTGCCGAACAACAAGTTGGAGGCGTGGTGGTCGATCACCAGTACCTCCCGGCCAGCGTCGGCGAGTTCACGCAACGCACCAAGCCGGTTGACGCTGGGAATGTCGACGGTAACGACCAGATCGGCGTCGCGCCGGATCGCCTCCGGGCCCACCAGCAGATGGCCACCCGGCAGCGTCTGCAGTGACTCGGGCAGATCGGCGGGCGCGGCGAAACTCACCTGGACGGACTTGCCCACATGGTCGAGGACCAGCGCCAACGCGAGACCGGCCCCGATGGTGTCGGCGTCGGGATAGACATGGCAGACGACACTGACGGTGGCGGCCGCGTTCAGCAGGTCGGCCGCCTGGCGCGCATCGACGCGAACGCCCTCGATGGGAGGAGCGTCAGTCATCTTGTCGATCGCGGTCACCGGTGTCCTTAGCGTCAAGCCCGTTGTCTAAGTCCCCGCTCGAACCCTCAGCCCCGTCCCTACGGTACGGGTCTTCCTCACCTGCGTGCTTGGCACCCTGCCGAACTCTTGCCAAATCCTCATCTGCGGCGCGGGCGCGGGCAAGGAGGTCTTCCATGTGGTGTGCCGTGTCGGGAACGGTGTCGCGCACGAACGCCAAGGTCGGGGTGAACCGCACCCCGAGCGCGGCGCCCACCCTGGTACGCAGGGTGCCCTTGGCGCTTTCCAACGCCGCCGCCGCACCTGCATAGTCGGGCTCGTCCTCGAGATTGCGACCGAACACCGAGTAAAACAGCGTCGCGTCGTGCAGGTCGCCGGTGACCTTGGCGTCGGTGATCGTCACACCGGTAAGCCGCGGATCCTTGATCTCGAACTCGAGCGCCGAGGCGACGATCGTGGAGATGCGCTTGGCCAACCGGCGTGCTCTTGCCGGATCTGGCATAAAAGGCCGCTCCTACCCTCGCTCTTTTTCTACCAACTCGTACGTCTCGATGACGTCGCCTTCCTTGATGTCGGAATAGGTCAGCGTCAAACCGCACTCGTACCCGTCGCGCACCTCGGTGACGTCGTCCTTCTCACGCCGCAGCGATGACACGGTCATGGTCTCGGCAACCACGACGTTGTCGCGTAACAGCCGCGCCTTGGAGTTGCGGCGAATGATGCCGGAGGTGACCAGGCAGCCGGCGATGTTGCCGACCTTCGACGACCGGAAGATCGCGCGGATCTCGGCCCTGCCGAGTTCCTTCTCCTCGTAGACCGGCTTGAGCATGCCCTTGAGCGCGCTCTCGATCTCGTCGATGGCCTGGTAGATCACCGAGTAGTAGCGGATCTCCACGCCCTCGCGGTTGGCCAACTCGGTCGCCTTGCCCTCGGCGCGGACGTTGAACCCGATGATGATCGCGTCCGACGCCGACGCCAGGTTGACGTTGGTCTCGGTAACCCCACCGACGCCGCGGTCAATGACGCGAAGCTCGACCTCGTCGTCGACCTGGATATTCAGCAGGGCTTCCTCCAGCGCCTCGACCGTGCCGGCGTTGTCGCCCTTGAGGATGAGGTTCAGCTGGCTGGTTTCCTTCAGCGCCGAATCCAGATCCTCGAGGCTGATCCGCTTGCGGGTACGGGCGGCCAGCGCGTTGCGCTTGCGTGCGCTACGCCGGTCGGCGATCTGCCTGGCGATGCGATCCTCGTCGACGACAAGGAAGTTGTCACCGGCGCCTGGCACCGACGTGAAGCCGATGACCTGCACCGGCCGCGACGGCAGCGCCGCCTCGACGTCCTCGCCGTGCTCGTCGACCATGCGTCGGACGCGACCGTAGGCATCGCCCGCCACCACCGAGTCGCCGACGTGCAGCGTTCCGCGGGTAATAAGCACGGTCGCCACCGGTCCTCGACCGCGGTCGAGGTGCGCCTCGATCGCCACACCCTGGGCCTCCATATCGGGGTTGGCCCGCAGGTCCAGCGCGGCGTCGGCGGTCAGCACGACCGCCTCGAGCAGGGCCTCGATGTTGGTGCCCTGCTTTGCCGAGATGTCGACGAACATGGTGTCGCCGCCGAAGTCCTCGGCCACCAGGTTGTATTCGGTGAGCTGCGCCCGGATCTTGGCCGGGTCGGCGCCTTCCTTGTCGATCTTGTTGACCGCCACCACGATCGGCACGTCGGCGGCCTGCGCGTGGTTGATGGCCTCCACCGTCTGCGGCATAACGCCGTCGTCGGCGGCGACCACCAGGATCGCGATATCGGTGGCCTTCGCACCGCGGGCACGCATGGCGGTGAACGCCTCGTGACCCGGAGTGTCGATGAAGGTGATCGGCCGTATCGTGCCGTCGAGGTCGACCTCGACCTGGTATGCGCCGATGTGCTGGGTGATGCCGCCTGCTTCTTCCTCGCGGACGTTGGCCTTACGGATCGTGTCCAGCAGTCGGGTCTTGCCGTGGTCGACGTGACCCATGACGGTCACCACCGGCGGACGGGTCTCGAGATCGTCCTCGCCACCCTCGTCCTCGCCGTACGTGAGGTCGAAGGACTCCAGCAGCTCGCGGTCCTCGTCCTCCGGCGACACCACCTGGACGACGTAGTTCATCTCGCCGCCGAGCAGCTCGAGGGTCTCGTCGCCGACAGACTGCGTCGCGGTCACCATCTCGCCGAGGTTGAACAGCGCCTGCACCAGAGCGGCCGGGTTGGCGTCGATCTTCTCGGCGAAGTCGCTCAGCGACGCGCCACGGGCCAGCCGGATGGTCTCGCCGTTGCCGTGCGGCAACCGCACGCCACCGACGACCGGCGCCTGCATGTTCTCGTATTCGGCGCGTTTGGCCCGCTTCGACTTGCGGCCGCGCTTCGGGGCGCCGCCGGGACGACCGAAGGCGCCCGCAGCTCCGCCGCGCTGGCCAGGGCGTCCACCACCGCCGCCTCCTGGACGACCGCGGTAGCCGCCAGCTGCGGGAGCACCGCCACCACCGCCAGGGCCACCGGCACCGCCTGGACCACCTCCACCGCGGTAGTTACCGCCACCACCGCCGGCGCCACCTGGACGGCCACCGGCGCCTGCGCCGGGACCACGACCACCAGGGCCGGGCCGGGCGCCACCGGGGGCAGGTCGGGCGCCACCGGGACGACCGGAAGGAGCGGGACGGGAGGAGCCACCGGGACGCGGGGGCATATTGCCCGGCGACATACCGGGCCGCGGGGCGCCGGGACGGGGTGCCTGTGGACGCGGAATCGGCCGCTCGACCGGCTGAGCCGAGGAGAACGGGTTGTTGCCGACGCGCGGGGTACGCGCGGCAGGCTTCGGCGCAGCGGGCGCGGGGCCGGGCCTCGGACCAGGCGTTGCGCCGGGGGCCGGAGCCGGGCTGGCCGGTGTCTCCACCGGAGGCGCGGCCGCAGCCGCAGCGGGCGCGGCAGGCGGTTCCGCGGGCGCCGCGGGGGCAGCCGGGGCGGCCGGGGCCGCGGGCTTGGCTGCGGCGGGCGCTGCAGCGGGGGCGGCCTTTGCCACGGCGGGCTTGGCCGGCGAGCCGTTGCCGTCGGTCTTGACCTTCTGGGCGGCTGGTTTCGAGCCGCCGAATGACTCGCGCAGTCGACGCGCGACGGGCGCCTCCACTGTGGAGGACGCTGATTTGACGAATTCGCCCTGATCGTTCAGCCGGGCGAGGACTTCCTTACTGGTGACACCGAGTTCCTTGGCCAACTCGTGCACGCGGGCCTTACCTGCCACTACATCTCCTGTCTAAGAGGCGACAGCAGTGGTTAGGCGCCGCGCCTCGGGTTAGCTATGACGCATGGTCATCGGGACTTCACGGTGTGCTCATGTTCTTCGCTACCTGTTCTCTTGCCGGGTGCATCAAGCTCTTCATACGCACTGAAGTGCTCTAACACCCCGGTTACGTCCGGTGAACCGGTGATGCGCAGCGCTCGTGCGAATGCTCGCCGCCGAACTGCTGCGTCCAGGCACTGCGGATCGGGATGCAACCAGGCACCCCGCCCCGGCAGTTTTCTCGCTGGGTCAACGGTCACGGCTTGTGCGCCATTCCCGTCGACAGCGACCACTCGAAGCAGTTCAACGGCCAGCTCTCGCTTCCGGCAGCCAATGCACGTCCGAACCGGTCCATCTGGTCGTCGATGCGCAGCAGCCGAAGTCTCGCGCTGGATCACAGCTGAGTCTACCGTCCCGGTGCCTGCGAACTGAAACTGCGGTGCTGGTCGTGGGGGCTGGGCCCACCCGCAGGGCCGGATTACCGGTCGCGTACCGCCCCGTGGGCCGCATCTGGGTTCGGCTCGGGCTTGTCAGCCGGTACGGCGTCGCTTCGGATGTCGATTCGCCAGCCGGTCAGTCGGGCGGCAAGGCGCGCATTCTGGCCCTCCTTGCCGATCGCCAACGACAGCTGGAAATCGGGCACGACCACGCGGGCAGCGCGGGCGGACTCGTCGATGACGCTCACCGACACCACCTTGGCCGGCGACAGCGCATTGGCAACGAACCGGGCCGGATCCTCGTCGTAGTCGATGATGTCGATCTTTTCGCCGGACAGCTCGCTCATCACGTTGCGCACCCGCTGACCCATCGGGCCGATGCAGGCGCCTTTTGCGTTGAGTCCGGGCACCCGCGAGGCGACGGCGATCTTGGAGCGGTGGCCGGCTTCCCGTGCCACCGCGACGATCTCGACGGACCCGTCGGCGATCTCGGGAACCTCCAGCGAGAACAGCTTGCGAACCAAGTTGGGGTGGGTGCGTGACAACGTGATCAGCGGCTCGCGTGCACCGCGGGTGACGCCGACGACGTAGCAGCGCAACCGGTCGCCGTGTTCGTACCGCTCACCGGGGACCTGCTCGGCGGAGGGGATGACGCCCTCAGATCCTTTGGTCTCACTGCCCATTCGGACGACGACAAGTCCGCGGGCGTTCGCGCGCGCGTCACGCTGGATGACCCCGGCGGCGATGTCGCCCTCCCGCGCCGAGAATTCGCCGTAGTTCTTCTCGTTCTCTGCGTCGCGCAACCGCTGCAGGATCACCTGACGCGCGGTGGTGGCCGCGATGCGGCCGAAACCTTCTGGGGTGTCGTCCCATTCAGAGATAACGTTGCCGTCTTCGTCGGCCTCGCGCGCCATCACCTGGACGACGCCGGTCTTGCGGTCGATCTCGATATGCGCGTCGGCCTCATGGCCTTCGGTATGGCGGTATGCGGTCAGCAGTGCCGATTTGATCGTCTCGACCACCACATCTACGGAGATGCCCTTTTCGGCCTCGATGGCGTGCAACGCCGCCATGTCGATGTTCACGCTGAAGCCTCCTTCCCGGATTGGCCGGCAAGCTCCAGCTCACGCTGGTTTGGCGGCGAAAACTCAACCTGGACAACGGCTTTCGCGATGCCACCGATAGGCAGTTCGCGAATCGAGAAGTTGGGCTTCGCGCCCTCGCGGACCACCAAAGCCACGGTGCCCTCACGGATTTCGCCGAGCCGGCCTGTCAGTTGCGCCCCGTCAGACAGAGTGATTTCGACCTTGCGGCCGCGGGCGCGCCGGTAGTGCTTCTCGGTGGTCAACGGGCGATCGACCCCAGGCGAGGTGACCTCGAGGACGTACGCCGGGGTGTCGACGCTGTCGAGCAGATCGGATGCCGAGCGGGACAGCTGCGCGATCGAGTCGAGATCCAGAGGATCGTCGCCGTCGGCGATCACGGTGATGCGCGGGGGGCGTGCAGCGGTGTCGATCTGCACGTCTTCGATTTCGTAGCCTGCGCGCGCGAACTCGCCGTCGAGTAGCTCGATCACCTGTTTCTGCGACGGTAATCCCGCAGACAGCTCCGTCACGGCGAGCTCCTCATCTTGAGTTGTCCGGACACGATTCCTTCACGGCGCAACTTGGAACCGACTATTAACGATACGCCAGGGCCGCCCTGGCAAGCCGCAAACGCGCGGCGGCGTCCAGCGATTGCACGGCACAGGCAATGGCAGGATGTTTTCCGTGCCGAGCCCTCCGCCGACAGTAATCAGAAGACGTGTGTTGTTCGGGGCGGCGGCATTGGCACTGCTTGGCGGAGCGGTCGCCGCGTGCGGGTCACCGCCGCCACCACCGGAAGTCGATGAGCTGGCCGCCCAACTCGACCGAGCCCGCGCCGACAGTCAACTCGCCGCGGACGCCGCGGCAGCTACTCCTCCGCCGCCGACGGCACAGGCGCTGAATGCGGTGGTCTCCGAACGGTCGGCGCACGCCCAAGCGCTGTCCGACGAGCTAGTGCGGATTACAGGCAAGATCGCGCCGACGACGACCGCGACCAGCACGACCGCGCAACCGGCGGCGACACCTACGACCAAGGACGTGATCGCGGCCCTCCGTCAGTCAGCGGACAGCGCCGCGCAACTGGCCGCCACGCAGTCCGGCTATCGCGCTGGGCTTCTCGGCTCGATCGCCGCGTCCTGCACAGCGGCATACACCGTTGCGCTGGTCCCGCCGGGAGCGCCGCAATGACCTCTCCAGAGCCGTCACCCACGACCACCGCCACCCCCACGACGACGACCACGTCATCGCGGGCGGCCGAGCCCATCACGCCGGGACGTCCGTCGGACGCTGCGAACGGCGCACTGTTCGACGCGATTGCCACCGAGCAGGCGACGATCTACGGCTACGGGCTGGTGTCGGCTCACTCGATGCCCGACGTCAACGACCTGGTTTCGACCGTATTGGCCGAGCACCGGGACCGGCGCGAGGGGGCCATCGCGACGCTCACGGCCCGGTCGGTCGAGCCGCCGCTGCCCGCGGCCGGCTACCAGTTACCGACTGAGGTCCACAACCCGACCGACGCGGCCAACCTGGCGGTGCGGATGGAGGAAGACTCAGCCGTTGCGTGGCGGGCAGTGCTCGAGCAGGCGACCGAGGAGCAGGACCGGTCGTTCGCGGTGGCGGCGCTGACGGAGTGCGCGGTCATGGCGGCCCGATGGAGCCGGGTGCTCGGCATCTCACCGATCACCGTCGCGTTCCCCGGCGGTTCCGAATAACGCCGAGCGCTAGCCGGCCAGCGCCGCGGAGATGTCGGACGCCGCGTTGCCGACCGCGATCTCCTGCGTCTCGCCGGTGAACCGATTGCGCAGCTCGACCACGCCGTCGGCCCAGCCGCGGCCCACCACGACGATCCACGGCACCCCGAGCAACTCGGCATCCTTGAATTTCACACCGGGTGAGGCTTTCCGATCGTCGAGCAACACCTCGACGCCAAGCCGGTCCAATTGGCTTGCCAGTTCCGCTGCGCCGGCGCGGGCAGCGTCGTCCTTGTTGGCCATCACCACATGCGCGTCGAACGGCGACACCGACGACGGCCACCGCAACCCCAGCTCGTCGTGATGCTGTTCGGCGATCACCGCCACCAGCCGGGACACGCCGATGCCGTAGGAACCCATGGTCAGCCGGATCGGCTTGCCGTCCTCGCCAAGCACATCCGCGGCGAACGCGTCGGTGTACTTGCGGCCGAGCTGGAAGATGTGGCCCACCTCGATGCCTCGGGCCGACACCAGTGGGCCAGCGCCGTCGGGCGACGGGTCGCCGTCGCGCACCTCGGCGGCCTCGATCGTGCCATCGGCGACGAAGTCACGGCCTGCGACCAGGCCAACCACGTGCTTACCGGGCTCGTCGGCGCCGGTGATCCACGACGTGCCGTCCACCACGCGCGGGTCGACGAGAAAACGAACGCCGTTGGCCAGCAACGCTTTCGGCCCGATGTAGCCCTTCGTCAGGAACGGATGCTTGGCGAAATCGGCGTCGTCGAGCAGCGCATGCTCGGCCGGGTCCAGTGCGGCGGCAAGTCGCTTCTCGTCGACCTCACGGTCCCCTGGCACGCCCACCGCAAGCAGCTCCCACTCACCGCCGGGCACACGGACCTTGAGCACGACGTTCTTCAGCGTGTCCGCCGCGACGACCTCACGGTCCAGCGCGGAGTTGGCCCACTCGACGAGGGTGGCGATCGTCGGAGTGCCTGGCGTGTCGTACACCTTGGCCTCGGGCTGCCCCTCGATCGGCGGCGACGGAGGCACCGCGGTGATCACCGCCTCGACATTGGCCGCATAGCCCGACTGCACGCACCGGACGAAGGTGTCCTCGCCGATATCGCTTTCGGCCAGGAATTCCTCCGACGCGCTGCCGCCCATCGCCCCCGAGACCGCCGAAACGATGACGTAGCGAACACCGAGATTGGCAAAGATCCGCTGGTAGGCATCGCGGTGCGCGTCGTACTGCGCCCTGAGCCCTTCGTCGTCGACGTCGAACGAGTACGAGTCCTTCATGATGAACTCGCGACCCCGCAGGATCCCGGCTCGCGGCCGGGCCTCGTCGCGGTACTTGGTCTGGATTTGGTACAGCAGCACAGGGAAATCCTTGTAGCTGCTGTACTCCCCCTTGACCGTCAGCGTAAACAGCTCTTCGTGAGTCGGTCCAAGCAGGTAGTCGTTGCGGCGGCGGTCCTGAAGCCGGAATACGCCGTCGCCGTACTCGGTCCAGCGGTTGGTCACCTCGTACGGCGCCTTGGGTAGTAGTGCGGGAAACAGAATCTCTTGTCCGCCAATGGAATTCATCTCATCGCGGACGATCTTCTCGATCTTGCGCAGCACCCGCAGGCCCAGCGGCAGCCAGCTGTACAGCCCGGGACCGATCGGGCGGACGTAGCCGGCCCGGATCAGCAGCTTGTGGCTGGGCACCTCGGCGTCGGCGGGGTCGTCACGCAGGGTGCGCAGGAACAGCTCGGACATGCGGGTGATCACAGCCGACCACCTTACTGACGCGCCCGCTTCTGCACATTTGGGTGTCCCGAGACCCTCGTTGCTGGCATCCTGATTGACCCATGGGGGACTTTGGGCTGTTCGGCGCTTGGCTCGTTTTGGTGATCGTTGTCGTCGGTGCGGTACTGATCGCGATCGGCAGCGTTGTGTTGTCGACTCGCATCCTGTCCCATGAAACCGGCCCAGAGCAGAACTCGATATTGTCGCCATTCCTGACGGTCGTCGGCCTCGTCTACGGCGCACTCCTCGGGTTCACCGTCGTCGTCGGGTGGCAACAGTTCCTTTCGGCCGAGCAGAACGTTTCGAATGAGGCATCGACGTTGACGACGCTCTACCGCCAGACCGTCGCGATGCCACAGGCAGAGCAATCCCAGGTACGCGAACAGCTGCGCATCTACGCGGCGGCGCTGCAAGGTCCGAAATGGGGCAAAGAAGAATTCAGTGAAGTCAGCAATACGGGACGAGCCGCGCTCACGCAGATGTATCGCATCGTCGGCGGACCGCCCGGTGCGACGGCGAGCCCGATCAACCAGGAGTTTCTTGGTCAGGTGACCGTATTGGCGTCTGATCGCAGCGCCCGGATCTTGGATTCCAAACCCCGAATACCTCCGCTGTTGTGGTGCTCCCTGATCTTCGGCGGGGCAGTGCTGATCATGCTCACCAGCTTCATGCGGCTCACGAGTAAGCGTGCCCACATTGTCCTGGTGAGCGCTGTCAGTGTCCTGCTTGGTTTGCTGCTGTACCTCGTCTTCGTGCTTGATCATCCGTTCGGACCAATGGGCGTCACCTCAGAGCCGTTCGCCCATGCCCTAACGGTTTTCGACCTCGTCGACAAAGGGACATAATCACCCCTGTGTCGCAACGGCTTTCGATTTGTGCACGAGAGTCGAGCCGACCAACGTCACGACAACACCCGCGGCGACCCACACCGCCAGCACGATGACGGGATGCATCAGCCCATGCCCGTCGAAGTAGACGATCTTGCGGATAGCGTCGGTGCCCGCTCCATTGGGTAGGTAGCTGCTGATCGCCCGCCAGAACGGCGGCAGCAGCGGCGCCTGGTAGGCACCCCCCGCCGACGGGTTGCCGAGGATCACGAAGATCACCACGGTCAACCCGATACCTATTACACCGAACAGTGTCTGCAACGCCATCGTGACCGTGGCGGCCGAAAGTGTCACCAGCACACCGATTCCCGCGATCGACCAAAAGTGGCCGTTGAGCGCATGCAGCACCGGTTCGGCGATGACGACACCACCCAGCCCGGAGGCCAGCGCGTAGGGAATGGTCGCACCGAGCCGCCACACCGCCCGCGGGAGCGTCGCCGGGCGCGAGCCCTTGGCAACGCCGAGCATGGCCGCGAACAGGTACCCGCCGACCGCCCAGCCGATGACGAGATAGAACCCGGACAGGCCGCGGGCATCCCCCGGGTCGAGCGGCACCAGGTCTTGGACCGTGACGGTGCGACCGTGCTGCTGCGCCGCGATGGTGAACAGCTGCTCGACCGCCGTGGCCACCGCCGTCCCGCCGCCCGAAGCGAGCAACAGTGAGTCGCTCGTGCCAGCCGGGTTGACCACATACACACCGGAGGTCTCGCCGGCACGCAGCGCCTGTCGGGCCTCCATTTCGTCAGAGGAGGCGCTGGCCACGACCGGCTGCGCCGACACCGCGTTGAGCTGGTCGACGATCTGGCCTGCCGCCTGTCCAGGTGCCACAACGGTGACGGGAATCCGGTGCGGCGACGGGGAATGAAAGGCACCGATGTACGACACGATGAAGGCGAACTGAAGCAACAACACGCCGACGCCGAGTAGCAGCGTGCGCGGAGCGATCGCGTCGCGGAACCGGTCCCGCAGGGTGTCCGGCGGTTCTGGCGCTTCGTGTCTGTTCGTCGTCATGTCAATCCCGTCCTTGCCAGGTGCAGATGCATGCCTCGTTCCCTTCGGGGTCGGCCAACACCCAATAGGCAGGCGCCCTGCGGTCGCTGAGCAGACGGCCACCCGCGGCGAGCGCCGCGTCTATTCGCGCCGCTGCCCCTTCGGCGGGCACATCGACATCGATGTGGATGCGATTGCGCTGTGGCCGAGGCATATCCATCTGCTGGAACCAGACCGCGGGCCCGCGGCAGGACGGATCGATCAGCGCTGCGGGCAATTCGGACCCGGGTTCGTCGGCGTATCCCAAGATGGCCTTCCAGAACGGACGCACCAGGCCGATGTCGAGAGCGTCGATCGCGATTTCCAGCGCCTGCGCGGCTCCGCCTGCCTTCGACGGCTGCCAATCCCGTGCCACCATCGTCTCCGACACCGCGTGCGCCAGCCGGACGTCGCGCCCGGTGACGCCGCCCACGGCCGCGGATTGCAGCCGCAGGACGGCCCGGTCCGCGCGGACGTCGACTGTCAGATGCCCCTGCCCGTCGGCGCCAGCCGCCGAAACGGCGACGGACGCAACCTCGGCGGCCTCCGCGAGCGACGGCGCCAACACTTCCGCGTAGATGGCCCCAAGGACGAGGCGCCAGCCGGCCGGATCGATCGCGTCGGAGATCTGCTGTCGCGTGGGTCTCGCGTCGTCGTCCACGGCGACAGCCTAACTACAGCTCGCCCGCCTCGAACGCTTCGCGGGTGTGCTGCGCGGTGGCGATCTGACGCGGGGAGAAACCGATCCAGAACGCGGCGACGCCGACGATCACCGCGATGCCTGCGACCCACAGCAGCGAGTAGGTGTAGCCGTAACCCAGTGCGTCCAGTTGTGCGGGCGTCATGTTCTTCACCGGTCCCGTCGTCCCGCCGAGGAACAGCGTCCGCGAGGTCTGCACCGCCATGATCACGACCAGCACCATCGGTCCGCCGAGGTTCTGCACCATCAACGTGATCGCGGACACCGGTCCGATTTCCAGCGGCCCCACCTCGGCGACCGCGCACAGCGGCAGGATCACGGCGATCATCCCGATACCGAAGCCGCCGACGACGATTGGCATGAACAGATCGGGGAAGTAGGGGATGTCGCGGGTCAATGTCGAGCCGTAGAGCATCGCGACCACCACGAACACGCCGCCGCCGATGATCAGCCATCGCGGCGCGACGCGTGGGGCCAGCCTGGCGGCGAGCGCACTGCCGACCCCGAAGGCGATCGCGAACGGAATGAAACAGATTCCGGCCTTCAGGGCCGAATAGCCGAGCACATCCTGCACCAACAGCCCGATCATCACCGTCAGCGTCAGCAGCACCCCGCCGGCCAGGAACAGCGTCACGAACGTCATCACCCGGTTGCGGTTGTCGAACACCGAGAAGGGCACCAGCGGGTTCTCGGCGGTGCGCTCGATGATGAGGAACGCGGCGAAGAACACCACCGCGGCAACGGCGGCGCCGATCACCCACGGGTCAATCCAGGCACGCGGCGGTCCCTGGGTGAACACCAGCACAGCCGCGGTGCAGCCGAGCGTGGCCAGAAGCGCGCCGGTGACGTCGAGCTTTAGGCGCTCGTGATGGGTTTCGGCGATCCGATAGACGGCGATCGCGATGATGACGATGCCGATGGGCACGTTGATCAAGAACGCCAGCCGCCAGGAGATCACGGTCAGTGCGCCGCCAAGCACAAGTCCGAGCACCGAGCCGATGCCCTGCATCGCAGCGGACACCGCCATCGCCCGGTTGCGGGCGTGCCCGACGGCATAGGTCGTCGCGATCAGCGCCAGCCCCGTCGGCGCGGCCACTGCTGCACCCGTGCCCTGCACAGCACGCGCGACGATCAACGTCACGCCGTCGGTGGCGAGCCCGCACACCAACGACGCGATCGTGAACACCCCAACACCGGACAGGAACGCCCGTTTGTGGCCGATCGCGTCACCGACGCGGCCGCCGAGCAGTAGCAGCCCGCCGAAGGTCAGCACGTATGCGGTGATCACCCAGCTCTTGGATGCGTCGGAAAGGTCCAGGTCGGCCTGCATGCGCGGCAACGCGACGATGACGATGGTGCCGTCGAGGGTCGACATCAGCTGCATGCCGGTGATCGCGATGATCGCGACGCCGAGCACGTGCGTCGAGAGTGGTGCCGAACGTGCCGGGCTTGCTGAAGAACCACCCACCCCGGACATGGCTTGCCAGCCTACCCAGCGACGGTTTCGGCGTGATCAGTAGAAGAGAGTTGACGAAAAAGTGTCGGGTTGAGCCGGATCAATCGCTCCTACTTGTGAGAAGAGCCCATCCCGGGCAGCAGGCCAATAGTTAGGACGCGAGATGACTCATCCAGCGGCGAGTCGTCTCCGAATAACGGGCATGTACCAACCGGCCACCCGAACCAGTGCGATTTATCGGGTCACCGATCGCCGGCACCAACGCAGCGTCCATGTGCCGGCTCATGAGATCGCGACCACCGTTTCGGCATGGCTGGCGGAGTTGGGCGCCAACAGCCCATTGGTCGACGACCTTGCACGCGCGATACACGCCGGCGACTGGCCAGCAGCGCTCGACATCGGCGACTACCTATCCGTCGACGTGACGGTGGCGGCCTAAAGCTCTCCCGCGTCGATCGCGTCCTTTACTTCCTGCGCCTGTGCGACCTGCGACGAGGTGTATCCGATGAACAGCGTTACGCCGGCGACAATCACCGCGACCCCCGCCACCCACAGCAGGCCGTAGGTGTAGCCCTGATCGAGTGCGTGCAACTGCGCGCGGTCCATATATTTCACCGGTCCGGTAGTGCCACCCAGATACAACGCGCGCGACGTGATGACGGCCTGGACGATCGCGAGCACGACGGGGCCGCCGAGATTCTGCAGCATCAGCGCGATCGCCGATACGGGGCCGATCTGGTCGAAGCCGACACCGGCGATGGCCGACAGCGTCAACGGGACGACGATCATGCCGATGCCTAAGCCGCCGACGGTGATCGGGATGACCAGATTCGGGAAGTACGGGATGCCGCCGTTGAGCGTGGAGCCGTAGAGCATCGCGGCGATCACCAGCACGCCGCCGGCGATCACGAGCACCCGCGGCGGGAACGACGACACCAGGTGCGACGACAACCCGAGCCCGATGCCTAGCGCGATGACGAACGGGATGAAGCCGAGGCCTGCGCGTAATGCGGTGTAGCCCATGATGTCCTGGACGTAGAGCCCGATCAGCACGGTCAGTGTGAACATGACGCCGCCGGCCAGGAAGACCGCGGCGAACGTGGCGACCCGGTTGCGATCACGGAACAGCTCGAACGGCACAACGGGGTTTTCGGCGCTGCGCTCGACGTAGACGAACGCGAGAAAGAAGACACCGGCGGCGACGCCCGAAGCGATCGTGATCGGCGAGAGCCAGCCCTGCTCCGGGCCCATCGAGAAACCGAACACTGCTGCCGTGCAACCCAACGTCGCAAGAATTGCGCCGGTGGCGTCCAGCTTCAGTGGCTCGCGGTGGGTCTCCCGCAGCGTTTTGCGGGCCAAGTGGATCATCAAGATCCCGATCGGGATGTTCATCAGGAACGCCCACCGCCAGGACACCTCGGTCAGTGCACCGCCGACGATCAGGCCCATCACCGAGCCGACGCCGGTCATCGCGGCGAAAATCGCGGTGGCCGCGTTGCGCGCGGGCCCCTTCGGGAACGTGGTCGCGATCAGCGCAAGAGCCGTCGGTGACGCGATCGCCGCGCCAACGCCCTGCAGCAGCCGGGCGGTGACCAGTGTGCCTTCGTTCCACGCAAGGCCGCACAGGATCGAGGCGATGGTGAACAGCGCGACGCCGACGATGAAAGTGCGCTTGCGGCCGATCGTGTCGCCAAGGCGTCCACCGAGCAGCATCAGCCCGCCGAAGGTCAGGACATAAGCCGTGATAACCCAGCTGCGGCCGGCGTCGGACAAGCTCAGCTCGTTCTGAATCTTAGGAAGGGCGACGATGGCAACGGTGCTGTCCATGGTGGCGAGCAGCTGCATGCCACCGATCGCGATCACCGCGGCGATGAAGCGCCGCGACGGTAACCAAGCCGGGGACCTGCCGGTTCGCTCCGAACCGGGGTACTCCATGTGCACCGGATGAGCACGGTTTGCTCCGCCTTCGGCGTCACGGCGGATGGCGGCGCGCTCTGCGTCATTGAGAGCCGTCATAGCGGGTTACCTTACAGTAATCTTAAGAATCCTTTAACCGCCGAAAGCCGCGACGGAGCCGATCACGATGATCGCGGGAGGCCTGATGCCCTCTTCACGGATTCGTTCAGGCGCGTCGGCAAGGGTGGCGCGCAACGTCAGCTGCGAGGCCGTGGTGCCGTGCTGGACCACGAGGACCGGCGTATCCGCAGGTCGGCCGCCTTCCAGCAGTGCCTTGGTGAACAGCTCGATGCGCTCTACGGCCATCAAGAGAACGATGGTGCCCGAGAGCGCCGCCAGTGCGTTCCAATTCACTAACGATTCGGGATGGTCGGGCGCAACATGGCCGCTGACCACCACGAACTCGTGCGTTATCCCCCGATGGGTGACCGGAACGCCTGCCAATGCCGGAACGGCTATGGCACTCGTCACACCCGGCACAACTGTGACAGGAATCCCAGCATCCGCACACGCGATCACCTCCTCGTAGCCGCGCGCGAATACAAACGGGTCGCCCCCCTTGAGCCGAACGACGAACTTGCCCGCCTTGGCGCGGTCGATGAGCACCTCATTGATGGCGTCCTGCGCCATCGCGCGCCCGTACGGGATCTTGGCGGCGTCGATGACCTCGACCTGCGGTGGAAGTTCGGCGAGCAGTTCCTGCGGGGCCAGCCGGTCGGCGACGACGACGTCTGCGTTGGCCAGCAGGCGCCTGCCGCGCACGGTGATCAGTTCGGGGTCCCCGGGTCCGCCGCCGACCAGCGCGACCCCTCCGCGCACGACGCCAGGAGCTTCGGCCCTGATAACGCCCTGCTGCAGCGCCTCGTGGATGGCCGACCGGATCGCCGCTGACCGGCGGTGCTCGCCGCCTGCCAGCACCCCGACGGACAGGCCTTCGTACTCAAACGAGGCGGGCGTGACGGCAGTGCCGTCGCGGGCAACGTCGGCGCGCACACAGAAGATGTGCCGTCGTTCGGCCCCGGCGACGACGGCGGCGTTGACCTCCGGGTCGTCGGTGGCCGCGATCGCATACCAGGCGCCGTCGAGGTCGTCGTCGCGGAACTCCCTGAGCGTCAAGGTGATTCCCGTCATGCCTTCGACGGCCGGGGTGGCGCTACGGGTGATGACGTGCACATCGGCGCCGTTGGCGATCAATAGCGGCAGGCGGCGCTGCGCGACGGTACCGCCGCCTACGACCACGACCTTCTTGCCGGCCAGACGCAGGCCGACTAAGTAGGCATTCTCGGTCACCGGGCGAGCTTAGAGGTTGCAGCAGCGGCAACGAAGCGGGTTATCGCTTGCGGGTGCGCGGCCGGGTGGGTGTGCAGGTAGCCGGCGTGAACTCCGCGGTCGATGGCGCCGTCGCGGACCGTGGGCAAGTTCCGTCCGGCATACACCCATGCCGGCGGATAGCTGTCGGCGAACGCGACTGTGGTGCGGTGAAATTCATGCCCCATCATGCGATCGCCGATGGTGTGCAGCGGCGATTCGGCCACCGCCACCGCCTCCCGATATCCAAGCGTGAGCCGCTCGGTGAACCGCGCGGTTCCTGACAGCACACCACACATCGGATACCCGTCGAGCTCGTCGACGAGATAGGTGAGGCCAGCGCATTCCGCATGCACCGGCGCACCACCGGCTGCCAGCTCGCGGATCTGTTGACGCACAACATCGTTGGCCGAAAGCTCGGTACTGAACTGCTCAGGGAATCCACCGGGCAGCACCAGCGCCGCGGTCTGCGTAGGCAGCGGATCGGTCAACGGATCGAACTCGACGACGTCGGCGCCTGCTGCGCGCAGCAGCTCACCGTGCTCGGCGTAGCCGAAGCTGAACGCCTTTCCCGCCGCAAGCGCCACCGTGACGTTCCCGGCGGCTGGCGCGGCGACAGCGGGATCCCACGGCTCGTCGGTCACCCGACTGGACGCGACGGCGGCGATTCCAACGAGGTCGACGTGGCGGCCCACGAGTGCGGTCATCGCCTTGACCGCGGCCCGCGCCTGCTCGCCGTGTTCGACGGCGGTGACCAGGCCGAGGTGCCGTGACGGCACGGACAGTTCGTCGGCACGCGGGATCGCGCCGAACACCGGCACACCGGCGTGCTCGCACGCCTGTCGCAGCACTTCCTCGTGCCGGGGCGAGCCGACCCGGTTGAGGATCACCCCCGCGATGCGCACCGACTGGTCGTATGTCGAAAAGCCATGCAGCAGAGCTGCAATGCTGTGGCTCTGGCCACGTGTGTCGACCACCAGGATCACCGGCGCACCCAGCAGCGCGGCGACGTGCGCGGTCGAGCCGTCGGCGACAGCGGTGTGGGCGGCGCCCTCACTGATGCGCCCGTCGAACAGCCCCATCACGCCCTCGATGACCGCGATATCGGCACCCGCGCCGCCATGCCGGTACAGCGGGCCGATCAACTGCTCCCCCACCAGCACCGGGTCGAGGTTGCGGCCCGACCGCAGCGCCGCCAGCGCGTGGTAGCCGGGGTCGATGAAATCGGGGCCGACCTTGAACGGCGCGACCCGCCGCCCTGCTCGCCGCAGCGCACCCATCAAACCCGTTGCCACGGTGGTCTTTCCGCTGCCCGACGCCGGCGCGGCAATGACAACGGCGGGGACACTCACCACTCGATGCCCCTCTGGCCCTTGCGGCCGACGTCCATCGGGTGCTTTACCTTCGTCATCTCCGTCACCAGATCCGCGGCGTCAAGCAACGGCTGTGGCGCATCGCGCCCGGTGATGACGACGTGCTGTGTGCCTGGCCGCGAGAGGAACACGTCCACTACTTCATCTATGTCGATCCACCCCCACTTCAGCGGATAGGTGAACTCGTCGAGCACATAGAAGTCGTGCTGCTGGTCGGCCAGACGTCGGGAGATCTCCGCCCAGCCATCGGCGGCGGCCGCCGCATGGTCGACGTCCGTGCCAGGCTTGCGCGACCACGACCAGCCCGCGCCCATCTTGTGCCACTCCACCGGGCCGCCGACCCCATGCTCGTCGTGCAGGCGACCCAACTCGCGAAACGCGGCTTCCTCACCGACCTTCCACTTGGCGCTCTTGACGAACTGAAACACCGCGATCTTGAAACCCTGGTTCCAGGCACGCAGCGCCATGCCGAATGCCGCCGTCGACTTGCCCTTGCCCGCGCCGGTGTGCACGGCGAGCAGCGGAGCATTGCGGCGGGCACGGGTCGTCAGGCCGTCGTCGGGGACGGCTACCGGTTGACCTTGTGGCATCGACGTCTCCCTACGCGACGTTGCGATCGGCCTGCGACGTAACCAGTGCCGTGAGGGTGTCGGCACGCAGGTGTGCCAACCGCACCGCAGGTGCACCGAGGTGGCCTGCCAGCTCCTCGGCCAAACCCAGTCGCACATACGACGTTTCGCAGTCCACCACGACCGCGGTCGCCCCCTCGGCGACCAGCCCGGCCGCGGCCACCCGGGTGCGACCCAGAGGGTCGGGGCCACCGGTGGCACGCCCGTCGGTGAGCACCACAACCAGGCTGCGCCGCGCCCGGTCACGTGCCTTCTCGCGCACCACCACATCGCGTGCGGCCAGCAAGCCTTGCGCCAGTGGCGTTTTCCCGCCGGTGTCGAACCGGGCAAGCCTGCGGCCCGCGATGTGCACCGACGATGTCGGTGGCAACAACAGCTGGGCGTCCTGCTGCCGGAACGTGATCACCGCCACCTTGTCGCGACGCTGATATGCGTCTCGCAACAGCGACATCGTCGCACCACTGACCGCCGACATCCGGTCGCGTGCGGCCATCGAGCCCGAGGCGTCGACGACGAAGATCACCAGATTGCCTTCGCGGCCTTCCCTGATCGCACGACGCACGTCGTCGGGACCGGGACGTAGCCGACCAGGGCGACGCTGACGACCGGCCGCGGCCAGCAGCGTCCCGAAGACGTGCATGCCGTGGCCTGCCCCCGGTTCGGCGGTCGCCGAGATCGTCTTCCCCATGCGGTTTCGGGCGCGTGACCGGCGACCAGGCGCGCCTTCGCCGACGCCCGGCACCACCAGCGCCCTTGTCCGAAACACCGGCGACGGCGCGGCGCTCGGTCGGGGTGCAGCGCTCGAATTGTGTTGCGGCACCGTGTTATCGGACCCGTCATCCGAGGTCGATTCGCCACCGCCATGCGGATCCGGGTCGGGATCGGGCTCCGGCTCGTCGGCGGATTCCGCCGCCTGAGCCATCGCGTCGTCGAGTTGGTCCGGATCAAGCCCCGGGTCGTCGAACGGGTCGCGGCGTCGCCTGTGCGGGAGCGCAAGTTCGGCGGCCACCCGAATGTCCTCCTCCGCAACGGTATCGGCCCCACGCCACGCGGCGTGCGCGACGGCGGTGCGTGCCACTACCAGATCGGCCCGCATCCCGTCGACGTCGAACGCCGCGCACAATGCCGCGATGCGCCGCAACTCGTTGTCCGGCAAGACAACAGAGTCAGCCACTGCGCGCGCCGCGGTGACGCGGCGGGCCAGTTCGGCATCCGCCGCAACGTAGAGATCAGCGAACGCGACGGGATCGGCCTCGAACGCCATCCGCTGCCGGATGACGTCGGCTCGAACGTCGACATCGCGTGATGCGCGAACGTCCACCGTGAGCCCGAAGCGGTCGAGCAACTGCGGACGCAGCTCGCCCTCTTCAGGATTCATCGTGCCGATCAGCACGAAGCGGGCCTCGTGACTATGCGAAACGCCGTCGCGCTCGACGTGCACGCGACCCATCGCCGCCGCGTCAAGGATCACATCGACGAGGTGGTCGTGCAGCAGGTTGACCTCGTCGACATAGAGCACGCCACCGTGTGCGCGGGACAGCAAGCCCGGCGAAAACGCGTGTTCACCGTCGCGCAGCACCTTCTGCAGATCGAGAGACCCGACCACTCGGTCCTCTGTCGCGCCGATCGGCAGCTCGACGAGCGAAGCGCCGTCCACTGCGGCTAGTACGTGTGCCAGACCCCGCACGGCGGTCGACTTCGCGGTGCCCTTTTCGCCGCGGATCAACACACCGCCGATCTCGGGCCGCACCGCGCACAACACAAGTGCCAGCCGCAGGCGGTCGTGACCGACGATCGCGCTGAACGGGTAGATCGCAGTTGATTCCCGGGTCGCTTCGCTCCTGCCCTCCGAGATCACGACTGCCCCGTTTCGGCAGGCGAAGCCGGCTTCACCATCGGCACGTGCGGGATGCCGTCGTCGAGGAATTCGTCGCCGTCGCGCACGAATCCGTGATGGCCGTACATGTCCTGCAGGTAGGTCTGCGCGTTGATGTGGCACGGATAGTCGCCGACCTCGGCCAGCGCGGCCTGCAGCAGCCGGGTGGTGTGGCCGTGACCGCGGGCGCTGCGTTTGGTGCAGACACGTCCGATTCGGAAGGCTTTCTCGCCGCCAGGGTGTTCTTCCATCAGTCGCAGCGTGCAAATCACGTCGCTGCCAGGCCCTTCGAGCCAGAAGTGGCGGGTTTCTGCGAGCAGGTCACGGCCGTCCAATTCGGGATAGGGGGTGGCCTGTTCGACGACGAACACCTCGACGCGCAGCTTCAGCAGCTCGTAGAGCGTCCTGGCGTCCAGGTCCTTGGCCCAGCTGCGGCGCAGTGCGATCGTCATTTGGCAGCCACCGTCAACCGATCGCCGCGGCTGCCGAGACGCCACTGGCGGGCCGGTCGAGCTTGAGTACCTTGGTGCCCCACGACCACACCTCCTCGAATAGTGCTGGCTGGCCGGACAGCTCGGTGCCCAGCGACGGCACGATCTCCTTGAGCTTGGGTGACCAGGACTTGTAGCGGTCACCGAAGCAGCGCTCCATCACGTCCAGCATCGCAGGCACCGCTGTCGACGCTCCCGGCGAGGCGCCGAGCAGCCCTGCGATGCTGCCGTCGGCCGCCGACAGCACCGTCGTGCCGAAGTCCAGCACACCGCCCTTGCCGTTGGCCCGGCGAATCACTTGCACCCGCTGCCCGGCGATGTCGATTTTCCAATCGGAATCGACTGCACTGGGGACGAATTCACGCAGCTCCTGCACTCGACGCGCCTCCGACTGCAGCAGCTGGCCGATCAGGTAGCGCACCAGAGGCACCTGTTTCAGCCCGGCCGTGACCATTGGCGCCAGGTTGTTCGGCCTGACCGACCGCGGCAGATCGGTGATCTTGCCCTGTTTCAAGAACTTCGGCGACCAGCCCGCGAATGGTCCGAACACCAGCCACGATTTGCTGTTGATCACCCGGTTGTCCAGATGTGTCCCTGCCATCGGCGGCGCGCCCGCCGACGGAAGGGTGTACACCTTGGCTCGGTGCGCCGCGGTCAGGGCCCGCCGATCGGTGCGCAGGAACGCACCGCCGACCGGGAAGCCGCCGTACCCCTTGGCCTCGCGGATCCCGGACTTCTGAAGCAGCGGCACAGCACCACCACCGGCCCCGATGAACACGAACTTCGCGTTCACCTTCCGCTTTCCCTCGGTCCGGCGGTTGACGATCGCCACTGTCCAGCTGCCGTCGGACTCTTTGCGTAGGTCTCGCACCTCGTGACCGAACAGCGTGGTCATTCCGCCTTGCGCGGTGTAGCCGATGAGCTGTCGCGACAGTGCGCCAAAGTCGACGTCGGTGCCGTCCTGGGCCCAGGCCAGTGCGATCGGATCCGAATCGCTTCGCCCGGTCGCCATCAATGGCAACCGCCGCGCGAACTCATCGTCGTCGGCAATGAACTCCATGGACGCGAACAGCGGATTGCCGGCCAACGCGTCGTGGCGGCGCTTCAAATAGTCGATGTTGGCCTCGCCTTTGACGAAGCTGACGTGCGGGATCGGGTTGAGGAAACTGCGCACATCGGGCAGCAGCCTGTTCTCGACCGCGTACGCCCAGAACTGGCGCGTCACCTGAAACTGCTCGTTGACCTGGATCGCTTTGCTGATGTCGATCGAGCCGTCGGTCCGCTGCGGGGTGTAGTTCAGCTCGCACAACCCTGCGTGTCCGGTGCCTGCGTTGTGCCACGGGCCGCTGCTCTCGGCGGCCGCGCCGTCAAGGCGCTCGATCAGGGTGATCGTCCAATTCGGCTCCACCAGCCGCAAGAGCGCGCCGAGGGTGGCACTCATGATTCCCGCGCCCACCAGAAGGACGTCCGTCTGTGCGGCCTTCGGGTCAGACACCGAATCGTTGGTCCTTCGCGGTCGCGGGCCGCGTGTCACGGCTTGCCGCTGTTCAGGTTATCCGCCGTGGTCTGCGTCCACAGGCCCAGGTCGGCGGCGAAGCGCGGCTAAGGTTGCTGTCGTGACTGGATGGGAGCCCGATGTGCTGCCTGGTTACTCGCAGCAGACGTTCGGCCTCGGCCCGGATCCCGACGGCGAAGGTGAGCTCTTCGCCACACTGGTGCGCCGGGACGAGCCTGCTCCCTTGACGACCCTCGCCGTGCTGCTTGTGCACGGATTCACCGACTACTTCTTCCACACCGAACTGGCCGACTTCTTCGCAGGCCGCGGCTTCGCCTTCTACGCGTTGGACATGAACAAGTGCGGGAGGTCGTGGCGCGAGGGGCAGACGCCGCACTTCACCACCGACCTGGAGCGCTACGACACCGAACTCGAGCGGGCACTGGACCTCATCGCCCAGGCGGCTCCGGCAGCCGACGTTCTCATCTACGGCCATTCCACCGGCGGGCTGATCGTCCCGCTGTGGCTGGACCGAATGCGGCGCCGCGGTGACATCGCGCGGCGTCACATCGCCGGTTTGGTGCTCAACAGCCCGTGGCTGGATCTGCAGGGGCCTGCCGTCCTGCGCACTGCCCCCGCTGGCGCGGCCATCGGCGCACTCTCGCGCATCCGCAAGAAGCGGGTGGTCCGGCCGCCCGCAGAAACCGAGGGCGGCTACGGCGCCTCGCTGCACAAGGCGTACGCAGGCGAATTCGACTACGACCTCAAGTGGAAGCCGATCGGCGGCTTTCCTGTCACCTTCGGCTGGCTGCACGCCATCCGCCGTGCGCAGGTCAAGCTGCACCGTGGGCTGGATGTCGGTGTGCCCAATCTGATCCTGCGGTCGGATCGCAGTGTGCGGGAGGTCACCGACCCGGAAAAGATTGACGAGATCCAGCGCGGTGACGCGGTGCTCGACGTCAAGCAGATCGCGCGATGGGCGGGCTGCATCGGCAACCGCTCAACGATCGTGCCGATCGTGGACGCCAAACACGACGTGTTCCTCTCGATCGCGGAGCCCCGCCAAGCGGCGTACCGCGAACTGGACAGGTGGCTGGATTGGCTTCTTGCCGAAACTTCCGATGCGGCAACTAAATCCGAACGAGGAAGGTGACAATGGCCCATTTCGACATCGCGATCGTCGGCACCGGTTCTGGCAACTCGATCCTCGACGAACGCCACGCAGACAAACGGGTCGCAATCTGCGAGCAGGGCGTGTTCGGCGGGACCTGCCTCAACGTCGGCTGCATACCGACGAAGATGTTCGTCTATGCCGCCGAGGTCGCCCAAAGTGCGCGCGAGTCAGCACAATACGGGGTCGACGCACACGTCGACGCCGTCCGCTGGGGTGACATCGTGTCCCGCGTCTTCGGCCGCATCGATCCGCTCGCGATGGGTGGTGAGAACTACCGCCGCTCCTCCCCCAACGTCCAGGTGTTCGCAAGCCACACCCGATTCGGTCCGACCCTGCCCGACGGCAGGTACCAGTTGCGCACCGCCGACGGCGACGAGCTGACCGCCGATCAGGTCGTCATCGCGGCAGGCTCCAGGCCGGTGATCCCCGACGAGATAGCCAATTCCGGTGTGCGGTACCACACCAGCGACACCATCATGCGGATCCTCGACGTTCCCGAACACCTGATCATCGTCGGCGGCGGATTCATCGCATGCGAGTTCGCCCACATCTTCTCGGCGCTGGGCAGCCGAGTCACGCTGATGATCCGCGGCAGCACACTGCTGCGCGGGCACGACGACACGATCTGCGAACGCTTCACCGACCTCGCCTCCAAAAGGTGGGAACTGCTGAGTCACCACGAGGTCGCCGGGCTCCGGCAGGACGGCGACTGCGTGGAGTTGCGCTGCCACGACGGTTCACGGCTACGCGGCGACGCACTACTGGTCGCCACGGGCAGGACGCCCAACGGCGACCTGCTCGACGCGGAACAGGCCGGCATCAAGGTCGGCGCCAACGGCCAGGTCGTCGTCGACGAGTACCAGCGGACGACCGCGCGCGGCGTGTTCGCGCTCGGCGACGTGTCGTCGGACTATCAGCTCAAGCACGTCGCCAACCACGAGGCACGCGTCGTCAAACACAACCTGCTGCAGGACTGGGAGGACACCGAAGCACTTATGCCGTCCAACCATCGGTTCGTGCCATCGGCGGTGTTCACCGACCCGCAGATCGCCAGTGTCGGCCTTACCGAAAACCAGGCCAGGGCAAAGGGATTCAACACCAGGGCCAAGGTCCAGGATTTCGGCGACGTCGCTTACGGGTGGGCGATGGAGGACACCACAGGCATCGCGAAGATCATCGTCGACGACGACACAGGTCTGATACTGGGCGCCCACATCATGGGCCATCAGGCCTCGTCGTTGATCCAGCCGCTGATCCAGGCGATGAGTTTTGACCTGCCTGCTCAGGACATGGCGCGTGGCCAGTACTGGATCCACCCCGCGCTGCCAGAGGTGATCGAAAACGCGTTGTTGGCGCTATGCGGCGAGCCGCCGTGGCCGCCGTCGCGACGACACTGACGGGCTAGCCGGAAGGCTGCGCCGCCCAGCGTTCCTCGACCTGTCCGAAGTGCCATACCGCAAGGGCGATCATCCAGGCCGCAATGAACAACCCGACGATCATGAACCCGACGAACTGCAGGTCCAACGATCCGATGGCGGCCAGCGGACCCGAGGTGATGCCGAGACGGTCGGCGACCAGTCCTGCGAGCACGATGACGCCGATGACCAGCGCGACGACCACCGAAAGCACCGTCACGGTCAGGTTGTAATACACCTTGCGGATCGGCTTGAGGAACGCCCAGCCGTACGCCCGCGACATGAAGATGCCGTCAAGTGCGTCGAACAGGCTCATCCCCGCCGCGAACAGCACAGGCAGCACCAAGATCGCGTACCACGGCAGCGTGAATGCCGCCGTTCCCGCGGCCAGCACCAGCAGTGCCACCTGCGTGGCAGTGTCGAACCCCAGTCCCATGAGCAGCCCGACCGGGTAGAGGTGCCGTGGCTTGCTCACGCGGCGCATGAGGCCGGCGAAGAGGCGCGCCAGGAAGCCACGCTGCTCGAGTTGACGTTCGAGTTCGGCCTCGTCGAAGTCGCCGCTACGCATCCGGCGGAACACCCTGGCGATGCCCACCGCGGCGAACAAATTCGTCAGCCCGATGAGGATGAGGAACGTACCGGCGACGACGGAGCCAACCAGCCCGAGGGTCTGCAATAGCGGCGACCCCTGATCCTGGACGGGTCCTACGATCGCGCGCACTCCGATGGCCAACAGCAACGCCAGCCCGAACACGACGCTGGAATGGCCAAGGGAGAACCAGAAGCCGGCGGACAGCGAGCGGGTGCGCTCCCCGACCAGCTTTCGCGTGGTGTTGTCGATGACGGCGATGTGGTCGGCGTCGAACGCGTGCCGCACGCCGAGAAGGTACGCGGTCACGCCCAGTCCGACGCCGAACACGCCTGCCGATCCGAGCGTGACGTGTTGCGGGGCCACACCAAGCACAAGCACGCCCCAGCCGAATAGGTGGAGCGCCAGCACGACGCCACCAATCGCGGCGATCGTCGTCCAATCGGTTCGGTCGAATCGGGTGGCCTGCGGGGGTTCTGGCTGCTCGACGACGGTCACCGACCGAGCCTATGCCCGCACCACTTCATCTGTCTAGATGAACAGATGTTCATGCGGTAGGCAATCCATTACCGGCGGATTCTCTCGTTCGTCGGGTCGTAGAGCGGCTTCAGTGAAACCGACACCGGATGCAACTGCCCACCGACGTTGACCTCGTAGTTGCCTGCGTTGATCCAGTCGGCGTTGATGACGGCGTTGTCCGAAGCTCGCACGTAGGCCAGCCCGACGCAGCAGCCCGAAGTCTCACCCCACGCCGCGGACGTCACCTGTCCGGCGACACCGCCGTCGCGCAGGATCAGCTCGCCTCCCCACAGCATCGCGTCTGGGTCGTCGACCTTGAACCCGACGAGCTTGCGGCGGGGTCCTTCCGCCTTGGCCTTCTCGAGCGCTTCGCGGCCGAGAAAGGCGATATCGGTTTTCAGTTTGCAGGCGAACAGAAGCCCCGCTTCGACGGGGTTCTCGCTCGGTGTCAGTTCCCTGCCGAATGCGCGATAACCCTTTTCGAGCCGAAGAGATTCGATCGCGTAGTAGCCGCCGCGGCCGACTCCGAACGTGGCGCCCGCTGTCATCAGGTCCTCATAGACGCCGACCGCGAACTCGGCGGGAACAGAGAGTTCCCAACCCAATTCGCCGACATACGTAATCCGGGTGGCGCGCACCGTCGCATAACCCAATGAGATCTCCTGGCTTGTGGCGAACGGGAACGCTTCATCGGACAGGTCGGCCGACGTCAGGGCGGACAGCAGATCGCGAGACTTGGGCCCCATCACCCCGAACACCGCGTAGGCCGACGTCACGTCGACGAGTGCGGCGCCCGCCCCGTCGGGCAGGTTCCTGCGGATGTGGTCCTTGTCGCGTTCGGTGGTGGCCGCGCTGCTGATGATCAGGAATTCCTCTGACCCAGTGCGAGTGACGGTCACATCGGACTCGTAAGTGCCCCGCTCGTTGAGCATCCCGGTGTAGACCGATGCGCCAACCTCGACGCCGACATCGGCGGTGCACAGCCACTGCAGCGCCGCCTCTGCGTCACGGCCGACGAGTAGATATTTCGAGAAGGACGTTTGGTCGAACACAGTCACGTTCGTCCGCGTGTTGGCCTGCTCCGCAGCTGACCACGGCAACCAGTTGGGCTTGCCCCATGTGTAGTCGATCGTCGGTTCGGCGCCGCAGGGCGCGAAGAAGTTGGCCCGCTCCCAGCCCATCTTGCTGCCGAAGTTGGCGCCCGCAGCCTCGAGCAGGTGATGTACGGGCGAACGCCGGAACGGCCGGGCCGTTTCCATTTCGCGGTTGGGCCAAGGTATTTCATAGTGCAGGCCGAGCACCTCGGCGACGCGGTCATGGAGCCATCGGTTGTTGCCGTTGAACGGTGCGAAGCGCCGGATGTCCACCCCGGTCAGATCGCTGGTCGGTGCGCCGTTGACGATCCACTCCGCAAGCGCACGCCCGGCTCCGCCCGCGGTCGCGATACCGACCGAGTTGAAGCCCGCGCCGACGAAGAAGTTCGCGAGTTCGGGGGCCTGCCCGAGAATGAACTGGTTGTCGGGGGTGAAGCTCTCCGGGCCGTTGTAGAACTTCTTAATCCCGGTCTCCTCGAGCGCCGGAATCCGCAGCAGCGCGTTGTTCATCAGGATCTCGAAGTGGTCCCAATCCTCGTCCAACAGCTGGAATTCGAACGGATACGGGATCGCGTCGGGCGCCACCCACGGCTTGGCTTCCGGTTCGAAGCCGCCGATCACCAGCCCGCCGACTTCCTCCTTGAAGTACGTGTAGCCATCGGGGTCGCGGAGGATCGGCAGGTCGGGATGCACACCGTCGATGACTTCACTGACCACGTAGAAGTGCTCGGCCGAATGCAGGGGGACATTGACACCTGCCATGGCCCCCAGCTGTTTGGCCCACTGCCCTGCACAGTTGACGACGATCTCGGCCTCGACGTCCCCGCCGTCGGTGCGCACTCCGGTCACCCGTCCCCCTTCGGTCAAAACGTCAAGCACCCTGACCCTTTCGACGATCCGGGCGCCACGCATCCGCGCACCCTTCGCAAGCGCGAACGTCAAGTCGGTTGGGTTGGCCTTGCCGTCGGCGGGTAGCCAGATGCCGCCAACCAGGTCGTCTACTCGCATCACCGGGTAATGCTCGAGCGCCTGGTCGGGCGTGAGTAGTTCACAGTCCATGTTGAATGCCGCTGCGTTCGCCGCAGTGCGGCGCAACTGGACCATGCGGTCCTCCGTGCGCGCGACCGTCACTCCCCCGCACTGTTTGTAGCCTGCCGACAGACCCGTCTCCTCTTCGAGTTCTGCGTAAAGCTGCGTCGAGTACTGGACGAGCCGCGTTGCGCTCTCCGATGCGCGCAGCTGCCCGACCAATCCGGCGGCGTGCCACGTTGTGCCGCATGACAGTTGGCCTTGTTCGAGCAGCACGACGTCGGTGAGGCCGAGCTTGGTCAGGTGGTAGGCGACGCTGGTGCCGATCACGCCGCCTCCGACGATGACGACGCGCGCGCGGTCGGGCAGCGTTGTGGTGGCCATAGGTGTCGAATCCCTTGCGTCAGTCGGTGGCGGATACGTCGTCGAGCAGGCGGGTGAAGTGCGGTCCGTTGAATTCAGCGACGGCGGCCTCGTAGCGTTCCATCGCCCAGGCCCAGAAGTCGACATCCAATGCGCTCGAGGCGCTTTGAATGCAGCCCCACAGCGTCCACCCGTACTTGGCGACGATGCCTTGCAGGTGGGCCCTAGCGATCTTGTGGCGTAGCCGGCGGCCGTAGTACGCGGTGACGAGCTCGTCGAGCTGGTCGGTCGACAGGCCGCACTCACTCCAGATGTTTCCCAGTTCGAAGCAGGGGTCGTTGTTGCCCGAGTACTCGTAGTCGATGATCCACACCCGGTCGCCGTCTTCGATGAAATTTCCGGCCAGCAGGTCGTTGTTGCACGGGACTGTGGTCTGGTCTGTGGCTGTCAGCACCTTTTCGATCCTGGCGAATGTGTCGGCGTGGTCGAGGTAGTCGAGCGGAATCTTGAAACCGTTATCCCTGACTGTTTTCAGGTATCGGGGTTGTCGTTCGAACATGTCGAACCGGCCGCGGAAGCGCGGGCCGCGATGCAATTCCCGGCATCCTGCGGCGACCTTCGCAACCACTCCCTGCCGCTGAAAGTCGTCGTTGCACAGCGTTTTTCCGTTGAGGTAGCCCAAAAGCAGGATGCCGAGGTCGGGTCGGTAGTCGATCACCGGCGCGCCGACACCGGCCTGTTCGGCCATCGTGGTGTTGTAATACTCCTCGCCGCGGTCGATACCGAGGAAGTTGCTGCTGGTGTCGGTGCACCGCGCGACGTAGACGGCATCCGGGGTGCTCACCTTGACGTTGCGATTGGTCAGTCCGCCGGACAGTTCCTGCAGCTGCCGTGGCCGGCCCGCTAGTGCTGGGAACTCGTCGAACAGCTCGTTCAGCTGGGTGTCGGTGAGCTGTAACGGCATGCGGTATTCCTCGGCGGGCCTGCGTGGTTCCGTTCACTGTAAACCGACTGCATCCAAAGGTCTAGACTATTGCGCATGTCGTCAGCGACGGACGTCATCCACGCATGGATGCTCAGTGACCAGCCCGCCGTCATCTTCGACTTCAACGGCACGCTCTCCGACGACGAACCCATCCTGTTCGACATCTTCAGCGAGCTGTTCCGCGTCCACCTCGATTGGGCGATGACCGCCGAGGACTACCGCGACGGACTCCTTGGCCGCAGCGACCGCGAGATCATCGAACGCGCGGTGGCGCGGCACGGTCGCGGAACCGAACAGGAAGTCACCGAGCTGCTGCGCCTGCGCCAGGGCGTCTACAAGCAACGCATCGCGGACAGAAACCCGATCGCTGAGGCCAGCGTACGACTGGTGAAACTGTTGGCCGACAACGAGATTCCCCTCGGCATTGTGACCGGCGCCCAGCGCGACGACGTGCTGGCAGTGCTGGCGGGCAGTCCCGCAGGTGAGTCGTTCGACGTGCTGATCGCCGAAGAGGACGTCAGCGAAGGCAAGCCGCACCCGGAGGGGTTCCTCACCGCGGCCCGGCTGCTGCATCGCCTGCCCGGCGATGTCCTCGTCTTCGAAGACTCCGTTCCGGGTGTACAGGCCGCCCTGGCCGCAGGTATGCATTGTTTGGCCGTCGCCGCCGAGCCGAGCCCGGAACTGCAAACGACCGCCAAGGCCATCGTGGCCGCGCTGTCGGCTGAACTCGTCGAGGATGCAGTCACCGGGTGGCGTCGCGGGCGGGCGTCCCACCGTCGGCCCGCGACTTGATGCGGATCCGCGCGCGATCGGAGCGGTGATAGTCGCGTGAGAACTCGACCGCAATGCCGCTCTCGCTGAACGATGTCCGCGTAATCAACAGCAACGGGCTGCCCGCCTCGATACCGAGCAGTCCGGCTTGTTCCGGCGTGGCGCGCTTCGCCTCGATCTCCTCGTCGGCCGAGAACGGGGGTGCTTCGTAGGAGCGCATCACCATGTACAGCGAGCCGGTCAGGTTCGCCGCGAGCAAGCCGGGAAAGATCGCCGCCGGCAGATACGCCTCTTCGAGAACGATCGGCTCGCCGTTGGCCGATCGGGCACGCAGAATCTCGTGGACCTGATCTCCGCGCGCGAGCCTGAGGCGCTGGCGTACCTCGGAAGTGGGGTGACCGGTGGTGGCACGCAGAACCTCAGCGCCCGCTTCGACGTGGATGCGGCGCATCTGCTCGGTGAAGCCGGGCAAGCTGGCGTGGTCGAACTCGAATCGCGGCGCCGCAACGAAGTTGCCGCCGAAACGTCCGCGCCTGCGGTCGATCAGACCCTTCGCCTCGATCGAGGCCAGCGCCTGCCGCAACGTCATCCGGCTGACCCCTAAGGCGTTGGATATCTCCACCTCGGACGGCAACTTGTCGCCGGGCGCCAACGTGTGGGACACGATCAACTGCTCGAGCCAACTACCAATGCGTGTGTGGGCCGGCAAATCTCCTACGCCGGACAGGTCAGGACGATCCACAAGCAACGGATCATCCATCGTCAACACGCGCACATCACGGAGTTTAGGTCGCGGGACGCCAGCTTCAGCCGTGTCTGGCGCCAATCCAATGCAGCAGATCGTGCACGATCTCGTCCTCGAGGCGGTAGCTGACGGAACGGCCAACGCGAGTCGAACTCACCCATCCCTGCTGCCGCAGCACCCGCAACGCCTGGGAGACGGCGTTCTCCGATCGGCCAAGCGCCGCCGCGAGGTCGCCGACGAAGATCCCTGGTGACCGGTGCAGACACAGCAGGATCTCAAGCCGGTGCGGGTCGGAGAGCAGGTCGAAGCGCTGGGTCCAGCCGGTGGTGTCGACATCGTTCAACGCCGACGTCACACCCTTGGCGTGTGTCTGGTGACCGGACCGGACCATGCGTCAAACTTAAACCCGTTGGTTGACGAAGTGCTGCAACTCATCAGGCGACATCAGCCAGTGCCTTTGGTAGTCGCGTGGGCTGTGCCCGAATGGATCGCAGCGTATGCGGCCTGCGAGAGTGATCATCATGTCGAACATCATCGAAACGCTGTTGCTGCGTAATCTGCAGGAAGTCTTTGGTGAAGGCGACCCCGAACGCCGACGTTCCGCTATCCGCGAGCTATACACCGAAGACTGCGTGGTCAACCTGGCTATCGGCCAGTACCACGGGCACGACGCACTCGACACAATCTGCGGTGAGTTGCGCGCCAGCCATCCCAGCTATGTTTACACCCCACACAACGCGCCGATGGTGGTACAGGACGGCGGACGTGTTGACTGGGGTTCTGGACCCGCAGGCGAACCGCCGCGATACACGGGTATCGACATCATCACTACCCGTGACGGCAAGATTTCAGCCCTTTACGTCTTCCTCAACTCCCCGCCGATCTGAAGCCGAATCGCAGCGCGCAAGTCAGCCGTTGTTGTCGGACAACTCGCGCTACGCCCCGTCGACGAAGGCCTCCTTGACCTCTTTGGGTCCGAACGGCCAGGTGTGCTCGGCCTTGGCGTAGATGAGAAAGGCAATGGTGCCGACGAGGATCCAGCACGCGGACAGGCCGATCGAGAGCCAGCTCGCAGAAATGTAGATATAGACCCACCCGACAAGCGCGACGATTGTCGGCAACGGGTACAACCACTGACGGTACGGGCGGACAAGATTCGGCTGGCGCCGGCGCAGCACGACGATCGCCGCGACCTGAGCCAACGATTGAATGATGACCAGGGTCGCGACCGCCGCGTTGATGATGGTGGTCAACGTGAACAGCGAGCCGATCATCGTGATCACGCCCATGGTGAGCACACCGGCGGTGGGTAGCTTCAGCTTCGGATGCAGTTCGCCGAACACCGGTAGGAACACTTTGTCGCGGGCGGCCTCGAACGGGACGCGCGATCCCCCGAGCAGACCGGCGAATACCGAACCGATGGCCGCGACGACGATCAGCACCGTGATCACCTGGGCGGTGCCCGAACCCCACGCCTGCTCGAGCACGGTGGAGGCGACGGAGGTCGCGGTCTTCAGCTCGTCGAGCGGGACGGCGCCCAGTACACCTATCTGCAGCAGGAAGTAAAGGCCCATGATGCCGAGAATCGAGAAGACGATCGAGCGCGGAATGGTCCGGCCCGGGTCGCGCACCTCGGCGCCGAGGTAGGCGGTGGTGTTGTAGCCGAGGTAGTCGTAGATCGCGATGATCAAGCCCGCGCCGAGACCGGCCCAGAACGTGCCGTGCCCACCGAAGCTGAATGCACCGGGAGTGAAGGCGAACGCTTGTGCACTGCTGAAGTGGGTGAATGCCGCGACGATGGTGCTGAGCACCGCGATCAGCATGACGACGAACAGCACCGTCGTGAGCTTGCCGATCTGGCCGATCTTGCGGAACAGCGCCACCATGATCAGCAGTGTGATCCCGACACCGATGATCTTGCCGAGTGCGGTGTTGCCCGATGCATCCGTCACGCCGGGAATCAGGTAGCCGAGATACTGGACCAGTCCGATGACTCCGGTCGACATGATCAACGGAATGAAAAGCACTGCGCTCCACACGAACAGGAACGGCATCAGCCGCCCGGTGCGGTATTGAAAGGCCTCGCGTAGATAGATGTACGTGCCGCCAGCGCCGGGCATCGCGGCGCCGAGTTCGGCCCAGATGAGGCCGTCGGCGAGCGCGACGATCGCCCCGATGACCCAACCGAACATCGCCTCCGGACCGCCGATCGTGGCGACCATGGCAGGAATCGTGACGAATGGGCCGATGCCACACATCTGCGTCATGTTGATCGCGGTGGCCTGCACAGGGCCGATCCTGCGTTCGAGTGCCACTGGCCGAGGCACCGCGGCCCCAGACTCCTCCGAGCTGACGGTTGGGGAATTCACGAGGCCCTCCTTCGTCGATAGACTTTGTTAGGAAAGTTTCTTAACATAAAATCGCGCCGTCTGGAAGAGTTCGATTTGTAAACTCCCCGCGACTGGAACGGAGACACGGTGGAGGGTCAAGCTGCGCCGCAGGCAGGAACCCCGGCGAGCATGCGCGCTCTGAACCAACGGCTGGTGTTGGACCGGCTCAGAGGGCACGGTGAGGCCACCAGGCCGCAGATCGCCGGTGACACCGGCCTGTCGAAACCGACAGTCGGGCAGGCGCTGCTGGATCTGGAGCAGCAGGGCCTTGTGCGTGCGATCGGGCGCAGCGCGGCAGGCCCTGGTCGCGCAGCGGTCATCTACCGGACGGCCCCTGACGCAGGCCACATCGTCGGTGTCGACATCGGACGGCGGGTGATTCGCGTCGCCGTCGCGGATCTTGACGGCGCCGTCGTCGCTCGCGTCGACCGGCCGAACCGGAGCCGGTCGGGGACGATGTTGCAGCGCAACGCATGTGACGCCGTCGAGAGCACCATCGCGAAAGCCGGGCTGAGCCCCCACGACATCGTGGTGACCGTCGTCGGCACACCGGGCATCCCCGACGCGGCCACGGGCACCGTGCATCGCGCACCCAATCTTCCCGGGTGGGAGCGTCGCGGGTTGCTGCACGAGCTGGTCGCGGCCCTTGGCACGGGGGGCTCAGAGGTCATGGTCGAAAACGATGCGAATCTCAGCGTCGTCGGCGAGCACGCGCGCGGCGCTGCGCAGGGTGCCGATGTGGTCGCGTGTCTGACCGTCGGGACCGGCATCGGAATGGGCGTGTTGCTCAACGGAAAGCTACTGCGCGGTGCGCATGGTGCCGCGGGCGAAATCGCGGACTTGCCATTCGAGCGGGTCCCCGCGGGCGTGACGCTGCATCGTCCCGGACCAGTAGAGGTTGCCGCAGCGGCTCAGGCGGTGGTTTCTGCGGCCAACGAACTCGGGCTGAGCCGCGTGCGCTCGGCGAAGGAGGTCTTCGACTTGGCTCGCCAAGGCGACAAGCTGGCTCTGCGAGTCGTCACGGAGGAAGCTTCCAAACTCGCACACGTGGTTTCGGTGGTCACCGCTGTGCTCGACCCCCGCCTGATCGTGCTGGCAGGAGGCGTCGGCCGCAACGCCGACCTGCTGGCCGAGCCGATCCGACGCGAGTTGGCCGAAACCATTCCGGTGGTTCCAGACATCGTGGGCGGCGAACTCGGCGAGGACGCCGTCCTCGTCGGCGCGATCGCGACGGCGATGGAAACCGCATGGGATTTGGTCTTCGAGCGGCGTGTGCGCAGAACTGCAAGCGAGGCATAACGAACGATGGAAGTCGTTATCAGGCAACATGAACAGCAGTGCGGCGTCACCGCGGCCGACATCGTCGCCGACGCGGTCCTTTCCGGTGCGACCACACTGGGACTGGCGACGGGCTCGTCGCCACTTTCCGTGTATCGGGCGCTGATTCGCAGGCATCGGCAAGGTGGCCTGTCCTTCGCCGCGGCGCAGGCTTTTCTGCTCGACGAATACGTCGGGTTGCCGCCGTCTCACCCCCAGTCGTACGCACACGTCATCCGCGCGGAGTTCACCGACCACGTCGACATCGACTCCGAGCGCGTGCACAGCCCCAACGGCGTCGCCGACGACATCTTTGTTGCGGCAAGGGAGTACGACGCCTTGATCGCCGACGTGGGCCCCGTCGACGTTCAACTGCTTGGCATCGGCGGCAACGGGCACATCGGATTCAACGAGCCGGGCTCGTCTCTGGGGTCACGCACCCGCGTCAAGACCCTCACCGAGCAGACCCGACACGACAATGCCCGGTTCTTCTCCGGTGTCGACGAGGTACCCCGCCACGTCATCACTCAGGGCCTCGGAACCATCTGCGACGCCCGGCATCTCGTGCTCATCGCGACAGGCAGCCACAAGGCGGAGGCCGTCGCGGCAGCCGTCGAAGGCCCGCTTACCGCGAGCTGCCCTGCGTCGGTCCTCCAGCTCCATCCGCACGTCACGGTTGTGGTCGACGACGCGGCGGCCGCTCACCTGAAGAACGCGGACTTCTATCGATATGCCCTGAAATACAAACCGGCCCAACAAAAGTACTGAAGCGCCGATACCCGACAAACGTCGCCGCGATCATGGCGATGGGCCATGGGGCGAGCCGACGTAGCTCTATCCGTCTGCCGAGGCGGTTGCTATCACGCGGTCCGAATGACGAATGCGTCTGTGTTCTCGTCGTAGCCGACCGTCTCGTCCACGAATAGTTCCCCCACTGTGTGACCGTCCTCAGCGACCGCAATGAAGGTGGCTGCCTCCTGGTCGTACGCCACCGATCCTTGTATGAACATCGCCGCGACCTCGTGCCCATCCGCTCCGAACACGACGAGCTTCAAGCCTCCGGCATCCTTGAGGTAGTGCGCCGCTTCGGCACGTGTCGTGACCATCGCTGGGGTTCCTCTCTGCTGGTAACTAGCCCTTTCCGGCGGCCCACTCCTTGGCGCGCTCGAGCTCGTCGAGGCCGAAGATGGCGAGCTCGCCGGGGACCATCCACGCCAGCGCATGCAGCGTGTGGGCGACCCATTCCTTGTCGGATACGACGGCGATTCTCTTGAAGGCCGAATGATGTTGGAAGAGAGCTCCGAAGCCCATTTTCAGGTCTTCGACCAAGCCGCCAGGGCCGAAGCCCTCGTAGTCGGACGCGATGACCTCCACGATCCTGATCTCACCGGTCTTGAGGAGCTCCTCCATGGCGGGCTTGAAGTCGCGCAGATCGTCACCTCGCAGCCGGCCCGACACGCGGATACCAGTCACTCCCTCGGGCATATCTGGCAGTACTTCAATCATGGAGACACACTTCCGGCTGGTTCAACTCGACGAGGTTGCCGAACGGGTCGTGCAGAACAGCCTGGTACCCGGCGCCGGCGATGGGCGGGACCCGAAAGACCTCGACGCCGTGGTCTTGCAGGTCGGTGACTGCGGCATCAATGTCGTCGACTCGGATCGCGAAGTGGTTCGCAGCGGGCGGCTGGGTGTCGGACTCCATCAGGTGTACCTGCTGGCCGCCGGCATCGAGCCAGTACCCCGGGCCGAGATCCGGGCGCGGCAGCTGCGTCATTCCGAGGATGTCGCGATAGAAGGCGAGACCCTGCTGCACGTCGGCGACGCAGATGGCGACGTGGTGTAGGCCGGATGGCTTCATCGTTGGATTCTTACGCTGATGTGTCGCTCAGTCCAGGAAGCCGTGCAAAAGGGCGGCTGATCCGGCGACGTGTGCCCGCATGGCTTCCGCGGCCCGTTCGCCGTCGCCAGCCAGGATTGCGACGACGATCGCTTCGTGCTGCTCGTCGGAGTGGGCGATATTGCGCGGCAGCAGAGGAATCTGGTCGAGGAGCCCGTTGAGCCGCATCCGGTTCTCGGCGACAAGGGGAACCAGCGACGGCGAGCCTGCCGCCTCTGCGATCGCCAGGTGCAGCCGCGAGTCAAGCCGCCGGTAGTCGTCGGGCTCCGCGCCGCGGACATCGGCCAGCCGCGACCACAGCACTTCTCTCTCCGTGGCAGTCAGGGTCCGGTTCGCCGCCATATGCGCGGCGCCGACCTCGAGGATCTCGCGCAACCGCAACGCGTCGTCGATTTCCGCGCGGGTCACCCCGGCGCTTTCGTCCGTGTGCGTTGGCAGCTCGTCGGCCAGGAATGTGCCGCCATACCTGCCGCGACGTGCCACCAGATATCCGGCATCGGCAAGCGACTTGATCGCCTCCCGAACGGTGTCGCGGCTGACACCGAGCTTCGAGGCGAGTTCCCTTTCGGGCGGCAGTGACTCCCCGGGGTGCAGCACGCCGAGCCGGATGGTCTGCAGCAGCCGTTCGACGGTGTCCTCAAACGGATTCCCCGGCCGCACCGGGCGCAGCAGAGCCTCGCTCGCCAGCGGTACGTCCGGGTCGGCCGTCATGATTCCTACAGCGGGGTGACGTAGGCCGAGCTGATACCGCCGTCGACAAGGAACGTCGAGCCGGTGATGAACGAGGCGTCGTCGCTGGCCAGGAACGCCACCGCGGCTGCCAGTTCCTCCGGCTCGGCGAACCGTCCGACGGGCACGTGCACCAGCCGTCGCGCCGCGCGCTCGGGGTCCTTCGCGAACAGCTCCCGCAGCAACGGGGTGTTGACCGGCCCGGGACACAGCGCGTTCACGCGAATACCGCTGCGCGCGTATTGAACCCCGAGCTCTCGGGACATCGCCAGAACGCCGCCCTTTGACGCCGTATAGGAGATCTGCGAAGTGGCCGAACCCATCACCGCGACGAACGACGCGGTGTTGATGATCGAGCCCTTCTCGGCAGGCACCATGTGCCGCAGCGCGGCCCGGCACGACAGGTACACGGACTTGAGGTTGATGTCCTGCACTCTCTGCCATGCGGGCAGCTCGGTGGTCTCGATCACGTCGTCGTCCGGCGGCGAGATGCCCGCGTTGTTGAACGCGATGTCGACCGAGCCGTAAGTGTTTGCCGCCGTGTCGAACAGGTTGTTGACCGCGTCTTCGTCTGAAACATCAACGGGTACGAACAGCCCGTCGACTTCGTCGGCTGCGGCCTTGCCGGTCTTCGCGTCGATCTCGCCGATGACGATCGTGGCGCCCTCGGCGCGCATGCGCTTCGCGGAAGCGAGCCCGATGCCACCCGCACCGCCGGTGATCACCGCGACCTTGCCTGCCAGTCGTTGAGTCAAATCCATCAGGCTTCTCCGATCGCGTAAAAGACGTTCTTGGTTTCTGTGAAGGACAACGGCGCGTCGGGACCGAGCTCGCGGCCGAGTCCGGACTGCTTGAAGCCGCCGAACGGCGTGTTGTAGCGCACCGACGAATGCGAATTGACCGACAGATTGCCGGATTCCACGGCGCGCGACACCCGCAGCGCCCGCGACAGGTTGTCAGTCCAGATCGACCCGGACAGGCCGTATGGCGTGTCGTTGGCAAGCGCGATGGCATCGGCCTCGTCGTCGAAGGGCAGCACCGTAACCACCGGACCGAAGATCTCCTCGGTGACGGTGCGGTCGGTGCGCGGCGGTGTCAGTACCGTCGGCGGGAACCAGTAGCCCGGACCTGACGGCGCTTCACCGCGGAACGCGACCTGAGCGTCGTCGGGTACGTAGGAGGCGACGGTGTTCCAGTGCGCCTTCGAAACCAACGGCCCCATCTCGGTGTCCTTGGACTGCGGATCGCCGACGACGACGCCCTTGACGGCCGGTTCAAGCAACTCCATGAACCGGTCATACACGCTGCGCTGCACCAGAATCCGGCTGCGGGCGCAGCAGTCCTGGCCCGCGTTGTCGAAGACGCCGTACGGTGCGGTGGCCGCGGCCTTCTCAAGGTCGCAGTCGTCGAAGACGACGTTGGCGCTCTTGCCGCCAAGCTCAAGGGTGACCCGCTTGACCTGGGCGGCCGCCCCCGCCATCACGCGTGTGCCGACCTCAGTGGAGCCGGTGAACACGATCTTGCGGACGTCGGGGTGGGTGACGAAGCGGTCGCCCACCACCGAGCCCTTGCCCGGCAGCACCTGGAAGAGGTCAGCGGGTAAGCCGGCTTCCGTCGCCAGCTCCCCAAGGCGGATCGAGGTCAGTGGGGTTATCTCGGCGGGCTTGAGCAACACGGCGTTTCCCGCGGCCAGTGCGGGCGCGAATCCCCATGACGCGATCGTCATCGGGAAGTTCCACGGCGCGATGACTCCGACCACACCCAGCGGCTCATTGAAGGTGACGTCCAGCCCGCCCGCTACCGGAATCTGCTTGCCGGACAGCCGCTCCGGGGTCGCCGAGTAGTACTGCAGCACATCGCGGACATGGCCTGCCTCCCACCGCGCGTTGCCGATCACGTGTCCGGAGTTGGCCACCTCCAGCGCCGCCAGCTCGTCGACGTGTCCGTCGACGACCGCGGCGAAGGCGCGCAACGCACCTGCCCGCTCGGCCGGCGCGAGAGCGGCCCATTTCAGTTGCGCCGCCTTCGCGCGCGCTACAGCGTCATCGACCCCCGCCTCGTCTGTCTGCTCGACGGTGCCCAGCAGCTCCTCGGTGGCCGGGTTGATCAGATCGCTAGCGCTCACGCATTCACCTTTCCCGTTGCATACGCGGTCGCGGCCTCGACAACTGCGGCGAACAGCCGCAGATCATCCAGTCGCTCCTCGGGATGCCACTGCACCGCCAAAACGAAGTTCTGCCCAGGGATTTCGACAGCCTCGATGACACCGTCGGAGTCCTGTGCGCTGACGATCAGGCCGTCCCCGAGCCGATCGATGGCCTGGTGGTGATAACACTGAGCATCAGACGACTCGCCGATCAGCGCGGCCAGCCGCGTGCCCGGCACGGTGCGCACCGCGGACGTCGCGAACACCGCATTGCCCTGCTGGTGGTGGGTGTGGCCGATCACATCAGGCAGATGCTGATGTAGCGTGCCGCCGAGAGCGACATTGAGCACCTGCGCTCCACGACAGATTCCCAGCACCGGCATGCCGCGCCGGATCGCACCGTCGACCAACGCGAACTCGAATGCGTCACGCTGACGATTGTCGGCGACGGGCTCATCGGTCGCCGCGTGCGGCTGTTGACCGTAACCCGCCGGATCGACATCCCGTCCGCCCGTGATGATCAGGCCATCCAAGCCGTCGAGAACACGTGCGGCGATCTCGGCGTCCACGGGCTGCGGCGGAAGCAGAGAAGCGATTCCGCCTGCCAGGTTCACTCCGTCGATGTAGATGGCGGGCAGGAAGCTGGCCCGCACATCCCAAACGCCGGTCTGCGCCTGCTGTAGGTACGTGGTCAACCCGAGTACAGGTTTAGAGCCGCTCAAAGCCACGCACCCTTTCCCAGTCGGTCACCGCCGAATTGAATGCGGCCAGTTCCACCCGCGCGTTGTTGAGATAGTGCTCCACGACGTCGTCGCCAAATGCCTCACGCGCCACTTCCGACTTTCCGAACAGTGCCGCCGCTTCGGTGAGCGTGGTCGGTAGCCGTTCCGCGCCGCTGGTATACGCGTTGCCCTCCAACGCTTCCGGCAGCTCCAGCTCCCGCTCGATGCCATACAGTCCGCCCGCGATCAGCGCCGACACCGCAAGATACTGGTTGACGTCGCCGCCGGGCGCGCGGCATTCCACCCGCATGCCGTGGCCGTGCCCGACCACGCGCATCGCACAGGTCCGGTTGTCCATCCCCCACGCGACAGCCGTCGGCGCGAAGCTGCCCTCGACAAAACGCTTGTAAGAGTTGATGTTCGGTGCGAAGAACAACGTCATGTCGCGCATCGTCGCCAGTTGACCGGCGATAAAGCTGCGGAACATCGGCGACATGCCGAGCTCGTCGTCCGGGTCGGCGAACACTGCCGAACCGTCGTCGCCGCGCAACGAAATGTGGATGTGGCAGCTATTGCCTTCGCGCTCATCGAATTTCGCCATGAACGTCAGGCTCTTGCCGTGCTGGTCGGCGATCTCCTTGGCACCGTTCTTGTAGATGGTGTGGTTGTCGCACGTGACGCGGGCATGGTCGTAGCGGAACGCGATCTCCTGCTGACCGAAGTTGCACTCGCCCTTCACGCCCTCGCAGTACATGCCTGCGCCGTCCATGCCGAGCCGGATGTCGCGCAGCAGCGGCTCCATCCGGGTCGACGCATGCATCGCGTAGTCGACGTTGTAGTCGGTGGAAGGCGTCAGCCCGCGGTAGCCGGTCGCCCACGCCTCCCGAAATCCGGTGTCGAAGGCGATGAACTCCAGCTCGGTGCCGACGTAGGGCACCAGACCAGCCTCGGTCAGTCGATCGATTTGGCGGTTGAGGATGCTGCGCGGTGCCTGGGTCACGGGGTTGCCGTCGGTCCACGACAGATCGGCCATCACCATGGCGGTGCCCGGCAGCCACGGGATCAGCCGCAAGGTGGAGAAGTCGGGCGTCATCACCATGTCGCCGTAGCCGGTCTCCCAGCTCGATATCGCGTATCCGTCGACGGTGTTCATGTCGACGTCGACGGCGAGCAGGTAGTTGCAGCATTCGGCGCCGTGCTCGGCGACGTCGTCGACAAACAGCCGCGCGGACACCCGCTTACCGGTCAGCCTGCCCTGCATGTCGCAGAACGCGACGATCACCGTGTCGATGTCGCGGCTGGCTACGAGTCGCTCGAGCTCGGCTTGCGACAACATGCCGGAACTGGGGCTCACTGTTTGCTCCCTCCGGATAGGACAACCAATGACGAGTAGTCAACCTTTGGACGCAGACTTGCTGCGAGATCACCCTCATCTTTCTTGCAACTGTAACGCCCAAAGGTAGGACACCAGACCTTTAACACTCTATTGTTCCTATTCAGTGAGCGCGCGTCCGCCCCCGCTCGAGTCAAGAGGAGAACTGCGGTGCCCGAGGGTCACGAACATCTCAATGAGGACGAAAAACTACTCGCGGAACTCGGATACACCCAGGAGCTGCACCGCTCGTGGTCCGGATTCAGCAATTTCGCAATCTCGTTCTCCATCATCTCGATCCTGGCCGGCTGCTTCACATCGTTCGGCCTCGGCTGGAACAACGGCGGCCCTGCGGCGATTGCCTGGGGCTGGCCGCTGATCTCGCTCTTCATCCTGATCATCGGGCTGTGTATGTCCGAACTCGTCTCCGCAATGCCAACATCAGGCGGAATCTATTGGTGGGCAAGCAAACTCGGCGGGGTGAAGGCCGGGTTCTACACCGGTTGGCTGAACCTGATCGGCCTGATCGCGATCTTGGCATCGGTCGCGTACGGCTGCGCGACCTTCCTGGATCTCACGCTCGGCACCTTCAGTGAGACCTGGCTTGCCGGCTACAGCCTGACCAGGACATTCATTCTGTTCGTGATCATCCTGGCGGTCTCGGCAATCATCAACATCTTCTCCAGCCACCTGCTGGCCGTCATCAACAACGTCTCCGTGTGGTGGCACGTGGCGGGCGCGGCCGCGGTGATCCTGATCCTGTTCCTCGTCCCCGAACACCACGCCAGTTTCTCCGATGTGTTCGCAAAGACCATCAACAACAGCGGCATGTTCGGCGGCGCCACCTCGGGCTTCGGTTGGCTGCTGTTCGTGCTGCCGATCTCGGCGATCCTCACGCAGTACACGATCACCGGCTACGACGCCTCGGCACACCTGTCCGAAGAGACGAAGAGCGCCGCCGACGGTGCGGCCAAGGGTATCTGGCGGTCGATCTTCTATTCGGGCATCGGCGGCTGGATCCTGCTGCTGTCGTTCTTATTCGCGGTCCAGGACTCCGACGCGGTGTCGAAGGGCGGCGGCGCCGTCGCGGTGATCTTCAGCCAGGCGATGAGCTCCAAGTGGGTCGCCATCGTGCTGCTGATCTCGACGGCTGGACAGTTTTTCTGCACCGTCGCCTGCCAGACCAGCGCATCGCGGATGCTGTTCGCGTTCAGCCGCGACCGCGCGGTTCCCGGCCACCAGCTGTGGTCCGCGCTCAGCGCAAAGCGGGTTCCCGCCAACGGTGTAATCGTCACGGCGGTGATCGCCGCACTCATCACCCTGCCGGCCCTCGTCGCGGTGGACGTCAACGGCGCGCCCGTGCCGGTCGCGTTCTTCGCGGTGGTGTCGATCGGGGTTGTCGGACTCTATCTGGCCTTCGCCGTGCCGATCTATTACCGGTGGAGGGCCGGCGATGCGTTCAAGGTGGGCAGCTGGAATCTGCGTGGCCACCACACCTGGCTTGCTCCCATCGCGCTGATCGAGATCATTGTCACGTCGATCATCGCGCTGTTCCCGACGTCGCTTGGCGGCATGCCGTGGGACCCGAGTTTCGAGTGGAAGTTCGTCAACTACACCCCGCTACTGGTTGGCGGCGTGCTCGTCCTGCTCTGGATCTACTGGCACGTATCGGTGAAGAAGTGGTTCAAGGGTCCGATCAAGCAGGTCGACGAAACCGGCGAGGCGCTGGAAGGCGTTTCGTAGAGGTTTAGGGGTGACGCCCAGCGGGTACCGTCGATTTCGTGTGCGGAGCCGCAGGCGAGGTGCGTCTCGACGGCCAAGCACCTGACATCAGAGCTGTCTCGGCCATCGCCGACGCGATGGCACCCCGGGGCCCGGATGGCGCCGGCGTCTGGTCGCAGGGCCGCGTCGCGCTGGGCCACCGTCGCCTGAAGATCATCGACCTGTCCGAGGCCGGTGCGCAGCCGATGGTCGATTCGGAGCTCGGCCTTGCCGTCTGCTGGAACGGCTGCATCTACAACTACAAGCAGCTGCGGCGGGAGCTGAGCGAGTTCGGCTACCGGTTCTTCTCCACCAGCGACACCGAGGTTCTGCTCAAGGCCTACCACCACTGGGGCGACCGCTTCGTCGATCACCTGCTCGGCATGTTCGCGTTCGCGATCGTGGAGCGTGACAGCGGCCGCGTGCTGCTCGGCCGCGACAGGCTGGGCATCAAACCGCTGTATCTGACCGAGGACGCACACCGGATCCGGTTCGCGTCGTCGCTGACCGCGCTGCTGGCAGGCGGCGGCAGGGACAACTCGATAGACACCCGCATCGACCCCGTCGCCCTTCACCACTATCTGACCTTCCACTCCGTCGTTCCGCCGCCGCGCACGATTCTGCGCGGCGTCACCAAAGTGCCGCCCGCGTCGATCGTGGCGATCGAAGCCGACGGGCAGGGAAAGGTCACGAGCACCACGACGACCTACTGGGAACCCGACTTCACCCGGCGCGAGGAGCGGGCCGGGTGGTCCGAACGTGATTGGGAGGACGCGATTCTCGCGTCGCTGCGGCTGGCCGTCGAGCGACGCCTGGTGGCCGACGTGCCTGTCGGGTGCCTGCTCTCGGGTGGAGTCGACTCCAGCCTGATCGTCGGGCTGCTCGCCGAGGCGGGCCAGCACGGCCTCGCGACATTCTCCATCGGCTTCGAATCAGTGGGCGGCGTCAAGGGCGACGAGTTCCGCTACTCCGACATCATCGCCGAACGTTTCGACACCGACCACCACCAGATCCGCATCGGCACCGATCGCATGCTGCCCGCACTCGACGGCGCGATAGCCGCCATGAGCGAGCCGATGGTCAGCCACGACTGCGTCGCCTTCTACCTGCTCAGCCAGGAAGTGGCAAAACATGTCAAGGTCGTGCAATCCGGGCAGGGCGCCGACGAGGTATTCGCCGGATACCACTGGTATCCCCCGATGGGTGAGCCCGAAGCCGCCTCACTCGAGGGCTCAGTCGCCAGCTATCGGAAAGCCTTCTTCGACCGCGACCAGTCCGCCTACCAGGCGCTCGTCTCGCCCGGGCTGGCCAACGCCGACGACCCCAGCGAGCAGTTCGTCACCGAGCACTTCGCCCGCGCAGGCGCCGCGAGCGGTGTCGACCGCGCGCTGCGGCTCGACACCACCGTCATGCTGGTGGACGACCCGGTCAAGCGCGTCGACAACATGACCATGGCGTGGGGCCTCGAGGGCCGGGTGCCGTTCCTCGACCACGAGCTGGTCGAGTTGGCCGCCACCTGCCCACCCGCGCTGAAGACCGCCCATCACGGCAAGGGCGTGCTCAAGGAAGCCGCGCGCAGAGTAGTGCCTGCCGATGTGATCGACCGGCCCAAGGGCTACTTCCCTGTGCCTGCGCTGACGCATCTGGAAGGCCCATACCTCGACCTCGTCCGTGACGCGCTGTACGCACCTGCCGCCAAGGAGCGCGGCGTGTTCCGGCCCGAGGCGGTCGACCGGCTACTCGCCGACCCGAACGGTCAGCTCACCCCACTGCGCGGCAACGAGCTGTGGCAGATCGCGCTGCTGGAACTGTGGCTGCAGAAGCACGGGATCAGCGGGAGCGTCGGATGACCATCCTCGACCCCGACGATCGCCATTCCGAAGCCATCACCCTCGGGCTGCACGACGCGTCACCGCAGCACCTGATCGACGTGATGGCCGACGACGTGGTACTCGAAATGGGTTGGGGACGACTGATTTTCGGCCAGACATTCGCCGACCCTGAGAAGCTGGCCGAGGTGTTACGGCAAGAGGGTCATGGCCGACGCGACATCTGCATATACGCCCGCGAGCCTCACGTTCTGGTCGCAAGGGCGCCCGCCGAACTGTTCATCGACCCGAGCCACACGTACCGGCTGAGGTTCTCCGACGATGTAACGGAATCGTTGCCGCCCGGCTTCACGATTCGTCCGCTGCAGAGCCCCGAAGACGCCGACGCGATGAACCGGGTGTACGTGCGCTGCGGGATGGTGCCTGCCCCCATCGACGTCATCTGGGACAACCATCTGCACCATGACCCCGTCGACTACCTCGTCGCCGTCCGCGACGACGACGGCACCGTCGTGGGCACCGTGACCGGCGTCGATCACGTGCGGTTGTTCTCCGACCCGGAGGACGGTTCCAGCCTGTGGACACTGGCCGTCGACCCGGCGTCGAGTCTGCCTGGCGTCGGTGCGGCGTTGACGCAAGCTCTGGCCGCGATCTATCGCAACCGCGACCGCGCCTACATGGATTTGTCCGTCGCTCACGACAACGTCGCCGCGATCGCCCTTTACGAGAAGCTGGGGTTCGCGCGCGTGCCGGTGATGGCGGTCAAGCGCAAGAACGCGATCAACGAACCGCTGTTCACCCACCCGCCTGAGACTGTCGACGACCTCAATCCGTACGCACGCATCATCGCCGACGAAGCCATGCGCCGAGGCATCTGGGTGGAGGTACTTGACGCTGAAGCGGGTGAGATGCGGCTGTCACACGGCGGACGCAGCGTCGTCACCCGAGAGTCCTTGTCGGAGTACACATCCGCGGTAGCGATGAGCAGATGCGACGACAAGAGATTGACCCGTCGCATCGTCACCGATGCCGGAATCGTCGTCGCCGCAGGCCGACTGGCTACCTTCGACGAGCAGGATTACGCGTTCCTCGACGAGGTTGGCGATGTCGTGGTCAAGCCGACCCGCGGCGAGCAGGGCAAGGGCATCACGGTCGGCGTCGACAATCCCGACGAACTCGACGCGGCGCTGGCCCGGGCACGTGAGCAACATCCCGATGTCCTGATCGAGCAGCGCGCCGCGGGCGACGACCTGCGGCTGGTGGTGATCGACCACAAGGTGGTGGCCGCCGCGCTGCGAAGGCCGGCGGAGGTAAGCGGCACCGGGCATCACACCGTGCGCGAGCTGATCGACGCGCAGAGTCGACGACGCTCGGCCGCGACCGGCGGCGAATCCCGGATTCCCGTCGACGACGTCACCGAAGCCACCGTCAGGGAGTCCGGCTGGTCGTTCGACGATGTGCTGCCCGAAGGTGTGCGCCTCCGAGTTCGTCGGACTGCGAACCTGCATCAGGGCGGCACCATCCATGACGTCACCGCCGAGGTGAACCCCGAGCTGTGTTCGGTGGCGGTGACGGCCGCCGATGCGATCGGCATCCCGGTGACGGGTATCGACCTTCTCGTTCCTGACGTTGCGGGCACCGACTACGTGTTCATCGAGGCCAACGAGCGCCCCGGCCTCGCCAACCATGAACCGCAGCCCACTGCTCAGGCATTCGTCGACTTCCTCTTCCCTGGCAGTCCCGGCCTGCCGCAGGCGTGGACGCCGGATCAGGCGCCCAGTTAGTCGCTAATAGCCCCTACCAGTTGCTGGTGCGCAACACGATCTCGGCGGCCAGCTGCGCGGTGGACTCCTGTGCGTTGCGCCTGCCGAGCAGGTCGACCAGCCGGAAGTCCCCGTACACGTAGCGCTGGCTGGCCTTGGCGACTGCCCGCGCTGCGGGTGTGCTGACCAGCGCGGTGGTGTTCATCTCCACCGGCGGGCAGTGTTCGTCGCGGATCACCCCGGTGAGATCGGCGACGCGCGGATGACCGCGGTCGATCACCACCAGCCCGATGAACCGGTCCAGCCGAGTGGCGGCCAGCTCCCACGCCAGTTCGCCGCCAATCCGGTCGCCGACCAGCAGCGCCCACTTCACCTCGAGCGCGTCGAGGATGCCGACCACCGACTTGGCGGTCAGCCGCGGATCCGGACCGATCACGATGGTCCGCAGCGAGGCGGTGTGCAGCCGCTGACACACCGCGTCATATGCGGCTGGCGCGTGATGCCCCGCGCCGAGCACCACCACGACGGATCCCTTGTCGGGGCCCGCCACGTCGACGGGCACGGGAAAGCCGTCGACGGTGACCATGGTGGAAGGCATTTGGTCACGCTACAGCCAAATGTCGCATCGGGGGGCCGATTTTCACCCGCCGTTAACCTGACGTAGCACGCTCCGCCTGCTTTGCTGCGATGTCCAGAAACGTCTGCGGCAGCGTGGCTTTGACAGCAATTGATGGGTTCAGTGTAGGAAATGCGATGCCGAATACCGCCATCCTGCCGACGTTCTCGAACGTGAAGTATGCGCTGCTTTCTTCGTTACCCAGACGCATGGTCTGCTCGTACACCAGCGCGTCGGTGCGCGGTGTCGGAAGCCGCGTCGTCGTCATCGGAATGCCTGGCGCCGACGGGTCGAAGAACGTCTGAAAATGCGCGCAGCGGTCGGCTGTGGCTGCCAGCCGGGCGAGGTCCAGCTGCCACGTCAACACGGTCATCACGATCCGTGCGCCGTCGTAACCCACGACGTACTCCGCCGCGCTACCGGGACCGCGCTCGGCCGTTTCGGCGATGGCGTGGGTGAGGCCGTCCGAGCAGCCTTCCGGGCTGGACAGCATGGCGGGCGGTCCGCCCGCGCCGTCGGGCTGGCCTGACGGGCGGACGATGCGGTCGAAATGCACACCCGCAGGGAAATCGGCCGCGGTCAACACCACCTTCTCCAGCCTGGCCCCTGGCCAGGTCGCGGTGCCGGAGATCGCGTGCGCGCAGCCTGTGAGCGCCACCAAAAGCAGCGTCATCACAGCTGTTTCGCAACGCCGCCGGATCATGGGTTCAGGCTAACCCCGTTGCGAGCGTTGGCCGGTTCGGCGGCCCGTGCTCGAGCAGGCCGACCACTGCATCGATGTCGAGATGCGCGGTCAGCACGTCGGCCATCAGGTCCAGCTGTGCGTCGCGGCGCGCTGTCACGTCGACGTCGTCGGCGACGACGAAACCGTCTCTGCCTGCGGCTGCGGCGGCGTCGGCGAGCCACTGCCTGCGCAGCACGTCGTTGTCGAGCAGACCGTGCCAGTGCGTGCCGAATACATGGCCCCGCCGGACGCCGATATCCAGCCAGTCGTCGTCACCGCAGCGCGCAACCTGGCCGTGGTGGATCTCGTAGCCGTGCAGGTCGGAGTCGTGCTGCCGCAGGGTCTTGACCGGCGCGAACGCGATGTCGGCATCGAGCAGGCCCAGACCGTCGACGACGCCGGCCTTGGATTCCACCGCGTCGTCGATGCGCGCACAGAGCATCTGGAACCCGCCGCAGATGCCAAGCACCGGCCGTCCCTGCAGCGCGTGCGCGGTGACACCGCGTGCGAGGCCGCGCTCCCGCAGCCAGCCCAGGTCGGACACGGTCGCCTTGCTGCCAGGGACAACGATCACGTCGGCGTCGGCGAGATCGGCAGGGTCGGTGACCCATCGCACCAGCACGCCGGGCTCGCACGCCAGCGCCTCGACATCGGTGGAGTTCGAGATGCGCGGCAACCGGATCGCGGCCACCCGCAGCCAGTCCCTGCCGCGCGGTGGTTGCGGGTCCCCGACGACCCTGTGCGCGAGCACCGACACCGAATCCTCGGTGTCTAGCCAGAGCCCGTCGGTGTAGGGAATGACACCGTAGGTCGGCCTGCCGGTCAGATCTTGCAGTTGCGCGAGTCCTGGTGCAAGCAGAGCAGGGTCACCACGAAACTTGTTGACCACAAACCCGGAGATGAGTCGTTGGTCGTCGGGCTCGAGAATCGCGACCGTCCCATACAGGTGGGCGAGCAGCCCGCCGCGGTCGATATCGCCGACCACGATGACGGGTAGATTCGCGGCGCGGGCCAGCCCCATGTTCGCCAGATCGGTTGCACGCAGGTTGATCTCGGCGGGTGAGCCCGCACCTTCACAGATCACCGCGTCGAATTCGCTTCGCAGCTGGTCTAGTTCGTCTGCCACGACAGCGGCAAGCCGATCACGGTGGGTGAAATAATCTTTGGCGCTGACGGTGTCGACGACCTGTCCGCGCAGCACCAGCTGTGAGGTGCGGTCGCTGCCGGGCTTGAGCAATATCGGGTTGAACCGCACGCTGGGCGCCAGTCCCGCGGCCCGGGCCTGCATGGCCTGCGCGCGACCGATCTCGCCGCCCTCGGTGGTGACCGCGGAGTTGTTGGACATGTTCTGCGCCTTGAACGGCGCGACGCGAATACCCTTGCGCGCCAACAGCCGGCACAGGCCCGCGACGACCATCGACTTCCCCGCGTCCGACGTGGTGCCTGCGACCAGCAGCGCGCCGCTCATTTTTTCTGGGCGAGCAGACGCAGAAACACCCTTTTCCGCGGCGTGTCGGGTGCTTTTGCGTCTGCTCGCGGGGAAAGTCTCACGGCAAGGTCAGGATTTCGGCGCCATCGTCGGTGACCACCAGCGTGTGCTCGAACTGGGCGGTCCACTTCTTGTCGGTGGTTGCGACGGTCCATCCGTCGTCCCAGATCTCGTAATCCAGCCCGCCGAGGTTGATCATCGGCTCGATGGTGAACGTCATGCCCGGTTCCAGGACGGTGTCCACGGCAGGCTGGTCATAGTGCAACACCACCAACCCGTTGTGAAATGTGGGGCCGATGCCGTGCCCGGTAAAATCGCGAACGACCTTGTACCCGAAGCGGTTTGCATACGATTCGATGACCCGCCCGACGGCCGAAAGCTGCCTGCCGGGTTTCACCGCCTTGATCGCGCGCATGGTCGCCTCGTGGGTGCGCTCGACGAGAAGGCGGTGCTCCTCGGACACGTCGCCCGCTAAGAAGGTGGCGTTGGTGTCGCCGTGCACGCCGTCGATGTAGGCGGTCACGTCGATGTTGACGATGTCGCCGTCCTCGACCACCGTCGAGTCGGGGATACCGTGGCAGATGATCTCGTTGAGCGACGTGCAGCACGACTTCGGGAAGCCCTTGTAGCCCAGCGTCGACGGGTAGGCGCCGTGGTCGACCATGTATTCGTGGGCGATGCGGTCAAGTTCGTCGGTGGTCACACCTGGCGCGACGGCATTTCCCGCTTCGGCGAGCGCGCGCGCCGCGATGCGGCCTGCGACACGCATCTTCTCAATCACCGCAGGCGTCTGCACCCACGGCTCGGCGCCCTCTTTCACGGTCGGCTTCCACGCGTACTCCGGAGGCGCGATCGAGCGGGGCACCGACAGCGTCGGAGAGAGCACGCCAGGGCTAAGGGCGGTGCGAACAGGCATGACGCCAGAATAGTCCGACCTGCTCGCTACATTCAGGTGCCATGACCATCGATGACGTTGACGAGGAGTTCGCCTCCAGGTTCGCCCAGCAGTTCGCCGATACCTGGCGCAACCCCGACCTGTCCAAGCATGAGGCGCTCTGGAGCGACGACATCGTGCTGACCCAACCCATGATGGGCAGCCTGCGCGGTAAGCAGGCCTGCCGGGAGTCGTTTCAGCGGCTGTTCGCACTCGTGCCTGACCTCCACGCCGACGTGCACCGGGTCGGGCATGGCAAAAAAGAGGTATTCATCGAATTCACGCTGAGCGGAACGTATGGCGGCAAGCCGATCGCCTGGGACGCGGTCGACCGTTTCACGTTCACGAATGGTTTGATCGCCGAGCGGGTTTCGTACTTCGACTCCACGCCGTTGATCGGCAAGCTGGTCGGCCGACCGGCCGGCTGGGACCGGCTGGTCCGCATCGGTTCGCAGCTGTTCCGGCGCTGATCAACCGATCTGCACCGACGACAACGCCGTGCGCACCCGCGCCGGCAGCGAGCCTCCGTGGAGCAGCCAGTCGTCGAGGGCGATCCGGATCGACGCCATCGCCAGTGCTCCGATCAGGCGCGGTCGCGGGTCCTGGAGGACGGCGTCGCCGAGCCGGGGGGCCACCAGCGCGGCGATAGCCTCTTCGTAGCGGACGTAGATCTGGAGCGTCCACGCGCTGAGCACCGGGGATGACCGCGTCAACATCGCGAGCTCGCGCACCTGGCCGCTGATTGAACTGAACCCGTCGCCGAGATCCTCGAACGCGGCGACCACGGCCCCACTGGCAGACAGATGTGGCGGCTGCGCTGCGATCGCCGCCATGATCTGGTCCAGCCAGTGCGTCGTCATGCCCTCGGCGACTGCATCCTCCTTCGAGCTGAAGTACCGGAAGAAGGTCGCCCGCCCAATCTCCGCGGCGGCGGCGATCTGCTCGATGGTCGCGCCAGCCAGGCCATTTTCGGCGACGCAATGGGCCGCTGCCGTGGCGATGCGGGCACGGGTCGCCCGCTGCTTGCGCGCGGTCAGGCTTTCCCAGGAACTCTCTTGTGAGACGACGTCCATGGTGAGACTATGTCTCACCATGGACACGATTGCCAACGATTGGGCGCCGAAGACACTCGAAGCCTGGCGATTCGTGCAGCAGATGCTGGCCGATGTCACCCAGACCGTCACCGACGACGCATCCGATGAGCGCGAACTGCTCGACGGCCTGCGGGTCATCGCCAAGGTGACCGGCCTGTGTTCGGAGCTGTCCGTCGAGGCCGACACGGAGCGGCCGCGCTTCTTCGACATGTGCTCCCCCACGCGGATGATCGGCGGCCCGAACCCCGACGGCAGATATCTGCTGGCGATGATCCGCGGTGACCGCACCTACCGGGTCACCGGGACCCGCGGCACCACCGCCTACCTCGGATTCCAGGTGCTCGCGGGGACCGGCCTGACGCCGCGACGGATGGCCGGCTACCTCAGCGACACCGACCTCAAACTCGACTCCGGATCGTTCGCACTCGTGTTCTCGGCAACCGAGCCGTCGACGGAGAGCCTCGGCAACGCGCAGTGGGTGCCCATCCCCGCCGACGCATCGTCGATCGTCGTGCGCGAGTACGTCGGTGACGCGGACACCGAAGAGCCCGCGACGATGGACATCGATTGCGCCGACGCCGATCCGCTCCAGCCGATCACGGACGCCGAGGCAGCCGACCAGTTCACCGCGATGGCATGGACGATCGTCAAGCTGACCACGCTGCACCGCACCATCAAGCCCGAGCTGCTGACTCAGCCCAACACGCTGCTGACCGCGGAGGCAGCCGAACTGGGCAGCGCCGACACCACACCCGACAACCTGTACATGATCGGCACATTCGCACTTGAACCCGATGAGTCACTTGTGCTGGAGTTCAGCCCGCCCGACACCCGGTACTGGAACGTCACCCTTGAGAACATCTGGCACGAATGCCTCGAGCCGCGGCACCGGCACAGCTCCGTCACCAACAAGGGGTTCCGCCCAGACTCCGACGGCATTGCGCGAATCGCCATCGGCGCCAAGGACTTCGGACACTGTCACTGGCTGGACACCGGCGGCAGACGTCGCGGCTTCGTAGTGCTGCGCTGGCTCGACAACCCCGAAGCACCTGCTCTGCGCACGACGGTCCTGCGAGGAGCGGCGAGGCCGTGAAAGCCGAACGGTTTCAACCCGACCGGCTGATCGAGCAGGCCTGCGAGTTGGCAGGAAGCGATGACTTCGGCGACGACGACACCTGGCGCGAGGGTCTGGGACTGCTATGCGATGACCTGGCATCCGAGGCCAGGCTCAACGATCTGGGCGTCGAGATCGCGGTTCTGGACGTCGTCCGCCCGCTGACGATCCGACTTCAGATCCTCAAGTGGCGCAAGGAGAATCCCGCGGTAGCGACGCAACCCGTTGCCCGGCCGATCTTCATCGTGGGACAGCCACGCACCGGGACCACGATCCTGTTTGACTTGCTCGCCCAGGATCCCGCCCTTCGGCCACCGCTGACCTGGGAGGTGGACAACCCCTTACCGCTGCCGCGGCCCGACACCTACGACACCGACCCTCGGATCGCCGAAACCCAGGCAAATCTTGAGCTGTCCGAGCAGATCGTCCCTGGCCTGATGACGTGGCATCCGATGGGGGCGTTGGTCGGTCAGGAATGTGTTCGCATCACCGCGGGCCAGTTCTGCAGCATGATCTTCTCGGTGCAGTACCGGCTGCCAGGCTATTACCGGTGGCTGCTGTACGACGCCGACCACCATCCGGCCTATCGGTATCACCGAATGTTTTTGCAGCACTTGCAGTCAGGGGTTCCGGGTGGTACCTGTTGCTGGCTTCTGAAGTCCCCTGCACACCTATGGCATCTCGACGCGCTGGTGGCCGAGTACCCCGACGCGCTGATCGTTCAGACCCATCGCGACCCGCTGAACGTGATCTCGTCGATCAGCGCTCTCACCCACCATCTGCGCCAACTGGCCTCGGACGAAAGCTCGATCGTCGATTGCGCGGCGCAGTCCTGTGAGGAGATCGTCGTCGGCCTCGAGCGCGGCATGAAGCTACGCGATTCGATGACCGCACAACGGGTGGTCGACGTGCAGTTCGCCGACTTCATCCGCGATCCCTTCGCCACGATCCGGACTCTGTATGCCGAACTCGACCGCGACCTCGAGCCCGTCGCCGAGCAGAACATGCGGGCGTTCCTGGCCGCCCATCCCGGTGACGGCGGCGGCGGGCGATACACGTGGGCGGACACCGGACTTGACGCCGACGCGGTACGCGATCAGGTCAGCGCGTATCAGCAGCGCTACGGCGTGCCGACCGAGCCGCTCAAGTAGCGCGGCCGAACCGCCACGACCGTCGCGGGCCTCGAATCGCGACCGATCCGCACACCACCTTGCCGGTGAGGATGACGTGTGGTGTGCCCTCGGCGGGTGCTTCCTTGCGGTGGTCGTGCGCGCTGCCGACGATGACCTCGACGTCGTCGATCGACGCGCTGGCGCCGTCGGGCAGCCGAAGGTCCAGCCCGCCGAACTTCATGTCGAGTTCGACGACCACCATCGGACCCGCGAACCGCGCCCGCGTGAGGTCCAGCTCGACGGAACCCATCCGCCGGTGCAGGGCGAGCCGTGTCGGAACGATCCACTCGCCCTGACGCTTTAATGAGCCGAGCACCCCGCGAAGTTCCACCCGATCGGTGGCCGAGGTGACGATCGCGCCAGGTCCCGGCAAATCGCCGACGAGCGCGTCCAGATCGGAGTGCAGCCTGGCCTGCGACACCATCGCCGAGCGTTCCTCGAACTCGCCGATGTCGATCAGCCCGAGCGCGACGGCATTGTGCAGCCGCCGCAGCGTGCCGTTGCGGTCGGCGTCCGAGACGCGCATCGCGGGTTCGTGGTTGATACCTGTCATAGCTCTCTAGCGGACAGGTTACCGGTCAGCGGACGCTCAAGACCTTCACGGTTGCCCCGGTGGAATACGCCTGGTCATGGACTTCGACAGCACCCGCCAGTGTGCCGACCGGCACGTCGAACGCGCATCGTATGTCGACCTGCTTGCCCGGCTTGATGTCCATCGGGTCGTCACCCGCGCCGACGGGCATTGCGTCGACGTAGGTCTTTCCCCTCAAGTCTGTGAGCACCTGGTTCTGGCAGTACACCGTTCGCATACCGTCGCCGATGTTCTTGACCGTCATGCTGACAACGACGAACGTGCCTTGCGCAGTCCGGTAACCGATCTTCGGCTGGGCCAACTCGACCCGTGTGACGGTGAAAGCCAACCCGCCGTCGTGAACCTCTTCATTGAGTGCGGCAGTCGGAGGCGAGCCGGGTGATGGTCGCTGCTCCTGGCCGAGGCAGCCCGTCACCAAGACCGCGGTTGCGAGCGCACTGACCGCGATTGAACGCACCGCCTCACGCCAGATAGTCGGGCGGCAGCTGATCGAACATCCCCTTGAGCATCCGCACCGCGTACTCCGAACTGCCGCCCCCGACGATCAGCGCGGCGAACGCCATGTCCCCGCGGTAGCCCGCGAACCACGCGTGCGATCCGCCGTTGAATTCGGCCTCGCCCGTCTTGCCGCGCACCTCACCCGAACCGTTGAGGTCCTTGGCGGTGCCGTTGGTGACGACCAGCCGCATCATCGGCCGCAGCGCGTCGAGCATTTTCGGCGTGATCGGTGCGCTGTCCCCGGTGATCACCGTCTGGCGGCCCTCAATCAGTTGCGGCACAGGCGTTTTCCCTGCCGCGACCGTCGCCGCGGCCAGCGCCATCCCGAACGGGCTGACCAACACCTTGCCCTGGCCGAAACCGTCCTCGGTGCGCTCTGCAAGGTTCACCGTCGGCGGCACCGAGCCGGACACCGTGGTGATGCCCTTGATCTGGTAGTCCGGGCCGATCCCGTACTGGGCGGCGGCCGTCGTGAGCGCGCGCGCCGGCATCCTGCTGGCGAGCTCGGCGAAGGTGGTGTTGCACGAACTGGCGAATGCGCGCGACATCGGCACCGTGCCGAGGTCGAACCCGCCGTAGTTGGGGATGGTGCGGTGCCCGATGTCTATCGTGCCGGGGCAGGCGAGAAGCGTGTTCGGCGTCGCCATGTCACGGTCGATGGCCGCGCCTGCGGTGATGATCTTGAACGTCGACCCAGGCGGATACAGACCGGTGGTGGCAAGCGGGCCCTCGCTGTCGGCGGCCGCGTTCTGCGCGACGGCCAGGATCTCCCCCGTCGACGGCTTGATCACCACGATCATTGCCTTCTTGCCGGTGGTGTTGACCGCACCCTGCGCCGCGTTCTGCACCGCTCGATCAAGGCTGATGCTCACCGAAGGCGCTGGAGCGCCCTGCACTTCGTTGAGCACGGCGACGTCGGCACCGTTCTGATTGACGCTGACCACGCGCCAGCCCGCCTCGCCGTCGAGGTCGTCGACGACCGCCTTCTTGATCTGGCTGACGATGTCGGGCGCGAACGAATCGTCCGTCGGCAGCAGTTCGGCCTGCGGTGTGACCACGACGCCTGGCAGTGCCCCGATGGCCCCGGCCACCCGGTCGCGATCGGACTGGCGAAGCGTGATCAGGCTCAGCGGGTCCTTCGACGAGCTGGCTTGCTCGGCGAGCCGCTGCGCATCCAGGGTGTTGTCGAACGGTCGCAGCGCATCAACCACGGCCCTTGCGGTGGGCATCAACGCGCCACCTGCCGACTTCGCGTCCAGCGTGAAGTGATACAGGTTGGCTGGCACCAGCACGTCGGTGCCGCCGCGTTCGTTGACCGACGCCCGCCGCGGCATGTCGGCGCGCAGCGCGAAGGTCTGGTGCTCGCCGAGCCTCGGGTGCAATCCCGTTGCACTCCAGCGGACCTCCCAGCGGCCCTCCTCGCGGACCATGTTCAGTTGCCCGTCGTAGGTCCAGGTCCGGTTCTTCGGCAGATGCCAGGTGTAGCGGTACGTGATGCTGCCGGTGTCCTCGGAGTACTTCGAGCCCACGATCTGCGCGTCCAACCGCACGGCCTGCAGCCCGGCCCACGCCTCATTGAGGGCCGCCCTGGCATCGGCCGGCTTGTCGCTGAGCTCGGCGGCAGCCCCGGTGTCACCGGTGGCCAGCGCGGCGAAGAACTTCTCGGCGACCGGTTCGGGTCCGTTCGGCTTCGGGGTGCACGCTGTGACGTTGACGAGCATCGCTACCACCGCAGCGACCGTGAGGATCGCTCCCACACGCGAAACTAGAGTTGCCATTGGGGCAGATGTTACGAACCCGAGACCTTTACCTCGGGGAGGCGCACCGACGTCCGCTCTCGCGAATTACGCCCCGAAGGGCCCCGCCGCGGGTGCTCGCACCACCAGTGGCACCGCGGGGAAGTACGCCGCCATCTCCGAGCGTGACTTGCGGAGCGCCGCCGTGCCGTAACCCTGCTTGCGGTAGTCCGGGTGTATCCAAATCCGAACATTCACCTCGCCGCCGGACAGCTCGCCGAACACCATGCCGATCTTCGCCGCTCCATCGAGTGCGACCAGCCACGCGGCCTCTTCGGCGTCGACCCGCCTGACCGCGGCGCGGATCTCGTCGTCGAGGTCACCAGCGGGCGCACCCGAGCCGTCCCCGGCTGCATGCACGTCGTCGGTGCGCGCCGCGAAGATATCGCGATCCTTGTCGGCGGCGAAGGGCCGCAGCATCAGGTTCTGTCCAGACCTGGCCGACTGCTCACCCATCGTGAAGCTCAATTGATTGTTCAGATCCTCGAGTTCTGCGGCGATCCTGCGCCGCGAGACCTTGGTGAGTCGGTCGAACGACAACCGCAGCACCGCATCGCTGCTCGCCTCGGACGTGCCGAGCATCGCGGCAATGGCCAAGACGGCCGCGTCGTAGTCCTCGGAGTCAACTATGGCGTCGAGCAGCTCGTGGCGCCGTTCGAGGGCGCGCACCAATGCGTCGGCGATCTCCCTGCGTGCCACTGCGCGGTCATGGTCGGTCATGAGTTGCAGCGTAATCAGCCGCCGACCCGCCGCTGGAAAATCAGTCGAGAAGGACCGTCGCAAATGTGCCGACCGGGGTGAAACCGATGCGGGCGTACGTGGCGCGGGCGACGGTGTTGAAGTCGTTGACGTACAGGCTCGCGGTGCGGCCGCTACGCACCACGGCCGACGCGAGCGTCGCGGTGCCAGCGGTGCCAAGGCCTTGGCCGCGCCAATCGGGGTGCACCCATACGCCCTGGATCTGGCCGACCGACGGCGACTGCGAGCCGACCTCGGCCTTGAAGACCACCTGGCCACGCTCGAAGCGGGCCCATGCCCGGCCCGCGGCAATCAGCCCGGCGACCCGCCGCCGGTAGCCGCGCCCGCCGTCGCCGAGTCGGGGATCGACACCGACCTCGCCGATGAACATGTCGATGGCCGCCACCAGATATGCGTCGAGTTCGTCGATGCGGACCGGGCGCACGGCCGGGTCGATCGGCGATTGCGGCGCCGTGCTCAACGCCATCAGCGGCTGTTGCTCACGCACGTCGCGCGCCGGGCCCCAGGCGTGCTCGAGGCGCCGCCACATCGGCATCACGAATTCGGCGCGGCCGACCAATGACGAGCAACGCCGCGCGGCGCTCATCGCCTTGTCCGCGAACGCATTCAGATCTTGAAGGTCGCCGCGCAAAGGGATCAGGTTCGCGCCCGCGTAACACAGCGATTCGGCGGCCCGCCGCCGCGTCCACAGCTCACCGCCAATCGCGGACGGCTCGATGCCGTGCTCTGCGACCCTCGAGGCCACCATGCAGGAACCGACGGGATCCTCGTCGAGCACCCGGTGCACCGCCGCCGCGTCACGCACCACCGACACCCGTCGCTCATCGACGAGGCGAAAAAGGGGAGGAGCCGACATGGAGACTCTTTCTGCGGATCCCGGGCGGGCGGTGACCCCCCTCACAGGGTCACGACCTAGCTTACGGTCACAATCGGTGAACCGCTGGCATCATCGGAACCGCGCTCAGATTCATGTTCGCTGGCGATTCGCATGGCCTCTTCGATCAGAGTCTCTACGATCTGCGACTCCGGCACCGTCTTGATGACCTCGCCCTTGACGAAGATCTGGCCCTTGCCGTTTCCTGACGCGACACCGAGGTCGGCCTCGCGCGCCTCACCCGGACCGTTCACGACGCAGCCCATCACCGCGACGCGCAATGGGAAATCCAGCCCCTCCAGCCCGGCGGTGACGGCGTTGGCCAGGGTGTAGACGTCGACCTGCGCGCGTCCGCACGACGGGCAGGACACGATCTCGAGTCCACGGGGCCGCAGGTTAAGCGATTCCAGGATCTGGGTGCCGACCTTGACCTCTTCGATGGGCGGCGCCGACAGCGATACCCGGATCGTGTCGCCAATGCCCTTCGACAACAACGCTCCGAACGCGACCGCGGACTTGATCGTGCCCTGGAACGCCGGGCCTGCCTCGGTCACTCCGAGGTGCAACGGGTAGTCGCACTGCGCGGCCAACAATTCGTAGGCGGCGACCATGACGACCGGGTCGTTGTGCTTGACGCTGATCTTGATATCGCCGAAGCCGTGCTCCTCGAACAGCGACGCCTCCCACAGCGCGCTTTCGACAAGCGCCTCGGGGGTCGCCTTGCCGTACTTGTCCATCATTCGCTTGTCCAGCGAGCCGGCGTTGACGCCGATGCGGATCGGGATGCCTGCGGCACCGGCGGCCTTGGCCACCTCTTTCACCCGGCCGTCGAATTCCTTGATATTGCCCGGATTAACGCGCACCGCGGCACAGCCGGCGTCGATCGCCGCGAAGATGTACTTGGGCTGAAAGTGGATATCGGCGATCACCGGGAGCTGGCTGTGCCTGGCGATCTCGGGCAGCGCGTCGGCGTCCTCCTGGCGCGGGCAGGCCACCCGGACGATGTCGCAGCCGGTCGCGGTGAGCTCGGCGATCTGCTGCAGCGTCGAATTCACGTCGTGCGTCTTGGTGGTGGTCATCGATTGCACCGCGACGGGATAGTCGCTGCCGACGCCGACGTCGCCGACCATCAGCTGACGGGTCTTGCGCCGCGGAGCCAACGTCGGTGCGGGCGGTACCGGCATACCTAGCCCGATCGTGGGGCCGGTGGTCATCGGTGTCTCCTATTGGAACGGTCTGAGCGGGTTGACGAAGTCAGCGGTCACCGTAAGCGCCATATAGCCGACGACCACGATCAACATGAGGTAGGTGGCTGGCATGAGCTTGAGGTAGTTCACCGGCGCCGCGGCGACCATGCCGCGCGTCTTCCGGATCATATTGCGAATCTTCTCGAACAACGCAATCGCGATGTGGCCGCCGTCGAACGGCAGCAGCGGTATCAGGTTGATCGCGCCGAGCACGAAGTTCAGCTGGGCCAGGAAGAACCAGAACGCCATGAAGTACCCGTGTTCGAACGCGTCACCGCCGATGATCGACGCGCCAACGACGCTGATCGGTGTCTCCGGATCGCGTTCGCCGCCGCCGATGGAGTGCACGAGCGCGCCGATCTTGGTGGGGATCTTCGCCAGCGACTTGCCCAGTTCGACGGCGAGGTCACCGGTGAACGCAACGGTGCCCGGTATCGCGGTCAATGGGTTGTACTGCGCGTACTTGACGGCCCCGAATTCGGCGGCGGAGATACCGACTGCGGCGACCGTGGACGGAGCCTGCGCCGTGTCGGAGGTGAAACGTTGGGTCTGCGTGACGTCGACCATCATGCTGATCCGGGTTCCATCGCGCTCGACAACAAACTGCGTCGGCCCGGTCAGCTTGCGCACCGCGGCGACCATCTCGTCGGGGTTGTGCACTTCGGTGTCGCCGACCTTGACGATGATGTCGCCTGCCTTGATACCCGCAGCAGCCGCCGGTCCCTCCCCCACGCACTTGGCCATCTGTCCCTTGCTGAGTTCAGGTGCGACGCAAGAGGTTTCGCTGACATAGGCGGCGGGGTGTGGATGCAGGTTCGGAAGTCCCCAGGTCAATGCCATCGCGTAAAGCAGTGCGAAACCGATGACGAAGTTCATCGCAGGTCCTGCGAAAAGCACCAGCACCCGCTTCCAGGTTTTCTGCCGATACATCGCGTAGCGCTGGTCCTCGGGTGCGATCTCATCGATCGCCGTCATGCCCGCGATGTCGCAGAAGCCGCCAAGCGGGACCGCCTTGAGGCCGTATTCGGTGTAGCCGAGCTTGTTCGGCCGACGCGTCGACCACAGCGTGGGGCCGAAGCCGATGAAGTAGCGGCGCACCTTCATCCCGGTCGCGCGCGCCGCCCACATGTGCCCGCATTCGTGCAGCGCCACCGACACCAGGATGCAGAGCGCGAAAAACGCGACGCCGATGATCCACATCATCATTTGGTGCTGACGACCTCCCGGGATACTGCGCCCTTTGCCCGCTCGCGGGCCCAGCGTTGCGCATCAAGTACGTCTTCCACGGTAGCGGGTTCGGCGGCCCACTGGTCGGCAGCGCGCAGGACCTCGGCGATCGTTCGCACAATGGCCGGGAACCCGATGCGCCGCGCGAGGAAGGACTCCGCGGCCTCTTCATTGGCGGCGTTGTACACCGCGGTCAGGCAACCGCCCTTGCTGCCCGCCTCGCGCGCCAGCTCAACCGCAGGGAAGACCTCGGCATCGAGCGGCTCGAACTCCCACGTCGAAGCGGTGGAAAAGTCGCTGGCCAGGGCCGCTTGGGGCACCCTTGACGGCCAGCCGAGCGCCAGCGCGATGGGCAACTTCATGTCCGGCGGGCTGGCTTGGGCCAGGGTCGAGCCGTCGGTGAACGTGACCATCGAGTGCACGATCGACTGCGGGTGAACGACGACCTCGATGCGGTCGTACGGAATGCCGAACAGCAGGTGGGTCTCGATCAGCTCCAGGCCCTTGTTGACCAGCGATGCTGAGTTCAGCGTGTTCATCGGCCCCATGGACCACGTGGGATGCGCTCCGGCCTGCTCCGGGGTGACGCCCTCCAGCCGGTCAGCCGTCCACCCACGGAACGGCCCGCCCGACGCGGTCAGCACGATCTTGGCCACCTCGTCGGGAGTGCCGCCACGCAGGCATTGAGCCATCGCGGAATGCTCGGAGTCGACGGGCACGATCTGGCCGGGCTTGGCGGCCTTGAGCACCAGCGGACCGCCTGCGACCAGCGACTCCTTGTTGGCCAGCGCAAGACGGGCGCCGGTGGCGAGCGCCGCCAGCGTTGGCTTCAGCCCCAGGGCGCCCACCAGGGCGTTGAGCACCACGTCTGCCTCGGTGTTCTCGACGAGTCGGGTGGCAGCGTGCGGCCCGGCGTAGGTGACGTCGCCGATCTGGGCGGCCGCCGCATCGTCAGCGACAGCGATGTTCGTCACGCCCGTCTCTGCGCGCTGCTGGGCCAGCAGACCGGGATTGCCGCCGCCCGCTGCCAGCCCGACGACCTCGAAGCGGTCCGGGTTGGCGGCGATGACGTCCAGCGCCTGGGTTCCGATCGAGCCGGTGCTGCCGAGTATCAGCACGCGGGTTCTGCTCACCAACCCATTGTGCCGCGTCGCCGCTCGCCAGCCGAATGTGACGCAAGTGTGACGCGTGCCGTCCGTGACGGGCCTCACGTCGAATCCCCGGTGTCAGTGCAGAGGGCGGGTGAACAGCCCGTCACAACAAGGGAGCAAGAGCCTCATGAACATCAATTACCGCAAGGCAGTTACCGCGGCGAGCCTCGCCGCGGCCGCCATCCTGTCCGTAGCCGCGTGTTCGGACGGCGCCTCGACCTCGGCCGCACCGCAGACCGCCAGTTCGACCATGGCCGCCTCCAGCGCCGCCCCGAAAACGATGGATCAGCGGATGGATCCCGCCGCCGGATTGGTCGGGCCTGGCTGCGCCGACTATGCGGCACAGAACCCGACCGGCCCCGCGTCGGTGACGGGTATGGCGCAGGATCCGGTGGCGGTGGCGGCATCGAACAATCCGCTGCTGACCACGCTGACCTCCGCGGTCTCGGGCAAGCTCAACCCGAACGTGAATCTGGTCGACACCCTCAACGGCAGCGAGTTCACGGTGTTCGCGCCGACCGACGCCGCATTCGCGAAGATCGATCCGGCCACCATCGACAAGCTGAAGACGGACTCGAAGCTGCTCAACAGCATCCTGACCTATCACGTGGTGCCAGGACAGGCCAGCCCCACGCAGGTCGCAGGCATGCACAAGACGGTTCAGGGCGGTGAGCTCACCGTGACCGGCATGGGCAACAACCTCAAGGTCAACGACGCCAACGTGGTGTGCGGCGGGGTCCACACCGCCAACGCGACCGTGTACCTGATCGACACGGTCCTGATGCCCCCGGCCAACTAGGTCACCTTCCACCGCGAGCAGACGCAAAAGCACCCGAAACGCCCCAGTTTTAGGGGCTTTTGCGTCTGCTCGCGTAAGAACGACAGCACCCGCCATGTTCACCCTCGTACTCATCGGCTTTCTCGGTGGCTTGATCACCGGCATCTCGCCGTGCATCCTTCCCGTCCTGCCGGTGATCTTCTTCTCCGGCACGCAGAGCGCGCGCGAGGACGGCGCGGTCAAGACCAAATCGCGGTCGGAGACCCTGCGTCCGTACCGCGTGATCGCCGGTCTGGTGTTGAGCTTCTCCGTTGTCACGCTGGCTGGTTCGGCACTGCTGTCGCTATTGCATCTGCCGCAGGACGCGATCCGCTGGTTCGCTCTGGTGGCACTGGTGGCGATCGGCGCCGGGCTGATCTTCCCGAAATTCGAGGCGCTGCTGGAAAAGCCGTTCTCCCGGCTTCCTCAAAAGCAGTTCGGCTCCGGCAGTAGCGGTTTCGGACTCGGCCTCGCCCTGGGTGTGCTGTATGTACCGTGCGCGGGACCGGTGCTGGCGGCCATCGTCATCGCCGGCGCCACCGGCACCATCGGGCTGCCCACGGTTGCATTGACACTGTCGTTCGCGGTCGGCGCCGCGCTGCCACTGCTGTTTTTCGCGCTGGCAGGCCGCCGCGTCGCCGAACGGGTTGCGGCGTTCCGCCAACGCCAGCGTGAAATCCGCATCGCCGCAGGCATTGTGACGATTCTGCTTGCCGTGGCGCTGGTGTTAAATCTGCCCGCCGCACTGCAGCGGGCCATCCCCGACTACGCCAGCGGCCTTCAGGACAAAGTCGCCGGGTCCGATGAAATCGAGGAGAAGTTGAACCTCGGCGGCCTCGTCAACGAGCAGAACGCGCAATTGTCGAACTGCACCAACGGCGCCCCTGCGCTCGAGGACTGCGGAACTGCACCCGACATCAAGGGCATCACGGGTTGGCTCAACACACCGGGCGGCGCGCCGATCGATCTGAAGTCGTTGCGCGGCAAGGTTGTTCTGATCGACTTCTGGGCCTACTCATGCATCAACTGTCAGCGCGCTATCCCGCACGTCGTCGATTGGTACCGCTCATACAAAGACGCCGGGTTCGAGGTGATCGGTGTACACACACCGGAGTACGCGTTCGAGAAGGTTCCGGATAACGTCGCCAGTGCGGCGAAGGACCTGGGTATCACCTACCCGATCGCGCTTGACCCCAACTATTCGACATGGACCAACTACCGCAACCGGTATTGGCCAGCCGAGTACTTGATCGACGCGAACGGCAACGTTCGTCACGACCAGTTCGGTGAAGGCGACTACGACGCCACGGAGAACCTGATCCGGCAACTGCTCACCGCGGCTCACCCCGTGGTTCAACTTCCCGCCGCGACCGGACGCGCCGACACCACCCCGACGGGACTCATCACCCCGGAGACGTACCTTGGCGTTGGCAAGGTCGGCAACTACGGCGGAGCTGGGCCCTACGAGCAGGGCAGCGCGACGTTCGCCTACCCGGATCGATTGCCCGACGACACGTTCGCCTATCGCGGACCGTGGAGCCTTGACTACCAGGGCGCGACGTCAGGCAGTGATCAGTCGAGCGTCGCGCTGAGCTACCACGCCCGCAACGTGTACATGGTCGTCGGCGGTACCGGCACAGTGACGGTGAGCAGGGACGGCAAGACAACGACCATTCCGGTCAGCGGGCCGCCCAACATGCGTCAGCTCGTGACCGGCGACCGGGACGGCGCGGGCAGCCTGGAGGTGTCGTTGTCGAAAGGCCTGCAGGCGTTTTCGTTCACCTACGGCTGAATCAAGCCGGGCGGAAAGTCATGGCGACGCCGTTCATGCAGTAGCGAAGACCTGTGGGTTGCGGACCGTCGTCGAAGACATGGCCGAGGTGACCACCGCAGCGTCGGCAGAGCACCTCGGTGCGGGTCATGCCGAGACCGTCGTCGGGGCGCTCGAGTACGGCCCCGTCGAGCGGTCGCCAGAAGCTCGGCCACCCGGTGCCGCTGTCGAATTTGGTGTCGGAGGAGAACAGATCCAGTTTGCATCCGGCACAGCTGAAGACGCCACGCCGGTGTTCGTCGTTGAGCGGACTACTGAATGGAATCTCGGTGCCCGCCCTGCGCAGGATGTCGTACTGGTCGGAGGTCAACAGTTGCTTCCACTCGGCGTCGGTATGGGTGACCTCGAAATCACCTGCCGGACTGGCGGTCGCTGAACGGGCACAGGCGGTACCGGCGAGGATGGCAACCGATGCCGCGCCGGCGCCGGCCAGGAATCGCCGTCTCGTTACCTCCACCTGAACGAAGCTACGCCGCGGCGGGCCCCAGGAATCGTTGCGACATACATTCGTAAGATTTGTTGGCGCACAAAGTCGTTAGGCTCGAAACAATGAAGTTGACCACCAAGGCACGTGGACTCGCTGCCCTCGCCGTGTTGTTGGGACTGGCTGTCGCGCTATTCGCTGCGCACGATGAGCCATGGCCGTCACGCGCCAACGCCTCAGCAGCGATTCCCGGTCCCGTTTTCGACGAACCTGCAGGCAACCCGGGCACCAGCGAGACGGCGGTGCTAGCAGGAGGCTGCTTCTGGGGCGTGCAGGGCGTTTATCAACACGTCAAAGGCGTGTCATCGGCCGTATCCGGCTATGCCGGCGGCGACGCATCGACCGCACATTACGAGACGGTCGGGACGGGTAGCACCGGTCACGCCGAGTCCGTACGCATCACCTACGACCCGACCCAGGTCACCTTCGGACAGCTACTACACATTTTCTTCGCCGTCGCGACCGACCCGACTGAGCTGAACCGACAGGGCCCGGACGTCGGTAGTCAGTATCGGTCGGCGATCTTTCCGCAGAACGACATTCAGAAGAAGGTCGCCGACGCGTACATCGCACAGCTCAACCAAGCGAAGGTCTTCGACGCACCCGTCGTCACGCGCACCGAACGGGACTCGGGCTTCTTCCCCGCCGAGGACTACCACCAGGACTACCTGAACTCGAATCCGACCGCGCCCTACATCGCGATCAACGACATGCCGAAGCTCGACAACCTGAGACAAGTCTTTCCGCAGTTGTATCGCGATCAGCCCGTCCTGGTGCACGCGTCTAACGGCGGCTAGCCGCAGACGGATCGACCGTCGCTTCGATCTTGAGGATCAGGTTGTCGCGCACCGTCAGCACGAGCACGGCGACGAGTCGGCGATCGACAAACGCGAACACCACCGGCTCGCCGACCGATCCGGTGACCAGGGTGCCGCGTGACAGGAAGCGCAGCAGATTCGGCGCGACGGCGTCGCGGCCGTGGTTGATCTGCGGCGGCGGTGTGGGGTCGCCGAGGAACGTGGCCACTCCCCATACCGTCGGATCCAGAACGACGGTCAGCGCCTCCAAATCACCGTTGGTACAAGCGGTGATGAACTTCTCGGTGACGAGCTGATGTTCAACATCGCTGACGTCGGACACTCGGGGCGAGGCGTCGGAGAACTTTGCGCGGGCCCGACGGGCGAGCTGGCGGCAGGTCCCGACGGGTCTGCCCACCGTCTCGGCGATCTCGTCGAACGGCATCTGGAACACGTCGTGAAGCACAAACGCGACTCGCTCGGCGGGACTCAGCCGCCGCAGCACTTCCAACAGCGCGGTGTGCACCTCGTCATCGAGCGTGACCCGATCGGCAGGATCGAAATCCCGTGACGGGGTGATATCCAGAGCCGCCGACTCATCGGGTTGTTCGTGGCGGGCGCGCGCAGACCGCAGCTGGTCCAGACAGAGCCGGCCTGCCACCACCGTCAGCCAGGCACGGACGTCGTCGATCTGCGATGGGTCGCTGCGCGACAGTCGCAGGAACGCCTCCTGCGCGACGTCTTCTGCTTCCCCGACGTCGCCGAGCATCTGATACGCGAGGTTCACCAGGTACGGGCGGTGTCCGCGCACCGCCGCATCGACGGACAGTGAATCGCTCATGCAGTAGTGACGAAGCAGCGGAACAAAAAGTTACACGGATGACCGTGTAACTTTTCCCGTCGCGACGTCGTCCTTGCCTTCATGAACACAATTCTTGTCACGGGCGCAACCGGCAACGTCGGCCGCCCACTGGTCACCCAACTCGCAGCAGCAGGCGTCGAGGTCCGTGCTGTCACCCGGCAGCCAGACACCGCACGCTTTCCTGCAGGGGTCAAGGCGGTCGGCACGGCGGCAGAGGGTCTACCCGGCGCCTCGGCGGTATTCCTCAACTCCCGCGCACTGGGTGACGAACTCGAGCCGTTGGTCGCTCAGGCGCGCCGCGAAGGCGTCACGCGCCTCGTTGCACTGTCGGCCATCAACGCCGACGACGACTTCTCACGCCAACCGTCACGCTTCCGCGGCGACCGCAACAAGGAAGTGGAGCAGCTCGCCGTCGACTCCGGTTTGGAGTGGGTGAGCCTGCGCCCAACGGTGTTCATCACCAACTTCTTTGGCATGTGGGCGCCGCAGATCCAGGCAGGCGACGTGGTCAACGGGCCATACGCGACGGCATCCACCGCGCCGATCGTCGACCGCGACATCTCCGCCGTCGCCGCCAAGGCGCTGCTCACCGACGAGCTTGTCGGCCGCAGGATTCCGATGACCGGACCGCAGGCATTCACCAACAGCGAAATGGTGGAGACCATCGGAACGGTCCTCCGGCGGCCGCTGCGCTACCAAGAAGTCCCGGCCGAGATGGTGCATCAGCGCTTCATCGGGATTGGCTTCTCCGCCGAGTTCGCCGACGCGTACATCGCGTTTTTGGAGGCGACGGTCGAGAAGCCGGCATTGGTCACGCACGAGGTGGAAAAGATCCTCGGCAGGCCCGCAGAGACGTTCGCCGACGCGGTGTCCGCGCATCAAGATCTGTTCATCAAACTGTAAGGGAGACAAGACATGTCAGAATTTCGCCCACCGCGGTACCTCAAGCCGATGAACAAGTTCATGATGGCGGTCCAGAAGCTCGGCATCCCGACAGGCCCAGCGATGGTCCTGACGGTGCCTGGCAGAAGAACCGGAAAGCCACGCAGCACCCCGATGACACCGTTCGAGCACGACGGTGGTCTCTACGTCGTCGCCGGCTATCCAGGCGCCGACTGGGCGTCGAACGCCCGCTCGGCCGGTGCGGGAACACTCTCGCGCGGACGCAAATCGCGACCCGTCAAGATCATCGAACTGGACGCCACGGAATCACGTCCCGTACTGCGCAGCTTCGCGGTCAAGGTGCCGGTCGGGGTCGGCTTCGCGAAACGATCAGGACTGGTGGCCGAGGGAACTCCGGACGAGTTCGCGGAATTGGCAGGCCAACTCGCTGTATTCCGGTTCGATCCCGGCGACTAGCCTCGTTCGTGACCGGTCCGGCCTAACCGCCGTGCTAGGACATCGCTTCGGCGGCTGCGCGCTGCACGACGATGTCGCCGGAAGCGGTCCGCGCGTGCACGACGAGTGTCTCGTCCCCGATTGCCGGACCGTCCGATGACGTCAGCGAATTGCGGACGTCCCCCGATCGTGTACGCAAATCCAGCTGGGCCGCAGTGCCTTCGGCGATACCGAGCACAAGCTCGCCGCTGGCGGTCTGCACGGACACGCCGCCGTTGACGGCGGTCGCGACGGTGACGTCGCCAGAAGCCGTCTGCGCGTTGACGTTGCCATGCAGGCGCCTGACGATCAGAGATCCGCTCGCGGCACGGAACTTCATATCCCCGTCGAGGTCGCCGACCGTGGCGCCGCCTGAAGCGGTGTCTATCACGGCGGCTCCCTTGACGTTGTCAGCGGTCACAGCGCCAGAAGCGGTGTCGGCCTTGATGTTTGCCACCGATTCCACCGAGAAGTCGCCACTCGCCGAGGCCAATTTGCAATCGGAGTACCGTCCGTCCGCGCGTACTTGTGCCGATGCGACCGACACATCCAGGTCAGACCCCTCCGGCAGCGCGATATCGACGATCACCGCTCCCCTGCGCGGAAACGCGAACCCTCGATTGCTCGTGACCCTAAGCGTGCTGTTGTTGAAGTCGATGCGGGTCTGTTCGGCCGCCTTGACATCGTGCGGCCGGGACTCGTCGCGGGGGCGCACCTCGGCTACGGTGTCGTCGCGATCACTCGCCACGAGCCGGATCGACCCTGCGGCGATCTCTACGACGGCGGTAATAGGTTGGGGGGTAGCGAAATTGGGCATTTTGTCTCCTTATCGGTGTGGTGGTCAGCGGACCCAGCCGCTGTAGGACTTGTCTGATGTACTCCGGGAGCGCCGAGAGGAACTCGACCCCAGCGCGGCGGCGGACGCCTGGACGAGCCAGGCGTTCACCGAGAGCCCGTCGGCGCGGGCGGCGGCGTCGACGCCAGCCCGCAGGTTCTCCGGTAGCCGCAACGTGACACGCCACGTACCGCCGTCGTCCTCGGACTCGGATGCGACGTATGCGGGCCCGTCCGCCACTTCCTCAACGCCGGAGACCGTGAACTCCGGGTCGCGCCCCCGCAGCCGCACCTCGACCGAGCCGGGCGCGAGATCGCGCGTGATCTGCTCGGCGGCCTCGGACATCGCCTCGAGCAGCGCCAGCCGGATCGCCGACTCAAGCGGGGCGGTCAGGCGCTCGGCAAGCGCCTCGGCGTCCGGTCCCCCCGCGGCGACTGCCACAGACAGCTCGTGGCGCACCGCGTCCACGTACGGTTGCAAATCCATGGTGTCATGGTGACATCACTGTGGTGTCATCGCAAGTGTCAGTTTGGCGCAGCGGTGCTAATCGCCGTCTAGCTGCGCCAATAGCCCGTGCATGTCCATCTGCGCGCGGTGCCCAACGACCGTGTCGCCTTGAAATCGGTCGATGTGAATCACTGCGACAGAGACCTTCTTGCCGGTTGGCGTCCGGCCCTGGAACTCGCCGGTGTGCGTCCCGACGAAGCGGCATCGCGAGATGCCGTGCGAACCGGCGACAAGGAGCTCCTCGATCTGGTGTCGGCCGTCGGGAAAGCCGAGATAGATCTCCTGCAGATGGGCCCGCCAGTCCTCCAACCCCATCGGGTCCGAACTACCGACCTCAACCACAACCCGCGGAGACACCAGCGCGTCGAACGTGGACGTGTCCTGGTTGTCGATCGACCCGTAGAGGCACTCGACCAGTTCTCGGATCGCATCGTCAGACGAATCAGCCACGAAGCCAACGTATCCGTCTAACGCACCTTCTCGATGATGGTTTCGGCGAACCGTTCGATCGGTTCGCGAAAGCGCTCGGGACCGCCGGGCGCAAGATCCACTCCCGCCCATGGGGCACCCATCACCTGGGTGATGCCGATGTCCTCGGCACGCTTGTACAGGTCGGGCGTCGGCGGTTCGAGCAGCGCCAGCAGGATGTCGAAGGGCTCATGCTCGCGTCCGTATTCGCGGCGCAGGTCCTTCAGTTTCTGGACATAGCGGACCGCGTCGTCCCAGGCGTACGCGTAACCGACCCAGCCGTCGCACTGCCGTGCCGCACGCCGAAGCGCCGCGTCGGATTCACCCCCGCACAAGATGCGCACGGGCGCCTCGGGATGGGGCTCGATCATCAGCTCAGGCACCTGGTAGTGCTCGCCGCTCCAGGACACCCAGCCGCCGCGCCACAGCGCGCGCATGGCCGGAATCATCTCGTTGAGCCGCTGGCCGCGGGTGTCGAAGTCCTGCCCCATCAACTCGTACTCCTCGCGCATCCAGCCGACGCCGACCGCAAGCGACACCCGGCCCTGCGACACCACTGACGCCGTCGCGACCTGCTTCACGACCTCGATCAGCGGCCGAGCGGGCGCGACGTAGACGGCATTGGAGAACCGCAGCCGGCGCGTCACCGCTGCCATCGCCCCGATGAGCACCCACGAGTCCGGCCACGCGGTGTCGGGTGACCACACCGGCTGTCCCGTCGGCGAATCGGGATACGGCGACGCGAGCTCACGAGGATAGATCATGTGGTCCGAGCAGACGATCCCGTCGTAGCCCGCCTCGTCGAACATTCGCGCCACCGCGAGGACATCCGATGTCTGCATGAACGCCGTGCCGCTCCAAAACTGCATCTTGTTTCTCTATCGCGGATTTCGGGCAACATCAATGGCCTACTTGACGGTGAACCCCGCATCGACCGGCAGAGTGATGCCGGTGATGTAGCGACCCGAGTGGCTGCAGAGATAGACCATCGCCTCGCTGATATCACTGGCTTCGATGAGGGGAACGGGCATCAGGTTCTCGAATCCGGCACCGTACTCAGGCTGCTCCTCCAGCAGCTGACCGACTTGCTCGTTGACGATCATCGGACTGTTCAATCCTGTGGGGTGCACAGTGTTGACGCGAATGTTCTTCTCCGCCAGAGCATTCGCGTAGATCCGCATCAGGCCCACCACGCGGTGCTTGGCCGCTATGTAGCCGGCCCCGCCGTGAGTCCTCTGGCTGAACTTTGCGTGCATACCCGAGAGCCCGGCGACCGAGCTGGTGATCACGATCGCTCCGCCGTCTCCATGTTCGAGAAGTGCAGGCAGCGCCGCCTCGATCGTGTAATACACGCCCTTGAGCATCACGTCGACCGCGTCGACGAACGCAGATGTCTCCTTCGCCTGCTCACCGACCATCGGCAGGATCCCGGCGTTCGCGAGCACGAAATCGACGCGGCCGAGTTCCGCCACACCGTTGGCGACCGCCTTCTTCAGCCGTTCGAAATCGCGGACGTCACCCTGTTCGGCCACGATGCGACGGCCGGTCTTCTCGACCAGATTGACTGTCTCGTCGAGATCCTCCGGAGTGGACATCGGATAGCCCACGCTGGGCATCTGATCGCAGAGGTCGAACGCGATGATGTCGGCGCCTTCTTCGGCAAATCGGACGGCGTGTGTGAGCGGCCCTGTCCCCGTGCCGCGCCGCTGATGAAGGCGACCTTGCCCTCGAAATGCCCCGCCATGGTGATCCCCCAATGCGCGACGTGACGCTACCGCGTCGGTGAGCGTCACCGGCAGCAATCCGCAGACGTCGTGGCTGCGGGTGTACGGCGCTGCGTAGTAGTCCTATGCCAGAATGAGCGCAGACTTCAGCGACCGTGAGGAGCAACCGTGGCCAACACCGAGGTGGAACGACACACCGGCGTCGACGTCGAAGATGTGCCGTCCGCGGAGTGGGGCTGGTCCAAGGAGAACTACAAGTGGATCCACATCGGCGGGCTGTTGTCGGCCGGGTTCCTGCTGCTGATGCTCCACGGCAACCACGTCGGTCACATTGAGGACGTGTTCCTGATCTTCTTCGCAGCCCTGCTCGTTTTCGTGGTCGTGCGGGACTGGTGGCTGCGCCGTCGCGGCTGGATCAGGTAGCGATCCGCGAATCAGACGGAGCGCAGCGGGCGCAGTGATCCGGCTCCGACTCGAAACAGCATCTCCGTAGGGCTGACCGAATCCGTCGAAACATCGGCGGCGGTCAGGGCGTGCGACTTGAACGCCCGCGCCGCCGGGCTCACCCGGTGCGGGACGGGGTCCGCCTGACCACCAAGTTCAGCAGGCCACTGGCTGCCCCACACGATGACTTCGGTGAGTCCGCGCTTCAACGCCCCAAGTATCGCCTCGCGCACGCGCACGTCGGCGGCCAGGAGATCGGCGCTAACGGCCAGCGCCCCGACTCGCGACGCGCTCCTTGCCATCGCGAGGAAACCATCGTTGAGATCCAGCGCACTGGCGCCGAGAATCGCGAGCGGTCGGGGGTCGGCACCGTCAGCGACCATCACGTTGACGTCCCACCCGGCCCTCGCGCGGTCGCACAGCCATCCGCCTGCCGACTGCAGCACGTCCTCCGCGGTGGCCGCGATGACATCGAGTTGGTACCGGAGGATCCTGCCCGCGCCTGCGGGCAAGCGATCGACCGGGCCGATGCCCGCAGGGATCTCCTCATCGGCGGTAAAGGATCGGGTTGCCATGGGTGTCCTATCCACGATGTCGTCCAACTGAGGCACAACAAAGAGCGTGACACTTTAGCGCGGTTCTGTAAAGGTCGGATTGTCGGCTCAAGATGGCATCAACCATTCGCGAGAGTATGGAATGCCTCACAATGACGTGACATCTATCGCTAGATCTGTAACGCTGATGCCACGGGGCGGCCATAGCCGGGAAGGTTTCATCCTCTCGAGCACGGGGCCGGACAACAATCAACATGGGGGCTTGTAATGCCATCAGTACAGCTGGTTAAAGATCAGGTGGACAAAGAGATTCCGGAGATCGCCAAGTGGGATCCGGACCTCACTAAACGAGTCGTCGAAATCCTGCGGCCGGTCGCCAAGCGATACTTCCGCTCGGAGGTCAAGGATCTCGGCCGCATACCCGTCGGCGGGGCCCTGCTCGTCTCCAACCACTCGGGTGGTTCGACGACGACCGACGTGCCGATTTTCGCGGTGGACTTCTACGACCGGTTCGGCTATGACCGGCCGCTCTACACACTGAGCCACGACATCCTGTCCGTCGGGCCGACCAAGAAGCTTTTCCATCAGCTCGGGGTCATTCCGGCCAGCCGGGAAAATGCCGCAGGAGCACTCGCCGACGACGCCGCGGTGATGGTCTTTCCCGGCGGGGACTACGACGCGACGCGGCCGACGCGGTCGCAAAACGTTATCGATTTCAACGGCCGCACCGGATACGTGCGGACGGCCATCGATGCTGGTGTGCCGATCGTGCCCATCGTGTCGATCGGCGGGCAGGAAACGCAGTTCTTCCTGACTCGCGGCACCTGGCTCGCCAAGCGGATAGGCATCATCAAGCGGCTGACCCGCAGCGAGCTCGTACCGATCGCGGTGGGATTCCCATTCGGGGTGACGCTCGGCGGAATGAACCTGCCGTTGCCAAGCAAGATCATTACGCGGGTGCTCCCTGCCATCGACATCACCGCTCGATTCGGCGAGGACCCGGACGTCGCCGAGGTGGATGCCTATGTCCGCAAGGTGATGCAGAAGGGCTTGGACAGGCTGGCTGAGCAGCGCCGCTTTCCTGTGCTGGGCTAGCGGTCAGCCAGCCGCTGCGGCCAATGGCATCGCCGAGCCGACGGGCGTCAGGTTGGTGGACAGCCCTGCAGCGCTTCTGATTTCGGTAAAGGCGTCGATCATCGCGTCGGTTGCTTCATGCGGGTCGTCCAGGGTGAGGTCGTCGGTCAGCACCGAGATGGCGAGTTGGTCGACATAGCTCCATACGGTGATGTTCATGCCGCTGCCCGATACCACCGGGCCTACGGAATAGATCTCGCTGACGATCGCACCCTCGATGTCGCCCCGCTGTCGTGGACCCGGCACGTTCGAAATGGTCAGGTTCATGACGCTTGCCGACTCAACGCGTTTCGCCTGCCTGCGGAAGACCCCAGGCGCGAGTGCCGTGGGCAGGTAGGACATCCACGCAGGCAGCAAGGTCGGCCCAAGCAAGTGGTGATCCTCCTTCGCGATGGTGGTGGACAGCGCGGTCAACCGCACCCGCTCCAGCGGGTCTTCGACGTGCACCGGCAATGACGGCGTTATGTAGGTGAACTCGTTGCCTACCAACCGTTCCGGCGACGTGTTGTAACTCACCGGCACACCGGCGATGAGCGGTGAATCTGCCCGGCCGTCGTAGCGCAGCAGGAGCCGGCGCAGTGCACCCGCTGCCATCGCCAACACGATGTCGTTGAGCGTGACCCCGAGATGCTTGCTGGTTTCCTTGACGTCGGCGAGCGCAAGCGGTGCCGTCGCGAATCGGCGCCCAGGGCTCACCACGTGGTTGATGAAGCACGCCGGCGGGGCGAAGTTGCGGGCCAGATCGGGATGCCGGCCCCGCTCCCTGGACCGGCGACGGACCCGCGAAACCCCTTCCGCCGTCTCCCTCACCAGCCGCGGTAGTTTCCGGATGAGTCCCACATGGTCGCGGCCGGCGGCCTTCAACAGATCCACGCGTGTCCACGGAGCGTCAGCGCAGTCGGACAACCGAACATCTGAGGCCGGCTCAAGGGGCCCGATCGCCGCGGCCATCTGATTTGCCGACGCGACGCCGTCCGCCAGCACATGGTGGACCTTGTGGATGGTCGCTATGCGGTTGTCGGCAAGGCCTTCGGCAACGTACATCTCCCACAAGGGACGACTGCGATCCAGCGGGGTACTGGCGATCTCGCCGATCAGCTGATCCAGTTCACGACGTCCACCGGGCGCAGGCACCCGCACCTGGCGAACGTGATAGTCGAAGTCGATGTCGTCGTTGACTACCCACATCGGGTGATGCAGCTTCAGCGGGACGTCGACGAGCTGATGGCGAAGCGGGGCCATCGCTTGCAGCCGCGGATACGCAATCTGGCGGAACAGGTCGAAGCTGTATCCACCCTCGAAGCTGGACACGTCGAGCACACCGATCTTCAGTGTGTGCATATGGATCTCAGGTGTCTCGGTGTAGAGCATCAACGCGTCCACACCGTTGAGTCGCTTCATCCCACCCCGTTCGCCAGGCCCCGCTCCCCATTTCACCCTTCGCGCGCTCTTGCCACACGACTTCGGTCAACATTGAGGTAGGCATGGCACTGTGCCCAAAATCTGTAAAGCTGAGGAGATGAGTCTTGTCGCCGGGCGCGGACCGCTCAGCAAGGATCCCGCCGGCTGGTTCTCATCGCCCCTGCCTGACGATCCGGTCTTCGTCGAACCACATCCGCGGCGCGTTCAGGCCATCCGCGACGGCCATGTGGTCATCGACACCGAGCGGGCGCTGATGGTGCACCGCCGCGATCACCCGCTGAGCTACGCATTTCCGGCCGACGAGATCGGCGACCTTCCCAGTGACCCAGAACCGCAGGCGCCGGGATACGTCCACGTGCCATGGGATGCGGTCGACACCTGGGTTGAGGAGGGACGCACGCTCGTTCACTACCCACCGAATCCGTATCACCGCATCGACTGCCGACCGACGAACCGAGCGCTTCGGGTCACCGCCGCAGGTGCCACCCTCGTCGACACCTCAGACACGGTGATCGTGTTCGAGACTTCGCTGGAACCGCGGCTCTACGTCGATCCATCGCTAGTCCGGACCGACCTTTTGCGGCGCACCGATACCAGCAGCTACTGCAATTACAAGGGCTACGCGACGTATTGGGCGGCGGTGGTCGGCGACACCGTCGTCGACGATGTGGCCTGGAGTTATGAGGACCCGCCGCCCGAATGCCTGCCCATCAAGGGACACCTCAGCTTCGACGCCGCGCGTGCCGATGTCATCGCCGAGCTACCCGGAGTGTGACGCGCGTCACAGTCGACTGGTTGACCTCGTACCCTACGGTTCCGTCACCGTAGGTTGCGCCTGGTTACGGTTGCGTACGTTTTCCCTGGTAGGCCACACTTTCCTCCAGTTCTAAGCGGAGGGAAATGCGTTGGGGCACTACATCACCAATGTTCGTGACATCGAGTTCAACTTGTTCGAGGTGTTGAATCTCGGCGACGTTCTCGCCGCGGGTGGCTACGGCGATCTCGACGTCGACACCGCGCGCACGATGCTCAGCGAGGTCGCGCGGTTGGCGGAGGGGCCGGTGGCGGAGTCGTTCGCCGCCGCGGACCGCCATCCGCCGGTCTTCGACCCGGACCGCCACACCATCAGCGTGCCCGGCGAATTGGCGAAATCGGTACAGGCGGCCAAGAACGCGGAGTGGTGGCGGATCGGCATCGCCGAGGAGATCGGCGGTGTGCCCGCGCCCGCGCCGCTGACGTGGGCGATCCACGAGATGCTGATATGCGCCAATCCATCGGCAACCTTCTGGTACGAACTGGGCCCTGCGATGGCCAACGCGCTCTACATCGAGGGCAACGAACAGCAGAAGCGTTGGGCCGCAATGGGCGTGGAGCGGGGCTGGGCGGCGACTATGGTGTTGACCGAGCCGGACGCCGGCTCCGATGTCGGCGCTGGCCGCGCCAAGGCCTTCGCCCAACCCGACGGCACGTGGCACATCGAGGGCGTGAAGCGATTCATCTCCGGTGGCGATGTCGGCGATACCGCCGAGAACATCTTCCACCTTGTGTTGGCGCGGCCCGATGGGGCCGGCCCCGGCACGAAGGGCCTGAGCCTGTTCTACGTGCCGAATTATCTGTTCGATCCAGACACGCTCGAACTCGGTCCCCGCAATGGCGTCTTCGCGACCGGCCTGGAACACAAGATGGGCCTGAAGTCCTCCCCCACATGCGAATTGACGTTCGGCGCGCACGGGATCCCCGCTGTGGGCTATCTAGTGGGCGACGTCCACACGGGCATCGCTCAGATGTTCACTGTCATCGAGAACGCGCGGATGACGATCGGCGTCAAGTCGACGGGCACCCTGTCGACCGGGTATCTCAACGCGTTGGCGTTTGCGAAAGAACGGGTGCAGGGCGCTGACATGACCCAGATGACCGACAAGGCCGCACCGAGGGTCACGATCATTCACCACCCGGATGTGCGCCGCAGCCTGATGACGCAGAAGGCCTACGCCGAGGGTCTGCGCGCGCTGTACATGTATGCCGCCGCGCATCAGAACGACGATGTCGCCCTGCAGGTTTCGGGCGCCGGCCACGACATGGCGCACCGTGTCGACGACCTGCTGCTGCCGGTGGTCAAGGGCGTGGGCTCCGAACGCGCCTACGAAATCCTGACCGAGTCACTTCAGACCTTCGGCGGTTCGGGCTTCCTGCAGGACTACCCGATCGAGCAGTACATTCGCGACGCCAAGATCGACTCGCTGTATGAGGGCACGACCGCGATCCAGGCGCTGGACTTGTTCTTCCGCAAGATCGTTCGCGACCGCGGCGAGGCTCTGGCACACGTAACGGCCCAGATCAGCAAGACCATCGACACCTGCGACGCGGCGCTGCAACCCCAGGCCGACCTGGTGCGCACCGCACTGGAAGACGTCCAGGCGATGACGGCCACGTTGACCGGCTACCTGATGGCCGCGTCCGAAGAGTCCACGGAGATCTACAAAGTCGGCCTCGCCTCGGTCCGGTTCCTTCTCGCCGTCGGGGATCTGCTGATCGGTTGGCTGTTGCTTGTGCAGGCCAACGTGGCCCAAGCGGCGCTGTCCGCCGGTGCCTCGAAGGGCGATGAGGCGTTTTATCGAGGCAAGATCGCCACCGCGAGGTATTTCGCAGCCAACATGCTGCCGCGCATCAGCGGACTTCGCGGCATCATCGAAAACCTCGACGACGAGATCATGCGCCTACCGGAAGCGGCGTTCTAGTCACTAACGCCGCCCAGCGTCGAAATCGCACTCAGGGCTGTGATCCGCCGAAATCTACAGCCCTGAGTGCAATCTCGACGCTAGACAGTCAGGCGGCCGAGTCGGGTTGGCCGAAGCCCTCGAGATCGGGTAGCGGCCGTCGGCAGATTTCCCGAGCCTCGTCGGCGGGTAGACCAAACAGCCGCAAGACGTCTTCGGTGACGGTATCGGCGGCTTCGGCGTCGTTGCGGTCGGGTTGATTGCGCAGCAAGTTGCCAAGGCCAAGAAGCGCGCCGCCCGCCATGGCCAACGCCAGCTCGGGGTCATCGACGTGAAATCGCCCTGCGCGGTTCGCCTCAACGATGTCGCGCAGCGCGCGCGGGGCCAGTCCCCTCTCGGAGGCCAGGAGCGTCATTCCGGTCGCCAGCAGGATCTGGCTTTCCTGTGGGCGCCGACGGAACAAGCGACCGGTAAGCCGGTAACTGCACGCGAAGGTCTCGGCGGGGTCGTCGATCGATGAGGTCAACTCATCCAGCAATGCGCCGTGGGCATCCAGTACCTCGGCGACTGCAGCGTCGAACAGCTGCTCCTTGCTCGAGAAGTGGTTGTAGAAGGAGCCCATGCCGACGTCGGCGGCCTGCGTGATCTCCAAGACCGGAACGTTGACCTTGCCCGCCGCGATGAAGCTCTGCGCCGCCTTGATCAGCGCGGCCCGCGTGCGCTGTTTGCGCCGCTCCAGGCGATTGACTGACCCCTCTGGTTGCTCGGTCACGCTTTCACGGTAGCAGAAGTCCTCACTTTTGAGGATTTCGTCAGAAAGTCTTGACTGAGTGTCACATCGTATGTGACGATTTCGTCAGTCAATGAGGAGGTGGGGATGAGCGACGGTGTCGGCACCCACAATGACCTGCACAGCGAGCAGGGCGCCGTGAAGGGCGAGCAGTCCGGGCGATCTCGCAATCCGGTGATCAAGGTCGCCGATATCGCTTGGCTGGAGTTCGAGAAACCGGACCTCGCTCGCGCGGAAACCTTCGCGCGAGACTTCGGCTTCGCCACCGCGCTGCGCACTCCCGATGAGGTGCAGTTGCGCGGCACAGATCCGGGTTCCCCGAGTGTGATCCTGCGCCGCGGAACCCGGTCCAGGTTCGTCGGAAAGGCGTTCAAGGCCCACGACGAGGTTGACGTGCTGCGACTCGCGGACGCCGCAGGCGCGACCGTGCGGGCACTTCCCGAATCGATCGGGGGTGTGTCGGTCAACCTGGTGGATCCGAGCGGAATCCACGTACAGGTGGTGGCAGGTACGCATGACCTGCCCGCGCTGCCCGGCCAAGATGCACACGTCTTCAATTTCGGCGACCGCGTTCTGCGTACCAACGCCACGCAGCGCCCGCGCCGAGCGCCGGCCAGAGTGCAACGGCTCGGCCACGTCGTCGTCCAGACGACCAAGTACACCGAGGCGCTCAACTGGTACCTCGACAACCTCGGGATGATCGTCAGCGACTTCCTCTATTACCCGGGCCAACGCGACCGCGGCCCGGTGATGAGCTTCATGCGCTGCGACCGGGGGTCCGTCCCCAGCGATCACCACACCTTGGCGATGGCGCTGGGCCCGACCAACCGCTACGTGCACTCGGCGTATCAGGTGTGCGATCTCGACGCACTGGCGGCAGGCGGCGAATATCTCAGCGAGCATGGCTATTTCCGCTCATGGGGCATCGGCCGCCACATCCAGGGCAGCCAGCTTTTCGACTACTGGCGCGATCCTGACGGCTTCATGGTCGAGCACTTCACCGACGGCGACATGTTCGACAACACACTGGAGCCGGGCTGGGCACCGTTCACGGCGTCGGGTCTGTCCCAGTGGGGCCCGCCGGTGACCAAGGACTTTCTCGGCATCACCCCGAAAGCGCTTCCACACGAAGCGCTTTCAATGATTAACGCTTTGCGTGACGACAACGAGTTCACCCTGACCCGCCTTCGCGGCCTGTTGAAAGTAGCCAATTCATGACCACGTCCATTCTTCGCACCTCCGACGCATGGTGGGTCCAGACGGCCACCGGCGCAGCGACAATAATCACTAACGCGGCGACCACCCGTGAATTGCTGGCCGATCGCGAAGCGATCGACGCTGCCGCCCACAGCACCGACACCGTTCCAGTGGACACTCTCGAACTACTCTCCCCCGTAACCAAACCGTGCCGAGTGGTAGCTCAGATGACCAACTTTGCGTCTCACGTCAAGGACGCAGGTATGGACCCCGCTTCGATCCCGCTCACCTTCTTCCGCAAGTCGTCGGCGTCCATCAGCGGCCCGTTCGACGACATCGTCAAGCCCGGCCACGTGAAGTTTCTCGACTACGAGGTCGAAATCGGCCTCGTAGTCGGGCAGGACATCCCCGTCGGCACCACGATCTCCGAATCCAAGCTGTCCGACTACATCGCCGGACTTGTTGTCACCAACGATGTCTCGGCTCGCGACATCCAACTCCCCCAGACCCAGTTCTACGAGGCCAAGTCCTATCCGACGTTCACGCCGGTCGGGCCGGCACTGGTACTCCTCGACGCGGACGAACTGAAGCGCTTCAGCGACCTGCGTCTGCAACTGCGGGTCAACGGCGAACTTCGCCAAAGCATGGTCGTCGGCGACGACATGATCTACCGACCGGTGCAGGCGCTGGAATCGCTGGCCCGATTCCAGGATCTCGCCGCGGGGGATCTCATCATGACGGGGACGCCGGCAGGGACCGCGCTGAGCGCACCGGCCAAACCGATCGAGGTCATCGGGTCGCTTTTGCCGCCTGCCGTCAAGTGGAAGGCGTTCTTCAACCGCCAGGCCAAGAACACGAAGTACCTCAAGCACGGCGATGTGGTTGAGCTCGGCGTCGCGACCGACGACGGCGCCATCGATCTGGGCCTTCAGCGCACGGCTGTGAAGTACCCGTGACAAGGGTGACTTCGCATCCCGTCGTCATCGTTGGCGCAGGACCCACCGGCGTCACCGCGGCGACCTTGCTCGCGCAGTACGGCATCGACTGCCTGGTCCTGGACCGGTGGACCAACGTCTATCCGCAGCCACGCGCAGTACACCTGGACGACGAGATCCATCGCATCCTCGCGCGCCTCGGAATCGCTGATGAGTTCGCCGCCATCTCGCGGCCCGCGCGGGGCCTGCGCCTGCTGGGTCCGACGATGGGCGTCCTGGCGGAGTTTCAGCGCGACAGCGCGGCCAGCGTGCACGGCTTCCCTCAGGCCAACATGTTCGACCAGCCAGAACTCGAGGCTCTGTTGCGCGCCAACCTGAAGCGGTACCCGGGCGCGCAACTGATCGGCGATGTCGAGGTCACAGACATCGTCGAAAGGGCCAACGGCACTGTTGGATTGACGTTCGTCAACCGTACCGACGCTTCGGAGCACATCGTGGAAGCCGATTACGTGCTGGGCTGCGACGGCGCCAACAGCATCGTGCGTGCCCAAATCGGTTCGGCGATGCAGGATCTGAACTTCAACCAGCGCTGGCTGGTCGTGGACATGGCCACCGATGCCGACCTCAACCAGTGGGACGGCGTGCACCAGGTGTGCGATCCGGTCCGCGCAGGCACCTACATGCGCATCGGCGGCTCACGGTACCGCTGGGAGTTTCGTCTCCTTGACGGCGAAACCGCCGACGACTTCGGCACTGTCGAAGCCCTACGGCCGCTCATCACTCCGTGGACCTCGGGCGTTGACGACGGTGACCTCGAGCTGATCCGCGTGACTGAGTACACGTTCAGGGCGCAGATCGCCGACCACTGGCGGCGCGGCAACGTCTTTCTGCTTGGCGATGCCGCCCACCTGACACCGCCGTTCATCGGCCAGGGCATGGGAGCCGGTGTGCGCGACGCGATGAACCTGGCATGGAAGCTGGCCGGCGTCATCGCAGGCGACCTACCCGCAGCGGTTTTAGACAGCTACGAGCAGGAACGGAAACCCCATACCCGTCACATGATTCGGCTCGCACTCAGTGTCGGCTGGGCGATGACCGCAGGCGGACGGTTCGGCAATCTGATGCGGCGCCTCGTCGTCACCCGTGCGCAGCGGATCCCGGGCTTGCGCAGCAAGATCCTCGACAGTCGCACGCCAGCGCTGCACCGTTCGGCACTTAGTCACCGATCACGCGGACCACGACAGCTGGCCGGGACACTCAGCCCCAACCCGGTGCTCGCCGATGGCCGCCGCCTTGACTCCGTTCTCGGCAACGGCTTCGCACTCATCACCGCGCGGCCCGCGAGCTTCGCGCAGCGGACGGTAGCCGAACAGGTGGGCGCCAGTGTCCATGTCGCCGAGACCGGCGGTGAACTCGCGGACTGGCTGAGCCGCGGCCGCGCCGAAGCGGCGATCATCCGCCCCGACCGCACGGTCATGTGCACCGGCCGAGACCTCAGCCCGCTGTGCGCTGCCATTCCCCCGTTCCCCCGCGAAGCGCTCACCACACGAAAGGCGCCATCGAAATGACCGTGGACTTTGCCCACACCTACACCGATCCGCCACAACGTATAAGCGCCGAGTTCGGCGGTGGCGGCGCTGCGCAGGACCTCTTTCAGCGCGTCCAGGCCCTCCTTGATGAACTCCCCAAGCCCGGCCCGGTGAGGACCAACACCGACGGTGAACGCGAGCAGCTCGGCGATACGACGGTGGTGCACAGATTCGTCGCAGCGCCCGGCGACAGTGAAACCGTCACGTGGCACTACGTGGAAGCCGGCGACCCGTCGGCTCCGACAGTCGTCTTCCTACACGGTGTGCCGGACTCGTGGTGGCAGTGGCACTACGCCTTGGAGTCGCTGAGCGACAAATACCATTGTGTTGCAATTGATTTAAAGGGGTACGGCCAATCCGACAAGCGCACCGGCGACTATCGCCAACAAGGGGTCGTTGACCAGCTGCAGGCCCTCCTTGACAAGATAGGGATCTCGGAGTTCGCGTTGGTCACCCACGACCGCGGAACGCCGCCAGGCGATCACCTCGTCAGCGCGCTCGGCGACCGGGTGATCGGATATGCCCGTGGACAACAGCATCTTTGGCATCTGCATCCCAGCCTGCACCCTCAGGAGCAGCTGTTCACATCGCTCGACGCCCCTGCGGTGCTGGCTGATGCCTCTCGGTTTGTCGCCACCGCATACACATGGCTGACCGACCGTCCCGTGGCGACGTCGGACATCACTCGCACCATCGAGGAGTTCAACCACTCGGACATCGCAAGGGCCGTCCCCCGGTACTTCCACTCGTCATCGTTTCGGCAAGAATGGATCGATCGGCGCACAAAGTTGATCAGCTCGTGGACGGCACCCGTGCTGGTTCTGCAGGGCACACACGACCCGGTACAACCTCACGAGTTCTACACCGATCCCGATGTCGTGAACATGTTGCCTGCGGGCAGTCGCGTGCACCTGTTCGACACCGGCCACTTTTGGCCATTTGAGGCGCCGCACGAGACCGTCGATGTGATCCGCGATTTCCTCGATTCGGTGACGGGCTAGACCTATGCTCAAGACACGCAACGGTGTTCCGGAATATCGCACAAATATCTACACGACCGACGCGATCGTCGACCCGTATCCGCATTACGCAGCCCTGCGCCAGCTCGGCCCGGTCGTGTGGCTATCGAAGCACCGGGTGTACGCACTACCTCGATACACCGAATGCAAAGCAGTAATGCGCGACGACAAGTCCTTCATCTCCGGGAACGGCGTCGCGCTCAACCCCCTGACCAACCGCCTCTCACGCGGCACCACCTTGAGTAGCGACGGTGCCGAACACGATCAGCGCCGCAAGCTCGTCGCGCATCGCCTGCTGCCCCGAGCGCTGCGCGGCATCGATGACAGCGTTCAAGAGCAAGCCACGCGCGTTGTCGACGCCGCGCTAGCGCGAGGCGAAGTGGACGGCGTCAACGACCTGGCGTCCGCATTGCCGATGGCGGTGGTGCCCGATCTGATCGGGTGGCCCCGAGATCAGCGTGACGATCTATTGGCTTGGGGTGCAGCTACTTTCGATATTCTCGGCCCGATGAATCGTCATGGGTTGAAGTCACTGCCATCGACTCTGCGCATGCTGCGCTTCGCCCGTCGCGTCGTCAGGGACCGCAGTCTCATCGAGGGCAGCGTAGGTCACGAGGTCCTTCTGGCCGCCGACGCGGGCAAGGTGTCGCACGACGAGTGCGCACCGCTGATGATCGACTACATCGCGCCTTCACTGGACACCACGATGAGCGCCATCTCCAATGCCCTGCATCTGTTCGCCGAACATCCCGAGCAGTGGCAGTTCGTGCGGGAGGATCCGTCACGAATTCCGAACGCGGTCAACGAGGTCATCCGCTACGAATCGCCACTGCGGGCCTTCTCCCGGCTGGCTCGCCACGACACTGACATCGCCGGGCACCCGATCCCCGCCGGGACGCGCGTGCTCGTCATCTACGCCTCCGCGAACCGCGATGAACACGAATGGGATTCAGCGGACGCCTTCGACATCCGACGCGATGCCACCCGCCAGCTCGGCTTCGGCCATGGTGCCCACGCCTGCGCCGGGCAGGGTCTGGCCCGGATGGAGACCGAGGCCATGCTGGGGGCACTCGTCGATCGCGTCGACCGGATCGAGCTGTCCGCACCACCCACGTGGGCGATCAATAACATCATCCGTCGACACGAGCGCCTTCCGCTGAAACTGATTCCCGCCTGAGCCGTTGGCCCGCGAGTTCTGCACCAGGGCTGCAAATCGGCTCTGATTACGACCCTGGTGCAGATCTCGACGACGCTGAATCGGACCCGCCCTCAGCCCGCCTGCGTGATTACCGACTTGCCGAAGCGCTCGATCGCCTCGAGCGCGTGGGTCAGGCTGTCACCGGGCAGCCCCACCTGCACCCACGTCACACCAACGGCCGCAAGCTTTTCCACACCCGCGAGGTAAGCGTCGGCGTCGAAGTCGTCGCCGCCCGGATTGCCGCCTTCGGAATTTCCGAACGTGATGTCGATCCCAGAGAAGTCGCGGCCTGCCTCGTCGAACCGACGACGGAGATCCTCGATGCCGTCGGCCAGTTTCTCCGAGTCCATGACCGCGGTGCCTGCGGTCTGGGCGAGGACCGCAGGGGCTGCGAAGGGACACCACCCGTCGCCGTACTTCGTCACACGCGCGCGTGCGGCGCTGGTATTGCCGCCGATCCAGATCGGTGGATGCGGCCTGCTGACCGGCCGCGGGTGGGCAGTGATGCCCTTGGCGGTGAAGTGCAGTCCGTCATACGAGAAGTCGTCGGTCGTCCAAATGCCGCGGATCACCTCCAGCGCTTCCTCGAACACCGTCGCGCGTTCGTCGAAGTCGACACCCAGCGCCGCGAATTCCCGTTTCAGATAGCCGACTCCGACCGCCAGCGTGAACCGACCGTCAGACAGCAGATCCAGCGTCGCGCCGGACTTGGCCACCACGAACGGATTTCGGTATGGCAACACCACAACGTTTGGGATCAGTCGTAGCGTCGTCGTGCGGGCCGCAGCGAAGCCCATTGCCACGAACGGGTCCACCGCATCATGCCCGCCCGACTCCAGCCATCGGTGCGTTGGCGCAGGATGGTCGGTGAACCCGAAACCGTCGAACCCGGCCGCTTCGGCGGCCGCCGCCACCGTCGCGATGCCCGACCCGGTCACCAACTCCGCGTTGTACGGATGGCTGTGCATCGGATGGGTGAACGTGAACTTCATCAAAAGTGCCCCACTTCAGAACAGTCTTCTCGATTTATGAGAATGTCGTTACCATGCGAACCACGGAAAGTACAGGGTTCGAGCCGCAGAAAGGGCATCGCGCATGAGCGAGTTGGCGCTGGCCCCCGTCCGGCACGGCCGGTACCCAGGGCATCTCGCGCCGGAGGCCATCGCGGCCTACGCGGCGGCCACCGGCGACCAGACCGCCGCGGTGCTCGCCGGGCTTGCTGTCCCTGCAGTGTTCCCGGTGATCCTGGTGTTCACCCCGCAGGAGGCTGCACGGACCGACGTACCCGAGGCGGTGTGGCAGCGCGTTCGCGGCGGAGTGCACGGCGAACACGACATCGTGTTGCACCGACCGCTCATCCCCGGTGAACCGCTGGAGACCTCGTCATGGATCTCGGCGGCGCGTACGACTCGGGCAGGCACTCAAATCGTGGTGCAGTTCGAGCAGGTCGGTGCCGATGGATCGGTCGCCGTCGAACAGTGGTGGACGATGGTGTTGCTCGGTCTGCAGGGAATCGCGGATCTGGGAGCAATGCCCAGCGATCATCGGTTCCCTGACGATGTTCGTGCGCATCCGGTCGGGTCGGCCACTCAGCACATCGACAAGCGCATGGCACATCGCTATGCGGAGGTGTCCGGCGACTGGTCGGCGCATCACTTCGACATCGAGGTGGCGCGGGCAGCTGGATTCGACTTCGTCTTCACCCACGGCCTGTGCACACTGGCGATCTGCACACACCGCCTCCTCGACCTGCTCGGAGTCGACGATCCCGGCCGCGTTGAGCGGGTGGCGGTACGGTTCGCATCGCCGACGCCGCTTCACGAGGAGCTCACGGTGAATGCCTATGGCATCAGCCAGAATTCGTTCGCGTTCGAGGCGACCAGCAGGGGCGTCGCGACCATCACTCACGGAAGATTGGAAATGCGGCCATGACTAAGCCCGAGATCGGCGTCTTTCTGCCTCAGATGGGCTTCACCTACGCCGAGATTCTGCACCGCGCGCGACGCTGCGACGATCTCGGGATCGACTCACTCTGGCTCTACGACCACCTGTACGGACCGGGAGCGCCAGACTATCCGTCGATGGAGGCTTGGACCCTGGCTACCGCGCTGCTCAGCCAAACCAAGCGCATTCAGGTCGGACACATGGTGCTGTGCAATCAGTTTCGGCATCCCGCGGTACTCGCCAAGATGGCCACCACGCTGGACCAGATCTCGGGTGGCCGCCTTCAACTAGGCATCGGAAGCGGCTCTCTCGAAGATGAGCACACGCGCGTCGGCATGGACTGGGGAACGTTCGCCGAGCGGTCGGAACGGCTGGGCGAGACGCTGGAGATCCTGCGGCAGGCGTTCGCAGAAGAACGAATCGACTTCGCTGGCAAGCATTTCACCGTGCGTGACATGCCGATCAAGCCTGGACCCGTGCAGACGCCCCGGCCGCCGATCATCGTGGGAGGCGTCGGCGAGAAGTACACGCTGCCGTTGGTCGCGCGCTATGCCGATGTGTGGAACGTGCCGACGTATGCACTTGGTGAACTCGAGCACAAGACAGCGGTGCTGCGATCGCTCTGCAAAGACATCGGACGTGATCCCGACACGATCGTGCTCTCAATCGAGGCCGTCATGGCGCTTGCGCCGGACGACGAATCGCTACCTCAGGTGCGCGCGCTCGCCGAGAAGCGCTTCGGCATACCGGCTTTCGGGTTGCACGAGGGCGGGCTGGTCGGCACTCCCCCTGCGATCGTCGATCGGCTACATCAACTGCAGGAGCTCGGCTTCGGCCAGATTGTGTTGTTCACCCATGATCGCGGCTCCGACCAAACGCTCGAGCTACTCGCCTCGAAGGTGATCGCCCGTCTCTAGGGCTTCTTCGTGGGTGGCGAGTAGTTCGGCCTGCCGAGTCCCAGTGCGTGCTGAGCGATCATGTTGCGGAAGACCTCGAGGGTGCCACCGTAGATGCCCGTCGGCCCCGCCAACCGGAAGACGTATTCGGCTCCCCCGTCTGCGGCGGCGCCATGCGCATCGACAGGCAGGGCAGAGACGGCGCCCTGAATATCCATGAGGTCAAGCGATACATCGCGCATGGTCTGGGCGTTGGCAACCCGGCCGAACATGTCCGGAGTGCTCATCGCCGCTTCCATCCTGGCGATGCCACGCCCGAGGCGGTATTTCACCGAATCGTCGTCGGCGCCCAGCGCGGCGACCTTGTCGATGGCCTCGGCGAGCAACACGAGATGCTCGGCCATGGCGGCGACCTTCTGCAGTCCGTCGGCACCCCGCTCGACGGTGCCATGCTCGTCGTTGAGCGCGTCGCGCAGTACGGCCCAGCCTCCGTTGACGTCGCCAAGGCGGTACTTGTCGTCGACACGCACATCGCTGTAGTAGGTGATGTTGGTTCGGTCGCCGTCGACGGTGCGGATGGGTTGAATCTCCACACCCGGCGCATCCATCGGAACGAGAAACATCGTCAGGCTCTGGTGTTTGGGCGCGGACGGATCGGTGTTGGTGATCAAGAATACGTAGGCGGCGTTCTGCGCATTCGACGTGAACATCTTGGAGCCGTTGATGACCCAACCGTCGCCGTCGCGCACCGCACGCGTCTTACAAGTCGCAACGTCGGAGCCGCCTTCCGGCTCGGTGTAGCCAAGACACAGCCGGATCCGCCCCGACAGCGCGGGCGCCATCACCTCTTCCTTGAGCTCGGGTGAGCCGAACTGATCGACGGCCCGCGCGACCATCGCCGTCGTGCCCCAGTGAAACCACGGTGTGTGAGCGCGGCCGATCTCGAGGTTCCAGAGACGGCGGCGTAGCCGGCTGAAGCCGCCGTCGGCTTCGTCATTGAAATCGGCAGCCAGATACCCCGCTTCGCCAAACGCGAGATGGACACCTTCGTCGAAGTTCTCACCCGTCCGGCGATCACGGGCGATGACCTCGTCGGTCACGACCGTCTTCAAGAAAGCCCTGAGCTCGTCGCGGAACTCCCTGTCCTCGTCCGACAGCTCCACCAATGAGAAGTCCACGTCAGACACCGTGACACTTTTCCAGCAATCTGTAAAGTGGGGTTCAGTACGGACCACAGAAGGGCAGGACGTTGGGCATCGTCACCACGAGCTCGGAGACCGCATTCAGCCAATCGCCGGAGGTGATCTACGACTTTGTCACGAACCCCGCCAACTGGACCAAGACCTACCCCCACAGCACTCAGGTCGGCGGTCTACCCGAGACGCTGCCGTTGAAGGTCGGCGACACCTGGACGGAGTCAGGCCCGGACGCTGAGAAGATCTTCACGTGGCACCTGGCCATTACGATGCGCCCCAAGATGTGGGTCTTCAACTCGGTCGGGCGCCTTGGCCACGATCGCTACGGCAACGGCGGCATGGAAGGCCGCATCACCGTGCAATACCACCTCACGCAGCCCGGCGAAGGCATCACACTGTTCACCCGCACTATGACGGTCGAGGCCTACAAACATGCCCCGTTGCCGGACGGCTTCTTCCGCATGGTCAATCCGGCCAACATCGACGCCTACCACGCCGCCATCGCGCGCGAGCTCGGCTGACCTTCCTGCTCGTGAAGCGCGCGGCGCAGCGCGACACCCTGCAGCTCGAACAGGCGTTGGCTGGTGTCCCACTCAGGAAGCAGTGAATCGAACCCGTGGCACGTGCCAGGGAAGACGTGCAGCTCGGTGGAGACGCCCGCCCACAGGAGTCGCAGTGCGTAGTCGACCGCTTCGTCGCGCAGCGGATCCAGTTCCGAGCATGTGATCAACGTGCTTGCTGCACCTGTTAATTCACCGGCGCGGGCCGGAACAGCGTCGGCCGGTACGGACTCGCCTGCCAGGTAGTGGTGCCACATCAGCTTGACGGCGGGTCCGTCGAACCCTGGGGTCGTCGCGAACTCGTCCTTCGACGGCATCGGTCGATCGTCGAGCACCGGCTGATGCAGCAGCTGAAAGACAACCGGCGGTGCCGTCCCTTCGGCCGCGCGCTGAGCGAGCAACGCCGCAAGCGCTGCTCCTGCGCTACTGCCTGCGACCGCCAGCCGGGTGGTGTCGATGCCGAGCTTCGTTCCGTTGTCGGCTACCCACGCCAGCACGGCCGCCGCGTCGTCAAGTCCGGCCGGGTACGGATCCTCGGGGGCCAACCGGTAGTCGACCGAGATCACCGTGCAGCGGGCGCGCCGTGCCAACTCCACGCACTGGCGGTGGTCGGTGTCGAGATTGCCGAGCACGAAGGCCCCTGAGTGGCAATAGATCACGGCCGGTGCGGGCGACGGTCCGCAACTGTAGATGCGCACAGGAACCGACAACACCTCGCGGTTCTCGATATCCACGCCGACGGTGTTGACATCGCGGGCCGCTTCGGCGCGGCGTTGGTTCAACGAATCACGGACGACCCACAGCACGCTGGCCGACAAGTCAGTCCGGGCCGACGCGAAATCCCGCAATGCCGGGTCAAGCCGGTCCGTGATCATGAGCTGCTCACCGCTGAACGTGAACCGGTCTCCACACTGGCGTGTTCAGACGGCGGTTCGAAGGTGTAGTCGGCGGGCCTGAACCGGCGGGTCATCCCCCAGAACGCCCGCGCACTGCGCGGCCACTGAGTGACCACCCGACCGTTAGGAGCTCGGAAGTAGTTGCTGCAGCGCGTCAGCCACACAGTGCCCTCCATCCATCCGTCGATCTTGGCGATGAAGTCGGCCATGGCCTTGGGCCGCACAGCCACGTAGGCCTTGCGCTTGCGCCGCATGTGATCCAACGCGCGCATGATGTACCGGGCCTGCGCCTCCAGCATGAAGATGACGCTGTTGGAGCCGACGTTGGTGTTCGGTCCGTAGAGCATGAAGAAGTTCGGGAAATCCGGAACGGTCATGCCGAGGTATGCGTATGCACCGTCGCGCCACTTCTCCTGCAGCGATGTGCCGCCCTCGCCGACGACATTGATCTGCCCGAGATAGTCAGCAGCCGAATACCCGGTGGCGCACAGCACGACATCGACGTCGAGTTCGGTGCCATCCGCGGTCACCAGCGACCGAGACCGAAGCGACCGGGCCGGGCTGGAAACCACCTCGACGTGCGGTTGTGTCAGAGTCTGCAGATAGTCGGTGGCGAAGACCAGTCGCTTGCACCCGAATGGGTGATCCGGAGTCAGCCTGCGGCGCAACTCTTCGTCGGCCACCGTCGACTCGAGCGCGCGCAGAGCGATTCCCTTGAACTCCTGCGTCTTATCGCTGCCGTTCTCGATGACCGAGATGTTCGACTCGCTGCGCAGCCACAGCCTGGTTCGATAGAGCTTCTTGGCGAAAGGGACATGGGCGAACAGCCACTTCTCCCTGTCGGTATAGGGCCGGTCCGGCTTTGGCAGGATCCACGTCGGTGAGCGCTGCACGGAGTAGACCTTCTTGGCCTCCTTCGCGACTTCGGGAATCAGCTGCGACGCGGTCGATCCTGTGCCCAGAACGGCCACCCGCGCATCGCGCAGGTCGACCGAGTGATCCCAGCGCGCCGTGTGCATCAGCGTCCCGGTGAACTTCTCGTCCTCGACGAGTTCCGGAAGGAGCGGCTGGGTGAACAGACCGACCGCCGAGACGACGACGTCAAAGGTGTACTGCTCTCCGGTTGCGGTCGTCAACTGCCACGCTACGGAATCCGGATCCCACCGGGCCGAGACGATTTCGGTGTGCAGCTTCAGATTGGGGCCAAGCGCATAGCGCTGGGCGCACCGCTCGAAGTACGCAAGGATCTCTCGCTGCCCCGACCAGAGCCGCGACCAGTTCGCGTTGAGATCGAACGAGTACGAGTACAGGTGCGATTTCACGTCGCACGCCAGGCCGGGATACGTGTTGATCCGCCAGGTGCCGCCGACGCCCTCCTCGCGGTCGAAGATCGTGAAGTCGCGGAAGCCGGCCTTGCGCAGAAAGATTCCCAATGCCAGCCCGCCAGGCCCTGCACCGATGATGCCCACCGACAAAGTCTTGGCCATCCGCCTCATCCGATCTGCAGGGTCTGGCCGCCGTCGATGACGAGCTCGGCCCCGGTGATGAACGACGCCTGTTCTGACACAAGGAAGGCCACGGCGTCGGCGATCTCGGATGGCTTGCCGAGCCGACCCTTCTCGGCCAGACGCGCCTGCGTCGCCGGGTCGAGCATCGGCGTCTCGACGGGCCCCGGAAACACCGCGTTGACCCGGATGCCTGACGGCGCAAGTTCCGCTGCCACCGCCTGGGTGAGGCCTCTCAGCGCCCATTTCGACGAGCCGTAGGCGGTGTGGTTCGGAAAAGCCCGAATGGCACCGGTACTACAGGTATTCACGATGGCGGCACCCTCAGCCTTCCGAAGGTGTTCGAGCGCCGCCTGGATGCCCAGGAACGGCCCGAGACAGTTGAACCGCCAGCTCAACTCGAATCCTGACGGCGTCTCATCGGTGAGCGACGCCCGGTGCAGGACACCGGCGTTGTTGATCAGCGTCGACAACGAACCGAACGTGTTGACCACCTGTGCCACGGTTTCGGCCCATTGCTCAGCCGATGTCACGTCGAGCCCGACGTCAATGACGCCGTCGCCCAACGCATCCACGCCGGCTTTGAGCTCATCGAGCCGCACGTCGCACGCGGCGACCAGGAAGCCGTCCTTGTGTAGCCGCTTCACTATCGCCGCGCCCTGTCCGCGCGCGGCGCCGGTCACCAGTGCGACGCGGTCCGTCGACGTCACCGGGCCTCCTTGAGATGCTCGGCCGCGCCGCGACGCAACGCCTGAGCCTCCGACGTCAAAGTGACCATTCGGAATCCCATGTCGGCCACGGCCTTTCCAAGCTTCCCAGTTCCGGCGTGGATGCCCGTGACTAAATCCGCTCTCGAGGCGGTGGTTTGCACATGTGTCATCGCGTCGCGGACGGCAGGTTGAGTCCATGCTTCGGCAAGCGTGTACCCCATCGAGATCGCCAGATCCGCGGGCCCAACGTAGACGCCCGTCAACCCCGGAACGGCGCAGATGTCGTCGAGCGCCAGCAGTCCCTTCGCGGTCTCGACCATCGCGAACACGCTGACTCGTGCTTCCAGCGCCGCGGGGTCGTGGCCGAGGCTTGCACGAAGCGGCCCGAAGCTGCGCACCCCTGCCGGGGCATACCTGGTGGCGGCGACCGCGGCGGCCGCTTGTTCGGCCGATTCGATCATCGCGATGATGACGGCGTCGGCGCCCGCGTCCAGCACCCGGCCGATCGGTGCAGGATCGGCCGAGGGCAGCCGCACCGCGGTCGCGATGGGAACGTGCTCAAGACGGCGCAGCTGCAGGGCGACGTCGGCGTCGTCGAGATAGCCATGCTGCAAGTCGAACCCGACGTAGTCGTAGCCGGCGAGGGCGAACTCTTCGGGACCGATGATGGTCGGACCCACCACCCATCCGCCCCAGATCTGCTCCTTGGCGGCGAGGGCTTCCTGCAATCGACTCGGCGTCATTCGACGATCGCTATCTTGATGCGCTCGGGCGCCGGCCTGCAGGCCAGTTCGAACGCGGCTTGCACCTCGTCGACGCCAAAGGTGTGGGTGAGGTAGGTCGTGAGCAACTCGGGATGCGCTCGGGCATAGGCGTCTGCGGCGTCAAGGACTCGCCGCCGGTCCAGCGTCACACCCGATTTCAGAGTGAGGTTGTTGCGCAGCATCGTGCGCATGCTGATCGGATAGCTGTCGTCGTCCGCGACGCCGAAATAGAAGACCGTTCCGCCGAACGCAGCCGCCTCGATCGAATGGTTCAGCGTGGCGACTTGATGGCCGACGGCCTCAATCACGATGTCCGGGCGGTCATCCGGCTTCAGGTGGCTCACCCACCGGTCACTGCTCGCGCGGACCACGGTGTCGACGCCGAACGCCTTGCCGATCTCGTCGCGGTCGACGGGATCGACGCCTGTGACGTGTTCTGCCCCCGCCGCCTTGGCCACATATGAGAACAGCAGGCCAATCGAACCCTGACCGAGGATCGCGACTCGGCGTCCCCGTAGGTTGGGCAACTGCTCGATCGCATACAGAACGCACGCCAGCGGCTGCAGTCCGACCGCGAGTTGTGGGCTGAGTGCGGGGTCGTACGGTGCTAACCCGTTGCCGTCGGCGACCACCCGTTCCATCAGCCCGTCAAATCCCGACGCCCAGCCGACGACGTGATCGCCCTGCCGGTGGGCCGGATGGCGGCTTGCCAGGACTTCGCCCACCACCTCGTGGATGGGAAAGCCGTGCATCTCCGCGGCGCGCATACCGGTGTCGCCGGGCAGCCGACCCTTGGCACCCCGGAAGCCGGGAAGGTCACTCCCACAGATGCCCGCCGCCAGGAAGCGCAGCAGAACCTGCCCGTCGACGAGCGAATCCGGCGATGGCTCAGGCAATTCCGTTCGCTCGAACGTGTACGGCGCGACGAGCCGATACGACCACACCGTCAGACCTCCACCGGGATGTTGTTCCAGCCCCACTGAAAGCTGGACGGCGGGCGGGATGCGGCCTCGCTGACAATCCGCCAGTCGGGCACACGTTTGAGCCACTCGGTCACCATGACGGCGATCTCGAGACGAGCGAGATGCACGCCAAGGCAGAAGTGTTGCCCCCTGCCGAAGGCCAGCAGCCGCTCGATGGGCCGGTTCCAGATGAATTCGTCTGGGTCGGTGTATTCGCGTTCGTCGCGGTTGGCCGATGCGAGCAGCGTGATGATCCGTTGACCCGGCTTGATCGTCGTGCCGTGAATGGTGAACGGCTTGCGCACGGTGCGGGCGAACCACTGCGCGGGCGCACAGTAGCGGATCATCTCCTCGCGCGCCACGGGCACATTGGCGTCGAGATCCGCACGCACCGCGACCATCTGGTCGGGCCGCCGACCCAACTCCCACAGCCCGTGCGCAACGATCTTCGGCACGGTCTCCGTCCCGCCGATGAAGACGCCGAGCATCTGGACGGCGGCTTCCATGTCGGTGAAGGCGGACCCGTCCGGCAGGCGGTATCCGAGCAGACTGTCGACGATCGGCAGGTCACCCTCGGAGATCCCTGCGCGCCTGCGTTCCACGATCGGGGTCAGGTACTCCAGATATCCTGGTCGCGCGTTGGCCACCTCGACGCCGCTTCCCGGCTCGGCCAGGCTGCCCGAGTTGACGGTGGCCAGCACGTCCGGTGCCAGTTCGGCTGGCAGCCCGACCAATTCGCAGACCACGGATGCGGCCACTATGCCGCCGTATTCCTGGGTGAGGTCGAATGTACCGCGGGGCAACAACTCGTCGAGCCGCTCGTTCGCGAGAATGCGGATCCGGTCCGCGAGTTGTGAGACCGACTTCGGCCTGAACTGACTCGACGTGCACCGGCGGACGCTGTCGTAGATCGGGGCGTCGAAGTTTGCATGAAAGGGCATCGGATGCACCGGCGGGTCCGGTACCGGCCCGTCGTTATGCGCCGCCAGAACCGTTGCGGCGGGCAGAGTTCCCTCCGAAGCGACGAACGTCCCGTCGTTGATCTCCAGCACGCTCCAGATGTCGGCGAAGCGCGACAACGCGTAGGTGTCCCACTTGTCGACGTAGTACACCGGATGCTCGTCGCGCAGCACACGATAGTACGGCAGCGGATCGGCCATCACCGCCGGATCGAAGGGGTCGTATGAAAAGTCCTGAAGCACTGGCATATTCATAACAGCGGCGACGGGGGCAGGGCCTGCAGGATCGAGTCCTCCCAGCCGTCGCGAAGCGCTGGGGCGACGCTCATCCAGGTGACGATCTCCGCGGGCGGGCTGTCCTTCCAGGATGGGTAATGGTTCTCGAAGCAGTCCCAGTCGCCGTCCAGTGCCCAGTAGTGGATCACCTCGTTGAACCGGAATGTGGTTATGAACGAACCCAGCCACCGCTTGCCCGTCCGCTCCGACCATGGGACATACAGCCGCTCGAGCTCGCGGATGTAGTCGTCCTGGCGGCCCGGCTTGGTCTGCATGATCTCCTGAATGACCAGGCCTGCCGAGAAGTTCGACTCCTTGAGCTGCGCGAGGGTTCTGTTGCTCTTGCCGGCGTACATGATCCGGCCCTCACCCTTGGCACCGATCTCGGACAGGTAGGTCGACCATTTCGCGGCAGGCTCCTCGTGGCTGCCACCGCGCGATTGCGCCCTACCGATGCGGGCGTAGTCGGCGAACGCGTCGATCTCCCAGATGATCGTGACCTGCGGCCAATGTCCGTTGTACGGAGTGGTCTCCCAGATGGCGAATAGCCGGGCGCCAAGCGCCTCCATCATCGGGTGGTAGACGTCACTGAACACCTCGATGAAGCGATCGCTACGCCCCGAGCCCAGCCCGATCGTCTCGTGCATGTAGAGGAGGGTGTGGCCGTGGTAACGCTTCATGTTCACGACAGGCCGCCGATAGTTGACAGTGGCACCTAGCGAGCGTGACACTTAGGCCGTGATTTGTAAAGGTGCGACGCTGACGCCGCTCGCCAATGGATTCTGCTTCGGCGAGGGACCCCGGTGGTTCGAGGGGCTGCTGTGGTTCTCCGACATGCTGGGCGAGGCGGTGCACACCGTCAACCTGCGGGGAGCGTTGACCACGCTGCCGCTCCCAGGCCAAGCCCCATCAGGCCTGGGCTTCCGCCCTGACGGCTCGCTGTTGATCGCGTCCACCGAGAACCGCCAGGTCTTGCGGTACGACGGCGACACCGTGACCACACTCGTCGACCTGTCAGATATGGCGCCCGCGAACCTCGGTGACATGGTCGTCGACGACCTCGGTCGCGCATATGTCGGATCCCAGGCGCGTGAAGGGGGCGTCATCGTGCGGGTCGACCCCGACGACACGACCACCGTCGTCGCCGACGACCTCGACTTCCCCAACGGCATGGTGATCACGCCCGACCGCACAACCTTGATCGTCGCCGAGTCCATCGGCAGGCGGCTTACCGCGTTCTCGATCGGCGCGGACGGATCGCTGTCCGAACGCCGGATCTTCGCCGACGGTCTCGACGGACCGCCCGACGGCATTGCGCTGGACGCCGACGGCGGGGTCTGGACGTCGATGACGCTGGCGAAGCAGTTCGAGCGGATCGTCGAGGGCGGCAAGAAAGGGATAGTGACCGACCGCATCGACATGGGCGACCGGACGGCGATCGCCTGCGCGTTGGGCGGACCCGAGCGCCGCACGCTCTTCCTGCTGTCCAGCACGGACGCTTACCCGCAGCGGTTGATCGGGACGAAGCTGTCGAGCCTCGACGCGGTGATCGTCGACGTGCCGGGAGCGGGGCTGCCATGAGCGACTCGTATTACGAACTCGTCGACAGCACCGACACATTGGGCGAGAAGTTCAGTGCGACCGACTTGGTCCGCAGCACGTGGTCGGCCGCGATCCAACACGGGGCGCCGGTCTCAGCTCTGCTGGTTCGCGCGCTCGAGCGCTGTGAAGCCCGCGACGACACCAGGTTGAGCCGGGTGATGATCGACCTGCTTGGCGCTGTCCCCGCCGAAGGCGACCTGTGGGTGCGCTCTCGGATCGAGCGCTCCGGCAAGCAGGTTGAGTTGGTAACCGCGGAAATGCTGGCACTCGGACGCGACGGCGAGCCGCGTCCTGTCGCCCGGGCCAGCGGGTGGCGACTCAAAACAATCGACACCACCGAGGTCGTGCATGCACCGGCGCCGCCCCTGCGACCCGTCACCGAGGCCAAAAGCCGTGACATGAAGAAGGACTGGGACACCAACTACGTGCACAGCCTGGACTGGCGATGGCTGACCAAACCGATGAGTGAGGGACCCGGCGAGTCCTGGATTCGGCCTGAGGTCGACCTGGTCAAGGGCGAGACGATGACACAGCTGGAGCGGCTGTTCGCGGTGGCCGACGATGCCAACGGCATCGGCACGAAGCTCGACATCAGGAAGTGGACGTTCATGAACACCGACCTGGTCGTGCACGTGCACCGCATTCCCGACGGCGAGTGGATCGGCATCCGCGCGGAAACGAACTACGGTCCTGACGGCATCGGCACGACGATCGGCACGCTGTTCGACGAGGGCGGAGCCGTCGGGGCGATCCAGCAATCGGTTTTGGTCCGGCCCATGCCTGGACGCTAATTTCGGCTCTTAATCAGTCAATTATCCGCAAAGCCGCTGCGGGGCACTGCGTTACTGCCTGCTGCATCCGGTCGCGGTCGGTCTCCGGTTGTTCGTTGTCGTGAATCAGCACAGTACCGTCGTCTTGCACCTCGAACACGTCATCCGCGATCGACTCGCAGATGCCGTGCCCTGTGCACTTGTCGAGGTCGACTTCGACCCGCATGGTCACTCCTATTGAACGAAAGCCGGTAGACGCTTGACGCCATGGACGAAGTGGCTGTACAGCAGGTCAGGCTCACCGAACTCAACGGTTTTCAGTCGAGTTAGCAACTCGCGGAAAAGGTTTCGTAGCTCTGTCTTGGTGAGCTGGTTCCCGAGGCAGAAGTGCGGACCGCCGCCGCCGAAGCCAAGATGGGGGTTCGGCGAGCGCTGGAGGTTGAAGGTGTGCGGTGCGTCGAAGACGCTCTCGTCCCGATTAGCCGAGCAGTAGAACAAGCCCAGCTTGTCACCCGCGGCGACCGGCTGCCCGTTGATCTCCGTGTCCTCGGTGACAAACCGTGCAAACTGCAGCACCGGTGACGCCCAGCGGACGAATTCCTCAATGGCCCAAATGATCCGCCCGTCGAAATCCTCCATCAGCCAATCACGCTGGGCTGGATTGTCCACCAGCGCCATCATCGCGTGCGTGGTGGCCTGTTTGGTGGTGTCGTTCCCTGCAGACGCCAACAGGATCAGGAACGCACCGATCTCCTCATCGGTCAGCCGGTGACCATCGATCTCGGCGTTGACGATGCTGGTCATCAAGTCATCGCCGGGGTGGCTGCGACGGTACTTGGCCAGTTCGATGCCGGTGTTGTTCAACAGAACGATCTGCTTGACGGGGTCTTCGGCGCGTTCCTCGGGCGTGGCGTACTCGTCATCGCTCATTCCGAAGAGCTTTTCGGCGGCATACGCGACCGCAGGCTGCTCCGCACTTGGCACGCCGAGCATGTCCATGATCGTGAGCATCGGCAGCCGCGCCGAACATGCGGCGACGAAGTCCACATCGCCCGCGCCGACGAGATCATCGACGATGGCGACGGCATTGTTGTGGATCTGCTCTTCGATCTGACGCACATTGCGCGGCGTAAACGCGGAACTGATCAACCGCCGGTACGTGGTATGTCGCGGCGGATCCATGGTCAAAAAGAACGATGCGAAGTGCTGGATCTCGGCGGGCATCGGATCCAGGGCCACGCCCTGCGCAGAAGTGAACAACTCTGGGTGCTGGCTGACGTAGGCGATGTCGGCGCGCCGGGTCAGCGCCCAATAGCCCGGCTCCTCCATGGGGAACATCGATGGGAAGGGCCGATGCCACGTCAAGCCTTCACCTGCGCGCAGCTGGGCGAAAGTCTCGTCGCGGACCGCGAACGGCTGATTCCAGAAGTCGTGTGACGTGATGTCGATCGCGCTGTAATCCCGTGCCTGCACCGTTGCTGCTGTCACGGAATCAGCGTGACATTTCAGGTCAAATTTGTAAAGCTATGGCGATGGGGGAAGACACCGACAACTCGACGCGCCAGCGGATACTTGCCGCCACCGCCGAGGTGCTCGGCCGCAGCGGCATGACGAAACTCAGCCTCTCCGAGGTTGCACTGCAGGCCGGTGTGTCGCGGCCGACGCTGTACCGGTACTTCGCCGACAAGAGGGAACTGCTCGATGCGTTCGTGGTGTGGGAGCGGCAGTACTACGAACGTGCGGTGGCCGATGCAACCGCAGGCCTGCCGCCATGCGAGAAGCTCGATGCGGCGTTACGGGTCATCGTCGAGTATCAACAGTCCTATCCCGGGCTCCGCATGATCGACATCGAACCGGCCCAGGTGATCAGGCGGCTGTCGAGGGTCATTCCGCTCATGCGCGCGCGGCTTGAACGACTCGCCGAGGGGCACGACCGCGCTCTTGCGGTGTCGACCGCAGTGCGCGTGGCGATTTCGCACTACGTGGTGCGCAGCGACGATGATGACGACTTCCTTGACCAGCTGCGGCATGCCGCGCGGGTCAAGCACCACGCGCCTTGAGTTCCGCGAGAATCTCGTCGGTGTGCTCGCCCAGTTTCGGCGCGGCCGAGCGCGGCTCCCACGGCGTGCCGTGAAAATCGGCAGGCGTCGCGACCATCGGCGCACCCGCATCGCCGTCGGGCACGTAGACGACACCGCCCGCGGCGTGGAATTGATCATCGGCGATGACGTCCTCGATCGAATTGATCGGCGACCAGAAGAAATCCGGTTCGCCCGCAAAGACTTTCGCCCAATCCTCGAGCGGCTTGGCAGCGAAGATCTCGTCCAGTTCACCGATCAGCTCAACAGCGTTCACTGCGCGCAAGCGACCGGTGTCGAACCGCGGATCGGTGAGCCATTCGGGCCGCCCGATCGCGCGACACAGGGCAGGCCAATGACGATCGCCCTCCAGGCCGACGATCCAGAACCGCCGTCCGTCGCCTGCCGTGTAGTTGTTCATGCACGGGTTGCCCATCGTCTCGCGCTGGCCGATCGCGATCGAATGCCCGGTCATCAGGAAGGTGTTGAGGTCGAAGCTGACGGTGTACGCGCCCTGCCGGTACAGCGACGTGCTCACCAATTGCCCCGCCCCGGTTCGCGTCCTCGCAACGAGGGCCGCACAAACCGCCGCCGCCAGCGTCATGCCCGCCGAGTGATCGCCCATGCCGCCGCGCTGAAACGGAGGCGTCTCACCGGGGCGGGTCAGCAAGTGCGCCAGGCCCGCCCGTGCCCAGAACGCCGCGACGTCGTAGGCCGCGCGGTCAGCGTCAGGCCCCCTTTCGCCGTACCCGGTGATCAGGCCGTACACCAAACTCGGATTGCGAGCCGCCACCGTCTCGAAGTCCAAACCTGTGCGCTTCAGCGCGGCGGGACGCACATTGGTGAGGAAAACGTCTGCGCCGCTCAGCAATTCGAATGCGGACGCACGTCCGTCGTCGGTCGTGAGGTCGAGCACGACGCTGCGCTTGCCGCGGTTGTCCATCTCGAACGGAGGGCTCATCCCGTCTTCGATACCGAGCATGCGACCGAACATCCGGGCCGGATCGCCCGTCGGCGGTTCGATCTTGATGACATCCGCACCCCAGTCGGCGAGTATCCCGCCCGCCGCCGGACCTGCGACCCAAACGCCGAGTTCGACGACCTTGACGCCCTCCAGCGGTCCGACCATAGACATCCCTTCCGAAACGATTTACAAATCACCGTTAATTTGTAAACTGACGAGGTGAATCGGGTTGCGCCGGTCATCGGCCTCGCATCGCATCTGGGGCGCGGTGTACAACGTATCGCCACTGACGCGATCGTCGGCCGCGTTCGATCACTGCCCCGCACCGTCGACGATCTCGACGCACAATCGCTCTCGCAGATCATGGGCCGCACCGTCACGTCGGTGGCGGTCATTGGAGGCGATGCGGGTACGACATCGCGAGCCCGGCTGGCGCTGACCGGTGACGGTGTCCCGCCTTCGGTCTTCGTCAAGATGCCAGGCGAAACGGTGGCCACCCGCCTCATGGGCGAATTGGGCAGGCTCGCCGAAACCGAAACCCGTTTCTACAGCCAACTCGCGCAGGAACTGACTGGTGTGCCCAAGTCGCACGGTTCGGCGTTCGACCCAGTCACCGGCCGCTTCGTACTCGTGCTCGAGGACCTCGCGGTCGACGCATGCGAGTTTCCTGACACACTGCACCCGCTGGACAAGGACCACGAAAGCCTGATCGTCGAACTGCTCGCGCGAGTGCACGCGACGTTCTGGGGCCGCGTCCCCCGATGGCTCTATTCGGCGTCGGCCAACACCGCAGCGCTGCTGACCGGGTCCCTGTTGAAGACGTCCGCACGCCGGATCGCCGAGAAGACGGACATCCCCGTCGAGAAGGGCCGGTTCATCGACAACAACTACCGCGCGGTCGCTGCAGTCATGGACGCGGCACCGCACACGGTCATGCACGGCGACGCGCACCCAGGAAACGTCTACTTCCGCAACGGCGCGGCGGGCCTGTTGGACTGGCAGGCGATGTGCCGCGGCCATCCGGGTCGCGAACTGGCGTACACCCTGGTCACGAGCATGACCACGGCCGACCGCCAGGCCAGTGAACGCGAACTACTCGACGACTACCGCCGGGTGCTGGCCAGCTCAGGCGGTCCCGAGCTGGACCGCGACGAGCTCTGGGACCGCTACCGGCAGGGCGCCCTGTACGCCTACGTCGCTGCGCTGATCACCGCAGGGATGGGTGGCATGCAGGCCGAGGCCATCGCATTGGAGGGACTGAGGCGAAGTGTCGCCGCGCTGGACGACCTCGACACGGTCTCGCTCCTGGAGAAGTCGCTGTGACCGAGGATCTACGATCATCAGGACCAAACGATTGAGGCCCAGACGGTGAACGAACCACTACGCGCATCCGAAAGCGTCGAGGACACGTCGACGCGCCATCGGATCCTCGTTGCGACGGCGGAAGTGCTCGGGCGCAGCGGTCAGACGAAGCTGAGCCTTTCGGAGGTCGCACTGCAGGCCGGGGTATCCCGTCCGACGCTGTACCGCTGGTTCGCGTCCAAGGGTGAGTTGCTCGACGCGTTCGGCGAACATGAGCGCGAGATGTTCGACAACGGGATCAGCCGGGCGACGGCGGGTCTGCGAGGAACGGAGAAACTCGACGCTGCGCTGCGGTTCATCGTCGAGTACCAACACTCGTATTCGGGCGTGCGACTGGTCGACATCGAACCTGAGGTCGTCATCGCCCAGCTCGCCTTGATCATTCCCATCATGCGGGCGCGCTTGCTGAAGCTCATGCCCGGCCCGAACGGCGCAGTCAAGGCCGCGACCGCAATTCGCGTTGCGGTGTCGCACTACATCGTCCGCAGCGACGACGACGACCAGTTCCTGGCGCAGCTCCGTCATGCCGCAGGAATCAAGGCGAACGGGTGACACTTCGCCAATAATTTGTAAAGCTGTCTTCTATGACGGAAGTGCAGACCGAAGCCGGCGTGCTCGCCGGTGACGAGCGGATGCTGATCGACGGCGAATTGCAGTTCACCGGCAGCGGCGCGACATTCGACGTGATCCATCCGGCCAGCGAGGAAGTGGCCGGGCGCGCCACCGACGGCACCGTCGCCGACATGGAGCGCGCGGTCGGCGCGGCCCGCCGGGCATTCGACGCGGGCGACTGGTCTCGCGACCTCGAGTTCCGCTACCACTGCCTCACGCAGTTGCACGAGGCCCTGGAAAACAACAAGGAGCGGTTGCGCCGCATCCTCATCACCGAAGTCGGCTGCCCGGTCACCGTGTCCGGCTCTCAGATCGAGAGCCCGATCGAGGAAGTCAAGCACTGGGCCGAGCACGGCCGGGCATTCGAGTACCTCGTCGACACCGGTGTACATCCGACGCAGTTGGGCCCTGCGCGTCGCAAGATCCACTACGAGCCCGTCGGTGTGGTCGGCGCCATCACGCCGTGGAATGTGCCGTTCTACCTCAACATCGCCGAGACGGTGCCTGCGCTGATCGCCGGTAACACGGTGGTGCTCAAGCCCGCACAGCTCACCCCGTGGTCGGGCAGCGAGTACGGCCGGATCGTGGCCGAGGAAACCGACATCCCCGCGGGCGTCTTCAACGTCGTGGTCTCCAACGCCAACGAGGTGGGTGCGGCGCTGTCCGCCGATCCGCGTGTCGACATGATCACGTTCACCGGTTCGACCGCGACCGGACGGGCGATCCTGGCCGCCGGGGCGCCGACGGTCAAGAAGACGCTGCTCGAACTGGGTGGCAAGTCCGCGCACATCGTGCTCGACGACGCGGATTTCAACTCGGCCATGCCGATGGCGGCGATGATGGCGTGCGTGATGTCCGGCCAGAGCTGCATCCTGCCGAGTCGAATTCTGTTGCCGCGCAGCCGGTACGACGAAGGCATCGAGATGCTCAAGACGATGATGGCAGGCTTTCCTGTCGGCGACCCCTGGACCCCGGGCAACATGCAAGGCCCGCAAATCAGCGAGACCCAGCGGCAGAAGGTGCTCGGCCTGATCAAGAGCGGTATCGACTCAGGTGCCCGATTGGTCACCGGTGGCGGAATTCCGGAGAACCTTCCGACTGGCTACTATGTGCAACCCACGTTGTTGGCCGACGTCGATCCGGATTCGCAAGTGGCGCAGGAAGAGATCTTCGGACCTGTGCTCACGGTGACGCCGTATGACAGCGACGACGAGGCCATCGCGATCGCCAACAACTCGATCTACGGGCTGTCCGGCGAGGTCAGCGGTACAGATCTGGACCGGGCGCTGGAGGTCGCCAAGCGGATGCGCACCGGCAACGTCACAATCAATGGCAAGAGCCATTTCGGGATCACAAGCCCGTTCGGCGGGACCAAGCAGAGTGGCCTCGGCTATCGCAACGGCGAAGAGGGCTACAAGGAATACCTGGAGGCCAAGACGATCGGCATGCCTGAGTGAGCGCAGGCGGCAACTCCGGAAACCCATACGTGAAACTGCCCGCGTAGCGAGCGACAACCGCGAAGTTGTCGGACGTGCCTGTCACGGTTCGACGATGGAGACCAGGCATCTATTGCAGGGCATCGACCTCCGCTATGCGCTCACGATGTACCTGTTGCAACATGGCCCTACGACCGTCGACGAGCTCATCAAGGCTCTCGAGTGGCAGGGCTTCGAGATCCGCGGACGTGCGTCGAAACAGGTATCGGATGCACTGCGGTGGGAGCGGCGGCGTGGCAGGGTCCGTCGACTGGCGCGCGGACTCTACGGTCCGGGGTTTGTACCGCGCGGCACAGAACACCGGATCTATACCCGAGTGATGGCCCTGCGGACCGCGGCAAAGCCCTTGTGGTTCCGCGGTGTCCGTCTATAGACTCCCGTGTCGCTCGCTACGCGGGCACTTTCACATATGCCCCTCCGGCCAAAGCCCCGTCAGCCTTCGGCCGCCAACTGCCCACACGCCGCGGCGATTTCGCGGCCGCGCGTATCGCGCACCGTGCACGACACTCCCCGCGCACGAACCCGCCTGACGAACTCCCGTTCGGCCGCCTTCGGGCTGGCGTCCCACTCACTGCCCGGCGTCGGATTCAACGGGATGACGTTGACATGTGCCAGCGGTCCCAGCGCGCCGTGCAGTCGCTTGCCCAAAAGATCGGCCCGCCAGGGCTGGTCGTTGATGTCGCGGATCAACGCATATTCGATCGACACCCGTCGCCCCGTGACGTCGGCGTAATACCGAGCCGCATCAAGGGCTTCCGAGACGTTCCACCGGTTGTTGACGGGGACGAGCGTGTCGCGCAGTTCGTCGTCGGGAGCATGCAGCGAGAGCGCAAGCGTGACGTTGAGTCGTTCGTCTGCCAGTTTGCGAATCGCGGGCGCCAACCCGACCGTCGACACGGTCACCGAACGCGCGGAGATTCCGAAGCCGTTCGGCGGCGCGGCGACAGTGCGACGTACCGCTCCCAGCACCCGGTTGTAGTTCGCCAACGGCTCGCCCATGCCCATGAACACGATGTTGGACAGCCGGCCGTGGTCGCGGTCCCGCAGTTCCACCGCGGCCGCCCGTACCTGCTCGAGGATCTCCGCGGTCGACAGGTTGCGGTTCAACCCGCCCTGCCCGGTTGCGCAGAACGGACACGCCATGCCACAACCTGCCTGCGACGAGATGCAGACCGTGTTGCGGTCCGGGTAGCGCATCAACACCGACTCGAACGTCGTGCCGTCGACCGCGCGCCACAGCATCTTGCGGGTCTCCCCCGCGTCACATTCGATCTCGCGCACCGCATCGAGCAGGCGCGGGAACAACGCGTCGGCGACCTGTTCGCGCACCGCAGCGGGCAGGTCCGTCATCTGTTGGGGATCGGCGATCAGCCTGCCGTAGTACTGGTTGGCCAGTTGCTTGCCGCGAAATGCGGGCAGCCCCAGGTCCGCTACGGCGGTGGAGCGGGAGTCCTCGTCGAGGTCAGCAAAATGCCGCGGCGGCATGGCGCGTCGCGGTGGATCAAAAACCAGGGGCAGGGATGTGGCCATGGGCTTTCGCCAGTATCCCACCTGCGGCGGCCGGAAATTCATTGGCGGCAACGGACGTTGATCGCAACCATGGGAGCCATGGCCCTGCCCACGATGCCGCTGCGTACAGCGTCGAATCTGACGTTCTTCTACGCGTTGGGATATCCCATTGGTGCGCTTGCTGTTTCGGCGATGTCGCCGATGGCCGTGCTGGTATTCAGGTTCGGGCTGGCCGGCGCGATCCTGTGCGCATGGGCTTTGATCTCCCGTGTGACGTGGCCCACTGGACGCACCTTGGCGCACGTCTTAGTCGCAGGGTTGCTGACCCAGGCGCTGCAATTCATTCCTCTGTACCTGGCACTGATGCACGGCGCCCCTGCCGTACTGGGAGCCGTGGTCATCTCGATGAACCCCGTCGTCACCGCCCTCCTGGTGGCGGCGTTCCTTGGCGAGGGCCTGACGTGGATGCGGGTCGGCGCTTTGGTCCTGGGCGTCCTCGCGGTGCTGGCGGCCTGCGCGGGACGGCTGATCGCAATCGGCGGAGTCGACACCGTCGTGCTGCTGCTTCTCGCTGCGTTGGTCAGCCTCGCCGCGGGCGGGGTCTACCAGCAGCGATTCTGCTCTGGTGTGGACTTCCGTGCGACGGCGGCGCTGCAGAACGGCGTGGCTCTGGTGCCGGTAGCGGCGCTGGCCGTCTTCATGCCCTTCACCGTCGTCGACCCGTGGAACGCGGCGGCCGCGGTGGCCGCCGTGGTGCTGTTCAACGCGACCTTGTGCATGACGCTCTACGTGCGGGCGATCAACACCTATGGCGCCGCCGCGGTGGCGATGCTGTTCGCGGTCATACCTGCCGTCGCGGGCGTGCTGTCGTGGCTGATGCTGGGTCAGCGGCCCGATATCGGCATCGCGGTCGGCCTCGTGGTCGGCGCGGTGGCGTGCTGGCTCAACGCCAAGGGGTCACGCCAGCAGCGTCAGCACGATCCAGCCGGCGACGGCCGACGGCAGCATCGCGTCGATCCGGTCCATGAGGCCCCCGTGACCGGGTAGCAGCGTGCCCATGTCCTTGATGCCTAGGTCGCGCTTGACCTGGGACTCGACCAGGTCGCCGAGCACGCCGGTGATCACCAGCATCAGCCCGAGCGGCACGCCGACCCAGGCGGGCTTGTCGAGCAGGAACGCCACCGTCAACACGGATGCGGTGATTCCGAAGAACAGCGAGCCGCCCAGCCCCTCCCACGATTTCTTCGGGCTGATCGCAGGCGCCATCAGATGCTTGCCGAACAACACTCCGGCGACGTAGCCACCGATGTCGGCGAATACGACGGTGACGATCACCGTGAAGGTTCGGATGCCACCGTGGTCCTGGAAGATCAGCAGCGCAGTGAAGCTCGCGAACAGCGGCACCCACGTCGCGAGCAGCACGGTGGCCGAAATATCGCGCAGATAGTTCACCGGCTGCTCGCTGAGACCCTGCCCGACCAGGCGCCACACCATGCACACCACGATCGTTCCGGCGTACGCCCCCAATAACCCGGCCGGGCCGAAGGGCCACGTCAGCCAGATCATGGCCTGGCCGCCGATCAGCAGCGGTATCAGGGGAAGGGAGTAGCCGGCCTCCTTCAGTCTGCGGACGACCTCGTAAGTGGCGATGGGCATCGCCACCGCGAGTACGGCCAGCCATCCCTTCGGTGCGAAATTCAGAATCCCGATGGCCATCGCGCCCAACAGGACTCCGACGGCGATCGCGGCAGGCAGGTCGCGGCCGGCGCGGGAGGCTTTTTTGGGCGGCTCAGTCGGGCCGTCGTCTGTGTCTGGCACGGGAGTCGCTTGCTGATCGGCCACTAGACCTCCAGCAACTCGCCTTCTTTGTGCTTGACCAGGTCGTCGATCTGGGTCGTGTACGTGTGAGTGGTCTTGTCGAGGTCCTTCTCGGCGCGGGCCACCTCGTCCTCGCCGGCTTCGCCGTCCTTCTTGATGCGATGCAGTTCTTCCATCGCCTTGCGGCGGATGTTGCGCACGGTGACTCTCGCGTCCTCGCCCTTGGACTTGGCCTGTTTGACCAGGTCGCGGCGACGCTCCTCGGTCAGTTGCGGGATGGCGATCCGGATGATGTTGCCGTCGTTGGTGGGATTGACCCCGAGGTCGGAGTTACGGATGGCGTCCTCGATGTTGCGCAACTGGTTGGCCTCGTAGGGCTTGATGACGACGAGACGCGCCTCTGGGACGTTGATAGACGACAGCTGTGTGATGGGCGTCATCGAGCCGTAGTAATCGATGTTGATGCGCGAGAACATGCCGGGGTTGGCGCGACCGGTACGGATCGACGAGAGATCGTCGCGGGCCACCGACACCGCCTTCTCCATCTTCTCCTCGGCATCGAAGAGCGTTTCGTCGATCACGGCATCCTCTCGTTATGTGGTGACCAGTGTTCCGATCTTCTCACCTGCCACCGCCCTGGCGATATTGCCGTCGACGAGCAGGTTGAACACCAGGATGGGCATGCCGTTGTCCATGCACAGGCTGAACGCGGTGGCGTCGGCGACCTTCAGGCCACGGTCGATGACCTCGCGGTGGCTGATCGCGGTGAGCAGTTCGGCCTCGGGATCCTCCCGCGGGTCGGCGGTGAACACCCCGTCGACGGACTTGGCCATCAGCACCACTTCTGCACCGATCTCCAGCGCGCGCTGCGCGGCGGTGGTGTCGGTCGAGAAATACGGGAGGCCCATGCCTGCCCCGAAGATCACCACCCGGCCCTTCTCGAGGTGCCTGCGGGCTCGCAGCGGAATGTAGGGTTCGGCGACCTGCCCCATGGTGATGGCGGTCTGCACGCGCGTCGCGATGCCTTCCTTTTCCAGGAAGTCTTGCAGCGCAAGGCTGTTCATTACGGTGCCGAGCATGCCCATGTAGTCACTGCGCGTGCGTTCCATGCCGCGCTGCTGCAGCTGTGCGCCGCGGAAAAAGTTGCCGCCGCCGATGACGACCGCAACCTGGACGCCACTTCGGACGACCTCGGCGATCTGCCGGGCCACCTGATGCACCACGTCTGGGTCCAGGCCCACTTGCCCGCCGCCGAACATCTCGCCGCCAAGCTTGAGCAGCACCCGGGAGTAGTACGGCCGGATCGGGGCAGGTGATGCGTCGGCCCCGTTGGGGCTGGTGGTCTCCGCCATCCGACTCCTTCGGGGTTCTCGCATGAGATCGCCATCCCCGGCGCTGGCCCTGGACGGCGCCCCTAATCCTGCCCCATAGCGGCCGGATCGCCGCTATGGGGTGGGCGGTGTGGCGGAGGTTAGCTCGCGGGCAGGTGAGCGGAGAGCAACCAAGCCGGGACCGACTTGCGGCCGTTGGGCTCGTCTCGCAGGTCGCCGAATGGCATCGGCGACCCGTCGACTGCATCCGGAAGGTTGGCGTGGATGCGGGCCGGCCGGATCTCATCGATCACCCAGTACTTGGACACGACGTCACGCAGTTCTTCCTCGGTGACCGGGTTGGCGGGCCCGTTGGGCAGGCCGTTGCGATCGAACACAAGCGCGTAGTACGACGCTCCGGGCGCGGCGGCGCGGACGATCGACTGCTGGTACCCCTCGCGGGCCTCGACGGGGATGGAGTGGAACAAGGTCGAGTCGACGATCGTCCCGAACCGACCGTCGTAGCCGGTGAATGCGCTGATGTCGGCAACCTCGAAACTGGCGTTCGTCAGTCCCCGCTTGGCGGCTTCGGCCTTGGCCAGTTCGATCGCGGTCGGCGAAAGGTCGAGGCCGACAGTCGTGACGCCGCGCTCAGCGAGAAACAGCGAGACGGCCGCCTCGCCGCAACCGACGTCGAGCACGTCTCCGTGAAACTTGCCCGCGTCGATCAGCGCGGCGAGTTCCGGCTGCGGTTCGCCGATGCTCCACGGCGGCTTGGTTCCGAGTCCCAGCTCCGCGGCCTCGCCCCTGTATGCGTTTTCAAAGAGATCCTGTGGCATTGTCATGCCTCCGGTATATCAATCTCATTGATATGTGTCAATATGCTTGATATGAGCGAGCCGTTTGAGGACCAACCCCTTGGCTATCTGTTGAGCCGCGTGATGTTTGCGCTGAAGGCCAACGTGACGGCGGCGGTCCTGGACCCGCTGGACGTGGCTTTCCCCGAATACCTCTGCATGCGGGTGCTGGCCAAGTTCCCTGGGCACTCCAACGCCGACCTGGCCCGCGCCCTGAACGTCTCACCCCAGGCGATGAACATGGTGCTGCGCGGGCTCGAGGAGCGACGTCTCGTGGCGCGGCCGGCAAGCGTGTCGTCGGGGCGATCGCTGCCCGCCCAGCTGACGCGCGAAGGCGGGCAACTGCTGGAGCGCACCGACGCAGGTGTGCGGGCAGCCGAAGACCGGCTGATGACCAATCTGAGCGACGAGGAGCGCTACGAGTTCAAGCGCGTATTGGCCGCGCTTGGATCAGACCCGATCTAAGCGATTTGTGTGCAGTTTGGAGCGCTCAGCGCAACAAACTGCACACAAATCGCTAGTGGTGGTGGCAGGCCGCAGGCGGTGACGGCGGTATGTCCAGCGCGGGATTGCCGTCGAAGAACCCAACCGGCTTCAAGTGGAATCCCGTGTATGCGCACGGCATCACGGGCCAGTCCTCCGGCCGGACTACGTGGTGCGCGCCCAGCGTGTACCAGAGCACGACATCGGTGTCCTCCAGCGGTGCATCGTCGGCGATGAACTCCGGCAGGCCCTGCATATCGGCCGACTGGTACATGTAGTCGCCCGCCGCGAACTTCTCGTCGGGGTCGTAGCGGGTCACCCACAGGTTGTGCTGGACGAATCGCGCGCGGTCGTAGATGTATGAACCTTCCTGCACCATCACCGGCACCACGTCCCTAGGCGTCAGCTTGTAGGCCACCGGGGCGCCCAGTTCGTTGCGCTTTGACGGGTTGGAGATCTTCCAGTACCTGCCCTTCGTCCAGTCCCAGTCGCGCGCACCGGCAGCCTCAGAGGCCACCAAGGTGTCGCGGGTGATCCACGCATTGTGGTGTGGGTTGAGCTCAGGGTCGGGTTCGGGAATCGAGTCGACCTCGTACACGCTGTTGCCCGCGCCGTCGATACTCATGTCGAGCCGGAAGTTGAAGAAGTGCTGGTGATTGGGGCCGTAGATGTTGGGGGCGACCAGCTTTCCCCATCGCGGCTCCTCACCATCGGGCACGGCCCCGGTGGTGAGCACCCCGGAGAGCTTGACCTCCACCTCCATCGACGCGTCGTTGTAGAAGTACCAGAAGAATCCGTACTCGTAGTTGCCGACGGTGCAGATCATCGAGATCACCAGCCGTCGGGCCCGCCGTACCTCCACCTCACCGGTCCGGAAATCGGTGTGTTTCCAGGAGATTCCGTAGTCCTCCTCGTGCATGCAGATCGCGTTCGGGATGGTGACGGCATTGCCAGAGGAGTCGTTGACCGTACCGTCGAAGTAGAAGATCTCGCCGAGGCAGTCGCAGCCGAGTGTCAGCGGGTTCGCCGAAAAGCCCATCCCCACTTCACCCATGTCGAAAACATTCTTGTTCCAGTGAGTGGGCTCGGTATCACCGTACGGCACAACCATTTCCGACAGCGACGCCCGGTAGACGATGGGCCGGGTCTCGCCGCGGTCGGTGTAGGTGATCTCGTGCAGCGTGATGCCTTCGCGCGGGTTGAAGCCTACTCGCATGGACCACTTCTGCCATTGCACCTTCCACCCGTCGACGGTGAAGCTCGGGCCGTCGGGCTGGGTGATCTCGATGGCCTTCACGTCGTCGCGGAACTTGGTGAATGCGGGCCGGTTGTTCTCGTCGAACATGAACTTCTCGGCGTAGTTGCCCGCGGTCGGCGGCAGCGGCACCACCCCGTGGTCCTCGATGTCGATCACCTTCATGGCGTCAAGATCGAAGGTGACGATCAGACCCTCGACCGGTCGCGCGTAGCCGTGCTCGGAGGCCGCGGCACGCATGAACGTCAGAGGGCGACAGACGAGCGCCGAATTGTCGTAGTGATCCTGGCTGCCGTAATAGCCCGCGGGCCAAGGATCGATCATCGCCAGGTCGAAGTCGGTGACGCCGCGCCTGCGCATCGCCTCCTGCCAGCGTGGGTCGGCGCGTACCACCTCTTCCACCCCGGTCATGTGCTCGACAAGATAAGACGGGAACCGGCCGGGCACCGCCTTCCACGAGTCGATGACACGCGCGCCAACGTCGACGACAGCCTCGTAGATCAGCTTGGCAGCGCCGTCGTACATCGAGACGAACGCACGTCGCGGCGTCTCGGCCACGCCCGCGAACGTCAACGAAGACGGCTTTTCCGGCTCCGCCAGCTGGATCATCACGAATTTCAATGTCGGCGTGGAATATTCGGAGTCGGTGATGACCGCCGCGGCGGTCTCGATCTCCGCACCGGTCAGCGGGTCCAGCGGATACCGGGCTGTGTTGTCAATCGCCTCCGTGCTCGGCACGGTGCTTTCCATTGTCATTTGGCTTCGTCCTTCAACTCGAGTACTGCCAGGTGTGCCAATGCGTCTTCAGCGGATGTTTTGTGCGCGGACCGGCGGCCGAAGAAGTAGACGACAACGCCGAGCAGGAACATGCCGACCGCGATGCTGCCGGTCCAGGTCATCCAGGTGCCGTCCGGTACGTCTTTGATCCATGACTTCGCGAACGAGTAGTAGATGCCGCCGATCGTGCCCAGTGTGCCGACGACGACTGTGAACCACACGCCGACCATGCCGCCCGGAATGCGCCAGAACTTCTCGCTGTCGTACCGGTCGGCGTACTTCTTGCGCGCCAGGACGACGGGGAACAGGAAGAAGAACCCGGAGATGAGCCACGCGATGGACAGACCGCCCTGGAGGAAGACCGTGACGTTGGCCATGCTGCTCTGCGAATACAGCCCCACCAGGATCAGCGACGAAAGCACGCCCTGGATGAGGATCGCGGTCACAGGATTGCGTGTGCGGGGGTTGAGGTGGGTGAAGATCCGCGGCAGGTGGCGCTCAAGACCGGAGACGAATACCAGTCGCGAGTACGTCACCTGGTAGGACATCAACGCGACGAACACGATGCACGCGAGCACGATCGCGGACACCTCCATCACACCCTTGGGTGCGGCCGTTCCGAGCATCCCGATCACCCCGGTGACCGGATTGATCTGATCGGCAGGCAACACCATGATGGTGCCCAGCGTGGTCAGCAGGTAGATGAGAATCAACGCCACGGAACCCCACACCACCATTTTCGGGCCGCTCTTGCGCACCGACAGGAACTCCGCGCCCATATTGTAGGGAGTCTCGACACCGACGAGGTACAGCAGCACGGTGCCGTAGAGGAAACCGGCACCGGCGAAGTCGGGCACCAGTGCGGCGTGCGCACTAAACGGCTGGGCCGAACCGTGACTCAACGCGTATACCACGCCCGAGATGAAGATGACGGCGGTCAGTGCCCAGTAGACGACGAAGACAAAATTCATGATGCGCTGGTTGGCAGCGAGTTTCGCCAGTGCCAGACCGATGACGGCCCAAAGGATCACCAGTTGCAGGATGATCGTCAGCGTCAAGCCTAGTTCCGCGTGGAACGCCAGCAGTACGAACTGCAAGACGATCGCCGGTGATGACGCGGAATTCAATACCACCGGTATCCACGACAGATAGCCTCCGATGAACCCCCACGTTTCGCCCATGGTGCGGGTCGCCCAGATGTACACGCCGCCTTCACCGGGCCACAGGTTGCCCAGTTCCGCGACCGCCATGCCCGCTGGCACCAGGAACGTGAGTATGCCCAACACCCACATCGGGATGGCCGTCCAGCCGCCGGCTGCCATGATCGACGAGCCAGTGATCCAGCAGATGATAAAGACGTAGGTAGCCGTGAGACCGAAAGTGGTCATCACCTTCGGCAGCACCTGTTCAGGGACGAGCTCGGTGGTCATCAGCGCGTCGCGATGCGACGGCGGCGCCGCCTCGAGTTCTTGAGTCATGTTGTCCTCCGAATACCGTTGGGTCAGTTGACGATTTGTCCGTCTTTCATCCGGACGACACGGCTTGCCTCGTCGGCCACCGTGGGGTCGTGCGTACTGGCGACAACGGTGACGCCAAGCGTGGAACACAGGTCGCGCAACATGCGCACCACCGTTTCTCCTGTGCGGTGGTCGAGATTGGCGGTCGGCTCGTCGGCGAGGACCAGCGTCGGATTGCTGATCAGCGACCGAGCGATCGCGGTGCGCTGCTGTTCGCCGCCCGACATCTTCGTTGGCTGATGATGGACGCGATGACCAAGGCCGACCAGCTCGAGCAGCTCCATCGCCCTCTTGCGTAGCGACTTACGGTCATAGGGCTCGAACATCAGCGGCAGCTCGACGTTCTCCACCGCCGACAGGAACGGAATCAGGTTGTAGCTCTGGAAGATGAACCCGATGGTGTCGTGGCGCAGCGCCGCGAACTGGCTCTCGGTCAGCAACGACGTGTCGCGGCCTGCGAGCTTGATCGTCCCCTTGGTCGGCCGGTCGAGCCCGCCGATCATGTTGAGCAGTGTCGACTTGCCACTGCCGCTCGGCCCCATCAAGCAGACGAATTCGCCAGGCATAACCTGTAATTCGGCGGCAACCAGGGCACGGACCACCTCATCGCCGAGCTTGTGCAGCTTCCACACATCTGAAATCTCAATCACCGGCTCTGGGCCATCGGCTTCAGTTGTGTTTTCGGCCTTCTCATCAATAGCGGTCATCGCTTAACCTCCTGCGGTCAGGGAACGGATCGGCGGCCGCGAGGCGGCGTTCCAGGTCGGCACGATGCTTGTGGCCAGCGCCGCGATAATGCTGACGCCGATCGAGATGGCCGCGCCGAGCATCAGCCCCTCGACCGACACTCCTGTAGCCGCCAAACCGACTGCGCCTAACACGATCCCGGTCACGGCGGCCAGCAGCGCGCCGACCAGCGCGCCCAGTACCGCCGAGATCACCGGCTCGACCAGTAACGCGGCCACGACGGGCGTGCGCGGCACACCATTGGCGCCGAGCACCCCGAGTTCGCGAGTGCGGTGAGCGACGGTGCGGGTGGTTGCGACCGCGACCTCGACGACACCCACCAACAGCACGGTCACCGCGATCAGCACGACGGCGCGGCTGATCTCCTCGGCGTGACCGAGCGAAGCCGACTGCGCACGGATTCCGTCGGACATACCAAACACGATCACCACGAGGAACGCTCCGGTCGCCGTTGTGACGACGGGTAGCACCATCTCGCGGACTCGTCGCCGCGCGGCGAGCCACCCGTAGGACAACCCCTTGCGCAACATCACTGCCCTCTGTTCTTCGCGCAGGCGCTCATCACCGGTCCCCCAGAAGCGAAACGGGTCGCTGTTGCAGCAGACGGTGCACTGGGACCAGCGCGCCGACGATCGCCATCGCGGGAAGGAAGGCGGCGACCATGCCCGCGGCCTGCAGCCACGCGGTCGGTGTGGCGATGCCAGGAATCACCAGCGCCACAGCCGCTCCCGCGCCTAGCACGCCGACGACGTACGCGGTGACAAAGACGATTCCCGACTCTACGAGGAAGAAGTAGAGCACCTCGTCGGCCAGTCCGATGCTGGACATGATGCCGAATTCGCGCCGCCGCTCCTGCACCGCGGCAAGGAACGACGACACCGCGATCACGAATCCGAGGCCGAGGCCGATGGTCGAGATGAGGCCCAGCGTCGAACTGGTCACCTTGCCGGAGAACAGCGCCGAGAACTTCTGGTCGAAAGTCAGCGGACCGTTGCCGCCCACGGTGTCGTAGATCAGACCGCGTCCGTTGACGTCAGGCTTGACCGCCGGGTCCGACGTCGACGCGAGACCGACAGCACCGCCGAAGACCTGCCCAAGGTCGCGATTCTTTTCGTCGCCGGGCGGTGCGAAGATCAACCACCAGCCGTTGTCGCCGACGACCGACTGCGCAACCGGCGTGGCCACCGCGATCGACTGGCCGCCGCCTGCGACGTTCACGACGAGGCTCTGCCCACCGACCACGATCCGATCACCGGGATGCAGGTTGAGCCGATGGGCCGCTTCCGAACCCAAAGTGGCCTGGCCACTGGCTATTTCATCGCTACCCCGCAACGACACCGCGCTGCCGTTGATTTCGGTGACGCCGGACAGGATGCGGGTTGCGGTCCAACCGGCGGGAACGGTGATGGTCGGGGCGGCGCCGTCGGCGACCAGGGCCTGAGCGCCGGTGTCGTAGTGCACGCCCGCGGCAGGCACCGCCCACAGTTGAGCGCCGCCGAGCACGTCGGTTACCGAATCCGCGCCGGTGATCGCAAAGCTCGCCGAGATCGTCCGAACGACGACTACGCAAGCGATGGCGAGCGCGATACCGAGTACGGACAACACAAACCGTTCGGGGCGTCGGCGGATGTTGGCCAGCGCGAACCGGACAAGGCACACGAAGGTGTTCCCGGAGGCGGTGGCGATCGCCGGTGATCGAATGGTCGTGGGCGCAATACTGACCTGACTGGTCTCCACAAATAGGGATGCTCCGACCGGAAAGTTTCACTGACCGCCGCGCGGAATGTCGGCGGCGTTAACTCAGACGCCGTCCCGTTACGGTGCGATTGCGCCCCCGCAACGGATTTCGTTGTCGGATCAGCCGCGCCGGCCGATTCCGGCCATCATCATGGGCGTGAGCAATCGACGGTCCTCATGGAATACGGTCGTGGCGGCGTCGGCCTGCTCCGGCGTCAGTAGTCCGGCCTTCACGATCGCGCCGCGAAGGCTTTCAAAGGACAACCGAAAGAAATCGAAGCCGGGCGACTTCGCATCGATAAACCTGGCCCGCCCCTCACCGCGAATATCGTTGAGGCCCGCGGCTTCCATATCACCGACCACCCGACGCCCATAGTCACGTTCGAATCCCGCCGTCGCCATGAAGTCGAGGATTACGTCGCCGATATCGCTGAATCCCCGGCTCCCGTCCTCGAATCCGTAATTGGTCCAGTCGTAGTCCTCCATGACCATCCAGCCGCCGGGTTTCAGCGTGGCGACCAACCGGTCGAGAATCTCGCGCCGGTCGGCGAGATGCTCGAGCACGAGACGCGAATGGACCAGATCGAATTCGGACTGCGGAAGTTCGTCTTCACGAAGGTCGATGCGGCGCACGGTGATCGAATCGGATGCCAGATGCTCGATGTAGCGGGTGTCGATGTCGATCGCAGTGACATGGGCGCCGCGAGAAGCCATCCACTCGACCATTGACCCGCCGCCCGCACCGACCTCGAGACATTTCCAACCCGGCCCGATGCCGAGTTCGTCGAGCAGCGCCTGACTGCCGGGATCCCAGAGTGCCTCCATGCCCGACAGCCTGGCGCGCTCCTCCTCGAAGCCCTGGTCGAGAACATAGTCCCGGGTCATGACTGGATCCGCGTCCAGGGCCGCGCCTCCTCGAGTTCGTAAGCCAACTCCAGAAGTCGGGCCTCCTGGCCGACGACCCCTGAAAGCATCATGCCGACCGGAAGGCCCGACGCAGATTCGCCGAGCGGCAACGAGATTGCCGGGTCACCGGTGGCGTTCTGCAGCGGCGTGAACGACACCCACTCCAGGAGTCGGTCCATCACCTGGTCGTAGCCGGCTGTCGGGTCGAGGTGGCCGATGCGCGGGGTTGCCTCGTTCAGCGTCGGCATCAGCACAGCATCGTACGTATCGGAAAGTCGTTGGGTGATCCGGCGCGACGCCCGCAGCCGCGCGACGGCCGGCGGGACCTTGTGCAGGCCGCGCGCGGCATTGCGATCCAGCCCGAGCGTCAGCGTGTCCAATCGGGTGCGGTCGAAGCTGGGGCCGAACATGCGGCGTCCGCCCCGCACCACCGCGAAGGCCAAAAACGACCAGTACGCGAGGAAGTCGTCCTTGAATCGTTCAGGCACCGGATTGTCGATCTCGGTGACCTTGTGGCCGAGTTCCTCCAGCAGTGCCGCCGTCTTGAGCGTCAGCTCCCGCATCTCCGGGCTGGCTTCTCGCAGAATGGATTTGGTGCAGACCGCGATCCGCAACCTCTGCGAGCCAGGCCGCGTGACATCGCCGATCGCGGGGAGCTTGGGGTTGCGGTACACCCGCTCGGCTTCGCGCAAGAAGGCGGCGGTGTCGCGCACCGACCGCGACACAGCGCCGTTGGCGACGAGGTGAAGCGGCATTCGCGCGGTCTCCTTGTCCAACGGCAGTCGTCCACGTGACGGCTTCAGGCCGACCAAGCCGTTGCACGCCGCAGGAATGCGAATCGACCCACCGCCGTCGTTGGCATGCGCGATCGGCACCACGCCTGCAGCCACAAATGCCGCAGAGCCTGAGGACGACGCCCCAGCGGTGTAATCCGGATTCCACGGATTGCGGACAGGACCGATTCGCGGGTGCTCGGCAGAGCCGCTGAAACCGAACTCCGACATCTGCGTCTTGCCGAGCGGTATCAGTCCGGTCGACAGGAACGTGCGGGCCCATGCGCCGTCGGCCGGCATCGGATGTGGGTCCCACGCGTCGGTGCCCTGCATCGTCGGCATGCCCGCGACGGCAACGTTGTCCTTGATGAAGGACGGCACGCCGTCGAAATAACCGCCGTATGGCCGCCGCGCATCCGCCCTGGCCCGTGCGTGGTCGAACGCCTCGTACGCGAGGCCGTTCAGTTTCGGGTTGACGGCCTCGGTGCGGGCGATGGCGGCCTCGACGAGCTCGCTCGCCGACACCTCACCGGAACGGAGCTTCTCGACAAGACCGACGGCATCAAGATCGCCGAGGGCGTCGTCACAAAAGGCATGAATGCGTTCCATGCAGTGACGGTACCAACTCGTACCGCACGGCTGGTGAGCCAACGCAAGAAGCCCCCAGAATCTGGGGGCCTTTGCGTGTGCGTTCGGCCGTTAGGCCTGACCGACCTCGAAGCGGACGAACCGGGTCACGGTCACACCAGCCTCGTCGAGCAGCGCCTTGACCGTCTTCTTGTTGTCGGACACCGACGGCTGATCCAGCAGCACGACGTCCTTGTAGAAGCCGGTTACGCGGCCCTCGACGATCTTGGCAAGCGCCTGCTCGGGCTTGCCCTCTTCCTTGGCCGTCTCCTCGGCGATGCGGCGCTCGTTGGCGACGATGTCTTCGGGCACTTCGTCACGCGTCAGGTACTTGGCCTTCAGCGCGGCGATTTGCAATGCGACGGCATGTGCCGCCTCCTTGTTCGAGCCCGTGTACTCCACCAGCACGCCCACCGCGGGCGGCAGATCCGCAGCCCGCTTGTGCAAGTAGGTCTCGACCGTGCCATCGAAGTAGGCGACCCGGCGCAGCTCGAGCTTCTCGCCGATCTTGGCGGACAGGTCCGCGATCGTCTGCTCGACGGTGGTGTCACCCACCTTGGCGGCCTTCAGCGCATCGACGTCGGCCGCTTTCGAGGCTGCGGCCGCCGCGACGATCTGATCGGCCACCGACTGGAATTCGGCGTTCTTCGCGACGAAGTCCGTCTCCGAGTTGATCTCGATGAGCGCGCCTCCCTTGGCGGCAACCAGGCCCTCGGCGGTCGCGCGCTCTGCACGCTTGCCGACGTCCTTGGCTCCCTTGATGCGCAGCAGTTCGACAGCCTTGTCGAAGTCGCCGTCGGCCTCAACCAGCGCGTTCTTCGAGTCGAGCATCCCAGCGCCGGTCAGGTCCCGAAGTCGTTTGACGTCGGCAGCGGTGTAGTTCGCCATTTCAGCCTTTCCCTAAGCCTCTGGAGTGGTCGATTCGGTGGAGGCTTCGCCGTCGGGAGTCCCCGGCTCAGCAGCCGCGGTGGCACCTGCCAGCAGCTCCTGCTCCCACTCGGCGAGCGGCTCGGCACCTTCGGTCTCGGGCTTGTCGCCGTCGCGACCGACGTTGGCACGCGCCTGCAGACCCTCGGCGACCGCGGAGGCGACCACCTTGGTGAGTAGAGCGGCCGACCGGATTGCATCGTCGTTGCCCGGGATCGGGTAGTCGACGAGGTCGGGGTCGCAGTTGGTGTCAAGGATCGCGATGATCGGGATGTTGAGCTTGCGAGCCTCCGCCACCGCGAGGTGCTCCTTGTTGGTGTCGACGACCCAAATGGCCGACGGCACCTTCTGCATGTCGCGAATACCGCCGAGGCTGCGCTCGAGCTTGTTCTTCTCGCGCGTCAGCATCAGGATTTCCTTCTTGGTGCGACCCTCGAAGCCACCGGTCTGCTCCATGGCCTCGAGTTCCTTGAGGCGCTGCAGCCGCTTGTGCACGGTGGAGAAGTTGGTGAGCATACCGCCCAGCCAGCGCTGGTTGACATACGGCATGCCGACGCGGGTGGCCTCTTCGGCGATCGACTCCTGCGCCTGCTTCTTGGTGCCGACGAACATGATCGACCCACCGTGCGCGACGGTCTCCTTGACGAACTCGTACGCCTTGTCGATATATGTCAGCGTCTGCTGCAGGTCGATGATGTAGATGCCGTTGCGGTCGGTGAAGATGAACCGCTTCATCTTGGGATTCCAGCGACGGGTCTGATGCCCGAAGTGGGTGCCGCTGTCGAGCAGCTGTTTCATGGTTACAACAGCCATAGTCCGGCCATGTCCTTCAGTTGTCGGTTGACGCCCGGCGTCGGGTGATGCCAGGCCCTGGTGCCCGCTGGTTGCCGGACCCGTCCGAAAACGGGACCGCCGGCATCCTGGTACGACCTTGAAGAACCGGGTCGTGGCGCAGACACGCGAAGTCAGCCCGCTCGAGCGAGCTGCGGGTAGAAGTTTACACGCTGGACAGGGGTGCTTTTTCCACACCGGGCCCGCCATCCACAGCTTGGCGGCCGGGCATGGATTTCTGCAAGGCCAGTGCGCTGAGCTGGGGGTATGCGCACAATCGCATTAGCTGCAGCCCTCGCAGTGGTCTTTTCGCCGACCGCATCGGCCGACGACGGCAGGCTCGACTGGCCCCTGCGGCCTCGACCAGCTGTTCTGCGAATGTTCGACGCGCCGTCGCCGAACTGGCACCGCGGCCATCGCGGCGTTGACCTGGCGGGGCTGCCAGGCCAGCTGGTGTATGCGGCCGCCGCGGGCACAGTGGTGTACGCAGGTGAGCTGGCCGGGCGCACGCTGCTGTCGATCGCCCACCCCGGCGGGTTGCGGACCAGCTATGAGCCGGTGCAACCGTCGGTTCGGGTCGGGCAGCTCGTCGACGCCGGGGCAGTGATCGGCGAGCTCGCCGCGGGCCATGACGGCTGCGGCGTGGCCGCATGCCTGCACTGGGGCGCGATGTGGGGTGCGGCGTCGCGCGCGGATTACGTCGACCCGCTGGGCTTGCTCGCCAGCACGCCGATCCGCCTCAAGCCGCTGGGCTAGCGATTTGTGTGCGTTTTGGTGCGGTCAGCGCTCCTGATCGCACACAAATCACTCAGGCCCGGGGGTGCGCTTGGTCGTGGACGGCTCGTAAGCGCGCGACCGTGACGTGGGTGTAGAGCTGCGTGGTGGCCAGGGTCGAGTGACCCAGCAGCTCCTGCACGACGCGCAGGTCGGCGCCGCCCTCGAGCAGATGGGTAGCGGCGCTGTGTCGCAGGCCGTGCGGGCCGATGTCGGGCGCGCCGTCGACCGCGGCGACGGTCTGGTGCACGACGGTGCGAGCCTGCCGCGGGTCGAGCCGACGGCCGCGCGCGCCCAGCAGCAGTGCCGGGCCCGAATCCGCGGTGGCCAGCTCAGGCCGGCCGTCGTTCAGCCACACTGTCAGCGCCGCCTCGGCCGGCTCCCCAAACGGCACCGTGCGCTGCTTGTTTCCCTTGCCGAGGACGCGCAGCAGCCGCCGGGTCCGGTCGACGTCGTCGATGTCAAGCCCGCACAGCTCACTGACACGGATTCCGGTGGCGTACAACAACTCAACGATCAACTGGTCGCGCAGTGCTAGCGGATCACCTTGCTGTGCACCAGATTTCGCAGCGGCCATGGCGTCCAGAGCCTGATCTTGTCTCAGCACCGCGGGCAACGTGCGTCGGGCCTTGGGTATCTGCAGCCGCACGGCGGGATCACTCGACACCAACCCGCGACGCAACGCCCACGCGGTGAAGGTCTTGACCGCCGACGTGCGGCGGGCGAGCGTGGTGCGCGCCGCGCCAGCCGATGCCTGCGCTGCCAGCCAGGATCGCAGGACCGGCAGGCTCAGCCTGTCCAGCGCGGGGTCGGGCACCCGTTCGGCGAGAAAGTCGAACAGCGAGCGCAGGTCACCCCGGTACGCGCGGCGAGTGTGCTCGGAGCGACCGCGCTGCAGCGCGAGGTACTCGTCGAACTCCTCGAGAATCGCGTCCACTCCCCTACCGTTGCAGACCGCCGCCGCAGTAACCGTCAGGTGAGCGCGTGTGTCGCGGCGCGGGTTGACATGAACAAACCTTGAGGTTCTACCGTCGCGAGCATGGAACTGTCAGATGGAGTCTGGCCCGATCGCCTTCCCGCCGTAGAGGTCCGAATCGCGCGTCCCACCGACAATCTCGGGGAGCTTGTCGACTTCTACTGCCGGGACTTGGGCTTGCCCGAGCTGTATCGAACCGCCTCGGACGGCTACGAGGTCGTGATGGTCGGCCTGCCTGGCGACAAGTACCACCTCGAGTTCACCTCGCACGACGCCGGAAGTCCCGGCCGCGCACCGACCGACGAGAATCTTCTCGTCTTCTACTTCGCCACCGCGGACCACATGTTCGACGTCGTTACCCGCCTCGGCGAATCCGGACATGAGCCGGTCGAGTTGGCCAACCCATGGTGGCGCGAGAACGGGGCGATGGCGTTCGCCGACCCCGACAACTGGCGAATCGTGCTGATGCCCAAGCCGATTCCGTTGACGGCGTAGGTCAGGTCACGCGCCGTAGCACTTCCGGCGTCAGGTCCTTGAGAGTCGGATAGCCGTTGACGGCCATGATCAGGTCGGCCTCGGCAAGCAGCGAACGCAGCACATGCACCACGCCGTCCTCACCGCCGATGGCCAGGCCGTAGGCGTAGGGCCGCCCGACGCCGACCGCGGTGGCGCCAAGCGCCAATGCCTTGACGATGTCGGCGCCGCTGCGAATGCCCGAGTCGAACAGCACAGGAAGCCCGTCGGCGGCATCGACGACCCCGGGCAGGCAGTCGATGGCAGGTATGCCGCCGTTGGCCTGTCGGCCGCCGTGGTTGGAGCAGTAGATGCCGTCCACGCCGCCGTCCCTTGCGCGGCGCGCGTCGTCGGGATGACAGATGCCCTTGACGATCAACGGCAGTTCGGTGAGCGACCGCAGCCACGGCAGGTCGTCCCACGTCAACGGATTGCCGAAAACCGAAATCCATCGCAGCACCGCCGCTTGCGGGTTTTCCTCGGGCGTCTGTTGCAGGCTCGCCAGGAACACCGGGTCACTGGTGTAGTTGGCGAGGCAACGGCCACGCAGCTGTGGGAAGTTCGACGTCGAAAGGTCGCGAGGCCGCCATCCAGGCACCCAGGTGTCCAGCGTGACGATGATGCCTTTGTATCCGGCGGCCTCGGCGCGCTGCACGAGGCTTGCCGCCAACTCGCGGTCGGTCGGCGTATACAGCTGGAAAAAGCCTGGGGTATCACCGAATTCGGCGGCGATGTCCTCCATAGGATCCTCTGTCAGCGTCGAGATGACCATCGGCACGCCGGTGCGCGCGGCGGCTCGCGCGGCGGCCAGATCGCCGTGGCCGTCTTGTGCGCACAGGCCAGTGACCCCGATCGGCGCCATGAACACCGGCGAGGGCAGCGTCAGACCGAACACCTGCACCGACAGGTCGCGCTCGCGCTGCGCATTGAACATCCGCGGCATGAGGCCCCAGCCGTCGAACGCAGTGCGATTAACCCTCTGGGTGCGCTCGTCGCCCGCGCCACCGCTCACGTAGGACCAGATCGACGGCGACATCGCCGCCTCGGCCTTTGCCTCCCACCCCGCATAGGACATCGGGAGCGACGGCACGATGCCCGACAGTCCCTGAAGGTAGATCTCGAACTGGTAATCGCCGAATGCCATGCGCCTAGCCTGCCAGCCCGGCACCGCGCAGTGTCAGCGAACCAGCCGCTCCGCCACCCCCGCGTACACCTCACCGAGCTTGTGCGCGTCGCGATGCTTTCGCGACGGGAACCACCGGCACACATCGACGCACAACGACGAGATGGCCATCACCACCTCGTCGACGTTGTCGACGTGGAACTCACCGGCGGCCACCCCGCCAGCGACGATCTCGGTGATGACATCGGTCGCCTGGTGGCGCAGTGGCGCGATCGTCCGGTAGTGAGCCTGTGTCAGGCCGTGCAGTTCGTACTGCACGACGCGGGCCTGCTCGTGGTTCTCGGCGTGCCAGGTGGCGAATGCCGCCACCACCGCGCGCAGCCGTTCGGCGAAGCTCGCGGCGGAGTCGGCCTCCTTCAGCGCGGCCAGCAGGCTGCTGTGCCCTTCCATCGCGATCGCATAAAGAAGCTCCTCTTTGGAGCGGTAGTGCGGGTACATGGCCGTCGCGCTCATGTTGAGCCGCTTGGCGATCTGCCGTGTGGAACTGCCGCCGTATCCGGACTCCGCGAAAGCCTCGATGGCGGCGCGCCGCATGCGTTCCGCAGCAGTTGAATCCGCAGCTCGATCGATGGTCATGACGGTCGGTGATCCTACACGTAGTTGACATATGTCGACGGCACGCGCATTATTAGCGAACGCTCATAATATGAGCGAGCGCTAATGTGACCCAAATCTCGAAAGGCTGCCCCGACATGGCGGAATTCCTCTCTCGGCGTGATGTCGACTTTCTGCTCTACGAGTGGCTCGACGTGGTCGCATTGACCAAGCGCGACCATTTCGCCGAGCACTCCCGCGACACCTTCGACGCCGTACTCGAGCTTTCCGAGGACATTGCGACGAAATGCTTTGCACCGCACAACAAGAAGTGTGACCAGAACGAGCCGACGGTCGGCCCCGACGGGAAAGTTGTGCTGATCGACGAGATCCAGGAGGCGCTGAAGACCTTCAGTGAAGCGGGCCTGATCGCGGGGGCTTTCGACGAGTCGGTCGGAGGTATGCAGCTGCCGATGGTGGTGGCGCAGGCGTCGATGGCGTTCTTCCGCGCAGCCAATCCGGGCATGATCGCCTACCCGTTCCTGACGGTCGGTAACGCCAACCTGCTCGTCGAATACGGCACCGAGGAGCAGATCGACACCTGGGTCCGGCCGATGCTCGAGGGCCGCTACTTCGGCACGATGTGCCTGTCCGAGCCCAACGCAGGCTCCTCACTGGCCGACATCACCACCAAGGCCGTGCCCGCCGCCGACGGCACCTACCGCGTCACGGGGACGAAGATGTGGATCACCGGCGGTGACCACGAACTGACCGAAAACATCGTGCACCTCGTGCTGGCGAAGGCGCCGGGCGGCGGACCGGGTGTGAAGGGCATCTCGCTGTTCATCGTGCCCAAGTTCCTGGCCGACGGAACCCGCAACGACGTCGCGCTGGTCAGCCTGAACCACAAGATGGGCAACCATGGCACCACGAACGCGCTACTCAACTTCGGCGACGGTACCTTCGCATCCACCAACGAACCCGGCGCCGTCGGCTATCTCGTCGGCGAGGAGCACAAGGGCCTGGCCTACATGTTCCACATGATGAACGAGTCCCGACTGGCGGTGGGCCTGCAGGCGACCGCCACGGGATACGCGGGCTACCTGGCGTCGCTGGCCTATGCCAAGGAGCGCACGCAGGGTCGTCCGGTCGACTCCAAGGACCCGAGCCGCCCACCGGTGGCGTTGATCGAGCACGCCGACATCAAGCGAATGCTGTTGGCGCAGAAGTCCTATGTCGAGGGCGCGCTCGCGCTCTGCATGTACTGCGCGGTGCTGGTCGATGAGGGGCGGACCAGCACCGCTGCGGACCGTGATCGTGCCCACCTGCTGCTAGAGGTCCTCACCCCGATGGCGAAAAGCTGGCCGTCGCAGTGGTGCCTCGAGGCCAACAATCTGGCGATCCAGGTGCACGGCGGATACGGGTACACCAAGGAGTTCGACGTCGAACAGGGCTATCGCGACAACCGCCTCAACGCGATCCACGAGGGCACGCACGGTATCCATGGCCTGGATCTGCTGGGGCGCAAGGTCGTCATGAAGGACGGCGCGGGACTGACCCTGCTGACCGAGCGGATCAACCAGACCATCGAGGCGGCACTGGCATCCGACAGCACCGCGGCGTACGCGAAGGAACTCCGCGAAGCAGTGCAACGGTTGGTCGACGTCACCGCGACCCTGTGGGCGGCCGGCGATATCGCCACCACCCTCGCCAACTCGACGACCTACCTCGAGGCTGCCGGGCACGTGGTGGTGGCGTGGATGTGGCTCGAGCAGCTGATCGCCGCCAGCGACCATGAGGGCGACTTCTACGACGGCAAACGCGCTGCGGCACAGTACTTCTACGCCTACGAGCTGCCGAAGGTAGGCCCGCAGTTCGACCTGCTGGCCAGCCTGGATCGCACAACCGTGGATGCCAAGGCGGGCTGGTTCTGATCGCAGGCCCGAAACGGGCTTAGGCGGTGACCTCCGCTTCGGCTAATTCACGCTTCCATTGGCGGAAGGTTTCCTCGGTCCGGCCGCGCCGCCAGTATCCGGAGATGGAGGCGGCCCACTTGGCGTCGACGCCGCGGGCCTTGCGGATATAGGGCCGCAGGTTATGCATGACGGCCTGGGCCTCGCCGTGGATAAAGACCTGAACCTGCCCCGGCAGCCAGGCGGCCTCCTTCACCGCGGCGATCAGCGGCGCGTTGTCTCCCGCCTGGTCTTCGGGGACCAGGTCGGCCCGGCCGCCGCGGTAGATCCATCGCACCTCGACGCCAGCCGGTGCGGTCAGCGCGATCTCGTCCTCGGGCCCGGCGACCTCAATGAAAGCCTGGCCAATTGCGTTGTCCGGCAAGGCCTCAAGTGCGGCGCCAATTGCGGGCACCGCCGCCTCGTCGCCTGCGAACAGGTGCCAGTCCGCTGCGGGGTCGGGCGAGTATGCGCCGTTGGGGCTTGTCAGGTAGGCCGGTTGGCCCGGCGTGGCAGACGCTGCCCACGGTCCGGCGACACCGTTCTTGCCGTGCACAACGAAGTCGATGGCGATCTCGCGGCGCACGGTGTCGACGTGGCGCACCGTGTAGGTGCGCACCGTGGGCTGCAGCTCGGCGGGTAAACCCTTGAAGCTGTCCAGCGTCAGCGGTTGCCGCAAGCCGTCAACGTCGATGCCGTCGTCTACGAACGCGATCTTGACGTAAGAGTCGGTCAACTCGTTAGGGATGAACGTGTCGAAGCCGTTGCCTCCCAGGACGACGCGGATGAGGTGCGGCGTCAACTGCTCAGTGCGCACCACTTCAAACGTGTTCAACGGACGTCCTGCCACTGTTCCTCCAATATTGGGAGCCGACCGCTTTCGTTAGCCGGCCTCATCGAGGATACGAGCGTGGCCGATGCGGTGGCGGGCTACCTTGCCAGCACGCCGGCCGCCACCTTGGGCTGCCAGTCCGACGTCAACAGGGCACCGAAGTTGTTCTGGTCGTTCTCCTGGTCGGCGCTGTCGATGTCACGGATGGAGAAAATGAACACCGGGCCGCTGAATCGAGACGCCGACGCCTTCCACAACATGTCGGTGATCTCGCGGGCCTGTTGGTCCTGACTGACACCCGATGCCTCCGGTGCACATGTCGGCGCGCCGATCTCGGTCATCCAGATCTTCTTGCCGCCGTCGCCGTTGTCGACCATCAGCTGGTGCACCCGTTCGACGTCGGACCACCCGTTGCGATCGTCGCCGGCAAGGCCGTTGGGGTAGACGTAGGGATGCATCGCCATGGCGTCGAAGGATCCCTTCGCGCCGAGTTGGTACATGGCGTTGACGAACGTGGGTGGATCATCAGGTGCCCACGCGGGGCTCAGCCCGGCGACGACCACGGTGCTGTTCGGTTGGGAAGCCTTGATCGCGGGATAGGCCGCCTTGAGCAGTTCGGTGTAGCGGGCCGCGCGGTCGGGGACGTCCCCGAAGAACAGCGGAACGTTGGGCTCGTTCCAGATCTCCCAGTCACTCACGCGGTCGCGGTACCGCTGCACCACCTTTTTGGCGAAGGTGGCGAAAGCGTTGGGGTCGATGGGTGGGGCGGTGAAGTAGCTTCCCGGCGCCCTGGCCCAGTCGGGCGTGTAAGCGATCACGCCCAGCACGTTCAGACCGCGCTGGCGGGCGCCGTTGATCCAGTGATCGACATAACCCCAGTCGAACGCGCCCGGCATCGGTTCGACCAGGTGCCAGTCGATGAGCACCCGCAACCACGTTGCGTTGGTCTTGGCCGCGGCGTCCAATTCGCCATCGGCGTCGGCGGTGCTCATATACGTCATCGGTGCGCCAACGCTGAAGCCGTAACCGTCCTGCGCCGGAGTGACCGCCTCTGCCTTCGAGTGCTGGCCTGTCACCGTCATCGCGGCGACGAGCAGGAGGACGGCCCCGGCGCGGGCAACGATCCTGCTCATCGCGCTGTGCATGGCGCCAACCTACCGCAGCGCCAGTTTCCACCGCCCACCTTGGCAGACCACCAGACCCGCGATCTCCAGCATCGACAGCGGACCCAACACCTGCTTCGGAGGCAAACCGGATGCGACCGCGATCTCGTCGGCAGTGCGTGCGCCACGGGCCGGAAGCGCGTCGTAGACCCGTTGTTCGTCGACGGCGAGCCCATCTAGAAGGGAAGCGGGGCGTTCTTCATCGCCAGCCAGCTCACCCGCACGCCCGATGAGTTCGACGACCTCCTCCGCGCGGGTGATCACCGTCGCGCCCGCACGCAGCAGGACGTGGCATCCGACAGAGGCCGACGAGGTGACCGGACCTGGCACTGCGCACACCCCGCGACCCAGTGCTCCAGCCCACGCCGCGGTGTTGGCTGCGCCGCTGCGGGCACCGGCCTCGACCACAACGGTGGCTCCCGACAATGCGGCGACGAGTCGGTTTCTGGTCAAAAATCGGTGCCGTTGTGGCCGAAGTCCCGGCGGGTACTCGGTGACGAGAAGGCCTTGCTCAGCAATCCGATGGAATAGCGCGGCGTGGCCGGTCGGGTAGGAAACATTCACGCCGCCTGCCAGTACCGCGACGGTGAACCCGTCAGCAGCCAGCGCAGCCCGATGCGCCGCTCCGTCGATTCCGTACGCACCGCCGGACACCACGACCGCATCCCGCTCCGCCAACCCGGCGGCCAGCTCCGCGGCAACGTGCTCGCCGTACACGGTGGCAGCTCGAGTTCCGACGATCGCCGCCGAGCGTTCCGACACCTCGTCAAGGCGAGCCGGGCCGATCACCCACAGCGCCAACGGTGGATGCGCCTCCGGCCGCTGCTTCGTGTCGACTCCTGCGAATGCGGTGAAGGCCAGCAGCGGCCATTCGTCTTCGGCGGATGTAACCAAGCGTCCACCCATTCGCTCCAGCACTGCCAGATCTTCTGCAGCACAGTCGATCCCATGGCGTGCCTCGGTGAGACGCATCAGGTGATCATCGAGTGAGCGCCGCTTCACCCGGTCGGCCGCCTCGACGGGGCCGACACGGGCCGCCAGCGCCGCCAATTCCGGACAGGGAGGTTCGACGACGCGCGACAGATAGGCCACCGCTCGCATGACGGGATCGGTCATCGCGCACCCCCGGCCTGGCGGAAACTCAGTGCCGTGCTGACCTGCTCGATTCCAGGTGTTGTGCGCCCGGCGAGATCGGCCAATGTCCACGCGACTCGCAATGTGCGATCGACGCCTCGGATGCTGAGCACACCGCGGTCCAGAGCTGTTCGCAGTGGCTCCATCGCGGCGGCATCCAGTCGAAACTTGCGCCGCAGCAGTGCGCCACTGACCTCGGCATTGGTGCGGATACCGTGTGGCCGCCACCGTTGTTCGGCGACCGCCCGCGCTACCGCTACCCGTTCGCGAACGTCGGCCGTGGACTCGCCGTCGTCGACCGCGAACGCACCCGCTCGCGCCGTGTACATCTCGATCCGCAGGTCGACCCGATCCAGCAGCGGCCCGGACAGCTTGCCGAGGTAGCGCCGCTTGGCCATCGACGCGCAGATGCAATCTTTCGGATCTGTTGGCGCACACGGACACGGGTTAGCGGCCAGCACCAACTGGAAACGTGCCGGGTAGCGCGCGACGCCATCGCGGCGGGCAAGCCGAATCTCACCCTCCTCCAATGGAGTTCGCAGTGCTTCCATCGCACTGACCCCGATCTCTGCACACTCGTCGAGGAACAACACGCCCCGGTGCGCACGGCTTACCGCTCCAGGCCGGGCCAGTCCCGAGCCGCCCCCGACCAGTGAGGCAACGCTCGACGTGTGGTGCGGCGCGACAAAAGGCGGCCGGGTGATCAGCGGCGTGCTGCCCGACAACAGGCCCGCTACCGAGTGGATCGCTGTCACCTCGAGCGATTCGGCCTCAGACAGCGGCGGCAGCAGTCCCGGAAGGCGTTGCGCCAGCATCGTTTTGCCCACACCGGGCGGGCCGGTCATCATCAGGTGATGGGCACCGGCCGCGGCGACCTCGACCGCGAACCGGGCATGCGACTGGCCTACCACGTCGGCGAGGTCGATGGCGGGCTCCGCCGCAGACGGCGGCGCGTCGATCCGATCCTCGAGTTGGACTGCCCCCGTCAACCACTTGTGCAATTGCCCCAACGTGCGCACGCCCCACACCTCGACACCGTCGACAAGGCTGGCCTCGGCGAGGTTCTCGACGGGGACCACCACGGCCGGCCAGCCTTCCCGCTTGGCGGCCAGCACGGCAGGCAGCACCCCCTTGACCGCACGGACGCGCCCGTCGAGCGCCAATTCTCCAAGCAGCACCGTCTTTTCGAGTCGCTCCCACGATTTCTTGCCGCTGGCCGACAACACCGCAGATGCGAGTGCCAGGTCGTAGACCGACCCCATCTTGGGCAGCGTCGCCGGCGAGAGCGCCAACGTTAGCCGCGCCATCGGCCAGCTGTTGCCACAGTTGGTGATCGCCGCGCGTACCCGGTCGCGCGACTCCTGCAGGGCGGCGTCTGGCAGCCCGACGAGATGCACGCCGGGCAAGCCGGAGGTGATGTCGGCCTCGATCTCGACGATCTCGCCATCCAGTCCGCGCACGGCCACCGAGAACGCCCTGCCGAGCGCCATCAGCCGACACCTTGCAAATGGGTGATCTCCGGCGTCCGGCTACGGCCGATGCGCACGCCGATCACGTCGATGCGCACCGCCGCCCAGCTGCCGTGCTGCGCCGCAAGCCACAGCCCGGCAAGCCGTCGCAACCGGCGGACTTTATTGGGTGTCACGGCCTGGGACACGCCACCGAACTGGTCGCTGGTGCGGGTCTTCACCTCAACGAACACGACGGTGCGGGCCGCGTCGTCCGCCGCGATCACGTCCAGCTCGCCGTATCGGCACCGCCAATTGCGCGTCAACACGCGCAGGCCGAGCGAGATCAGATGGTCAACAGCCAGTTGCTCACCGAGTGCGCCGATCTCGGCACGGGTCAACGTCGTCATGACGCCACCATCCGAACCGGCACCGACAACGCAATGACGCGAGCGCGCAGCTATCCCCAGTCAGCAATCCATCCACAACCATCGTGCAGACGGTTGCGGGCTACATCCCCGTGCCCCCCTGGGACAACGCCGTATACAGAGCGGCGATCTGCATCGGCTGGATCGCCGGGCCGCAGCTGTGCTGCATATCGATCAGCGGCGCCGCGATGCCGCGTAGCTCCTGATACTCCGCCGGATGCGCGACGAAGTAGTCACGAACCGACTGCTCGGCACCCGCTCCCTGCATGCCCGCCGACGACAGCACGTCGTTGGCTCCCGGATGCGCGTCCAACCACCCACCCGCGTCAGCGAGCACCCCGCTGGCCGTGCGGGAGAAGTCACTCGCTGAGCATCCTGGCGCAGCGCTCGCAGTCGGAATCGCGATCGTCGTTGCGACGACGCCCCCGAGTACACAGGTGGCAAAGGCGCCGAACAGGCCGCGGCGCACGGCACTAGCTGACATCTTCATGTGGGCATATGTACCCCCAGCACTTCAAGATCAAGCCGGTTCGAACATCTTGTAAGAACGCCGTCGCAGACAGCGCCACCGCCAATGTGAGCCTGTGACCGATTGCCGGGCGGCGGTTCGAGCACACCTCAGGTTCGAGAGGTCAGCCAAGGGTAAGTTCGGTTAGGTTACGCTCAGCTAATTGCGTCACCTACGGAAGGACTGTCTGGATGCGACGACGTTGGAGCCGGATCGCCGCACTGGTGGCGAGCCTCGCCGTCGTCCTCGGTGCAACAGCGTGCTCGGGTCCCGGCCAGCCCGACGAGCTGCTGATCTACAACGCCCAGCACGAGTCGCTGACCAAGGAGTGGATCGCCGCCTTCACCAAGGAGACCGGCATCAAGGTGACTTACCGGCAGGGTGGCGATACCGAACTGGGCAACCAGTTGGTGGCCGAAGGCGACAAATCCCCTGCCGACGTCTTCCTGACCGAGAATTCTCCGGCGATGGCGGCCGTCGAGCGCGCTGGACTGTTCGCCGACCTCAACGCCGACACCATCAGTCAGGTTCCGGCGCAGTACCGTCCGTCCACTGGCAAGTGGACCGGCGTCGCGGCGCGCAGCACTGTGTTTGTCTACAACAAGGCCAAGCTGCAGCCCGATCAGCTGCCGAAGTCGATGTTGGATCTGCAGTCCCCCGAGTGGAAGGGCCGTTGGGGCGGCGCTCCGGCCAAGGCGGACTTCCAGGCCATCGTCTCGGCGCTGCTTCAGCTCAAGGGCGAGCAAGCGACCGCGCAGTGGCTGGCCGGTATGAAAGCCAATGCGGTCATCTACAACGACAACATCGCGACCATGAAGGCCGTCAACGCAGGCGAGGTCGACGGCGGCATCATCTACCACTATTACTGGTTCCGCGATCAGGCGAATACCAGAGAGGGCAGCGGCAATACGGCCTTGCACTACTTCAAGAACGAGGACCCCGGCGCATTCGTCAGCCTCTCCGGCGGCGGAGTGCTGAAGTCGAGCAAGAAGCAACAGCAGGCGCAACAGTTCATCAAGTTCGTCACCGGCAAGGCCGGTCAGGAAGTGCTCGAGAAGGGCGCTTCGTTCGAGTACCCGGTCGCCAGTGGGGTGCCCGCAAATCCCGCTCTGCCGCCGCTTGATTCGCTGCAGGCGCCGGCGGTGGACCCGTCCACGCTTGACGCGCAGAAGGTGTCGGACTTGATGACGAAGGCGGGGTTGTTATAGGTGGTCGCTCCCCCGGTTTCGCGCCCCGTGGTGCCGGTCTCGCGGTCTGACAAGGCCACTCGGCCCGGCCCGCTGACCAATGCCACGGTTGCGATCCTGGTCGCCGCCACCCTGATACCTCTCGGATACGTCGCATGGGCCGCGGTGTCGATCGGGTGGACGAAGGCCTACGACCTCGTGGTTCGGCCCCGGGTCGGCGAGCTGCTGTTCAACACCGTTGCACTGGTCGCGGTGACGGTACCGCTGTGTGTGGTCATCGGTGTCGGTGTCGCCTGGCTGGTGGAGCGGACCGATCTGCCAGGCCGAGCGTTCTGGCGTCCGTTGTTCGTCGCGCCCCTTGCGGTCCCGGCATTCGTCAACAGCTACGCGTGGGTCGGGGTGATCCCGTCGCTGCACGGGCTGTCGGCGGGGGTGCTCGTGTCGACGCTGTCGTACTTCCCCTTCATGTACCTTCCGGTGGCCGCGACGCTGCGCAGGCTCGACCCCGCCGTAGAGGAATCGGCCCGGGCGTTGGGTTCCGACTCGACCGGCGTGTTCTTCCGGGTGGTGCTGCCGCAGCTGCGACTGGCCATCCTCGGCGGCGGCCTGCTGATCGGTGTCCACCTCCTCGCGGAGTTCGGCGCATTCGCGATGGTGCGCTTCGACACCTTCACCGTCGCGATCTTCCAGCAGTTCCAGGTCACGTTCGACGGGGCGGCGGGCAGCATGCTCGCAGGCGTGCTGGTTCTGATGTGCCTGGTGCTGCTGGTTGCCGAGGCGACGGCCCGCGGAAGCACCCGGTTGGCCCGAATCGGCGCAGGCGCACCACGCGCCGCGACCCCTGTCCGCCTCGGCCGCAACGCAATACCCGCGCAGTTCGGTCTCGTCGCGGTGACCGTGCTGGCGCTGGGCGTGCCGGTCTGGACGATCCTGCGCTGGCTGTGGATCGGTGGCACCGAGGTGTGGGTGCTCGACGACATCGGCACAGCGCTTGGCCAAACCATCGGGTTGGCAACGGTCGCCGCGCTGCTGACCACGGTGCTGGCGTTTCCCATCGCATGGGTCGCGGTGCGATCCAGCGGTGTGCTCGCCCGCGCCGTCGAGGGTGCCAATTACATCACCAGCTCGCTTCCCGGGATTGTCACCGCCCTCGCACTGGTAACGGTCACCATCCACGTCGCCCGCCCGCTCTACCAGAGCCTCGCGCTGATCGTATTCGCATACGTGCTGCTGTTCATGCCGCGCGCACTGGTCAACGTGCGGGCCGGGCTCGCCCAGGTACCGCCGAGCCTCGAAGAGGCGTCCCTGTCGCTGGGCAGCTCACCGACGGCCACCTTCCTGCGGATCACCCTGCGACTCACCGCGCCCGCCGCGGCGGCAGGCGCGTCACTGGTGTTCGTCGCTGTCGCAACCGAATTGACTGCGACTCTGCTACTCGCACCGACCGGCACCAGAACACTGTCGATGCGGTTCTGGTCGTTCTCCAGCGAGCTGGACTACGCGGCGGCCGCGCCCTACGCGCTCGTGCTGGTGGCACTCGCTATCCCGGTGACACTGGTGCTGTTCCGGCAGTCGACGAAGGCGGCCGCGCTATGACGACCATCATCCTCGAGGTCAAGGGACTCGCCAAGTCATTCCGCGCACACCCGGTGCTGCACGACATCGACCTGATTCTGCAGCCGGGTACCACGACCGCCGTCGTCGGAGCATCAGGTTGCGGTAAGACCACACTGCTGCGGCTCATCGCCGGGTTCGAAACACCCGACGCAGGAACGATCGTCCTGGCGGGAAGACAGGTGGCCAGCCCGGAAAGTGCTGTGGCGCCACATCGGCGAGGTGTCGGCTATGTCGCGCAGGACGGTGCGCTGTTCCCTCACCTGACCGTCGGACAGAACATCGCCTACGGACTGCGGGGCAACGCCCGTAGCGGCGTCGATGCCAGCGTCGGCGAACTCCTCGAAACCGTCTCCCTTGACGCGTCATTCGCGTCTCGCCGCCCGCATCAGCTCTCCGGAGGCCAGCAGCAACGCGTCGCGCTGGCGCGTGCGCTGGCCCGACACCCGGTGCTGATGCTGCTCGACGAGCCGTTCAGCGCGCTCGACACGGGGCTGCGCGCATCCACCCGCAAGGCGGTCGCAGGGGTGCTCGCCGACAAAGGCGTGACAACGCTTCTGGTGACTCACGACCAGGAAGAGGCGCTGTCCATCGCGGATCAGGTGGCGGTCATGCGCGACGGCCGTTTCACGCAGGTCGGCAGCCCGGGGCAAGTATACCGGCAACCCACCGATCGCTTCACCGCCGAATTCCTCGGCGACTGCATATCGCTACCATGCACCGTCGCATCGGGGGTCGCCGACTGCGCGCTCGGCCGCGTATCCGTTCAGGCATCGGCCGCAGACGGGCCCGGCACGGTCGTGCTACGGCCCGAACAGCTTGTCGCAACCGTGGTTTCGGATAGCGAACAGCTCGACGGCGTCGGCACCGTGATCGCCACGGAGTTCCTCGGCCACGACGTGCTCCTGACCATCGACCCGGACGGCGACACCGCCCCGCTCATCGTGCGCCAGCACAGCCTCAACCCGCCGCCCATCGACGCCAAGGTGAGGATCGAGGTGGTTGGCACCGGGATCGTGCTCACATGAGCAGGATCCTGGACCATCTGTACAGCCACGGCGAACGAGCGGCCGTCATGGCGGAAACAACTCAGCTGTCATACCGCCAACTTGCCGAATCCGTCGGCGACGCCGCGCGGGAAGTCGGTGGGCCTCGTCGCCTGGTGCTGATCGAAACCCGCAACGACGTCGCCACTTTGGTGCGCTACCTGGCGGCGATTTCGGGCGGCCACGTCGTGCTGCCCGTCCCAGCCGGGCGCGATCACACCGCGATCATGCAGACCTATGAACCAGACGTCGTCATTGACGACAACGGAATCCACCACCGCCATCGCGGCGGTCGCCACCGCCTGCACGATGACCTCGCCTTGTTACTGTCCACCTCCGGCAGCACCGGCTCACCCAAACTGGTTCGGCTGTCCCGCACCAACCTCATGTCCAACGCCGCCGCCATCGCCGAATACCTCGGCATCCGCGAAACCGACAGGGCTGCAACCACGCTGCCGACGTCATACTGCTACGGCCTGTCCGTTATCCACAGCCACCTGCTGCGCGGCGCGGGCCTGGTGCTCACCGAACACTCAGTCGTCGACCACGAGTTCTGGGAGCTGTTCCGCAGGCACCGCGGCACGGCATTCGCCGGTGTCCCGTACACCTTCGAACTGCTCGAGCGCGTCGGCGCGGAGATCTTGGATTTACCGCATCTGCGGTATGTCACTCAGGCAGGCGGCCAGATGCCACCCGAACGCGTCCGCCGGTTCGCGGAACTGGGCGTGCGACAGGGCTGGGAGCTGTTCGTGATGTACGGCGCGACGGAAGCCACCTCCCGAATGTCTTATCTCCCACCGCAACTCGCCTTGACACGTCCCGGCGCCATCGGGAGGCCGATACCCGGCGGATCAATCACGGTCGAGCCGCGTGACGGGTGGGACGACGAAGACGTCGGTGAACTGGTGTACCGCGGCCCCAACGTGATGATGGGCTACGCACACCGGCCTGCCGACCTGGCGCTCGGCAACACCGTCGATGCACTACGCACCGGCGACATCGCCCGTCGCGGTTCCGATGGACTCTACGAGGTGATCGGGCGCAACAGCCGTTTCGTCAAGATGTACGGGCTGCGGATCGATCTGGAACACGTCGAGGCCACCTTGCGTGACCACGGTGTGACGGCCCTTTGCACCGATATCGATGACCGCCTCGCGGTGGCGGCCGTCGGCCATGATCAGGGCGATGTTCAACGCGCCGCCGCCGCCGCTGCCGGCCTCCCTGCCGGCGCCGTGCAGGCCGTCACGGTTTCGGAACTGCCGATACTGCCGTCGGGTAAGCCGGACTACCAAGCCGTGCGTAGCTTGGCGTCAAAAGAAGCCACGCCCAACGTGATTGGCCTGCGAGAGCTGTTCGCCGACGTGCTGCAGATCGACACCAACGGTATCGACCCCGACGCCAGCTTTGTCGACCTCGGCGGCAACTCGCTGTCCTACGTGACGATGTCGGTACGGCTGGAACGCGCGCTCGGGCGATTGCCTGCAGAATGGCAGCGCTTGCCGCTGCGGGAGCTGGAAGCCATTCCTAAACCGGAGCGACGATGGAGGCCGTGGTGGGGTGCGACGCTGGAAACCAGCGTCGCGCTGCGCGCCGTCGCGATCCTGTTCGTCGTCGGTTCACACGCAGGGTTGTTCGAGCTGTGGGGTGGCGCGCATCTGCTGCTCGGCATCGCCGGATACAACTTCGGCCGGTTCTGTCTCACACCCGTGCGCCGTACCGACAGGGTGCGACAACTGCGCAACACGATCGCCTGGATCGCGGGGCCGTCGGTGGCGTGGATCGTGATCGCGCTCGTCATCACCGATGACTACACCCCGACGAATCTGTTGTTGGCCAACAAGTTCCTTGGCCCGCACGACAGCACGACCGCCGGCCGGCTGTGGTTCATCGAAGTGCTGGTGTGGATCCTGGTGGCGATGGCAGCGCTGTGCTGGCTTCCGATAATGGACCGGTTGGAACGGCAGTGGCCCTTCGGCGTCGCGGTGGCGTTTTTGGCCGCGGGACTGGCCCTGAGGTATGACACCCTCGGACTGCACCTGGGCCGCGACGCGTGGTTCACGGTGCTGGCGTTCTGGTTCTTCGCGGTGGGCTGGGCCGCGGCGAAAGCCTCGACCGCGCTGCAGCGCGCCGCCGTCACGATCGCGCTGATCATCAGCCTGCATGGCTACTTCGACCGCACTGAACGAGAAATGTTGGTGCTGGCCGGGTTTGCCCTGCTCATTTGGCTGCCCGCGCTGCGCTGCCCGCCCGCGGCCACCGTGGTGGCCGGGGTCATCGCAGAGGCGTCGCTGTACATCTACCTGACCCACTTCCAGGTCTACCCGCTGTTCGACGGCCATCCGCTGTTCGGTGTCGTCGCATCCGTCGTCGCAGGCGTGCTGCTGACGTCTCTGGTGACGGTGCTCCGCAGGCGGATTCGCGAGCGGCGGTCGATCGCGAGGCGGACGATCGCGGTCAACATCACCTCGCCAACGTGAAGCCACTGCGAGATTTCGATTGATTTTTCGCAGTGTGTTCACGCTCGCTGCATCGTCCAGATGCGCACTTGATGTCTCTTGAAACCCGTCATGAAATGATGACGCGATGCGAAAGGGTGTCCCGTTAGCGAAGGCACCACAAGCCTAGGTGCGTGGAAAAGCCGGCGCCTATCGCTCTGCGATGAGCCCTTCCTGGACCAGGGTCGCAGCGATTGAGCCGTCGGCCCGGACCAGACTCGCAATGACGACGCCGCGTCCACGCGCCGCTGCCGGGGAACGGCACTCGAGCAGATTCCATTCGTCGGCCCGAACCGGCCGGTGAAACCAGATCGACGAGTCGGTGGTGCCGCTGCGATGGCTGCGGTCCTTCATCGAATGCCCGTGCACCTGCAGTGCGGGGTCGATCATGTAGACGTCGGTGACGTACGCCGCGACCAACGTGTGGACCGCCGGGTCGTCGGGAAGCGGGACCGTTGCCCGCCACCACAGTTGCCGCACGAACTCGCCGGTTGAAGTGTCGTCGGCGATCCTTATGTCGAGCTCGTCCAGCGGCATCGACGGCGCAGGCCCGGCAGGCCCAGTGCGCGGAAGGGAGTCGGGATCGCCAGGCATGTCGGGCCGGTGACCGTGTTCGGGGCCGGGCAGCTCGGCGGCGAACGACACCGTTGCCGTCGTCAGCAGGCGCCCGTCCTGACGCGATTCGACGCGGCGCGCGGCCGCGGTCCTGCCGTCGAACACCCGTGCCACCGTGTACTCGACGGGGTCGCCGGCTTCGCCGCCGCGCAGGAACTGCAAATGCATGTTGGTCGGCGGCCGGTCGGCGTCGACGGTGTGGCGCGCGGCGGCAAGGCTCTGCGCGACGAATTGCCCGCCGTACGCCCGCTTTCCCGCCGGACCACTGGCGGGCCCGACCCAGCTGTCGATGTCGCCGCCCGGCGACATCTCGAGCAGCTTGAGTAGCTTGCTCATGCCACAGTTCCCGACTCGGTGAGCCTGCGGATATCGTCCGGCGTCATTTCCAGCCACTCGCCAAGCACCGCGGTGGTGTCGTCGCCGAGCGCCGGTGCGGCGACGGCAGGCGGGTACGCGCCGTCGATCTCGAGCGGCAGCCCCGGTGCCAGATACTGTCCGATCCTTGGCTGATCAAGCGGAGTGAACATCGGATTCGCGGTTACCCGGTCGTCGCTGACGGTTTCGGCGAACGTGCGGTAGCGGTCCCACAGCACCGAAGTCGCCGACAGCCCTGCGGTGATCTCGACGGCCGTGTGCCCGGCGAACCACTCGCCGAACAACCCGCTCAGCGCGTCGCGATGCCGGTACCGCTCCCCCTCGTCGGTGAGGTCGGCGCCAAGGGTGTCAGCCAGCGCGGCAACCGCTTTCGTCGTTCCGGTCAACTCGGTCAGGTCGCCGAAGTGCCGTTTGGTCAGCGCGACGATCATGAAGGACACGCCGTCGCTGCTGGTGAAATCCTGCCCGTACTGGCCGTACACCGAGTTGCCGATGCGCTCGCGTGCGGTGCCGTTGACCATGACCTCGGTGAAGAAGCCGAGATTGCCCGCGGTGGCCAAGGCCACGTTCTCCAGCGGAATGCTGATCTGTTGCCCGTGTCCGGTGGCGTCGCGGTGCCGTAACGCGGTGACAACGGCCAGCGCCGCGTAGATGCCGCACGCGACATCCCACGCGGGCAGAACGTGATTGACCGGTGTCGCGAGTTCGGCGGGACCGGTCACCATCGGAAATCCGATCCCGGCGTTGACCGTGTAGTCGACGCCGGTGCCGCCGTCGGCGCGCCCCGACACTTCGACATGAATCAGGTCGGGGCGCAACCGAGTCAACGTGTCATATGAATGCCATTGCCGTCCTGCGACATTGGTCACCAAGACGCCGCTGTCCGCGATCAACCGCTGCACCAGGTCCTGGCCTTCCTGCGAGCGGAAATTGGCAGCCACCGATCGCTTGCCTTTGTTCAGACCTGCCCAATAGATGCTGTCGCCATCGTCGGTGAGCGGCCAGCGATGGTAGTCGGCCGCACCGCCGATCGGGTCGACGCGAATCACCTCCGCGCCGAGCTGTGCCAGCGTCATCCCGGCCAACGGCACGGCGACGAAGCTGGATATCTCGACGACCCGCACCCCGGCCAACGGCCGCGCGGCATCCGGTGCAACGCTCATCGGCTCAAGCTATCAAGCGCCCGCGCCGGCGAGTTTGATCGCTGCGGCCTCAATGGTGTCCTCCGAGAGCAGCACCTCGAGCGCGGCATCGCCAAGTGGGATGAAGCTGTCCTTGCTGGCGACCCGCGCCACGGCGCCGGTGTAGCCGTGATCAAGCAACTCGGCCAGCACGCCTTCGCCAACGCCTCCGGTGGCGCGGGTCTCGTCGACGATCAGCACACGTCCAGTGGCGCTGGCCTCGCGAATCATGTCGTTCACCGGCAGCGGCGCCAGCCACCTCAGGTCGACGACCCGCGCGCGGATTCCGAGAGCTTCAAGCCTGCGCGCCACCCGCAGGCTCATCCGCAAGCCGTTGCCGAACGTGACCATAGTCAGATCCGTTCCGTCGCCGTAGGTGCGCGCACGGCCGATCGGGACGCCGGCGCTCGGGTACTCCGCGAGCCAGCCGCCGTCGCCGTCGTCGTACAGATCGCGTGTGTGGTAGAGCGCAATCGGTTCGAGGAAGAGGCACACCACGCCCGCGTCCCTGGCTGCCGCTGCGCAGGTGTGCAACATCGCGGCGGCGTCGTCCGGACGCGCAGGCGACGCGATCACGACGCCAGGGATGTCACGCATCGCGGCTATCGAATTGTCGTTGTGGAAGTGCCCGCCGAAGCCCTTCTGGTAGCCGTATCCGGCCACCCGGACCACCATCGGGTTGCGGTACTGCCGGTTGGAGAAGAACTGCAGCGTGGCGCCTTCCCCGCGAATCTGGTCCGCGGCATTGTGAAAATACGCGAGGTACTGGATTTCCGGTATCGGCAGCAGCCCCGACACCCCGGCTCCGAGCGCGAGGCCGAGAATCGACTGTTCATCGAGCAGGGTGTCGAATACCCGCGCAGAACTGGTCTTGGCAAGCAGACCGCGGGTAACGCCGTAGACACCTCCCTTGCGGGCGACGTCTTCGCCGAAGATGATCGCTTCCGGGTAGCGGTCCAGGATGTCTTGCAGCGCACGGTTGATCGCGAGAGCGACGGTGAGGGGCGCATCGGGCTCGCCCGACCTGACCGATGCCGCGAGCGAGCCGGGAAAAGCGGCAATCGCATCATCGAGGCTGAGCGCGAGCGGCTCCATCACCGCCCGCGCACTGCCGAGTTGCGCGGCTTCCGCCACCTCCTCGGCGATCTCAATGACGTTGGCGCGCTTCGCCTCGTAGCGGTCAATCACCTCCGACGGGGTCAAAACGCCCGCGGCAATCAACAATTTCGCAGTGCACAGCACCGGATCGTGATCGAACTCCGCGTTGATCTCCTCCGGACGACGATATGCCGGTTCGTAGTCGGAACCGGCATGTCCCATCAGCCGGACCGTACGCAGATGCAGAAACGCCGGTCGTCGATGGGTGCGCACGAAGCTCGACGCTGCCGCCGCTGCATCGAACGTCGCGGGCAAATCGGAACCGTCTGCGACGAAATACGCCAGGCCGTCACGGTTTCCGTAGGTTCGCTCGATCCAGCCCCGAGGCGTTTTGACGCTGATTCCGATCCCGTTGTCCTCGCACACGAACAACAGCGGCATCGGTAGCCCCTGATACGCGGACTGCATGGCGGTGTTGATCGCACCGACTGCGGTGGAGTGGTTCACCGAAGCATCGCCGAAGCTGCACACCGCAACGGCGTCGTCCGGCCATGGACTGGCCACCCCGAGTTTCTTTGCGCGCGCGATGGAGAACGCGACGCCGACCGCCCTCGGCAGGTGAGACGCGATGGTCGATGTCTGCGGAATGATGTTCAGGTCGTGGCGGCCGAACACCTTGTGCCGCCCGCCGGAGATCGGGTCGTCCGTGGCCGCCACCAAGCCGAGCAGTACATCGCGAATCGGGTCGCGACCGTCCACCAGGGCGGCGCGTGCGAGGAAGAAGCCACCGGATCGATAGTGAAGAAGCGCCGGATCGGTGGGGCGCAGGGCGGCGGCGACGGCGGCATTGCTCTCGTGGCCCGAGGATCCGATGGTGTAGTAGCCCTTGCCCTGTGACCTCAGCCAACGCGCGGCCAGGTCGAGGTGACGACTGCTGATCACGACATCGAAAAGCGCCAAACACACCTGCGCTGTCAACGATGAACCGTCACGTACCGGTTGGTCGCCTGCGGGCTGGCGCGGGGATGCGCTCATTGCGGCGACGGTCGTGATGAAATGCTCGTCGATCGGCTCGGCCAACCCGGGCTCCTTGGCTAGGGACTTATCGTCGGACGTACCAACACGTTTCGGACGAACTCGACGATCTGTGCGGCACCGACACCGTCGGGATCCTGGTCGGGATCGTAGATCGCAAGGCTGCCGCCGACACACGAACCTGGTCCGGTGAACAGCGCCATGACGAGATCGGTGAGCTGCTCCCACGTCAGGCCGCCGGGTTCGTCGTCGACGTCGGGCAGCCCCTGTGCCCGAAACTCGGCCGGATCGAGCACGTCGAGGTCGATGTGCAGCCACCACCGGCTGACCTGACCCGACAGCTGCTCGATCGCACGCCGCCCAGCACCCGCCGGGTTGTCGGCGACTTCGGCGAGCGGGGCCATCCACACCCCGGAATCGGCGAGCGTGCCGACGTTGAATTGCTGGCGCCACGCGTCGTCACGCGGGCCGAGTATCACCAGCTGTTCAGGCCGCAGCGCGGGCAGGCGATCACCGAGTTCGCCGGTCAGCAGTCGGCCCGTCAGCCCGAGCAGCAGACCGATCTCGGTGTTGGCGGCCTCGCCGTCCTCGGACACGTCCAGCGGCATGGTGTCCTCGTGGCCGTCAATGAACACCAGCCCGACGTCGCCGACGTGATCGCGCAGGCCGGTGACGATGCCAAGCAGCATCGAGCAGTCGCCGCCGTATACGAACGGGAAGCGGCCCGCACCAACCACCGTCCCCACCTTGCGATTGAGGGCCTCGGTCATGGCCAGCAGCGCTGGCTCGTTGATCAGGCTGGTCGACGGGCCGCGGGACGGGTCAGGACCGGGCAGCGCGAGGTCGTCGTCGTCGATGACGTGGTGGTGGTCGAATGCATCACGCAGTCCCGCGTCACGCAGCGCACCCGACGCACGTGCTTGATGGCCGGCGCGCCCATAGCCGTCGAACGGAACTCCGATCATTTCGATGTCGGCCACTGCAGTCACCCCTTGATGATCACGGCGCTGTCGTCCCTGCCGGTCAACAACACCCCTCGGTCACCTTCGACGATCACTCCCCGAACATAGGTCGAATAGGGCGTGGCGCCGTCGTAAATCTCTTTCTTGATCTCTTCAGCCAGGATCGATCGCCCGCCTTCGGTCCACTGATAGCGATACGAAGTCTCCGTCTCGCCCTGACTTCGGGCGCGAGTTCCACCGGGATCAAACGAGTTCGATGCAATCGGCGATGGAGTCCAGCACGCGGCTGGGCCGGAACGGATACTTCTCGATGTCCGCTACCGTCGTCGATCCGGTGAGCACCAGGATGGTCTCCAGCCCGGCCTCGATTCCAGCTACGACATCGGTGTCCATTCGGTCGCCGATCATGACGGTGCTCTCCGAGTGTGCCTCGATCCGGTTGAGCGCGCTGCGGAACATCATCGGGTTCGGCTTGCCGACGAAATACGGCTCACGGCCGGTGGCTTTGGTGATCATCGCCGCGACCGACCCAGTGGCAGGCATCGGTCCCTCAGCGGACGGGCCCGTGACGTCGGGGTTGGTCGCGATGAATCGTGCGCCGCCCAGAATCAAGCGGATGGCCTTGGTGATCGCGGTGAACGAATACGTTCTCGTCTCACCGAGGACGACGAAGTCGGGGTCGACGTCGGTGAGCGTGTAGCCAAGTTCGTGCAGCGGGGTGGTCAGCCCGGCCTCGCCGATGACGTAGGCCGAGCCGCCTGGCAACTGATCGCTGAGGAAGGCCGCGGTCGCCAAGGCGGAGGTCCAGATCGAGCCCTCCGGCACCGTCAGTCCGGAACGCTTCAGCCGTGCGGACAGGTCACGGGGTGTGAAGATGGAGTTGTTCGTCAGCACCAGGAACGGTCTCTTGCGGTCGACCAGCCGCTGCAGGAACTCCGCGGCCCCGGGGAGGGCGTGTTCTTCGCGGACGAGGACGCCGTCCATGTCGGTGAGCCAGCATTTCGGTTCTGAGCGCACGGGCCCAGCCTAGGCTGACGCCCATGGATGGGACGTCGATACGACGAGCCACCACGGCCGATCTGACCGAGATCAAGCGGTTGATGACTGACGCCTACACGAAGTACATCGAGCGCATCGGCCGGCGCCCTGCCCCGATGACCGCCGACTACGCCGCGGCGCTCGAGCACTCGCGGGTGTGGGTGCTCGAACGGGGCGACGCAATCGTCGGAGCGCTTGTGACAGAGAATCGTGGCGACCATCTTCTGCTGGAAACCATCGCGGTCGCGCCTGCCGCCCAAGGCAGGGGTTACGGACGGCTACTGCTTGACCGCGCCGAATGTGACGCGGCCGAACTCGGGCTCGCCGAGATCCGGCTGTATACCAACGAGGCGATGACGGAGAACCTCACCTTCTACCCTCGCCATGGCTACCGCGAAACCGGCCGCGCCACCCAGGCCGGCTTCCGGCGCGTCTACTTCTCAAAGACATTGGGCCACAAAGATGTCGGCGAGCTGTCTCACCGGGATCGTGGCGACGACCCCTGGCAATCTGACAGCTAACCCGAAGGCTGCGGTGAACCTGCTGTGAAGGCCGGAGATTCCTTTGGTCCACCCCGCCAGCCCGCGTAGATTCCCGTGCGGCGATACGACAATCCGGAGGAGTCGGCATGATTGTGGATTGCGCGCACTACCTCGGGGGCGCCCGGCAAAGCGATGCGCCGTTGGCACTGGAAGATGCCGCCAGATACTGCCTGGAAGGCGGATTCGTGTGGCTCGGGTTATTCGAGCCGAGCGGCGAAGAAATGGAGAGGGTCCGGCGTGCCTTCTCGCTGCACGAGTTGGCCGTTGAGGATGCCAGGACCTTTCACCTGCGGCCGAAGGTTGAGGACTTCGAACCCGACGTCAAACTGGTGATCCTGCGCACCGCGCGCTATGACGACGAGTCCGAGGAAGTCGATTTCGGAGAGATCAGCGTCTTCGTCGGCCCCAACTTCGTGATCACTGTGCGGCAAGGAGTCGCGAGCGAACTGCACGCAGCCCGGACTCGGCTTGAACAGCATCCGGAACTGGTCGAACTGGGCACAGATTCGGTTCTGTGGGCCATTCTCGATCAGGTTGTCCGCGGGTATGAGCCGGTGGTTGCCGGACTCGAACACGACATCGAACAAGTCGAGGGCACCGTGTTTGCCGGCGACGTCGCGCCGACCGAACGGATCTACTTGTTGCGTCGGGAGGTGAGCAATTTCTACCGCGCCGCGCACCCGTTGCATGCGGTGCTGACCGCAGTCCAACGCGGCATCGATGCCGCCGCGCTTGTCCCCTATATCCGCGACGTCCACGACAGTTTGCAGTTGATCAGCGAAGAGGTTTCCGCGCAGCGCGACTTGCTCGCCACCATCCTGCAGGCCAACATTGCCGTGATCTCCGTCGAGCAAACCAGAGTTAGTGTGCAGCAAAGCGCGACGATGGAGCGGCTCACGATCCTGGCGACGGTGTTTCTTCCGCTGACCTTCATAACTGGATTCTTCGGACAGAACTTCGACTGGCTCGTCGGACATATCACCGGGTTGGCGCGATTCGTCGAATTCGGAGTCGCGGGCCTGGTGATCCCGCTCGTCTTGTTGTGGATCTGGCTGCGAAAGACCCGTCCGACACATGTCGGCTCATCAAGCCCGCCTCGGACGGATCAACCCGACGCGGCAGGCACACGGCCGCTGTTCTGATCGCCAGAACGTGGCGTGACCGAGTCGAGATGACACTCCTCGCGTCTACGTACGCTCGTCACCGCCGTGTCGACCCACGAGCGCGCGCACCGAGCGCTCTACGCTTGCGCAGGCAGCGCCACCGTGTCCTCGTCATCCTTCGGAGCGCGTGGGGGCTGCGGCGGCAGGAAGTGATTGTCGCCGCGGGGGTAGACGACCTGTGGCCACCAGAACCATCGACCCAACATCGTCGCGATCGACGGCATCAGCAGCGAGCGCACGATGAAGGTGTCGACCAGTAGTCCGATGGCGATGGTGGAACCCATCTGGGCGAGCACGATCAGCTTGCTGCCCATCATCCCCGCCATGGTGGCCGCGAACACCAGACCGGCCGACGTCACCACACCACCCGTCCCGGCCATCGAGCGGATGATGCCGGTCTTCAATCCGGCATGAATCTCGTCTCTGAACCGGGAGACGAGCAGCAGGTTGTAGTCCGAACCCACCGCCAACAGGATGATCACCGACATCAGCATGACGAGCCATTGCACCTGGACGCCGAACAGGTCCTGCCAGATCAGTACCGAGATGCCGAAGGACGCGGCGATCGAGCTGGCCGCCGTGCCGACGATGACCAGTGCGGCCACCGCGCTTCGAGTCAGGATGAGCATGATCATGAAGATCAGCGTCAGCGACGACACCACGGCGATCATCAGGTCGTAGCGGGCGCCGTCGGACATGTCCTTGTAGGTTGCCGCGACCCCGCCCAGGTAGATCTTGGCGTCCGAGAGCGAGGTCATCTTCAGGGCCTCCTGCGCGGCCTTGCGTTCAGAATCGACCCGGGCAATGCCGTCGACCGTTGCGGGATCGCTCTGGTGGGTGATGAACATGCGAGCGGACTTGCCGTCCGGCGACAGGAACATCTCGAGACCGCGTTTGAAGTCGGGGTTCTGGAAGGCCTCCGGGGGCAGGTAGAAGAGGTCGTCGTTCTTGGCCTGGTCGAAGCTCTGCCCCATCGCCAGGGCGGTGTCGTTGGTGGCCTCCATCTGGTCGAGCAGGGCCTTCTGCGAGTTGTACGACGCCAGCGACAGGTCCCTGCTGGCCTTCATCGACGCGATCGTTTGTGGAAGGAGTGCGGTCAGCTTCGGAGCGAGGTCGGCCAGCTTGTCGGTGTTGACCTGCACCGCACCCGTCTGGTCGGTCACTTCGTCTATCCCGTCGAGGGCGTCAAACAGGGACCGTGCTGCGGCGCACAGGGGGATGTCGTAGCAGTGCGGCTCCCAGTAGAAGTAGGCGCGCAAGGGACGGAACTGATCATCGAAGTTCGCGATGTTGTCGCGCAGCTTTTCGGTGGTCGCGAGTAGGTCGGCCGACTTGGCTGCCGAGTCCTGTGTGAGTTTGGTTTGTTCGAGGGAGAGTTGGTACTGCTGCTCAAGGATGTCGATCGAGCGGTTCGTCTCATCGATCGTCCTGAGCTGATCGGCCAATTGAGCCCGCTGGAAGGGCAGGTTCATGTTGCTGGTCTGCCCCTGGACGCTCGTCTGGAACGGAATCGAGCTGTGCTGGATGGGGATTCCCAATGGTCTGGTGATGTTCTGCACCATCGCAATGCCCTCGGTGTGCATGACATTTCGCGCTACCGCGTTGAGGACCAGCATGTCGGCGGGATTGCGCATGTCGTGGTCGGCATTGACCATCAGAATGTCGGGGTTCATCCGGGCCTGTGAGAAGTGCCGGTCGGCGGCGGCGAAGCCGATGTTGGTCGGGGCGTCCGCGGGCATGTAATACCGGTCGTTGTAGGCCGGTTTGTATCCCGGAATGGCCACGACGCCGATCAGCACGACGAACAAGCTCGCCACGAAAATCGGTGCAGGCCAGCGAACCACGGCAGTGCCGACCCGTCGCCAAAACCGGCTCCGGGGAGGGCGTTTGGACTCGAAGAGCCGGACCCGGCTGCCGAGGAACAGGATGGCAGGCCCCAGCGTGACGGCAATCGCCACGACCACGATCATGCCTATCGCGACGGGTGCACCCATGGTGCTGAAGTAGGGCAGCCGCGCGAAACTGAGGCAGTACGTCGCTCCTGCGATCGTCAGGCCGGAGCCAACGATGACGGGGGCCACGGATTTGAAAGTCGTGTAGTAGGCGGTATCCCGGTCCTCACCCATCCCGCGTGCTTCGCGATAACGGCCGAATGTGAAGATCCCGTAGTCGGTGGCCGCCGCGATCGCCAGCATCGTCAGGATGTTCCCCGCGAACGTCGTTAGACCGAACGCGCCATGACTCGCGAGCACCGACACCACTCCGCGTGCAGTCAGCAATGCGAGAAACGTCAGGAAGAGCTGGATCAACGTCGTCCTGATCGAGCGGTAGACGACCAGCAACATGCCCGCGATCCCGATGAGGGTGAACAGGGTGATCTGACCCAGGCTCGCGTTGCCGATGACGTGCAAATCGTTGGTGAGCGCTGCCGGACCTGCCACATAAGCCTGAACCCCAGGCGGCGCGTTGGTGTCCTCGATGACCTTGCGAACGGCCTGAACGCCTTCGTTCGCCAAAGTTTGGCCCTGCTCGCCCGCGAGGTTCAGCATCACGTAAGAGGCCTTGCCGTCGGCGCTCTGCGCCCCCGCCGCGGTCAACGTGTCGCCCCAGAAGTCCTGGATGTGCTGGATGTGAGTGGGGTCCTGCCGCAGCTTGCGGATGATCTCGTCGTAGTAGGTGTGGGCGTCCGGGCCGAGGGGCTGCTGGCCCTCGATGACGACCATCACCGTGCTGTTGGAGTCGAACTCCTTGAAGTTGTGGCCCATCAGCTTCATCGCCTGCATCGACGGTGCGTCCTCAGGAGCCATCGGGGCCGCGTGCAGCTCACCGACGACCTCGAGTTGCGGGGCGATCACGTTCACCACAACGGCGACCGCGATCCAGAACAGGATGATGGGCAGCGCAAGGATGCGAAGGCTATGCGCTATGACGGGCCGCTTCTCGTGTCTAGTTGCGGTCGGGGTAGCCGTATCGGTCATGCCGACTTCACTAGGCAGTAGGTCTGGGCGTTGACCCCATTGGCGGATTGCTCCTCACGGACGGTCCCATTCACGGTGACGCGGCAGCCAATCTGGTCGCCGTCGGTCCGCGCCATGAGGTTGGCGCTGACCGTCGGCAACGTCGTCGACAGGGTCACCGACCAGGGCAGCGGTGCGGTGATCGAGTGCACGTTCGCGTCCGGGTCGAAATAACTGATCTGGGCTGTGGTTCCAGGTGAGCCGTAGACGTCGTAGACCATGACCTTCGGGTTGAACTGCACGATCTCGATACCGGCACCCGCACCTGCATTGAGGTTCGCCGAGCCGAATTGCTTGTGCAGACGCGAGACGACCAGACCTGAAATCGCCAGCACGACAATCAAGACCAACGGGATCCACACCTTCTTCAGCGCGCGACCTACCGGAATAGCCTTCATCCGAACACCTTTCGTGTGGCGATCGACTCGGCCGGCTCCGCCGAATCACTTTGTCCCGGACAATCGGCATTCGCGACAAGTCGATGGAGAGTCGGAAGTGCGACGCGCGCAGCGAGCCACAACGCAGACTCCTCCTCCGGCGTAAGCGTCGCCATCAACGCCTTCAGGCGATCCCGGCGCATCCGCTTCCGGTCGTTGAGCAACGCTTGACCGTGCTCGGTGATGCCGATGAGGGCCGCGCGCCCGTCGTCGGGGTCTGCAAGCCTGGCCACCAGGTCCAGTCGCTCGAGCCGCTGGATCAGCTGCGTCATCGACGGCTGGCTGACACCTTCCCTTGCGGCCAGTGTCGTAAGCCGAACCGGCCCTTCCCTGCAGACCCTGTTCAACACGAACGCCGCGGACGCGCTCAACTCTGCGCGATCGCTCAGGAACCGCGCCGTGAGGTCCATTGCTTGATCGAGAAGCTCACCGATGCAGTCGCCGGCGTCGTCGTCAGTCGGCTGCGTACCCACCTCGTATCTATATCATGCCACCTATATAGCGGCAATCCGGACACGCGTTTTGCCACTTCACAGCGATATCACAGCAATGCCTGGTGGCGGCGCGCCATCGGGTGTACTCGCCCTCAGCCCGCGCCACAACTCCCGTCACACTCAACCACCGTCCCTCACGCAGTGCATGAATCGACACCAAAGCAACTGTTACACAGTCAATTCCTGCATCTCGACCGGCACGCGAGGCGGGTCCTCCTCGATCGAGCGCGCAGTTCAGAAACTCAAATCCAATGAAGAACTATATATGTTCGACTATGCACCGCCGAAGGTCCGACGGGCTCCGTCAACCGTGTCCATTCCGATGCACGCGTAGGTTCGGTTGATGCCCGACCGCACCGCTGGCCTCCGCGCTGCCGCAGAGCACGCCCAGGCGTTTCTCGCGACGCTCGACGATCGACCCGTGGCTGCCGGCGCCGACGCGACGGCCGTCCGCAAAACCCTCGGCGGGCCGCTGCCCGAGTTCGGTGACGACCCGGCCACGGTGATCGACGCGCTCGCCGCGGGCGCAGAACCCGGCCTCGTCGCGACCGCTGGCCCGCGCCACTTCGGCTTCGTCATCGGTGGGGCGCTGCCCGCCGCGCTCGCCGCCGACTGGCTGGTGTCGGCATGGGACCAGAACGCCGCCTTTCATTCCCTCTCCCCCGCGGCGGCCGCCATCGAGGAGATCGCGTCGGCCTGGACGCTCGAGTTGCTCGGCTTGCCGGACACGGCGAGCGTCGGCTTCGTCACCGGGGGCCAAGGCGCCAACACCACGTGTCTGGCCGCCGCGCGGCATGCCGTCTTGGCGCGTGCGGGCTGGGATGTGGAGCGCGACGGGCTGATTGGCGCACCGGCGGTCCGCATCCTATGCGGTGAACAGGCCCACGCCACGATCTATACGTCGCTGCGGCTGCTCGGCCTTGGCTCGGAGACGGCGATCCGGATACCCGCCGACGACCAGGGTCGGATGGACCCTGATGAGCTCGCAAAGGCATTGGCCGGCAACGACGGACCGACGATCGTGTGTGCGCAGGCAGGCAATGTCGCCACTGGCGCGTTCGACGCCTTCGGCCCGATCGCCGACGCGTGCAGGGAACACGGCGCCTGGCTGCACGTCGACGGGGCGTTCGGCCTGTGGGCCGCCGCCGCACCGGCCACCCGTCACCTGACCGCAGGCGTCGAGCGGGCGGACTCGTGGGCCGTCGACGCCCACAAATGGCTCAACGTGCCCTACGACGGCGCGATGGCCATCGTCGCCGACCCGGATCCTCACCTGGCTGCGATGAGCTTGGCCGGCCCCTATCTCGTGGCCGATCCCGGGCAGCGCGATGGCACGAACTACGTGCCGGAGAGTTCGCGGCGTGCCAGGGCGGTTCCGATCTACGCGGCAATCCGCTCACTCGGACGCGCGGGGGTGGCGGAGATGATCGAACGCAACTGCGCACAGGCGCGGCGAATGGCCAAGCAGCTGGCCGATATTCGCGGCGCGGCGGTGCTCAACGATGTCGTCCTCAATCAGGTGTTGGTGCGCCTACCCGGTGGCGACGACGCCAACCGCACCGCCGTTGCCGCGATTCAGCGTGACGGAACGTGCTGGCTGGGCGGAACCACATGGAACGGCGAGTACGTCGTACGGGTGTCGATCTCGAACTGGGCGACGACGGATGCGGACATCGATCGCTCAGCCGCCGCAATCGCCGCAGTGGTCACGTCGTAGCCAGCTCCGCGCAGCGGAACCGATCGCGATACTCGCCGGGCCCCGAACTTCACAGCTCGCGCAAAACGCTCACCTTCGGTCGGCGTGTCATCATCACCGCTGCACCGTTGGCAATGGCAAGTGCGCCAACGGTGACCGAGACGAGCACCGCCAAGTACGGCCACGGGATGGCGATGGTCGACGGTGGCGGATCGAATACTCCGGTGAGCACCTTGACCACCATGATCGACAATGCCGCGCCGATGACAGCGCCTGCGATCAGGCCGAGCACGGTGAGAACGCCGGCCTCACTGCCAATGACAGCGCGCATGTGTCGCGATTTCGCCCCCAGAGCAGTGAAGATGGCAAGTGTGCGGCGGCGTTCTGCCAACCCAAGCGCGAGCACCAGCCCGCCCGCCGCGATGGCGAGCGCCAGCGCATACGACAACTCCACCCGCGTCAGCCCATTGAGGTCGACGGACGTGAGACTGGATCCGACTTGCCCACGAACGGTCGCGATGTCAGTGACCGTCGCTGACGTGCCCACCAGTTCGGCGATGCGCGCGGCCACCGCTGTGGTGTTGGCACCGCCGGTGTCTATCAGGAAGGTGCCGACGGCATCCGATCCTGTTTGACGGGCAACGTAGCCGGCGTTCGCGACGAAGAAGGAATCCCTCGGCGCAGTGGGAAATTCGTTGACGATTCCCACGTAATGAAACACGACCTTCTTTTGCTGACCGGTGTTGGCGTCGGTCAGCCGCAGCGTGATCGGGTCACCGATGTGCAGCTGGTAAGCATTGGCAGTTTCTGCTGCGACAAGGACCGAATCAGGTCGGTTAGCAAGGGTTTTCATAAATCCGATTGCCGTATCGCCATGAAAATAGGCATCCTGCAGTCCGGTCGCCCGAGAAATGGTGGCGGGATACACTCCATAGAAGTCCTGCAGCTCGGCGCCGACATAGGCGAAACGGTGTTGCAGCGGTTCTACCCCCTTCACTCCGGGAATACCGGCGAGACGTGCCGTTTCCGTCGGCGCGATCACCGCAGACGGACCGAAGGTGACGGCCACGTCGGCACCGGCGGTGAGAAGCGCATCGACCTCGGCCTGCTGGCGGTATGTGGCGTTGAATGTCGCGGTCGAGATGGCGAATCCGATCGCCAACGCCAGCACCACGATCGCCCGGACGAGGGGGCGGCGCTGCCGCGAGATGCTGTTGGCAATCGTCCCCGCAAGGCTGCCGGCGACCGGGCGCACCAACTGGCGCAGAACGCCGCGGCCGCGCCCAAGCAGCAGGTCGGCAACCCGCCATGTCAGGAGGGCCGCACCGATCCACAGCAGTCCAGGGCCGGCGAAGGCCCAGTAGGACACCGAGATTGTCGGTGTTCCCTCCGGGGCGATGACGAGCTGATAGCCATTGCGGCTCGTCACCGCGTAAACCAGTCCGGCGAGAAGGAGCGCCACGACGTCAAGCCCGTACCGGGCCCAGCCGGGCAGTCGCTGGGCAACCACGTCTGCACGCGCCGACATAACAGTGCGGTCCCGCAAGTCGCGGCGAGCGGGCCAGAGGACAGTGAGCCCAGCGATGGCCAGGCCAACGGCGGCAGATGCCGCGGCCCAGCCGATCGAGGCGGCCGGTGTAGTGCCGAAACTCGCCGCGCCGAACGCGTAGCGGCCGACCACGGCGGCGCCCACCAGACCGAGCAGGGCACCGCCGCCGCCGATCACCACAGCTTCGCCGGCAGCAAGCATCAGCAGTTGACGCGGCGACGCGCCACGGGCACGGACCAACGCCTGCTCCGCGCGGCGACGGCCTGCACCCGCCGTGGTGACAATCGCCGTCAGCGCCGCCGCCAGCGCGGCGCCCGGGACGCCGAGAAAGACGAACAGCACTTGCGCGTACGCGGAATCGCTGCGAGCGGCGCCCAGCGCCGCCCCCAGGTTGTCTCCGACCAACACGCCACCAGCGCTTCGCGCCTCAAGGTTGCGGGCGGCGGCGGTTGCTTCGGTGTAGGCAGCCGCCGGATCCGCGGGCAGGGCGTGGTCCCGCACGGCGTGGATTTGCACGGACACCAGATCTGGGCGCAGGCGAACGAGCGGATCGAACAGCTGGTGCCATTGCGTGTCAGGCAGCAGCAGAACGTTGTCGGGTGGCGCTTGTGGCTGCGCGCCGGGCGGCGCCCCGACGGTTTGAAACAGTGAATTGGCCTGCGGGAGATCGACGATGCCGTCGACTCGGATGTTCGCGGATGCCAAGCCGGTGCGGTTGACGGTGATCGTATCCCCTGGCGCGGCGTGCAAGTTGGCCGCGGTTTGCTGGGCTAGAAGCGCCCCGGTGGGAGCGCCCACGAGCGTACGGATTTCACCGGGGAACAACATCCGATAGTTGTCAGGCAAGCCAAGAATCGTTGCAGTACTGGTGGTTTGGGTGCTTGCCCCAGTGACCGCACCGAGCGAATCGACCCGCGCGAATTCGACGGGGCCAGCGGCCCGGGTCCCCGGGTCGGTCTCAACGAGGCGACCGATGTCGGCCGGGTTCGCTTGCGCCTGCACTTGAACCTGCCAGTCGACGGCAACGCTGCGCAGCGCGCGGTTGGTCATGGTGGCCTTGGACTGGGCCAGGAATGACCCGAGGGACGCCAGCAGCGCCACCGCGATCGCGATTCCCGCTACGGCGGCGAGCAGACGTGCGGGACGCCGCCGAACCAAGCCAACGAGCCACAACCTGATCATTTCTCCGCCTGACCCGCGCCTGCGTAGAGCCGGCCATCGCGCATCGTCCATTCATGCGGCAGTCGTCGCGCGATCAACGGATCGTGGGTCGCCACCACGAGCGCGGCACCGGCTTCGTCACTGGCCTGCAACAGCACGTCGATGACGAAGTCGGCGGCTGCATGGTTGAGCTGGCCGGTGGGTTCGTCCGCGAGGATCAGCAGCGGGTTCGGGGCCAACGCGCGAGCGATGGCAACCCGCTGGGCCTCACCGCCCGAAATCTCCTGGGGCAGCTTGTTAGCCAAGCCGTCGATACCGAGCTTCTCCGCGGTCGCGATGGCACGACTCCTCGCCGACGACTCGGTTACTCCGGCGAAAAGCATAGGAAGAGCGATGTTTTCGACAACATTGAGCGATGGAATGAGGCTTGCACCCTGGAACACAACGCCGACCGTCGACTGCTCAGTCCACGCCGGCCGACGGATTCTTCCGGAGGTCGGAGCGTCCAAACCGGCCATCAGGTACAACAGCGTCGATTTGCCCGATCCCGATGGCCCGGTCAGAGCGACTCGTTGGCCCCTCGCCAGCACCCAGCTCGCATCGCGCACTGCGGTGACTTGTGGACCAGTCGCGCCATAGGTGCGCGTTACGCGATGGCCGATCAGCAATGGGTAGTCGGTTGGCAATGTCGATGTGGAATCGGCCGTGCCACGTAGGCGAGTCACTCGACTCGCCCGTCCAATAGGTGGATGACTCGGTCGGCTGCGGCGGCCACCGCGGCGCTATGACTCGCGACGACGATCGCCGCCCCGGCGCGCGCCCGCTCGTTCAGTAGGCCGAGTACTGCGCGTTCGGCGCCGCTATCAAGCTCACCGGTAGGTTCGTCAGCCAATACCACGAGTGGATCGTTGGCGACGGCGACCGCCAGGCCTGCACGTGCGAGCTCCCCACCGGAGAGCTGATCGGGATATACACGGGCGCGGTGATCAATCCCCAACCGATCGAGGATCTCCATCACCGGCCGCCGATCCCCGCGGAGCATGCGTTGTGTCAGCGTGACATTCTGGGCGACAGTCAAGTGCGGCAGCATGTTTGCGGTCTGGAACATAAGCCCGACATTCTGGGCGCGCATCCGGGCCTGAACGGGCTCGGGCTGGTGGCTCAGCCGTTGGCCGTTAATGCGTACCATGCCGCCGTCAGGATTATCCATCCCAGCCAGGCAAGCCAGCAGGGTGGACTTCCCCGAACCGGATGGGCCGGAAACCACTACCAGCTCACCCTTGGCTACGCAGACTGAAACACCCTGCAGCGCGAGTGTTTCGGCATCGCCCGCCCGAAAGAAGCGGTACAACGACGAGGCTTCGAGGGTCGGATAACGATCGCGTTGCACGTTCCCGATCGAGGTCACGTCGACCAGCGAAACGACTCGGTAATCTTGCGCCACGGGTCGACGTTGTCGGCGCCGACGGGGCCGGCCAGCGTGAGGATCACGGTGTGCCCGCGACGGAAGAACTCGTAGCGTTCGACCGCCTGCGTCGTGGATCTTCCTGTCACCGGGCTGGCCGGCGAATCCTGTTGATAGGTCAGCAGGATTGCCTGCCCGGCGGGGCGATCGACGGTGGTGACCTCACCGGATTTGACGCCCGGTGTTGCTGCCGCTATCACCGGCAGTTCGGTCAACCGCGCTGATGCCGGTGTCGGAGCCGCGGTGCCCATGCGGCTTTCGACGATCACGCTGTTGAAGTTGTCGGTGAATGTCACGCCGCCGGGCGAGTCGGTTCGCGCCCAACCCTCGGGAACCTGCACGGTGAACGAGCTGTCCGGTGCCGTGAATGCCACGAACGCCTGGGAGTCAGGTATGTCTCCTGCCGCATTCGCATCGGCCCCCTGCGGACCCGGACCTTGACCGGCCGTGGTCTCCGGCGCGGACGGACCATGCTGCGGTTCATGGCTGCAGCCCGCCGATAGCGTGACCGCGGCGGTCAGCAATGCAGCAACAATCGCATCTCTGCTGGTCACTGCCGCTCCCTTTCGTGCCTGCACCGCGCATCAGCGCGCTCAGGGCCCAGAGTAGGAACCCGAGACTGAGAAAGCGCTGAAAGCGTTGAGCCGGCGCCGCCCGAACCGCCGGCCAGCGCTGACCTGCTTTACCGAGGGATGACGCCGGCGTGCGGACGCAGGTGGAACGCAGCCGTCCTTCGCGCAGCGGAACCGATCGCGATACTCGCCGGGCCCAATCGAGATGACCCGCTTGAACGCGTCGCATCGTCTCGGTGCTCCCGAAGCCGCAGCGCGCGGCGACAGCATCAAGGGACGTGCCGCTATACACCGGCTGTCACAATGACGTCTTTGCCTCGGATTCAGACATCGAACGGATGGCGGAAGAATGCACTATCTCGGTTGGTTCGCCACGCCGGGGAACAGCTGCACGTTCGGTCCAGAAGTCACGTAGCCCAGCTGCTTCGTTACCAAATGGGGTGCGAAAACGGCGCCATAGAGCACGTTTCCGATGACGACGACCGCAACCACGGACAGCACTGCCGATTGAATCTTGGTCTTCGACAACTTGTCCGACCACATCTCGATGACGTTCCGGCCTTGCGAATCAGTCCGGCCCAACAAGTAGGTGAAGACCATCATCTGTATGCCCATCGCGATGGCGTCATAGATCGGGTATTGGTGCAGAGTCCCCTCGAACAGTCCCAAACCGGGAATCACGTCGGCGTAGTGGAAGACTCCGAGCCTGGCGCCGAGGCCCGCATTGAACATCAAGGCCCAGCAGAAGCCGACGACGAATCCGACGATCAGGAGCGTGATGGGCCTGCGCCAGTTGAACCGCGCGCTCAGTCGTCGGCCGAGCGCGGCGCCGATCACCGCGGGCAGGCAGAAGTAGCCGATGTACCCGAGAGGGACCGACGACGGCAGCCCACCCCACGTCATGTTCAGCGGCCACCACGACGGCATGCGGGGAAGCGCGGGTGGGAATTGTGCGTACATCGCCCAGTCATACGGTGCCTCGATCCAGGAGAACGAGATCGCCGAGATGCAGAGAAGCAGAAGCGGATGCAGACGACCCCGCCGAATGCTCAGGATGATCCCGGCGATGAGGAACACGATGCCGCTGACCCAGCCGAAAGCATTGGACGCCGTCAGCAACGGCGTCAGCTCGGTGTTCATCGTTCGCGCTCTTCAGGCGTGCCGCCGCGGGCGTCAGGGTCGAAGTAGATGACCAGTCCGAAGATCAGGGCGATCAGCCCGAACAGCGTGCCGAGCATGATGAGTTGGCCCACGTGTAATAGTGGACACTATTCTAATGACTCGGTCAAGGCCGACTATGGTGACTGCCGTTGACCGCTGTGCGTGGTTCAAGGAGTAACCGTGCCCCAGGGACGTTCAGTCAAAAAGCAAGCCGCGCCGGCGCAGACCAGCCGTCGGCCACGCGGCGAGCCACGACGCCTACTGCTCGACGCCGCCCGCGAGCTGTTCGCCCGGCGGGACTACCGCAGCACGACGACCCGCGAGATCGCCGAGGCCGCCGGAGTCAGCGAGTACCTGCTGTTCCGCCACTTCGGTTCGAAGGCCGGACTGTTTCGGGAAGCCCTCGTGTTGCCCTTCACAAGCTTCGTCGACGGATTCGGCCAGACGTGGCAGGCCGTCGTTCCCGAGGGAACCGACGAAGAGGAGTTGTCCCGGCTTTTCGTCGGGCAGCTCTACGATGTCCTCGTCGAGCATCGGGGTCTTCTGCTGACACTCGTGGCATCGGACGGGCTCAGCGATGAGGAGATTGAGGGCGCGGGCATCGCTGACATCCGAAGGGCACTCACTGTTCTCAGCCGGATCAGCGCTGAGGGCATGAGCATCCGCGGGATGCAGTCGAGCCACCCGGATCTGCCTGCGCACTCGACGGTGGCGATGATTGTCGGCATGGTGGCGATGCGTTCGACTTTCTTCGGAACCAAACCGCCGTCACGCGAGGTCATCGTCGACGAACTCGTCCAGGCGATCTTGCACGGTTTCCTGCATCGGCACGACTGAGGGCGCTATCCCCCAGGTCCGTTGGGCCACTTCAGAAGTGACCCGCCGTCGACACGAATCTGCTGTCCGGTGATGTAGCGGCTCTCCTCGCTGGCCAGGAACACGCCAAGGTTGGCGATGTCTTCTGGCTCGACGTACGGGATGGGCATGGCCTGGAAGATGGTGAACAGCGGCTCGGCGTCCTCCCGGGTGGCCTGCTTGCCCTGCTGGGTGAGGTCGGGGCGGAACATGCTGTACATGCCGTCGTTCTGCAGCAGATGGGTGTTGCAGTTGGTCGGATGGATGGCGTTGACGCGAATCATTCGGTCTGCCAGAGCCATCGACATCTCTTCGACGTACTCGATCAGCACGCGCTTGCTCCAGCCGTAGCCTCTGCCACCAGGCCCCATGTTCGGGTTGTCGGTGGTGCCGCGGATCATGCCTGCGGTCGAACCCGTGATGATCACCGACGACCCATTGGCCAGGTGCGGGATCGTGACCGCGACGGTGTTCATCACGCCGAGCAAGTCGACATCGCTGGCGTCGACGAACGACATCGCGTCGTGGGCTCTGCCCATGGCCATCGGCAGGATGCCGGCGTTGGCGAGGACGATGTCGATCTTGCCCAGGTCGGCCAGTCCCGCCTCGACGGCCTCGCGCAGCTCGTGACGCTCTCGCACGTCGGCGATCTTCGCCACCACCCGCCGGCCGATCTCCTTGACGGACCGCTCCGTTTCGGAAAGGTCGTCGGGGGTCGCGAGCGGGTAGGGGTTGGAGGGGATGTCGCGACAGATATCGACCGCGATGATGTCGGCGCCTTCCCTGGCCATCGCGATCGCGTGCGCGCGCCCCTGTCCGCGCGCGGCCCCGGTGATGAATGCGACCTTGCCCTCGAGTCTTCCGGCCATCTTGTGCTCCCTTTCAATCTCGCGAGCAGACGCAAAGTGCCCGTTTTCTTCGGCGTGTCGGGACATTTTGTGTCTGCTCGGCGACTCAGGTGACCGGTCTAGCCAACCGGTGTGAAGTTGATGTGTAGTTCGCTCAGTCCACGCATGATGAACGTGGGCTCGTACGCGTAGCGGCGGTCGTCGGCCGGACCGTGATGCTTCACCGAAACCGTGATGTCGCTCATCCGGTCGAGAATTCTGTTGAGCGAAATGCGACCCTCCGCCCGCGCCAGCGGTGCACCAGGGCATGAATGAACACCTCGGATGAACGCGATCTGCTCGCGCACATTCGGTCGATCCGGGCTGAAGGTATTGGGATCAGCGAACTTTCGTTCGTCACGATTGCACGCACCAGGCAACACCATGACGGTAGAGCCTGCGGGAACCTTCACGTCCCCGACGGTGGTCGTCGTGCGGGCCATCCGGAAGTGCGATTTGACCGGGCTCTCCATCCGCAGCGTCTCCTCCAGAAACGCCGGGATCTTGCTGCGGTCCTCGCGTAGCGCCTTCTCGAATTCCGGGTTCTCTCCGACGATCCGCACCGCGGAGCTGACCAGCTTGGTCGTCGTCTCGGTACCGGCGGCGAACAAGAACGTCGACAGATTCATCACGTCCTCGATCTCAGGTGTCGATCCGTCTTCGTACTTGGCCTGCGCCAACCCCGTCAGCACGTCGTCACGTGGCGCGCGCCTGCGGTCCTCGATATAGGCGTAGAACTTGTCATTCAGCCACTGCAACGGGTTGTGCGTCGTCGGCGCTTCTTCGCCGAGCTGGCCGACCAGCTCGCCTGCGAAGACGGCACGGAACTCGTCGTGGTCCTCGGCGGGCACACCGAGCAGGTCGGCGATCACCAAGAGAGAGAAGGGCTTCGCGTAGTCCTCGAGGAACTCGCAGGAGCCGCGGTCGATGAACGTGTCGAGCTGCTGGTCGGCCAGCCGCCACATGAAGTCCTCGTTTTCCTTGAGGCGCTTGGGAGTAATGAGTTTGTTCATCAGACCGCGAGTGCGGGTGTGCAGCGGCGGATCCTGCGACGTGATGTGTTCGGCCATCGGCACCGCGGCGCGGTGCTGCTCGATCAGCTCCGAGACATCGTCGTGCCCGTCGGGGCCGAAAGGCATTCCGGCGAACGGGCCTGCCACGGATACGCACGACGAGAACGCCGGGTCTTTGTATACCGCCAGCGCCTCGTCGTAGCCGGTAACGGCCAGCACATTGAACGGGGTCGCCTGCACCACTGGGCATTTCGTCCGCAGGTGGTCGAAGTACGGGTACGGGTTCGGAACGAGGGCCTCGTCGGTGAAGAAATCCACAGCCTCGAAGTCGGTCACGAAGCACTCCTGGTCGACTGGTCGAAGAGCACCGGCAGCGACGTCGGCGAGCGAAACACCATGCCACGGATGTGCGGGTCGCCGCCGTCGGGATCCAGCCGTAGGTTGGGCAGCCGGTCCAGCAGAAGGTTGATCGCAGTGCGCATCTCGAGTCGTGCCAAATGCATGCCGAGACACACGTGAACCCCGTGTCCCCAGCTGATGGGAACCTTGGCCTGCCGGAAGATGTCGAAGCGGTCCGGGTCGGGATACCTGTCCTCTTGCCGGTTGGCCGCGCCGAGCATCGGCATCACCGACGAACCCTGCGGAATCGGCACTCCGGACAGCTCGGTGTCACGCGTCGCGACCCGAGTGATGTTCAACAGCGGTGCATCCCATCGCACCGCCTCTTCGATCGCCTGCGGAATGAGCGACCGGTCGGCGCGAACCGCATCGAGTTGATCCTGGTTGGTCAACAGCCCGAATAGCAGGTTGCCCAACGACCTGTACGTCGTCTCCACCCCGGCGGGCAGCAGCAGCCGGATGAACGAATAGATGTCCTCGTCCTCGAGCTTGTGACCTTCGATCTCGGCGGCGGCGAGGCTGCTGATCAGATCCTCGCGCGGCTCCTCCCGACGTGCCGCCAGGATCGGCTTGAAGTAGTCCACCAGCGCCTGCGATGCCGCCTTACCGCGTTCCGGGTTGACCGTGAAGCTCAGCATCGAGATCGACCACCGCTGGAACTGCGGGAAGTCCTCTTCTGGGAGGCCGAGCAGCGCGGCGATGATGCGCGTCGGATACGGGAACGTGAACGTCTTGACCAAGTCCGCCTTGCCGTCTGCGGCGAACTTGTCGATGAGTTCGTTGCCGATGCGGCCGACGATCTCGTCTTCCCATCGCGCCAGCGCCTTCTGCGTGAACGCCTTCGTGACCAGCGACCGGAGCCTGCCGTGTACGGGCTCATCCATGCCCAGCATCACCCCGTGGCCAAGCACGTCACCGAAGATCTGGATCACGACATTGGACGAGTACGTCTCGTTGTCGCGCAACATCGTCTGGATGTCCTCGTGCCGATACACGATGAATACCGGCTTTCCCTCCTCGCCGGGCATCGCAGACATGTCGATCCGCTGGATCGGCGTCTCGTGGCGCTGCTTGGCCAACTCCGGGTACGGGTCACGGACATTGCCCGAGACGACGTCGTCGAACGCCCCGAAATCCTCGAGGTCGTCGAACAGATCAGACATGCTGCTCCTATCAAATGGCCGGGTAGGCCACGGATTTCACTTCGGTGTACTGGTCGAAACCGGCGACGCCGTTCTGTCGTCCGATCCCGCTGGCCTTGTATCCGCCGAACGGTGTGTCGGCGCCGTAGCCCGCGGTGCCGTTGACGCCTATGAATCCGGCACGCAGCCGCTTGGCCACCGCCAGAGCGTGATCAAGTGTTCCGGCCATGACGTTGCCTGCCAGCCCGTAAGGACTGTCGTTGGCGATCCGCACCGCGTCGTCTTCATCGTCAAAAGGAATGACGACGAGCACCGGCCCGAAGATCTCTTCCTGGGCGATGGTCATCGAGTTGTCGACGTCCGCGAAAAGCGTTGGCTTGACGAAGAACCCCTTGTCCAACCCCTTCGGCGCCTCGGCCCCGCCGACGACCATCCGCGCGCCTTCTTCGACGCCCTTCTCGATATAGCCCCGGATGCGGCTGCGCTGCCGATCGGAGATGACCGGGCCGCACAGCGTTGCCGGATCCTGCGGGTCGCCAGGTGCGATGCCCTCATAGATACCCTTGAGAATCTCGACGCCCTCGTCGTAGCGAGATCGCGGCAACAGCATTCGAGTCGGCATCGCGCAGCCTTGGCCCGCGTGCATGCAGACGCCGATGCCGATCAGGCAGCCCAGTGCGAAATCCGCGTCCTCCAAGACGATCGTCGCCGACTTACCGCCCAGCTCGAGGAAGAGGCGCTTCATCGTCGCCGCGCCCTTCTCCATGATCCGCTTGCCGACGACCGTCGATCCCGTGAAGGAGATCAGATCGACCTTCGGCGACAGCGTGAGTTCTTCGCCGACGAAATGGTCCGACGCGGTGACGACGTTGATGACTCCTGGCGGGATGTCGGTCTTCTCCGCAATCAATCGGCCCAGTCGGTTGGCGTTGTACGGCGTGTTTTGAGCCGGCTTGAGAACGACGGTGTTGCCCGTCGCCAGCGCCTGCCCGATCTTCTGTATCGACACCTCGAACGGGAAGTTCCACGGCACGATCGCGCCGACGACACCTACGGGTTCGCGCCACACCGTGCGGGTGGTATTCACTCCGGTGAGGGAAACGACCGTGTCTCCGAGTGACGTCTCCCATGGGTACTCGTCGATCAGCTTCGCCGGATAGCGCAGCCCGTCGGCCAACGGCGCGTCCAGCTGTGCGCCGTGGGTCACCGCGCGCGGACAGCCCACCTCGAGGATGAGTTCCTCTCGCAGCTCCTCCTTATCGGCCTCGATCGCGTCGTGCAGTTGCAGCAGACACCGTTGCCGCAAAGAGTGATTGGTGGACCAGTCCGTCTCATCGAACGCGCGTCGTGCCGCGTCGATCGCGCGGTGCATGTCCTCTTTCGACGCGTCGGCGACCTCGCCGAGCGCCTCCTCGGTTGCCGGGTTGATGTTCGTGAAGGTGCCTGCCTGGCCGTCGACGAGCTTGCCGTCGATCATCATCTTGGTCTCGAACCGAACGTCAGCCATGGTTCTCGCTCTCTTGCGTCTGCGGGTCTGGTACTCCCATGGTTGCGGCCGGCGAACCCCGAAGGGCGCCGAATCGTGGGATCCCCATCATCAGCCGGGTCATGTGGTGCATGGCCGCATCCGGCAGGAGCCGATCAGCGATCAAAAGCATTCGCGCGTCCGACCCGACGGAGCGGCGGACGAACGGTGCCGAGCCCTCCAGCGCCTTGGCGAGTCCAGTGGCGAACCTGTCCGGTGATTTGGCGGCGCGTTTCATCATGGCCCGCCCGCGCTTGTCCATCGTGCCGTGGTGCGCCGCGTAGGGCCCGTCGAGATCGCGGTTGTCCGTCGTCCCAGCGTCGGTGATGATCTCGGTGTCGTAGGTCCCGGTGACCAGGATGGTGACGCCGATACCGAACGAGGCGACTTCGCCCGCCATTGATTCGCCCCAGCGTTCAAGGGCTCCCTTGACTGCGGAATACGGTGCGGTCGCCGGCATTCCGCGCACCCCACCTGCGCTGGACACGAGAATGATGCGGCCCCGTCCGGCCTTACGCATGGACGGCAGGAGCGCCTTGGTGAGCGCGACCGGACCGAAGATGTTGGTGGCGAACATCCGTTCCCACAGGCTCATCGGCGCCTCTTCGATCATGCCTGCCGCAGAGATACCGGCGTTGTGCACCAAGCCGTATGGCGCACCGACCGCCTCCTCGATCGACTTCGCGGCGGCGGCGACCGATGCGGCGTCGGTGAGGTCGAGCGCGACGCCGATCAGACGCGGATCGTCGTCTGCCGCTCCCGTCGCAGTGCGCAGGCGATCCATGCCGGCATCTACCGACCGCATCGCCGCGACAACACGCCAGCCACGCCGGTACAGGTGGGAAGCGGAGGCGAACCCGAGTCCCCTTGACGCACCGGTGATGACGACGCTGCGCGGTTCAGCCATTGTGGCTTTCTGTCGCGCAGCGATCGCTCTTGGCGCCCAGTTGGACGTCGGGCCTGCCATTCGGAAGGCCGTACTGCCAGGTGGCCCACTTACCTACCGAGTACGGCCCCTCGGCACCGTTCTCCTCGTAATACCCCTGCGGGTCATACACTTTGGCCTCGGGATAGGGCCACGGGCAGGCGACCGAAGTGGCCAACCCGCTGGCCTTGATAGCCCAGAACCACCCGCCATAGGCGAAGTACGAAACGTTGATGATCGCGAACATCACCAAGAACGTGCCGAGCACCGGCTTGCTAGGAAACAGCTTCGCCTTTGCGGCGAGCTTCTCCGCCACCGATTTACCCGTGTCGTCGCGGTAGACGAGGATGGCTGCTGGGATCATCACGAAGGTCACCGACAGCGACTCCCAGATCAGCGGGAACTGGAAGGTACTGCCGGGGAATAACGTTCCGAATGGGATCGACTGCGAGTAGATGTACAGCCCCGTCCGCACCAGGCTGATCTCCAGAATGGCGTCGAAGATGAAGCCGATCACCAGCACCAGCGCACCCAGGCTGATCAGTGGGTGCCGCGTGACGAATGCTCCAGGGCCGCGCTTCGCCTGCATCTTGCGAAGAATCCAGATCGCCGGGAAGTACGGGCCGAAGTAGAACGTCACGTACCCGAACACGATCCAAGGTTCAACGGTCGGCGACATCATGATCAGTGGCCAGGATTCCGGCCAGTGCAACAGCGCCGGGTTGTACACCGCGTATGGCGACCAGTTCATGATCGGGTCCTGCCATACGATCAGCGTCGTCACCAGGACCATCATCAGCACCGGGCTGCCGGGGTTTTTCCGCCAGCCACGGATGAAGACGATGGTCAGCACCACGACCATGATCAGGGCGCCGATCTGCGGGATGACCTGCCAGTGATCGAATCCCGTCGGGAACCCGACCGGACGGGGCCGTCCCTCGACGTTCGGGTTGGCCACCCGCGGGTCGACGTCCGTCCGCGCAACGACGGCGAACAGCCCGAGGAAGCCGAGCCACGCAAACAGTGAAATCCGTCGGCCCCAGTTCGGGCCTGTACGCGCAGGGCCTGGTGAATCTACTTGTGTCTCAAGCGGTTTAGAATCTTGAGTTGTCATCGAAATCAGCCCTCTTCCCCGAAGCGATCGACCAGGTGCGAGTTGACGCCGTCCGCATCAAGCGTGCGAGCGACCAGGTAGCCGGCACCCATCCATGCGCGGCGGGTCCACTTACCGAACGACACCCGCGTACCGGGCGCACCTGACGCAGCGGGCATCATCTTCACGCGCTCCAGCGCTTCCTTGACGCCACGAGGACTCAGTGGGTGGGAATCGGAGAACGCGCGCACCAACGTGGCGGCGACGTCGTGGTTGACTACCGACACGCAATACTCGGGACGGCTGCCGCCGTATCTCTTCGCGTACCGGTCGAGCCAAGCCTGGCCGATGGGGTTGTTCTCGTCGTACTGGTCGACGCCGATCCACCCCAGAAACGCGTTCCACATGATCGGGTTGACCCACGCGTTCTGGAAGGCCGTGGTGGTGAATCGCGGCGGGTCCCAGCCGAGAGCCTCGAGCGCCGGGTTGATGAAGACGATTCCGAATCCGAATCCCAGGTGCACGATCGCTTCGGCTTTTGCCTCGTGCAGCGTCTGCACGGCCGCATTGATGTCCTGAGCCGTCTGAGCGATCTCCACTTCCGCCACGATCCGAATACCCTTGCGTCGACAGGCACTTCGTAGGTTCTTCAGGTAGCTCTCACCGATGAGGCTCTGCTCCGCCAAGACACCGATCTCGGCGAGTCCCCGCTTGGCAATCAGGTCGGCCAAGAAGATCGGTTCGTCGGTCATCGATCCCTGGGGGAACGCGAACGTCCATTCGCCGAGCCAGTCGTCGGTGCCGGTGACGCTGATCGCCGGCACCTTGAACCGCTCTTCGATGGCTTCGCGCATCGGCACGCAGTTGTCGGTGATGTTCGGACCGAACACCACCAGGCAGCCTTCATCGACCAGTTCCGCATACGCGTCGATCACTGCCTTCACCGACCCCTTGGGCAGGCCCTCCACCTCGCGGTAGATCATCTGCACCGGCCGGTCCATCAGACCTTGTGCGAGGGCTTCTTCGAAGACGAGGTCGAAGCATTGCGTGAACGAGGCCAGGAGCTCCTCGGGAAAGCCGGGCGGCAGGGTGAAGTCCATCAGGTAGCCGACCTTGATTGGTTCGGCGGTGCTCTCGTAGGACATCCGACCTCCGTTGGTGTGCGATGCGTCAGTCAGTGGGTGATTGCTCGGCCAAATAGACATCGATCATTTCGACAAGACCGCGCGTCACCGTCGAGTCGTCGGTGAGCGGTCCGGCGATGGCGGCGCGGGCCGCATCGCGGGGACTCAACCCCTCCGCGATCAGTTGGCCGGCAGCGATCAGCACGCGCGTCGACGCCACCTCACGCAATCCGCCGGTCTCCAATCGCCGGATCGCCTGGCCGAGCCGAACGAGTTCGGCGGCGCTTTCGTGTCCGATGCCGGCCTCGTTGACGAGAATCTTCTCCTCGACATCCGGTGTGGGGAAACCGAAGTCGATGGCGACCATCCGCTGACGTGTCGAGTCCTTCAGGTCTTTCAGAACGCTCTGATAGCCGGGGTTGTAGGACACCACCAGACAGAAGCCGGGGGCCGCGTCGAGCGTCTCCCCCAGCCGCTCGATGGGCAGCTGGCGACGGTGATCGGACAGGGGATGCAGGACCACCGTGGTGTCTTGCCGAGCCTCAACCACCTCGTCGAGATAGCAGATGGCGCCGTCGCGCACCGCTCGAGTCAAGGGACCGTCGACCCACTCGGTGTCGCCGCCGCGCAAAAGGAATCGGCCGACGAGGTCGGCGGTGGTCAGGTCATCGTGGCAAGAGACCGTGATGAGCGGTCGGTCTAGGTCGTGCGCCATCGCCTCGACGAACCGCGTCTTACCGCACCCGGTCGGCCCTTTCAGCGCGACGGCGAGTCCCTGCCGGTAAGCGGCCTTGAACACCTGCTCCTCGTTGGCCACTGGCACGTAGTACGGGCGCGGCGGCTTCCCCGGCATCGTTTCCTCTCTCGGCATCGCTTTCGAGCACCCTATCGCGGAACAGATGTTTGGTTCAAGCCCCGGCTTGCTAGGACACCTTGCGACGCAGGTCTGCGGTACGCAACGCCGCGCGGAAGAGCGGTCCAATGACGTCGGCCAGCTGTCTGGGCTTGGGTATCGACGCGTGCGCCGCGCTTCCGAAGACCCTGCCGAGCTCTCCGGCATCGGTGCCCGCGCCGATCGTCAAGCACAAGCAGCCGATGCCCTGCCTGCGAGCCTCACCGAGCGCACGTCGCGCGTCGGCCGCTCCGTAGACACGTTCGTATCCGTGGTCGTAGGCAAGCCCGTCGGACAACACGACGAGCAGCCGCCGGGACGTGCCGGCTTTCTCAGAGATCACCGCGGTGCCGTGCCGGATGGCAGCGCCAAGCCGCGAATACGCGCCGGGGGTCAGGCTGCCCAGACGTTGCATCACGACGGCGCCGAGGTTTTCGTCGAACCGCTTCACGGGAAGCATGTGCACTGCGGAGCGACCCTGTGACTGATAGGCGTACAGCGCGACGCGATCGCCGAGATCGTGCAGCGCGACGGTCAGCGCGGCGGCAGCTGCCCGCTGCTGCTCGTGCACGGTTTTTCCGAGAGTGCCTGCCTCGGAAGATGATCCCGAGATATCGAGCAAAACCAATACCGCGAGGTCGCGACGTCGGCGCAGACTATCCAGGTAAACGGCCTCGTCGGGCGCCGACCCGGCAAGCATCTCCACCCGCGCCTCTACCGCCGCGTCGACGTCGATGTCGTCACCCTGCGTCTGGCGGTGACATCGATCGAGCCCGATCCCGAGCCGTGTCAGAGGGCGCCGCAGGGCGTGCACATCGGGTCGCTCGAATGAATGCCCCTGGTTGCGGGGCGCATCGGACTCGTGGACCGTGCACCAGTCATGCCGGTAGCGCCTGCGATGCACATCCCATTCCGGGTATTTCCTGCCCTCGGTGTTATCGACGTCGTCGACCTCGGAAGCCCCCGCCGACGTCGACGTGACAGCTCCCGCTCCCCGAACGCCGTCGGGTGATCGATGCGTCGGCGTTTCGGCTCCCGGCGGCCCGCCCCCGCCGAGCTGACGCACCCTGCGTAACAGGCGTTGCAACAGCTTTCCGATTGCCCCGCCGCCGACTGGACTCGAGAACGGATCCTCCACGTCTTCGCCGTCGGCCGCGTCGACCCCTTCGTCCTCGAGATCGGCGAGCTCCTTCTTCGCGTCGCGCCGGGGAGAGTGGGTGCCCTGCGATTCCGCGTGCGCCACCGCCGCGTGTGTCGAGAGCAGGTTGCGTGCCCGGATCACTCCGAAGCTCGCGGGCGGATCCGCGATATCGCGTTCCGCGGCGACCTTCAGCGAGTCGGCGGGCGAATTGGCGCGCGACGCGACGTCCAGATCGATCAGCCGGCGAACCCGATATGGCAGCAGGTCGTCGTTCGCCGACAACGCACGCTGCCCCTCGACCGTGAGGTAACGCCGGGCCAGCGCAGGCCGTCGCAGCAGTTGGCGCATGAGATCGGGCGCCAGGCTTCCACTCGCCAGCAGCGACGCCTGTACCGTCACCGACTCGAGCTGTCGAACGGTGCTCGCTTCGGCGTCGACGAACACGGTGATGCCGTCGGTCCACGCCGGCTCTCCAGGGGCGCCGGATGCCACCGCCACCGTGCGACCGGCGAGGGCCGACGCCAGCAGGGCAAGCCGCTGTGGACCATCGCCTCCATCGCGCACCGTGTCGGCGTTCACTACCACCTCACTCGTTGACCAAATATCTGTTCCAACGTAGAGTCCGGCACCACCGACAGTCAATCAGCGGAGGGACATGATCGACTTCACGGGCCAGGTTGCCGTCGTCACGGGCGCAGGCCGTGGGCTCGGGCGTGTTTACGCCATCGAAATGGCAAGGCGCGGGGCCTCGGTGGTGGTCAACGACCTCGGCGGAGCCATGGGCGGCCAGGGTGCGGACGCATCCGTCGCGGACCAGGTTGTTGAGGAGATCACCTCGGCGGGCGGCATCGCGGTGGCATCGCACGATTCGGTCGACAGCCCCGAGGGTGGTGAGGCGATCGCCCGGACGGCTGTCGACCGCTTCGGCCGCTTGGACGCAATCGTGAGTAATGCGGGGATCTTCACAAGCATCCCGTTCGACGAGCTCACACCGGATGACTGGCGGCGCATGCTGCGGGTGCACCTCGACGGCGGCTTTTATCTGGCTCAGCCCGCCTACCGGGTGATGAAGGCGCAGGGCTATGGCCGCTTCGTGTTCATCGCCTCCTCGGCCGGGATGTTCGGCCAACACCTGGAAGCGCATTACGCCGCGGCCAAGGCAGGCCTCGTCGGGTTGACGAACGTCATCGCACTCGAGGGCGCCGAGCATGGAATCCTGGCCAACACGGTGCTGCCGTTCGGCATCTCACGGATGGTCACCGAAACGCTCGGCGACCCCAAAGTCCTTGAGGAGAGCGGGTTCTTCAAAGCGATCCGGCCTGAACTCGTCGCGCCGATCGTCGTGTTCCTGGCGAGTCGGGCCTGCGAGTTCAGCCACCAGAACTTCTCGGCGTGCGGAGGCCGCTTCGCGCGGGTGTTCATCGGCCTCGGCGAGGGGTGGCTGGCCGAACCCGGCAGCAGTCCCACTGCCGATGACATAGCGGCCCACCTCACGGAGATCGCGGCGACGGAACCGTTCACTGTTCCCGGTTCGATCTACGAGGAAGTCTTCGCCGTCACCGAGAGGCTCGGCATCACCGCGTGACGAGGCCTCCGCGCGGTCCTTCTACCGGCGCATTCGGCGCGCCGGAGGACCCTGCGGGAGAACACACCTCTGGTAGCGTTAACCAAACGTTGGGTCAGTTCGGCAAGCCAGAACAAGCCGGGTCGGGAGTCAGGAGCCGTGGAGCTGTTGTGGGGCGTCCTCAGGTGACGCCGAAGCATGCCGGCCACGCCTATGACGACGGCACCAGACGCACCGAAATCCTGCAGACCGCTGCCATGTTGATCGCCACCTCGGGTCTGCGCACCTCGTTGCAGGAGATCGCCGACGCCGCAGGCATTCTCCCGGGCAGCCTCTACCACCATTTCGAATCCAAGGAAGCGATCCTCGTCGAGCTGCTGCGGCGCTATCACGATGATCTGGATCGCATCGCCGAGCACGCGCAGAGCCGATTGGACGATCCCGCGTCGCTGTCCGCGTTCGATCGAATCGTCGATCTTGGCTCGGCGATCGCGCAATGTGCCTTCACACACGGTGCGGCGCTGCAGATGACGTTCTATGAGGCGCCGACGTCGAATCCGGAACTAGCGGCACTTGCCCAGCAGCGGCCGACGGCGATCCTCGAAGCGATGGTGCAGACCCTGCGTGCCGCACGATGGAGCGGCTACCTTCGCCCCGATGTCGACCTGCCGATTCTCGCGGATCGAATCGTGCAGACGATGTTGCAGGTGGGCCTCGACGTCATGCGCCACGGCTCGGGCGCCGACAAGGTAGCCACACTGCTGTGCCGGATCCTGCTGGAGGGACTTGCCGCGGTGCCGCCGACCGATGCCGTACTCGATCGGTCTGCGGCGTTCATCGCTGCCGACGATGTGGTGAAGTCCTGGACCGACGATAGTGACGCCGAACTCAACGACAAGGGAGCTTTCGTTCGTGCGGTGGCGCGAACGGAATTCGGCCGTAAGGGCTACGAAATCACCACCATCAGAGACATCGCGTCCGCTGCTGGACTCGGCACCGGCACGGTGTACCGGTTGATTGGGTCTAAAGACGAACTCCTGGCGTCGATCATGCAGTCGTTCGGCGAAAAGGTCGCGTTGGGATGGACGAATGTGTTGCGCTCTGAAGCGTCGCCGGTCGAGAAGCTCGATGCGCTGTCCTGGGTCAACACCAACGTGCTTGACCGCTTCGGCGATGAGTTCCGCATTCAACTGGCGTGGATGCGCCAATCCCCACCCGATACCCCGAACCCCGGCTGGTTGTTCACCAAGCGGGTGCGGCAGATGAAAGCGCTACTGGCGGAGGGTATTCGGTCTGGCGAAATCAAGATCGACAGCCCGTCGAATGAGATGCTCGCGCGATGTGTCATCGGTGTCGGCTGGTTTCCCGAGAACATCATTCGCGACGTCGGGACGCGCGCGTCGCTCATCCACGTCCGCGACACCATGTTGCGTGGTGTGGTCGACCGCACCAAGTGATCCCCGTATCGGCTACCCGATCGTGACGGGCAGTTTGCCCCATCCGCGCACGCTCGAGGTGTGCGCCATCGCCGCCTCGTCGTAATCGACCTGCCATTCGGGCCAGCGCTTGAGGATCTCCTCGAGCGCCACCCGTGCCTGCATCCGCGCCAGTGCCGAACCGAGACAGAAGTGCAGGCCCTGGCCGAACGACAGATGCCCACCCGTTCGATGGATATCGAAGCGCTCCCCATCGGGGAAGTGCCGCTCGTCGCGGTTGGCAGAACCGTTGAGCAACAACATGACCGAACCTTCGGGAATCTTTTCGCCGCGGCATTCGGTGTCGTGGGCGACGTGCCGTGCCTGCACTGGCGAGGGCGCCTCATAACGAAGCACCTCCTCGATCGCCCCGGGGATCAGCGAGAAGTCGTCGACCAGCTGTCGCCGTTGGTCGGGGTGCTCACAGAGCAACTGGCCGATAAAGCCGATCAGCCGCGTGGTTGTCTCGTTACCGGCGCCCGCGATCATGCTGGTGTACGTGAGTACCTCGGTGCGGGTCAGCGGCCGCAACACTCCGTCTTCTTCGATCTCCGCGTTCAGCAGCTGCGTCATCAGGTCGTCGGACGGATGGTCGGCGCGCCAGTCGATGTATTCGGCGAAGAGTTGATAGGCGTTTTCGAACATATCTGCCGAAACGGTCTTGAAGGTGCCGTCCTTCAATCCCAGGACCCGGTCGGTCTTGTCCCTGATGTGCTGCTGGTCCTGCTCGGGAATGCCAAGTAAGTAGCCGATCGTGCGCATCGGAATCTGTGAGCCGAGATCGGTGATGAAATCGAACCGGCCCGACCCGATCAACGGATCGAGCGCCCTGACGCAGAACTGGCGGGTTAGCGGCTCGATCTTGTCCATCCGTCGAGGCGTGAAAACCTTTGAGAGAACCCGCCTATGCAGGTCGTGGAGCGGAGGATCCTCGAACAGAATGACGCCTGGCGGGACTTCTATGCCACTCATGATCACGTCCATGGTCGTTCCACGTCCCGACTGGTAAGTCTGGAAGTTCGGAAGCTCGCGCGAAACATCTTCGTAGCGGCTCAACGCGTAGAAGTTGAACTTCTCGTTGTAGTAAAGCGGTGCATCGTCTCGCAACCGCTTCCATGTCGGATATGGGTTGTCATCGATCGCGAAATCGAAAGGGTCGTAATACACGTCGACAGCACTCGCACCGGTCACACTCACATCCCCTTGGTATTGATCAGTTCATTGAACGCCTCGCTGAGCGCGTCGCCCTCCGATGATTCGCCTGCCGTACGTGCGGCTTCGGACAACACCACGTCGCCGACGCGTTTCAGGTACGGCCATGCGATATCAGGGGGCACTCCGCCGCACAGCGGCGACAGGTTGAGCATCCCGCCCCTGCGCACGATGTCTACAGCTGCCGCCGTGTCGATGATCCTGTGCGACTTGAAATTTTCCCGAAGATCGGCGACGTCGCAGGCGGCGGAGACGCCTGCGGACACATCGTTGTCCGGATTCCACTTCGCATAGCCGCGAGCATCATGGAGAAGATAGTCGCCGAGTTCGTCCCATGCGGCGTCGACGTCGTCGGCGACGAAGGTGACCCAAGGGGTGTCTGGGTCCGGGAGATACGTCATCCCGGGCTCGTGTCCGTGCTCACGACATGCCTTGTCGTAGACCTCCCGCATGCCGGGCACAGTCCCGTTCGCCAGCATGCCCAAACCGTTTCTGCCCGCTCGACGCGCCGCCGCGAGGCTCGCGCCGCCCCACATCAACGCCGGTCCGCCCGGCGTCTGGGGTGACGGCGTCACGTTTATTCGCCGTCCGCGGTGGACGACGGGCTCGCCGGACAACAACGCGCGGAGCAGCGCCAGCTTCTGATCCGCAAGCTTGCCGCGCACCGCGCGATCGAGTCCGAAGTGCTCGAATTCCTCGGCGCGGTATCCGATGCCGAATACGTATGACGCCCGCCCCTTGCTGATGATGTCGAGCACGGCGATGTCTTCGGCGAGCCGGACGGGGTCATAGAACGGCAGAATCACCGTCAGGCTGAGCATCAACCGCTCGGTGCGGGCCGCGATCGCCGAGGCGAGAATCAGCGGCGACGGAAGGTAACCGTCTTCGGATCCGTGGTGTTCGCAGAGCACCGCTGCCAGGCAGCCGTGGTGTTCAGCCCAGGCGCACATGTCGATCGCCGCCGCGTAGAGGTTCGTCGTCGGGGCGCCAAACGCCGGCGCGCGCATATCAAATCGGATCGAGTACATCGTGGCCTCCAGTTCAATCGAACGCGTAGCGGGGCAGGGTGTTCGGTATGTCGAGCGAGCTGAGCAGTCCCGCGGGAGCATCGACGACATAGGGAATCGCGTTGACGACCCGCATGGCCGTGGCCGCCATCGCGGCGTGCCCAGCGCCGTGGCCCTCGGCCTCACCCAGGTTCATCGAGCAGTGAATGTCAGGATCGCCGGTGATGTCCACCCGGTAAGTGGCGTCGAACTCCGATGTCAACCAGTCTGGCGCGACGTCGCGCGCCATCCGGATGATGTGCTCGATCACGATGGCTTCGCGGCCGTTCACCACACCGGCGGCGCGTGTGCACACCGCACCACACGTGCCTGCCGGGATGGTTCCGAACGCGACCTCGATATCCCTGTCTGTAGTGCGCCTGTCGAGCGAACAGCGGACTTCGGAGACCTCGACTCCAAGGCCGGCCGCCATCAGGTAGATCGGTGCCTTCCAAGCCATTTCGATGAAGCCGGGGGTCTTGAGCATCGGTTCGAATTCGAGTGGGTGGCCGAATCCCATACCGTTCATCATCACGTCGGCGACCGGATAGTGGTCGTTCAACGCAACCTCGGTCACCTTGAGGCAGTCGATCGTCTTGGATTGAGTCGCGAGAAGAAGCGCGAGTTGATCCGATCCGAACCCCGGGAATATCCCGGACGCATAGAACGACACATTGCTGGCCTTCGCCGCCGCCTCGAGTTGGTCGCGCCATTCGGGCGAGTAGTACGCGGGCGGGTAGACCAGGCTGGTTGAGCTCGTCGACACAACATTGATTCCTGCCTCGAGCAACCGCAGATAATCGGGCACAGCCGCCGCGTCGCGTTCCGGCCCGCTGGCGGCGTACACCACGCAGTCGGGCCTCAGCGCGATAAGTGCATCAGCGTCGTTGGTGGCCGCCACACCGATAGGGTCTCCCCCGGCCAACTCGCCCGCATCCTTGCCGACCTTCTCGTCGGAATGCACCCAGACGCCCACGAGGTCGAGGTCCGGTCTGCGCCGGATCGCGTCGACGGCAATCGATCCGACACCACCCGTCGACCAGACCACCGTTGAAAGCGGTGTTGTCACGAGGTCTCCTCACTGTTGCGGGTCATGCGCGCTCGGCCGCCATCACGGCGCGTTCGAGGTAGGGCCATGCAACCTCGGGCGGGACACCGCCGCAGAGCGGCAGAAGCGGCAGCGGCTTACCCGCCCGGATGTAGGCGGCCGCCTCGTCGACCGTGAAGATCCGGTACGGACCCTGCGCCCCGCGCAATTCGGTGACGGTGTCGGCGCGAGAGATGCTGGCGACGGAGTCGTCGCCATGCCGGTACGACGCGGCGGTAACAGCATCGTGAAGAAGGTAGGGCCCAAGCTCATCCCAGGCGGCGCGCTTATCGTCCGCGACGAAAACAGTCGTCGGCGCACCAGGAACGGGAAACTGGATCACGCCCGGCTCACGTCCATGTGCACGGCATTTCGCCTCGTAGAACTCCTTGAGGTCTGGCGAGTCGGTTTGGGAGATGAACCCGAGACCGAATTTCGCCGCACGCCGCGCCGCCGCCTTGCTGCCTCCCGCGACGAGCATGTACGGGCCTCCCGCTGTGGCAGGGGCGGGGGTGACGTGGATGCGCCTGCCGCCGTGGTCGACCGGTTCGCCCGTCAGTAGCCCAAGCAAGAGCGCGAGCGACTCGTCGGCTAACTTGCCGCGCTCGTGCTTCTCCACCCCGAAGTGCTCGTATTCCTCGGCGCGATGGCCGATTCCGAACGCGTATGAGACGCGGCCCCTGCTGATGATGTCCAGGACGCTGATTTCCTCGGCCAGCCGGACAGGATCCCAAAAGGTGATGGGCACCGCGGCGAGCAGGATGGCCAGCTGCTTGGTGCGGGCGGCGATCGCCGACGCGAGGATGTGTGGCACCGGCAAGTGCCCGTCCTCGGTGGCGTGATGTTCGGACAGCACCGCGATCACCGCCCCCCGCGTCTCAGCCCACGAGCACATGTCGATGGCCGCCGCGTACAGGTCAGCCGCCGGTGCACCCGCCTGGGGCGCACGCATGTCGAATCGAAGGGTGAACATCAGCGCATCATCCCGACTCGGGTGGTCACGCCGAACGACTCTAACCTAAAGTTTGTTCTGTTTTAATAGTGGTTGCTTTTAAACTGAGGATCGAACTCTGTCGGCGACCGATCGAGGAGGAACAATGACGCAAGGTAAGCACCGTGTTGTGGTCTGGTCGACGGGCGGCATTGGCTCCATCGCGATCCGCGCCGTCCACCAACGTCCCAATCTCGACCTCGTCGGCGTGTGGGTGCATTCACCGGAGAAAGACGGCAAAGACGCTGGCGAACGGCGAGCCGATAGGTCTGGCCGTCACGACGGATGCCGACGCGCTCATCGCGCTCAAGCCCGACTGTGTCGTCTACGCCGCGAGTGGTCCCGAGCGTGACGCGCTGGCGATTCCTGACTACGTGAAGCTTCTCAGCGCGGGAATCAATGTGGTGACAACGAGCACGACGCGACTGGTCAATCCGCATGCCTACGAGCCTGCCGAATGGCGGGATCAGCTCGTCGCAGCTGCGAAGCAAGGCCAGGTGTCGCTGTACGCGTCGGGCATCGAACCGGGGTTCGCCGCGGACTACCTGCCGCTGGTGCTGACCACGCAGTCGTCACAGATCGAGAAGATCCACTCCTACGAGATCGGGTTGTACGACGACTACGGGATTCCGGACATCATGAGCGATGCCTTGGGGTTTGGCCGTCCGCTTTCCTACGAGCCCTGGATCAGCATGCCGGGCGCCATTGCGGGCGAATGGCAAGGACAGCTCCGCTTGGTCGCCGACGCGCTCGGTGTCGAGATCCAGGAGGTGCGTGAGACGTTCGACCGCGCGGTGACAGACCGGACGTTGGAAGTCGCGATGGGCACCGTCGAGGCCGGTACCTGCGGTGCGCTACGGATGCAGGCGATCGGCGTCGTCGACGGGCGCGAGGCCATCGTCATCGAACACGTCACCCGGCTGGCACCCGACGTCGCACCAGACTGGCCGACGCTTCCGAACGCCCTCGGTTATCGGGTGGTGATCACCGGCACACCGGACATCGACTGCACAATCGACGCGATGCTTCGAGACCGCAAGAAGGCAGGCATCGAAGGCATGACATCCGGCGCCGGGGCCATGGTGGCGACGGCGTTGCGTGTCGTCAACGCCATCCCGTATGTCGTTGCGGCGCAACCGGGTTTGCTCAGCTCGGTCGATCTGCCGTTGACGATTCCCAGGGGCGCCTTCAGCCAATCGGGGTGAGCGTGAATGGCATTCTGACATTCAGCCACTTGTTGAAACCACATCCGCCACTTGGGCCGATGGTCTGGTCCCAGCCAGTGATCTTGGACCTGTCCGGGTAGCCCCTCCAGAACGTGAAGGCCTGCTGCCCTGGGACCGCGGTGCCGTCGTCGCACTGTTCCCAGTTCTCCACGGTCCGACTGACCTTCCAACGGCCGCTCATATAGACAAGGTCTGCGCTCCAGCCCTGATCGCTTGTGACGCGTCCGGTGCAATCTTGGTACGTCGTGCAGTTCGAGGTGACGGTCCACGTTTGAGTGACGCTCACCTCGTCGTGGAAGGACTGGTTGGTCTTCGCCCATTGGCCGTCCGAGAATGCGGTGTACGTACCGTTGATCGCAACGCCGTCGTTCGGGTCCGCCTTGGCGACGGGCGTCGCGCACACACCCAAGGTCACCGTCGCAGTCGCTGCACATGCCAGCGCCTTTGCGAACATCATCGGTCGGCCCTGTAGATCAGGTCCTGCCAGGTCTTCGCCGGGTCAACGAGGTCGGTCTGGCGGCCCACCTGGCCGTCCGCCGTGGCGTACTGGCCTGTCTGGGGATCGTAGTGGGCAATGGCAACCGACGGACTGGGGCCAGAAGTGTTGGTGCGGAACGCGCTTGGTGCCGCTGCGGGGGCACCCCCCATATCCGGTGGCGCAATGCCGTCGGTCGGCGGGCCCACGGGAACCGGCGCCGGTCCGGGCGCTTGCGGCGCAACCGCGTCCGGCGGCGGTGGTGGCCCGGCCCCTGGCGGCAGTGGCGTTCCTTCTGTCGGCGCGAATATCCGGTCGTTGTAGTCAACCCGGTCATCTGGCGGTATGCCCTGTGCGATCAGGTTCGGATCAAGCGGTCTCGGGCCGAGCGCGTGCTGTCGCATCACCAGCGGCTGGTAGGGCTTGTCGCTGTAGCACTCCTGCACCGTCGGGGCGCGCTTGCCGGGCACACCCATGCAGGGGTAATTGCGCGCCCCGCGTACGACGATCGGCGAATCCTGTGGGAGTTTGCAATACAGCCCGTCGGGAGTGTCGACCGTGTCCAGATCTGCCGGGGACCGCCACTCCGACGGCGGCAAGAAGCCGACCGTGCACGGCGGGGGGTCCTCGATCGAAATCCTGAAGTCGCCCAGCGCCATTCCCGTCGCGTTGTTCTCTGGAGCCGAGGACTGGATGAAGGCCACCAACGGGGGCAGCAACACCAGAACCTGCTCGAGCGATGGCCGGTAGGTCACCGCGACCTGGCCGAACGTCGTCATGTTCGCCAGCAATACCGGCAACGTCGGTTTGATCTGGTCGAACAGTCGTGAGACTTCGTTCGCGGCGTCGGGACCCTGCTGCAACAGTGTGCGCACCTGAGGATCGTTCGCCGCCACCTGCCCGGTGATCCCGGCCAGGCTGTGCGCCCACAGCCGGAGGTCGTCGGTTGTCTGGGCTTGCGAGTCGAGAAGTGGCCCAGTGTCTTCGACGAGCGTCGAGGTACGGTCGCCCACTCGGTTGAGATCGCCTGAGATCTTCGACGACGAGTCGATCAGCGAGCCGACGTCGTAGTCGGATCCGTTGAAGGCATTGAACGATTCATCGATCAGGCCGGTCAACTTCTCTTTCGGAATGCTGTTGATCAGCGTGCTGATTCGATCGAGCATCGGGCCGACCTGTTGCGAAATCTTGCTGTCGGCCATGGGGATCACCGAACCGTCCTGCAGGTATGGCGGTGACTCCGTACGCGGTAGCAGTTCCACATACTGCTCGCCGATCGCGGAGACGCTGCGCACCTCGGCCGTCAGGTCGGCGGGAATCTTGGGAGATGTGTTCAACGTCAGGGTGGCCGTCGCCTCGTTGCGCGACACATCCATGTCGGTCACCTTGCCGACCTCGACACCGCGATACGTCACATTGGCGAACTTGTAGAGGCCACCCGAAGCCGGAAGCTCGACCTTGACGGTGATCTTGCCGATACCAAGCAACGTCGGCACCTGCATATAGGCGAACACCATCACAAGAATGCCGACGATCGACGCGATCGTGAAGAGCGCGAGCTGGATTCGGACAAAGCGTGACAGCATCAGCCACCACCCCCGGGTTCCCATGGCGCCGGATCGGTATTCGGGATCGGGCCGAACGGCGTTGACGTGCCGACACCGAGTGGGAACTTGGTGTAGTACGCGTCGTAACCTGGGTCGCCCGGGGCGGGGATCAGCGCTGCGCGGTCCTGCCCGAGCCGCGTGCCGAGGAGAAGCCCCCGCTTTATCCGGGCGTTCGTGAGATCGATGTCCACGAAGAGGTTCACGTAGTCACCGCGGACGCCACGGTCGATGAGGTTCTGCGTCAACGGGAACGTCGGGATGTACGCAAGTGCGGTGTCGATCGACGGGCCGACGTCCGCGAGCGCTTGCAGAGTCGGTGCGAGGTTCTGCAGGTTTTTCACGAGGTCGGCCTGCGTATCGCTGATCACGCCGGCGACGGTCTCACTGAATGTGCCGAGATGTTCGAGCGCGGTGGTGATCCTGGGTCGCTCCTTGATCAGGACGTCCAGCGCAGGCGGAATCTTGTTCAACGCACGGGCGAGGACCTCTTGCTGGCCGCCGAGCGTCGCGGAGAATCGGTTGAGCTCGTCGATGGTGGCGATGATGTTGTCCCGCTGTTGATACAGCGTGCCGACGAACGTATCGAGCCGGGTGATCAGATCGCGCACGGCGTCCTGGCGTCCCGACAGCGCTTCGTTGAAGTTGTGGACGATGTCGCCGATCTGTCCCAGTCCCCCGCCGTTGACAACGGCCGCCAGTGACGACAACGTCCGTTCGGTCGACGGGTAGGTCGACGAACTGTCGAGACCGATCGTGGCGCCCGGCTTGAGTCGGCCTTCCGGCGCCTGTCCCGGCGGAGGATCGAGCGCCACGTGCATCGACCCGAGCAGGCTGGTCTGTCCCACAGTGGCCACCGCATTGGCAGGCACGATGACATCGGGCTTCAGTGACACGTCAAGTTTGACGTGCCAGCCGTTCAACGTCATCTTCCCGACACTGCCGACAACGACGTCGTTAATCAGAACCGGCGAATTCGATTCCAGCGTACCGATGTTCGCGACCTCGACGTGGTACACGGCCGCATCGTTGCCGCGTCCCACAGTTCCAGGCAAGGGCAACGAGTTCACGCCCTGGAATGCACATCCGGTGACTGTCAGCAATACCGTCGAACCGATTGCAAGAACCCGGCGAATGATCATGGCTGTGGCCTCTCGGCTGGCAACAACAGGTCAGGCAACGTCGGCGCCTCCGATACGGGTGCTGCGGGCGGGGGTCCAGGAAGCGGGCCGTAGCCCGGAGGCGGTGCCACGTCGCCCATGCCGGTATATGCGGATACCGCGGGCGGGTCCGTAGGCGGTGGGGGCGGTTGTCCTTCAGCGTCTGGCATGAGTCTCGGTTCGCTGTATCTGAGCATGTACGGCGGCGGATTCGACGTCAGGAACGGATTGACCGGGAACGGCAGATTGTTGAAGTTCAATTGGCGCAACGCGGGTCCGAGGTACTGCGAGCACAGCTTGGAGGATTCCGGAGAGGTGACGTTTCCGATGGCGCCGACCATGCCGCAGATGAACCACACTGGGTTCGACATGTTGCTGAGTACGAACACACCGCTCGCGGCACCGGTGCGCGGGTCGAACATGTTGTAGGCGTTCGCAATCCCATGCGGCGCGGTGTGCAGCACGTTTTCCAGGTCCATGCGGTGATCTGCCAGGTTCTGGGTGACGTTCGCGAGCCGCTGGATCTGCTCGGCGGTCTTGTCCCGCGTGTCATGAATGAAACGCGTTGTCTCACCGACGACGTCGGACAGGTTTTTCAGTGCTGCGTCCAGGTCGGACCTGCTGTCGTTGACCACGCTGGTCAACGTCGCGAACCGGTCCTGGAACTGCACGATCTGGTTGTTGCTGTCGCGTAGCGCGGTGACGAAGGTCTGCAGGTTGGTGATCGTGTCCGCGATGTCGCCGCTGCCCCTGGCCAGGATGCGTCCCACCCCCGACAGCTGAGCAAGCGTCTGGCGCAGCTTGTCGCCGTTGCCGTCCAACGCATTCGCAGCGCTGTCGATGAACCGGCCGACGGATCCGGTCGACATACCGTTGTTGGGACCCAATTCCGTTGCGAGCCGCATCAGTTGCTCTTTGACTTCGTTCCACTCGACCGGCACGGCGGTGCGTTCGATCGGAATCACTGCGCCGTCATTCATCGTCGGGCCCGATCCGTACGCAGGTGCGAGTTGGACATAGCGCGCCGAAACGAGGTTTTGGGCGACGATCACCGCCTTGGCATCGGCGGGTACGGGAATGCCGCGGTCGACGTGCATGGTCATCTTGGCCTGGGTGCCAACCGGGTCAATGGAAGCGATGGTGCCCACCTTCACCCCCGCGATGCGGACCTCGTCGCCGGGGTAGATCGCAGTTGCCGTGGTGAAGTAGGCGGTGATCGACTTGGGCGCCAAGATGGTGTGCCGAACGACAATGGCCGCGCCGCCAACGAGAATCGCGGCCAGCACCACTGCAAGCCCGAGTTTCAGTAACCGGTTCTGAGTCATCACGGCGGACCCCACTGCTCCCCCGGCCCAGGAATCCCGTTGTACGGGAAGGGAAGTTCCGCGCGAGGCCCTGCATTGTCCGGCGGCTGCCCCGCATCGGTGCCCCTGCGGAACCCGAATGCGTAATCCAGGAACGGCTGCAGGATCTGGGCGATGTCGATATTGGGGACGTACGCCTGGTAGTAGGGACCATTGCCGATTGTCTCGCCGAGAGTGGTCTCGAACTTCGCCAACCCCGGCAGCGCGTTGGCAATGTTGTCGCGGTTCTTTTCCAAGATCGCGGTCACCGCATTGAGCTTGTCCAACGTCGGCGCCAGCCGCTGTTCGTTGTCGTGGATCACTCCGGAAAGCTGCTTCGACAATGCCGATGTGTGGACAAGCAACTCGACGATCGCGCGGCGCCGGTCGGAGAGCACTGCGACCAGATCGTTGGCGTTGAGGATCAGCGTGTTCACCTGTTGGCTGCGGTCCGAAAGGATTTTGGTGACGTCGGCGCCGTCCTTGAGCAGTGCGCCAAGTGAGTCGTCGCGGTCGTTGATGGCCTTCGACAGTTGAGTCAGGCCGTCGAACGTCGGGCCCAGTTGTGGCGCAAGCTCATCCAGCGTTCCCGACAGGGTGTCCAGCGACTGGTTCAACGTACCGGTGTCGGTGCCGGCGGTGTTGGTCGTCAGCTCAGTGACCGCCTCGGTCAGCGAGTAGGGTGACGCGGTACGCGACACCGGAATGACGTCGTTCGGGCGCAACGTGCCGTCGCCCTTGGACTCCAGCGTCAACACACGTTCGCCAAGAAGCGTGCCAGTTCGCACGTGCGCGGTTGTGTCCGAACCGAGCGAGACTGTGCCGTCGAGCGTGAACGTCACAACCGCGTTGCGCTTCTCCAGCGCCACGTTCGAGACACTGCCGACCTTGATGCCGGACACCGTCACGTCATTGCCCTTGGCGAGTCCGCCCGCGTCTTCGAACAGCGCCTGATAGCGCACCGACGTCGCCCAGGCAGATAACTTCTCAGGCGCGAGCCCAACCAGAATGACGAGGACCACCACCACGACACCGATGAATCCGGTCCGAATGAGCTGCATACCGCGGTATCTCAGCATCAGGGTTCGGCACACCTCCCCCCGTCTTGCCTGATCCACGGGAACACCGCGGTTCGGCCCTGGAGATCGGTCACCCGCCAGTTCAGCTCGCAGATGTAGTAATTGAAGAAGCTGCCGTAGGACCCGGTGCGGACAAGCTTGCGGTAGTTCTCGGGGGCCTTCTGTAGCGACGTGTCGAGCCGATCCTTCTGCCCGTCAAGGTTGATCGCCAACCTGCTGAGTTGTTCCACCGTCCCCGCCAGCGGCGCTCGGGCATCGGTCAGCAGGTCGGCGACCGAGGCAGTGCCGTTGTTCAACGACTCGATAGCTGTGCCGATCGGATCTCGTTCTGCCGCAAATTGGGTGACGAGCTTCTCAAGGCGATCGATCGTGCCTGAGAACTTGTCTCCCTCCTTGGTCAAGGTGGCTAGCAAGGTGCGGAGGTTGTCGATCAGTGCCTGGATGGTCTGGTTGTGCTCGGCCAAAGCCGTCGTGAAACCCGAGGTGTTCGAGAACAACGACCGCAGCGTGCCGCCCTGTCCTTGGAAAATCTGGATGAGCGAGGCCGACAGCGCATTCACATCTTGTGGATTCAGCCCGCGGATAACGGGTTTGAGCCCACCGAGCAGCAGATCGAGGTCGAGCGCCGACTGTGTCCGCTCCTTCGGAATCTGCGACCCGGGTGGCATCGGTGTGTCGCCAGGCCCTTCGATCAGCTCCAGGTAGCGGTCGCCAACGAGGTTGAGGTAGCGCACCGCCGCTCGCGTACCCGTGGTGAGGTGGACGCTGGGGTCCGCGTCGAACGTGACGAGCACAGTCTTGTCGCGCTGGAGTTTGGCGCTGTTGACGGTGCCGACACGCATGCCTGCCACCCGCACCGACTGGCCAGTCTTGAGGCGGGACGCGTCGGCGAACACGGCCGAATAGTCCTTCGTGGAACCGGTTTGGTACTGGCCGAAGATGAAGAACAAGCTCGCCGTGAGCATCGCCATCACGACTGCGAAGATCCCGAACTTGACGATCGTCGGGCGCAGCGAGCGCCTCATCCGGGTTGTCCGATCTGCGAGGTGTTGCGGGGCGGCCCGTCGACTTCGGTGCCGCCGAACATGATCTGTTTGATCAGATCGGAATTCAGGATGACGCCGGGATACGTGCGTCGCCACGGGTTGGTCCCGGTGTCTGCGACGACGTATGGCGGGACCGCTTCAAACGGCAGGTGCGGCAGCCCGGTGCACTGTGGACCGCCCGTAGCACCGGCCTTGGGCAGGTCCATCGGGTAGCGGTATCGCTCCTGCCCCCACAGGAAGCCCGCCATCACATGGACGCCTGGTTCTTTGAGCGGCGGACGCGCTCCCGCGTCGACCATTCCGGCGAGCGCGCACCACAGGGCCTGGTTGTACTGGTTCGTCAGGTCTGTGGTCGACACCAACAGATGTAGGACATCGGTCAGCGGTTGCCGGTTCTGGCTTAGGACGTCATTACCGATATCGGCCAGGCCGATCGCGCTGACCAGGGCGGCGTCGAGATTCTGCTGCTGGTCGACCACCGTGTCGCTGATCCGCGCGCCGTTGTCGGCGATCGAGACGAAGTCGGGCGCCGCATCGGCGTATGCACGCAATACGTCGGGGGCGGCCTCGAGGTCGTGGCTGAGCGCGGGAAGGCTCGGCTCGATCTTGGCCAGGTACGAATCCAGATCGGACAGCATCTGGCCGATCTTCTCGCCGCGGCCGTTGACCGATGACGCGATGGCGCCCAACGTCTCATTCAGCTTGGCGGGGTCGATCTTTGACAACACCGACGTGAGTTGCTCGAAGACCGTGTTGACCTCGACCATGACGTGCTGGGCGTCGACCACTTGGCCGGCGCGCAACGACTCCGGTGACGGGTTATCGGGAAAGACGAACTGCACGTACTTCGCACCGAAGACGGTCGTGGACGCGATGTCGACTAGGGCGTTGGCCGGAATCGCGGACAGCCGCTTCGGATCCATGGCGAGATGGAGGGCGGCACCTCCGTTGGGCAGATTCTCGATCGAGGCGACCTTGCCCACCTGCACACCGCGTACCTGAACCTTGGCGTCAGTATTCATCACAAGGCCGGCGCGCGACGAGATGACTGTCACAGGAACGCTGTCCGTGAAGCCTCCGCGAAACAGATTCGCCGCGAGGGCAAAGGCGGCCAGGATCGCGACAATGGTGACCAAGCCCATCAACGGGCGCAGGAGGCTTCGTGTCATCGCACGCCTCCGCACCGGCACGAGGGGCGCACGGACCTACGCCCCGCCGCTCGGTATGACAAGCCCGACCCACCCCCAGCGCGCGTTCGACGACGGTGCAGGACTCTACGCGGGAACATATCTTTGGGTCAACGATTCCGATGTGAGCATCGCGACTGCCTCGTGTTCGGTTGGCCTTTAACTCCTTTTGCGACCAGACTTTGTTTGCTGTGCAAGGCTCTCATACAGTTCGTCCCACATCAAGGGCCGATACTGAGACAGTTGTGAGTTTTCTGTCTCGAAACTGAAATGGGCATGCGAATCTCGTCGTACGTGGCGAGCAGAACGGTTAGGGCGCCACAGCGGAGCAAAGATTAGGTTTCCGATCGCATGCCTAGTCAGACCGGAGGGAAGACGGAAACCCCCCGCGGCTTCGTCGTTCTTCGGCTTGGTGCCAATCATCGCCCCGGAACCCCGCTAAATGGTCAAAATAACAATCTTAGTGAAATAGAGACCGCCGGTTAGAAAGTTTGACCACCTCTGAGCTGCATCAAGTGGGTGGACAACTGCTACACGGTTGGGGCGTTGTGCGCGATTCGCCGAGAAAGTGCTCCGAGCTCCGTAAGTTGCGACTACTCGGGCAGCCGCAGCTCGGGCTTTTCCACCTCTTCGATGTTCACGTCCTTGAACGTGATCACGCGCACGTGTTTGACGAACCGTGCAGGCCGGTACATGTCCCACACCCAGGCGTCGGCGAGCCGCAATTCGAAGTAGACCTCGCCCTCGGAGTTCCGCGGCACCAGCTCGACGCTGTTGGCCAGGTAGAACCGTCGCTCCGTCTCAACGACATAGCTGAACTGCCCGACGATGTCCTTGTATTCGCGGTAGAGCGAGAGCTCCATCTCGGTTTCATACTTCTCGAGATCTTCGGCACTCATCGGCTCAGCTGTCCTTCATCTTCTTCTGGTCCATCCGGTCCCAATTCTCCCCTACCCCAGTTGGCTCTGCTGCTCGGGTTCGGTGTCCAACGCATCATCGGGCACGAGTTCACCCTCGACCGCCACCAGCCGGCGCACATTGATGAACGAGTATCGGTGTTGGCTGCACGGGCCGAGCTCGGCCAGCGCCGCACTGTGCGCCGGCGTGCTGTAGCCCTTGTGCTCGGCGAATCCGTACCCCGGATGTTCGGTCTCCATCTTGACCATCAGCCGGTCACGGCTCACCTTGGCCAGCACACTGGCCGCCGCGATGCAAGCCGCGGCCGCGTCGCCACCGACCACCGGCAGCGACGGCATCGGCAGTCCCGGCACCCGGAACCCATCCGACAACACGTAGCCGGGCCGCAGCGACAGGCCCGCCACCGCCCGCCGCATGCCCTCGATATTCGCGACATGCACACCTCGCCGATCCACCTCGACCGAAGGGATGAACACCACGTGATAGGCCACCGCGTAGCGGCGAATCAACGGAAACAGCCGCTCACGCTCCTTCTCGTTGAGCTTCTTGGAGTCGTCGAGCGCGGCCAGGCTCTCCAGCCGGTTCGGCCCGAGCACACATGCGGCCACCACCAGCGGACCTGCGCATGCGCCGCGGCCTACCTCGTCGACGCCCGCCACCGGACCCAGCCCGCACCGATAGAGCGCGGACTCAAGGGTGCGCAGGCCCGAAGACTTCCGGATCACCGTTCGCGGAGGCCATGTCGCCGGCAAGTGCAACTCCTACTGAGTCTGCGGGTTCACCGCGTGGACTCCACCCCATCGCGAAGGCGGCCAGGCAATGAACCGTGCCTTTCCAATGACATTGTCTACCGGCACCGTCCCGGGGTTCGGATCCCCCGTGCACAACAGCCCGCGCTGGGCGTCGGCCGGGATATTGCCGCAGTGCGCGCGCGAATCGGCCGAATGGGTGCGGTTGTCGCCCATCACCCACAGCCGCCCGTCGGGCACCTTGACCGGCCCGAACTCATTGCCAAGACATGGGTAGATCTTTGGGTCGGCCATCATGGTCGCGGGATCCAGAAACGGCTGGTTGAGCGGCTTGTTGTCCACCGTGAGGCCCGTGTCGGCGCGGCATTCGACGGTCTGCCCACCCACCGCGATCACGCGTTTAACCAAGTCGTTCTCGTCGGGCGGGACGAAGCCGACGAACGAAAGCGCGTTTTGCACCCAGCGCACGGCGGTGTTCTTCGAGCGGATCGACTTGTAGCCGATGTTCCAGTTGGGCGGGCCCTTGAACACGATCACGTCGCCGGGCTGCGGCGAACCGAACCGGTAGGTCAGCTTGTCCACCATGATCCGGTCGCCGGTGCACCCGGTGCAGCCGTGCAGCGTGGGCTCCATCGACTCGGACGGGATCAGGTACGGCCGCGCGACAAACGTCAGCATGACGTAGTAGAGGACCACCGCGATGGTGACGAGGATCGCCGCTTCCCTTAGCGCACCGCGCTTCTTGGGTTCGTCGGTCTTGGCGTGTCGGCCCGTCGTGGTGGGAAGGGCCGTCGTGTCCGCGGGCTGGTGCACGGTGGAGTCGACGCCAGGGTCAGTGGATTTGGTCACCGCATGAGAGTAGTCAGCGCGATGCTTGCCGCCGCGCGGCGCGCTTTCCACGGCTCAGGCCTGAGTCGCGTGGGCGGCCGGAAACGAGGTCAGCGCTTTTCCTTGATCTTGGCCTTCTTGCCACGCAGCTCGCGCAGGTAGTACAGCTTGGCGCGGCGCACGTCACCACGTGTGACGACGTCGATGTGGTCGATGTTCGGCGAATGCACCGGGAAGGTCCGCTCGACGCCAACGCCGTAGCTTTCCTTGCGCACGGTGAAGGTCTCGCGAACCCCACCGCCCTGCCGGCGAAGGACGACACCCTTGAAGACCTGGATGCGTTCCTTGGAGCCCTCGATGACCTTGACGTGCACGTTGACGGTGTCGCCGGGGCCGAAGTCCGGGATGTCGTCGCGCAGCGACGCCTTATCGACGAAGTCCAGCGTGTTCATCGGTGACACTTCCTTGCTGTTCGCGGCTGCGGGAGTCTGCGTCGGGATGTGACGCGTCGCGGAGCCGATCTATCGGGCGTATCTGGGAGTCTCGCAGCGGGCGCTGATCGGCCTACGCGGACAACTGCTCAATTGTGCCAGATGGGCCCCAATCCAGTGAAATCGCGGCTGGATGAACCCGCGAAACGCGCAGCTGACCGCAACACGCGATCTTTGCGGTCAACCGCTAGTCTGAAGCCACTGGCAGGGGCGGTGCGGCAAACCTGATTCCGGTTCGAGAATAGTTTGAGGAGGGTGATGCGACCGCGGCCGTCGAAGTTGGTCACGGCAATCGCGGCCGTCGTCATTGCGGCCCCCCTTGCCTCCGGCTGCGAAGCCAAGGTCTACGGCACGCCCCCGGAGCCCGCGGGCCCACCGCTGACCGTCATCGCCCCGATGGGCACGAAGGCCCCGCTGCCGGAATCGCCACCCGACGAGCCGGCGGCCGCATTCGACGGCCTGACCGTCCGCGCTCAGCAGGCTGCCACCGAGGCGGCAAAGTCTGGAGCGGACATTTCGGCGGTCGTGCTGGACCGCAACACCAATCAGGTGATCTCGAGCGGCAACGCCGCCCCGACCCCGATCGCATCCGTGGTCAAGCTGTTCATCGCCGACGACCTGCTGCTGCAGGAGGCGAAGGGACAAACCGACCTAACCCCCGAGGACCGCACGGCTTTCGACACAATGCTGCGGTCCTCCGACGACAGCGCAGCCGAGGTGTTCTGGGAGCGAAGCGGTGGTAGCGCCATCGTCACCCGGGTGGCCGCCCGTTACGGGCTTGGTTCGACGACCGCACCGTACGACGGGCACTGGTGGAACACCATGAGCACCACCGCCGACCTGGTGCGCTACTACGACATGCTGTTGGACGGCAGTGGCGGGCTCCCGCCCGAGAAGGCCAGCATCATCCTGTCCAACCTTGCCCAGTCGACGCCGATCGCGATCGACGGTACCCAGCCCGGCGGCGTATACCCGCAGCGGTTCGGCATCCCCGATGGCCTGTCCCGCGAAGCCGTCGCGGTCAAGCAGGGCTGGATGTGCTGCTGGAACGGCGGGAATTGGATGCACATGTCCACCGGCGTGATCGGCGCCGACCGTCGCTATGTGATGGCGATCGGGTCGATGCAGCCCACTGACGACAGCACCGCTCGCGACACCATCACCCAGGCCGTCAAGACGATGTTCCCCGGCGGCCGGATCTAGTCCAGCAGATCGGGGCGACGGTCGCGAGTGCGCTGCAGCCCCTGTTCATGTCGCCACGCCGCGATCTTGGCATGATCACCAGACAGCAGCACCTCGGGCACGTCGAGTCCACGCCAACTCGGCGGCCTGGTGTAGCTCGGCCCCTCCAACAAGCCGTTGGAATGTGAATCGTCTTGGTGCGACGCTGGATTACCGAGCACATCGGGCAGCAGCCGCACGATCGCCTCGATCATCACCAGCGCGGCCGATTCGCCGCCAGGCAGCACGTAGTCGCCGATTGAGACCTCCTCGACCCGCATCCGGCGGGCCGCGTCGTCGACGACGCGTTGATCGATGCCCTCGTAACGCCCACATCCGAACACCAGGTGCTTCTCGGCGCTCCAGCGTTGCGCGTCGGCCTGACCGAACAGCCGACCCGCCGGCGTCGGGACGATCAGCAGCGTTTCGTCGGAACAGATTTCGTCGAGCGCTTCCCCCCACACCGGAGCTTTCATCACCATGCCTGGGCCGCCGCCGTAGGGCGAGTCGTCCACCGACTTGTGAACGTCCTGGGTCCAGCGCCGAAGATCGTGCACCGCCAATTGGACGATCCCGGCGTCAATCGCCTTGCCTGGCAACGACTGTCGCAGTGGTTCCAGGTAGTCGGGGAAGATGGTCACCACATCTATGCGCATCGTCAGCCCAGCTCCAGCAGACCCTCGGGTGGATCGATCTCGATGGTCTGGTCAGTCAACGACACCGCCATGACGATGGCGCTGACGAAGGGCACCAGCACCTCGCCGTCCCCGGTACGTACAGAGAGCAATTCGCCTGCCGCGGTGTGCAATACCTCCGCGACGGAGCCGACGGGCGTGCCTGCGGTCGTCACGACCTGCAGGCCCTCGAGCTGATGGTCGTAGAACTCGTCGGGCTCCGAGATCGGCGGCAGGTCCGCTGAGTCGACGAGGAACAGGGTGCCCCGCATTGAGTCGGCCGCGGTGCGGTCCGCCACACCGTCCAGTCGCACCAACAGTCGTCCGCTGTGCTCGCGAGCCGAATCGACGACGTAGTCGCGTTCGGGCCCGCCGCGGGATGGCTTGGCGCGCAGTGTCGTGCCCGGCGCGAACCGGGTGTCGGGGTCGTCGGTGCGGACCTCGACGACGACCTCACCGGTGACGCCGTGTGCCCTGACGACCCGACCGACCACCAGGTCCATATGCCGACCGCTACTGGTCGGTGTCCACCACGTCGACGCGGATGCCCCGGCCACCGATGCCGGAGACCAGCGTGCGCAGCGCGGTAGCGGTGCGGCCACCCCTGCCGATGACCTTGCCGAGGTCATCGGGGTGTACGTGCACCTCGACGGTGCGTCCGCGGCGGTTGGTCACCATGTCGACACGGACATCATCGGGGTTGTCCACGATCCCGCGGACCAGGTGCTCAACGGCGTCGACGACGACAGAGCTCATGGTTGCGCTCAGCTCTCGGAAGGCGCGGCCGACTCGGCCGACTCGGCGGCCTCTGGGACCTCAACTGCGGCCTCGGCGGCCTCGGCGGGCGCCTCAGCAGCCTCGGTGGACGCGTCGGCAGTCTCGGCAGGCGCCTCAGCCTCGGCCTTCTCCGCAGCCTTCTTGGCGGGTGCCTTCTTCTTCTTGGGCGTGGTGGCGTCGCCGGACGGTGCGCCGTCGGCCTCGGCCAGCGCGGCGTTGAACAGATCCAGCTTGCTGGGCTTGGGCTCCGCGACCTTCAGGGTGCCTTCAGCGCCGGGCAGCCCCTTGAACTTCTGCCAGTCGCCGGTGATCTTCAGCAGCTGCAGAACGGGTTCGGTCGGCTGGGCACCGACGCCGAGCCAGTACTGGGCCCGCTCCGAATCGATCTCGATGAGGCTGGGATCTTCCTTCGGGTGATACCGGCCGATGACCTCGATCGCGCGGCCGTCGCGGCGGGTGCGCGCGTCGGCGACGGAGATGCGGTATTGGGGATTGCGGATCTTGCCAAGCCGAGTGAGCTTGATCTTGACAGCCATGGTTAAGCGACTCCTGTGGTTGCCACGCTGCAATTCAGCGATCTCAGGCGGATTGCCCGGATCCGGTTTTGCCTTACGTGTGTGACCGCCGCGCAGCCGTAGTCGCGGGGCAGACAGCCGCCCATTGTGCCAGAACAGGCGGTACGGTTGGAAATCGCAACCCGGATGTCGGCGCGGACCTTTACAACTTCTTGCGCAAGTGTCACGCTCGCGGGATGGATGACGCGGCCGCCCTGCTGGAGATCGAGGCGATCAAGCAGCTGAAGGCCCGGTACTGCCGCTACCTGGACACGAAGGACTGGGAGGCGTGGCGTGGGATATTCGCCGATGACTTCCTCAGCGATACCTCGCAGGCGGGCGGCAAGGTGATCCAAGGCGCCGATGACTTCGTCGCATTCACCCACAAGAACCTTGGAAACCGCGCCACCGCACACCAGGTGCATGCACCGGAGATCGAGCTGACGTCGGCGACGACGGCGAGAGGCATCTGGGCGCTCGAAGATGTGGTCCGGTTGGCGCCGGGGGTGAATCTGCGCGGCTACGGCCACTACCAGGAAACCTACGAGAAGACCGAAGGGCAGTGGCGCATCACGAGCTCCAAGCTGACCAGGCTGCGGGAGGACATCTTCAACGTCTTCGTCTCGGTGTACCTCTCCGACCGGATCAAGAAGGCTGTGGGGATGGCCGCGCGCCGCAGGCTGCGGTAACCGTCATGCTTGATCCATGACGTCATTGCGCGAGCGGTTGTTGGCCACGGTGGCCGGGCAACTCGGCCGCCCACACGGAATCCTGAGTCCGCTCGTCGCACGAGCACTGAACCGGGGAAACGAGACGGCGATCGCTGCCGCCGTTGACTCCGCGGAGATTGCGCGCGGCGCCGTCACCGCGGATATCGGTTTCGGCGGCGGTGCCGGACTGCAGCTGCTGCTCGACCGCGTCGGCGACGACGGCGTCGTGCACGGCATCGAAATCGCCGACGACATGCTGCGCCGCGCCGGGTCGAGATTCGGCCGCGACGTCCGGTCCGGCCGGTTGCGACTTTCGCCCGGCTCGCTGACCGAGCTTCCGTTGGAAGACAATTCGGTCGACGCGCTCATCACGGTCAACACCGTGTACTTCATCTCCGAACTCGATGCGGCCTGCAAGGAACTCGCGCGGGTAGTGCGTCCTGGCGGACGTGCGGTGATCGGGATCGGCGATCCGGAGGTGATGGCACGGCTGCCGTTCACCCCGCACGGATTCACCATTCGACCCGTCGGTGAAATCGCTGCGGCCCTTCAGAATTCGGGCATGCAGGTCGAGCAGCGCAGGATCGACGAGAAGCCGATACCGCGTCACCTGTTCATTGGCAGGCGTGACTGACGGCGCTACAGCATCTTGTCGAAGCACTTCTCCTCGACGCGGCGGGTCATTCGCCAACCGTCGGGTGTGCGGATGAACTCGTCGACGTACCACAGCCCGCAGAACATGATCTGGTTCTTCTCCCCGGCGAACACCATCGGGTTGAAGCAGAAGGTGCGCGACGACGCGGTGTCGCCATCGATGCGCACGTCGAAGTTGCCCAGCATGTGGGCATGCGCCTGGAAAATTTTCGGCAGCGTCTCGGCTAGCCACGCCTTCACCTCGGGGAAGCGACCGTCGATCCCGCCCATCGCCCGATAGTCGATATATGCGTCCGAAGTGAACACGCGATCGAGATCGTCGAATTGTCGTCCGTCGATGGCGGTCGAGTAGTCGATCAGCAGCTGCTGAATCTCGAACCGATCCGAAATCTCCTCCAGGCTCAACATGCGTCGATTGAACACGATCAGGCGGCGAGGTTAGGCTGCGGGACTCATGGGGAGGTTAATCGCGGTCATCACCGCATGCGTGAGTCTGATCCTGCTGTCCGTGTCGCCTGCCGCCTGGGCCGATGCGGACATCCAGCCTGTCGGCAGCGCGCCGATTCCCGACGGCCCCGCTCCGGCGTGGATTGTCGCCGATATGGACACCGGTCAGGTGCTGGCAGGCCGCGACATGGATATCGCCCATCCACCCGCGAGCACGATCAAGACGCTACTGGCGCTCACCGCACTCGACGAGTTGCCGGATCTGGATGCGACGGTCGTCGGCACCGCGGCCGACACCCAAGTCGAGTGCAACTGTGCGGGCGTCAAACCGGGTGGCACCTACACCGCCCGCCAACTGCTCGACGCCGTGCTGCTTGTTTCGGGCAACGACGCCGCCAATGCGCTCGCCGACATGATCGGCGGTTACGACACCGCGGTGGCGAAGATGAACGCCAAGGCCGCGTCCATCGGCGCGGTGAACACGCACGCGTCGACGCCGTCGGGGCTCGACGGACCGGGTGGCTCAGGGCTCATCACGCCGAGAGACCTGGCGATCATCTTCCGCGCCGCGATGGCCAACCCGACATTCGCGCAGATCACTTCGCAGCCGGTGGCCATGTTCCCGTCCGGCGCCGGCGAGAAGCCGCTTGTCAACGAGGACGAGATGCTCCACCGCTACCCGGGCGCGCTCGGCGGCAAGACCGGCTTCACCGACGCCGCCAAGAAGACGTTCGTCGCCGCGGCTGATCGAGGCGGACGCCGCCTGGTGATCGCCATGATGTACGGGCTGATCAAAGAGGGCGGCCCGAACTACTGGGATCAGGCCGCGGGGTTGTTTGACTGGGGCTTCGCTCAGGATCCTAAGGTCAGCGTCGGCTCACTTTAAGTTGCTGAATCGCAACGCATCCGAGACCTCGTCGGCAAACGCGACGGATACTGTCGGCATTCGTGCGAAAATTGCTGGCCGCGTTGGCTATTGCGCTGACTGCGACCACCATGGTCGCTCCCCCGGCCGTCGGTCAACCACTGGCGGAGCCCGCGAGCGCCACCAACGTACCCGACGTGCCCGCGCGCGCGTGGCTTTTGGCCGACCCGGACAGCGGCCGAATCCTGGCCTCCAACAACCCTTATGAGTCGCATGCCCCGGCAAGCACCATCAAACCGTTGCTCGCCATGGTCGTCCTCGACCAGCTGCCGCTCAATGCGGTGATCCGTGCCAGTTCGGCAGCTACCGATGTGGAATGCTCGTGCGTCGGGGTGAAAGCGGGCCGGTCATACACGGTGCGTCAGTTACTCGACGGCCTGCTGCTGGTGTCGGGCAACGATGCCGCCAACACTTTGGCCGACGGCCTGGGCGGTTATCAGATCGCCGTCGCGAAGATGAACGCCAAGGCCGCCGCGATCGGCGCCCGCAACACTCACGCGTCTTCGCCGTCGGGGCTGGACGGCCCAGGGATGGAGTCGGTTACCTCGCCATACGATTTGGCGGTGATTTACCGTGAGGCGCTGCGGTATCCGGCGTTCGCGGCGATCGTGCGCCAGTCGTCATCACTGTTCCCCACCGACACCGGGCCACATGAGATCGACTCCCAGAACGAGTTACTGAAGCGCTATCCCGGGACCCTGGTCGGCAAGACGGGCTACACCGACCTGGCTCAGAAGACCTTCGTCGCCGCGGCACAGCGCGGCGGGCACCGGCTCGTGGTCGTCGAGATGTACGGGGACACTGACCAATTCGGTCCGGCCATCGGCCTGTTCGACTGGGGCTTCAGCCAATACGGCTAGCCAGGATTGCGCGAGCAGACGCAAAAGGCCCCGAAATTCCGGCGTGTCGGGGCCTTTTGTGTCTGCTCGCGCTAGAAAACGCGCCCGCGCAGAATGACCCTGGCGGGGTTGTTGATCACGTCGACGCCCGACCGCGGATCCTCGGCGTAGCAGACCAAGTCGGCACTGGCCCCGTGCTCCAGACCGGGTCGCCCCAACCACTCTCGCGCGGTCCAACTGGCCGCGCCAAGCGCCTCGGTGGCACTCATGCCGATGCCCTTGAGCGCCTCGATCTCCTCGGCGATCCGACCGTGCGCGACGGTGCTGCCCGCGTCGGTTCCCGCGTAGATCGGTATGCCGGCCTCACGCGCGGCGCCGATCCGCGGATAGCACGTGGCGTAGAGGTCAATCATGTGCCGCGCGTATGTCGGATACTTCTCCCCCGCATCGGCGATGCCGGGAAAGTTCTCGATGTTGATCAGCGTGGGGACAAGCGCGGTGCCGTGCTCGACCATCAACTCGATCGTTTCGTCGGTCAGCCCGGTGCCGTGTTCGATGCAGTCGATTCCCCCATTGATGAGACCCGGGAGTGCGTCCTCGCTGAACACGTGCGCCGTGACCCTCGCACCATTGTCATGGGCCGCGTCGATTGCCTTCTTGAGGATGTCGTCGGCCCACACCGGCGCCAGGTCGCCGGTATCGCGGTCGATCCAGTCGCCAACGAGTTTGACCCAACCGTCACCCCAGCGGGCCTGCTCGGCCACTGCGGCGGGCAGCTGCGACTCGTCCTCCAGTTCGATGGCGAACCCGCGCTGGTACCGCCGTGGTCTGGCCAGATGCCTGCCGTGACGGATGATGCGGGGCAAGTCGTCATGGTCGTCAAGGCTGCGCGTGTCGGTCGGCGAGCCGGCGTCCCGCAGCAGCAGCGCACCAGCGTCGCGCTCGGTCTTGGCCTGTTCGATCGCGTCGTCGAGTTCGATGGCGCCGTGGACGCCAAGCCCGACGTGGCAGTGCGCGTCGACAAGGCCGGGCACGATCCAGCCTCCGTCAAACACTGTCTCGGCGTCTTCGACCGGTTCGGCGCTCAGCGTGCCGTCGACGATCCACCACTCCACCGGCTCGCCGTCGGGGAGCCCAAGACCGCGGACGTGAAGACGCACGCGCGCTAGTTGTTTCCGGGGAACTTCAGCTTCGACAGGTCGATGTCGGCAAGGCCGGGCGGCAGCTCGTCCAGACCCTTGGGCATGTTCGACAGATCGGGGAAGCCCGCAGGCATGTTCCCCGCCATCGGGTTACGCGGCGGCGTCGGGCCGCTCACCTTTTTGCGGCCTTTCTGCCCTTTCTTCTTGTTCTTGGCGGCCTTGCGGGAAGAACCCTTGCGGCCGAACGGCATTCCCATCTGACCGGCCATCTGCGACATCATCTTGCGGGCGTCGAAGAACCGGTCGACGAGCTGATTTACTTCGGAGACCGCGACGCCCGAACCGTTGGCGATCCGGAGCCGGCGAGACGCGTTGATGATCTTCGGGTCGGCCCGCTCGGCGGGTGTCATGCCTCGGATGATCGCCTGCACACGGTCGAGTTGGCTGTCGTCGACCGCGGCCAGCGCCTCCTTCATCTGGCCTGCGCCGGGCAGCATGCCGAGCAGATTGCCGATCGGGCCCATCTTGCGGATGGCCAGCATCTGCTCGAGGAAGTCCTCCAGAGTGAGCTCGCCCGAGCCGATCTTGGCGGCGGCGGCTTCGGCCTGTTCGGCGTCGAAGTGTTGCTCGGCCTGCTCGATGAGGCTGAGCACGTCACCCATGCCGAGAATGCGGCCAGCCATCCGGTCGGGATGGAAGACGTCGAAGTCCTCGAGCTTCTCCCCGCTCGACGCGAACAGGATCGGCACACCGGTGACCTCGCGCACGGACAGCGCAGCGCCACCACGGGCGTCACCGTCCAGCTTGGTCAGCACGACGCCGGTGAAGCCGACGCCCTCGCGGAACGCCTCGGCGGTGGTGACGGCGTCCTGGCCGATCATCGCGTCGAGCACGAAGATCACTTCGTCGGGGTCGACGGCGGCCCGGATGGCCGCGGCCTGGCCCATCAGTTCGTCATCGATGCCGAGTCGGCCCGCGGTGTCGACGACGACGACGTCGTAGTGCTTGGCCTTGGCCTCGGCAAGACCGGCCGCCGCCACGGCCACCGGGTCGCCATGCCCGGCCTGTTCCGAGCCTTCCGTCGACACGCCGGGATGCGGCGCGAAGACGTGCACGCCAGCACGCTCGCCGACGATCTGCAGCTGGTTCACCGCACCGGGGCGCTGCAGGTCACACGCCACGAGCAGCGGTGTATGGCCCTGTCCGTTAAGCCATTTCGCGAGCTTGCCGGCCAGGGTTGTCTTACCGGAACCCTGCAGACCGGCAAGCATGATCACCGTCGGCGGGTCCTTGGCGAAGGCCAGTTGGCGGGTCTCGCCGCCGAGGATGGCGACAAGCTCCTCGTTGACGATCTTGACGACCTGCTGCGCCGGGTTGAGCGCACCGGAGACCTCGGCGCCCTTGGCGCGGTCCTTGATGCGGGCGACGAATGCGCGCACCACCTGAAGCGAGACGTCGGCTTCCAGCAGTGCCAACCGGATCTCGCGGGTGGTCGCGTCGACGTCGGCGTCGGTCAGCCGACCCTTGCCACGCAGCCCCTGCAGGGCACCGGTCAACCGGTCGGACAGCGATTCAAACACGCCGACCAGCCTAGCTGGCTTCCGAAACCGGCTTTGCGGGCGCGGGCGCAGGCAGCACGGCGAAGAGGTCATGCTCGAGCTCGTCGCGGACTGACGCAAGGGCCGGTGCTGTGTCCGAATCGCCGTCTCCGACGGCGGTGATGCCGAACACGTCGACGACCGACGAACCCAGCGTGGTGACCTTCGCCCACGCGATGTCCACGCTGTCGCGTTCGAACACGGCCGTCAGCCTCGCCAATAGGCCGGTGCGATCCGTCGATCGGATCTGCACGACGACCTCACCCGGCTCGGGCCCCTCGGACCAGAGAATCCGCGGCGGTGCGGTGGCGTGGTTGATCGGCACCGCATCCGGTATCTCCCCGGCGCGGGTGGTGCCGTGCTGTGCCACATCGTGGTCGCGTTTGTCCAGCGAGGCCAGCACGTCAAGGTCACCCTCAAGCGCGAGGATGAACTGCTGGCGAAGCAGCTCGGCGGCAGGCGGTGAACCGAAATGCGGTGACACAACGAAAGTGTTGATGGCCGAACCCTCATGACCGTTCACTGACGCCGAGTGCACGCGAAGCGAATTGAGCGCAAGCACGCCTGCGGCCTTGGACAACAGGCCCCGACGGTCAGGCGCGATCATCGTCACGTTGTAGATGTGCTGGCCGTCGCCGGGGGTCAATTCGACGTGCACGCCGATATCCGAGGCCAACGAAAGATAGCGCGGGTCAATCGGATCGGGAGTCGGAAGCGGTTCGCCGGCCATCACCAGACGGCAGCGCCGAACCAGGTCACCGATCAGCGATGCCTTCCAGTCGCCCCACACGCCGGGACCCGTTGCAAGCGAATCCGCCTCGGCCAGCACCTGCAGCAGCTCCAAGAGCACTGCGTCGCCGTCGAGCGCGTCGACCACCGCCGCGATGGTCTTGGGGTCCTGCAGATCCCGTCGCGTCGCGGTGTGTGGCAGTAGCAGGTGATGGCGGACCACCCTCGACAGCAGTTCGACGTCGGACGGCCACAGACCGAGCCTGGTGCCGATCTGGGTGGCCAACTCGGCTCCGATGACGCTGTGGTCGCCGCCGCGGCCCTTGCCGATGTCGTGGCAGAGCGCACCGAGCATCAACAAGTCGGGCCGGGATACCCGGGTGGTGAATGCGCTTGCCCGCGAGACGGTTTCGACAAGATGACGGTCAACCGTCCAGATGTGCACGACGTCGCGCGGAGGGAGATCCCGCACGGCACCCCACTCAGGGAACAGCCGTCCCCATAACCCGGTGCGGTCGAGCGCCTCGATGGTGGCCACCGCAGGCTGGCCTGCGGCCAGCATCACCAGCAGGTCCTTGAGCGCCTGACGCGGCCACGGCGTGCGCAGCTCCGGCGCGGTCTCGGTGAGCCGGGCAAGGGTTGACGCGGCGATCGGCAACCCGGTGGTGGCCGACGCCGCTGCGACCCGCAGGATCAGGCCGGGGTCGCGGTCCGGGCGGGCGTCTCGGGCCAGGATCACCTCGCCGGCGAACTCGATGACACCCTCGTCAAGAGGGCGACGCACGGGGCGCTTGAATGCGGCCAGCCCGCGGCGCGGCAGCGCGTTGGCCGCGGTGCGCAGCCCGGTGTCGACGTAATAGCTGACCGTGCGGGCGGCGTCAGAAAGTGTGCGCGCCAAGTCGAACCGGTCACCGATGTGCAACGCAGCGCCGATCTCATCGGCGTGCTGGGCCAGCAGCAGTTCCCGACCGCGACCCGACACCCGGTGCAGTTCGGTGCGCACGTTGAGCAGCGCCATATGCGCCTCGCCCAGCGTGCCGGTCGGCGAAGCCAGCGAGCGGCTCGGATAGACGTCGGCGAGCTGCGCGATAGCCAACGCGTTGAGCAACTGTACGTCGCGTAAGCCGCCGCGGCCGCACTTCAGGTCGGGCTCGGCGCGGTGGGCGATCTGACCGCTGCGCTGCCATCGCGACTCGGTGTGCGCGACGAGTTCGTCGAAACGCGAGGCGATTCCGGTACGCCACTGCCGACGGGCCCCACCGATGAGCAGTGACGACAGGTCGGAGTCGCCCGCAATGTGCCGCACCTCGAGCATGGCTAAACCCGCGGAGATGTCCTCGCCTGCGACCGTCATCGCTTCGGGCACGGTGCGCACGCTGTGGTCGATCCGAATATTCGCGTCCCACAACGGATACCAAAGCAACTCGGCGACCTGACCGACGATGTCGCGAGGCATGTTGTCGTGCAACAGCATCAAATCAAGGTCCGAGTACGGCAGCAGTTCTCCGCGCCCCAGCCCACCGGTGGCGACGATCGCGAAGCCGCTGGTTGCGGTGACTCCGATCTCCGTGGCCTTTGTCGTGAGCCAGAAATCGTGCAAATCCAGCAGCGCGTCGCGTAGCCCTGCCGAGTCCAGTTGGCGCGCGCCGCCCGCGAGCAGGTTTTCGGATGCGGTGGCGAGATCGGTCGCCGGACGTAACGAGCCCGCCGCCGGGGCCTCCCATCGAGAGGCGCCGGCGGCGGGATCTGGTGTCTGCTCCGTCATTTCGAGTCCTCCCCGGCCTTACCTATTAACGCTCACGGTGCACGGCCGGGAGACGAGGTCTCATTTCAGATGCGGCTCAAAGGGCGTCGGACCCCCGCTCGCCCGTGCGGACCCGGACCACGGTCTCAACCGGGCTGACCCACACCTTGCCGTCACCGATCTTTCCGGTGCGCGCGGCCTGGACGATGACGTCTACCACCTTGTCGACGGCCGCGTCATCGACCACGACCTCCACGCGCACCTTCGGCACGAAGTCGACGGAGTACTCGGCGCCTCGGTACACCTCGGTGTGACCCTTCTGGCGCCCGTATCCCTGCACCTCGCTGACAGTCATTCCAAGAATGCCCGCCTGTTCGAGGCCGGTCTTGACGTCTTCGAGCGTGAACGGCTTGACGATCGCAGTAATCAGTTTCATATTCCTCATTCCTCCGCGCCGTGACGGGCGAGCACCGATGTACCCCCAACTGGCACGAAATCGTATCCAGTCTCGGCGTGTTCGGCCTCGTCAATGCCGCCAGCCTCATCCTCTTCACCAAGGCGCAGGCCAATGGTGTACTTCAGGATCAACGCCAAGATAGTCGTAACGATGAACGAGTACGCGAGAACCGCGAACGCACCGACTGCCTGGCGCCACAGTTGATCGAATCCACCGCCGTAGAACAATCCCTTCACGGCAGCAGGCGCCTCGGGGGCCGCCAGGAAACCGATCAGCAACGTGCCCGTGAGACCACCGACCATGTGCACACCGACGACGTCGAGGGCGTCGTCGTAGCCGAACTTGAACTTCAGTCCCACCGCCAGCGCGCAGATCGCACCGCCGAGGAAACCGACCACCAGCGCACCGAGGACGTTGACCGATGAACAGGACGGCGTGATCGCGACCAGGCCGGCCACGATGCCCGACGCGGCACCCAGTGAGGTGGCGTGCCCGTCACGGATCTTCTCGACGAGTAGCCAGGCAAGCATGGCGGTACCGGTGGCCACGGTGGTGGTCACGAACGTCGACGCCGCGATTCCACCGGAGCTGAGCGCCGAACCGGCGTTGAACCCGTACCAGCCGAACCACAGCAGACCGGCACCGAGCATCACGAACGGCAGGTTGTGCGGCCGCATCGGGGTTCCCGGCCAGCCCTTGCGCCTGCCGAGGACGAGGGCTAACGCCAGGCCGGCGGCACCCGAGTTGATGTGCACCGCAGTACCACCCGCGAAGTCGATTGCCTTGAGTTTGTTGGCGATCCAGCCACCGTGCTCGCCGGTGAAGCCGTCGAAGGCGAACACCCAGTGCGCCACCGGGAAGTAGACGAACGTCGCCCACAGGCCCGCGAAGGTCAGCCAGGCGCCGAACTTCAGCCGGTCAGCGACCGCACCCGAGACCAGCGCGACCGTGATGATCGCGAACATCAACTGGAACATCACGAATACCAACTGCGGGATCGTGCCTGCCAGCGGGATATGCACCGCATCGACCGCTGCGGTCCCCGTGCTCGGATCAGCGGCAACAGCGGCTTTCGCGTTACCGGCGATGAGACCCTTCAGTCCCCAGTACTGCGTGGGGTCGCCGAACAGGTCGAACGTGTCGTTGCCGAAGGACAGCGAGTAGCCGTACAGCACCCACAACACCGTCACGACGCCCATGGCGCTGATGCTCATCATCAGCATGTTGAGCACACCCTTGGCGCGAACCATGCCGCCGTAGAAGAACGCCAGTCCTGGCGTCATCAGCAACACCAGCGCGGAGCTTGCCAGCATCCATGCCGTATCCCCGGTGTCGGGGATCCCCATTATCGGAAAGCCATCCACTCGCCATTTCCTCCTTTGGCCATGGTTCGGCCGCACGGGGCGCGACCGTAACCTGGTCCAAGACAATGCTGAGTGGTTGTTTCATATAAGACGCTGCGGTGTTTCGCTCATGTGAACGGATGCGCCGCAAACGTTTCGGCGGTGTTACATCACGTGTTTCTCGACAGCTGTTTGTTATCCGAGCAGCGCATCGACGAACGCCGCGGGCTCGAAAGGGGCGAGATCGTCCGGGCCTTCACCAAGACCGACGAGCTTGACCGGAACACCCAACTCCTGCTGTATCCGGAAGACGATTCCGCCCTTTGCCGTGCCGTCGAGTTTGGTCAACACGACGCCGGTGATGTCGACGACTTCAGCAAATACCCGAGCCTGAGGCAGGCTGTTCTGCCCGATTGTGGCGTCGAGCACGAGCAGCACCTCATCGACCTCTGCGCGCCGGCTGACCACCCGTTTGACCTTGCCGAGTTCATCCATCAGACCGGTCTTGGTGTGCAGCCGCCCTGCCGTGTCGATGACGACGACGTCGGCGCCGGTCTCGATGCCCTTGTCTACAGCGTCGAAGGCAACCGATGCCGGGTCGGCCCCCTCTGCTCCACACACGACCTGCGCGCCCACTCGCGAGCCCCAGGTTTGCAGCTGGTGCGCCGCCGCGGCTCGGAAGGTGTCGGCGGCGCCGAGCACCACACGGCGGCCGTCGGCGACCAGGACGCGGGCCAGCTTGCCGACCGTCGTCGTCTTACCGGTGCCATTGACGCCGACGACCAGCAGCACAGACGGCTTGTTGTCGTGCGGAAGCGCCTTGATCGAGCGGTCCAGGTCCGGGTGCAGCTCGGAGATCAGAACCTCGCGCAGCACCGCGCGGGCGTCGGTCTCGGTGCGCACATTGCTGCTGGCCATCCGGGACCGCAGCGAGGTGACCACCGATTCGGTGACGACAGGGCCGAGGTCGGCGATCAGCAGGGTGTCCTCGACGGCCTCCCAGGAATCCTCGTCGAGGTCGCCGCCGCCGAGCAGGCCCAGCATGCTGCGGCCAAGGGTGTTCTGCGATTTCGCCAGCCGCCCTCGGAGCCGGTCCAGGCGACCTTCCGGAGGCTCTATGGAGCCGACATCAGGCGCAGCAGGGGCTTCGACAAAATCCGGCCCGGGCTCGGCCTCAGCCTGCGGCGGCTCAGGCAGCTGAACGTCCGCAATCGACCGTTTCGGCGCGTCGCGCGGGATGGTGGCATCATCGCCGACGGCGGGTAGCCCGCTGGTGTCGATGCGCTCGACCGGCTCAGCGGGTCCCGATTTGGTGAACGTGATCCCTGAGGACGCGGTATATCCACCGGAGCGGTCGACTGGAGTGGCAGTGTCAGCAGATGACAGGCTGATCCGTCGACGCCGGTACCGCACCAGCCCGACAACCAGCGCAGCGACAACCAGAACGGCAATGACGGCGATTGCGATCCACAGCCCTACCCCGACAGTTCCTGACACGACGCCATTGTCTCAGGGTGGTTAGCCGGTGACGCTCGACCCCGGCGGCATGGAGACCCGCAAACGGCGCCACATCGACGTGTGCCTGTCCGAGGCGGTCGACTACCAGACGGTCACCACCGGGCTGGAGCGCTACCGGTTGCCGTACAACGCGCTCACCCAGACCAATCTGGGCAGTGTCGATCTGGCCAACGATTTCCTTGGCGCACGACTGCGTGCGCCGGTGCTGATCGGCTCGATGACGGGCGGGGCTGAGCTGTCGGGAACCATCAACCGAAATCTGGCCGCCGCCGCGCAGCAGCTCGGCATCGGCATGATGCTCGGGTCACAGCGCATCATGCTTGACAACGGCTCGGCCTCGACCTCGTTCAACGTCCGCGACGTGGCACCCGACGTGCTGCTGATCGGGAACATCGGGCTGGCTCAACTCGACGAGTTCATGGTGCCCGATCTCGTCAAAGCGCTCGACCATGTCGGAGCCAATGCCCTTGCAGTGCATACCAATCCGCTGCAGGAGGCGATGCAGCACGAAGGTGACACCGACTTCTCCGGCTCGGTATCGCGGTTGCGCGACATCGCGGGGTCGATCGGCTATCCCGTGATGTTGAAAGAGGTTGGCCACGGCATCGGCGCGGCGGCGGCTGCGGAGCTGGTGGACTGCCCGATCGCGGCCGTCGACGTCGCGGGCGCGGGTGGCACGTCGTGGGCGCGGGTCGAGCAGTACGTGCGGTACGGCGAGATCCGCTACCCGGCGCTGGCTGAGTGGGGTATCCCCACCGCGGAGGCACTGCAGGAGGTGCGGCACACGCTGCCGGACGTTTCGATCGTCGCGTCGGGCGGCATTCGCACCGGTATGGACGCCGCCAAGGTGTTGGCGATGGGCGCCGACGCGGTGGCAGTGGCTCGTCCGCTGCTGGCGCCAGCTATCGAATCGCCTGCCGCCGTGGTGGATTGGCTGCAGCGGTTCATCGACGAGCTATTGGTATGCCTGCACGGCTGCGGGGCCGCCAACTTGGCCGCCCTGCGCCGCCGCGGCGTCACCGAGCTGTGATTTGTGTGCGTTCACGAGCGCTCACCGCTCTCGGACGCACACAAATCGCCAATTAGGCGGGGGCGCCGACCAATTCCTGGCCGCGCATGCGCTGCGAGATCACCGCGGTGATGCCGTCGTCGCGCATCGTGACGCCGTAGAGCGCGTCGGCGACCTCCATCGTCGGCTTCTGGTGGGTGATGACGATGAGCTGCGACTGGCTGCGCAGCTGCTCGAACAGTCCAAGCAGCCGGCGCAGGTTCACATCGTCGAGTGCCGCCTCCACCTCGTCCATCACGTAGAACGGCGACGGCCGCGCCCGGAAGATCGCCACCAGCATCGCCACCGCCGTCAGTGACTTCTCGCCACCGGACAGCAGCGACAGCCGCTTGATCTTCTTGCCGGGCGGACGGGCCTCGACCTCGATGCCGGTGGTCAGCATGTCGTCGGGATCGGTGAGCACCAGCCTGCCCTCGCCGCCGGGGAACAACGCCGAGAACACATCCCGGAATTCGCGTTCAACGTCGGCGTAGGCCTCGGCGAACACCTGCAGGATGCGGTCGTCGACGTCGGCGATGACATCGAGCAGATCCTTGCGGGCCGCCTTGACGTCTTCGAGCTGGGTGGACAGGAAGTTGTAGCGCTCCTCAAGGGCCGCGAACTCCTCTAGCGCAAGCGGATTGACACGACCCAGTTCATTCAGTTCACGCTCGGCCTTCTTGGCGCGGCGTTCCTGGGCGGTCCGATCGAACGGCATCGGCGCAGGCATGGTGACCTGCTCGCCACGTTCACGCGCCTGTTCGTACTCGGCCATCTCCAGCTCGGACGGCGCCAGCGCGACGTCGGGTCCGTATTCGGCGACGAGGTCGGCGGCCGCCATTCCAAACTGTTCGAGCGCGTGCTGCTCGAGCTGCTCAATACGCAGCGCCGCTTGGGCTTTGGCGACTTCGTCGCGGTGCAGCGCATCAGTGAGCGACGCGATCTTGGCGGACAGTTCGTTGACTTCTTCACGCGCCTTCGTGAGCGCGGCCGCCCGGTGCTGACGCTCGGCGGCGACACCGTCGCGGGCACGGGATGCGACGGCGACTGCCGCGCTAATCCGCTGCGCGACAAGGCGTCCCGACTCTGCCACCGCGGCTGCGACCGCCGCGGCATGTTCACGTGCCTCGCGAGCGCGCTGCGCACGCAGCCGGGCCTCGCGTTCGGCCGCCGCCGCCCGGCGCAGCGAATCCGCGCGTCCGCGAACGGCATTCGCGCGTTCTTCGGCGGTGCGCACGGTCAGTCGCGCCTCCACCTCGGTGGCACGGGCCTGTTCAGCGGCGGCCAACGACGCCTGGCGGTCGTTGGGTTCTGCTTCGAACGTCGGCTCCTGCTGGGCGTTGTGCAGCCGCTGCTCGAGTGCGACCAGTTCCTCGACGGTGTTGGCGCGACCGGTCTCCAGCTCGTCGCGCTGCTGGTTGAGCCGCTGCCACTCGTCGTCGGCGGCGCGGGCCTCCTGGCCCAGCCTGCCGAGTTGCTCATAGATCGCCGAGATCGCGGCATCGGACTCGTTGAGCGCTGCCAGTGCCTGCTCAGCCGCGTCCTGTCGGGACGCCTGCTCGGCAAGTGCGCCCGACAACGCGGCCGACAGCTCGCCGGTCTGCTTCTCGGCATCGACCAACTCGGCGCGGGCCTTCTCGACCTCCGAGGTGATCTCCAGCGTGCTCGGCTTGCGGTCCGAGCCGCCGCTGACCCAGCCCGCGCCGACAAGGTCACCGTCGGAGGTGACCGCGCGGAGCTGCGGCCGCGCCGCGACGAGATCCAGCGCGGCCGCCAGGTCCTGCACCACCGCGACATCGGACAGCATGGCGTTGATCGCGCCTTGCAGCCGCGACGGCGCCTCGACCAGGTCGATTGCCCAGGCCGCGCCATACGGCAGCTGCCCAACAGGCGGTGCCGCGTGGTGCTGCCAGTCGCCAAGCACGATGGCCGCACGGCCACCGTCGGACTGTTTCAGCGCCGCGACGGCCGAACGGGCGGCACCGAAGTTCTCCGCCGCGACGGCGTCCGCAGCAGCGCCGAGCACCGTGGCCACGGCCACCTCGTAGCCGGGGCGCACCTTCAGCAGATTCGCAATCGACCCGAAAAGCCCTGCGCTGCTGTGGTTTCTCTGCAGCCACGCCGCGCCGTCCTTGCGATCCAGCCCGACCGACAACGCCTCGATGCGTGCGCGCAGCGAGGCCACTTGGCGCTCTGCGCCTCGCTCCCCCGCTTGCAGTTCGGTGACGCGTTCGTCGGCCAGCCGCAGCGCGGCCACTGTGCGGTCATGGTGGTCGTCGAGGCCGACCTCGCCTGCGTCGAGCTCACCGACGCGGCTCTGGACGATCTCGAACTCGGCCTGCATCTGCTGCGCCTTGGCCGCCGCGTCCTCGATGCCGACCGAAAGGCGAGCCACGGTCTCATCGATCGACTCGACGCGGGTACGCATGGTGTCGACCTGTCCGGCCAGTCGCGCCAGACCCTCGCGGCGGTCGGCTTCGGCGCGGGCAGCGGCCAGATGGGCGCGTTCGGCCTCGGCGGCGACGCCTTCGCGTTCGGTGAGTTCGGCACGGGCAGCCTCCAGCCGAGTGCGGGATTGGGCCAACTCGTCGAGCAGTTGCCGCTCCCGCGCCGCGACCTCTTCTGCCTGGGCGTCGAGGGCATCGGGGTCGGGCCCGGTGGACGCCTCCGGTTCGGCGTCGAGGTGCTGGGCGCGCTCGCTGGCGATGCGCACGGTCGCGCTGATTCGTTCGGCCAGCGCTGACAGCCGGAACCAGGTCTGCTGGGCGGCCTCTGCGCGCTCACTGAGGGTGGTGACCGCAACTTCGTGTGCGTTCAGTTCGACGGATTTCGCGTCGAGCCGGGTGGCGGCATCGTCGTGTTCTCGGCGCAGCGTGGTCTCGGCGTGATCGGTGTTGTCGAACTCGGCCTTGCGGGTGACCAGATCGTCGGCGGCGAGCCGGAGCCTGGCGTCGCGCAGATCGGCCTGGATGGTCTGGGCGCGACGGGCCATCTCGGCCTGGCGGCCCAGCGGCTTGAGCTGGCGGCGCAGCTCGGTGGTCAGGTCGGTCAGCCTGGCCAGGTTGGCCGACATCGCGTCGAGCTTGCGGACCGCTTTTTCCTTGCGCTTGCGGTGCTTGAGCACGCCCGCGGCTTCCTCGATGAACGCCCGTCGGTCCTCCGGCCGCGACTCGAGGATCTCGTTGAGCTTGCCCTGGCCGACGATGACGTGCATCTCGCGCCCGATGCCGGAGTCGGAGAGCAGCTCCTGCACATCCATCAAACGGCAACTGGTGCCGTTGATTTCGTACTCGCTGCCACCGTCGCGGAACATCCGGCGGGTGATCGACACCTCGGAGTACTCGATGGGCAGCGCGTTGTCGGAGTTGTCGATCGTGACTGTCACCTCGGCGCGGCCCAGCGGGGCGCGCGACGACGTGCCCGCGAAGATGACGTCCTCCATCTTGCCGCCGCGCAGGCTCTTGGCGCTGTGCTCGCCCATCACCCAGGTGAGCGCGTCGACCACATTCGACTTGCCCGACCCGTTGGGTCCGACCACACACGTGATGCCCTTTTCGAAGCGCAGAGTCGTCGGTGAAGCAAAGGACTTGAAGCCCTTCAGCGTCAGACTCTTGAGGTGCACGGGGTGCCACACTACCGTCGCGCAGGCTAACGCTCGGTGAACCCCGAGAGCGCGTCGCCGACTTCTGACCAATCGACGATGACTTTGTCGACATGACCGGGCGTGGTCCCGCTTTGTAGCAGGTCAAGTAACCGTTGGCAGGCTTCCTGCGGGCCCTGCGCGACGACCTGGACGCGACCGTCGGGCCTGTTGGATGCGAAGCCGGTCAGCCCCAATTCCAACGCCCGGGACCGCGTCCACCAGCGGAATCCCACCCCTTGGACGTACCCGTGCACCCAAGCCGTAAGCCGGACGTCAGCTAACTCCTGCATCACTGACCTCAAACGTCACTTTGGTACCGGATTTGAGCGTGCGGCCCACCGTGCACACCTGATCGATGGCGCGCTCGACGACCGTGAGTACCCGTGCCCGCTCCTCCTCAGACAGCGCCGAGAGATCGAGTTCCATCCGCTCCTCGAGCAGCGGGTAGCGCTCCTGCTCGCGATCGGCAGGCCCGGACACCCTGATCGTCGTCTGATAATCCTCGCCGAGACGCCGTTGCAGCGGCGCGTCACTGGACATTCCGCTGCAGGCCGCCAACGCGATCTTCATCAACTCCCCCGGGGTGAAGACGCCATCGACGTCTTCCGAGCCGACGAGCACCTCCGCGCCGCGCGCGCTGCGCCCGGTGTAGCGGCGCACACCGGTGCGCTCAACCCACAGTTCGGTCATGGCTTATTTCTACAACCTCCCGCGAGCGTGCGTGTCTGCCCGCCGACACGCCGTGGTTGGCGGACATTTTGCGCACGCTCGCCATTGCATGACGGTGCGGATTTCGTCGCCCGCCCGCGTCGCCGTGCACACACGTCACACTCGCAGCGGCGCGAGCGTGCGCCGAATGCCACATTTTGGCGGCGTGTCGTGTGCAGACACGCACGGTCGCGGGGGTCTAGGTGAGCCGTACCCGTGGGCGCGGTTGGCATTTCGGGCAGTAGAACGACGACCGGTTCATGAACTTCTCCCGCCGCATCACCGCGCCGCAGCGCCTGCACGGCTCACCCTCGCGGCCATAAGCATCCAGCGACCGTTCGAAGTAGCCGGACTCGCCGTTGACGTTGACGTACATCGAGTCGAACGACGTGCCCCCCTGATCCAGCGCGTCGGACATCACGTCGGCGGCGGCGTCGAGCAGCTCGACCAACTTCGCGCGAGCCAGCGACGAAGCCAGCCGCGCTCCGTTGATCTTGGCCCGCCACAGCGCCTCGTCGGCGTATATGTTGCCGATGCCCGAAACCACTGTCTGGTCCAACAGCTGGCGCTTTATCTCAGAGTGCTTGCGCCGCAACACCGTAACGACGTTGTCGCGGTTGAACTTCGGGTCGAGCGGATCGCGAGCCAGATGTGCGACGGGCACAGGCACGTCGGTGCCGTCGACCGTGACCACCTCGGCGATCATCCAGCCACCGAACGTGCGCTGGTCGACGAAGCTCAGCGTGGTGCCGTCGTCGAACAGTGCCGCGATACGCAAGTGGTTCTCGTTCGGCACCTCACCGAGCAACATCTGGCCGCTCATGCCGAGGTGCACCACCAGGGCCGAGCCGTCGCCGAGCGTCAACCACAGGTACTTGCCCCGCCGGCCGGTGCCGGTGACCTCCATGTCAAGCAGCCGCGCTGTCAGGTCGGCGGGCCCCGCTTCGTGACGACGCACCGCGCGCGGGTGGTGAACCCGCACGGCGCTGATGGTTCGACCGGTCACGTGAGCCGCCAACCCGCGCCGGACGACCTCGACCTCTGGCAGCTCAGGCATCAACACCTGGGCCGGTAAGCGCGGTCCAGGCGGCGGCGGCCGCCTTCAGTTCGGCTTCCTTCTTCGTCCTGCCGACGCCCGTGCCGTACTCGACGTCGTTGACGACGACCGTCGCGGTGAATTCCTTGTCGTGGTCGGGGCCTGTGGAGGTCACCGCATACGACGGCACTCCCATGCTGCGCGAGGCGGTGAGCTCCTGCAGGCTGCTCTTCCAGTCCAGCCCCGCACCCAGTGTCGGCGCGGTGTCCAGCAGTGCGGCGAACAGCCGCAGGATCACCTCACGGGCCGTAACGACACCGTGCTCCAAATAGATTGCGCCCAGCATGGATTCGACCCCGTCGGCCAGGATGCTCGACTTGTCGGCTCCGCCGGAGTGCTCCTCGCCCTTGCCGAGCAACAGGTGGGCGCCAAGTCCGCCTTCTGAAAGATGGCGACCGACCTCGGCCAGCGCCTGGGTGTTGACAATGCTGGCGCGCAGCTTGGCCAGATCGCCTTCTGAGCGGTCGGGGTGGCGGTGGTAGAGCTCCTCGGTCACGACGAGCCCGAGCACGGCGTCACCCAGGAACTCCAGGCGCTCGTTGGTGGGCAACCCGCCATTCTCGTAGGAGAAGCTGCGGTGGGTCAGCGCGATCGTCAACAGTTCGTCGGGCAGGTCGACACCCAACGCCTTGAGCAGGGCAGCCCGATCAGCGCTCACTCGTCGTCCCGATCCATGATGTCGGTGAGCTTGGCCCACCGCGGATCGATCTGCTCGTGGTGATGGCCGGGTTCAGCGGTGGCAAGCGGAACACCGCAATGCGGGCATAGGCCCACACAGTCCGGCCCACACTGCGGCGCGAACGGCAGCGCCAGTCCGACCGCGTCGATGATCGGTTGCTCGAGGTCCACGGTGTCGTCGATGACGCGGCCGACTTCGTCGGCATCGGTTGTCTCGTCGGTCGCGCTGTCGGGATAGGCGAACAGCTCGGTGAGGTCGATCTCGACGTCACCGGTGATCGGGGTCAGGCAGCGCGCGCACTCCCCCGACGTCGGCGCGGACACCGTTCCCGTGACCAGCGCTCCTTCGGATACGGATTCGATCCGCAGATCCAGCGTCAGCGGCGCGCCCTCAGCGATCGCGATCAGGTCCAGCCCGATGCGCGACGGACTTGGCACCGTCTCGGAAATGGTCAGCATCGACCCGGGCCGCAGGCCGAGCCGGGAAATACTGATGACAAGCGGCGAACGTGAGGCGCGGCGCGCCGCCGATTTCGGATGCGTCGCCATAAATGTCAATCCTACGGCGACGCCGTCAGGGACTACCGTGCCGCGTAGTCGTGGGTGCCCGCGGCGGTGCGCAGTTGATGGCGGCCGCGGCCCACCGAACGAATGGTTCCGTTCAGGAAGTCCTCGAACTCCGCGAGCTTGCTGTCGACGTAGATGTCGCACTCGCCGCGCAGTCGGTCGGCCTCGGCATGAGCCGAATCGATCAGGCGGGTCGCCTCGGAGGTCGCGGTCTGCACGATCTCGGTCTGAGACACCAGCCGCTGCTGCTCCTTGATGCCTTCCTGCACTGCCTTCTCGTAGGCCAGGTTGCCGTTCTCGATGAGCCGGTCGGCCTCGGTCTTGGCGCGGCCGGTGCTGGCCTCGTACTCCCGCTTGGAGGTGGCGGCGAGGCGGGCGGTCTCCTCGCGGGCTTCCGCGACCATCCGCTCGCTGTGCTGCCTGGCCTCAGCCACCATCCGGTCTGCCTGCGCCTTCGCATCAGCGAGCAACCGGTCGGCCTCCGCGCGAGAGTGGTTGATCAGCGAATCGGCCTCCGTCGTCGCCGTCGAGACCATCGAGTCGGAATGCTCCTTGGCGTCGCGCAGCAACGAGTCGCGCGCGTCGAGGACGTCCTGGGCGTCGTCGAGCTCGCCGGGTATCGCGTCCTTGATGTCGTCGACCAGCTCGAGGACATCGCCGCGTGGCACCACGCAGCCCGACGTCATCGGCACGCCGCGGGCTTCTTCCACAATCGCGCCCAACTCGTCGAGCGCTTCAAAGACTCGGTACACGGCAAACACCCTCCAGGCGTAGTTGACAGTTACCAGTGTGCCTGGTGTTACCCCTGTGACTCGGCTTCCGGGGCCGGTGTGTCGCATAAGAGGTCATTTCAGGCTGGCCTGGCCTTATCGCCCCTGCATTATGTCAACACGACTGCAGATGGGCCGCCGGGGCTGCGGAGAGAGCGCAAATCTCGGCGAATTCACCGCAGCGCAGCGCCGATCAGGTCACGGGCGCGGTCCAGCATCGACGCGAACGGCCCCACCGCGAAGTTGGCCTTGGCCGACTCGACGCCGGCGTGCGGACGCGTAGGTGCGATCGCCTCGGCCGCCAGCACTGCCTTGGCCATCCGCCCCAAATCGTCGGAGTCGAGCTTGCGCTGAAGCCTGCTGAATTCCTCGTTCTCCTCGTGTTCGGCATGGTCGACGACCGCGTCACGGAACGTGGCCAGCTCGTCGAGAAACTCCTTGGAGTCGATGTCCATGCCCTCGAGCTTGGACAACTGCTGCTTGGCCTCGTGCTCCTCGTGCAATCGGGCGTCGACGATTTTGTCACCGTCGGCGATCTCGTTGCGCGCCCGCGGATGGACCACCATCTCCTCGGCGGTTTCGTGTACCGCCAACAACTGGCGCAGCTCGACGAACGCCTTCTCGCGCGCTTTCGAGTCGGACGCGCTGAAGACTTCCTCGAACATGTCCTTGATCAGATTGTGTTGTCCCTTGAGGAACTTCACGACGTCATCGGTCGACTGAACAAACGTTTCGACCATGGGGGTACCTCCAAATTTCACAAGCATGGATTCGGCGCTATGGGCTGTGCGCCACCCCGTGAATACCCGACTTCGCCGGGCTCAACCCTTGAGCTTGGCCTGCAGCCGCACGTTGACGGGCTCGGGCAGCAGCTCCGAAACGTCGCCGCCGAACATCGCGACCTCTTTGGCCAGTGACGACGACACAAACGAGTACCGCGGGGTGGTCGCGACGAAGAAGGTGTCGACGCCGGCGATATGCCTGTTCATCTGCGCCATCTGCAGCTCATATTCGAAGTCGGTGCCTGTGCGCAGGCCCTTGACGATCGCGGTCAGTCCTCGGGCCTTAACAAAGTCGACGACCAGACCTTCACCGGACTCGACGCGAAGGTTCGGCAGATGCGTCGTGGATTCTTCGATCATCGCGATGCGCTCGTCCAGGGTGAACATGCCCGCCTTGTTTGGGTTGATCAGCACAGCGACCACAACCTCGGCGAACTGGGCGGAGGCGCGCTCGAAGACATCGATGTGGCCGAGTGTCACAGGGTCGAAGGATCCCGGGCATACCGCGCCGCTCATGGATGACGACGCTATCAGGGCAGGTCAGTCCGCTCGGCCAACTCCAGCCGGGTGTCGCCATAGCGGCGGGCGGGCCACGGCAGCCAACCGTCGGGCCAATTCAACGGTGGCCCCGCCGTTGGGCGCTCGACAACCACCACCGTGCCTGCGGCCGCCCATCCCCCGGTAACCAGCGCGACGAGCACATCTTCGATATCGGCTGGCGCGAAATCGTAGGGCGGGTCGGCGAACACCAAGTCCGCTGGGTGGTCTGCGCCGCCGGCGAGCACCGCCGCGACGGGCCCTCGCCGCACGGTCGCCGTTGCGCCGAGCGACGCGATGTTCTGGTCGACGACAGCCGCGGCGCGGTGATCGGATTCCACGAACACCGCAGATGCCGCGCCCCTCGATAGTGCCTCAAGACCGAGTGCGCCCGAGCCCGCATACAGGTCAAGCACCGTGGCTCCGGCGAATTCGACGCGTGATGCGAGCACATTGAACAGCGATTCGCGTACTCGATCGGTGGTCGGCCGAGTTCCGCTGCGCGGCACCGCGATTCGCCGACCGCCAAACATGCCTGCGACGATGCGGGTCAGCTGACCACCACCAGCAGATCCCCGCCTTCAACCTGCGCGGTGGCCGAGACTGCGATACGGCTGACCTTGCCTGCCTTGGGTGCGGTGATCGCCGCCTCCATCTTCATCGCTTCGATGGTGGCGATCGTTTGGCCCGCCTCTACCGCATCATCGACCGCCACCGAGACGGTGACGACGCCTGCGAACGGGGCCGCGACGTGGTCGGGGTTGGACCGGTCGGCCTTTTCGGCGGTCGGTATGTCGCTGGCGATGCTGAGGTCGCGCACCACCACCGGTCGCAGCTGGCCGTTGAGGATGCACATCACCGTGCGCATACCGCGTTCGTCGGGGTCGGAGATCGCCTCAAGCCCGATCAGCAGCTCGACGCCGCGCTCGAGCTTCACCCGATGCTCTTCTCCGCTCCGCAGCCCGTAGAAGAACTGGTTGGCCGACAGACTGGAAGTGTCGCCGTACTGGTCGCGGTGCGCCTCAAATTCCTTTGTCGGCCCTGGAAACAGCAGCCGGTTGAGTACTGCTTGTCGCTTCGGGCCTGCTTGCGCGAGCACCACCTCATCGTCGGGGCTCAGCTCTTCGGTGGGTTTGGCAGGCGGCCGCCCGGCAAGCGCCTTGCTGCGCAACGGTTCCGGCCAACCACCCGGCGGGTCGCCGAGCTCGCCGCGCAAGAAGCCGATCACCGATTCGGGGATGTCGAATCGTGCTGGGTCGGCGGCGAATTCGTCGGCGGACACGCCAGCTCCGACAAGGGCCAACGCGAGGTCGCCGACCACCTTCGATGACGGTGTGACCTTGACCAGCCGGCCCAGCACCCGGTCCGCTGCGGCGTAGTTCGCCTCGATTTCCTCGAACCGGTCACCGAACCCCAGGGCGATGGCCTGCTGGCGCAGGTTCGACAGCTGGCCACCGGGGATCTCGTGCGAGTAGACCCGACCGGTTGGTGCGGGAAGGCCAGACTCGAAGGGCGCGTAGACCTTTCGCAGCGCCTCCCAGTACGGCTCCAGGTCGCACACCGCCGACAGCGACAATCCGGTGTCGTATTCGGTGTGCGCGGTGGCGGCGACGATTGAACTCAATGCGGGCTGGCTGGTGGTGCCCGCCAGAGGCGCGGAGGCCCCGTCGACCGCACTGGCACCCGCCTGCCAGGCCGCCAGATATGTGGCCAGCTGCCCACCCGGGGTGTCGTGGGTGTGCACGTGCACAGGGAGGTCGAACCGGCTCCGCAGGGCGCTGATCAACTGATGAGCGGCCTGCGGGCGCAGCAGCCCGGCCATGTCCTTGATCGCAAGCACGTGCGCGCCGGCATCGACGATCTGCTCGGCCAGTTTGAGGTAATAGTCGAGCGTGTACAGGTTCTCGCCGGGGTCGGACAGGTCACCGGTGTAGCTCATCGCGACTTCGGCTACGGCCGTGCCGGTTTCGCGTACGGCATCGATCGCGGGCCGCATGGATTCGACGTTGTTGAGCGCGTCGAAAATGCGGTAGATATCAATACCCGTTGCCGTGGCTTCCTGGATGAACGCGTTCGTGACGGTGTCCGGATACGGCGTGTAGCCGACGGTGTTGCGCCCCCGCAACAGCATCTGCAGGCAGATGTTGGGCACCGCCTCACGCAAGGCGGCCAGCCGCTCCCACGGGTCTTCCTTCAAGAATCGAAGCGCCACATCGTAAGTCGCCCCACCCCAGCACTCGATGGACAGCAGCTGCGGCGTCATCCGCGCGATGTAGGGCGCCACCATCAGCAGGCCGGTAGTGCGCACCCGAGTGGCCAGCAGCGACTGATGCGCATCGCGGAACGTCGTGTCGGTGACACCCACCGACCGGGACTCGCGCAGCCAACGCGCGAATCCTTCCGGCCCCACCTCGGTCAGCAAGTGTTTGGACCCGCGCGGCGGTGCGGCTTCGAGGTCGATGTCAGGCAGCTTGTCGTGTGGGTACACCGTCGATTTTCGCGGCCCGTGCGGCTGGTTGACGGTGACCTCGGCCAGGTAATTCAGGATCTTGGTGCCGCGGTCGGCAGGCGTGCGCGCGGTCAGCAGATACGGGCGCTCATCGATGAACGACGTCGTGACGCGTCCGGCGCGGAAGTCCGGATCGTTGACCACCGCCATCAGGAACGGGATGTTCGTCGACACGCCGCGCACCCGGAACTCGGCAAGTGCGCGACGGGCCCTCGCGACCGCTGTCGAGAAGTCACGCCCGCGACACGTCAGCTTGACCAGCATCGAGTCGAAGTGCGCGCTGATGTCGGCGCCAAGATGTGAGCCGCCGTCGAGCCGGATGCCCGCACCACCCGGCGACCGGTAGCCGGTGATGCGACCGGTGTCGGGGCGGAACCCGTTGGCCGGGTCCTCGGTGGTGATCCGGCACTGCAAGGAAAAACCGCGTGGCGCCGTCAATGTATCCTGGCTCAGCCCAAGGTCTTCCAGCGTCTCCCCGTCGGCGATGCGCATCTGGCTGGCCACCAGGTCGACGTCGGTGATCTCCTCGGTGACGGTGTGCTCGACCTGGATGCGCGGATTCATTTCGATGAACACGTAGTCACCGCGCTCGTCGAGCAGGAATTCGACGGTGCCCGCGTAGGTGTAGTTGATCTGGCGCGCGAACGCCACCGCGTCGGCACACATCTTCTGCCGCAGTTCCTCAGGCAGGTTCGGCGCAGGGGCCAGTTCGATGACCTTCTGATGCCGACGCTGCAGGCTGCAGTCGCGCTCGAACAGGTGCATGACGTTGCCGTGCGTGTCGGCCAGGATCTGCACCTCGATGTGGCGCGGGTTGAGCACCGCCTGCTCGAGGTACAGCGTCGGGTCACCGAATGCCGACTCGGCTTCGCGGCTGGCGGCCTCGATCGCCTCGGGAAGCGCTTGGGCATCGGCGACGCGGCGCATGCCGCGCCCGCCGCCGCCGGATACCGCCTTGACGAACAGCGGGAACTGCATCGTCTGCGACGCGGCAATCAGCTCGTCGACCGACGCCGACGGCGTCGACGAGTTCAGCACCGGCAACCCCGCGTCTCGTGCCGCCGCAATCGCCCGCGACTTATTGCCCGTCAACTCAAGGATTTCGGCGTCAGGGCCGATGAACGTGATGCCCGCAGCGGCGCACGCCGCGGCCAGATCGGGGTTTTCGGACAGGAAGCCGTATCCCGGATAGACCGCGTCGGCGCCGGCGTGCTGGGCCGCGCGGATGATCTCGTCGACCGACAGGTACGCCCGGACCGGGTGGCCGGTCTCGCCGATCTGATATGACTCGTCGGCCTTCAGCCGGTGCAGTGAGTTGCGGTCCTCATACGGATACACCGCAACGGTGGCGATGCCCATCTCGTAGGCCGCCCGGAACGCGCGGATCGCGATCTCCCCGCGGTTGGCCACCAAGACTTTCGAAATCACGCGTAACCCTAACCCAGCGCTGAACTGCTTAAAGAAGCGTGGACCAGTAGTCCCAGAAGCGCACGAGGATCAGCATTATCAGCGCGGTGAACCACAGCGCCACCAGCGACCACCGCCACGTGTAGAGCACCCGCGCGACCGCATTCGACTGGAGTGGCTGCAGCGCGATCGAGGCGACGACGACCAGCAGCGGGATGGTGACCGCCCACACCGCCATGCAGTACGGACACAACGCGCCGATGCGGTAGAGGCTCTGAAAGATCAGCCAGTGGATGAAGACCACACCGAGCGCGGTGCCGGTGGCCAGGCCGGCCCAGTACCACCGCGGCAGCCTGACCTTGGCGACTGCGAGCACACCGGTCACCACCACAACGCTGAACGAGACGATGCCGATCAGCGGGTTGGGAAATCCGAACGCCGATGCCTGCGGTGTGATCATCACCGAACCGCACGACAGCACCGGGTTGATGCTGCACGACGGCACGTAGGCGGGATTGATCAGAATCTCGATCTTCTCGATCGTCAGCGTGATCGCCGCGGCGAGCCCGACGATCCCGGCGATCACAATCCATACAGCGCTGACCCGAGGAACCCGCACCCCGTTCGACGCGTCCGCCGCGGGTTCGCTCGGCTCGACGTCGCTGGGCGCGGCGACGGTCATGGCGCGGGTGCCGGTACCGGTGGCGGTGCGGGTTGTTCCGGAGGTGCAGCGCCGTCGAGCCCAGGAACGTTGCCGTCGATTTCCTTGATCTTGGCGACCAACGCGTCGGGAGTGCTGGTTTTGTAGTCCTGGCCATTGATCTTGATCGTGGGCGTCGCCTGAATGCCGGTGGCCTTGGCGAGTCCCTGCGACATCTCGGTGTAGCGGCCCTTGTTGATGCAGTCCGGTACGCCACCCCCTGCGCCAGCCAGGCGCGCGGTCTTGATGAGTTGCTCATTGTCGGGATACGAGGCCGCACCCTCGCCGGGCTGCTGCTGGAAGAGCGCATCATGGAAGCGCTGGAACGCATCTTGGTTTTCGTCGGCCACGCAATACGCGGCGTTTGCGGCCCGCGACGAGTATCCGTTGCCCTGACGATCCAGGATGGCAACCATGTAGTAGTCGGCGGCGACCGCGCCGGTGCTGATGAGCTTGCGTACCGTCGGCCCGAACTCCTGCTCGAAGGCGCCGCAGTGCGGGCACAGGAAGTCCTCGTAGAGCGAAACCACAACCTTCGGGTCGGAGCTGCCCTCTTTCTTGATGACGTTGCTCGACGCCACCCGCACCGATTTGGTCTCTCCTGACGTCGGCTTCTTGTCACCAGACATCACGATGTAGAGCATCAGCGCGACGGCGAAGATCACCACGATCGACGTCAGCCCGATCTGGATCGCCAGGTTGCGCTTGCGGTCCGCCGCCTTCAGGTCGTAGGTAGCCCGTTTCGGTTTAGTCGCCACGGGGTCAAGACTACCGGCGGCTCACCGGCGGCTTTTCACGTGCGGGCGAGATGGGCGCGCAACGCAGAGATCGATTCCGTCGTTGCGGTCGCGCAGCCGCCTCCCACCGGGAAGAAGTTGGCAAAGCCGTGCACCAGCGATCCGAATTCGCGGTAGTCGACCGCCACACCTGCCGCGCGCATGGCTTCGGCGTACTGCCTGCCCTCGTCGCGCAGGGGGTCGAAGCCCGCGGTCAGCACCAGCGCAGGCGGCAGCCCGGAGAGGTCGTCGGCCAGTAGCGGCGATACACGCGGGTCGGCGGCGTCGACCCGCGCGCCGTTGAGGAAATGGTCCCCGCACCACACCAAGTCCTTCTTGGTGAGGAAGAAGCCATCATCGAACAACGCCTGGGACCGCGTCCCGCTGGCGTAATTGGTGACCGGGTAAAACAGCAACTGCAACGCGGGCAGCCGGGTGCCCTCGTCGCGCGCACGCTGGGATACCACCGCGGCGAGGTTGCCTCCGGCGCTGTCACCCCCAACCGCCACGCGGCCGGCGTCGGCGCCCAGCTCACCCGCATGGTCGAGCGCCCAACCAAACGCGGCGTACGCATCCTCGGCGCCGGCGGGCGCCTTGTGCTCAGGGGCGAGTCGGTAGTCCACTGACAACACATGCATGCCGCCCTCTCGGCAGATCTGGCGGCACAGGTCGTCGTGCGTCTCGATGTCCCCGATGACCTGGCCGCCGCCGTGATAGAAGACCAACAGCGGTTGCCCATCGCCATTGATTGGTCGGTAGTGCCGCGCCCCGATCGGACCTGCAGGCCCGGGGATCGAGAGATTGGTCACGCTCGCCACCGGGATGTCCTGCTTGAAGCTGGCGGCCAGGATCCGCAACTGAGTGCGGGCAGCGCCGACGTCGAGGCTGGCAATCAGGGCATTGAGCCCGGTCCTCGACATCCCGAACAGCATCAACTGCAAGGTCGTATCCAGGGTGTTGCCGTCGATCGTGACCGAACGACCGCCAAGCATCACGCGTTTGACCGGGTTCGGTATCCGCGGAAGTCCACGCAACGTCAAACCGGCGAGGGCGTTGACGACTGGGCCCTTTGCACCTCGCGGTGACCCGACGGTCGTCACCTGTCCTGGCAGACTCTGGGTCATGGCAGCTCCCTCGATCCCGCTGAATGACGGTAATGCGATGCCCCAGGTCGGACTTGGCGTTTGGCAGACACCGCCCGAAGACACCGAACGCGCAGTGGCAGCCGCGCTCGACGCCGGCTACCGACACATCGATACTGCCGCAGGCTACTTCAACGAGCGCGAGGTGGGTCACGCGATCGCGAGTTCCGGCTTACCGCGCGAGGACGTCTTCGTCACCACCAAGTTGTGGAACGCAGATCAGGGCTATGACACCACTCTCAAGGCGTTCGACGGCAGCATGAAGCGCCTCGGCCTCGATTCTCTCGACCTCTACCTCATCCATTGGCCGATGCCACAGAAGAATGCCTTCGTCGAAACGTTCAAGGCGTTCGCACACCTGCGTGACCAAGGCCGCATCCGATCCATCGGAGTCAGCAACTTCGAGCCCGAGCACTTGCAGATTCTCCTCGACGCCACCGGAATAGTCCCGGCCGTCAACCAGATCGAGTTGCATCCCCTGCTTCAACAACAGGAATTGCGGGAAGTGCACGCTCAGCTGGGGATAGCCACTGAGGCGTGGAGCCCGCTGGGGCAGGGATCGCTGCTGAGCAACCCTGCGGTGGCGACCGTCGCAGAGGGACACGGAAAAACCCCAGCGCAGGTACTGATTAGGTGGCATATCCAACTCGGTAATATCGTCATCCCGAAGTCGGTGACCCCCGAGCGAATTGTGAGTAACTTCGACGTGTTCGATTTCCAGCTGAGCGAGCAGGACATGGCGTCCATATCTTCGCTCGGCGACGGAACACGACTGGGTCCCGACCCACGAACCTTCAACTTCACAGGATAGGTGCCATGACTCCATCGGGCCCGGAGGCGGCTTCGATTCCCACCGTCACTCTCAACGACGACAACGAGATCCCGGTGATCGGCCTCGGCGTTGCCGAGCTGTCGGACTCCGAGACCGAGCAGGCCGTATCGGCGGCGCTGGAGGCCGGCTACCGATTGATCGACACGGCATCCGCGTACGGCAACGAGGAAGCCGTCGGCCGGGCGATCGCCGCATCGGGTGTGCCGCGCGATGAGCTGTTCATCACCACCAAGCTCGCAACCGAGGATCAAGGCTTCCAGGCGGCACAGGATGCCTGCAAGGCCAGCATCGAGCGGCTCGGCCTCGAGTACGTAGACATGTACCTCATCCATTGGCCCGGCGGCGACCCCGGCAAGTACGTCGACAGCTGGGGTGGCCTGATGAAGCGCAGGCAGGATGGCTTCGTCAAGTCCATCGGCGTCTCCAACTTTCACGCCGAGGACCTGTCGAACGTCATCGAACTGTCGTTCGTCACACCCGCCATCAACCAGATCGAACTGCATCCGCTGTTGAACCAGGCCGCGCTGCGGGCGGTCAACGACGAGCACGGCATTGTCACCGAGGCGTACAGCCCGCTGGGCGTAGGCAAGCTGCTGGAAAACGGGGCGGTCGTATCAGTGGCGCAGGCACACGGTAAGACGCCTGCACAGGCGCTGATTCGGTGGAGCATCCAGCTCGGCAATGTGGTGATCCCGCGGTCGGCGAATCCCGAGCGCATCAAGTCGAATATCGACGTGTTCGACTTCGAGCTCAGCGACGACGAGATGGCCGCGCTCAGCACTTTGGACGACGGCACCCGCTTCCGGCCGGACCCGGAAACCTACACGGGCACTTAAGCAGTCGGGCAGGTCGCGGCCGCGTCACGCAGGACTTTGGCGGACGGCGCGTCGACCGGCAACGCGTAGCCGCGCAACACCGCGATGAATTGCATTGCGTATTGGCACCGGAACGCGGTGTTGGGCGGCATCCATGTCGCCGGTTCCTTATCGCCCTTGTCCTGATTCGCCTGGCCTTCGACCGCGATGAGGTTCGCTGGATCGTTGGCGAACCGCAGCCGCATGTCGTCGGTCCAGTTTCGGGCGCCGAGGTCCCACGCCAACGCCAGCGGCACAATGTGGTCGATCTGCACCGCAGCGCCGACCTGATTGCCCCGCACGAACGGCACGGTGTCGTTGGTGTATGGGTCGTGGAGCGTACCGCTCGCAACGGCGTTGGGACACCGCTTGATTGACACATACGTCTTGTCGACGAGGTCGCGGTTGAGAATGTCGTTGCGGGTGTCGCAGCCGTTGTGGCCGCCGGGGGCGGGATTGTCGTCGGTCCAGCTGTCGCCGAACGCATCCCTATGATAGTCGTAGCCGCGGATCCGGACGGGTACTTCTGCGATGCCTGCGAGCACGTCGGTACCCGGTGCGACGGTGGGGATGTCGGCTTGGGCCACGAACTGGGCCCGCTCCCCCGATGCCACCGTGACTTGCCAGGCGACCACCACCGCGATGGCGACCACCGCGGACATCCACAGCAGCCGGGTGCGGGTCATGTCTTGTCCAGGTATTCAACGCGGTCGGTATTGGTGAACGGTGCCGCCAACACAGCCATCCCAGGATGGTCTTGCGCCTTCTCGTAGAACGACTCACAGAATTCGCGCGCGGCCAAAATGATGTCGAGATGCTCGGAGAGCGATAGGAATCTCAGCGTGATGGGCCTGCCAGACTGACTGAGTCCCAGCACATCTCCCTCTTTGCGCTCCTTCAGATCCAGGTCCGCGAGTTTGAATCCGTCGAGGGTGCCTGCGACAGCCGTGAGCCGCTGCCCCGCCTTTGATCCCTCAGGCAGCTTCGTGACAAGCAGGCACAAGCTGGGATGCTGACCGCGACCGATGCGTCCGCGCAACTGGTGCAACTGGCTGATGCCGAATCTGTCGGCGTCGATCACGACCATCACCGTCGCATTGGGCACATCGACGCCGACTTCAATGACGGTGGTACACACCAGGACATCGAGCTCACCGGCGCGGAACGCCGCCATCACTGCGTCCTTCTCGTCGGCCGGTAGCCGACCGTGCATGAGCCCGAGTCGCAGCGCGGACAGTGGACCCCGCCGCAGCCGGTCCAAAACCTCGACCACCGTTGTGGCCGGCGGACCGCTGTCATCCTTCGTCGGTGTGTCGCTCTCGTCGATGCGGGAGGCGACGACGTAGGCCTGGCGGCCTGCGCCGACCTCTTCGATGATTCGCGCCCACGCGCGGTCAAGCCATGCAGGCTTCTGTGAAACGAAGATCGCGTTGGTGGCGATGGGTTGGCGGCCGCGAGGCAGTTCGCGCAACGTAGAGGTCTCCAGGTCGCCGTAGACGGTAAGCGCGACCGTACGCGGAATAGGTGTCGCGGTCATCACCAAAAGATGTGGCGTCAGGCCCGCTGGGGCCTTGGCGCGCAACCTGTCCCGCTGCTCGACTCCGAACCGGTGCTGCTCGTCAACGACGACCATGCCGAGCCGCTGAAACTCGACGGCCTCCTGCAGAAGGGCGTGCGTGCCGATGACGATCCCCGCATCACCGGTCGCGACTTCGTCGCGCACCTCACGTTTCTGTTGGGCAGACATGGACCCGGTCAGCAGCGCGACGCGCGTCGCACCGTCGGCGCCGCCCAGCTGACCCGCCATCGCCAGCGGACCGAGGACATCCCGAATGGAGCGAGCATGTTGGGCGGCAAGGACTTCCGTCGGCGCCAACAACGCGCATTGATAGCCGGCATCGATCATCTGCAGCATTGCCAGCACCGAAACGATCGTCTTCCCCGAGCCGACCTCACCCTGCAGCATGCGGTTCATCGGCCGGCTCTCTGCCAGTTCGGCCGACAACACGTCGAGCACTTCCTTTTGGCCAGTGGTCAATTCGAACGGCAACTGCTCGCGCATGGCGCTCAGGAGGCCGTCGTCTTTGGGCTGCGCGACGGGGCCGGATTCGCTTAGTTCGCCATATCGCCGTCCAACCAAGGCCCATTGCAACCCGATTGCCTCGTCAAATGTCAGGCGGTCCTGTGCGCGCTCGCGTTCGGCCGTGTTCTCGGCGAGGTGAATCGCGCGTAACGCATCGTCTTCAGATATCAGATTCCGCTGCTGCATAAAAGGTTCCGGCAGCGGCTCGTCGATCGGGTCGAGTACGTCGAGCACCTGACGGACACACGCGTAGATATCCCAGCTCTGCACCTTGGCATTGGCGGCGTAGATCGGGAAGAACTCTCGCTCGAAGACCGACAGCAGCTCGTCTCCCGCCGCTCCCGATGTCGATGCGATGGTTTTGAGTGACTTGGTACCGATTTGCTTACCGGTCGGCGACTCGAGAACGAGAAAAGCCGGATGGCTCAGTTGCAGTGCTTTCCTGAAGTATTTGACTTCGCCGGAAAGCATCAAGCGGGTGCCCTGTGGCAGGTTTTCGGCCATCCAGCCCGCGTTGAAGAACGTGGCGGTGACCTCGGGCCGTCGATGCCCCAGGGTGACGCGCAGCCACTTGGGCTTCTTCATTTTCTTGGTCTTGGGGTCGAACCTCGGCTTCATGTCACCGGTCTTGGTGGCGGTGATGACGTCGACGAACGTGACGTGTTCGCCTTCCTCCAGCTCCTCGCCCTCACCCAGCACCGTCATTCCGTCGCTGTACTTGCGCGGGTAGTGGCGCAGCAAGTCATTGACAGTGCGGATGCCGAAGTGCTCCTCCAGCGGACCTGCGGCCTTCTTGCCGAGAACGTAGTCCAGCCTGTCGGTCAGAGTGGCCACGACTACTCCACCCCGATCAGCAGCGCGTCGCCGCGATGGTCGGTGTGGTAGGTCACCAACTCGGTGCCTGGATGGTGGGTGTGGACATGGGCCTGCAGTGCTTCGCCGACGCTGCCGTCGACCCCTGCACCCGTCAGCACCGTCACGAGCTCACCGCCCGCGGCCAGCAGCAGGTCGATCAGGCCCGCAGCGGCCGCGGTGACGTCTTCGCCGACGATCAGCACCTCGTCGCCCGCGATCGCAAGCCCGTCGCCCGGTTTACAGGTACCCGCCCACGTCAGCGCCTCCTCGGCGGCCACACGCACCGAGCCGTGCCTGGCGCCCGCCGCAGCACGGGCCATCGTGTAGCCGTCGTCGACGGCCTGCCGCTCGGCGTCGTGCACTGCGAGCGCGGCCAGCCCCTGAACCATGGAACCGGCGGGCACGGGCACGACGTCGATGCCCCATCCGATCGCGGCGGTACACCCCGCGACGAGTTCCTCAGCGGCGACGTAGCCGTTGGGCAACACCATGATCTGCCCGGCGCCGGTGTTGACGAGACCGTGGAGCAGTTGTTTGGCGCTCACCGGCGCGTCGGCTTCGGGCCGCAACACGTGCGCCCCCTCGCCGGCGAACAATTCCACTGCGCCGTCACCGTCGACAACGGCAAGCACGGCGCGGTCCCGGCTCCACCCACCGGAAGGCCGCGCGCCGACACCGCCCGATAGTGAGGTGATCTGGATGCGGCTCGGTGTGCCAACCGACAAGGCCGCCTCAACGGCGGCGCCGGCATCGTCGGCGTGCACGTGCACTGAGTAGTGGCCTGCTCCGTCCGCTGACGCTGCGATGGCCACCGATTCGCCCAGCTGGTCCAGGCGTTCGCGGAGCGTCTCCACGCCGCTGGAGTCGCAACCGTTCAGCAGGTACATCACCTCGAACTGCGGCGCGGCGGGGGTGGTCGCGGCGAGGTCGGTGTGCGGAGGGGACGGCAGGTATTCGTGCCGGTGGGGCGCGCGCCCGGTCAGCGTGGTGCTCATCGCGTCCAGCAGTACCAGCAGGCCACGGCCTCCGGCGTCCACCACGCCGGCCTCCGCCAGCACATCGAGCTGCCCGGTGGTCTTGTCGAGTGCGACGGCCGCGGCGTCCGCGGCGGCAGACAGCACCCCGGGCAGATCCGCGCCTCCGTCGGCGCCTGCATGCTCTGCGGCGCCCGCCGCGTCCTGCAACACCGAGACGATGGTGCCCGGCACTGGCTCACCCATCGACGCGACGACCAGCCCGACGGCGTGGCGCAGGGCCGCCGCGAAAACGGCGCCGTCGATATCGGCAAGCGCCCCGTCGCGATCCGCGGCGGCGGACGAGACCACGTCCGACAAGCCACGCAGAATCTGCGAAAGGATGACGCCGGAATTGCCGCGGGCGCCATGCAACGCGCCTGCCGCCAGCGCCGCGGCGACCTGCTCGACGTCGTCGCTGTGGCAGTGCGTGTCGGCCTGCGCCCACGCCGAACGCATGGTGAACAGCATGTTTGTCCCGGTGTCGGCGTCGGCGACGGGGAACACGTTGAGCCGATTGATCTCATCGGTGTGGGAAATCAGGTCGCCGACGGCGGTGTGTGCCCAGTCCCGCAGGGCGGAGGCGTCGAGGCGCCGAGCCGACATCGAATACCTCCCACCCGTTGTGCCGCCGTGGGCGCCAGCCTAGCCATCCGTGGCGACAACCCTCGTGACAACGTCTGAGGCTGTGAACCATGCGGGGTTGGTCCATTTTGGCGATACCCCAAGCTGCCGGTATCCTGGTCAGGTTGTCGGGTCACCCGCCTGGTTGTTGACCCCCAAGAACTGATCCGAGGAGTTCCACATATGGCTGCCGTCTGCGAGATCTGCGGGAAGGGCCCCGGCTTCGGCAAGTCGGTGTCGCACTCCCATCGCCGGACCAGCCGTCGGTGGGATCCCAACATTCAGACCGTGCACGCCGTGACCCAGCCCGGCGGCAACAAGAAGCGCATCAACGTGTGCACCTCATGCATCAAGGCCGGCAAGGTCGCGCGCGGCTAATTTCTGCCGCGATGGCAGTAAACCGCATTTCGCCGGGTGAGAGCGCCTCGGCCCAGTAGCCTGACCTGGCACTGGCTTGCGCACGTCACCGAGCGGAAGGGTCGTATCCATGTTCGGGAACGCGGTCAAAATTGTCCCCGCGGCACTTGCCGCCGTGGCGGTACCGGCGATCGGCCTCGTCACAGCGCCACTCGCTGCGGCCGTCGACGCACAGGCACTGGTGGGGTCGTGGGCGGGTGCCCCCGTGCTTGGAGGTCTTGGTGACTGCGGGACGGGGGCGGGGGTCATCGCATTCTCCCCGAACGGCGTCTACCGCTACGTCGCCGGCTCTGACGGCTGCGGGATGGTCATGATCGACGGACGCTATGAACTGCAGTCCGACGGAGGCGTATTACAGCTTTCGGCCGACGAATGCGGAGACCCGGGCTGCCCGCCTGGGCCGACGACGGTGACCGTCAGCGCAACGGGCCCCGACACCATCGTCCTCAATGGACAGCCCTATCTGCGTAAGCACGACTGACCCGTCAGCCAGGCAGGCGCCAGTCGATCGGGTCGGCGCCCATCTTCTCCAGCAGCTCGTTGGCGCCGCTGAACGGGCGCGATCCGAAGAATCCGCGCGACGCCGACAATGGCGAGGGATGGACCGATTCGATCGACGTGCAATGGCCGCCGTCGAGCATCGGCTTGAGTGTGGCGGCGTCGCGCCCCCACAACACCGCCACCAGCGGCTGTTCCCGGGCTACCAGGGCACGGATCGCGCATTCGGTCACCGCTTCCCAGCCCTTGCCGCGGTGTGACGCCGGGGTGCCCGGCCGCACGGTGAGCACCCTGTTCAGCAGCATCACGCCGCGTTCCGCCCACGGTGTCAGGTCGCCGGTGGCCGGTGGTGGGTGACCCAGGTCCTTGCCGTACTCGGTGAAGATGTTGTCGAGACTGCGGGGCAGCGGTCGCACGTCGGCCGCCACCGAGAAGCTCAAACCGACCGCGTGACCGGGTGTCGGGTAGGGATCCTGCCCGACAATGAGCACCCGCACCTGGTCGAACGGATACGTGAAGGCGCGCAACACATTCGGGCCTGCGGGCAGATACTGGTTGCCCGCCGCAATCTCGGCCCGTAGAAACGCGCCCATCTGAGCGACCTGTGGGCCGACGGGGTCCAATGCGTTGGCCCAGCCTTGTTCGACGAGTTCGTTAAGGGGACGTGCGGTCATGAACGGTCAACCTAGCGTGCTGTGTTCTTTCGAGTCGATCAGAACGACTGCCAGCCCGAGTCTCCGTGCCACCGTTCGCCGTCGATCAGGACCCTCGGCGGGCCGTCAAGCACCCGCCCGATCACCCGCCAGCCGGCCGGCGGCGGTCCAGGGAATGTCGCGACCAGCGCGTGGTCCTCGCCTCCTGCGAGCACCCAGACCCAGGGGTCCATCTCCAACGCGGTGGCCGCTGAGGCGAGCGCATCGTGGTCGGCGCCAAGCGCGTCCCTCGACAGATCGATACCGACACCCGACGCATGCGCGATGTGCCCGAGGTCGGCCACCAGCCCGTCGGAGACATCCGTCATCGACGTGGCTCCCCCTTCTGCCGCGGCGCGTCCCTGGCCGTACGGCGGCTCCGGCACCAAGTGACGGCGACGCAGCGCTTCAAAGGTCGCAATGCCGTTGAGCAACAACGCATATCCGGCAGCAGAGCGACCAAGTTCGCCTGCGACCGCCACCGTGTTGCCCGGTTTCGCTCTGCTGCGGCGCACAGGCTCGCGGCCGTCGAGATCCCCAAGCGCAGTCACCGAAATCACCCATTGCGGGGAGCCGACCAGATCGCCGCCGACGATTCCTGCACCGAGCAGCCGCGCCTCCTGCCACATGCCGTCGGCCAACTCCAACGCGTGTGCCGACGGGGTGTCACCTGGCGCGCCGAACGCGACGACGAAGGCAGTCGCCCGCGCGCCCATCGCCTCGATATCGGCGGCGTTCTGCGCGATCGCCTTGCGTCCGATGTCGTGCGGTGATGACCAGTCCAGGCGAAAGTGCCGCCCTTCGACGAGCATGTCGGTGGACACCACCACGCGGCCGTCATCGGTGAACACCACCGCCGCATCGTCGCCCGGCCCCAGCGCGACGGCCTTCGGCTGTTCGCGATCCGCCACAAGCCGGTCGATCACGGCGAACTCACCCACCCCGGCGAGGGTCTCGGCCTGCTCATCGGTCGCCATGTCACCTCCCCCCGGCTGCGGTACGTTTGGGCCCTGCGGCGTGAAGTCTATGCAGCGAGAGGGAGGAAACGGGTGGTCGAGGCTTTCATGCTGATTCAGACCGAGGTCGGCCGCGCCGAGGTCGTCGCCAAGCAGCTCGCCACCCTGCCTGGCGTGTTGTCATCGGAGTACGTCACCGGCCCCTACGACGTCGTCGTGCGTATCGGCGCCGACAACCTTGCCGACCTGCAGGCCAACGTCGTTCCCAGTGTGCAGCAGGTCACCGGCATCACGCGCACCCTGACCTGTCCTATCGCCAACGGAGTGGGCCCCTAGAGTTTGGGCGTGGATGCCGAGACCCATGACGGGCCCCCGCGCGCGTTGATGATCGCCGCGATCGTCGTGGCGGCAGGGGCAATCATCGGCATCCTGGCGTTCGCCGCGCTGCGACAGGCACCGCCCGAGCAGCGACCCGTCGCCATTGCGTCGGTGCCCGCGCCGAAGGCCGACAGCGCAGAATGCCGTGCGCTTCTCGGCGCGCTGCCCGAGGCGTTGGGTGACTACCGTCGGGCGACCGCCGCCGATCCCGCGCCTGCCGGTGCCGCGGCGTGGCAGGCGACGGCCGACGGTGAGCCGGTGATCCTGCGCTGTGGGCTTGACCGTCCTGGCGAGTTCGTCGTCGGCTCCCCTATCCAAGTGGTCGACGCTGTGCAGTGGTTCGAGCTCGCCGATCAGGGCCGCAGCACGTGGTTCGCGGTGGATCGCGCCGTCTACGTCGCGTTGACGTTGCCGCAGGGATCAGGCCCGACGCCGATTCAGGAAGTCTCTGATGTCATTTCGAAATCGTTGCCGGCCAAGCCGATTGATCCCGCACCGCCGCGCTAGGCCTTTGCCGCGCCGTCTTCCAGGTTGGCCACCAGAACCAGCGACCCAGCAGTGCGATGAGCGACGGCAGCACGAACGTCCGCACCACAAGGGTATCGAGCAGCAGGCCGACGCCGATGGTCGTGCCGATCTGCGCGACGGACAGCACGCTGCTGCCCGCGAGAGCGAACATGGTGATGCCGAACACGATTCCGGCCGTGGTGACCACACCCCCTGTCGCGGCGAACGCACGGACGATGCCGGTCCTCAGGCCCGCGTGCGCCTCTTCGCGGATGCGCATGGCCAGTAGCAGGTTGTAGTCGGCCCCGACGGCCACCAGCGCAATGAACGAGATCGGTGCCACCGACCAGTGCAGCTCGTGACCCAACAGGTGCTGCCAGATCACGACGCTGGCGCCAAGTGCCGAGGCGTACGACAGGGCGACGGTGCCGACCACGACGATCCCCGCGACGGGGCTGCGCAGCATCAGGCCGACGATGAGGAAGATGAGGGCGAGCGTGCTGGCCAACAGCAGCGCCAGGTCGCGGTCGACGAGGGCCTGGAGATCGACGTTGGTAGGCCCGACGCCGGCGATGTGCACAGCGGTCGGTGTGAGCGTGCCCTCTTTGGTCGCCTCCCGCACCGCAGCCTCGATCTGGCGGGCGCGGCGTGCACCGTCGCCGCTCCATTCCTGACCGTCGCCGTAGACCACCAGATATGTCGCGCGCCCGTCCTTCGATATCAGCTTGTCCAACGCGCTTTTTAGTCGGGGATCTGCCAACGCGCGCTGCGGAAGATAGAAGCCGCCCGCGGCGCTACCGCGAAACTGCGTGTCCAACTCCCGTAGGTAGTCGGTCAGTTGGCCCAGCTGCGGCCCCAACGACTGCCCGAGCTGAGTCAGGTCGGTAGTGGCCGCGCGGGCCCGCCGCAACTGTGCGGCCATCGTGTTCACAGCCGCGGGCAGCGCGGCCAGCGAGTCGGTCGCGGCGGCCGATCCGTCGGTGAGTTTGACTGCGCCGTTGTTGATTTGCGCAGAGCTGCGCATCACATCGTCGACGGGCTGCACGACGCGGGCGACCACGGCGCAGATCGGATTGGTGGGGCAGTCCGGGGTCGACGACACAAAGCCGCGCAACGGGTCGAGATAGCCCGACACCGTCGTCACATTGGTCTGCACGCCGGTCATGCCCGCCCGAATGTCGTCGGAGGCCGAGCCGATCTCGCGCAGTCCGTCCGCGCTGCCATGCAGACCGGTGGCGAGACGGTCGACCGCCGCGGCCATCGACGCCAGCGCGCCGTCGAGTTCGGCGACGCGGCCCAACCGGTCGCTCACACTGTCAAAGGCGTCATCGAGTTGACGACCGATGGTGCCCGCCTGCCCACTGAGGGTGGCCTCATCGGGCACCTCACCCGCCGGGCGGCTCGCCGATTGCACTATTCGCACGCCCGGTACGGCCATGATCTGCGCGGTGATCCGCTCGACGGCGATCAGTCCCGCGGGATTGCGAATGTCATGGTCGGTGGCGACCGTCAGCACCGTCGGCAACAACTGATTTGCAGGGAAGTGGCGAGCGGCGGCCGTATAGCCGCGGTTGGACTCGGCACCTGCGGGCGTGGCGCCCGGCTCGTTCCAGCCGAGTCGCAGACCCGTCAGCGGCAGCGCGGCAACGATGATCAATGCTGCGCTGGCCACCAGGATCGGCGCGGGCCAGCGCGCCACGCTCACTCCGATGCGCCGCCATCGCCGCGCGGTCATCGAGCGGCGAGGTTCGAGCCAGCCGAGACGCCCTGCGATCGCGATCAGCGCCGGTGTCAGCGTCAGCGACGCCAGCATCGCCGTCAAAACACCGATCGCACAAGGAATTCCGGTGCTGCGGAACACGCCGACGTGCGCCATGCTCAAACAGGACAACGCGCCCGCTATCGTGACGGCCGAGCCCGCGATCACCGGGGCGACACCCCGATAGGCGCCGATGAGCGAGTCGCGCCATTCGACGCCGCGGCTGCGGCCCTCGTGATAGCGGCCGATCATGAAGATCGCATAGTCGGTGCCCGCGCCGAGCAGCATCGCGGCCAGCAGCGCGACGGAGAACAGTGACACCTCAACAAGCCCGGCGTCGCCAAGTGCCGCCACGATCGGCCTGGCCACCGCGATCGCAAGGCCAACCGAGATCAGCGGGATAGCCGCACCGACAGGCGACCGGTACACGATGAGCAAGAGGACCAGAATCAGCCCGACGGTCGCCGCGGTGATGCCCAGCATCTGCCGGTCGATCGCGGTGAACTCGTCGGCGATCGTCGCGCCGGGCCCGGTGACATACACCCGCAGGCCACTTGGTGGGCCAAGCCGGGCCACGGTGTCACGAAGAGCGGCAACCGAATCCGTTGCCTGAGTGGTGCCGATCATCCCGGCGAGCCGCATCATGACGGTGACCGCGCGACGGTCCGGGCTCTGTCCCGCAGCTGCTGTCGCCGGGTCGGACCACAGGTCCGTCAGGGTGATCACGTGCTTCGGGTCGGCGCGCAACGCGGCGAGCAGTTGATCGTAGAACCGGCCGTCCTGCTCGCCGAGTGGCTGATCACGTTCCAGCACAATGAAGTTGAAGTTGTTGCTGCGTTGCTCGTCGAACAGCTCGGCGGCAGCCGAAGCGGCCATTGAACTTGGCGCGTCGGCGGGAAGAAAGGACCGGGAATGGCCCGCAACGACGTGTTCGAGCTGCGGCACCATCAGATTCGCGACGCCCACGCCGACTAGCCAGACCACGACGATCAAAATGGCATAGCGGCTGATGAACCGCGCCCGCGTCATGTCTCGACGTTATGAACCCCGCGCGCGGATGTCGTCGTGCCGAAGGCCGAATCCCGGTTTGCGACCGTAGTAGGAGGCGGAGGCCGACCAGAGCATGATGTGGGCGGCGCCCGATCCTTCTACGATGGCACGATGCTGGGTGCGGTGATGCGCCACGGGCGCGATGCTCTGCGCAAACGAGGTGAACTGATCCCGGCTGGCTACAGCTGGACCTTTGTCATCGCAGTCGATATCGCTTTGGTCGCGACCGTCGTCGTTGCGATACTGCAGCGCCCCTCCTCGGAGTTGCATATAGGGCTGCTCGCCGTCATGGTTGCGTATCTACCGTTCGCACTGTTCTACGTCTTCGGCGTCAAGTGGGAAGCGCATCTGGTCGGGATTGCTTGGACGGCCGCTGCTGCCATCCTGCTGTTCGCGACGTCGACACCCGTTCCCACCGATTTCGCCCCGCTCATACTGGCGCTGATGATCGGCGAGGTCGGGTCCATGGCGACGAGGGTCGCAGGGCTTGTGGCCACCGCATCGGCCGCAGCTATGTTGCTCATCGCCTCCGCGCTGCATCGTCTCGATGCCGTGGCGCTGTACCTTGGCATTGTCGGAATGGCCTGGCTGGTCGGCTATCTCATGCGCACTCAACAAATGCTTCTACTCAAGCAACAGCAAGCACAGGCGGCGCTGGCCGAACATGCCGCCGCCGACGAACGCAGGCGCATCGCGCGCGAGGTCCACGACGTTATCGCCCATTCCCTCAGCATCACCCTTTTGCACATCACCGGGGCGCGCCGCGCGTTGCAACAGGACCGCGACATCGACGACGGGGTGGAGGCGCTCGAACAGGCCGAGCATCTCGGCAGGCAAGCGATGGCCGACATCCGCCGTACCGTCGGACTGCTCGACGGCGCTCCGATGCGAATGGCGCCCGAGCCCACCGTCGACGACATCAGCAGCCTGGTCGACGATTTCGTCCGCGCCGGCCTGCCCATCGATCTTCAGATCGATGGGCCGTTCGACCGGGTGTCGGCCGCCGTCGGGCTGGCGTTGTATCGGATCACCCAGGAGTCGCTGGCCAACATCGCCAAGCACTCGCCCGACTCGCGGTCCACGGTGACGCTGGCGATCTCGCAGGCCGCGGCCACGTTGACCGTGCTGAATCGACTGCCGGTCGGCGTAACCGCCACGGCCGCTTCGGAAGGACGTGGCGTCCGCGGTATGCGGCAACGGGTTCACCTACTCGGTGGAACTATCGACGTCGGCCCATCGGGCGACGACTGGATGGTGCATGCGGACGTGCCACTGGCCGACAACAACCACTGGTCGCCGAGGTGCCCACTGTGAACGGCGACGCACCCGACGTCGGGGTGCTGCTAGTCGACGACCAGGACCTGGTGCGCTCGGGGCTTCGGCGGATCCTGCGCCGCAAGGACGGCTTCACGATCCTGGCCGAATGCTCCGACGGCGACGAAGTCGCCGACGCGGTGGCGGCGCACCGACCGGACGTCGTCGTAATGGACCTGCGGATGAAACGCGTCGACGGCATCGAGGCGACCAACCAGCTGGCGGCCCGCAGTGGACCGCCCGTGCTCGCGCTGACCACCTTCAACGACGACGAATTGCTTTCGGGCGCACTGCGTGCCGGGGCCGCCGGGTTTGTGCTCAAAGACTCGTCGGCCGAGGAACTGATCCGCGCCGTACGGGCGGTGGCCCGGGGCGACAGTTATCTGGACCCCGCGGTGACTGCACGTGTGCTGACCACCTACCGTCGAGCACCCGCCGAAACTCCGAACAAGGCGGTAGTGGGCGATCTCACGGCGCGCGAACTCGACGTGCTGACCCTGATCGCAAAGGGGCGGTCCAACGCCGAGATCGCCGACGAACTCAGCATCTCGGGCGTCACCGTCAAGAGTCACATCGGCCGCATCTTCGTCAAGCTCGATCTGCGCGATCGCGCTGCAGCGATCGTGTACGCCTACGACAACGGAATCGTTGCACCGCGTTGAGGGCCCTCAGAGTCGCAACATCTCGCGCGCCATCGCGGCATCCTCGATGAACGCTTCGCGCGGTCGGGGGCGCTGCGGTGGCTTCGGCCGCGATTCACGGCGCGGGGAGTGAGCGAAGACGCGAGCCAGCTCGGCCAGCCAGCGTCGAATGTTGGTGTGCGGTAACGGCGTAGCGTGTGCCCATGTCATGCTTCGACGCTAGGAAATCGCCCCTCCGGTGCACATCGTGCTGCGGTCCGGTCTTTAGTCTCATACGCTGGTAGGAGCCGTGCCGCCTACGGCAGGAGGTTAACGCAGACCGGTGCAGCGCGTGAGGGCAGTCTCGACCATGGTGGCCAACAACGTCGGATAGTCGACGCCGCTGGCCGCCCACATCCGTGGATACATTGAGATCGTGGTGAATCCGGGCATGGTGTTGATCTCGTTGACCACCGGCCCGTCCTCGGTGAGGAAAAAGTCGACACGGGCGAGGCCTTGACAGTCGATCGCGGTGAAGGCGCGAATAGCCAACTGCCGCACAGTATCTGCGACGTCGTCATCGATCTTGGCGGGCACATCGAGCTCGGCCCCGTCGTCGAGATACTTGGTTTCGAAGTCGTAGAACGCGTCGTCGCGGTCGCGCACCCCCGCGACCCTGATCTCACCAACGGTGCTGGCCTCTACCCGGCCGTCGGGGAATTCCAATACGCCACACTCTAATTCGCGCCCAGGAATGGCCGCCTCGATGATCACCTTCGGGTCATGCCTGCGCGCCAGTGCAATAGCCGCGGGCAGCTGGTCCCATGCGGTCACCCTGCTGACACCGATGGACGAGCCGCCGCGCGCGGGTTTGACGAACACCGGCAGCCCAAGCCGCTCTCGATCCTCGAGTTCCACGGTAGCGTGACGGGGTCGAAGCACGACATGGTCGCCGATCGGCAGGCCACCGGCGACCAACAGCTTCTTGGTGAACTCCTTGTCCATGCCAGCGGCGCTGGCCAACACGCCCGCGCCGACGTACGGCACGCCCGCGAGCTCGAGCAGCCCCTGGATGGTTCCGTCCTCGCCGTACGGTCCGTGCAGAACGGGGAACACGACGTCGACCGCTGCAAGCGTCTCCCCGCCCTGGCCGAGGGACAGCAGTTGGCCACCGCGAACCGGGTCGGCAGGCAACGCCAGTTCGGTGCCCGATTCCCCGGTGACCTCCGGCAGCCGACCGTCGGTGATCGCCAGGGTCTCCGGACGGCCGTCGGTCAGCATCCACGACCCGCCGGGCGTGATGCCCACAGCGACCACCTCGAACCGCTCCGGATCGAGGTTGCGCAGGATGCTGCCTGCGGAAACACACGAAATCGCGTGCTCGGAGCTGCGTCCGCCGTAGACGACGGCGACGCGGACGCGTCCGGTGGGCCCGGTCGCATTAGGGGCGGTCACAACCTAGAGAGGCTACCGTCCTCCCCGGAAACCGCCCGACCGAGCGCGCTGACCTGCAGGTCAGCGGTCGCTTTAGTCCAGCGCCTGCTCGAAATCGGCAATCAGGTCGTCGGTGTCCTCGATGCCCAGCGAGATGCGGGCGAAGCCGTCGCTGACCGGATCACCCCAGCGGGCGCGCCGGTCCACCGACGTGTGGATGCCGCCGAAGCTGGTCGACGCGATCAGCAGCGCGCTGCGCTCCACCAGCGCGTGCACCGCCGCGGCGTCCTCCAACTCCACCGCGACAAGGCCACCGAAGCGCTTCATCTGCATCGTGGCGATCTGATGCGAAGGATCGTCGGGAAGACCCGGATAGCGCACCGACTTCACGACCGGATGGGCGCGCAGCATCACGGCTAGCGCCTGTGCGTTCTGGCACTGCCGTTCGAACCGCAGTCCTGCGCTGCCGAGGCTGCGCAGCACCAGCCACGCCTCGAACGCGCCGAGAATCGGCCCTGCCAGCAGCCGGTCTTGTTCGACAGCCGCCATCAGGTCCTGCTGACTGCCTGCGACGTAGCCCGCTAGGAGATCGCTGTGCCCCGACAGCGCCTTGGTCGCACTGGCCACCACAAGGTCGGCGCCGAGCGACAGCGGCTGCTGGCCAAGCGGCGTCGCGGTGGTGTTGTCGACGACCAGAGTTGCGCCGCGGCGACGGCAGGTCATCGCCAGATGGTGAAGGTCGACGACGTCAAGGCCAGGATTGGCCGGGGTTTCGGCCAGCACAACGTCAGCATCGGCCGATGCGTCACACATATCGGCGCTGCGCGCTTCTACGACCGTAACCCCTTGCAGTGCAAGGTATTCGTTCGCATACCGGCGCACCTGGTAGTACCCATCGGCGGGCACCACGAGCTTGGTGCCGGGTTTGGCGAGGACACGAAGCGCCGACGTGATCGCTGCCATGCCAGAGCCGAACGTCAACGCCATCGCCGCGCCCTCGAGCGCTGCAAGCGCCGATTCCAGTTGACGCCAAGTCGGATTGGAAGTCCGCCCGTAGCTGTCCAGTGGTTCGGTCTCGTCGGGCGACAGATGATACGTCGACGCCGGAACGGGTGATGGTGTCACCGGCGTACCCGGAACTGCAGCCGAGCCAACGGCTTTGACGCTGCGAGTGGAATCGCCGTACTTGCCGTCCATCCGGTTACTCCGGCTTGGTGCTGCGCCCCAGCAGCAGCGCGACGGCCTCGTCGACCGATAATCCCTTGTGGCAGACGCGTTGCACCGCATCGGTCAGCGGCATCTCGACGTCGTAACTCGCCGCAAGCGCGAGCACCGACTCACACGATGTGACACCCTCCGCGACGTGGCCACCCGCGGCGCGCAGCGCCGACTCCATGGTTCCGCCCCTGCCGAGCCGTTCGCCGAATGTGCGGTTGCGTGAGTGCGGTGACGTGCACGTCGCAACCAGATCGCCGACACCGGCGAGCCCCGCCATGGTTGCGGGTTTGGCGCCCAACGCAATTCCGAGCCGCATGATCTCGGCCAGGCCGCGGGTGATGATCGCCGCCGCGGTGTTCTCCCCCAGCCCGACACCTGCGGCCATCCCGCAGGCCAACGCAATGACGTTCTTGCACGCACCGCCGACCTCGGCGCCAATGACGTCGGCATTGGTGTACGGGCGGAGGTACGGGGTCGACAATGCACGCTGCAGGGTCACCGCCCTACCGGAGTCGCTGCACGCCACAACGGTGGCTCCCGGCTGTTCGTCCGCGATCTCGCTGGCCAGGTTCGGGCCCGTGACAACCGCGACGCGCGACGGGTCAGCGCCGGTCACCTGCACCACGACCTGGCTCATCCGCAACAACGTGTCCAACTCGATGCCCTTGGCCAGACTCACGAGCGTGACGTCGTCGCCGATCTGGTCCGTCCACCGCTCGAGGTTGGCGCGCATCGTCTGCGACGGCACCGCGAGGAACACCGTGCACGCGCCCGACAGCGCATCCGCTGGATCGCTGGTGGCGCGGATCGACTTCGGCAGCTCAACGTCGCCGACATACTCCGTGTTGCGGTGGGTGTCGTTGATCTCGTCTGCCAACTCTTGGCGACGGGCCCATAGCGCCACGTTGTTGCCGGCATCCGCCAACACCTTCGCCAGCGCCGTCCCCCACGCACCGGCCCCCATCACCGCCGCCTCGACCACCGCTTCACATTAGATCAACGGTCGGTTCTGGCCTCGCTCCGCTCCTCGGCGCCTGGGGGCGCCTGCGATGCTCACTCGGCCGTCACCTCCCTAGCCTGGTCGCCTGTGCTGGCAGGATGGCGCTTATGAGCGGCACGAAGGCGACCGAAGCCGCGGATGTGGGGCTGGTGATCGCCGTGAAGCGGCTGACCGCCGCCAAGACCAGGCTGGCGCCGGTGTTCTCCGCGGCCACCCGGGAAAACGTGGTGCTGGCCATGCTGATCGACACGATCAGCGCGGCGGCCGCGGTCCCTGCGGTGTCGGCGATAACCGTCGTCACCCCTGACGAGTTTGCCGCCGATGCCGCCCGCCAACTCGGCGCCCGCGTGCTGGCGGACCCGACACCGGACGGCCACCACAACCCGCTGAACAACGCGATCACCGCCGCAGAGGCCGCGACGCGCGTAGAAACGTCCAATATCGTTGCGCTGCAAGGTGACCTACCTGCGCTTCAACCGCAGGAGCTGGCCGAGGCGATTGCGGCGGCCCGCGCGTACCCGCGCAGCTTCGTCGGCGACCGGCACGGGACCGGCACATCGGCGCTGTTTGCTTTCGGAGTGGCACTCGATCCGCAATTCGGCGCGGATTCAGCCAAGCGGCATGGTCACTCAGGGGCCATCGAGCTGACCGGCGCATGGCCCGGACTGCGATGCGACATCGACACCCCCGACGACTTGTTGGTCGCGCGGAGGCTCGGTGTCGGCGCCGCGACCACCCAGGCCATCGGCAGGCCAAGGTGAACAGCTGACGACAGGTTCGCGGGTCTCGGTAGCAGGACTACTTGTTAATAGGGGATCATCAGACGGATGACCGAAGCCGAAGCCCAGATCCGCACCGACGAAACCCAGTCGGCGGCAGGAGACGGTCGGCCGCAGACTCCCGATGCGACTGATTCGACGCCGGAGGCACCACCGGCGGCGACCTCACCCGCCATCGACAATGCCCTGCCCGAGGATCGCTACCTCAACCGCGAACTGAGCTGGCTGGAATTCAACGCCCGCGTGCTCGCGCTCGCCGCCGACACATCCCTTGCGCTTCTGGAGCGGGCGAAGTTCCTGGCGATCTTCGCGTCGAACCTCGACGAGTTCTACATGGTGCGGGTCGCGGGCCTGAAGCGACGCGACGAGATGGGTCTTTCGGTGCGGTCGGCCGACGGTCTGTCACCGCGCGAGCAGCTGCGCCGGATCAGCGAGCGGACCCAGCAGATCGCCAGCCGCCACGCGCACGTATTTCTCGACTCGGTGCGTCCGGCGCTTGCCGACGAAGGCATCGTCATCATGACGTGGGCCGAACTCGACGATGCGGAACGCGGGCGGCTGTCCACCTACTTCCAAGAACAGGTGTTCCCGGTGCTGACGCCGTTGGCCGTCGACCCTGCGCATCCATTCCCGTTCGTCAGTGGGCTCTCGCTGAATCTCGCGATCACCGTCAAACATCCCGACGACGGCGGGCAACACTTCGCCCGAATCAAAGTCCCCGACAACGTCGACCGCTTCGTCGAACTCGACCGCCGCGAAGGCTCAAACGACGTCGTGCGGTTCCTGCCGATGGAGGAACTGATCGCCGCCTTCCTGCCGGTGCTCTTCCCCGGCCTGGAGATCGTCGAGCATCACGCATTCCGCATCACCCGCAACGCGGACTTCGAAGTGGAAGAGGATCGCGACGAAGACCTGCTGCAGGCGTTGGAGCGGGAATTGGCGCGGCGGCGCTTCGGATCCCCGGTGCGGCTGGAAGTTTCGGACGACATGACCGAGAGCATGCTCGAGTTGCTGCTGCGCGAACTCGACGTCGACCCCGGTGATGTCATCGAGGTGGCCGGCCTGCTGGATCTGACGTCGCTGTGGCAGGTCTATGGCGTCGACCGGCCCGCGCTGAAGGACCCTCCTTTCGTGCCTGCGACGCCGCCTGCGTTCGGTGAACGCGAAACACCCAAGAGCATCTTCTCCACGTTGCGCGACGGCGATGTGCTTGTGCACCACCCCTACGATTCGTTCTCCACCACGGTGCAGCGGTTCATCGAACAGGCTGCCGCCGATCCCAACGTGCTGGCGATCAAGCAGACGCTGTACCGCACCTCGGGTGATTCACCGATCGTCAACGCACTCATCGACGCCGCCGCGGCAGGCAAGCAGGTGGTTGCGCTCGTGGAGATCAAGGCGCGCTTCGACGAGCAGGCCAACATCAAGTGGGCACGGGCACTCGAGCGCGCGGGCGTGCACGTCGTATACGGGCTCATCGGGCTGAAGACACACTGCAAGACGTGTCTGGTGGTGCGGCGCGAGGGATCGACGATCCGGCGCTACTGCCACATCGGGACCGGCAACTACAACCCGAAAACCGCGCGGCTGTACGAGGATGTCGGGCTGCTGACCGCGTCACCCGATATCGGCGCCGACCTCACCGACCTGTTCAATTCGCTGACGGGCTACTCGCGCAAGGAGTCCTATCGCAACCTTTTGGTGGCGCCGTACGGTGTGCGCAGGGGGATCGTCGAGCGCATCGAGCGCGAAATCGCCGCCACCCGCGAGGGTGCCGACGGCCTGATCCGGCTGAAGGCGAACGCGTTGGTGGATGAGCAGGTCATCGACGCTCTCTACCGCGCCTCGCAGGCCGGAGTGCGCGTCGAGGTGGTGGTGCGCGGCATCTGCGCGTTGCGGCCGCACGGTGCCGGATACTCCGAGAACATCACGGTGCGCTCAATCCTCGGCCGGTTCCTCGAACACTCGCGGATTATTCACTTCCGCGCCATCGACGAGTTCTGGATCGGCAGCGCCGACATGATGCATCGTAATCTCGACCGACGGGTCGAAGTGATGGCTCAAGTGAAGGATCCGAGGCTGACCGCTCAACTGAACGACGTGTTCGAATCCGCGATGGATCCCGCGACCCGCTGCTGGGAGCTGGGCGCCGACGGTCACTGGTCCGCGTCGCCGCACGAGGGTCAGAGCGTGCGCGACCATCAGGTGTCGCTGATGGAACGCCACAGGCATCCGTGAGACGACCGGTCGGGCGTGACGCGACCGGTCAACGGGCCCGGATGACCTGCAGGAGTTGACGTGCCGAAGGAGCTTCCACCAGAGGTGGTCCCGGTGAACAAGGCCATTCTGGCGGCAGGCGCGGTGCTGTGGCGGCTCAACGGTGATTCCGCCACGCCGGAAATCGCCATCATCCACCGGCAGCGGTACAACGACTGGTCACTGCCCAAGGGCAAGGTGGACCCCGGCGAAACCGAACCCGTCACCGCCGTGCGCGAGGTGCACGAAGAGACCGGCTACTCGTCGCACCTCGGCAGGCGACTCGTCGCCGTCAGTTATCCGGTCGAGCAGGGCATCAAGAAAGTGCGGTACTGGGCGGCCACCGCAATCGACGGCGACTTCATTGCGAACGACGAAGTCGACGAGCTCAAGTGGTTGCCCGTCGCCGAGGCGATGAAGCAACTGAAGTATCCGCACGACCGAAAAGTGTTGCGCCGCTTCGCCAAACAACCAGCTGACACTCAGACGGTGCTGATCGTGCGGCACGGGACTGCAGGCAGCAAGTCGCGATACAAGGGCGATGACCGGCAGCGGCCGTTGGATAAGCACGGCCGCGCACAGGCCGAGTCACTCGTCGGGGTGCTGCTCGCGTTCGGCGCCAACACGGTCTACGCGGCGGACCGGGTGCGCTGCCATCAGACCGTCGAACCGTTGGCCGAGGAACTGGGCATCGCAATTCACAGCGAACCACTGCTCACGGAAGAGGAGTACCCCGAGAACCGTAAGGCCGCTCGGCACCGCGTCCTCGAAATCGCCTCTTCCGGAGGCACGCCCGTGATCTGCACACAGGGCAAGGTGATTCCCGATCTGATCGCATGGTGGTGCGAACGGGATGGCGTGCGCCCGGACAAGTCGCGTAACCGCAAGGGCAGCGCGTGGGTGATGTCGTTGGCCGACGGGCGCTTGGTCGCGGCCGACCACATCGGCAGCCCGCTGGCCATTAAGAAGTAGCTTCCTGCGGTCGATCCGACCGGGATGAATTCAAAGTGATTCAACGACGGCGCAACAGACTCGCGGAGTCTGTAGCGGCCTAGCCGATCTCACCACACACAGACACGCCGCGGGTCGTGATGACCCACGGCGTGGCTGTTGTCGAAATCTGCCTACCGACGGCCGCGCTTGGCCGGAGCCTTGCGCACGGCCTTCTTGACGGCGGCCTTCTTGACGGCCTTGCGGGCCGGAGCCTTCTTCACGGCCTTCTTGACCGCTGCCTTCTTCACGGCCTTCTTGACCGCAGCGCGCTTGACGACCTTCTTGGCCGCAGCTCGCTTGACGACCTTCTTGGCCGCAGCTCGCTTGACGACCTTCTTGGCCGCAGCTCGCTTGACGACCTTCTTGGCCGCAGCTCGCTTGACAACCTTCTTGGCGGCCGCTCTCTTCACAGCCTTGCGGGCCCCGCCCGCCGTCGCGCCACGTTTCACTGCTGGTCCTTCCGCCGGGAGGCGCTGTGCGCCAGAGACAACCGCTTTGAATTGTGCGCCGGGACGAAATGCCGGCACGGAGGTGGGCTTTACTTTCACTGTCTCGCCAGTACGCGGGTTACGCGCCACCCGCGCCGCGCGACGACGCTGTTCAAAAACGCCGAAGCCAGTAATGGTGACGCTGTCACCCTTGTGTACCGCACGCACGATCGTGTCGACCACGTTCTCCACCGCGTCAGTTGCAGACCGGCGATCCGTGCCCAATTTCTCCGTGAGTACGTCGATCAGCTCTGCTTTGTTCATGCAAAACCTCCACATACCAGTGGCCCACTTTGGACCAACAGAGGACACGGTAAACCCATTGGCCACTGATTTCCAAGAGCCACGCCCATTTTCAGGCGTAGCTGGCGAACTTTTTGGCAATCCGCTTGCCTCCCTTGGACTCCTGCCAAGGGCCCCGAGAAGCGGGGTGAAGGCGGTGATTTCGGCCCGCCGAGGCCGCGTCGTCAGACCGGCAGAGTGCGCGGCTTCCAGTCCGGCCTGCTTGCTTCATACGATTCGATTTCATCGCATTTCCGCAGCGTAAGGCCTATATCGTCGAGTCCCTCGAGCAGCCGCCAGGCGGTGTAGTCGTCAATGTTGAACGGCACCATGACCGTTCCCGCGACGATATTCCGATCTTGAAGATTCACAGTGATTTCCATGCCTGGATGCTCCTCAATGAGCTTCCAGAGGAGTTCAACATCATCTTGAGAAATTTCCGCCGCCAAGAGCCCCGCCTTACCCGCGTTGCCCCGAAAAATGTCGGCGAACCGTGACGAGATAACCACCCTGAACCCAAAGTCCATCAGTGCCCAGACAGCATGCTCGCGCGACGAACCGGTGCCGAAATCCGGTCCGGCGACCAATACCGACCCCTTGTCGAACGGGGCAAGATTCAAGATGAACGCGGGATCGTTCCGCCACGCTGCGAACAATCCATCCTCGAAACCCGTTCGGGTGACCCGCTTCAGATAGACCGCCGGAATGATCTGGTCGGTATCGACATTTGATCGACGCAATGGAACGCCGATGCCTGTGTGGGTGCGGAAAGCTTCCATGACTGCCTCCTCTTAGTGAGTCGTAGCGGCGGGTAGGTCGGCAGGTGATGCCAACGTGCCCCGCACGGCGGTGGCAGCGGCGACCGCAGGCGACACCAGATGCGTGCGACCGCCCTTGCCCTGCCTGCCCTCGAAATTGCGGTTGGACGTCGACGCGCAACGCTGTCCTGGCGACAGCTGGTCCGGATTCATGCCGAGGCACATCGAGCAGCCGGCCTGGCGCCACTCCGCCCCAGCGGCCGTGAAGATCTCGCCGAGGCCTTCTGATTCGGCCTGCGCCCGCACCCGCATCGAGCCAGGCACGACAAGCATCCGTATGCCGTCGGCGATCTTGCGGCCGCGCAGGACGTCCGCGACGACACGCAGATCCTCGATCCTTCCGTTGGTACACGACCCGACGAAAACAGCGTCGACTGCGATGTCGCGCATCGCTGTGCCGGGCCGAAGATCCATGTACGCCAACGCTTTTTCGGCCGTCTGTCGATCAGCATCGTCGAACATCAACTCGGGGTCGGGAACCGAACCCGACAGCGGAACACCTTGTCCTGGGTTGGTGCCCCATGTGACGTACGGGCTCAGTGTCGACGCATCGAGGTACACCTCGGTGTCGAATTCGGCGCCCTCGTCAGTTCTGAGTTGAGTCCACGCCGTGACTGCCGTGTCCCACTCCGCGTCCTGTGGCGCATGCGGACGCCCACGCAGAAATTCGAACGTGGTTTCGTCAGGCGCCACCATGCCGGCGCGGGCCCCGGCCTCGATGCTCATATTGCAGATCGTCATCCGGCCTTCCATCGACAGCGATTCGATGGCACTTCCCCGGTATTCGATGACGTGACCCTGTCCCCCACCGGTGCCGATTTTCGCGATCACCGCCAGGATGATGTCCTTCGCACTGACACCGGGTGGCAGCTGGCCGTCCACATTGACCGCCATGGTCTTGAACGGACGCAGCGGCAAGGTCTGCGTTGCGAGCACATGTTCGACCTCAGAAGTACCGATGCCCATCGCGAGTGCGCCGAATGCACCGTGAGTCGAGGTGTGGCTGTCGCCGCACACCACGGTCATCCCTGGCTGTGTCAGTCCCAATTGCGGACCGATGATGTGCACGATGCCTTGCTCGACGTCACCCATCGAGTGCAGCCGGACGCCGAACTCTTCGCAATTGCGGCGCAGCGTCTCGACCTGTGTACGCGAAACTGGGTCGGCGATCGGCTTGTCGATGTCGATCGTCGGGACGTTGTGGTCTTCCGTCGCGATGGTGAGGTCGGGCCGACGCACCTGGCGCGCGGCGAGGCGCAGCCCGTCGAAGGCCTGCGGACTGGTGACCTCGTGCACGAGGTGCAGATCGATGTAGATCAGGTCGGGCTCGCGGGCTGCGCCTTCGCCTGCGCCGTGGGTGACGACATGGTCGGCCCACACTTTCTCTGCCATGGTGCGCGGTGTTTCGACTGCGGTCATGCTTGACTTTCTCACAATCTGGGAAGCTAGTATCTCTCTATGAGACAGGATAGCGGCATCGGCGTGCTGGACAAAGCGGTGGGTGTGCTGCATGCGGTGGCAGACTCGCCGTGCGGGCTGGCCGACCTCTGCGAGCGCACCGGCCTACCGCGCGCCACCGCGCATCGGCTGGCCGCAGGCCTGGAAGTGCATCGGCTGCTGAGCCGCAACGGGGACGGCCGGTGGCGGCTTGGTCCTGCGCTGACCGAACTGGCCGGGCATGTCAATGACCCGCTGCTGGCGGCGGGCGCGGTGGTACTGCCGCGGCTACGGGAGATCACCGGTGAGAGCGTGCAGCTTTACCGCCGCGAGGGTACTTCGCGGATCTGCGTAGCCGCGCTGGAACCGCCTGCCGGACTTCGCGATACGGTGCCCGTCGGCGCCCAGCTGCCCATGACGGCCGGCTCGGGCGCCAAGGTGTTGCTTGCTTACGCGGATGCAGCGACGCAACAGGCCGTGCTGCCAACGGCGATGTTCACCGATCGAACCCTCGCCGAGGTGCGCAAGCGTGGGTGGGCGCAGAGCGCTGCCGAGCGCGAGCCCGGCGTGGCCAGCGTCTCGGCGCCCGTGCGTGACGGCCGCGGCGCTGTGATCGCCGCGGTGTCGGTGTCCGGGCCGATCGACAGGATGGGACGACGACCTGGCCCCCGGTGGGCGGCCGACCTGTTGGCCGCGGCAGACGCAATGACCCGGAGGCTGTAGCCACCCCCCGAACCGGTGGTCGGAAGCGGCCGGAAGGGAAGTTGGTTTTCCGTGAAGGGCCACCGACAGTAAATCGGCACATGGGTAAATAAATTTGCTGATAGGTCCGCCGGCGCCAAACACGCGGGCTACGCTCGCGCCGTGGAAATCAACAGACGCAGGTTCTTCGGCGCAGCCGGCGCAGCCGGACTGTTTGCGATCAGTGTGCGGAACTCCGGCGTGGCAAATAGCGCGCCCACCAACGGGCCGGTGACGATTCAACACCGCTTCGGACAGACCACAATTTCAGCACCGCCGAAACGAGTGGTGAGTGCGGGCTTCACCGAACAGGATGACCTACTCGCTGTTGGTGTCGTACCCATCGCCGTGACGCTGTGGTGGGGCGACGAGCCCTTCGAAGTGTGGCCGTGGGCACAGCCGAAGTTGGGCAGCGCCCAACCGGAAGTCCTCAGCATCTACGACGGGGGCTTCCAGTTCGACCGGATCGCCGCGCTGCAGCCCGATCTGATCGTCGCCATCAACGCAGGCGTGGATCAGGACAGCTACAACCGGTTGTCTGCGATCGCGCCGACGATCCCGCAGTCGGGTGATGCGCCGTTCTTCGAGCCGTGGAAGACGCAGGCCGCCACCATCGGCCAAGCAACATTCCAGCCCGACAAAATGCAATCGCTGATCGCGCAGGCCGACAACAGGTTCCCTGCCGTGGCCAAGGCCAATCCGCAATTCCGCGGCAAGAACGCGCTGCTGCTGCAGGGCGCACTCTGGGAAGACAAGGTGGGCGCCACGCTGCCCGGCTGGCGTACCGACTTCCTGACGCAGATGGGCTTCCGGATTCCAGACAGCATCAACGCGTTCGCGTTCGACGAGCACCGTGCATTCATTCCGCGGGATCAGATCGTTGCAGTCCTCAACACCGCCGATGTGCTGATCTGGACCACCCAAAGCGATGCCGACGAAGCAGGGCTACGTGCCGACCCGGCTATCCAGCAGCTGAACGCCACGACGCACAACCGCAACGTCTTCACTGGAAAAGAGTTGGCGGGCGCCATCGCGTTCTCTTCACCGCTGAGCCTGCCTGTGGTGGCGAACCAGCTGCCGCCGATGCTCAGTGCGGCTCTGAATCACTAGACGCAACTGTGATGCCGAACGCTCGCGCCTTTTGCGTTGCGCCGCTTGCCATCGCGGCCGCGATCTTGGCCGCCCCCGTTGCCGGTGCAGACCGACCAGAACCTGTGCCCCTCTTCGGTTCCTACGACACTTTCCTGGATCACTCGCGCCAGACCTTCAACGGTCAGCCCAATTTCTCCGATCCGTCTGTGCAGGCGGCAAGTTTCACGACGACCTGCGTCGCGTCGGGTTGTGTTGCGCACTGGCTGAGGCTGACGGAGTTGACTGACAACCCGAACGCTCCGGCGCTGTTCGACTATCAGTGGGTCAACAACCGGTGGGAGTCGACAGGCGAGTATCCGTTCCATTGCGACGACGGCAGCGCGATCACGACCACAAGGTCCGACTTCCTCACACCCAACGGTGACGGGAGCTTCGCCGGTGAACGCACTTTCACCGTGATCGGGCGGGGATGCCCCGGTGAGGGTGCGGGAACCTACTGGTTGCCGTTCACGCTGACGCCCACGTGAAGCCGACGCGGCAGGTGAAGCACCTGCTGTTCAACGATTTGTACCCCCGATGGGATTCGAACCCACGCTACCGCCGTGAGAGGGCGGCGTCCTAGGCCGCTAGACGACGGGGGCCAGAACTTTTTCCGGAGAGCCAGCATATCCCAGGGAATATTGCGGTCCTAATCCGCTGGAACTGGACGCTCTTCGCGCAAGCGCTCATCGCGATGGCTGGGGTACCAGGACTCGAACCTAGAATGGCGGTACCAGAAACCGCTGTGTTGCCAATTACACCATACCCCATTGGCTGCCTATAACCGCAGGTCACAGGCCATTTTCGGCTTCGCTACTCCCTGCGCACTTCCCGTCGCATGTTGTATCGGGCCGACGTGCAGACTACCAAAGATTCGCAGGGCGCCTTCTCACGCCTCGGCCGCAGCAGCGGCGGCAGCCGCATGGTCTCGCCCCGCGCGCAGCCGGAGCAGGCTGCGGTCACGGCCAAGCAGTTCGAGCGACTCGAACAGCGGCGGGCTGATCGACGCTCCGGTGGCCGCTACCCGGATCGGACCGAACGCCTTGCGCGGCTTGAGCGCCAGATTTTCCAGCAGCGCGACCTTGAGCGCTATCTCGATCTTCGCCGTTGTCCACTCCCCGACCTCCTCGAGCGCGGTGATCGCGGCATCGAGCACCTGCGCCGCGTCGCCGCGCAGTTCCTTGGCAGCCGCTTTCTCATCGAGGCTGAAGTCGTTGTCGTTCAGGAACTTCAGCAGATCCCACGCGTCGCCGAGGACGACGATGCGTGTCTGTACCAGGCTGGCCGCCTCCGCGAATTGTCGGTCGTCAAGCCCGGTGTCGTGGCCGTGGGCGGCGAAGTAGTCGCGCAGCCGCTCGGTGAAGTCCTCTTCGCTTAGCAGCCGGATGTGGTCGCCGTTAAGCGCATCGGCCTTCTTCTGATCGAAGCGGGCTGGGTTCGAGTTGACGTCGACGACATCGAACGCCGCGACCATCTCGTCGAGGCTGAACACGTCGCGATCCTCGGCGATGCCCCAGCCGAGCAGGGCCAAGTAGTTCAGCAGCCCCTCGGGGATAAAGCCGCGTTCGCGGTGCAGAAACAGATTCGATTGCGGATCACGCTTGGACAACTTCTTGTTGCCGTCACCGAGAACGCTTGGCAGATGGGCGAAGTCGGGAACGGCATCGGCCACACCGATGCGGATCAATGCCTGGTACAGCGCGATCTGACGTGGCGTCGAGGGCAGTATGTCCTCGCCGCGCAGCACATGGGTGATCTTCATCAGCGCGTCATCGACCGGATTAACCAAGGTGTACAACGGATCTCCGCTCGCCCTTGTCAGTGCGAAGTCCGGAACGGTGCCTGCGGCGAAGGTAGTATCGCCACGCACCAGGTCGTGCCACGAAATGTCCGCGTCGGGCATCCGCAGCCGCACCACCGGCTTGCGGCCATCGGCGACGAACGCCGCGCGCTGTTCGTCGGTCAGATCGCGGTCGAAATTGTCGTAGCCCAGCTTGGGATTACGGCCCGCGGCCACGTGTCGGGCCTCGACCTCCTCCGGCGTCGAGAACGCTTCATACGCCTCGCCCGCATCCAGCAGCCGCCTCACCACGTCGCGATGGATCTCCCCGCGCTCGGACTGCCGGTAGGGCGCGTACGGCCCGCCGATGTCGGGACCCTCGTCGTAGTTCAGCCCGAGCCAACTCAGCGCGTCAAGCAACGCGAGATAGCTTTCCTCGCTGTCGCGTTGGGCGTCGGTGTCCTCCAGTCGGAACACGAACGTCCCACCGGTGTGGCGAGCGTACGCCCAGTTGAACAATGCGGTGCGGATCAGGCCGACGTGCGGTGTGCCGGTCGGCGACGGGCAGAACCGAACTCGTACGGTCATCACTTTCCTTTTCGGACAACAGGATTGGTCAATGTCCCGATTCCCTCGATGGTAATGCTGACGGTGTCGCCGTCCTCGATCGGGCCGACCCCCTCAGGCGTGCCGGTGAGGATCAGGTCGCCGGGCAGCAGTGTCATAACCGCAGAGATCCACTCCACGATCTCGCCGATGTCGTGAATCATCAGCGAGGTCCGGCTGTGCTGCTTGATCTCTCCGTTCACCTCGGTGCGGATTTCGAGGTCGGCCGGGTCGACGTCGGTGACGATCCATGGGCCCGTCGGGCAGAAGGTGTCGTAGCCCTTTGCCCGGGTCCACTGACCGTCCTTCTTCTGTTGGTCGCGCGCCGACACGTCGTTACCGATCGTGTACCCCAAGATGTTCTCGGCGACCCTTGCGGCGGGCACATCCTTGCATGGCCTGCCAATGACTGCGGCCAGCTCGCCCTCGAAGTGAACCGGATTGGCTTCGGCAGGCAGCTGGATCGGCACGCCCGGCCCGATGATCGCGGTGTTGGGCTTCATGAAGATCACCGGATCGGGAAACGACCCACCGCCCATCTCTGCGACGTGCGCTGCGTAGTTCTTGCCGATGCACACCACCTTGCTCGCAAGGATCGGCGCCAACAGCCGCACGTCGGCCAGCGGCCATTGACGGCCGGTGAAGCTGGGGGCGCCGAACGGATGCTCGGCGATTTCCCTCGCGATTGCCTCGTTGGGGTCATCAGTGGGTCCTTCGATGCTGACGAAGGCGACACCGTCGGGACTGGCGATTCGGCCAAGGCGCATGATCTCAGCCTAGTGGCCGTGGTCGCGGCGGCCGCGGCCAGGCCCTGTGCGCATTTGTCTCAGAATATGGAATATGGGTTCAGCATTGTGAGATAGCTATGCGACGATGGCGACGTGTCCATCGAATCGATCAGCTCCGTGCGTCGCTGGTCGATGTTGGTCATCGCGCTCACCGCGACGCTGTGCTCGAACGTCTTCATCAACGGCGCGGCCTTCCTGATCCCGACGCTGCACGCAGAGCACGGCCTGGATCTCGCCAAGGCAGGCCTGCTGTCGTCGATGCCCAGCTTCGGCATGGTCACGACTCTGATTGCGTGGGGCTACGTCGTTGACCGGGTCGGTGAGCGGATCGTGCTGGCGCTGGGTTCGGCGTTGACGGCCGCCGCGGCGTTCGCAGCGGCGTCGGTGCATTCGCTCGTCGCGGTCGGTGCGTTTCTCCTGCTTGGCGGCATGGCGGCGGCCAGCAGCAACTCGGCAAGCGGCCGACTGGTGGTCGGGTGGTTTCCCCCCGAGAGACGCGGTTTGGTGATGGGAATCCGGCAGACCGCGCAACCGCTGGGAGTCGGACTGGGCGCCTTGGTGATTCCGCGTCTCGCCGAGGGCCACGGCGTCGGGGTCGCCCTGCTGTTCCCCGCGGTCGTGTGCGCGGTTTCCGCGGTGGTGTGCGCGGTCGCGGTAGTCGACCCGCCGCGGCCGCCGAGGCACGAGGCCGCCGAAGCCGATCTGGCCAACCCATACCGCGGATCATCGGTGTTGTGGCGCATCCACGCCGTATCGGTCTTGCTGGTGGTTCCCCAGATCGTGGTGTGGACGTTCACGCTGGTGTGGCTGATGAGCGATCGCGGTTGGTCGGCGGAGTCGGCGGGCGCGATTGTGACGGCCGCCCAGGTCTTGGGCGCCGGCGGACGGATCGCTGCGGGACGGTGGTCCGACACGATGGGTTCGCGACTGCGGCCGATCCGCATGATCGCCCTTGCGGCCGCGGCGGCGATGGGTCTGCTGGCGCTGACCGACTGGCTCAACTCCCCCGTCAGTGTGGCGGTGATGGTGATCGCCTCGGTGATCACGGTGTCCGACAATGGATTAGCGTTCACCGCCGTTGCAGAGATCGCCGGGCCATTCTGGAGCGGGCGCGCGCTCGGCACGCAGAACACCAGCCAGCTGCTGACGACGGGCGTTGCGCCGCCGCTGTTCGGCGGGCTGATCGGCATCGCAGGCTACCCCGCGGCATTCGCGGTGTGCGCGCTATTTCCGCTCATCGCGATGCCGTTGGTGCCGAAGGACTAGTGTGCTGAGTCATTGATTCACGCTCAGCAGCGGGGTTGGGTCCAGGTGGACCATTCACTATGCCAACGTCACAATGGGTGGGCGAGGTCGGACCCAACTACGCTCCTCCGCTGCGGCCGAATTAGTGACTGACCACACTAGGCCGGGTTGCCCGTTTTCGGGCTGAGCAGCAACGGCGGTTGCGTGGGCCCGGTGAAGTCGAACATGTTGTCCAGCACACCGGCTCGAGCGTCGAATGAATCGTCGCCGATCCGGCCGGTGCTCCAGTTGTCTTCAATGAACCGCAGAATCGAGGTTTGGTCCGTCTGCGTGTGGTCGACGAAGTTCGACTTCGCATATGGCGAGATGACCAGCAGCGGCAGCCGAGGTCCATAACCGCACCGGCCCTGGTACTTTGCCGCGCCGCCGTCGGCGCCACAAGTGCCAGGGGCCGTCAGTGCGTCCTCTGGTGAGGCGGAACTCGATACCGTCGGCGACGGCTTGTGGTCGTACCAGCCGTCGGAGTCGTCGTAGGCGACGACGATCGCCATGTCCTTCCACTCCGGCAGCTTCTGAAGATGGTTGACCGTCTCGACCAAGAACTGTTGCTCGTCGAGCGGATCGGAGTATTCCGGATGCCCGTCCTGGTAGCCCGCGGCTTTGAGGAAGTTGACCGCGGGCAGGTGGCCCGCATCGGCGGCGGCCCAGAAATCTGAGAGGTCGTATTGGTGGTTAGCCGAGTCGGTTTGGCCGATCTTGTCGACCGATCCGGGCGGCAGGTGATGGGGATTCGCCGTAGACGGGTAGTACTGGAACGGCTCGTGATGCGGGATGTAGTCGTCCTTTGTGCCGAGTGGCATCGGGCCCGACTTGCCGCTGCCACCGAGCATCGAGCCCACGTTGTGGCTCGCACCGCAGACCGCTGTGCCGTCCGGCTTGGTCGATGTCGGCTTGAACCCGCCTTGGAAGTATCCCCACGTCACGTTCTTGGTGTTGAGAAGATCACCGATATTCTTGTTGTCTGCGCTGAGCTGAACTTGGTCCCGGCTCGAGCAGTCGTCGCCGAAAGGCTGCGGGTCACTGATCACGGTGCCGCGGCCGTTGCCGGCGTTCTCGACCACGTCGCCCGTCGGGAACTTCGCACCGCCAGGCATGAATTCCTTTGTCACACCATGGGTCTGACCGGATACCAGGTTGAGGTGACCCGGTGTCGACGGACCGAACGTCGTGTCATACGAATTGTCGCTCATGGCGTAGTGCTGAGCAAAGTTCCAGAGCGCTGTCACCGAATTTCCGTCGTAGTAGGCCATCACCATGCCCGGGACCTTGAACACCGGCGGCTTGCAATCGGAGACCTCGGTGTTCTCGATGAACTGATCCATGGCTCCGCCGTGAAAGGCCTTCTGCTCGGCGGTGTATTCGTGATCCTGGGAACACGTCACCTGTTGGGCCGGACCACCCAGGCGCATCGGTGACCCCTTGTTGGGATTGCTGGACAACAATTCTGGCGTGAGCCCGTCAACGCTCGACGTTCCTGGCAGCGCGGTGAAGGGCTGACCGTCGATGTTGGCCGCGTGGGGGTACGTGCCGAAGTAGTGGTCGAACGAAACATTCTCTTGGAAGATCACCACCACGTGGTGAATCGGCGTTGCGGTGTTCGCATTCGACACCACGTTCGCGGGCTTACTGGAACACGAGGCGCCCACCAACACGAGCACGACTGAGACAACGAGCAACACCCGACTGGACTTCATGTTGAGAAAGCCTTCAGTGGTGAGGTGGACGACAGGTGAACCGCACCTGTGAGTCCACGAATCAGAGGCTGGCCGCGATCCGCTCGCCCACCTGTGTGGTGGACAGCTTCTCGTCACCGCGTGTCGCCAGATGATGCTCGACAGCCTTGTCGACGCGGGCGGCGGCGTCATCCTGCCCGACGTGAGACAGCAGCAACGCGACGGACATGATCGCCGCGGTCGGGTCGGCGATGCCCTGCCCCGCGATGTCGGGCGCGCTGCCGTGAACGGGCTCGAACATCGACGGATTCGTCCGGGTCGCATCGATGTTGCCGCTCGCGGCCAGGCCGATGCCGCCACAGACGGCCGCGGCGAGATCGGTGATGATGTCGCCGAACAGGTTGTCGGTGACGATCACGTCGAACCGTCCGGGATCGGTGACGAGGTGGATCGTCGCCGCATCGACATGCTGGTAGGCGGTCTCGACGTCGGGGTATTCGGCGGCGATCTCCTGCACTGTGCGCCACCACAGATCGCCTGCGAACGTCAGCACATTGTTCTTGTGCACCAACGTCAGATGCTTGCGGCGCTGCTGTGCCCTGCGGAACGCATCGTGCACGACGCGACGAACACCGAATGCGGTGTTGACGCTGACCTCGGTGGCGATCTCGTTGGGCGTGCCGACGCGGATCGCTCCTCCTGTGCCGGTGTACGGGCCTTCGGTGCCCTCGCGGACAACCACGAAGTCGATGTCGGGATTGCCCGCGAGCGGACTCTGGACTCCCGGATAGAGCCGCGACGGCCGCAGATTCACATGGTGGTCGAGAGCGAACCGGGTGCGCAGCAGCAGGCCGCGTTCCAGCACACCGCTCGGCACCGACGGGTCGCCGATCGCGCCGAGCAGAATCGCATCGTGGGTCCGCAGCTCGTCGAGCACGGAGTCGGGCAGCACCTCGCCGGTGGCGTGGTAGCGCCGCGCGCCGAGGTCGTAGCTTGTCTTGTCTACACCGGGCAGCACCGCGTCGAGGACCTTGACGGCCTCGCCGACCACCTCGGGGCCGATGCCGTCGCCTGCGATGATCGCCAGTTTCACGTCAGATCCACCACTTCCAGCAGTTTGGCGCCGACGGCCTCGACGATCGCGGCGCGGGCATCGGCGGGCACGTCGCGGTCGACGCGCAGCAGGATCGTCGCGCCAGGTCCCTCGGCGTCCTCACTGAGCTGTGCCGCATGGATGTTGATGTCGGCGGCACCGAGCAGGGTGCCGATCTTGCCAAGCGTTCCTGGCTGGTCGACGTAGTTGACGATCAGGTACATGCCCGCGGCGCGCAGATCGAAGTTGCGGCCGTTGATCTGGACGATCTTCTCGACCTGCTGCGGCCCCGACAACGTTCCGGCCACATTGGCCACCGAACCGTCGGAGTACACAGCACGCACGTCGACAACACTGCGGTGATTGGGACTTTCCGTGGCAGTGCTGATGTCGGCCTGCACACCACGTTCCGCCGCAAGGGCCGGTGCATTGACGAACGTCACCGGGTCTTCGATGATCGAGGAGAACAGCCCGCGCAGCGCCGAAAGCCGCAGCACCTCAACATCTTCGGCCGCCAGCTCACCGCGCACCTGAACCGCCAACGACACGGGCAGCTCGCTGGACAACACACCGACGAGCACGCCGAGCTTGCGGACCAGATCGAGCCACGGCGCCACTTCCTCGCCAACCACGCCGCCGCCAACGTTGACCGCGTCGGGCACGAATTCACCGGCCAGCGCCAGCTTCACACTCTCGGCCACGTCCGTACCTGCCCGGTCCTGGGCTTCGGCGGTCGACGCGCCAAGGTGTGGCGTCACGATGACCTGGGGCAGCTCGAACAGCGGGCTGTCGGTGGTCGGCTCCTTGGCGAACACGTCGATGCCTGCGCCACGAACGTGACCGGACCTGACCGCCTCCGCCAACGCCTCCTCGTCGACCAGCCCGCCGCGGGCAGCGTTGACGATGATCACGCCAGGTTTCGTCTTGGCCAGCGCCTCCTTGCCGATCAGCCCGGCGGTCTCAGGGGTCTTCGGCAGGTGCACAGATATGAAGTCGGCGCGGCCGAGCAGCTCGTCGAGGGTCAGCAGCTCGATGCCGAGCTGCGCGGCGCGGGCGTGCGATACATACGGGTCGTACGCGACGACGTGCGTGCCGAACGCCGCCAGCCGCTGCGCCACCAGCTGACCGATGCGGCCGAGCCCCACCACGCCGACGGTCTTGCCGTAGATCTCGGTGCCGGAGAACTTCGACCGCTTCCACGTGTGCTCACGCAACGAAGCATCCGCCGCAGGAATCTCACGGGCAGCGGCAAGCATCAGCGCCAGCGCGTGCTCAGCGGCGCTGTGGATGTTCGACGTGGGCGCATTCACCACCAACACGCCGCGCGCGGTTGCGGCGTCGACATCGACGTTGTCAAGGCCAACACCTGCGCGGGCGACGATCTTCAGCTTGGACCCGGCAGCGAGCACCTCGGCGTCGACCGTGGTGGCCGAGCGCACCAGCAGCGCGTCGGCCTCGGGCACGGCTGCCAGCAGCTTCTCTCGGTCGGGTCCATCGACCCAGCGGACTTCTACCTGGTCACCGAGGGCGGCGACGGTCGATTCGGCCAGTTTGTCGGCGATAAGCACAACGGGAAGACTCACGTCGACACAGCCTAATGGGCTGCAATGTGTGGGTGGTGGGCGGGAGAATCGCGAGCGTGGACGTCACCGTCGTCGGTAGTGGACCCAACGGCCTGGCGGCCGCCGTCATCTGCGCACGTGCCGGTCTGTCGGTGCAGGTGTTCGAAGCCCAGCCCACACTGGGCGGTGGGGCGCGCACCCTCGTCGACCCAGAGTTCTCGGGGGTGGCTCACGACATCTGTTCGGCCGTGCATCCACTTGCGCACGCGTCACCGTTTCTGGCGGAGTTCGATCTGCCCGCCCGTGGGGTGACGCTGAAAGCACCCGAGATCGCCTACGCCAATCCGCTGATTGGCCGGCCCGCCGCGGTCGGCTATCACGACCTCGACCGCACTTGCGCTGAATTGGTCGACGGCGCTTCGTGGCGGCGTCTGCTCGGCCCGCTGGTCGGACGCGACGACGGTGTGATCAAACTGCTGCTCGGTGACAAACGCTCGATATCCCCGGACCTGATCGCCGCTGTCCTGGTGGCCAGGCGGCTCGTCGAGCAGGGCACACCGGCGTGGCGCTCGCTGGCGGGCACCGACGCTCGCGCTCTGTTCACCGGTGTTGCCGCACACACGATTTCGCCAATGCCTTCGCTGGTGTCCGCCGGCGCCGGGCTGATGCTGGCCACGCTGGCGCATACCGTCGGCTGGCCGATACCGGTCGGCGGCAGCCAGGCCATCCCGAACGCGTTGATGGCCGACCTGCGCGCGCACGGCGGCACGGTGACGCCCGGCGAGGAGATCACCGAGCCCCCCAGCGGTGTGGTGCTTTTCGATACCGCTCCCACAGCGCTGCTGAGTATCTACCGCGACCGATTGCCCGCCCGGTATGCAAAGGCGCTGCAGCGCTACCGTTTCGGTCCTGGTGTGGCGAAGGTCGACTTCGTGCTGTCCGGCGAGATTCCGTGGAGTGACGCGCGGCTGGCCAATGCGCCGACCCTGCACATGGGCGGCACCCGCGAGCAGATGGCCCACGCCGAGCGGGAGGCCGCCGCGGGTCGCCACGCTGAGTGGCCGATGGTGCTCGCCTCCCTGCCCCACCTGGCCGACCCCAGCCGCATCGACGCACACGGACGCCGCCCGCTGTGGACGTACGCGCATGTGCCGTCGGGATCGCCCGTCGACCAGAGCGAAACCATCACAAAGGTTTTCGAGCGTTTCGCACCCCAATTCCGCGACGTCATCGTTGCGGTGCGGTCCGTACCCGCCGCACGGCTGGCCGAGCACAACGCCAACCTCGTCGGCGGCGACATCGGCGTCGGCGGCAACACGCTGTTCCATGCGCTGGCGGGCCCGACACCGCGCCTCAACCCGTGGAGCACGCCGATTCCCAAGGTGTACCTGTGCTCGTCGGCGACCCCGCCTGGCGGTGGCGTGCACGGGATGTCGGGCTACTACGCCGCTCGCACGGTGTTGCGCCGCGAGTTCGGCATCAAGAAGCTGCCAAGCCTGTCGCCCTGAATCGGGTTACGGTTCGCTGATGGCGGAACATGAAGTGCTCTCGTGGGAGCTGTTCGGCACCGCCGCACGGCAACTCGCGGCCGACGTCGTCGCCGACGGTTTTGCACCCGACATCATCCTCGCCATCGCGCGCGGCGGGCTGTTTGTCGCGGGCGCGCTCGGTTATGCACTGGATGTGAAAAACGTTCACATGATGAACGTGGAGTACTACACCGGGGTGGACGAGCGACTGGATGTGCCGGTGATGCTGCCCCCGATGCCCAGCGTCGTTGACCTCGGCGGCGCACGAGTTTTGATCGCCGACGACGTCGCCGATACCGGCGCGACGCTGAGTTTCGTCCGTGACTTCTGCGCTGAGCACGTCGCCGAGGTCCGGTGCGCGGTCGTCTACCAGAAGCCGCCATCGACGGTCGACTGTGAATATGTATGGCGTCGCACCGATCGCTGGATCGACTTCCCCTGGTCCTCCTAGGCTTGCCCGATGAGCAGAGTTGCGATCATCTATTACTCGGCGACCGGACACGGCACGTCGATGGCCAGGCGGGTGGCAGCCGCCGCCGAGGCCGCAGGCGCCGAGGTCCGCGTGCGCCCCGTCGCCGAAACCCGAGACCCGGCGTCGTTCGCGCAGAACCCGGCCTGGACGGCCAACTACGAAGCCACCAAGGACCTGCCGCACGCCACGGGTGACGACATCGAGTGGGCGGACGCGGTGATCTTCGGGTCGCCGACGCGATTCGGTTCGGTGGCGTCGCAATTGCGCGACTTCCTCGACTCGCTTGGCGGCATGTGGTCGGAGGGCAAGCTCGCCGACAAGGTGTATGCGGCGTTCACCTCGTCCAACACCGCGCACGGTGGCCAGGAGACGACGCTGCTGACGCTCTACGTCACGCTGATGCACTTCGGCGGCATCATCGTGCCGCCCGGATACACCGATGCGCTGAAGTTCGTCGACGGAAACCCCTACGGCGTGAGCCTCATCGCGGGCCATGACAACATCAGCGAGTTCGACGACGCCACCAACAACGCGCTCGACCACATGGCCAAGCGCCTCGTCAGCGTCACCGACCGCCTCACCTCGTAGCGATTTGTGTGCGTTCGGGAGCGGTCAGCGCTCCTGATTGCGCACAAATCGCGCTAGGCCGTGTCGGTAAGCGGGCGGTCGACCCAGCTCATCAGGTCGCGCAGCTTCTTGCCGGTGACCTCGATCGGGTGCTCGGCGTTCTCCTTGCGCAGCTTCTCCAGCTCCTTGTTGCCACCCTCCATGTTGGCGACGAGGCGCTTGACGAAGGTGCCGTCCTGGATCTCGCCAAGGATCTGCTTCATCCGCTTCTTGGTGTCGGCGTCGATCACGCGTGGCCCGGACAGGTAGCCGCCGAACTCCGCGGTGTCGGACACCGAGTAGTTCATCCGCGCGATGCCGCCCTCGTACATCAGGTCGACGATGAGCTTGAGTTCGTGCAGCACCTCGAAGTACGCCAACTCGGGCGCGTACCCGGCCTCCACCATCACGTCGAACCCGGTCTTGACGAGTTCCTCTGTGCCACCACACAACACGGCCTGCTCACCGAACAGGTCGGTTTCGGTCTCGTCCTTGAACGTGGTCTTGATGACACCTGCGCGGGTGCCGCCGATGCCCTTGGCGTAGGACAGCGCGAGCGCCTCGCCTTCGCCCTTGGGGTCCTGGTCGACCGCGATCAGACACGGCACGCCCTTGCCGTCGACGAACTGGCGGCGCACCAGGTGCCCTGGGCCCTTCGGCGCGACCATGCCGATGGTGATGTTGGCCGGCGGCTTGATCAGATCGAAGTGAATGTTCAGCCCGTGGCCGAAGAACAGCGCATTGCCGTCGTCCAGATTCGGCTCGATGTCGTTGGTGAAGATTTCCGCCTGCGCGGTGTCGGGCGCCAGCAGCATGATGACGTCGGCCCACTTGGCCACCTCGGCGGGCGTGTCCACATCGAGGCCCTGCTCGGTGACCTTCTCCCGAGACTTCGAGCCCTCCTTGAGGCCGACCTTCACCTGCACACCGGAGTCGCGCAGGCTCAGCGAGTGCGCATGGCCCTGGCTGCCGTAGCCGATGACGCCGACCTTGCGTCCCTGGATGATCGACAGGTCCGCGTCGTCGTCGTAGAACATCTCAACTGCCACAGTGAATTTCCTTCTCTTTTGACTCTTCTGCCTGATTTTGGGCTTTACTTGACGGTGCCGATGCCGCGCGGACCGCGCGACAACGAAACCACTCCGGACTGTGCGAGCTCACGGATTCCATACGGCTCCAGCACCCGCATAAACGCTTCCAGCTTCGCTGGCGTGCCGGTGGCTTCGATCGTCAACGACTCAGTCGTCACGTCAACGACCTTGGCGCGGAACAGGTTCACCGCTTCGGTGACCTGGCCGCGGGTGGTGGCATCGGCACGCACCTTGATCAAGGCCAGCTCGCGCGACACGGCGTTGTCGTCATCCTGCTCGACGATCTTGATCACGTTGATGAGCTTGTTGAGCTGCTTGGTGATCTGCTCGAGCGGGGACTCCTCGACGCTGACGACGATCGTCATCCGCGACATGTCCTTCTGCTCGGTCGCACCAACAGCCAGCGACTGAATGTTGTAGCCGCGCCGCGAGAACAGCGATGCGACGCGCGCGAGAACGCCGGGCTTGTCCTCGACGAGCACCGAAAGCGTATGAGTCGGGGTGGTGGACATCAGGCGTGCCCTTCTTCCGGATCGTCGAACAGCGGCCGGATTCCCTTTGCCGCCTGGATCTCGTCATTGCTGGTGCCCGCGGCCACCATCGGCCACACCTGCGCGTCGGCCCCGACGATGAAGTCGATCACCACCGGGCGGTCGTTGATCTCACGCGCCTGCCTGATGACGTCCTCGACGTCTTCGGCACGCTCGCAACGCAATCCGACGCAGCCGAGCGCCTCAGCCAGCTTCACGAAATCCGGGATGCGGTGCGAATGCGTGGCCAGATCCGTTTGGCTGTACCGCTCTCCGTAGAACAGGGTCTGCCACTGCCGCACCATGCCCAGGTTGCCGTTGTTGATGATGGCGACCTTGATCGGCGCACCTTCGACCGCGCAGGTGGCGAGCTCTTGATTGGTCATCTGGAAGCAACCGTCGCCGTCGATGGCCCACACCTCGGCGTCGGGCCTACCGAACTTCGCGCCCATCGCCGCAGGGACGGCGAAGCCCATCGTGCCGAGACCGCCGGAGTTGAGCCACGTCTTCGGGTTCTCGTACTTGATGAACTGCGCGGCCCACATCTGGTGCTGCCCAACGCCCGCGACGTACACGGCGTCCGGACCGGCCATCCTGCCAAGCGTTTCGATGACATACTCCGGCGACAGGCTGCCGTCGCTCTGCGGCCCGTAGCTCAGCGGGTAAGTCCCCTGCACGCCGCGCAGGTACTCCCACCAGTTGTCGATCTTTATCGAGCCGATGATGCCGTCGCGGCGCAGCGCTTCGATCAGATCGGTGATGACGGCCTTGACATCGCCAACGATCGGCACATCGGCGTGCCGGTTCTTGCCGATCTCGGCGGGGTCGATGTCGGCGTGGATCACCTTGGCTTCTGGCGCGAACGAGTCGAGCTTGCCCGTCACGCGGTCATCGAAGCGGGTGCCCAGTGCGATCAGCAGATCGCTCTTCTGCAACGCGGCCACCGCCGCGACCGTGCCGTGCATGCCGGGCATCCCCATGTTCTGCGGATGGCTGTCCGGGAACGCGCCGCGGGCCATCAGCGTGGTGACGACGGGGATGCCGGTCAGCTCGGCGAGATCCAACAGCTGCTCGGTGGCATCGCCGCGGATGACGCCACCGCCGACGTAGAGCACCGGCTTGCGGGCCGCGGCGATCAGCTTGGCCGCCTCGCGGACCTGACGGTTGTGCGGCTTGGTGTTCGGCTTGTAGCCGGGCAGGTCGATCTGCGGCGGCCAGCTGAAGGTGCACTGCCCTTGCAGCACGTCCTTCGGGATGTCAACGAGCACCGGGCCCGGCCTGCCGGACGAGGCGATGTGGAACGCCTCGGCGATCGCCTGCGGGATGTCGTCACCGTTCCGGACCAGGAAGTTGTGCTTGGTGATCGGCATCGTGATGCCGGAGATGTCGGCTTCCTGGAAGGCGTCGGTGCCGATCAATGCGCGGCCGACCTGGCCCGTGATGGCCACCACCGGGATCGAGTCCATGTGCGCGTCGGCCAGCGGCGTGACCAGGTTGGTGGCGCCGGGACCCGACGTCGCCATGCACACCCCGACCTTGCCGGTGGCGTGCGCGTATCCGCTGGCGGCATGACCCGCGCCCTGCTCGTGGCGGACAAGCACGTGACGCAGCTTCTGCGAGTCGAAAAGCGGGTCGTAGACCGGCAACACAGCGCCGCCGGGAATGCCGAAGATGACGTCGACGTCGAGTTCTTCCAATGACCGAATCACGGCCTGCGCACCGGTGAGCTGATGCGGCGCAATACGTTTCGGCTGTGCGGCGCCTGCCTTCGGTGCTGACTTAGCGCCGGCGGGCACGCCGGGTCCCCCATTGGGTGCAGTCGCCGACTGCTCCGGTGGCCGCGTGGTGGGTGCGCTCACGATGTCCTCTTTATCTCTGTCGTCTTCTCTAGGGTCTCAAATCGGTGCTGGGGCAAGAAAAAACCCCCGTCAGCTGGGCTGCTGTACGAGGGTCGCGCGTTGATGCTGGTTGCTATGCCCGGCGTGGGGCAAGCGCGGCATCAACGCGCTTCCCAATTACTACGAGCAACCCCGGGGTCTGCATAACCATCGACGGTAGCCTCCGCACTGGTCACAGGTCAAATTCCTACCTGTGAGCCAGGAGCGCACAACGTGCGGTGGGAGGATGGCGGTGTGAGCTCCCCATCAGCCTCGACAGCTCCCGCGGTCGTCATCCGAATCTCGCCGATGGCGCATTTCGCGGTCGGCTTCTTGACGCTCGGCCTGCTGGCCGTGGTGTTCGCGGGGCCGGCGTGGGTCGCGGTGCTGCTCGTCATTCCGATCGTGCTTTCGGCGTTCATCGTCCGCTGCCGCACGGTGGCCGATCGGGACTCGGTGACCGCTCGCACGCTTCTTGGCAGCCAGACCGTCCCCTGGGATGACATCGAAGGGCTGAGCTTCGCCAAGGGTTCGTGGGCGTACGCGCGCCTGCGGGACGGCGCCGAGCTGCGGCTGCCTGCGGTGACGTTCGCGACGCTGCCACTGCTGACCGAGGCCAGCGAGGGCCGCGTGCCGAACCCCTACAAATAGCCTGGTCAGGCCAGCGGATTGCCCCCGTTGAGCAGCACCCATACCGCCAAGCCGCCCCCCACACCCACGAGCAGCGCAACGAATGAGCCGATGAACGGGCGCCGAGCCCAACCGCGGCCCGCATCGAATCCGTAGCGGCCGGGGCCGACAAGGATGATGGCCGCAACCACGCAGGCCAGAATGACTTTGTACTCGTGGCCGTCGGTGAGGAACGACGCCAGCCTCGCCTCGTTGTGAGCCGCCATGGCCTCCGCCAATAGGCCCGTCACCAGGTACGCCAGTGCACCGGCAGCCGCAATGGGCGTGAAAAGGCCCAGCACCAGGAACACCCCGGCGGCAATCTGCCCGCCTGCCGCCACGTAGGTCAGAATGTCGGCGTGTTGGAAGCCCATACCGGCAAGCGACTTCTCGAAGCCATCGAAGCCGGGGCCGCCGAACAGGCCCAAGGCGTTCTGCAGTCCATGCCCGATGAGCAAGGCCCCGACCGCGAGACGGAGGAGAAGCAGGCCTAGGTCTTGCGTCCCCCGCCGGTCGCGGACAGGCTCGTCATCCGGTTCGATCTCGACGGGCTCGGCACCATACGGCCCGAGTGCGTGCCTGCCTCCGGGCTGCACATAGGGCAGTGGCTCAGGTTCCCCGATCAGGCCGAACGGCTCGCCGGACGACGACTTGGCCGAGTCATAGCGCGGGATCGCGGTGGTTTCGAAATCACCGGCGTAGTTCGAGGTAGGAAGATCGTCTTCGGGATCGACCAGGCTTGCAGACGCAGGACGCTGCCAGGCGTGTGGATCAGGATGACTGGTCACGCTTGCCAGGGTAAGTGCTAGTCACCCGCGAATCGAGGATTGGCGCGGCGCTTTGGAGGCCCTATTCGTGACTCCGTGTTCGCCGCGCCGCGGGGCGCACGTGGCGCGCATCGCCGAACAATCCGTAACCTGGCCTGCATGAGACAGCGCCGACCCATGCGGGGTGTGATTGTCCTGCTGTGTGCGGCGTTGCTCGTGGGGTCCGGATGCGCCCGCTTTGACCAGGCCCAGTCGCAGCCGTTCACCACTCAGCCCGAACTCAAGCCTGGCCCGTCGTCCTCACCTCCGCCCCCGCCGCCGCTGCCACCCAAGCCGTTCCCGAAGGCTTGCCCGGCACCCGGCGTCATGCAGGGCTGTCTGGAGAGCACCAGCGGGCTGATCATGCTGCCCGACAGCCAGTCTGCTTGGGTGGCTGAACGCACGACCGGTGCGGTCAAAGAGGTCTCGACCAGGGCTGAGCCCAAGGTCAAGTTGGTCATCCCCGTCGACCCGAGCGGTGACGGAGGCTTGATGGACATCACGCTGTCGCCGACCTACTCCCAGGACCGGCTGATGTACGCGTACGTCAGCACGCCTACAGACAACCGGGTCATCCGCATCGCCGACGGCGACATCCCCAAGCCGATCCTGACGGGAATCCCGAAGGCTGCCACCGGGAACATGGGTTCGATGATCTTCACCAGCCCGACAACGCTCGTCGTGCAGACCAGTGACGCGGGCAATCCCGCGATGGCCGCCGATCCTGCTTCGCTGGCGGGCAAGGTGCTGCGCCTGGAACAACCGACCACCGTCAACCCGGCGCCGCCGACGACTGCGCTTTCCGGCATGGGCGCAGGCGGCAGCATGTGCACCGACCCGTCGGACGGTGCCCTCTACATCACCGACCGCACGCCGACCGCCGACCGACTACAGCGCATCACCAAGGACTCGAAAACTTCGACGGTGTGGACGTGGCCCGATCGTCCTGGCGTGGCGGGCTGCGCCGCGCGCGACGGCACGGTGCTGGTGAATCTCGTCAACACCAAGCAAACCGTGGCGGTGCGATTGGCACCGGATACTGGCGCGGTCACCGGCGAGCCCGAGGTTGTCCGCCAGGACCAGCACGGGCACGCGTGGGCGTTGCAGCTCTCGCCGGACGGCAACGTGTGGGGCGCGACGGTGAACAAGACATCCGGTGACGCCGAGAAGCTCGACGACGTCGTCTTCCCGCTGTTCCCGTCGGGTGGCGGATTCCCGCGCAGCAACGCCGACAACACTTAAGGCACAACGAATTTCAGGCGTGCGCCTTCAGTCGCTCGCGTGCTTCTGTCGGTGTGACGGTGCGCCGCAGAGCAGGCTCCTCGGCCGTCAGGTGCTGGAACAGCACCTCTGCGGTTTCCGGCACAAGACCGCGGGCCATGGCCAGCATCGGGCGTGAGTTGTTCGCCGACAATGCACGCACCATCGCGCGGGCGACCGGTGTCACCGCGGCGTCGACCGCGCGGGTCTGGTCGAAATTGCCCATGCGCCGCATCCACTTCGGCAGCGTCGCGATCGCCGCAGGCGCCAGAATTCTGCTGCCAGCCCACAGCCGCACCCCACGGTCGCGCGGCGTCCACAACAGGTAACGCATTGCGCGGTCGGCATGTTCGGAAGTGCAGAGCCGGCCGCGAACATCTGCGAAATACTGCCGCACCTCATCGCGCGACGCGGGAACGTCGGACGGCTTGCAAGTCTGCAGCTCGGCCGCGATGCGCGACTCCTCCCAGAACCGCGACTCCTCCGCAACTGACAGCGGTCCCGGTCCGTAGCGCTCGTAGCATTTGAGCACCGAATGCCAGCCCGTCACGTGGATCCACAGCTGGGCTTCCGGATTGTTGGCGCTGTAACGGGCTCCGGTGATCGGCTCGATTCCCTTGGCCCTGGCGTGGATTCGCATCAGCGCGTCCGAAATCGCGACGGCCGTGCGGCCGTCGGCCACGGCGACGGTGAGGAAGTAGGCCAGTGTGCGGTCCAGCCGGCCCGACGGATCGCTGTAGATGCCTGCGCTGTCGGCTACTGCGGCGGCGAGGAACGGGTCGAAGTGCTCGAGAACCACCGACCGCTGAAATCCGATCAGCGACGTCGGCGACGCCCATACCTTCCAGCTGGGCGAATCGGGTCCGAAGAAACCGTAGTCGTCGCTGCGTATCGACTCCATCATGGTGTCTACCTCTGCTTTCCCCTGAATACAACGCCACCGTAGCAATTCCGCACGCCGAATACAACGGTGCCGTAACATTGCCTGCATGATCCGACCCAGGCAGCGGCGCAAGTACGCGCCCCGCCTACCGCGTGAACAGCGACGCGAGCAGCTGCTGGACGCCGCCATGACCGTGCTCGGCGATTGCCAGCTACACGAGCTGAGCATGGAGGCAGTGGCCGAGGCGGCCGGAGTCGGCAAGCCCGTGCTGTACACGGCGTTTTCCACTCGCGCCGAACTGGTGTCGGCCTTGCTCGACCGTGAGCAGCGGCGCGCACTCGATCAGGTGCTGATGGCGATGCCCACCGACTTGGCAGGCCCTGGGCCGACGAATGCCTATGCCGCGACAGTGTCGGCGTTCCTCGGGGCGGTACTCGAAAACCCGACGCGGTGGCGGTTGATTCTGACGGTCCCCGACAGCGCGCCCGGCGAGTACCGCGACGCACTACGGCTGACCCGGTCAGCGGTCCTCAACCAAGCCGAACAATTGGCGATGGCAGGCATTGCACTCGAGCCGCGGCTGGCAGGCGTCGACCATGTGCTGTTGGCCCACACCATGTTGTCGTTCGCCGAAATGCTCGGCAGGCTCGCGATCAACGACCCGCAGACCTACCCGCGTGAGCGGCTAGAGGCGTATGCGCTTGGTGCGATGGAGCTGGTGCGCCGCTAGCGCGACATAGCACGAGCGGTCGCCAGATGGCCTTCGAATCCAACGGTCTGGGCCATCGCGAGGTATCGATCGGTAAAGGTACGGCAACGCTCTTTTTCACCCTGCGCCGACGCAAGCAATGCCCGCATGCGGAGCAGTGGCAGTTCGCAAAGAACAAAGCCCGGGTTGGTCGCGGCAGCCAGCATGTCCACGGCGGACCGCGCCTCATCCACGTCCACGGCGCGCCCGCGGTCAAGCAGCGACTCGACCAGAATGCTTGTCGCCGTGCCCCGATCAAGCGCCGCGCCCGACTTGAACTGCTCGGCGATGACGTGCCGTGAGAGGTCGATAGCTTCGTCGAGGTCTCCGACGCGAGCCATCTCCGCAGCGATTTGCACATCGATGGCCGGCACTTTGGCCAACATGAACCGTTCGCCTATCGCGGCCGAACGGGCCCTCTTAAGCAGTTCGAGACCTACCGCACGATCGCCACCGTCTGCTGATAGCAGGACGATGCCTCGCGTGAGCTGCGCGGTGTGCAGCGCGAAGTCTTCGCTGCACCGTTCGGCGATGTGCAAGGCCTCTGCGGACTCCTGTTGGGCCATCGCGTCGGGTAGCAACGCGCCGCAGGGAATTCCAAGCAAGTACTTGAACATCACTATCGAGACGTATGTCGTCGGGTCGACTCTTGAGATGTCGAGCGCCTGTTTGAAGGTGCCCTTCCACTCCCCCTGCCCCAAAGCGCATCTCGCCGAAGCGAGCATTCCGGTCGCAAACGCCAATGGAGAACCCGTAAGGAAATTGCCCTTCGTGGGATCGCCCTGCGCCAAGTCGATGACACGCTGAGCCAACCGTTCGACATCAGCCATCTCGCCGGCCTCGTACTTGGCGTGAATTGCGGGGTAGAGCATTCCGACCGTCAGCCCTGGCTGGTCGATCGAGTCGATGAGCTCGACGTATTCCGATGCCAGCCGTGAAGCCTCCCGAATCCGGGCGGTGACCGCGAGCTGGGAAATGAATCCCGCCATGCCCATGGCGAGCGGGACCTGATCCTCGGCACGGGTGCACAGCGCGCGCAGCTCATCGAAACCGGTGTCCGCAACACTGCCACCGGCACGCCAAGTACTTCCACACAGCAGTGCGCGGGGGGCGATGCGCATCCACCGGGGGTCGGGATCCGCTGCGGAGAGTTCGTCGGCCAGTTCCTTGGCCCGCCGCCAACTCTTGCGGGCCGCACCGATGTCACGGTTGGTGAACCAGTTGCCCGCTCTCATGTGCCAGCCGAACGCGTCACGCATGTCGCCTGCGGCTTCGAGATGCCCGGCGATCACTGCGGCGATGTCATCTGCCGCGGTCGCGTGGTGGTGCTCGAGAGCGGCGGCAAGACGGCGGTGGCGTTGTGCGCGTGCGGTTTTGAGCTGCGACTCATACGCAACGGTTCGAACGAGCGGATGGCGAAACGCATACTCGGCTCGCGGAGTGAACATCACCTGGTCGATCAGTTCGGAGTGAACCAGCTCGGCCAGCTCGCTCTGGCCGAAATCATCGGCATCGCCGATGACCGCACCGAGAAGGTCGACACCGAAGCGAGAACCGATGATGGCTGCTGCGTGTAGCGCCCGCTTTGCAGCCGGAGTCAGTCGGTCGATGCGCGCGCTGATCGTCGCTTGCAGCGTCGCAGGCACGCTGATGTCGGCAATTTCGAGCTGGCGGCGATATGCGCCACGGTCGCCGACGATCACTTTTCGTTCGGCGAACTCTCGCACAATTTCCTGGACATAGAACGGGTTTCCGGCGGAGTGCTCGATTATGTTCGCCGCAAGCTCGTTGACCGATGGATGAGACCCGATGAGCTCCGTCGTCATCTCCCATGCGGCTGAGTTATCAAGCGGTGCAAGCGTAATGCGTCGGATATCCGAGCGTCGTGAAAGAACGCCGGCATACTCGGGGCGGTACGTGATCATCACCATCGCCTGGCTCAGCGGAACATCTGTCAGCAGATCGGCAAGCATCGCCTCACTGGCTGCGTCGATCCAGTGGACATCTTCGACGATATAAACGGTGGACTGGTCGGGCGACATCGCGGGCGTGCCGATGAGCCCGGCCAGGCGCCGCCGTCGAGCCTCCGCGGAGACGTTGGGGCTCGCAACGGCGGCATCGCGTATTCCAAGAAGGTCCTCGAGGAGAACCACATCTTCGGGATCGGCGTCGCCAAACCGGGTCCGGAGCGCGGCTCGACCGGCTTCTCGCTCGTCGTCGCTGATCCGCAGCACGTCACGGAGTAGCCGGGACACCACACCGAAGGGCACTTCACTGGTGTGTGACTCGCAGGAGGTAGAAAACGTCGCCATCCCGGAACTCTGTGCGATCTTGACCAGCTCACGGCAGAAGCGACTCTTCCCTATCCCCGCCGGCCCGATGAGGCCCACGACGCGGCCGTTTCCCCCAATGGTTTCGTTGACGATCCGGGTAACAGCTTCAATATCGTCGTCCCGTCCGAAGAGAGTGGATTCACGCCTGCCGACCACCGCTCTGTTGGCAAGCATTCCCCGCAAGCGTCGTGCCGATACCGGCCCGGGCGCATTCTTGATGTTCACCAACGATGGATCGTCGAGGACGGCGATGTGTTCGACGAGTCGAGCCGTGGACTCGCTGATCATGACGCCACCAGGTGGTGCGACCGATTCCATCCGCTGCGCCATCCCGACGTGCGTGCCGAACGCCGTATAACTCGCGGTACTAGAGCCGATTTGGCCAAACACCACGTCGCCGGAGTTCAACCCCACGCGCAATGCAATATCCATACCGTCCCGTCGCTTCACCTCATCCGCTAGCGTGACGGCCTCCTTCTGTATTTCGAGCGCAGCGACACATGCTCGAATAGCGTGATCTTCCAGTGCAATTGGGGCTCCAAACAGCGCCATGATGCCATCGCCGGTGAATTGCTGGACCATACCGCCGTAACGTTGAGTCACGGAGCCGCACCTGTTGAAAAGCTCGCCCATGACCTCGCTCAACCGTTCGGGTCCCAAGGCCGCGGCCAGGTCCATAGAGCGTTGCACGTCGGCGAAGAGCACGGTGACTTGTTTATGCTCGGCTTGGGTCTCGACTCCTGCCATAGGGGATCCGCAGGCGTCGCAGAATCGGGCGCCGGCGCGAGGCACGCTGCCGCACTTCCGACACGCTGACACTGTCATGCAAATCCCCGTGGTTCCGAGATCGGTGTTCGTCAAGCGTAAGACCCGAACATGCCGCATGTCGTCGATAGACTGCGTGTTCATGCCTGACACACAGGGCCCTTAGCCGATGGCCACGATCCTGGCGTATACCTCGCCAGCCTTCGGGAATCTGTTCCCGATCATCGCGCTGCTGACTGAAATGCAGCGGCGTGGACACCGCGTCGTGGTGAAAACGCTTCGCGACGGGGTGTCCACCGCGCGTGACCTCGGGTTCGAGTCATCGGCTATCGACCCGCGAATCGAAGCCGCGGTGATGACGGACTGGATGGCGTCGAATAGTCGCGCCGCGTTGATGTTGGCATTCGAGGTTTTCGGCCGACGAGCGGCATTCGAGGTCGACGACCTGCGTGGCGCGATAGAGGCTGTTCGGCCCGATGCGCTTGTTATCGATGCGAACTGCTGGGGCGCGGCGGCGGTCGCGGACGCCGGCTCGGTGCCCTGGGTTTCGTTCTGGCCATTCACGCCGTACTTGAAATCGCGCGGCGTGCCACCGTTCGGGCCCGGGTTTCGGCCGTGGTCCGGCCCGCTCGGCCGACTTCGCGACGAAGCACTGCGACCCATGATCACCGGCGCACTCAACAAAGCGATGTTGGGGCCGCTGAACACGGCCCGTGATGCCGTCGGTGCCACACCAGTACGGAGCGCGGACGAAATGGTCATGCGGGCACCACTGAAGCTCGTCACCACCAGCGAGCCGTTTGAATACGAGCACCCAGACTGGGATGACTCCGTCGAACTGATCGGCCCGTGCGAATTCGATCCGCCTGCCAGCGCCCCGCAGTGGCTCGCCCACGTCGACCGGCCCATCATGTTGGTCACGACTTCGTCTGACCCACAGGCTGATAGCCAACTGCCGATCACCGCAATGGCGGCGCTGGCCGATGAGCCCGTACACGTCGTGGCGACCTATCCGTCGGGGGTGCCCGACGGAATTATCGTGCCGCCCAACGCCACGGTGGAGAAGTTCGTGCCTCACGGAATGCTGCTCGATCGGGCGGTCTGCGCCGTCACACACGGCGGGATGGGGGCTACGCAAAAGGCGCTCGCACGTGGCGTTCCCGTCTGCGTCGTGCCCTACGGCCGCGATCAGTTGGAGGTCGGCAGGCGCGTCGAGGTTTCGTGCAGCGGAACACGCCTGCCCGCCAAGAAGCTCACTCCAAAAAAGTTGAAATCGAAAGTATTGCAAGCAATGTCGATGACCGCGGGCGCGCAGATTGTCGCCAACGGGTTCAGGGCCGCGGGTGGCGTCGCCCGTGGCGCAGGCCTCATCGAACAGCGACTACTTGGACTGCACCCCTGACCGCATCCGTTAGGACCATCCCGCGCCGCTACCTGCAGGCGGCCAGCACCAACTCGCGCACCCGGGAGGCGTCGGCTTGGCCCTTCGTCGCCTTCATCACCGCGCCGACGATCGCGCCTGCCGCAGCCACCTTCCCGCCGCGGATCTTCTCGGCCACATCGGGATTGGCGGCCAGGGCCTCGTCGACGGCGGCCTGGATCAGCGAGTCGTCACGCACCATGACCAGACCGCGATCGGTCATCACTTGCTCCGGTTCACCCTCGCCTGCCAGCACACCCTCGACGACCTGACGGGCCAGCTTGTTGGACAGCTTGCCGTCGTCGACCAGTTTGATCACTTCCGCCACCTGCTTCGGCGTGATCGGCAACGCGTCGAGTTCGACGCCTGCTTCGTTGGCCTTCTGCACCAAGAAGTTTCCCCACCAGGCGCGGGCGGACTCACTGGATGCACCCTGCGCGACGGTCGCGGTGATCAGGTCGATCGCGCCGATGTTGAGCAGGTCGCGCATCACCTCGTCGGAGATGCCCCACTCGTGCTGAATCCGATTGCGGCTCAGCCACGGTAACTCGGGAATGGTCGTGCGCAGCCGCTCGACCAGCTCGGCGCTCGGTGCCACCGGTTCCAGGTCCGGCTCGGGGAAATAGCGATAGTCCTCCGCGGTCTCCTTGCTGCGGCCCGGCGACGTGTAGCCGTCTTCGTGGAAATGCCTGGTTTCCTGGTGCACCTTCTCACCGGCGTCCAGCACCGCCGCCTGGCGGCGCATCTCGTAACGGACCGCCACCTCAACACTTTTCAGCGAGTTGACGTTCTTGGTCTCGGTGCGGGTGCCGAACTCCTTCTGGCCGATCGGCTTGAGTGAGGCGTTGGCATCGCAGCGCATCGAGCCCTGATCCATCCGCACATCGGAGACACCCAACGCGCGCAACAGGTCCCGCAACGCCGTCACATAGGCGCGGGCGATCTCCGGTGCACGCGCACCCGTCCCCTCGATCGGCTTGGTGACGATCTCGATCAGCGGGACGCCGGAGCGGTTGTAGTCGAGCAGCGATGTGGTTGCGCCCTCGATGCGACCGGTGTCGCTGCCCAGGTGCGTCAGCTTGCCGGTGTCCTCCTCCATGTGGGCGCGCTCGATCTCAATCCGCCATGTAGTGCCGTCGTCGAGCGGGACGTCGAGGTGCCCGTTGATCGCGATCGGCTCGTCGTATTGCGAGATTTGATAGTTCTTCGGCTGATCGGGATAGAAGTAGTTCTTCCTGGCGAACCGCCCCCACGGCGCGATGTCGCAGTTGAGCGCAAGCCCGATGCGGATCGCGGACTCCACCGCCTCTTGGTTGAGCACCGGCAGTGATCCAGGCAGACCCAGGCACACCGGGCACACCTGCGTATTGGGCTCCGCGCCGAACTTGTTGGCGCAGCCGCAGAACATTTTGGTCGCGGTGGACAGCTCGACGTGCACCTCGAGGCCGAGCACGGGGTCATAGCGGGCCACCACGTCGTCGTAGTCGAGCAGTTCACCAGCGGGTGCGACGGTCATGTCGGCGAGTTTAGTGGGGTCGACTCCCCCAGCCGGGGGTGCACGCCCGGGCTCAGCCCGAGGCGCGCCGACACCCGCTGCAGCATGTCCAGCAGCGCGGCTCGCTCGTCGGGTGTCAGCGCCGAGGTCACCTCGTCCTCCATGGCGTGGGACTGTTCGTCGAGTGCGGGAAGCAGCTCACGTGCCTTGTCGGTCAGGGTGACTGCGAATGCGCGACGGTCGTCGGGGTGCGGCTTGCGCTCGACGAGGCCCTGCTCCTCGAGGGTGTCAATCAGGCTGACCATCACGTTGCGGTGCAGGCCAAGCCGGGCCGACAGCTGCCGCTGCGACTGGCCGTCGGTGCCCGCCAGCGCAACCAACACCGCATTCGTGCGCGGATGCGCGTCGAGCGGGGCCAGCCGGCGCTTGAAATCGTCGGATACATAACTGCCCAACTGCGACAGCAGGAACGGAATCCGCTGGTCAAGCTCCCGGATCCCCGGTCGTTCATCAACCACGACGCGACATTAGCACCAATCGTGATCGTCAGATATAGTGATAATCACTATCAGTGACTATTTACAGGAGCAGCCATGCGCATCGCCATCTTCGGAGCCAACGGTCAGACCGGCCGGCTGGCGACCAGGCACGCCCTCGACGCCGGCCACACCACCATCGCGGTTACCCGCAGACCCGGCGACTTCCCGTTCACCGATCCCGCGCTGACCGTCGCAGAGGCCGACGTGCACGATGCCGACGCGGTCGCCGACATCGTCGCCAACGCCGACGCCGTGCTGTCCACGCTGGGCGTGCCGTTCACCAGGGAGCCGGTCAGCACCTACTCGAAGGGCACCGCAAACATCGTCACCGCGATGCAATCCTCGGGCGTGACCCGCCTGGTGGTGGTCAGTTCGACGGGCGCGTATCCCGCGCCGGGCCGGACCGGCGCGCCGTTCGCGCTGAGGTTGTTCGAGCCGGTCATCACCAAGACCATCGGCAAGACCGTCTACGACGACATCCGACGCATGGAGTCCGTTGTGCGCGACAGCGACCTGGACTGGACGATCGTGCGGCCGTCGGGCCTGTTCGATCTGCCCGATGTCACGGAATACGTTGCAGGAGACATAGATCCGGTTGGTGCGTTCACATCGCGCAGTGACCTGGCCGACTATCTCGTCGCGTTGGCTGCCAAGCGCGGACGAAAGGACACCGTGACGATCTCGACCACAGCGGACAACCCGACGATGTGGCAGATGATCCGGCGCGAAGCGTTCAAGAGCGCGTGATGACAACTGCCTACCTCGCCGTAATGCTCACTGCAATCGCGGCGAACGGGTTCTCCGGAATCGCTGCGCTGCTTCATTTCCGGCCGATCATGCCCGGCATGGCCAGGGCCGGAGTGCCGGTCTCGTGGCTGACCTTTCCGATCGGAACACTGAAAACCCTTGGTGCACTTGGGCTGGCGGCCGGGCTGGTCATTCGTCCGCTTGGCATTTCGGCCGCCATCGGCCTCGTGCTGTTCTTCGTCTGCGCGATCTACACCCACATCCGTGCAGGGGACTGCAGCGCGCAGTTCGCGCTCGCTATCGGATTTCTCGGCCTCAACGTTGCGGCCCTTGCCCTTTCGCTGCCAAGCTAGCCGAAGAATTCCGCGGCGTCGTCGTAGCGGCTCTGCGGCACCAGCTTCAACTGGCGCGTCGCGTCGGCCAGTGACTCTCGCCCGATGTCCTGGCCGCGCAGCGACACCATCATTCCGTACTCGCCTGCGTGCGCGGCGTCGGCGGCGTTGACGCCGAACCGGGTGGCAAGTACGCGGTCGTACGCGGTCGGCGTTCCGCCGCGCTGCACGTGGCCGAGCACGGTGACGCGAACCTCTTTCTTGATCCGCTTCTCCACCTCGACAGCCAGCTGCGCGGCCACCCCGGTGAACTTCTCGTGCCCGAATTCGTCCATTCCGCCCTGCCGCAACGACATCGACCCCTCGGCGGGTTTTGCACCTTCCGCCACAACGCAGATGAAGTGCGAATCGCCCCGGACGAAGCGCTGTTTGACGAGCCGGCACACCTCTTCGACATCGAACGGTTGCTCGGGGATCAGCGTCATGTGCGCACCGGAAGCCAGCCCCGAGTTCAACGCGATCCAGCCGGCGTGGCGGCCCATCACCTCGACCAACATCACGCGCTGATGCGACTCTGCGGTGCTGTGCAGCCGGTCGATCGCCTCGGTCGCGACCTGCAGCGCGGTGTCGTGTCCGAATGTCACGTCGGTGCAGTCGATGTCGTTGTCGATGGTCTTCGGCACACCGACCACCGGCACATTCTCTTCGGACAGCCAGTGCGCCGCCGTCAACGTGCCCTCGCCGCCGATCGGGATCAGCACGTCGATGCCGTTGTCTTCAAGGGTCTGCTTGATCTGGGGCAGTCCGGCCCGCAGCTTGTCAGGGTTGACGCGGGCCGTGCCGAGCATGGTCCCGCCCTTGGCGAGCAGGCGGTCGTTGCGGTCGTCGTTGGCCAGTTGGATCCGCCGGTCTTCAAGCAGGCCGCGCCACCCGTCCAGGAATCCGACCACCGTCGATCCGTATCGCACGTCGCTCGTGCGCACCACCGCCCGAATCACCGCATTCAGGCCAGGACAGTCGCCGCCTCCGGTGAGAACTCCGATCCGCATGGCCTCATCCTCCCCTGTCAGACCGCTGTTGGCAGCGGACCTCGTGCGGCTTCATAGGCAGCGCCGACCCGGTAGAGCCGATCATCGGCCAGCGCAGGAGCCATGATCTGCAGGCCGACGGGCAGGTTGTCGTCCGGCGACAGGCCCGACGGAACCGACATTCCGCAGTGGCCTGCCAGGTTCAGCGGCAGCGTGCACAGGTCGAACAGGTACATCGCCAGCGGGTCGTCGACCTTCTCCCCCAGCGGGAACGCGGTGGTGGGAGTGGCGGGCGAGATCAGCACGTCGACGCTCTTGTAGGCCTCGTCGAGATCGCCTGCGATCAGGGTGCGGACCTTCTGCGCCTGGTTGTAATAGGCATCGTAGTAACCGGCCGACAGCGCATATGTGCCAATCATGATGCGGCGCTTCACTTCTGGGCCGAAGCCGGCGGCCCTGGTCAGCGCCATCACCTCCTCGGCGCTGTGCGTGCCGTCATCGCCGACCCGCAGGCCGTAGCGCATCGCGTCGAAGCGCGCCAGATTCGACGACACCTCCGACGGCAGGATCAGGTAGTACGCGGGCAGCGAGAAGTCGAAGTGCGGGCAGTCCACCTCGCTCACCTCGGCGCCGAGCGCGGTGAGCTGCTCGACCGCTGCGTTGAACGACGCGAGCACCCCGGCCTGGTAGCCCTCGCCGCGCAACTGCTTGACGACGCCGATCCGCACGCCCTTGAGGTCGCCAGCAGCCCCGGCCCTCGCCGCCGCGACCACGTCGGGCACCTCGGCCTCGACGGACGTGGAGTCCCGCGGGTCGTGCCCGGCGATCACCTGGTGCAGCAGAGCGGTGTCGAGCACGGTGCGCGCACACGGGCCGCCCTGGTCCAGCGACGAGGCGCACGCGATCAGCCCGTACCGCGACACCGTGCCGTACGTCGGCTTCACGCCGACCGTCGCGGTCAGCGCGGCGGGCTGGCGGATCGACCCGCCGGTGTCCGACCCGATGGCCAATGGCGCCTGGAACGCGGCAAGCGCCGCGGCGCTGCCGCCACCCGATCCACCCGGCACCCGGTCGACGTTCCACGGGTTGCGAGTCGGACCGTATGCGGAGTTCTCGGTGGACGAACCCATCGCGAACTCGTCCATGTTCGTCTTGCCAAGGATCGGGATGCCCGCCGCACGTAGCCGCGCGGTGACGGTGGCGTCGTACGGCGACGTCCATCCCTCGAGGATCTTCGATCCGCAGGTGGTCGGCATGTCGGTGGTGGTGAACACGTCCTTGAGGGCCAGCGGCACACCGGCCAGCGGGGACGGCAGCGACTCGCCCGCCGATACGGCCGCGTCCACCCGGGCCGCCTTCGCGAGCGCCTGCTCCTCCGCGACGTGCAGAAACGCGTGGTATTCACCGTCGGTCTCGGCGATCTGATCCAGGCACGCCCGCGTCACCTCGGTGGACGACACCTCCCCGGCGGCGATCTTGGCGCCAAGCGTGGCCGCGTCGAGCCGAATCACCTCGCTGCTCACGCCTCCCCCAGAATCCGCGGGACGGCGAACCGGCCGTCGACAGCCTTCGGCGCCTGGTCCAGTGCCTCCTCCTGGGTCAGGCACGGCTCGACGACGTCGGCGCGGAACACATTGACGTCCTTGAGCGGATTGCCGGTCGGTACGACACCGGTGACGTCGACGGACTGGATCTGGCTGACGTGTTCGAGGATGGCATCGAGCTGGCCTGCATAGCTGTCCAGCTCATCGTCGGTCAGCGCGAGCCGGGCCAGACGGGCGAGGTGGGCTACCTCATCTCGGGAGATCTGTGACACGACTGGAAAGCCTAGTCAACGCGTTACGGAGCGCCGCCTCTGCCGTCCGCACTTCGCGCAAGCGCTCATCGCCCAGAATGCTGAGCCGGTGGCGCTGTGCGACAGTGTTGCGCGTGCCTTCGTATCTGCTGCGGGTCCAGCTGGAGGATCGACCGGGCAGCCTCGGCTCGTTGGCCGTGGCGCTCGGGTCGGTAGGCGCCGACATACTGTCCCTCGACGTCGTCGAACGCGGCGCGGGCTACGCGATCGATGATCTCGTGGTCGAACTGCCGCCTGGCGCGATGCCCGACATGCTGATCACCGCCGCCGAAAATCTCAACGGCGTCTACGTCGATGCCATCCGTCCGCACACCGGGCTGCTCGAGGCACACCGTGAGCTGGAACTCATCGATCAGGTCGCCGCGGCCGACGGGAAGCACAAGCAGTTGCAGGTGCTGGTCGACGAGGCGCCCCACGTGCTGCGCGTCGGCTGGTGCACCGTCGTGAAGTTGACCGAATCCGGCCCGGAACGAATCGTCGGCAGTCCTGGAGCCCCCGAAACGCAGGCGGCGGAAACGCCTTGGCTGCCCCTCGACCACGCCGACGCCCTCGATGACACCGCGGACTGGGTGCCGCAGGTGTGGCGCGACATGGACACCACGCTGGCGGCGGCGCCGCTCGGCGACCATCGCACAGCCATCGTGTTGGGTCGCCCTGGCGGACCTCAGTTCCGGCCATCCGAGGTGGCGCGACTGGGCTACCTCGCCGGGATCATCGCCACGATTTTGCGCTGACGCGAACGACGCCGGCTCACAGGAACACACAGCAAAATCCCAGCAAGTAGCTGCTACGGTGGCCCGAATTGTTCGACCCGGCGGTGGCATTCACGAGAGGGTCCGCGTGCAGATCTGGCTCCTGATTGCCGCCGCAGCGCTGTTCGGCGGGTCGATAGTCGTGCTGATCATTGCTCTGCGCCGGCCTCGCAAACCAAAGACACCGCAGGCGCGCCAAGACCCGCTGAAATTCGGGCAGATGCCCGTGTTCGGCCCGCGCCAGCTGGGGCCCGGCGCCATCGTCAGCTACGGCGGCATCGACTATGTCGTGCGCGGGTCGGTGACGTACCGCGAGGGCCCGTTCGTCTGGTGGGAACACCTCATCGAGGGCGGCACGGGGGCGCCTATCTGGTTCAGCGTCGAGGAGGACGAAGGGCGCCTCAAGTTGGCTATGTGGGTCGCGCGTAAGGACCTGCAGTTGCAGCCAGGAGGCGAGCAGGTCGTCGACGGTGTGCGATTCCGGGAATCGGAGCGCGGCCACGCGTCTTACACCAGCGAGGGCACAACCGGTCTCTCCGCAGGCGGCGAGATGGACTTCGTCGACTATGCCAACGACAACGAGACCGCCCTCCTCGGCTTCGAGCGCTGGGCGCCCAACACGCCGTGGGAAGTCTCGTACGGCACTGCCGTCAGCGAAGGTGAGCTGACGGTTTATCCGGCGCCACCGCCAAGCGCATAGGGACAGCAGCGGTGCCACTATACGAGCTATCGGTGATACCTGCCGACGTGGCGGGCTCGCGTTTGGGTCTCGCACTCAATGCGCCGATTCCCGCGCCGCTGGCAACCCACCGGCTCACTCATCCCCATGGCGGCACGTTGATGCTCGGGGTTCTCGGCGCATCGCATGTCATCAGCGTCGAACACGCGACATCACGCTTCTCCGAACAGATCTCGTGTACCGCGCAGCAATACGGCGGTGCCCTGCCAGACCGCGCCGAGGCGTGCGGCTACTCCCTGACGGCGCACACCACCGATCACGGTGAGGCCGCCTTCCGCTCCCTGGCCACCTGGCTTCGCGGCCGGTGCAGTGCCGAATCGGGTTGGCTTGGCGGCACATTCCCCGGTGACGACGCGGCGTTGACGGCGATCTCTGCAACCCCCGACGACGCAGGCTGGCACTGGCAGACCTGGCATCTGTATCCCGCCCTTACCGGCGGCACGGTGGTCCACACCGAAAGCCGGTGGCAGCCGTGAGTCGCACGCTTCTGTTCTTGATGTCCGCCGGTCTGGCCGTCTCTGCGGCGGTCTGCCTCTACTTCGGCATCACACTGCTGCCGAACATCGGTTCGTACGTCACCGATAACTACCAGCGGTACGCAGGCAGCGGAGACACCGCGCGCTATGCGTGCAGCGGGAAACCTGCCGATGTTGCCGACGACCTGGCCGAGGCTCAGGATCCCGAAGCGCAGGCAAGTGATGGCAAGACAACCTACCTGCGTTACGACGACAACATCGTGGCCGTGGGCCCAGATGGCAATCGTCCGTGCAGCATTCGGGTCGAGGGCCTCAGCTCCGGATACAGCCACGGCACCTACGTATTCCTCGGACCCGGCTTCTACCCCGGTTCGCCCGCGAGCGGTTCAAGCGGCAGTCCCGGCGGACCCGACGGAACCAAGTGAGCCAGGACATCAACCACAGGAGGTACCCATGACCCAGGGAATGAACCTGGCCGCAGTCGAGTTCGGCACGATCGATCCAAACGTGCTCTTGCAGAGCGTGGTCAGCACCGTGCTGTACTTCCTGGTCGGCATCGTCGTGCTGGTCGCCGGCTTCGTGATGGTCGACGCACTCACGCCGGGCAAGCTGCGCAGACAGGTGTTCGAGGAACGCCGCCCCAACGCAGTCGTCATCACCGCCGCCATGGATGTGTCGCTGGCGTTCGTCATCGTCGCCGCCATCAGGGCCAGCTCCGACCAGTTGGGTCAGGGCCTGCTCGACACGTTGGTCTTCGGGCTCGTCGGCGTTGCACTGCAAGGGATTGCGCTGGCCATTCTCGAGGCGGTGGTGCCCGGACGGTTCCGCGGCTTCATCGACGCCGAAGAGTTCCATCCCGCCTCGATCGCGGCAGCGGTGGTCCTGCTCGTCGTCGGAGGGATCAACGCCGTCGCCCTGACATGACCGCGACGGATCAGGACACAGCGGCCACGTCGCCACCGCAGACGTCGACGATGCGTTGGCGCGCACTGCTGTTGGCAGCGGTGTCGGCGTGCGCGGCATGCGGAATCGTCTACGAACTCGCACTGCTCACCCTGGCCACCAGCCTCGACGGCGGCGGCATCGTCGCGACGTCGCTGATCGTCGCGGGCTACGTTGCGGCACTCGGGGCGGGCGGATTGGTGGTCAAGCCGCTGCTGAAGCGGGCGGCCATCACGTTCATCGCCGTCGAGACCCTGCTCGGCATCGTCGGCGGCCTGTTCGCCGCGCTGCTCTACGTGACGTTCTCGTACCTCGGCGGGTCGACGGTCGTGCTGGCCGTTGGCACCGCGCTCATCGGCGGACTCGTCGGCGCCGAGGTTCCCCTCCTGATGACGCTGCTGCAACGCGGCCAGACAGCGGGCGCCGTCGACACCGGCCGCGTGCTCGCCAACCTCAACGCAGCTGACTACCTCGGTGCACTCGTCGGCGGACTTGCCTGGCCGTTCGTCGTTCTGCCGCAACTGGGCATGATCCGCGGCGCCGCGGCCACCGGCATGATCAATCTGGCGGCCGCCGCGGTGGTCGCACTGTTCCTGCTGCGCAGGGTGGTCAGCGGCCGTGAACTCGCCACGGCGCTGACGGCCTTGGCCGCCGCGTTCGCACTGCTGACCGCGCTGATCGTCGGCGCGGGCGGGATCGAGTCGACCAGCAGGCAACAGCTGTACGCCGACCCGATCGTCGCCTACCAGCACTCGGCCTACCAGGAGATCGTCGTCACCCGCCGGGGCGACGACATGCGCCTGTATCTCGATGGCGGACTTCAGTTCTCGACGCGCGACGAATATCGATACACCGAGAGCCTGGTCTACCCGGTGCTGGGCGACGGGGCGCGGTCGGTCCTGGTGATCGGGGGCGGCGACGGGCTTGCCGACCGTGAACTGTTGCGGCAACCGGGCATCGACAAGATCGTTCACGTCGAACTCGACCCCGCCGTCATCAACCTTGCGCGGACCACCATGCGTCAGGCGAATGCCGGTGCACTGGACAGTCCCCGGGTCGACGTGGTGATCGCCGATGCGATGGCGTGGCTGCGTACACCCCATCCAGACGTCGTGCCCGCGGGCGGCTTCGACGCCGTGATCGTCGATCTGCCCGACGCCGACAACCCGATTCTTGGCCGGTTGTATTCGCTGGAGTTCTACACGCTGGTGACCCGCGCTCTGGCGCCCAACGGCCTGGTCGTCGTGCAGTCCGGCAGCCCGTACTCGACGCCCACGGCGTTCTGGCGCACGGTGTCGACCATCCAGGCCGCCGGTTTCGCGGTGACGCCCTACCACGTCGACGTGCCGACGTTCGGCGACTGGGGTTTCACGTTGGGCCGCCGCGGCCCAGGCGTGCCGATTCCAACCGTGCCGAAAGACGCACCGCCACTTCGCTTTCTGAATCAACGCGTGCTCGACGCCGCGACGGTGTTCGCCGGTGACGTCGCTCCGCAGCGGTTGGCGCCGTCGACGCTGGAGAATCCCCGCATCATGACCGACATGCGCAGCGGCTACCGCTGAGCGTCGTAATCCCACGCCGAGATCGACGTTTTGGAGATTTCTTCTCGGGCGGATTCAAGGTTTGGTTGCAACAGTGGTTTCTGTCGGTGCTGAGAGTAGGCGGTTGAGGCGGTTGGTGGGGTTGTCCCAGCCGAATCGTTTC
>NZ_QJJU01000003.1 GCF_003201655.1 Mycolicibacterium moriokaense
AAACGCCCGGACCCATCCCGAACCCGGAAGCTAAGCCTGCCAGCGCCGATGATACTACCCAACCCGGGTGGAAAAGTAGGACACCGCCGAACACACATTAGAATCACCCCCCACAATTGCGTGGGGGGTGATTCTATATTTGCCGCAAATCCACAATTCCAAATTCTCGAATTGTCGTAATTGGCAAATAAGTGTAGAAAGGCATACGTGGTCCAGGACAGGCAGCGCGGCAGCGATCGGCACCGTCCCCGGCGTTCGGCGCCGCGCACCTCGGGGCCTGACCGTGCCCGCCGCACCCAGCCCAAACCAGACGGCGAAGCACCTGGCCCCCAGGGCCCACCGATTCCTTCTGAGATCGAAGCCAAGCAACTGTCGCCCGAGATCCGGGGCGAACTCACGACGTTGGATCGGGCCACTGCCGACGTGGTGGCGCGCCATCTCGTCGCCGCAGGCGAACTCCTCGACGACGACCCGGAGGCCGCGCTGGAGCACGCCCGCGCTGCCCGCGCCCGGTCCGGCCGCATCGCCGCAGTCCGCGAGGCCGTCGGCATTGCGGCCTATCACTGCGGTGACTGGGCCCAGGCGCTGGCCGAACTGCGCGCGGCGCGCCGGATGGGCAGCAAGTCGCCCCTGCTTCCGCTGATCGCCGACTGCGAACGCGGAGTCGGCCGCCCGGAACGTGCGATCGAACTGGCCCGCACACCCGAAGCCGCCGAACTCACCGGCGACGCCGCCGACGAGCTGCGCATCGTCGTGGCCGGCGCGCGTTCCGACCTCGGGCAGCACGAGCAGGCCCTGGCGATCTTGTCGACCCCGCAACTGGACCCGGCCCGCACCGGCCAGACGGCCGCCCGGCTGTTCTACGTCTACGCCGAAACGCTCCTCGCGCTTGGCCGAAACGCAGACGCGCTGCAATGGTTCATCAACGCCGCGGCGGCAGATGCCGAGGGCATCACCGACGCCGAAGAGCGGATCACGGAGCTGGCCTGACTTGAGTACCCTTGCGCAGGATCACGATTGCCTCCTACTGGATCTCGACGGCACCGTATTCCGCGGCCATGAACCCACGCCGGGCGCCGTCGATACCCTGGCCGTAGTCCGCGCACGGACACTGTTCGTCACCAACAACGCCTCCCGCGGGCCTGCCGAAGTCGCCCAACACCTGCATGAGATGGGCTTCACCGCCAAGCCCGACGACATCGTCACGAGCGCTCAAAGCGCCGCCCGGCTGCTGAAGGAACAGTTGCAACCCGGGTCGGCGGTCCTCGTCGTCGGCACCGACTCACTCGCGGCCGAAATCCGGAAAGTGGGTCTGCGGCCCGTTCGGCAATGGTCCGATGGGCCGGTCGCCGTCGTACAAGGACATTCGCCGCAAACCGGCTGGCCGGACCTCGCCGAAGCTGCGCTGGCTATTCGCGGCGGAGCACTGTGGGTCGCCGCGAACGTCGACAAGACTCTGCCGTCGGAACGAGGATTGCTGCCGGGAAACGGGGCGATGGTCGCCGCGCTGCGCACCGCCACGGACGTCACGCCGCAGGTGGCAGGCAAGCCCGAGCCGACCTTGTTGACAGACGCGTTGGCGCGCGGCAGTTTTCACGCTCCGCTCGTGGTCGGCGACCGCCTCGACACCGACATCGCGGGCGCCGCGGCCGCCGGCCTGCCCAGCCTGCTCGTGCTGTGCGGCGTCAGCACGGCCGTCGATACCGTGCGGGCAGCGGTCGGACAGCGGCCCAACTACATCGCCGAAGACCTCCGCTCGCTGTACGCCCGCGCGGACACCCTGCGCATCGGGCCACACCCAGCGTGGTACGTCGACGTCGGCCCGACGGCGGTGACCGTGCAGTCGACCGGCCGGGACCCGGGAGACCCGCTGTCGGTGGTCCGCGCCACCGCGAGCGCGGTCTGGAACGCGCACCTGGATGGGGTGCGCGTCGTGTTGATGGCGGGTGACGACACAGCGCGACAGGCCATGGACCGCTGGTCCCTGCTCACCCCGCCGAATCGGCTAGCGTAAACAGCGAGATGAGTACCGACCCCGATCAGATCCGTGCCCAAATCGCGGAGTTGCTGGCAGATGTGCCCGACCCTGCGCAGGAGGGCTCCACTTTCGACGAGCTCGCCGAATCCGATATCGACGCCGTCGCTGCGCGGCTCGAAGAGGCGCACGACCTGCTGGTGCGCGCGCTGGAATCGGTCGAGAAGGGCTAATCGCACGTGACGCGTCGCGCTCGTGTTGACGCCGAGCTGGTGCGGCGCGGTCTCGCGCGCTCGCGCCAGCAGGCCGCCGAGTTGATCGGCGCCGGTCGCGTCACCATCGACGGCATGCCCGCCGCCAAGCCCGCAACGGCCATCGCGGTCAGTGCCACGCTCACCGTCGAGCGCGACAACGAACGCACCTGGGTTTCCCGCGGTGCGCACAAACTCATCGGCGCCCTCGATGCCTTCGGCCTCTCGCCCGAGGGCCGGCGCTGCCTGGACGCCGGCGCCTCGACCGGTGGCTTCACCGAGGTCCTGCTCGATCGGGGTGCCCGCGAAGTCGTCGCGGTCGACGTTGGCTACGGCCAGTTGGCCTGGTCACTGCGCAACGACCCGAGGGTGATCGTGCTCGAACGCACCAATGTCCGCGAACTGACCGCCGACATGATCGGTGGGACCGTCGGCCTCGTCGTCGCCGATCTGTCGTTCATCTCGCTGGCGACAGTGCTGCCGGCGCTGACATCCTGCGCGTCAGACGACGCAGATATCGTTCCTATGGTGAAGCCGCAATTCGAGGTCGGCAAGGACCGTGTGGGCGCGGGCGGGGTGGTCTCCGACCCGCAGTTGCGCGTCGATGCGGTGCTTGCCGTCGCGCGCAGGGCCGCGGAACTCCAGTGGCACACCGTCGGTGTCACCGCCAGCCCGTTGCCGGGTCCGTCCGGCAACGTCGAGTACTTCCTGCGACTTCGGGCCAACACCGAAAATCCGCTGCAGGGCGACCGGCTTGAGCAGGCGGCACACCAGGCCGTCGCGGAGGGTCCGCAATGACGTGTGAACGCAACATCCTGCTTGTGGTGCACACGGGTCGCGATGAGGCCACCGAGGTCGCTCGCCGTGTGGAGAAAGTACTGGGCGACAACGGCATTGGGCTACGCGTGCTTTCCGCCGAAGCCGTCGACAGGGGGCCGCTGCACCTAGCGCCCGACGACATGCGTGCGCTCGGGGTCGAGATCGAGGTGGTCGACGCCGACGAGCGCGCCGCCGAAGGTTGTGAACTGGTCTTGGTCCTCGGAGGGGACGGCACGTTTCTGCGCGCGGCGGAGTTGGCCCGCAACGTCGAAATCCCGGTATTGGGTGTCAATCTGGGCCGCATCGGCTTCCTCGCCGAGGCCGAGGCCGATCACATCGACAGCGTGCTGGATCACGTCGTCAATCGCGATTATCGCGTCGAGGAGCGCATGACGCTCGACGTCGTGGTCCGCGCCGGCGGTGAGGTCGTGGATCGCGGCTGGGCGCTGAACGAGGCCAGCCTGGAGAAGGGACCGCGGCTAGGTGTGCTGGGAGCGGTTCTCGAGGTCGACGGCAGGCCGGTCTCGGCGTTTGGCTGCGACGGCGTGCTGGTCGCGACACCGACGGGGTCGACCGCGTGGGCGTTCTCTGCGGGTGGGCCGATCGTGTGGCCGGATCTGGACGCAATCCTGGTGGTGCCCAACAACGCTCACGCGCTGTTCGCCCGGCCGATGGTGACGAGCCCCAACGCCGCCATCGCGATCGAGATCGAGGCGGACGGACATGACGCGCTGGTGTTCTGCGACGGCCGCCGCGAGATGGTGGTACCCGCGGGTGGCCGGTTGGAGGTGACGCGCTGCGGCACCCCGATCAAGTGGGTGCGGCTGGACAGCGCCCCGTTCACCGATCGCCTGGTGCGCAAGTTCCGGCTGCCGGTCAAAGGGTGGCGCGGACAGTAGTGCTAGCCGAGATCCGTATCGAGTCCCTGGGAGCTATCAGCACCGCGACCGCTGAATTCGACCGCGGGTTCACTGTGCTGACCGGCGAGACCGGCACGGGCAAGACCATGGTTGTGACGGGCCTGCACCTGCTTGGCGGGGCGCGCGCCGACGCCACCCGGGTGCGCTCCGGCGCCGGTCGCGCAGTTGTCGAAGGGCGTTTCACCACAACCGAGCTCGGCGACGGCGTGGCCACCAGGGTCGACGATGTCCTCGAGTCGTCGGGGGCAGATCGCGATGATGACGGCAGCGTCATCGCCGCGCGGTCAGTCAGCAGGGACGGGCCGTCACGCGCCTACCTCGGCGGGCGCAGCGTGCCCGCCAAGTCGCTGAGCACGTTCACCACTGAGCTGCTTGCCCTGCACGGTCAGAACGACCAACTACGGCTGATGCGGCCCGACGAGCAGCGGGCGGCCCTTGACCGGTTCGTAGAAGTAGAGTCGCAGCTGAAGCGCTATCGCCGGCTGCGCGAGGACTGGCTTGAGGCCCGCCGCGATCTCGCCGACCGCAACCGACGGGCGCGCGAGCTGGCGCAGGAAGCCGACAGGCTGAAGTTCGGTCTCACCGAAATCGATACCGTCGCACCGGAACCCGGCGAGGATGCCACGCTGGTCGACGACATCCGCCGACTGTCCGAACTCGACGCACTGCGCGAAGCCGCGCACTCGGCGCGCGCCGCACTGTCCGGCCTTGACGACGATTCGTCGCCGGATGCATCGGCCGCCAACGGCGTCGCGCACGCGAAGTCGACGTTGGAGGCCACGGATGATTCGGCGCTGCGGGCGTTGGCCGAGCAGCTCGCCGGAGCGCTGGCCGTCATCGGTGACGTTTCGACCGAACTCGGCGACTATCTGACTGAATTGCCCAGCGACGCCAGCACTTTGGAAACAAAGCTGGCCAGGCAGGGCGAGCTTCGCACGCTGACCCGCAAGTATGCCGCCGACATCGACGGTGTGCTGCAATGGGCTCGCGAGTCACGCGAACGGCTGGTGCAGCTCGACGTATCCGAAGAGGCACTCGCCGATCTCGAGCGCCGCGTCGATGAGCTCGAGGCCAAAGTCGTCAGCGCCGCAACCGAACTCACCAAGGCTCGGACCAAGGCCGCCAAGGGCTTCGCGAAAGCGGTGACGGCCGAACTGGCCGGCCTCGCGATGGCCGATGCCGAGTTCACCGTCTCGGTCGCCACCATCCCGGCCCGCGCGGACGACTCCGCGCCGCTCACACTGCCGTCGGGTGTGACGGTCCACGCCGGCCACGACGGTGTCGACGCTGTCGAGTTTGGGTTCGCCGCGCACCGGGGGACCGACGTATTGCCTCTGAGCAAGAGCGCGTCCGGCGGTGAGCTGTCCCGGGTCATGCTGGCGTTGGAGGTCGTCCTTGCGGCCTCGGCGGAGGGCACCACGATGGTCTTCGATGAGGTCGACGCCGGGGTGGGCGGTCGCGCCGCGGTGCAGATCGGGCGGCGGCTGGCCCGGTTGGCCCGCACCCACCAGGTCATCGTCGTCACCCACCTGCCGCAGGTCGCCGCCTACGCCGACGTCCACCTCGTCGTCGACAGCGGCGGCCGCAACAAATCCAGCGGGGTGCGCCGCCTCGACGACGACGACCGTGTCGCCGAATTGGCGCGCATGCTCGCCGGGCTGGGGGAGTCCGACAGTGGCCGGGCGCACGCCCGCGAACTGCTCGATGCGGCACAAAACGACCGCGGGGAGTGAGTCGGGCGCGCCCAAACCGTGTTGCAGATGTTACAAAAGGTACTTATGGGGCTGATGTTACGGCGCGCCTCCCCCCTCTAGCTGCCGTTCCTCGACAGAATTGGCCCATGAAGATGTCAGCGCTGCTATCGCGTACTGCCAGCTCACGGCCGGGCATCACCGGCACCGCCAGGGTTGACCGTGACATCGAACGGCTGCTGCGGCGGGTCGCCCCCGGCGACATCGTCGTCATCGACGCTCTGGACTTGGACCGGATCACCGCGGACGCGCTCGTCGAGGCCGACGTCGCCGCGGTCGTCAACGCATCGCCGTCGATCTCCGGCCGCTACCCCAACCTCGGGCCCGAGGTGCTCGTCGCCAACGGCGTCGCGCTGATCGACGAAACCGGCCAGGAGGTCTTCAAGAAGGTCAAGGACGGTGCACGCGTGCGGCTGCACGAGGGTGCCGTGTACTCCGGCGACCGCAGGCTGATCCTGGGCACCGAGCGCACCGACCACGAGATCAACGAGTTGATGCACGAGGCCAAGAGCGGCCTAGTGGCTCACCTCGAGGCGTTCGCCGGAAACACGATCGAGTTCATCCGAAGTGAGAGCCCGCTGCTGATCGACGGAATCGGCATCCCGGCCATCGACGTCGACGTCAACCGGCGCCACGTCGTGATCGTCGCCGAGGAACCCAACGCCGCCGCCGACCTCAAGGCGCTCAAGCCGTTCATGAAGGAGTACCAACCGGTGTTGGTCGGCGTGGGCGCCGGTGCCGATGTGTTGAGCAAGGCCGGGTATCGGCCGCAGCTCATCGTCGGCGACCCCGACAAGATCAGCGCAGAAACGTTGAGATGCGGGGCGCAGGTGGTGCTGCCTGCCGATGCCGACGGGCACGCGGTCGGCCTCGAGCGGATCCAGGACCTGGGCGTCGGGGCGATGACATTCCCCGCCGCAGGCTCGGCAGCCGATCTGGCGCTGCTGCTGTGTGATCACCATGGCGCGTCGCTGATTGTCACCGTCGGCCACACCGCCAGCATCGAGGAGTTCTTCGACCGGTCGCGGCAGCAAAGCAATCCGTCGACCTTCCTGACCCGGCTCAAGGTCGGCGAGAAGCTGGTCGACGCCAAGGCAGTCGCTACGTTGTACCGCAGCCGGGTATCGGGAGGGGCCATCGCGCTGCTGGTGCTCGCGATGCTGACTGCGGTGATCGTCGCGCTCTGGGTGTCGCGCGCCGACGTCGCGTTCCTCGACTGGATCGTCGACTACTGGAACCGGTTCTCGTTGTGGGTCCAGGGTTGGGTCACCTAAGGGGGTCGGATGATTTCCCTACGCACACACGCGATTTCACTCGCGGCGGTGTTCCTTGCGCTCGCCATCGGGGTGGCGCTGGGTTCGGGCCTGCTGTCCAACACGCTGCTGTCAGGTCTGCGCGATGACAAGCACGAGCTGCAGAAGCAGATCAACACACTTACCGACGACAAGAATGCGCTGAACGAAAAGCTCAACGCCGCAGGTGAATTCGATGCACAGATGTCACCGCGCATCCTGCACGACACGTTGGCAGGCAAGTCGGTGGTGGTGTTCCGCACTCCCGACGCCATCGACGACGATGTCGACGCACTGTCTCGGATGGTGGGGCAGGCGGGTGGAACGGTGACAGGGGCCGTGGCACTGACCCAGGAGTTCGTCGACGCCAACTCAGCTGAGAAGCTGCTGTCGGTGGTGAACTCGCCGATCGTGCCCGCAGGGGCGCAGTTGAGCACGACCTCGGTCGATCAGGGATCCCAGGCAGGCGACCTGTTGGGAATCGCGATGCTGACCAACAAGGATCCGAAGGTTCGGGTGGTCGACGATGCCCAGCGCGACACTGTGCTGGCTGCGCTGCGCGACACCGGCTTTGTGACGTATGGCACCCAGCACATCGGCCCGGCTAACGCCGCGCTGGTCGTCACCGGCGCGGGACTGAGCGACGGCGCAGGCAATCAGGGTGCGACCGTCGCCCGATTCGCGGCAGGCCTGGCCCCGCACGGGTCGGGCACGGTGGTCGCGGGGCGCGACGGCTCCGCATCCGGCACGGCAGCGGTGGCTGTGACCAGGTCCGACGCTGGGTTGAGGGCCGCGGTCAGCGCTGTCGACGACGTCAACGCCGAGTCAGGCCGGATGACCACGACGCTGGCGCTGAGCGACCTGATCAACGGCGGGCGGCCCGGTCAGTACGGCGTCGGCCAGGGCGCGTCATCGGTAACGCTGCCGCAATAGCCACCAATGGCGTGTCAGCGACGACTTGTCGGTGTCGGTGTTAGGGTGAGATTCCGTGGGTCGGCAGGCCCCAAGCTAGGACTCAGCCTAGAAAAGTAAGCCCTGCCCGTCGTCACGGAGGTTGCTCTTGCCAGCATTACGCAAGCACCCGCAAACCGCCACCAAGCACCTCTTCGTAACCGGCGGCGTGGTTTCCTCACTCGGCAAGGGCCTGACGGCGTCCAGCCTCGGCCAGTTGCTTACAGCGCGGGGCTTGCAGGTGACGATGCAGAAGCTCGACCCGTACCTCAACGTGGACCCGGGCACCATGAACCCGTTCCAGCACGGCGAGGTGTTCGTCACCGAGGACGGCGCCGAGACCGACCTCGACGTCGGCCACTACGAGCGCTTCCTCGACCGCAACCTGTCCGGCTCGGCCAATGTCACAACGGGACAGGTGTATTCGCAGGTGATCGCCAAGGAGCGTCGCGGCGAGTACCTCGGCGACACCGTTCAGGTCATCCCGCACATCACCGACGAGATCAAGAGCCGGATCCGGGCGATGGCCACACCGGATGCCGACGGCAACCGGCCCGACGTGGTGATCACCGAAATCGGCGGCACGGTGGGCGATATCGAGTCGCTGCCCTTCCTCGAGGCTGCTCGCCAGGTCCGCCACGAGGTCGGCCGTGAGAACTGCTTCTTCCTGCACTGCTCGCTGGTGCCCTACATGGCGCCATCGGGTGAACTCAAGACGAAACCCACCCAGCACTCGGTGGCGGCGCTGCGCAGCATCGGTATCACGCCGGACGCGTTGATCCTGCGCTGCGACCGCGACGTGCCCGAACCTCTGAAGAATAAGATCGCGCTGATGTGCGACGTGGACATCGACGGCGTGATCTCGACACCAGACGCGCCGTCGATCTACGACATTCCCAAGGTGCTGCATCGCGAGGAACTCGACGCCTACGTGGTGCGCCGGTTGAATCTGCCGTTCCGTGATGTCGACTGGACCCAATGGAACGACCTTCTTCAGCGTGTGCACGATCCGCAGGAGACGGTGCGGATCGCCCTGGTGGGCAAGTACATTGACCTCTCCGACGCATATCTGTCGGTGGCGGAGGCGTTACGGGCAGGCGGCTTCAAGCATCGCGCCAAGGTCGAGATGCGCTGGGTGGCTTCCGACGACTGCGAGACCGAGTCCGGCGCCGCAGCCGCACTGAGCGATGTGCACGGCGTGCTGATTCCCGGGGGCTTCGGCATTCGCGGCATCGAGGGCAAGATCGGCGCGATCTCCTACGCGCGTAAGCGGGGGTTGCCGGTGCTCGGCCTGTGCCTCGGGTTGCAGTGCATCGTCATCGAGGCAGCCCGCTCGGTCGGACTCACCGGGGCCAACTCCGCGGAGTTCGATCCGAAGACACCCGATCCGGTGATCTCCACGATGGCAGACCAGCGCGACGCGGTCGCAGGCGAGGCGGATCTCGGCGGCACCATGCGGCTGGGCGCCTATCCGGCCAAGCTTGAGTCGGGTTCCATTGTGGCGCAGGCCTATCAGGCCACCGAGGTGTCCGAGCGCCACCGCCACCGCTACGAGGTCAACAACGAGTATCGCGACCGTATCGCGGAGAGCGGGTTGCGCTTCTCCGGTACGTCGCCGGACGGGCATCTGGTCGAGTTCGTCGAGTACGGCTCCGACGTCCATCCGTTCATCGTGGGCACCCAGGCGCACCCCGAACTCAAGAGCCGACCCACCAAGCCGCACCCGCTGTTCGTTGCGTTCATCGGAGCGTCGCTGAACTACAAGGCTGAGGAACGGCTGCCGGGCATGGACATCCCCGAGCACGCGAACGGTAACGAGCATCCCGACAAAGTCGGGCAACTGCTTCAAGAGCCAGCGACCCGTGGGTGAGCACGAGTTCGAGACGATCGAATCCGAAACCCTCTACATCGGAAATATTTTCGCGTTGCGTGCCGACGAGGTGCGCATGCCCCACGGCGACACCGCACGCCGCGAAGTGGTCGAGCACTACGGGGCGGTAGCCGTCCTCGCACTCGACGACGACAACAATGTGATGCTGGTCTACCAGTACCGCCATCCGCTGGGACGGCGGCTGTGGGAGCTGCCCGCGGGCCTGCTGGACGTCGGCGGTGAGCCACCACACGTCACCGCCGCCCGTGAGCTCAAGGAAGAAGCCGGACTGGCCGCGACGGAGTGGAAGACACTCATCGACCTCGACTCGGCGCCCGGTTTCTCCGACGAGAGCGTCCGGGTGTACCTGGCCACGGGGGTGACCGACGTCGGACGGCCCGACGCCCACGATGAGGAGGCCGACCTGACACTGCGGTGGCTTCCGCTCGACGAAGCGGTGCGCATGGTGATCGACGGTGAGATCGTGAATTCCCTTGCGGTGGGGGGGATTCTGGCTGCGCACACCGTTACCGACCCGGCCGCATTGAGGCCCGTTGACGCGCCGTGGACAGACAAGCCGTCGGCATTCGCGCACCGAAAGGGGCTGCAATGACCACTTTTAGGTCCGCCCTAGACGACCAGCTGCAGGGCTACCTCGACCACTTGACCATCGAACGTGGTGTGGCCGCCAACACGTTGAGCTCCTACCGCCGCGACCTGCGCCGCTATGCCGAGCATCTGGCCGAGCGCGGCATCGAAGATCTCGCCAAGGTGACCGAGACCGACGTCAGCGATTTCCTTGTGTCGCTGCGTCGCGGCAATCCCGACACCAAGATCATGCCGCTGTCTGCGGTGTCCGCTGCCCGCGCGGTGGTGGCCGTGCGGGGGCTGCACCGCTTCGCGGCATCCGAGGGACTGACCGAGACCGACGTCGCGCGGGAGGTCAAACCGCCGACCCCCAGCCGGCGGCTGCCCAAGAGCCTGACCATCGACGAGGTGCTGGCCCTGCTCGAGGGCGCCGGCGGAGACAGCGAGGCCGACGGTCCGCTGACCCTGCGGAACCGCGCGCTGCTGGAGGTGTTGTATTCGACAGGCGCCCGGATCTCCGAGGCGGTCGGCCTCGATGTCGACGACATCGACACCCATGCCCGGTCGGTGCTGCTGCGCGGCAAAGGCGGCAAGGAGCGGCTGGTGCCCATCGGGCGGCCCGCCGTCACCGCGCTCGATGTCTATCTGGTGCGCGGCCGCCCCGATCTGGCCCGCCGCGGCCGTGGCACGTCGGCGATCTTCCTCAACGCCCGCGGCGGGAGGCTGTCGCGCCAGAGCGCGTGGCAGGTACTGCAGGACTCCGCCGAACGGGCGGGCATCAAAGCTGCGGTGTCGCCGCACGTGCTGCGGCACTCGTTCGCGACCCATCTGCTCGACGGCGGAGCCGACGTCCGCGTCGTACAGGAGCTGCTCGGCCATGCATCGGTGACGACGACGCAGATCTACACCATGGTTACGGTGAATGCGTTGCGGGAGGTGTGGGCCGGCGCGCACCCTCGGGCACGCTGAACGGTTCCGGGGCAATTGATCGTTGGGGGAATGTGAACGAACAACACGTTGTGGTGATCGGGGCAGGTCCTGCCGGGATCGCGACGGCGATCAGCCTGCAGGACCGCGGCATCCGCGCGCTTGTCGTCGATCGCGCCGGCGAGGTGGCAGCGTCCTGGCGCACCCGATATGACCGACTGAAGCTGAACACGGGCAGGCAGTTCTCGCATCTTCCCGGCCGGTCCTATCCGAAGGGCACCCCGACGTTCCCGACCCGCGACCAGGTGATCGAGCACTTGGACCACCACGCGCGTCAGGCCGCCGTTCCACTGCAACTCGACACGGCGGTCAACCGCATCGATTCGCGACCCGGCGGATGGCGACTGCACTCGTCCGATGGAGACATCGATGCCCGCCACGTCGTGGTCGCGACCGGGCTGATGCACACGCCGACGACCCCACAATGGTCCGGTGAGTTCACCGGCGAGGTGCTGCACTCGTCGGAATACCGCAACCCGGCGCCGTACGTGGGTCAGCGGGTACTGGTCGTCGGCTCGGGCTCGTCGGGCATGGAGATCGCGCACGACCTCGCCACGGGTGGCGCCGCCAAGGTGTGGATGGCGGTCCGAACCCCGCCGAACATCATGCTGCGCGGCGGGCCCGCCGGCCTGCCGGGCGAGGTCATCGCGCTGCCGCTGTATCACGCGCCGAAGCGGCTGGCCGACGCGATGGCGCGGCGGGCCCGCGCGCAGTTCATCGGGGATCTGTCGGAGTTCGGATTGCCGGTGCCCGCCGTGGGGCCGTTCACGAAATTGGCGCGGGAAAACCGCCCGCCATCCCTGGTGGACATCGACGTGATCGACGCGATCCGGGACGGCTCGATCGAAGTGGTGGCCGCGGTCGACGGCTTCGACGACGGCGCGGTCCGTCTGGTCGACGGCCGGCGGCTCGACCCCGACGTGCTGGTCTGCGCGACCGGCTACCGGCAGGGACTCGAGCCGCTGGTGGGTCACTTGGACGTGCTCGACGATCGCGGCGTTCCGAGGCTCAGCGGCGACTCACCCGCCGCACCCGGTCTGTGGTTCATCGGGTACATGGCGCGGCCGGCGCTGATCCGCTTCGTCGGCAAGCAGTCGCGGCAGCTCGCCAAGAAGATCGCGAACGGCTAGCCGCCTAGGTATTCCGACTCCAGCACGACATCGGGCACCAGCGTCTGATACTCGCCGTGCGTCTTGTGCCTGACCGTGTCGAAGAGCTTGCCCTGCTGCTCGTTCATGTAGTCGCGGTATTTCGGTGCGCCGGGAATGAGGATGTTGTCGGCAACCACAATGGATCCGCGGCGCAGCCAGCCGCGGTCCAGGATGCTCTGCAGGTCGGGCGCGTACGCGCCCTTGTCGTGGTCGATGAACAGGAAGTCGAGCTGGTCGGCGGCGAAGCCGTGCTCGGCTGCCAACGCGTCGAGTGTTCGGCCGCCGTCACCGATGGTGCCGACGACGCAGGTCACCCGGTCGTCGACGCCGGCATGCGCCCAGATGCGCCGCGCCACGTCGGCGTTGGCAGCCGCGAGCTCGACAGAGAACACCTTGGCCGACGGCGCCGCCCTGGCGATTCGCAGCGAGCCGTAGCCGCAGTAGGTGCCCAGCTCCAGCGCCAGGCCCGGGTTGGCTCGGCGGACGGCGGCGTCGAGCAGCTCGCCCTTCTCGTCGCCGACGTTGATCAAGAACGACTTCTCGTAGGCGAACTGGTCCACCTTGGCGATCACGTCGTCGATGTCGCCTTGACGTGCGTTGGCCTGCACATAGTCGGCGGCGGCCGCCTCCCGTCCGTCGCCGATCTGGCCGGTCTTGGTGATGTTGCGAGAACCAATCGCCAGCCGCCAGAACGACCATCGCAGGAACGGTATCCGCTGCTTGAGAGTCATGATCGCCACCCTATTCGGGTCGACGGGCCGATTGGGATCCACGTTGCCCGCGGGTCTGCCAGACCAGGCAGGTGCGCACCGTTAAACTTGCCCGGATGTTCGGGACTCCTGTCGGGTGCGTGGCCAGCGATGGTCGGGTATGACCGACGAAGGGGGCGGCTCCGAACTGGGTCTGACAGGCCGTGCGCCGCGGACCATTCCCGAGCCCAAGCCGAAGAGTGTGCACGGCCCCGCCAAGGTCATCGCGATGTGCAACCAGAAGGGCGGCGTCGGAAAGACGACGTCGACCATCAATCTGGGCGCCAGCCTCGCCGAGTACGGCCGCCGGGTGCTTCTGGTGGACCTCGACCCGCAGGGTGCGCTGTCGGCGGGGCTGGGGGTGCCGCACTACGAACTCGATCACACCGTGCACAACCTGCTGATCGAGCCACGGGTGTCGATCGACGAGGTGCTGATCCACACTCGGGTTTCGGGCATGGACCTGGTGCCGAGCAACATCGATCTGTCGGCCGCCGAGATTCAGTTGGTCAACGAGGTGGGGCGCGAGCAGGCACTGGCCCGCTCGCTGTACCCGGTGCTGGACCGCTATGACTACGTGTTGATCGATTGCCAGCCGTCGCTGGGTCTGCTGACCGTCAACGGGCTGGCATGTAGCGATGGCGTGATCATCCCGACCGAGTGCGAGTACTTCTCGCTGCGCGGGCTCGCGTTGCTGACCGATACCGTCGAGAAGGTGCACGACCGGCTGAACCCCAAGCTGTCCATCAGCGGCATCCTGATCACCCGATACGACCCGCGCACCGTCAACTCCCGCGAAGTGATGGCCCGAGTTCTTGAGAGGTTCGGCGACTTGGTGTTCGACACGGTCATTACCCGCACCGTGCGCTTCCCGGAGACCAGCGTCGCCGGCGAGCCGATCACCACGTGGGCACCGAAATCCGGTGGGGCAGAGGCATATCGGTCGTTGGCGCGCGAGGTCATCGACCGGTTCGGCGCGTGAACACAGAGACCCAACCGGATCAGCAACAGAGCGGCTTTCAGGTCCGGCTGAGCAATTTCGAGGGGCCGTTCGATCTGCTGTTGCAGCTGATCTTCGGCCACCGCCTCGACGTCACCGAGGTGGCGCTGCATCAGGTGACCGACGACTTCATCGCGTACACCAAGGCCATCGGCCCGCTGATGGAACTCGACGAGACCACCGCGTTCCTCGTCGTCGCGGCCACGCTGCTGGACCTCAAGGCGGCTCGGCTGCTGCCGGCCGGTGAGGTGCACGACGAGGAGGACCTAGCCCTGCTCGAAGTGCGCGATCTGCTGTTCGCGCGGCTGCTGCAGTATCGGGCCTTCAAACACGTCGCGGAGATGTTCGCCGAGCTCGAAGCCGCGGCATTGCGCAGCTATCCCCGGTCGGTGGCCCTGGAACAGCGCTATGAGGACCTGCTGCCGGAGGTGATGATCGGCGTCGACGCGGAGAGCTTCGCGCAGATCGCCGCCACCGTTTTCACACCGCGCCCCGTGCCGACGGTGGGCACCGATCACCTGCACCAGGTGATGGTGTCGGTGCCCGAGCAGATCGGCAATTTGATGGGACTGCTGGAGAGCCGCGGAATCGGGCAGTGGGCGACATTCGCCGACCTGGTCGCCGATTGCGAGGCGCCGATCGAGATCGTGGGCCGGTTCCTGGCGCTGCTCGAGCTGTATCGGGCGCGGGCGGTAGCATTCGAGCAATCAGAAGCGCTTGGTGTGCTCCAGGTTTCGTGGACCGGAGAACGGCCAAACCACGAACACTTGGCGACCGCCGAGGCAGAAGAAGTAGACGACAATGACTGACGAAATCTCGACTGAAATCGCGACCGAAATCCCGACGGACCTCGACCTGGGTATCGACGTCGCGATCGCGCCGGAGTTGGAGGACGCCGAACTCGGCGCGGTGCTCGAGGCGTTACTGCTGGTGGTGGACACGCCGGTGTCGGTGGACCAGCTGGCCGCGGCCACCGAGCAGCCTGCGTACCGGGTGGCGGCCAAACTGCAGTTGATGGCCGAGGAACTCTCGACCCGTGACAGCGGCATCGATCTTCGGGAAGCCGGCGGTGGCTGGCGGATGTACACCCGGGCGAGGTTCGCGCCGTATGTTGAGCGGCTGCTGCTCGACGGCGCACGGTCCAAGCTGACCCGCGCGGCGCTGGAGACGCTGGCGGTGGTGGCCTACCGGGGGCCGGTGACGCGGGCGCGGGTGAGCGCGGTGCGCGGCGTGAACGTGGACGCCGTGATGCGCACGCTGCTGGCGCGCGGGTTGATCACCGAGGCGGGCACCGATTCCGACAGCGGTGCGGTGACGTTCGTGACGACCGAGCTGTTCCTCGAGCGGCTCGGATTGACGTCGCTGACCGACCTGCCGGACATCGCGCCGCTGCTGCCCGACGTTGACGTCATCGACGACCTGAGCGAATCTCTCGGTGAGGAACCACGTTTCATGAAGCTCAGCGGCGCTCCTGCCGCCGAGGCGCCGATGTCATTCGACGTAGACCAGGAGTGAGATGGCTGACTCCGAAGGTGTGCGTCTGCAGAAAGTGTTGTCGCAGGCCGGAATTGCATCGCGCCGCGTCGCCGAGAAGATGATCCTCGACGGCCGGGTCGAGGTCGACGATCGGATTGTCACGGAGATGGGCACTCGCGTGGATCCGGACGCGTCGGTGATCCGCGTCGACGGCGTGCGGGTGACAGTCGATGACACCCTGGTTCACTTGGCGATCAACAAGCCGAAGGGGATGCAATCGACGATGTCCGACGACCGCGGCAGGCCGTGCGTCGGTGATCTCGTCGAGCATCGGGTGCGGGGAAACAAGAAGCTCTTTCACGTCGGGAGGCTCGACGCCGACACGGAGGGGCTGATGCTGCTCACGAATGACGGCGAGTTGGCGCACCGGTTGATGCATCCGTCGTTCGAGGTGCCCAAGACGTATCTCGCGACGGTCGTGGGCGCGGTGCCGCGGGGACTGGGCCGCAAGCTGCGCGACGGGGTCGAGCTGGACGACGGACCCGCACACGTCGACGATTTCGCCTTGGTGGACAAGGTTCCTGGCAAGACGTTGGTGCGATTGACGCTGCACGAGGGCCGCAAGCGGATCGTGCGACGGCTGCTGGCCGAAGTCGGATACCCGGTGCAGGAGTTGGTGCGCACCGACATCGGAACGGTAGCCCTCGGCGACCAACGACCCGGCAGCATCCGGGTGTTGACCCGCAAGGAGATCGGCGAGTTGTACAAGGCGGTCGGCCTGTGACCTCTTCGCTTGTGATCGCTATAGACGGACCCGCAGGAACTGGAAAGTCTTCGGTGTCACGGGGTTTGGCTCGATCGTTGGGCGCCCGCTATCTGGATACCGGTGCGATGTACCGGATTGTGACGTTGGCGGTGCTGCGGGCAGGCGTGGATCTCTCCGATACGCCTGCCATCGAGTTGGCCGCGGCGGATGTCCCGGTGTCCGTCGGCTATGACCCCGACGAAGATCGGGCTTACCTTGATGCAGAAGATGTTTCGCGGGAGATCCGCGGTGACGCGGTGACCAAGGCCGTCTCCGCGGTATCGGCGGTACCTGCCGTCAGGGCCCGCTTGGTTGGGCTGCAGCGAGAGCTCGCCATTGGTCCGCGAAGCGTGGTCGTCGAGGGTCGGGACATCGGCACCGTGGTGCTGCCCGACGCCGATGTGAAGATTTTCCTGACCGCGTCGGCTGAGGAGCGGGCGCGGCGGCGCAACGACCAGAACATCGCGTCCGGATTGGGCGACGGCTACGAGGCCGTGCTGGCCGACGTCAAGCGCCGGGATCATCTGGATTCGACGCGGGCGGTGTCACCGTTGCGGGCGGCCGACGATGCATTGGTCGTCGACACCAGCGATATGACCGAGACTCAGGTAATTGCGCATCTGTTGAAGCTCGTCGAAGAGCGGGCCAGGGTATCGCGATGAGCGATGAGGGCAGCTGGGCCGACGAAAGCGATTGGGAACTCGGCGCGGAAGACGTCGCCGAGGCGATCGAGGAAGCGGCGGCGCCGCCACCGGTGGTGGCCGTCGTGGGACGCCCGAACGTCGGCAAGTCGACATTGGTGAACCGGATCCTCGGCCGCCGCGAGGCGGTGGTGCAGGACGTGCCGGGGGTGACCCGCGACCGGGTGTCGTATGACGCGCTGTGGTTGGGGCGACGGTTCGTGGTGCAGGACACCGGCGGGTGGGAGCCGGACGCCAAGGGCCTGCAGCAGTTGGTGGCCGAGCAGGCGTCGGTGGCGATGCGTACCGCCGATGCGATCATCTTCGTCGTCGATGCGACGGTGGGGGCGACGACGGCCGACGAGGCCGCGGCGCGGTTGTTGCAGCGGTCGGGTAAGCCAGTGTTCTTGGCGGCCAACAAGGTTGACACCGAACGTACTGAGGCCGATGCGGCGGAGCTGTGGTCGTTGGGGCTAGGGGAGCCGCACACGGTCAGCGCGATGCACGGCCGCGGGGTTGCCGATCTGCTGGACACAGTGATCGACGCGCTGCCAACGGTATCCGAGATGGCGACGGGCGGTGGGGGACCGCGCCGAGTTGCGTTGGTAGGTAAGCCGAATGTCGGCAAGAGCTCACTGCTGAACCGCCTCGCAGGCGATGAGCGGTCGGTGGTGCACGACGTTGCAGGCACTACCGTTGACCCCGTCGACTCCCTGATCGAAATGGACGGCAAGATCTGGCGTTTCGTCGACACCGCGGGACTGCGGCGCAAGGTCGGACAGGCCAGCGGTCACGAGTTCTACGCATCGGTACGCACGCACGGTGCGATCGACGCGGCAGAGGTCGCGATCGTGCTGATCGACGCGTCGCAGCCGCTGACCGAGCAGGACCAGCGGGTGTTGTCGATGGTGATCGAGGCGGGCCGGGCGCTGGTGCTGGCGTTCAACAAGTGGGACCTGGTCGACGAGGACAGGCGCTACCTACTGGAGCGCGAGATCGATCGCGAGCTGGCACAGCTGGAGTGGGCACCGCGGGTGAACATCTCGGCGATGACCGGCCGGGCGGTGCAGAAGTTGGTGCCTGCGCTCGAGACGTCGCTCGAGTCGTGGGACAGCCGAATCTCGACCGGCCAGCTGAATACTTTCTTGAAGGAAGTGGTGGCCGCCCACCCGCCGCCGGTGCGTGGCGGTAAGCAGCCGCGGATCCTGTTCGCGACGCAGGCGACCGCGCGGCCGCCGACGTTTGTGCTTTTCACCACAGGATTTCTCGAGGCCGGCTACCGGCGGTTCCTTGAGCGGCGGTTACGCGAGACGTTCGGGTTTGACGGCAGCCCGATCCGGATCAACGTCAGGGTGCGGGAAAAGAGAGGCGCGCGCTCTCGATAGGGTGGGCCAAGTGCCCGTCGTCGACATGATCCTGATCGCGTTGGCCGGCGTCGGGGCAGGTGCCATCAACGCCGTCGTCGGCTCGGGCACCCTGATCACCTTCCCAACCCTGGTCGCTCTGGGCTATCCGCCGGTCACGTCGACGATGTCGAATGCGGTCGGCCTGGTCGCCGGCAGTGCATCGGGAACCTGGGGATATCGCCGCGAGCTGCGTGGCCAGTGGCACCGTCTGCGCTGGCAGATCCCTGCATCCTTCACGGGCGCGGGGCTGGGTGCGTGGCTGCTGCTGCACCTTCCGGAGAAGGTGTTCACCGAGGTCGTGCCGGTGCTGCTGATCATCGCGCTGATCCTGGTGGTGGTGGGCCCGCGGATTCAGGCGTGGGCGCGCAGGCGGGCGGAGGCGACGGGCCAGTCGGCCGAGCATGTGTCGCCGCGACGGATGGCGGCTTTGGTGTTCGCGACGTTCGCGATCGGGGTGTATGGCGGCTACTTCACCGCGGCGCAGGGGATCATGCTGATCGCCGCGATGGGCGCGATGCTGCCGGAGGACATGCAGCGGATGAATGCCGCGAAGAACCTCTTGTCGTTGGTGGTGAACATCGTCGCGGCGGTGGCGTACACGGTTGTGGCATTCGACCGGATCAGTTGGCTGGCAGCGGGATTGATCGCGGTGGGCTCGCTGATCGGCGGATTCCTGGGGGCACACTACGGGCGGCGGCTGTCACCGAATGCGCTTCGCGCGGTGATCGTGGTGGTCGGCCTGATCGGGCTTTACCGGCTGGTGACCGTTTAGGGCGTGCGCGGCGGCCTACGGTAGGCTTTCGACCTGCTGCCGGCGATCCCGGCAGCACCGCGGGCTGTGGCGCAGTTTGGTAGCGCACTTGACTGGGGGTCAAGTGGTCGCAGGTTCAAATCCTGTCAGCCCGACCACAAAAATGGTCTCTGACCTCGCTGTTTTGATTTTGCGTCGATCGCACGAATGTTCGACAAGACCGAAATTGTCACAGATTGTCACGAGATTGCGGTCGGTATCACCGCACGCATGTGCGAGACGCTCAGTCCGCAGAATGGGCGGCCGGCGGAGCAAAGCTGCGAGCCGCGAGTTCCAGCGCCTCGGGCTGGGCATGAACATAGGTACGCATGGTGAATGAAATGTCCGCGTGGCCGAGCCAGGCCGCGACGAGGGCGATCGGCACGCCCTGCAGATGCATCAGGGTGGCGCAGGTATGCCGCGCGTCATGCAGCCGGATCTGGGGCACATCGAGATCGCGGATCGCCGCCTGCCACAGCGTGCTCAGCGTCGACGGATGGTACGGCTCGCCGGCCTCGTTGCAGACGACGAAGTCCAGATCGGCGTAAGCCTCACCCAGAACCAGCTTCTCAGCCGCCCGGCGCGCCTTCGCGGCGACGAGCTCGGCCAGAAGAGCCTCCGGTATAGGAAGCACACGATCCGCATTGGCCGTCTTGGGCTCGTCCTGGTCAAGGGCCCGGCCGCCGACGTCAACGCGCGTCGTGCCGATCCGCAGTGTCCGATTCTCCAGATCGATGTCGGCCCAGCGCTGCCCGGCGATCTCGCCCCGCCGCAGACCAGCAAGGGCGAGGTGCCAGGCGTGTCGATTGCGGTCCTCGGCGATCCCGCGCAAAACCGTGCGTACCTGATCCGCAGTGAACGTTTGGAGCTTCTTGGCGTTGCCGGGCACCCGATCGACTAACGCGGCAACGTTTCTCGTCAACCGGCCCTCTGCGACCAACTGTGCGAGTACCTGCGAGAACGCACCGAGCATGTAGTTGCAGGACCGGGCACTCCACGCCTTTCGCGCCTTACCCCCGGGCCGGACCAACTCGCCTGCGCGCAGCTTCACAATCAGGTCGTCGATGTGTCGGCGGGTCAGGGCCTGAACTGCAAGTGCGCCGAGCTCGCTTTGCACCGGCTGCAGCACAAATTCGTAACCTGCTGCCGTGGTTGGTCGGATCTTATGGCGGGAACGCAGCCAGTCGGTGCACGCCTGCTCCACGGTGAGTGTCGACGGCTGCACGTATGTCCCCGATGCGACCTGTCCCTGGATCTTCGCCAGCGCGTCTCGCGCTTCCTTCTCGGTTCGGTAGCGTCGGCGCAGCTGTTTTCGCTTGCCGTCAGCGGTACCGGTGTCGACGGTCAGCTGATAACGGACGACCGGCTTTTTGCCGGCGCGCTGAGCTAGCTCGACGCGTCGGATCTGCGGCGGAAGGTGCCGGCGCTCAGCCATCACCGTGCAGCATCACGATGCGGCTTCGGTATGCGCCGCAATGAAGCGGTGAATCTCGGCAGAAGTGACTCGGCGCGAGGCGCCTATCTGGACCCAAGCGAGCTCGCCCGACTCGAAGAGCCGATAAAGCGACGAGCGCGAGATACGTAGGGCCGCAGCTGCTTCGGAAACCTTGAGAAGCAGACTGCCGTTGATGGGTCGCCCGGTGAGCGGGGTGGGCTCAGACGGGCTGGGGGAGTATGGGTGGGTCATTCGGTCCCCTCGTGATGGACGGTGTTCCACTACTGTAATTCGCCCCACCGACTGCTCCATGCACTATTTTGGGCCGACCCCAAATTGATAACGCTTGGCGTTAATAACGCCGTGCGTTACTATTGATGGGTGATCCGCTCGTTCCGGGATAAGGACACCGAGGCGATCTGGAGTCGCCGCTACGTCAAGAAGCTCAGCCCGGAACTCAGCAGACTCACCTACAACAAGCTTGTTCTCATCAACGCCGCTGAGAGCATCAACGACCTACGCGTGCCGCCGGGCAACCGGTTAGAGAAGCTGAGCGGGAATCGTGCTGGCCAGTACAGCGTCCGCGTCAACGACCAGTGGCGGATCTGCTTCACCTGGAGTGCGGGCGGGGCCGGGAACGTCGAGCTGGTCGACTATCACTAGAAAGGAGAGACCGATGGCAGACTTCGCCCCCACTCATCCTGGCGAGATCCTGTTGACCGAGTTCCTCGAGCCGATGGGGGTCTCGCAGTACCGGATCGCCAAGGCAATCGATGTGCCGGCGCGGCGCATCAACGAAATCGTGCACGGAAAGCGCGGAATCACCGCCGACACCGCGCTACGGCTCTCACGCGCGCTGGGGCTAAGCGACATGTTCTTCATCAACATGCAGGCGCATTACGACGCTGAAGTCGTGCGAGAGCAACTCGCTAACCAGTTGGCCAGTATCGACCGCATCGCCTGACCAGAATTACTGATCGCCGTATCAGCATCGTCCCTAACCAGCAGGCCCGACCCGCGGTGCGGTCGGTCCTGTGTGCGAGTCGGGTTCCCTTTGCGGGTCGGGATGATGCGTGTATGTGATGCCGTCGAGGATGGTTTGGGTGATCAGGTCGGGATTGTCGGACATCGGGACGTGTCCGCAGCCGGGCAACTCGATCCAGCGGGTGTGCGGGGGGAGTTGGTCGTGGAACTGTCCAGACGAGGGGCGCACGATTCTTTCGTGTGTTCCGTAGGCGATGGTCACGGGAACGTTGATGCTTTGTCCGTCGCGGAAGCTGCGCCTGCGGGCGGTTCGCAGGAGTGGCCGCAGGGTGGATCGGCTGTTGTCAAAGGTGTCGGCGATCTCGATGAGGCCGTCGGGTGGGATGTGTGTGGGGTTCGCCACGACCAGCGACAGGGCTGCGCGGCGCAGCCACGACTGGCGCAGCATGCGTCGGCGCATGCCTCGGGTTGCCCATGTGCCGAGGAGCATGAGCTGGAACTGGGTTTGCATCGGCAGCGGCATGCCGTGACGCCATAGTCCGGCGGGGCCGATCGCGACGACCGATCGCGCCAGGCCGAGCTTAGCCGCCTCGAGTGCGAGCCACCCTCCCATGGAGTTGCCGACCAGATCGACTGGCGTTTCGATGCCGATACGGACGAGTTCGTCTGCGAGCCGGGCGACTTGCCATTGCGTGGTGTATTCGATGTCGCGCGGTGCCGGGGTGCGGCCGAAGCCGGGCATGTCAAAGGCGATTACCCGCCGGTGGGCGGCGAGTTTGTCGACTATGGGCCGCCAGGAGTCGCTGGAGCTGCCGCCGCCGTGAAGCAGCACCACCGGTTGCCCTCTGCCGCTGTCGATCCGGTACCAGGCTCCCGGCGGGGCCGGGTTCACGCTGGTGTCGGTGTGGGTTTCCGAACGGCCTTGGTGCGGCTCGGGCTTGCTCATCGGGTGTTGTCCTTGTGTCGAAGTCAGCATGTCCAGGGTGTGGTTGCGGGCGTCGAGGTATTCGACGGTGGTGCGTTTGATCAACGTCGCGGTGTCGACGATGTCGGTGACGCCGACGATGCTGTGCCCGGCGCTGAACACGGTGGGGGTGGTGAGCAGGTGAGCATGGTCGAAGGTGCGCGGCGGTGTTGCGGCAGAGCAGGTTTCGGCAGTGCCGGTCGGGCCGGTGATGATGCTTGCGGGCAGCCCGGTGAGCTTGCTGGTCAGCTCGATGTCGTCTGCACTACCGTCCACGACTGCCTCCCGGTAGGCACCGGAGGCTCCGCTTTCTGTGGTCGCTATGAACTTTGTGCCCATGTAGGCCAGGTCGGCACCGGCGGTTTGGGCGGCCCACAACGCGGTGCCGTCGGCGATGCCGCCGGCCAGTACCACGGCGCCGTCGTAGCGCTCACGCACTGCGCGCAGGAAGGCCAGCGGGTTCAGCCATCCTGTCTGGCCGCCCGCCCCGGCGGTGAGCAGGACCAGGCCGTCGACTCCGGCCGCGACTGCGCGGTCGACGTGGCGGATGGTGGCGACGTCGGCGAACACCAGAGAGCCCGCGGCGTGGGCGGGTTCGACCAGGGCGGACGGGTTCCCGACGCTGGCGATGAGCAACTCGACGCCATGTGCCAGGGCGCAGTCCAGGTCGGCTTGGCGTCTGCTGTTGCTGGGATGCATCACAATGTTCACCGCCAGCGGTGCGGGTGACACACCCGAACTCCGCGTCGGCTCGAGTTCCTCATCGATCGTGCTCAGCCATCCCGCGAGTTCGTCTGCGGTGCTGGCGTTGTGGCTGGGGAAGCTGCCGATGACCCCGTTGCGGCAGGCGGCTGCGGCCAACGCGGGGGTGGAGACGGCCGTCATCGGCGCGGCGATCAGCGGCAGCGCCAGGCGTCCGGTCCAGTCGTCGGGCAGGGCCATAGCTCAGCGTCTCTCGGAGCGCGCAACGGTGAAACCGAGGGCCTGCAGATCCCACACGGTATCGGTCATCGGACGCTGGCGAAGAACGTGTTTCATGACACGCGCCACCGCGTTCTTCGGTAATTCGTCGACAATTTCGACGTAGCGGGGTATCGCAAAGTAGGGCAGATGGTCTTTGAAGAAGCCGAATAGCTCAGCGGGGCCGATGGTTTCACTATCGGCGAGCACGACGCACACTTTGATGTCGTCGTCGGTCGCCTCGGACGGCACGGCGTGGGCGGCGACTTCGGCGATGGCCGGGTGTAGTGCGATCGCGCCTTCCAATTCCATCGTCGAGACATTCTCGCCACGGCGGCGAACGGCGTCCTTCTTGCGGTCAACGAAGAAGATGAACCCGTCGCTGCCGGCGCGGCCATAGTCACCGGTGTGATGCCACAACGTGCGAAACGTTGCCAGGGTGGCTTCGGGGTTGTTCCAATAACCGGAGAACATCGCCAGCGGCTCGCGGGGGCGCAGACAGATCTCGCCAACCGTGCCGGTCGCTACCGACCGGTCATCGTCGTCGAGCAGTGCGACCTCGAGATCGCCTGCGGGGCGTCCGCAGCTTGCGATGCTGCGGGGACCCGACAGCGGACTGTAGGTCACCGGTACACATTCGGTCTGGCCGAACAGTTCCGAGGATGTGGGGACACCGAACCGTTCGGTGAACGCCGTGTGCATCGCGGCAGGCAATGGGACGAAGATCGCCGCGCGCAGTCGGTGCGCGCGATCGTGCTGCGACGGGGGAGTGGCCAACAACGCCGCGGCCATGGCCCCAACTCCGTTGGCTATCGTTGCGCCAGTTTCGGCAGCACGGGCCAAGAAGGTAGTGGGGCGGAAATCGGGTTCGACGACTACAGGCAACCCGTGGACGAGAGCAGCCGTCAGGACCAGCATGCGTGCGGCACCGTGGAACAGTGGCAATGCGGTGAGCAGCACATCATCGGCGGCCAACTCCAACATGTCGCCGGTGAGCCTGCCAGCGCGCGTGTAATAGCCGTGACTGAGCATGCACCCCTTGGGTTGTCCGGTCGTGCCCGATGTGTACACGATCGACATCAAATCGGACGGCACTACCGCGACGACCGGTGCCGGCCGCGATACCGGCAACTCGGAGTATCGGCGGACGTGGATGAGCGGCGCGGCTGTGTCGATCGTCGGCTCGTCCAGCAGTACCAGCAGCCGCAGGTCAGGTAGGTCGGTCAGCATTGGGGCGACCGCAGTGTGTCCGCTGGCGTCGACGACCAACGTCGAGGCCTGCGAGTCCGCCAATTGATAGCGCAGGAACTCGCCCTTCAGATAGGCGTTGAGCGGCACCTGGACCGCGCCGAGTTTGGCGACTGCGAAGAACAACTCGAGCATCTCGATGCGATTCGCGCAGACGATCGCCACCCGATCCCCCTGGCCAACGCCCGCCGCCGCCAGCCCTGCAGCGACAGCATCCGTCCGAGCGTCCAGCGCAGCGAAACCGAATTCTGCTGCGCCGCAGGTTAAGAAGCGCCGCCGCGGTGCCAGCCGGGCGTGTGCCCGGAGCAGCTCGCCCACCACCCGCTCGGGTCGAGGCTGGGCCCGCTGTGCGGCCGGTGCCGCTACCTCGGTCACCGGTCGGCACCGTCGGTGTTACTGGTGAACATCTCGACCAGTTGGCTGCGGTGAAAATCCCACTGCCGGGCACGGGCCTGCGGGTCGATGTGGAAGCTATCCAGAACAGCAAGCCCGCGCATCGCACCCACCGCGAACTGAACCCGCTCCTCGAAATCAGGTCGGCGCGTGTTGTCGGGTCCGAGCAACTCACCGAACAGTTCGATCTGTCCACGACCGATCCGCCGCTCGGCCTCATCGACGCGCGCCCGCAGGCCGGGATCGGTGCGCGCGGCCGTCCACAGCTCCACGGTCGCCTTGAACAAATCACCGGAAAAGCTGTCCCACAACAGATCCAACGCTGCCGCCACCCGCCCCGGGCCGGTCGGCAGATCCTGGCCACGGCGCGCCAACTCGGCGCCACGACGCTGCGCCAGATGCTCCACCGCCGCCGCAACAAGTGCTTCCCGACTCTGGAAGTGATGCATCAACGCCCCCCGCGACACACCGGCAGCCTCTGCGATCCGAACCGTCGACGCCGCCGCGTAACCATCGCGCACCACACAGACGATCGCCGCGTGCAACACCCGCTGCCGGGTCTGCTGACCATTCAACAAGCGGCCGTCGCGCACCACCTCACTCATCACCGCCCTACTCGACATCGCACGACGGTAACAGACAGACATGCCTGATTGTTAACGGACCCCAAATCCACGGACTCAGGTCTCTGGACGCCGGATGCTGAACTGCGCCCCGTGAGGCCAGTCCGCAGTCACTCCCAACGTCGTCAACCTCTTGACCTGCTAATTCTGGCGGCGACGAGCTGGTCAATGGCAGTAAACGCCGAGTTCGACTCGTTGGCATCGAGTAGGTCTGTGATTGGCTGATCAGTTGGGAGATAAAGCCATGCGACACGAGTATGCATTTTATAGGCTAATAGCCTAAGATTTGCATACTCAAGGGGCTGATCCGTGGCTGATCGTCGCAGCACTCCGCTCCCCGCTGCGCTGGGCGGCGCGCCGTTGCGAACCGTTCGTCCCAAGGATGCCGGGGCGGCGTACGCGTATCCCGGCCCCGAGTTGGCGCGTCTGGCGGGTCAGGGACTCCTGCTGCGAGTGGCCAACGGCTACTACGTGGTGGTTCCTCAGGACATGGTGGGTCGTGTGTGGGTGCCCGATCTGGACGCTGTCGCGGCTGGCATCGCCTCGGCGATCTATGGGCCCGACCGGGCGGTGTTGATGGGCATTAGCGCCGCCAGGGTGCTCGGCGCGATTCCTCGAGCGCTCGCCACGGCGATAGTCGCAGTGCCTAAGCAGCACCGGCCGATTCAGCTCAACGAGCGTTCGTCGGTCATCCGCTTCGTCAAACGGGACACCGATGGATTGGACGTGGAACGGATCGAGACGCCCTTGGGGCCGGCGCTGGTGACGACACGCGAGCAGACGGTCCTCGACCTTGCGCACCGACCCCAACTCGGCGACGCGGGCGACGACGTGCCCGCGGCCGTCGCCGCCCTGTACCGGCGCAGCGACATAGCGCGCCTGGAAGCGATCGCCGCCGAGCGGCGGCTCACAGCGTCTCTGCGGCGCGCGCAGTCATGGGCCGGAGTCCACCGTGGACAGGGATGAACAGGAGGAGATTGCGCGGCGCTTCGGGGGCGACTCGTGGGCCCGAGTCGCCGACAACGTGCGCGGCGGCCGCAGGCCCTGACCGCTAAGTCCTAACTCATTCATTCCCAACACTTCTCACGTAGTATCTCCGCATCTCACGCCATCACACGTACCCCACCCGACAACCAATTCCGCTGTCCCCGAGATATTTACCCCATCTCGTCCAACGTCCACCACCCAAATTTCTGCACGGCACATTTGCACAGAGGTGCGAGAATGGTTGTGGCGCAGCAAGTGCCACAACACGCCAGCGGTAGGTGGGTGAGATTGGTGTTGACGATCGCCAAGCTCAAGAGGTGGTCGATCAACTACTACATCGACACCGCCGCAGCGGCCGAGAACGCCGCCAAGGATCGGGCGCGTGCCGGCGGCGGCCTGGCGGAGTACTACTCCGAACGCGAAACCCGCACCCCGGTATGGCTGTTGGCCGGCGACACCCACTCCGTCGCGACCCTTGTCGGCCTGACCGACGTCCAGCGCGCCGGGGGAGACGCTGATGCGGAGTTGGTGGCGAGCTGGCTCGACGACGGCGTGACTCCGAACGGAGCGCATGGCCGGGCATTCGGGCAACGCGGTGTGCATGGCTTCGATTTGACTTTCTGCGCGCCTAAGAGCGTCTCACTGGTCCGAGCTCTCCGGACCGATGATGTAGTGGCCAAGGCGATCGCCGACGCGCACACCACCGCGCTCTCGGAAGCGATGCAGTATCTCGCCGCGCACGCCGGCTACACCCGGGTGCACAACCCGAACACCGGTGAAAAAGATCTCGTGCGGCTACCCGGGTTGACCGCGATCGCCTACCAACACGAGACGTCGCGGTGCGGCGATCCGCACCTGCACACCCATGTCATCGTCCCGAATCGCCAAGCCCGCGCCGACGGGCAATTGGTGTCGATTGATGGGACGTCGCTGTATCACGAAGCCCGTGCCGCCGGTGTCATCTATCAGGCCACCCTGCGCCGCGAACTGCACCAGTCGATGGGATTTGAGTGGTCGCCGGTGGATCCAGCGACCGGCATGGCGGAGCTGGCTGGGGTGGACCGCGACACCATCACCGCATGGTCTCGGCGCTCGACCCAGTTGCGGGAGTGGGCCGCACGCAACCTGAAAGTTGTCGAGGGTGGCTCGTTGTCGGCGGCGCAGTTGGCGGCCGCGCAGAAAGCCACCCGCCCGACCAAACCCGAAGAACTCGCCTGGACGACATTGTTGGAGCAGTGGCGCGCCGACGAGCGCGGCCTGGCGCTGGACCGCGCAGCCTTCGATGCGGCGCGCGCGGCCCGGCGCACAGCGGCGCGCACCCCCTGCGACCGCGTCCGCCTGGCCGACGCGGCTGAGAAGGTGCAGAAGGCGGCGTTTACCCGCGCCGACCTAGTTGAGATCGTCGGCGCGCAACTACCCGTCGATACCGAGCGCACCCCACGCGAACTGGTCGAAGCAGCCGTCGACGAGGTCTCGATCCGCTTGACCGCGCCCCGCGCCGCACACCAACGCGAGGGCCATGAGCGCTTCACCCTCGACCGCATCCTCGCCGAAGAAAAGGCTGTGCTCGACCTTGTTGATGCGCGCGACGACCGCACACTGCTATGGGTCAAAGGCGACGACACCGCCGCGCTATCCGGGGATCAGAAACGTGCCGTGCAGAACATCGGCCGCTCACCCTGGCTCGTCCAACCGCTGTCTGCGCCGGCCGGGGCGGGCAAGACCACCTCGATGCGCGCCCTCGTTCGCGCCGCCCACCGCCGCCACGGCGCCCGGGTGCTGGTGCTGGCGCCCACCGGTAAGGCCGTCGACGTCGCCGTCCGTGAAGGTGCCGGCGACGAAGGCTTGACGATCGCCAAAGCCGTGCACCTGTTGCGTGACAACAAGCTGGAGCTGGGCCCGCACGTGTTGGTCATTGTTGATGAGGCGGCGATGGTCGGCACCGACGACCTGCGCCAACTACTCACCGCCACCACGGCAGCGGCCACCAAAACGGTTCTTGTCGGCGACCCTCATCAGCTCGCCCCGGTCAAAGCCCGCGGCGGCATGTTCGCCCAACTGTGCACCGATCTGCCGTGGACTCAACACCTTTCCGAGGTGTGGCGGATGCGCGACCCCGACGAACGCGCCGCCTCCCTCGCTCTGCGCAACGGCGGCCCGGCATCGGTGCGCCGCGCCATCGGCTGGTATGACACCCACAACCGGCTGCGGTGCGGGGATGCGATCACGATGGCCGCCGACGCCCTGGCCGCCTACAAAACGGATACAGCCGCTGGTAAGGACGCGCTTCTGATATGTGACACCACCGAGATGGCCGACGTGCTCAACGAGCGCATCCACAACGAGAGCCTCGACGCCCACGCACCGACAGTGACGGGCGCGCGCGGACACCGCATCGGTGTCGGCGACCTCATGCTGACCCGCCGCAACGACCCCACCATCGAGCTCCACAATCCGAGTGGCTCTGCTGGCCAATTGGACTCGGTTCGCAACGGCAACCGGTGGCGGGTGGCGGCCATCGACCCGGCCGCAAATCGGGTGGCCGCCCAACGCCTCGACGACGGGGCCCGCACGGTCTTCGACAATGAGTACCTGCGCGAGCACGTCAGTCTGGGTTATGCCGTGACCGTGCACAGCGCACAGGGCGCCACCGCCGACACCACCCACACGGTGCTCGGCGAGAACACCAGCCGCTCCCTGCTTTACGTCGCGATGACCCGCGGCCGCCACGCCAACACCGCCTACCTCTACGAGCGAACGATCGGTGACACCGAATACGGCCCCCAAGAGTCCGGCGGCACCCACCTGACGTCCCGCGGCAGCAGTCGAGACGCTGCCGACATCGTCCGCGCCATCCTCGCCAACCACGACCCCACACCCGTCACCGCACACGACTACGCCGCACAAACCCCCGGTGCAGCGCTGCCCGACCGTGTCCGATCACTGCTCAACCGTCGAACAACAGCTGCACACCGCCGACAAGCAATCTATGAGACCTGGCGGACCGAGGCAGAAAACCAGGCACAGACCATGAGTCGGGCCCGCGAACGCGCCACCAGCAAGAGTCGCGACCGCAGCCCAGACATAGGAATCGAGCTGTAACTCAAAAGCTCAAGCGGGCTCCAAGCCAACACGCCTGACCTCTTCGTCCCGAACGACCATGACCTGCGGAAACGGTAATTGGTGGTCATCGACGATGCAGGATGGTAGAGCGTGGAAACTGAGCGCCAACTGGTGCTTTAGCCGCAGCAGCCGTCCACATTCACCATCGTCCGTTTGCTTCGAAAGCGTACCGGCGTGCGTACTCACCCAAAATACTGTTGATGTGCGTCGATAGACCCTCAACGCCGAGAAGTTTGGAAGAGAGAGCAGGCGCTGGCCGTGCGAGGCGTCCTCTGTCGCGACCGAAGGGCCACCCCCCACCCCTTCGGCGTCTGTGCCTCACCGGCTCCGGGCGTCGGTTGCCCCGGAAGTCAGCGGATGTTCAGTTGTAGTCGTTCGAGTCGGCGGACCAGGATGCTGGGCAGCCATTGGCCGACGTCGGCGGCCTCGATCCAGGTTGTCTGTTGCAGCAGCATTCGCAAGACGATCTGAGCCTCCAAGCGTGCCAGTGCGGCCCCGACGCAGAAGTGTGCGCCTTTGCCGAAGGTGACGTGCCCTTTAGCGTCGCTGCGGTCGAGCCGGAACTCGTTGGGTGTGTCGAACTGTTGGGCATCGCGGTTGGCTGCTCCCCACATCAATAGCAGGTGCGAATCGGCGGGCACGTCGATCCCGGCGAGCGTGGTGTCCTTCACGACGTGGCGGTAGTGACCGCGAAACGGCGACTCGTAGCGCAACGTCTCCTCGATGAACGCACCCAGCAGTTCGGGATGGGCGCGGACCTGTTCTTGGATGTCGCTGTGGCTCACCAGAATCCATGCGGCGCTGCCCAGCAAGGAGGCAGTGGATTCACCAGCGGCGCTGAACAATGTGAGCATGATCGCGAGCGCCGGGAGCTGCTCCAACTCGCCAGAGGCGTAGCGGGCGGCGAGGTCGCCGATGAGTCCCGGTTGAGGGCTTTCACCGGCCTTCGCGAAGTGCTCCATGACGTACCCAGCTAGCTCCATCGCAGCGTTGCCTGCGGCTTCGAGTTGGGCCGGGTTAACGACGCCGTCCAGCAGAGTCGTGGTGGCGTAGCCCAGTCGGATCAGCTTCTCGACGTCTTCCTCCGGAAGCCCGAGCAAGCGGGCGACCACCATCATCGGAAGCCGGTTGGCCATGGCGCTCATCCACTCGATCTGACCGTCAACCAACGCTTCGGACCACAGTTGGATCGCAGTAGCTTCGGCGAACTCTTCGATGACACGCACTCGCTTGGCGGAGAGATGGGGCAACAGCAGCTTCCGGTGCGCGTCGTGCATCGGGTCATCGGCGGTGGCTAGCGCATTCTGCGGCCCGCCCAGCGGCCCCATGTCGAACGGGGTCACGGTCCCATCGTCGTGATACACCATTGTCGCGGTCAGGTTCGACGAGAAGTCCTCGACTCGGTTGAGGGCCTCCATGACAGCGTCCCAGCCGCACACCGCGTAGAAGACGGAGTCCCCGATGCGGTGAACGGATGCTTGGTCGCGCATCCGGTCATAGAGCGGGTAGGGGTCCTGCAAAGCGTCGGTTCCGAAGAAGTCAGTCGCGTCCTCCAAGAGGGTCATGCGCTCAGGTTGAACGCGGCGTACTACCTGCGTCAACGGTGCACGCCGAACGTGAAAACCCGTCTCGACAAGGTGCTGCAAGCTGCCTCTCAGGCCAAGCAGCCGACCAGCGCCTTCGTCGAGAAATTGGCCGTCATTTCTCTCATGGTGATAAACCGTCATTTCTCTCATGGTGATAAAACAGCCTTTATGCGTTCGCGGCGAAGAAGCAACTGACCGATGGCGACTGACGACTGGCTGGTTGGGCGGGATCGCCATAGCGAGGCCGCCGAGCGAATCTACGCCGCTGCCGCCGACCTGATGTCGCGTCAGGGCTACGACGCATTCAATATCGATACCCTCGCTGCCGCCGTTCACTGTTCACCGGCGACCATCTACCGCCATACCGGAGGCAAGACTGCAATCCGCGACGCCGTGCTGGGCCTGCAAACGGAACGCATCCTCGAGTCGGTTCGCGAAGCCATCGCTGGGCTGACCGGACCTGAGCGCGTCGTCACCGCCACTACGGTCGCCTTGGAGCGCCTGCGAGCCGATCCGCTCGCACAGATCATGCGCTCGATGGCGACACTCCCCGGCGATGAATGGCTCAGCGACTCACCCATGGTCACTCGCTTCGCCAACGAAATGGTTGGGCTAAGCACGCCCGATCCCCTTGCCGCACAATGGTTGATCCGCGCGTTCCTAGCCCTGTGGTACTGGCCCCTCAACGACGCCGATGCTGAGGACCAGATGGTGCGCCGATTCCTCGGACCGCCCTACGCAGCCGACCCCAACTCGGTCGCCCAGGCTCGCACACGTCGCTAGTCGTCGGCTTCCTCGGCTAAGACTCGGTACACGGTCGCACGCGATACACCCAACGCGGTGGCAATCGTGTTCGCCGACTCACCACTGGCATGCATCCGCCGCGCCAGCGCCGTCTTGGAGTCGTCGAGAGCCTTGGGGCGACCGATGGATTGTCCACGCGCCCTTCGCGCGTCCCGCGCTGCTGTACGGCGTTCCCGACCGAGTTCCAGTTCCAGTTCAGCCAATGAGGCAAGGACACCGGCCACCATGCGTCCCGAGGCGTTCGAAGTGTCGATGCCTTCGCGGAGCGACCTCAGCACGATTCCACGCTCACCCAGATCACGAATGGTCGCCATTACCTCGGCGGCGTTGCGGCCCAGACGGTCAATACCAACCACCACGATGGCGTCACCCTGCCGTGCGTAGTCCAGGAGAGCAGCAAGACCCGCACGCTCTTGGCGGGTTGAAGTCCCGGACAACTTGTCGCTGTAGACGCGGGCGGGGTCAACGCCTGCTGCGGTCAGCGCATCGAGCTGTTGGTCGAGCGACTGATGCGCTGTACTAACGCGGGCATAGCCGAGTTGGGTTCCGGTGACGGCAGGCGCGGTGTCGGTGACCATGCGACCATCGTCTCAAAAGTCTCAGAACATTTCAATATGAGACACCAGTTTTGAGGCATCTTTTGAGACTGTGCGAGCTGGCACTTATTCGAGTGCAGTCGATCCCAGACGCACCGTCTCAAATGTTTAGTTCTGAGACGTCGGCAAATGCGCTTGCCGTGCTCGCCAGTCCGACGGGAACAGTGGACCATTCGCGCGACGTATCTGTGCGCCAGAATGTCCATCCCGAAGTGTCCCCCAATCGGAGGACCTCCCTGTCCCCTCGAAAGCAGCCTGATCAGTCGATTATCCGACGCAGCCAACACCGATAACTTCATCACCGAGACGACCCACATAGGGCTACGAAACGGAGAGATGAATGTTCACGACCAATCTGAAGAAGATCGCCGCCGCGGGCCTCATGAGCGCGGCCGCTGTCGGACTTGCTGCCGGTGTGGCTCACGCCGATGTTCACCAACACAAAGACAACCCGACCGTTCACCAACACAAGGACAACCCGCAGTGACTCAGGAAGCAGGGCGATTAGCCCATAGCGGAGAGCTCGACGACAGACGTTGTCACACGGTTGCCACAAACCAGGTCTGAGTTCGCAGAGTTGACGGGGGACGGCTAGCGACGGTCGGTCCTGGTCACTCTCGGTCTGAGAGTCACTGCCGCACAGCCTAATTCAGCCCGGCGCGCGGGCCTGCGCAACGAGGCGCTTATGTCCGACTGGGGTCAATGGACGATGTCCCAGCCGAATTGTTACGCACGGACGGGTGCGGCGTGAGCACGACGACGATGTGGCTCAGACAGTAGCGACAACACGGTCGTTAGCTCTCTACGGCGAATACTCGCCACTGGCCGGGTACCCCCTTTAGCGCATGAGCTCCGCGGTCGGCGAACGAGATACCTGAGCCGGCCACTAGATCCTTGACCGTGGACGACACGAGAATCTCGCTGGGTCCGGCGAGCGCTGAGACGCGGGCACCGATATGTACCGCGATCCCACCGATGTCGACACCGCGAAGCTCAATCTCGCCGGTGTGTAGTCCCGCTCGCACCTCGATGCCCAGCGATCGCACCTCCTTGCAGATCGCTTGCGCACATCGCACGGCGCGCGCGGGCCCGTCGAAGGTCGCGAGCATGCCGTCGCCCGTCGTGTTGATTCTGCGCCCACGATGACGCTCGACCTCGTGGGCGACCAAAACGTCGTGCTGGTCCAACGTTCGCGTCCAGGCATCGTCGCCGAGCGCGGCGGCGCGCTCCGTCGACGACACGATGTCGGTGAAGAGCACTGTCGCCAGTGCGCGATCCAGCGCAGGCACTGGACGAACGCCCGTGAGGAACTCCTCGATCTCATCGAGGATCGCATCCTGATCCCCGAGGTGCGGGAAGTAGTCACTGCCCTGAAGTTCAACGACCTTGGCCCCAGGAATGTGTGCACCCAGGTAGCGGCTTCCTGCGGCGTGCATGACGTCCGCCGTTCGATACACAACGAGCGTCGGCACCCGGATCGCCGACAAGAGATGACGCACATCGATCTCGAAGACCATTTTCTGGAGCGCGACGGCAGCTCCCGGACTTGCCGACAGGCGCTCCCACTTACCGTGTGCCTTGCGTCTGGCCGGGTCGTCGACCCGGTCCGGCGTCAGAGCCCAGACAGGTATCCCCCCTTCGAGTCCGCGACCCCAGTGCTCCTCGAGGTGTCCCAGTCCGTAATCCACTACCTCGTCCGGGACCCCATCGGGGTAGTCGGGCGCCCACGCCATGCGCGGATACGCGCCGTACAGGACGAGTGCCGACACCCTATCGGGGTAGGTTGCGGTGAACAGGATCGACATGGCCCCGCCTTCGGAGCCACCATAGATCGCGGCCCGCTCCGAGCCTGCAGCGTCCATCACTGCTCGCAGATCGTCCATCCGCTCCTCGAGCGTGGCCACCTCAACTCGATCGGAAAGGCCTGTGCCGCGCTTGTCGAACATGACAAGGCGACTGAAGGAGGCGAGACGTTCGAAGTATCGACGCTCGGCGGGATCCTCCCACTGCAGCTCGAGGTTCGAGACAAATGGTGGAACGTGAACGAGATCGAAGGGGCCGTCGCCGGCCACCTGGTAGGCGATATTCACGTCGCCTGACTTTGCGTACCGGGTTTCCGGAGCTTCAAACACTTAAGCAGCTTAGGTCGGCGCCGGAAGTCGGCGGCTGCTTATCAGTGTCCGTCCCAACCGAAGCGGCTCATCTATCGCGGCTGCGGGCGGGTGCGGCCTAGTGGCTTTAACCCGCGAGCAGCAGTGAACCCCCGTCCTGGCGCGAGATGACCGCCGAGTTCCAACCGGGGACTGGTAGGGCCGAGCCGGCCATCAGCTAAGCGGCCCTCCGAACAACTAACCCGGGGCTTGAGGCCGGAGCCGAGCCGTGCAGCCAACGCGCACGTCTCAGCAAACACCGAGCCGGTATTAGAAACCGGTGAACCTAGCGCGGATGTTGTCACTTGATTGTCACAACTGGGCGCGAATTCGGAGAGCCGACATCGGACGCCTTGAGACATTTTTCGCTGATCAGCTAGCTTTGAGAAGCATTGGTGCACAGCGAAATTCAGGTGATTTCCGACTGGGGGTCAAGTGGTCGCAGGTTCAAATCCTGTCAGCCCGACTTAGTGAAATGCATCTTGACCTGCGACGATTGGTCATTCGTACCTCAAGATTGGTTCAGCTCGTACGTGCTTGGGACCACGTTTCCGTGGTATCTGACCGTCAGCACCGCACTTGTCCGATGGTCAAGTGAGCTGAGGATTCAGGTTGGCTTACTGCCATCGAGGGGTGTTCGGCCTCGTCATTTCCCTGAGGCGATGGTGGCGGCATCGATGAGCGTTTCGGCGGCCGATCGCGCGTGTAGCAGGGGGGAGGTGTCGTTGAGTGAGGTCGCCAGCGCTAGGGCGCCCTCGAAGAGCACGGCGAGCTGGTTGCCGAGCCGGTAGGGATCTCGGGCGCCGGCTTCGGTCGCTGCGCGGATGATACGGGCAGTGAAGTCCCGTTTGTGCTCGTGCACGATGTCTTCGACCCCAGGCATCGCGTCCGCCGCCTCGACAGCGGCGTTGTGGAACGGGCAGCCGCGGAAACGGCTGCCCGGCGCGCTATCGAAGATGGCCAATAAGCGGCTGCGCGGCGAGGCGTCGGCGGTGTCGATGGCCTGCTCCCTGGGTGCCCCGCCGGCCTGGTGGATGCGGCGCAGGTACTCCTCCACGAGGTCGTTCTTGCTGGAAAAGTGCTGGTAGAACGTGCGTTTCGATACGTGGGCGTGTTCGGTCAGCCGCTCCACCCCGGTGGCGTGGATCCCCCCGCGGTGAAACAGGGTTGTTGCGGCGGTGAGGATCCGCTCGCGCGCTCCTCGACCGCCGCGACTAGCCGGCCGGGCCGTGGCCGTCTGTGTTCCACTCACGGCATCAAGTATACCGAGTGTTTTACATTTCGCCCTGCCTCGACAGCGGCGTTACGGAATGGACGCCTGAAACGGCCGCCTCAGCTGCTATCGGGTGGGCGGCTCCGCGGCGAGGCGTCGGTGATGTCGATGGCCTGCTTGCTGGGCACCCCGCTGGCAGTGGAAGTGGCGCAGGTACTCCTCGACGAACTCATTCATCCGGAAAAGTGTAGTTAGGACGTGTATTTCGACACGTCTGCGTGTGCGGTTGGCCGATCCACTCCGGTGTGCGAGCAGATTCGGTCGTGGTGAAACAGGGGTGTCGCGGAGGTCTGTATCAGAGCGCGTGCTCAGTTCGGGCTGCGACCACCCGGCTGGGCCGGGGCCATCGTGGCCCCTCTGGCTGAAAGCACACTGCTCGGTATACAAGTAGTCAAAAACGTTGTAGATTACTACATCGGCGGAGAACGTTCAGTGTACATAGCTGCGGTTGGGAGGCAGCACATGGCAGTCACCCCTACAGGTGGCCAATGGATGGCGCAGCCATGACGGTGCTTCTCGATACCAGCACCCTCCCGGCGCGCGACCGGGCCGACGCCATTCGCGACGCAGTCGCGCAGACGTTCATCCATGCGGAGATCAACTTCGCCACCGACATCGCCGCAGCGGCGGTCGGCGTGATCACCGATTTCGGGCAGCTGACCGTATTGTCGATGCGGTCCAATCATGTTTCCGCTGAGCGAACCCCGCGACTGGCACGTGACGATCTGAGGCCCAGTGCCTTTTTCGGGCTTCAGTTGGCGGGTGAAAGCCTGGTAGCTCAGGGCGGCCGCCAGGCGGTCGTACGGCCGGGCGAATTGGTTATCTTCGATTCCACGAGGCCCTCCATGCTGACGTTTCGGGACGGCATCCGTGGGGTCTTCCGGATACCGCTGGACCGGTTGGCGCTTCCCTACGACGCGATTCGGCGGGTCTCGGCACTGACCTTGAGCCCGGGTCATCCGGTGACAGACGTAGCTGCCATCTACTTCCGCCGGCTCGCCTCGCGTCCCGACCTGTTCGCGGTGCCCGGCGCGGAGGCGTTGAGCGAACCGAGCATCGAACTCATGCGGGCCGTCATCACCACCCGCCTCGACGCCGCCGAACTCGGCAAGGATGCACTGAAAGCGACACTGCCGCTGCGGATCCTGGAGTACGCCCGCGCACATCTGCACGACCCGCATCTCGGCGCTGCCCAAGTCGCCGCCGCGCATCACATTTCCGAGCGTCACCTCTACAACATTCTCGGCGCCAGCGGAATCACCCTGGCCGACTGGATCCGAAAACAGCGCCTCGAACGCTGCCGCAACGACATCGCGGCATCGGCCTTTCACGCCACCCCGATCGCATCGATCGCACGCGGATGGGGATTCACCGATCCCTCAAGCTTTACCCGCATGTTCAAAAACGCCTACGGCATGTCGCCACGCGAGTGGCGCCACCAAGCCGACACTCGGCGATCCGAGCCCACGGGCGAGTTCATCTATCGGTAGTAGTGGTCATCGTCTGCACGACACTGGGCAGGGGCCGCACGGTCGGTTGATGCGAGCGCCGGGAACGGTCGCATCGTCGTAGCGTCAAAAACGCCACCACAAACTCCAGTGCAGAAAGCGATCAACAATGTCTTCTCACACGACCTCGAAAATCTTCGTCATAGGCGGCACCGGAGCCCAAGGCATCCCCATCATCCGTGCCCTAGTCGCCGACAAGAAATACTCCGTTCGGTTCCTCAGCCGCGACTCCGCCTCCCGACGAGCCACGGACCTCCTCGCACTCGACAACGTCTCGATCCTGGAAGGCTCATTCGCCGACGAAGCCATCCTGCGGGAAGGATTCCGCGGTTGTGACGGAGCGTTTATCAACATCGACGGGTTCAACACCGGCGAGAAAACCGAGACTTACTGGGCGATCCGCAGTTACGAGATAGCCATCGAAGAAGGAATTAAGTTTTTCGTATACGGAAATCTAGATTATGGGCTCAAGAAATCAGGATATGACTCTAGATTCCGCACCGGCCATTACGACGGCAAGGGCCGTGTGGCCGAGTGGATCTTGTTTCAGAATCAGGTGAATAGCGATCGGATGGGAGCAGCGATCTTCACTTCGGGTCCGTACATCGAGATGGTCATTTCGCCCGAGACGCTCATGATGACACCCACCGTCGAGGACGGTGTCGTGACTTGGCGAGTTCCGCTTGGTGAGGGAGCTGTGCCGCATGTGGCTCTTGAGGATTGCGGATATTATGTGCGTTGGCTTTTCGACCATCCCGAGCGCGCGAATGGCATGGATCTCGAAGTCGCTATCGATGACGTTGCCTATGCGGATCTTGCTGCGGCGTTTGAGAAGGTCACTGGACATCCAGCACGATACATTGACACGGATTTAGACACCTACTGGGCGGACGCTAGGCGAAATGCACTGGCAGATACACCTGCCGGGTACAACGCCGACCCAAATGACAAAAGCACCATGAGCTTCCGCAATAATTTCACGGGCTTCTGGAATCTTTGGAAGTTCCGAATCGTTAAACGAGATTATTCTCTGCTCGATGAGATTCACCCGAATCGGATTAGCAGTGTTGAGCAGTGGCTCAGGAGAGAAGATCAGTTGGGAAGAGAGCGAGGGAAAGGCGGCCTTTGGGAGAGGGTTCAATCGGAGAATTCGACTCCGCTTCTAAAGAGTGGTGAGGATAAGAGGACAGGGAAGTTGTAGATCAGATGGTCGATGGGTCTAAACGCTATGCACGGTCTGATCGTGATGACCACCTTTTTGACGACGTACCGGGTGATGCCCTGCGCAACGGACTTTCGCTGCTCGGCGCAGCCGTCATCGGCCCCTACACATTGCCCGCCGCACAACAGGAAGCCCAACCATGACCGACATCGACCTGTCCGACCTAGCCGCCGACCGCGACGGTTCCCAACCGCTGCGCGGCTACCTGGCCAAACCTGCCGGCACCGGTCCGTGGCCCGCCGTGGTGATGATCCACGAGATCTTCGGCCTCGACGACGTCATGCGGGGCCACGCCGACCGGCTCGCCGGTCTTGGCTACCTCACCCTGGCCGTCGACCTCTTCAGCGCGGGTAGCACCGCACGCTGCCTGGTTTCCACCATGACCGCCATGATCCGTGGGCACGGGCGCGCATTCGCCGACATCTGCGCCGCCCGGGATTACCTGGCTGGTTCTCGCGACTGCGCCGGCAAGATCGGCGTCATCGGGTTCTGCATGGGCGGTGGCTTCGCGCTGCTCAGCGCCGGCGATGGTTACGCCGCCGCGGCCGTCAACTACGGTCAGCTTCCCCGCCAGCTCGACGAAACGCTGGCCGGTGCCTGCCCGATCGTGGCCAGCTACGGTGGCCGCGACCCGTCGCTTCGAGGTGCCGCCGGCCGGCTCGACGCAGCACTGGAGGAGGCGGGAGTAATCCACGACGTCAAGGAATACCCCGCGGCCAGCCACGCCTTCCTCAACGACACCGAAACCGGCCCCCGGCTACTACGTCCCTTGCTGCGGGTCGCCGGCATCGGGCCAGAGCCCGAGTCGGCCAAAGACGCCTGGGACCGGATCGAACGATTCTTCGCGACTCATCTCAACTAACAGTCTTCGCCGTAACCCTCTAAGGAGCCCGCCAGATGGCAACTGCCGATCGCACCAGGAAGCTTGGCGACGACTTAACGGTCAGTGCAATAGGATTCGGCGCGGGGGCGCTGACATCGGCCTACGGTGACGTCGACGACGCCGAATCGCTTGCCACGCTCAATCGCTGCCTGGACCTCGACGTGACTTTTATCGACACTGCGGACGTCTACGCCGGCGGCAGCAGCGAGCGACTCATTGCCAAGCTGCTCGCCGACCGTCGGAACGAGGTCACTCTGGCGACGAAATTCGGCATCGCCAGCAACCCAGCAGATAGCGCCCCGGGCGAGCGGCCCGTCCGCGGCGACGCTGCGTACGTGCGTCAGTGCATCGACGAAAGCCTTGCCCGGTTGCAGACCGATGTCGTTGACCTGTACTACATGCACCGGCGAGACCTGACCGTGTCTATCGAGGAAACCGTCGGCGCGATGGCCGAACTGGTGCGCGCGGGCAAGGTTCGGCACCTCGGGCTCTGCGAGGTGACCGCCGACGAGCTGCGCGCCGCGGTGGCAGTGCACCCGATCGCGGCCGTGCAAAGCGAGTGGTCCATCTGGAGCCGCGACGTCGAGCTCCAGGTGGTGCCGACCGCCGCCGAGCTCGGGGTGGGCTTTGTGCCGTACTCCCCGCTGGGCCGCGGCTTCTTGACCGGAACCATCCGTTCGGCCGCGGACCTGTCGTCGCCGAGCGACTTCCGCCACACCATGCCTCGGTTCGCCGACGGCGCGCTGGAAGCCAACCTCGCTGTGGTCGATGTGGTCAGTTCGGTTGCCCAGGAACAGCATGCGACGCCGGCGCAGGTCGCGCTGGCATGGCTGCGGCACCGCGCCGAGGCCCTCGGTGTCGCAGCGGTACCGATTCCCGGCACCCGGCGGGCGGCACGCGTCGAGGAGAACCTTGGCTCGTTGTCGGTTACCGTGACCCCCGGCCAGCTCACTGCGCTGGACGCGGCGGGTGCGGCGGTCGCCGGGAACCGCACCGATGACCTGACCTGGGTGTCAGCCGGGCGCGAATAGCAAGGGCTCACCGGAAGGTCAGCAACTGTGCATCCACGACGACTGGCGAGGAAACACGATGAAGGCGTTCGCGCTCAAGAGATACAGCAAAAGCAACGGTGTCGCCGAAGTCGATGTCGCCGTACCGCAACTGCGCGCCGGTGACGTCTTGGTCCAAGTCTGCGCCGCGAGCGTAAACCCGCTCGATTTGAAGATCCGGAATGGTGAACTCAAATCTCTTCTGCCGTACAAGCTTCCGCTGATATTGGGTAACGATTTGGCTGGCGTTGTGGTGCAAACGGCGCCTAATGCCCAACGGTTCAAGCATGGCGACGAGGTCTATGCAAAAGCGAGCGAAGACAGGATTGGTACCTTCGCCGAATACATTGCGCTCAGCGAGAGCGATATGGCACTGAAACCCGAACGGCTCACCATGGAGGAGGCGTCATCACTGCCTTTGGTCGCCCTGACCGCCTGGCAGGCCCTCGTCGACACAGCGGGACTGCGTGCCGGACAGAAGGTGCTGATCCACGCCGGCTCCGGAGGCCTCGGGACGGCCGCCATTCAACTCGCTAAACATCTTGGTGCTACGGTCGCGACCACCACGAGCACCAAAAATATCGACTGGGTGAAGGACCTTGGCGCCGACATCGTCATCGACTACAAGACCCAGGAATTCGCTGCAGTCATGCGTGACTATGACGTCGTCCTCGACACGCAAGGCGGAGACACGCTCGAAAAGTCACTTGTGGTGGTCAAACGCGGCGGGAAAGTCATCTCGGTCGCCGGCCCGCCCGAACCCGCATTTGCCCGGGACTTCGGAGTGAATTGGCTTCTGATGCAGGCGATACGCGTGCTCAGCTTGCGCATCAGACGCAAGGCAAAGCGACGTGGAGTGACCTATTCGTTCCTGTTCGTGAAGGCGAGTGGAGACCAACTGCGTGAGATACGAACACTTGTCGATTCCGGTGTGATCCGTCCCGTCATCGATCGAGTGTTCCCGTTCGAGTCGACGCTGGACGCACTTGCCTACGTCGGGAACGGTCGCGCGAAAGGCAAAGTGGTCGTGAGCATGGCAACGCCGCCGCGATGAACACCACGTTCGACTACGACCCAACCGTCAGATCACACCGTATCCCAACCTTTTTCACCCAACAGGAGGAATGTCATGACAGCTCTTGCTGAGCGCGCGGTACTCGTCACTGGGGCCAACCGTGGGATGGGTCGCGAATACGTTGGCCAGTTGCTCGATCGGGGTGCGCGCAAAGTGTATGCCGCCGCCCGCAACCCGCGGACCATCGACATTGACGATTCGCGGGTGGTCCTGCTGCAGCTCGACGTGACCGATGCCGCGTCCGTCGCTGCCGCAGTCGAAGTCGCCGCCGACGTCACCGTGCTGATCAACAACGCCGGTATCACACGCGGGGCCTCCGTGTTGGACCGCGACACGTCCGCGCTGCGTGCCGAGTTAGAGACGAACCTGTTCGGCCCGCTGGCGATGGCCTCTGCGTTCGCCGATCAGATCGTCGAACAGTCCGGGGCCATCGTCAATGTCGCCTCGGTACTGGCGTGGGCGCCTTTCGGCAGGAGCTACAGCGTGTCCAAGGCGGCGTTGTGGAGCGCAACAGATTCCATGCGTCTTGAATTGGCCCCCCGCGGTGTGCAGGTGGTTGGTGTTTATGTCGGACTCGTCGACACGGATATGGCCTCGTTCTCTGACAGTCCCAAATCAGCTCCCGCCGAGGTGATCCGGCAGGTTCTCGACGGGGTCGAATCTGGAGCGGATGAAGTCCTCGCCGATGAATTCACCCGTCAGATCAGAGCACAGCTGGGCAAGTTGATACGCGAACGATGAGCCGTCGTCGCAACACCGATCAACCTGACCAACGTCACGCATCGATCATAGGGCACCGATAAGCAGCCATCGCCTCAAATCAGTCCGAGCAGTCGTAGATCGCTGACGTACTTGGCGATGATCTGCCGCGTAATGTGCGGCACGCCTTTACCCGGGCCCACGTTCGCGTCCTGGACCGCCGCGGGGAACCGATCGGTCGGTGCCATTGACCCATTGATCGGCTTCTCGGGCTTCTGGTACTTGTGCAGCAGCGGCAGTAGCGAGCTGTTGCGCTGCTTTTCGGGCAGGGCTCGCAGGGTGGTCTCGAACCGCCGCAGCCAGTCGCCGTAATCACCGATGCGTTGGATGGTGCAACCGGCGTCATTGAGCCAGTCGACGAACTCGTCGAATCCGATGCCGTCGTCGTAGGGGTTCATCACGTGGTAGGTCTGGAAACTTGCCACGCTATGGGCCCCCAGCGTTGAGATGGCCTCGGCGATGAACTCAACGGGCAGACCGTCGACATGCGCACGCTGTCGGTTGCCATCGGCGTCGAGTTCGTAGAACGAATCCGGCGCGATACCGGTGGCCACCAGGCTCAGGATCATCCGGGTGAAGATGTCCGGCACATTGAGCTGGCCCGCAAATGTGGTGTCCGCCAGGATCATGTCACAGCGGAACACCGCGACCGCGAGCCCACACAAGTCGTGCGCCTCGCGCAGCAGCACCTCGGCGGCCCACTTGCTGTTGCCGTAACCGTTGGCGTAGCTGTCGTTGATCTTGCGGGTCGCGCTGATGACCCGGATGTCGGCGTCCTCGGTGAACTTCGCCGGCTCGATCTGATCGCCCACACCGATCGTCGACACATACGTGTACGGCTTTTGCTTACTGGTCAACGCGATCCGGATCAACTCGGCGGTGCCCAGCGCGTTTGGTCCGAACAGCTCGCTGTAGGGCAGCACGTGGTTGACCAGAGCGGCAGGGTCGACGATCAGGTCGACAGTTTCGGCTAGCCGCCGCCAGGTCTGCTGGTCCAGGCCGAGGTTGGCCTCGCCCTTGTCGCCGGCGATGACCTCCAGGTGGTCGGCGGCCAGCTCCCGGTAGTGCGCCAGCAGGTTCAGGTCGCCGCTGTCAAAGGTCGTGTCCAGCCGGGCCCGCGCGTCCTCGTCGGACTTGGCCCGCACCAGGGCAATCACTTTGCCGTCGACCAGATCCATGCGCTCCAGCCATTCCAGGGCCAGGTAGCGGCCCAGGAAGCCGGTCGCGCCGGTCAGCAGGACAGTGCGCACCTCGGCGCTGGGCCGCGGCAGCGTTGGCGCGGCAGCCAGCGTCGGCGCATCGATGAACTTGTCCAGCGTGAGATCACTCGCATGCACCTCGGTGGTGTTGTGACCATGGACCGAGGCGAAGCTGGGCCGCTTGCTGCCCTGCCGCTCGCGCTGGATGTAGTCGGCGATCGCCTGCAGGTCGTTGGCCGGGCTTACGATGATGCCCACCGGCACGTCGATGTCGAAGATCTCGTGCAGCAAGTTGCCGTATGTCAACGCGGACAACGAGTCTCCGCCTAAGTCGGTGAAGTGCGCATCCGGCGCCAGGTCGGTGGTCGCCGTGCCCAGCAGCGCACCAGCGGCCCGGCTGACCGTTCGTAGCGCCGGCGCATCGGCGCCGCTGTGGCGCAGTTCGCTCAGTTCGTTGACCTGGCCTTCGGCCAGGTCGGCGTAGAGCTGTTCCAGCCGCTCGCCATAGTGCTGCTTCAGCTTCGGCCACGCCAGCTTGCCGATACCGGTGAGCAGACCGTTCTCCAGAGTGAAAGGGTTTGTCTCGATGATGAAGTCGCGCGGCACCTCGTAGGACTGCAGACCGGCCTCTTTCGCGACGTTCTGCAGCGAATCGGCAATCAGCGGCTTGAGCGTCTTAATGTCGTTGTTAGCCAACGCCTCTTCGGTCGGGACCGCCACCGCCAACAGGTAGGGGTGTGCGCTGTTGCCGTAGACGTAGATCTGTTGGACCAGTCGGCTGTTGCCGAACACCGCCTCCAGCTTCGCGACAGTGACGAACTCGCCCTGGGCCAGCTTCAAGACATTGTTGCGGCGGTCGACGTACTCAAGCCGGCGGGGAGCGACCTCGGCGACGACATCTCCGGTCCGGTAGTAACCGTCGGCGTCGAACACGCCGGCGGTGACCTCAGGCCGCTTGTAGTAACCGGGGAACATGTTCTCGGTTTTGACCAGCAACTCACCTCGCGGATGCGGCCGGTCGGTGGAGAAGTAGCCCAGATCCGGAACGTCGACCAGCTTGTAGTCGATGACCGGCGGACTTTGCACCTCACCGTCGAACGACACCATCCCGGCCTCGGTGGACCCGTAGCTGTCCGTCAATTTGATCTCGAGCAGGGATTCAGCCCAGGCCATCAGCTCCGGAGAGGTGGGGGCCGAGCCCGTCATCGCGAAGATGCACCGCCCGCCCAGCAGGTACTGCCGCTGCTCGACCAGGACCTCAGATTCCGCGGCCGCGCGCGCGGCAGGGTCGGTTGAGTCGGACAGCCGCCGATCGACTTCGCGCCGAAATTCGCCGTACAGGGTCTCCCAGATTCGTGGCACGAAGTTCAACTCGGTGGGCCGCACCATCTCGAGGTCTTCGAGCAGCGTCGAGAGGTCACTCTTGGCGGCGAAATACGCTGTGCCGCCATTGCCGAGCGTGCCGTAGAGGATGACGCGTCCCATGCCGTGGCTCATCGGCATGAAGTTGAGGGTGATCGAAGCGGCACTCGGCCCGAACCAGTTGCTCCTGGACCTGCGCCACAACTTGCCGACGTTGCTCTGCGGATACATCGCACCTTTGGGTGCGCCGGTGCTGCCTGAGGTGTAGATCAGCAGGGCCAGTGGGTCCGCATTGTCTGCAACGTCATCGGGCATGTCCAGGGGCCGGACCGGCCGGGAAGACACAGCCTTTCCGCGTTCGAGGACGTCGGCCAGGGTCTCGAGAATCACCGGGGTGTCTGCCAACCGTGCGCGGGCGGCTTCCAGGGCCTCGCGCTGGTCGTCGACCTCGGGGTAATAGTCGAACACCACGAGCTTGGCGGGCACATGGGCGCTCAGGATCAACTCGACGGCGTCGTGCAGCTGGTTCACGCTCACCGCGATCAGGCTGGGCTCGGTCTCGTCGACGATCGGCTGCAGCTGGCTGATCGTCGCGCTCGTTTGTAGCGGAACCGCCACCGCGCCGATCTGGCCTAGCGCCAGGTCGATGGTGGTGAAGTCGACGCTGGTGAAGCCCAGCTCACAAACCCGGTCGCCGGCTCGTACCGACTCGTTGGTCAAGGCGCGCGCCAGCGCGCCGACGCGGTCGCTCAGCTCACGGTAGGTGATGGTCTTGAAGTGGGGGAGCGCCTCCAGTGAGGTGCGTCCGGTCTTTGGGTTCTTGACGAGCTCCACGGCGCGCTGCCCGAGTGCCGGGCGGTCTGCGTAACCCTCGAGCGCGGTCGCAACGATCTGCGGCAGCCGCAGCCCCGGCAGCGCAAGGGCGGCGGCGACCGCCGGGATCGGCTTGGCTGCGGCGAACTGTGGGTCGTTGGCGGATAGGTCCTCGACGCGGCGGGCGACCTGGTTGATGCCGCCATCGACGGGATTGTCGGCGCCGGTGGTGAAGCTGCTGAGGTCCGAGGCCAGGAAAACCGCTGCGTTCGCGACCTCCTCGGCGGTGGCGTAACGGGTCAGTGGAACAACAATGCTGCGCTGGTAGTTCTCGAACTCCTCGGCGGCGTCGGGGCCAGGGTTCAGCACGTCAGCGAGTGAATAGATGCCCGTCGTCTCGGTTGCGCCAGGGGCGATCACGTTGACGCGAATCTTGTGGTCCCGCAACTCACTTCCCCAGGTGGGGGCGACTGACCGTAGCGCCGCCTCGATCGCCGTGTACACGCCGATGCCGTCGTTGCCCTCGGCATTCGGGTTCGACGAGTTCAGGATGATCGATCCGCCGTCGTTGAGTAACGGCAGCGCCTTCTGCAGGTGCTCCTGTGTGACTTCGCCGATCCGTGCGACATTGATGACTGCGGCGTTGGCGAACACGACGTCCAGGCGCCGTCCGCTGTCGGCCACCGCGGCGTAGAGCCGGTCGCGATCCCCTGGCTTACTGCCATCACCCTGCACACCGGTGACGTTCTCGCCGATGTCCTTGACCGCCGCATCGAGTTCGGCCTGAGTCCGTCCGTTGATGAAGACATACGCGCCCTCCTCGACGAACCGCTTGGCGGTGGCCAACCCGATGCCTGTCGAACCGCCGGTGACTAGCGCGGTCTTGCCCCTCAGAAGTGCCATCATCATGCCTTTCGTTAGTTCTAGATTGCCCGGGCAAGAACTTCTGTTCCCGGGCAACGTTTTTCACCGTCGATGAAGATGGTCACGCCTGGACCTTTCTCGGGGGAGATCTGCGGAGTGGACCCACAGGCCCGTGTGATGGCCGTCCGAACACTCACCACCCGAAATGTGCGGTGGCGGTTTTGACGCTAGGACGATGCGAGGCTTCGCGGTGCTCGGCTCAACCGACCGTGCGGCCCCTGCACAGTGTTCTGCACACGATGAGCACTACTGATAGATGAACTCGGCCGGGGACCCGGATCGGCGAGTGTTGGCTTGGTGTCGCCACTCGCGTGGCGACATGCCGTAGGCGTTTTTGAACATGCGGGTAAAGCCTGAAGGCACTAGAAGTGTCGAACTGCGACGGTCATGTGTCGAAGATGGCCAGCGTGCTAGTGGCAGTAGCGACCACGGCGCCAGAGGCGTCCGACACCACACCTTCGGTGAAGGCGATCCGGGAACCAACTTTGAGCACCGTGCCGGTCGCAGTGAGTAATCCGCCGCCGAGCTGAACTGCCTGCAAGTAGTTCACCTTGATCTCCACTGAGGTGCAGCCGCGGCCCGGGGGCAGGCTGCTATGGAGTGCAAGGGCGGCCACGGAGTCCAGCAGGGTGCAGACGAGACCGCGGTGAACGACGCCGATCCCGTTGTAGGCTGATTCGTCTGGCTCACAGGTGAACACGACCCGAGCCGACTCAGCCGACACCATGTCATACCGCATCAGCTGACACATGGGTGGCGGCGGCAGCGTCCCGTCGATCATCGCCCGCAGGTAGTCCAAACCGGCCATCGTCCGGCCCCGGGCGGTACTGGGTTCGGGATCGCGCCAGGTCACTACGCGCGAGCGCGATGCTCCCCAATCCTCGGCGACGGTCTCGGCGCGTTGCGTGGTCACGTTGTCTCCCAGTGTCTTTGCTCGCAGGGGCGGTGATCGTTCGCTCGACATCGCCTGACGATGCGGTTCGCTCGGGCTGATGATCTGGCGGGCGAAGCGGCGCTTGATCGGTCCGGGTTTAGATTTCGTAGATCGCGTCGTATTCGAGTGTCGCGAGGTTCTCGATGACGAACGGTAGGGTGGTGTCGATCCGTTCGCGGACGGAGTCGATGCTGGGTCCTTCGAGGATGAAGTAGAACCCTGGCCCCGCGGAACGCCGATATGCGGATTTGACGACACCTTCGGCCTTGAGCTCACGCATGACCCGCATCTCATGGTCGAGGTGCGGTTCCAGTGCATCGGGTTCATCCGGACGAGTCATGAAACCCTTGGCAAGCACGATCATGTGTTCTTCTCCTATCAGGCAAGGACTTTGAGTCCGAAATGTGGGCGGCTGACCGGGATGTCGGCCCGGCGGTGCTATGCGGCCGGCGCGGCGAACAGTGAGACGTGTTCGTGTATCCAGTCCTTGACCGATCGTGGGGCGTGGCCGGTGAGGTCATAGACGGTGGGGGAGGGGACCGCGTAGACGTTGTCGCGGGTGATGTCATCGACCCCAACCAACACATCGACCATCAGTGCCGGTAGTCCGGCAGATTCCAGCACGGCGCGCTGCTGGGCTTCGGTTCGGGCGTGGTACTCGACGCGGGTCCCCAACGCAGCGGACAGGTATCCGGCGACTTCGTCCATCGTCACGGCCGCGGGGCCGGAGATGTCATAAGTCTTGCCGGCGTGACGGTGGGGGTCGTCAGTGAGGATGACAGCGAAGACCTCTGCCACGTCGCGGGTGTCGATCAGCGCCACCCGGCCTGCACCACCAAGGCCACCCCACGCGCCCACACGCACGAAATTGGAGGCGATCTTCAGCATGGTGTCGGTAAAGGTCGTGGGACGCACCACCGTTGACGCGACACCTGCGGTGGCGAGGTAGGCGTCGATCTCGGTGTGCCACCGAACGACGTTGGCGGGGTGGGTGCCTCCCGCGCCGCCGACCGACAGATTCACCAGATACGGCACGTCTGCGCCGATTGCGGCGTCGATGAGCGCGATCTCATCGCGCACCTGACGATCAGTGGTCCCATAGCTCAAATAGGCCTTGTCGGAGCCGGTGAACCCCGTCCGCAATGTAGCGGGATCATCGAAGTCGACGCCCACGATCTCGAGTTTGGCGTCACCGAATGCGGTCGCAGCGGCCTTGGGGTCGCGGGTCAGGACCCGCACAGGCTCCCCGTCACGTACAAGCGCTTGAGTCAGTGTCTTACCGACAAGTCCGGTTCCGCCGGCCAGGGTGATCATGTTGAACCCTTCTTTCGAAAAGCGTTCCTTTTCAATTGCGACAGTAGCGTTATCATTATACTCCTGTCAACAGCGGAGCCCCCGAAGTGCTGGCTCCAGTCGGTCAGTGTGCGCGATCCATCGTCCTACTGATCCGATCTGTCCCGGTTGGTGTGGGACTGCCGCAGTTGTTTTGGTTTCTTCATCGGTGGCTCGCACCGTCCATCCCGACGGGGCTGCGTGGAGCTGGTCGGCACCGACCACGACTGATATCGACGTATGCAATATCGAAATAGTCATGTCGTGTTGGTATGCGATCGGGCTATGATGGCGGCATGGGTTGGCCAGCTACTGACAGACACGGGCTGGCGGCTGCGCCGGCCGGGCTGGGTTTCGTCCAAGATTTCCTCAACACCCATCCCACCCATCCGGCTCCGTCCGCCAGGCCTGACCCCGCGGCTGATCTGCTCGCGGACCTTGACAGCGCACAGCGCTGGCTCGACGGGGCTCTACAGAACTGGTCGCGCGAAACAGGCGTGGCGCAAAGCCGTGTGCTGGTCAGCGAAGCCGACCTGGAGAAGCTTCGTAGCTTGCGGGCCGATCTGGCGAGCTTGCTGCGCCCGGCCGATCGGCCTCGGGACGTCACACTGCTGCCGTCAGCATCCGTTTCGATACGGGTGGGAGCCGACGGTGCGGCGCTGCTGGAGCCGCGCGGAGACGGAAGCCGTCGGGTCAGCGCGATCGTGCTGATCGAGACCTTTACCGCCCAACGCTTGGACAACTGGCGCCGACTGAAATTGTGCCGCAACGACCGGTGCGCGGTGTCGTTCTATGACCGCTCCCGCAACAACAGTGCGGTGTACCACGACTCGCGTGAATGCGGCAATGCCATCTACCTCCGCGCCTCGCGAGCGCGGAAACGGCAGGGCGCACTCAACACCAATGAACATCCAATTGACGCCGAAAAGCCTTGACGCTCAAGCTTTCACCGCCATAGCTTCGTGACCCGGCGAGCAGCGAGACGAGCGGACTTGCCCATAGTCGTCAGCGATCGAGTCGATGGTTGCGCGCATCACTGGGTTCGTCCTGTTTCAGCCGGGTTGACCTTCGTTGCGGAGGATCGTGTAGGCCACCATCATCGAGTCCACGTGGGCCCGCACCTCGACGATGATGTCCCCCTCAAAGCGGCACACCCAGCAATAGTCATTGGCGAAGTCCGCTCCCTCCTTGGTCTTTGAGGTGGAGTGCAGCTCGGCGATCGTGGTGTCACCGTCGACGTAGAGGTGCGTGACCTCCAGCTTGACGCCGCCCGGGACGGCTTGTCCGGCCAAGCGGGCGAACGTCGCTTCGATGAACTTGGCCTTATCGTGGTAGCGCCCGGCCAGGGGGTGAGTCCCCTCGACGGTCCAGTCGACGTCATCGGCGACCCGGTCCCAGAACTGCGCCTGGGTAGCGGGATCCTGGAGCTTGGCGAACAAGGCGATCCGGTCATCTCGAATCGTAGTCATGATTCGTTTTCCCTTTCGTCGTGAGCTATTGCGCTGACTTCCAACGCTATTCGGCGAAGGTTAGGTGGCCGCGACCCGCGGCGGTCTCTCCGGCCTGGGCGAGCGCGTCCCAGTCGGTCATACGCAGGATGCGTCCGTTCGCGCCCCAGAAGCCCTCGGCCTGCTCTCTGAGCATGCACCAGACACGATGCACGTGTGCCTCGATGTCGGTCACCCCCTCGGCGGCGAGGACCAGCTCGGTCACCTCGCGCACCAGTGCGTTGCGGCGCTGCTCGTTGAGCGGGCCGGTAATGCCCGGCAGGCCCTGCGGCATGGTCAGAAAGACCCGGTAGATGGGCAGCTCGGCGGGCGTGCCGCCTACATTGACCGTCCCGTGGGGCAGTTCGTGCACGAAGGCCCACGCCACCGCGCGGGTGGCCGAGTTGTCGGCAACCCCCTCCCAATGCAGCACGGTGGTTGTGAGGTCCTCGACCAGGGTGGTCAGGGCCGAGCGTTGCAAGGCGCCGGCGGGCAAGGTCAGGTCGATCATCGGCATGGGTGACTCCTTCATTGGGTGAGTTGCTTCCAAAATCCAATTTAGGGCATATGCCCCTTTCTGTAAAGGGGGCATATGCCCTAACATGGAAGGGGATCCGTTGTGAATGGGAAAGAGTGATGACGATTATGGCCGGTCGCGTTGAGGCAGTCGATGAAAGTCCATGCAGTGCAACGGCTATGCGTAAGGCCACTCGGCGAATGACTCAGCTGTACGACGACGCTTTGGCGCCGGTCGGACTGCGTTCGACCCAATACGCGGTCCTTGAGGAACTCGACCGGCGGGCCGATGCTCCGCCGACTATGGGTGAGTTGGCCGAGACGCTCGTGCTGGATCGGTCGGCCCTTGGGCACAACCTGCGACCATTGGAACGCGACGGTCTTGTCGCGTTGGTGGCCAGCGACGATGATCGGCGACGGCGCCGCGTGGTGCTCACCACAACGGGACACGCCAAGTTCGTGCAGGCTCGGCAAGCTTGGAAATTGGCGCAGGACCGCTTCAACGACGTGTTCGGCGAATCGGCAGCCGCGAAACTCCGAGCCACCCTGCTCCGCATCGCCCGCGACGAACGCCTCGCCACGCTAACCGGTTGACGGATGAGGATGGCGGCAGCGAATCAGTCGAGGGCGACGTCAGGTCTCGATGCCTTGGCCCGCGGCATCAAATCGAGTCCGGTGATCACGGCTGGCCAAGGGACCAACCTGGGACCACACGCTATGCACGATGCTGAACGACCTGCACGTCAGTGAACGTCACACACCACGCCCTGGTCGCGAAAACCGCCGGCGACCTGGGAAAACGGGTTACCGCTACTTGCTGGGGGTCAAGTGGTCGCAGGTTCAATTCCTGTCAGCCCGACCTAGTGAAATGCATCTTGACCTGCGACGATCGGTCATTCATACCTCAACATTGGTTCAGCTCATACGTGCTTGGGACCACGTTTCGTGGTACCTGAGCTTCAGCGGCGCACTTGTCCGCTGGTCAAGTGCGCCGCCGATTCGAGTTTTAATCTGCCGTCAAGACGATTCCATCGACGGCGAGACCGAATTCCGTTCTTGCTAACCATCACAACAGCCCAACAATGACGATCATGGTTGCCTATCGAGCGCAACTGTCGGGCGGGTTCGTTCGTGCAGCAACGTTTGCCCGGTTGGGCCTACACGCCTGACGACCGCAGAAGTGTCACGGCAGCCGCTTGTTGCTCTGCGACGCTGAGCCCCCGTTCGGTCGTGTGGCCAACATTGCGCGCCGCAGTTCAAGTGGCGTGGCGCCGAACCAGCGGCGGCAACCGCGGGAGAAGGCGGATTGTTCGGTATAGCCGAGCAATTCCGCGATGCGGCTCAGCGGGACGCCTCGCTGGCTCAGGTGGCGTCGCGCCAGCTCCGACCTCACATCATCGATGATCGCGGCGAACGTCGTGCCTTCTTCGTGCAGTCTGCGTTGCATCGTGCGCGGGTGCAGCATGAGCATCTGGGCGACTCGCGCATGGTGGCATATGCCGGATGCCAGCAGCGTCGGCACCACGGCTCGGACCTGCGCGCTGACGTCGAGGTCGGACGCGGCGAAATGCGCGTCGAGGTAGGCATGCGCGATCTTTTGTACGAGTGGATCGCGGTTCGGGATCGGCAGCGCCAGGTCGGCGGCGCGGTACAAGAAGCCGCTCTGCGCGCAGTGGAACCGCACAGTGGAGCCGAAGATCGCTCTGTACGTCGACGACGGTGAAATGCGCTCGTGATCGAAACAAACCTCCAGCGCCTTGAGGCGCCCGTCGGATAGCACCGCGAATATGCGCTGGGCCACACCCATGGTCAGCTCGAGCAACTGCTCGGTGCCGCCGGGACGGCCGACCGTCAGCTCCACGCGCAAGAATTGTGTGCCGGGGCGCGTTCCCGCTGCGGTGGTCACGTGGAGGCCGGGCCGGACCGCCGCGAGGTACTTGTTCACGCTGGCGAAGGCGTCGCCGACTGTTGCGGAATTTCCCATTTCGATGGCGAGCGGTCCCAGCAGTTCGATGCCCTGAAACGCCGCCATGCGCAGCCCGAAGTCCGGGCACTGCAGCGTCGAGGCGCTGCGTTCCAGCAGTAACGTAATCGCCGCGTCGGACACCAGCATGTCGCTGTCGTCGAGAATGGCCGCCGGCAGCCGAGCGGCCGCCAGCATCTGCCTGGCGTCGCCGCCCAGCGCGCTGACGACTTCGCGGTAGCCGTTGAGCGCATCCGCTTTTACCAGCCTTGGCTTTGTTGCACCCTTGCCTTTGACCATGGTCGCTCGAAGCGCCCCTCGTGTGTCGCTAAATGTTTAGAAGTTGTCGCCTATTGTCACGACTTTACTCCCTCGGCCTACCTACGCTTGGCCCATCAATAGAGCAGTGGAACGCCGAGGAGCCCACGTGAACAGCAGCTATAGCGACGCCGTCCTGGAAGTAGCCATCGTTGGCGCCGGCTTCACCGGCCTGGGCGCCGGCATCCAGCTCAAGCGCGCCGGCATCACCTCGTTCCGGATCTTCGAGAAAGCCAGCGCCGTCGGCGGTGTCTGGCGCGACAACCGTTACCCCGGCCTGTGCTGCGATATCCCCTCGCACCTGTATTCCTACTCGTTCGCGCCGAATCCGCGGTGGTCGCGCCGTTATGCGTCGGGCCGGGAAATCTGGGCTTACCAGCAGCACTGCCACCAGAAGTTCGGCATGGGAAAGTTCATCAGCTACGGGATGGAAGTCACCGCCGCAACGTATGACGAGCGGGCCGCGTTGTGGGTCTTGGATTTTCGGTCGGGCGATCAGATACGGGCACGCAACCTGATCTCGATGCCGCGCGGGCTGTCACAGCCCCAATATCCAATCATCGACGGCATCGAGTCGTTCACCGGCGCCACGATGCACACCGCGCGCTGGGATGAAGACTACGATTTCCGCGGCAAGCACGTTGGCGTGATCGGCAACGCTGCCAGCGGCCTGCAGGCGATTCCGCAGCTAGCCAAGATCGCGGAATCGGTCACCGTGTTCCAGCGCACCCCGAACTGGGTTCTCCCGCGTAACGATCAGGCGTATTCGGCACTGAGCAAGGCCCTGTTCCGCTGGCTGCCGGGCGCGCAGAAACTGCACCGGCTGCAGCTGTTCCTGAAGCAGGAACTCATTCATCCCGCGCTGAAGAACCCGAACGGCGTGCTGCATCGCCAACTGACCCGCAAGGCGTTGGCCTACCTTCACCGGACTATCAAGGACCCGGTCTTGCGCAGCAAGCTGACGCCGGATTTCCGGCTCGGTTGCAAGCGCATCCTGGTGTCCGACGACTATTTCTCGGCGCTTCTGCTCCCGAACGTGAAGCTGGAAACGGCGGCGATCGCCGGCGTTGCCGGCAACGAGGTGACGATCGCCGACGGCAGCACGCGCCACGCCGACGTGCTGGTGTTTGCCACCGGGTTTCGTTCCATCGAAGAAATGCCGTTCGCGATTACCGGACGCCAGGGTCAGTCGCTGGCCCAGGCGTGGCGCGACGCGCCCGCCGCTTACCTCGGGGTAACTACGGCCGGCTTCCCGAATCTGTTCATGCCGCTCGGGCCGAACAGCGGCTTCGGCCATCAATCGGCGCTGTTCGTTATCGAGCGCCACGTCAACTACATCGTGGGGTGCATCCGACACGCAGCGCGTAACCGCTTGCGATCGATGGAGGTGCGACCTGATGTGCAAAGCGCCTACAACGAGGGAGTACAACAACGCTTCCAGGGCACGGTCTGGACCGGCAACTGCAGCAGTTGGTACAAGAACCAGACCGGCCGCATCGTGACGAACACGCCGGATTCCGGCTTCGCCTACTGGCGTCGGTTGATGCGCCCCGACTTCGCCCATTTCGTCGTCGAGCCGGCACACGTCGAGCCGAATGCCGTTGTGCCCCTTGTTAACGCTTCGACCGCTAGTGAGGAGAGCAACGATGCCAACAATTGAGATCGCCGACCAACGTCTGCATTATGAAGTGCACGGAGACGGCCAGGAGACCATCGTCTTCGCCCACGGCATGCTGTGGGACCGGCACCTGTTCGATGCACAGATCGCTGCCATGCAACCCCGTTACCGCTGCGTCAGCTTCGACTTGCGCGGGCACGGACTGAGCACGGCTGGCCGGTCCGGCTACGAGCTGTACGCCCAGACCGACGACGTGGCCGCGCTTATCACGGAACTGGGCAGCCGCCCTTGCCATTTCGTCGGACACTCGATGGGAGGGTTCGTCGGATTGCGACTGGCCTTGCGTCATCCGGCTCTGGTCAAATCCCTGACCTTGATCGGAAGCGCCGCTGAGGCACCCTCATCCAGGGATCTTATAGAAGGCTGGATGCTCCGCGTCATCGTCCGATATTTCGGTCTCAGGCGGTTAGCCAACACGGCGATGGATATCTGTTTCGGTGACAACTTCCTCGCCGATCCTGCCCGCGAGACGCTGCGGCGGCAGATGCGTCAACGCCTGATCGCCAACGATCGCGTTGCCATCGCGGCCACAGTGAGAGCGCTTCTCGCGCGGGATGACCTCAGCCACGAGTTGCACCGGATCACCGCGCCGACACTGATCTTGGTGGGCAGCAACGACAAGGACAGCCACACCACGCCGGCGCATTCTCAACGCATGCATGAAGGCATTCCCGGCTCGCGCTGGGTAGTGGTGCCCGGCGGCGGCCACACGCTGCCGGTCGAAGAACCCGGTGTTGTCATCGCGGCGCTGGACGAATTTCTCACGGCAACACAACTAGGAGCAGTCACATGAGCATCAAACAACTTTCAGGCAAGATCGTCCTGGTCACCGGCGCCGGTTCCGGCATTGGCCGCAGCACTGCGTTGGCGTTTGCCCGGCGCGGCGCCAATCTCGTGCTCTCCGATATCAACCAGGCCAACCTCGACAAGGTACAGGCGGAGGTGGCGGCACTAGGCGTCGAATGTCTGGCGCGCGCAGTCAACGTCGCCGACGATGACGCGATGCGCGCGTTCGCCTCAGAGGTGCACGCCAAGGTCGGCGCGCTCGACGTTCTGGTCAACAATGCAGGCGTCGCCTATGTCGGGAACTTTCTCAGCAGCCCTCCGGAGTCCTGGCAACGGCTATACGACGTCAACGTCAGGGGCGTGCTCAATGGATGCTATCTGTTCCTGCCCAACATGATTGCTGCGGGCGGCCCCCGCCGCGTCGTCAACACTGCATCGTCCACCGCGTTCGCGACGGTGCCAACGATGTCGGTCTACGGCGCGAGCAAGTCGGCGGTGCTCGGATTCTCCGAAGGCCTCTCGATGGAGCTCGAAGACACAAACGTCGGCGTGACCGTCGTCTGCCCCGGCGCGATCAACACACCTATCACCTCTGCCGCGAACGTCGCCGGGCCATCTGTGTCGGCCGCGCAGCACGCACACCTGCAGGAGTACTACCGGACCAAGGGCACCTCGCCCGACCGGGTTGCCAAAGCGATTGTGGACGGCGTGATCTCGGGCCGGGAGCTAGTCATCGTCGGTACCTCGGCGCGACCGTCCTACCACGTCAAACGCTTGCTGCCGTCGCGGTACCGCTCGTTCGCAATCGCCACCTCACGCAAGATGGGCTTTCTGTGAGGATTCACAGCTGGCAGCCATCGCCGAGGCGGTTGAAGCGAAGAATGGCGCCTGGGCGCGGTGTACATTCTGGACAGGTTGGCCTGGGTTGGTCGCGCCCTCTTGACGGCTCGTACCACTTCAACGAGAGGAGCAGCCTTGCCTGGTGCCGCGACGAACAACGACAGTAGCGGTGTGGAGGGCGTGGTCGCTCCGACGCTGCCGAACGGTGCGACGCTGCCCTTCCCGCCCACCCGGTCGGCCAGCGTCGCCGGACGGACACTGCAGGAGTCCACCTACGCCGAGCGCGTCACCCCACCGCGCCTGCACGCCGATGCACCCAACATCGTGATTGTGCTTATCGACGATGCGGGACCGGGGCTGCCGACGACCTTCGGCGGGGAGGTCACCACCGCGGCGATGGACCGGATCTGCGCAGAGGGTGTGTCGTACAACCGGTTTCACACCACCGCGATGTGTTCACCGACGCGGGCGTCGTTGCTGACCGGACGCAATCATCACGAGATCGGCAACGGGCAGATCGCCGAGTTGGCCAACGACTGGGACGGCTACTCGGGACACATCCCCCGCAGCAGCGCGCTGGTCGCTGAGGTGCTCAAGGACTACGGATACAGCACGGCCGCATTCGGCAAATGGCACAACACCCCAGCCGAGGAGACAACGGCGGCCGGCCCATTCGAAAACTGGCCCACCGGACTCGGCTTCGAATACTTCTACGGCTTCCTCGCCGGCGAGGCCTCGCAGTACGAACCAAACCTGGTCCGCAACACCACCGTCGTGCTGCCGCCGAAGACACCCGAAGAGGGCTACCACCTGTCCGAGGACCTGGCCGACGACGCGATCGGCTGGCTGCGCAACCACAAGGCGCTCCAAGCCGACAAGCCGTTCCTCATGTACTGGGCGAGCGGCTGCTTACACGGCCCCCACCACGTGATGAAGGAATGGGCCGACAAATACGCGGGCAAGTTCGACGACGGCTGGGACGTCTACCGCGAACGGGTGTTCGACCGCGCTAAGGAGACGGGCTGGATTCCGCAGGACTGCGAACTCACCGAGCGCGACCAGACACTCGCGTCATGGGACAGCATCCCCGACGACGAGAAGCCGTTCCAACGCCGACTGATGGAAGTCGCCGCTGGCTACGCCGAGCACGTCGACGTCCAGGTCGGCCGGCTCGCTGACGAGCTGGACCGGCTCGGCTACGCCGATAACACGCTGTTCCTCTACATCTGGGGTGACAACGGGTCCTCCGGCGAGGGGCAGAACGGGACCATCGCGGAACTGCTGGCGCAGAACGCTATTCCGACCACCGTCCGCCAACACATCGATGCGCTGGACGAACTCGGCGGCCTCGACGTGCTCGGTTCACCATTGGTGGACAACCAGTACCACGCCGGGTGGGCGTGGGCCGGCGTCATGCCCTATAAGGGCATGAAGCTGCTCGCCTCGCACCTCGGGGGCACCCGCAATCCGATGGCAATCCGGTGGCCGAAGAAGGTCGCGCCGGATGCGGCGCCGCGCGATCAGTTCCTACATTGCAACGACGTGGTGCCCACGATCTACGAGATCCTCGGCATCGACCCGCCCCTCACCGTCAACGGGGTGCCCCAGGTTCCGCTCGCCGGGGCGAGCTTCGCGCGCACGCTCACCGACCGAACAGCGGAGGGCGGAAAGAAGACTCAGTACTTCGAGATCATGGGCAGCCGAGCGATTTACCACGACGGGTGGATGGCCTCCGCGTTCGGCCCGCGAGCGCCGTGGTTACCCGGCGCGCCTGCCGGTATTGCCACCTGGACACCGGACAACGACCGCTGGGAGCTCTACCACCTTGACGAGGACTGGTCGCAGGCTCACGACCTTTCCGATGAGATGCCTGAGAAGCTCGCCCAGATGCGCGAATTGTTCGCCATCGAGGCGGCACGAAATGAGGTGCTACCCGTAGGTGGCGGTCTGTGGGTGCCCGTCTACCACCCCGAACTGCGCATCGCGCCGCCCTATCGCGAATGGGAGTTCTCCGGGAACTTCACTCGCATGCCCGAGTTCTGTGCTCCCGCACTGGGTAACAAGAACAACGTTGTGACTATCGAGGCCGAGCTGCCGCCCAACGCCAACGGCGTGCTTTACTCACTGGGCGGGGTCGCAGGTGGACTTACCTGTTACCTTGACGACGGCTACCTCTGCTACGAGTACAACCTGTTCATTCTGACCCGCACCAAGACCCGCTCGGAATCGCGGCTCCCGGCCGGGAACACAACGATCGTCGTGGAGACGTCCTATGCGGAGCAGCGGCCGGCTGGACCGCTGGATATCAGCCTTCGAGCGGGCAGCGACCTCGTCGCGAATTGCCAGGTGCCGGTCAGTGCTCCGCTGCTGTTCACCGCCAACGACTGCCTCGACATCGGCGTGTGCCTTGGCTCACCGGTATCGATGGACTACTACGAGCGTGCACCGTTCCCATTCGACGGCCACATCGAACGCGTCCACGTCGCCTACACCTAACCGGCGGAAGACGCGCGAGATCCCTTGAGCTGCAGTCCCATGCCCGGCGATCCGAAGCGCGCTCGTGGCGTACGGATAGTGCAGGCCTAAGCTAAAGTCAACCATCACAATCCCCGCAGCCCTATGCCGCGTGATCAATCTCCACCTCATTCCGCAGTGTCTGACTTCCCGATCGGCCAGGCAAAGCGCGTCTTTGACGTCAATATGTGATGGCTTCCGCCGCCCTTGGCACACGCGAGCGAGCCGCGGCCGAGCAGAGAGTGGTGGGGCCGAAACCGCTGCGAGACCGATGGTTGGGGGACCAGTTGGGGACCACACGTGGTGCGCGATGGTGAACGACCTGCGCGCCTATGAACGTCATGCAAGGTCCGAGTCGGGCCATTCACTGGTAGTGAGCTGCGGGAATGCGTTTCCGCTACTTCCTGGGGGTCAAGTGGTCGCAGGTTCAAATCCTGTCAGCCCGACCACAAAAAATGGCCTCTGAACTGGTTCTTTGAATTTTGCGTCGATCGCATACCTGTTCGGCTCCTTCGGGTGAGGCCACGCAGCATCGATTCCATCGACGCCATGCTCAGGTGGGGGCAAGGTGTACAACGACACCGGGTGTGCCCGCTGCGCGGTGCAGTTCAATGCTGCCCGGTCGAGTGCCGGCTGGGACGTCGTACGTGATCAGCACAGTGATACCGATGCCAGGGCTTATCTGCGACGTCGCGTTGGTATCCAGCAGGATAGTCGCCTCTGCGGCGTAGTCGTACTGCCTGCCGTCGACAATGAGTTTTTGATCGACGGCCATATAAGTTTCTGGTTGATCGCCAACATTGGTGACTGACAGACGGACAACCACGTACCTGCCGTGTGCCGTGTAGCTCGTGTGATCCGAGGAGATCGACGGCGCGAGCCTCACTCCATAGACGATGAACTCGAGCCCGCCGTCACGCACGGGCGTGCCCATCGTGGGTGGGGGCCTCGCCGCCGTTGTGGAGGGCGCTTTGGGGCTAACCGCTTCCCCGGGGCCGCCTGAGCAGCCGGCCAGCAATCCCGCCAGCAGGACAGCCGGCAAGATCATCCTCCGCATCCGCCGAAGCGTAACCGCACAGGGACGCTCGCGAGGGGCTCGCACACGCTCTCGTGACGAATGCCAACGCGTCGGAACTGGTTCACCGCAACCGGTCGAGACCAAGCACCGCTTCTGCGCACCTTCTCCGGATACACACCTCACGCTCACCGCGAACTGCCGGCAGCGCTACTCGTGCTCCACGTCTGGCGAGCGCTCCGCCAGGCGATCAGGACCGCCACCACAGCGAATACTCGGGCGCAGGTGTTGGCCACCAGGACGGTGCGCCGAGCGGGCCGGCGAGATCGTCCACAGTCACCTCCTCGGGGAGCCTGCCGCCCCGACGACGCCATGGACGAAATGCACCGGCACCTGTTCGTCGTGCTGATGCACCTTGGTGGTAACCCTGGTGCAGCAGCCGCCGTTGAAGTCATGCTGCTGGTCCTTTTCTACGCGCGGTTCGCAGTTCACGAAATTGAAACCGGCCGCCGGGTCGTGTTTCAGGTCACCGGACAGCATCCGAGGACTCGCAGAATCCAGGCCGGTACTGGCTGCATCCTGTGAGGGTTCCTGGCGGCCGGGGAGCTTGGCGCGCCCAAGAAAATCCACACCTTGACCGCGTCAAGTCGGATGGCATGAGTCCCCGCTTCAATAGGGCCAAAATAGGGCCAACAGTTCGGATCGGGTGCTCCGGGGCGTCCACATGGGCCCGTCAAAACGCTCTGAGCAGCACAAACAGAGCCTTTTCAGGCTCAGAACCGCCCGAAAAGCGGTAGGTCAGTCCGACCTGCCGATGTCGGTGCCGTGCACCATTTGCGCACGCATACACGGGGTCCGAACGCTGAGGCGATAGGTTGCGCGCGCCGCGGTGGGTGCTGCTGGCAGCGCGGGCGGGACGCTGCCGTTGCCACGCCACACACCCATATGTGACCGCCAGGACCCATATCGGAAAACTGCGGTCAGCCACAGGAATCGCCGTCCGACGACGTCCCGCCAAACGGCGCACCAATCTGCGGTTACGAGATAGTAGACAAACCACAGCACAGCATGGCTCGGCGGGATCCGGGTGTAAGTTTGCCTGCTGATGACATCACTGGCCAATCGCCGCGGCGCACCGGCCATCCCAAGCGCATGGGCTGTGGACGGTATCAACGTCGAGGTCGGAGAGACGCTGTGTCCCTGCTGAACCGCAGAGGTTTCCTCGCGGGGGTGGCAACCGCGCTGGTATTGCCACCGTCGGTGGCCACCATAGAGGTGGCGCGCTCCGCCCTAAGTGCCACGCCGCATACCACAGCCGCCCGTACCGACGCGGTCACGACACGGGCATCATTCGGTGTGCCCGAGGAGACGTTGCGGCCACTGCTGCCTCCCCCTCCGCTGGCTTCTCAACGTGCCCTGCCCGACAAGGGTGTGTTGAGCGTTCTGCCGGGCCAAGGCGACCTGCTCGCGCTGACGGTCGACGACGGCGTCAGCAGCGACGTCGTCCGCCTCTACACCGAGTTCGCCAAAGAAACGGGCGTTCGGCTGACCTATTTCGTCAACGGCACCTACCGCTCATGGACCGACAACGCGGCGCTGCTACGGCCACTGGTCGAATCCGGCCAGATCCAACTGGGCAACCACACCTACTCTCACCCGGACCTGACCACACTGGCACCGTCGCAAATCGCCGATGAAATACGCCGCAATGACGCCTTTTTGACCAAGATGTTCGGGGTCGACGCCCGCCCCTACCTACGGCCGCCATACGGAAAACGCAATGCGGCGATCGACGCGGTCGCCGCGGATCTCGGCTACACCCTCACCACCATGTGGTCCGGCTCGCTGGCCGACTCCACAGTTATCACCGAGGACTACCTCCTCAAGATGGCCGACACCTATTTCCGGCCCCAGAACATCGTCATCGGCCACCTCAACCATCTACCGGTCACCCACGTATTCAGTCAGCTCGCCGACCTCATCCGCAACCGCGGCCTGCGCACCGTCACCCTCAACGACGTATTCGTCCGGCCTCGCGTTTAAGCGGTCTTCATAGAGACGAGACAGTCGAGGCAGGGCAGCGCTCATGTTCAGCGTGCGGCACGCCGCTACGATGCAAGAGCTGGCAGACCCATTCAGCTTGGCTTGAAGGCGACGGCATGGGGACAAGCCGTCGGAGCGGATGTCGCCCGACGTTTCTGACGATTCGCGCGATGCCGAGGAACCTTAGCAAACGGTCGAGAAGCGCCCAATGCGAATTGCTCCGGCGCCGGCGTTGTCACAACGTTTTCACAAGCGGATGCAAATCGGGTGAGTTGGCGGAGACAGCTTGAGACCCTTTGCGCTGGTTGATGTGCTTTGAAAGCTCTTGCAGAACAATCAAATTCGACCCATGCCCGACCTGGGGTCAAGTGGTCGCAGGTTCAAATCCTATCAGCCCGACTTAGAGAATCACCCCCTGACCTGCTGCGACCGGTCAGTGTTACCTGATGTCTGGTTCAGCTTGTACACGCTTGGGACCATCTTTTCGCGGTATCTGGCTGTCCAGGCCGTGTTTGTGCGGTGGTCTGGTGAGCCGAGGATTCAGGTTGCCTTGCCCTTCCGGGGCAGTCGTGTGACACTTTTGCGAGTTTTGCTCGGCTAGCAACAGCGTCGCCTCAACAAATTGTCAGGAATGACAAATCACTAAAATAGCTCTGAACTCGCTGTGCATTCTTTCAAAGTACGACCCAGGCTACTGGCGGCGTATTCACAGCAAATGTACCTTCAATACGGAGGGAGTTCGCTCCTCTTACTAATGTGCGGCGGGCCCTGCGCTACTGATTGGAGGTGCCAGCGGCGGGGCGGCGGGCGCACCTCACCAGGGCCCCAACCCTTTGGCCCGGCCGATCCGTTCGGGCTTCCATTGGGATCTTCATCGGCAACGGGCCGGCAAGGAGACCCTGATTGTGGTTGCGCGAGCACAATTCGCATCTGCCGGAATAGCCTGGCACGCAAGGCTTTACCGGTGAATTGCGGTATTCGTCGCACTGCCACAATCCGGCGCCCCACCACGGCAACATTATCGATCCAATCATTTCGACCTTGCTGATCGCCGGGCCGTCGTAGTGTTCCTGGCGCCATATACGACCGGCGAGGAGTCATGATGGGTTACGCCAATTATGTCGGCCGGGTAGGCGCGCTGGCGGTCGCGCTGGGGCTGGGTGTGGCGACCGCCAACAGCCCCGCGATTGCGCTCGCCGATTCCAGCGGCTCTTCCTCGACGGGTTCCGCGAGTGGTACGTCCGCTGGTTCCTCGAGTATCTCGTCGTCGAGCGGCACGGGGTCGTCTTCCCCGAAGACGGGCCCCGCGAGCACCGTCGCTGCGTCATCGGCCAACGACACATCAACGAATTCCGCGACCCAGTCGGGATCACCGACCGACCCGCGGGCCGGGGTTGTGCAGGCCGCCGGCGGTGCGGACATCTCCGCGCCCGCCAACGGCACAAGCAGCACCAAACCGACCACCCCCGCGTCGACTCCCAGCAGTGAAATCAGTAGCGCCAGCACGGCGCCGGCCCCCGACCTCTCGTCGACAACATCGACGCCGGAGCAGACCGCCGCGTCATCGTCAGCGGGGGCGGCGAATACGACGCCGGCTACCAGTAGCACCGACGCCAGCACTTCGACGTCCTCGCCGCGGGGCAAATCTTTTGCGGCGAGTTCACCGGCGACCAGCGCCGCCGGCGCAACCGTATCCGCTAGCGTGGCCGACACCGCGCCCCCGGTGACGGCCCGGCCCCAGCTTGCCGCAGCGACAAGCTCTATCACCACGAAAGCAACACCGACGGTGATTGCGGTCGCCGCGCCGGCCGTCTCGACCGCACGCTTCCAGGCCAAAACGGCGGCCTTCGTGACCCCCGCCGCGCCGGCCGTGGTGAGTGCCCCCGGCTCCCCGGGGGGCATCATCACGACTCTTGTCTCCGGCCTGCTGTCGGTGATCGGCTTCAACCCGCAGGCCGCCAGCGGCCCGCTGGCTCCGCCCCAGCTGCCGACATTGTGGACGTTGCTGGCCTGGGTGCGCCGCGAGTTTGAACAGAGCTTCTCCATCGGTAGCCCGACGGTGGGGCCCGTCGCCACCGCAAGTCTGCTTCACAGCCCGGACCTACTGGTCAACGCGGGCGCCGAGTTCGGCGACCCCTCATTGTCGGGATACAGCTCCGTCACCGTGCCGGGCTGGATCGCGACGGGCACACCGACGGTGATTGACTACGGCACCCTGCGCCGTTTCCCGCTTCCGCTCGCAACGCCGGGACCGACTCTGCCAGCGTTCCTGGGATTTCCGACCTCCGACAGCGGATCCCCCGGCGGCCACCAGTTCTTCGGCGGTGGACCCGTCGCCACATCCACCCTCACCCAAACCGTCGACCTCAGCACCGCCGCGTCACAGATCGACACCGGCACGGTGCCCTACCGGCTCAGCGCAGACCTCGGCGGATTCTTCATCGACCCGTCCGCAGCCTCAGTCACCGTCGCCTTCCTGGATACCAGCCAGCAACAGCTCAGCACCGGCCAGATCGCGCCAGTCACGGCTCTCGATCGCCTGTTCCAGACCACACTGTTGTCGCGCGCCACCTCCGGGGCCATACCGGTGGGCACCCGCAGCGCGCAGGTGGTGGTGACCTTCACCGACCGCAACCCGATACTCGGCAACTACAACAACGCCTACGCCGACAACGTCTCGTTGACTGTCGGCGCCAACCTTCCCGCGCCGCCGCCACCCACACCGCCGGCGTCGACGGTCGGCAGCCTCGATCACGTATTCCTGATCTATCTGGAAAACCACGGCGTGACCGACATCGTCGGCAGCCCCAACGCGCCGTACCTCAACAGTTTGATCAACACCTACGGATACGAATCGAACTACTACGCGCTGACCCACCCCAGCGACCCGAACTACTACCCGATCCTGGGCGGATCAGACTTCGGCATCAACTACAACTGCCCCGCGAACTGCTTCGACCAACCCAACCTGGCCGACAACATCGAGGCGGCCGGCAAGACCTGGGCCGGCTACGAGCAGAACGGGGGCGGCTACTCCAGCCCCACCGACCAACTGCCCTTCCTCACCTTCAGCGACATCTACAACAACCCTGCCCGCGTCCAGGCACACCTGTTCCCGCTGACAGAGCTGGCGCCTGATCTTCAATCCGCTACCAGCACACCGAACTTCGCGTGGATCGCCGCCGACGAAAACAACAACGGTGAAGGCCCCATCAGTGTCCCCTTTGGCGCGCTCCAGTTCGTCCTGAGCCAGCTCACCACCCATCAGTACAACGTCGCGGCAGCTGACCAGTTCGTTCAGGACACGCTGCCCACCATCATGAACTCGCCCGTCTGGCAGGACCCCACCCAGAAGAGCGCCATCTTCCTCACCTTCGACGAGGACTACAACAACCTCTCACTGGGCATCGGCAACCAGGGCAACCACATCCCGATGATCGTCATCCCGTCACCGGGCGCCGTGGCCGCGGGGATGCGCGCTGGCCACTTCGTTGCCGTCCACCACAACAACCACTACAGCCTGCAGCGCACCATCGAAGACGCCCTCGGACTTCCTCCGCTGACCAACAACGACAAATTCGCCCAACCGCTCAACGAATTCTGGACATAGTGGGCCCGCGCCGCTGCTGCGAAAATTTCGGCGGAATCTTCGCAGTGGGCCCACGTTCGATGCGGCAGCGCCATCCCCGGCGTCGCAAAACACGTGCTGAAAAGGTGCGTCACGCACCGCTGGTCAACCACGGACACCGCCACCAACCTGGGGAGATGCGCTACCGCTACTTCCTGGGGGCCAAGTGGTCGAAACGACTCCGTCGTCGGGACAATCGACCAAGCCGCTGGCCGGAGCAGATTCGGCGTGCCTCCTTATGATGCTCCGGTCGGACGCTGTGGCGATACTGGAGGTAGATCCACGCATGACCGAATCATCCGACACCTCGGAAACGCCCGCACGCCACAGGACTACGCCGGATTGTGCGCCGAATTAGCCGCGCCGGTCAACGATTTCACACCCCTCATCAATGAGCTGTGGCCTCGCCTTGAGGATCACAAATACCGGTGGAAATTGCACAGCCACGGACTGACGAACGGATACGACCCGCAAGTTATCGCCGACATCATCGGTCTGCTGATCGAGGCCCTCGCGAGCATCGGCACCGCCAACAACAAGCTCACACACGCTCTCGTTAAAGCCGACGACCACAATCCCAACAGCCCCGAGGTCCCCTGAGCAAACGCCACCTCATGCGGCAGCGTCTGACTTCCCGATCGACTGTGTAAAGGGCGCTTCGACGTCACGACGTGATGGCTTCGCCACCCTTGACGCATCCGATCGTCAGCACAGGATCGCGGTTATGAGGAAGCGGTGGGAGTGTCGCTGTTTCGGACAGTGACCTGATGTGACGACAGTTTTGACGACAACTGTGACGAGAGTTGCTGTCCCAGCGACGCCGCCTACACGACCATTTGCGGCCGATCTTGCCTGCTTACTGCGGCTACCCGCGCTCACACCCCGGCCCGCCGTCGAGGCCAAGTAACGCCGTGCCGCTTCCATTCTGACGGGCGACACCGTTGCCGCAGCAGTACGTGTCGCCCTTCGGTGAATGTGGCAGGGGTGACGGTGTTGTCGAATGTCCGGTGGTCGAGGAAGGCTGGGCCCACGGGCAAAAGTGATACCCGTGGCCGACCAGGCGGGGAGGAGAATACGAGGCGTGGGCGAGGTCTCGGTGGTCGGTTGCGTCGGGTCGCTGATCGTGGCGACCCGCGGCGACGCAGGGGCCGGGGAGGTCCTGCTCAATGTGAGGGGGGCAAAGGAGGCCTACCTGGCGTGGTCGGACCAGCCGCTGGCGAGAGGCACCACGGTGCTGGTGATAGATACTCGCGGCGCGCGCACGGTTGTTGTGGAGCCGTGGCCCGGCTTGGATTGCTGACGAAACCCACCTGCGACACACAACGCGAATCTGTAAGGAGCCCAACATGTTCGGCTATAAAGTGCCAGCACCCGACGAAGCGATGCTGATCTCTGGAGGCCGGGCGCCCGGCAACGCCCCGTTCCGTGTGGTCACCGGTCACGGCGCCTACATCATGCCGTTCTTCCGCAAGGTACGGTTCCTCACATTGGCGATGTGCGAGGCCGAAGTCGCTGAAAAGTGCGTCACCCAGCAGGGAATCACCTTGAACGTGCGAGCGGTGATCGCCTTCAAGGTGGGTAACGACGACGAGAGCATCGTGTCCGCCGGGCAACGATTCCTGTCCGACCAAGAACAGATGGCTGTCTTGACTGGGCGGATCTTCGCCGGTCACCTGCGCTCGATCATCGGTTCGATGACCGTCGAGCAGATCATCAAAGAGCGGCAGAAGCTGGCCACAGAGGTCCTCGACGGATCCAAGCAAGAGATGGCCAAGATCGGGCTCACCGTCGACGCCCTGCAGATCCAGTCCATCGACGACGGCCAACTCGGCTACATCCTCGCGATGTCCGCACCACACAACGCCGCCATTCAGCAGCAAGCCCAGATCGCTCAGGCACAGGCCAACCAGGCCGCCGCCGAGGCCGAGCAGGAGTCCCAACGAAATCAGGCCGAATACGCCCGCCAGACCGCGATCGTGCAGGCCCAATACAAGGCCGAAGTCGACAAGGCACAGGCCCAGGCCGCCCAGGCGGGACCGCTCGCCGAGGCGCAAGCCCAGCGAGAAGTGCTCGAGATGCGCACCGAACTGGCTCAGCGCGCCGCCGAACTCCGTCAGCAAGAGCTCGTCTCGGAGGTCGTCAAGCCGGCCGAGGCGGAGGCAGAACGCGTCCGGATCCTGGCGCTCGCCGACGCGGAGAAGATGAAGATCCAAGCCGAGGCGGCGGCCTCGCACAACCGGGTGGCCCTGGACAGGATGCTGATCGACCAGTTGCCTGAAATCGTGAAGCAGGCCGCTCAAGGTCTGTCAGGGGCCAACCTGACAGTCCTCAACGGCGCCGACGGGCTCGGCGAGATCGCCACCGGACTGGTGGGCCAGGGGCTGGCCATCTTCGATTCGCTGCGCAGTGGGCTAGGCCCACACCGCGCCGGCGACGGGTCGGGCGAGCTCGAAGCCCCCGCGTCCCACGATGGCCGCTGAGACCGGGTTGATGACTTTAATGCGCGCTAGCGGTTAGCGGCGGCTGACGGTGTTGGAGACCCCGGCCGTGGTGACCCGAGGTGTGCCCGACTGGTAGCTGTTGGCGTTGCCTACGCCGGAAGTGCTGATGGTGTCGGCACTTTCGATGCTGACCTGATTGCTGGAGCCCGACACGGTGAGGCTGGCGCAGTGGCCGGTGGCGGTGATCGTGTTCGAGTTACCGCCGACGGTTACGTGACTGTCGTTGCGGACGAGGGCTTGGGTGGTGTTGTTCCGCCGAGATTGATCTTGCCGCCCGGTGCCGCGAAGGCCGCGGGCCGACATGAGGGATTGCGCGCCAACGCTTTACGAGCTGTGGGGTTCTACTTTTTGACGGGGCTGCAGCCCGCGAGGACTGACGCGGCGACCAAAACCACGGTGAGCGCCTCGGCGGTCGCCTGGACCAGGAACCCAGACCCGAGGTCGGGATATACCGGTAGCCGCCGTCGATGTACAGGTAGGCGTGGATGACGCCGCTGACCGCCAGCGTGGCGGCAATGGCGAACCTGACGGCGAGTCGGGTCGGCAGGCTTGTTGTTGTTGGCGATTTCATTGCAGTCTCCTTGAGCGCGAGGGCCTGTTGGCCCTTGGTGTAGCTGACCTCATGGATGCCCAGCGCGTCGTGAAGTGCCCCGGCCGGCCGCGTCACCGGCTTTGGCGCATGCCCGTCACCGGGATGCGGCAACGGGTAGGGGGCGGTGGTGCCGCTGTAGAAGGCCGTGTCGCCCTCGGTCTTCGAGAACAGTTGGTGCACATGGCCGTTGAGGCAGTTGACCGAGGAGAAGCGGCGCAGATAGCTCAGCGCCTGAGTGGCGTCGTCGGCTCCCCGCTCGCTTCGGCAAGCAGACCGCTACCGGCCCCGGGAGTTCGGCATAGACGAGTCGGACGGCGCTCCTGAGGAAAGGAGAGCCGTCCGAAGCACGAACCACGTGGTTACCAAGCGTGCATGATGGCGCAGTGAAATGTGGCCTCGGCGTCAGGAGATATTTTCCCCGCCTGACGCAGGCCCACCGCGCTGTGCCCAGTTGATGGGCCTTGCTTCGCGTGGGTGCCTAGTGCTCGTGCTGGGCGCCACAGCCGAGAGGAGGAAACTTCTCTTCCGATCCGACCTTGGTCTGCCGTGGATCCGTACCTTAGGTCTACCCCGTTTTTCCAGGTAAAGCAACAAAATGAGTTGGGCCGAGCGTTCAACGGCATCTCGCCGCCATCACCAATTCCCCTTCGCGCACATGTTGGGCCGGATCGACAACGTCGACGCCGATTCGCCCGACATCGACGAGCAGATCGAGGCGTGTCTGGCGCCTTTCATGTGGAAGGCGATCCTGGACACCTGGGTCCTCATCGCCGAAGGCCTGGGCGCAGCGCCGAACACCCCTGGTGCTGGCGCAGGTGGAGTGCTACACCAGAAGGAGCGCAGCCAGCCGACACCCGTCGCGGTGGCGAGGTGCGGCAACCAACATGTAGGAGGTGGTTGCTGTGCTTCATCCCGATCCATTTCGTGACATCGACAGACTCGCCGCGCAGCTGCTCGGTACATCGCCCGGATCCGCCCGAGTCCCACTGCCCATGCCGATGGACCTCTACCGCTCCGGTGATCACTATGTGCTGCACGCCGACCTCCCGGGCGTGGACCCCGATTCGGTGGACGTCAGCGTTGACGGCGGCATCCTCACCGTGAAGGCACAACGCAGCGAACGCACCGAACTCGACGTGCAGTGGCTGAGTTCCGAGCGCTTCACCGGCGGTTTCATGCGTCGCCTGTCCCTCGGTGCGGACGTCGACGCCGACCACATCGCCGCCACCTATCAGAACGGGGTGCTGACCGTAACCCTGCCCGTGGCGGCGAGGGCCAAGCCGCGCCGCATTGAGATCACCCACGGGGCTCGTGAAGAAACAACGGTCATCGAGCCCAGCGACTCATCCGACCAGCACACCACGACCTAACCTCTCTTCACCTGACGGGGTCCAGGTGGGTACTGCCGCCGGGCCTTAGCAGTTGATGATGCCCATTTCGCATCGAGTGCGCCAACAGCACCCGGAGCTCTTCACCCAGGCCATCCTGCACCGCCGACAGGGTGACCGGGGCTTGTCCCTCGCCGACAGTGCCGGACTTGAGTCCGGGTGCGAAACAATCGAGGACTCAACAGCTCATCGATGGAGCCGAAGCGCCCGAAAGGAGCGTCGATCATGCAACCGGAAACCCCCCTTTACCCAGTTCGGGTCCGAGGTGACCTTGACCCCGCGCTGTCACGCTGGCAGTGGCTGGTCAAGTGGATCCTCGCCATCCCGCACTACATCATCCTTTTGTTCCTACACATCGCCTACTTCGTGCTCACGGTGATCGCGTTCTTCGCGATCCTGTTCACCGGCAAGTACCCGCGCGCGCTGTTCGACTTCAATGTCGGTGTGATGCGCTGGCGCTGGCGGGTCCTCTTCTACGCGCTGTCCGCGCTGGGCACCGACAGGTACCCGCCGTTCAGCCTGCAGTCGAACCCCGAGTATCCGGCCGACCTGGAGGTCGACTACCCGGAGCAGCTGCATCGGGGTCTCGTACTGATCAAGTGGTGGTTGCTGGCCATCCCGCACTACCTGGTGCTCCTGGCCTTCTACGGCGGTGCGCGGTTCTTCATGGGCAACCACGGTATGGGCCACCATCATCACCACTGGGGCGGCGGCTACGTATCGGTGCCGCTGATCTGCATCCTGCTGCTGATCGCGGTGGTGGCCCTGCTGTTCACCGCGCGCTACCCGAAGGGCCTGTACGACTTCGTGATCGGCATCAACCGGTGGGCTATCCGGGTGCGCGCCTACGCGTCACTGATGCGTGACGAGTATCCACCGTTCCGCCTCGACATGGGGCCGCGTGAACCCGAACCCCCGGCCGCACCCGAATCTGCCTGAGGTACTGAGGAACTACAACTCTCCAACGATGCCGCTCCGGGTCAGTCCCGGAGGCCGCCCTGTGCTTGATTGCGCCACGCGGCCTTACCCTTGAGAAGTGCCGATTAGAGGACTCAGGCCGGGCGGACTCGGTGTGTCGATCAACCGCCACCCGCGGGTTCACCGCTGGACCGAGGTGGAGGACAGCCCGTATACCGGTCGGCCCGATCGGGGCTGGCGACTGAGTTGCGCAATCGCGAGAAGGTGTTGGGGACCACGATCGACTCGCGTCGCGATCTGCGCATCCGCTACACCGAACCCGCGTCGTGGCCGCCGGCCGGGTGCACGAACCTCGACCAGTACCGGGACCTCTGACTGAAAGATCCGATCTGATGACTCAGAAGATTTGCTTTGATTGCTTCCATAAGTTGTTCCCTGACAAGCCAATTCGGAAGGTTACGTTGGGTCGGCAATGCGTTGTGTGCAAAGCGCAAACGGATCGAACCGAACAGATGATTCCTGTTGAGGCAGAGGATATTCCGCTGGTTACGCAAATAGCTCAAGTGCCGCGACGAGTACTACACCGAACTGGACGGCATGCCGACGGGGGTGTCGCTGTTCGTGTTGCTGCCCGAGGAGCTGGCCAAGTGGGTCGAGTATGGGCCAAGCGGGACCGCGCGATCCGCGCCACGTTCGGGCAATGAGCGCCGATCTCGATAAGGGCCAGGCCGAGGGGGTGACAACCGCCGCCACCGCCAGCAAACGGTAGCGGTATCCCATTGGGCACTTACCGGGCACAAATCTGTTGCGCTAGCCTAGATATGGCCTCTGAACTGCACGCCACTCACGACTGAGACCACTGGCACCCGTTCGATGTCGGAGGCTGGCGCGTCGCTGTCCTCTGCCACATTTTTGACGTTGGACGGCGTCGACCGGATCGTCGCGCTCCTCGGTTCGCTGGTTCCCGCATTGCGCAACATGGCACAGTTCCATCGTTACGCGTTTTGTGCCGGTCGCAATTTGTACGATGCGCAGCGTGATCCCCGCGTCCCTTCGATCCATCCCAGCCGGCGTCGTTGACGTGACCGCCCCGGTAACCATCGATGGCATGAGCTACATCGATCCAGCCGATCCCGCGATGGCGATGTACCGCGTCCTGGCCAATCTCCGGCAGCCAGTAGCGTTGCGCGACTTGATGATTGCACCGGTGCGCAGCGGCTATATCGGCGACGGGCGTTCACCCGACCCCGCCCTTGTCCCGCCGAGCGGCGCCGAGGCCGTGCCGGACGTGGACGTCGTTGAGGTCTACCTGCCCGTCAGCGACGGTGTCGCGCGCTGTCAGCTCTACCGGCCGACAACCGCGCCGCCCGCCGAGCACATTCCGATGATCGTCTACTACCACGGAGGCGGCTTCACTGTCGGCACGTCGGATGACTGCGACTTCCTGGCCCGAAAACTGGCCTACACCAACAGCGCTGTGGTGGTGTCGGCGAACTACAGGTCGGCCCCGGAGTTCCCGTTTCCGACTCCGTTCGACGATGCCTTCGATGTCTACCGCTGGGTGGCCGATCACGGCCGCGACCTCGGTGGCGATACCTCCCGGATCGCGGTCGCCGGCGACTCGGCCGGATCCACCATCGCCGCGGCCATACCGCTGCGCGCACGCGACGAAGCTGTACCGATACCCGGCGCCGTCGTGCTGCTCGGTGCATTCACCGACTTCCAGTACGAGCGGTGGGAGTCGTTTCGGAAGCTCGCGCCCCGCGGCATCGTCTACGACACCGCGTTCATGGGCTATATCCGCGGCGCGTATGTGCACGATGCCGTGGAACCATCCCTGGGTTAGTCCGATTGAGGGCGACCTGGCGGATTACCCGCTCGCCGTCGTCACTGCGGGCACCCACGACCCCCTTGTCGACTCTGCTCGGGCGTTCGCGCGACGGGTCCGCGATGCCGGCGGCCGAACCGTCGACTACTTCCCGGTCGGCCTACCGCACGGGTACTACTTTTTCCCCGGTATCTACTCCGAGGAAAACGTGGTGTACGACCTGATCGCGGGGGCGCTCGCCCGCCCGTTCGGTCGCTGAGGAACAGCGCACGGGGCATCCACGCCGCGCCCGCCGCCCTTGAACGTCGGGAATCATGGTGCACAGGATGGGTTGGAGTTGTATACCAAGTCGTGAGGACGAAAACACCGACTGGGCGCCGCCTGCGCCGCAGCTAGACGTCCACCGCGGGCGCTTTGGGGCTAACCGCCTCCCCAGGGCCGCCTGAGCAGCCGGCCAGCAATCCCGCCAGCGGGACAGCCGGCCAGATCATCCTCCGCATCCGCCGAAGCGTAACCGCACAGGGACGCTCGCGAGGGGCTCGCACACGCTCTCGTGACGCATGCCAACGCGTCGGAACTGGTTCACCGCGACCGGTCGAGACCAAGCACCGCTTCTGCGCGCCTTCTCCGGATACACACCTCACGCTCACCGCGAGGTGCGAGAAGTGTCGATTAGAGGACTCAGGCCGCTCGGGTCGCGATCTGCGCATCCGCTACACCGAACCCGCGTCGTGGCCGCCGGCCGGGTGCACGAACCTCGACCAGTACCGGGGCCTCTGACTGAAAGATCCGATGTCATGACTCAGAAGATTTGCTTTGACTGGAATGTTGTTCGACGCGCCGGGATTGCGTTGAGCCACAGCAGCTGATCATCGCGCGGCAGGGCGCGGGTGTGCAACGGAATCGGCCGAGGAGCGCAGGCAGCGACGTATTCGCAGCCGTGAATATCAACCCGACACACATGTGTGCGTCGTGGACCGCGACGGGCGAGAGCTCATGGCCTTCTACACGCAGGGCGACATCAAACCCGAACCCGGGACGGATCGCCATCTCGTGACAGCCACGTCGGGGCCTGATGTTGTCGTGCTAGAGCGTCGACACCGGAATCATGGCTTCGCTCAGAAGCCGCGCTTGGCCGCCCGCACCGCGGCGACGACATCGTCATCCCCGTTGAAGTCGACGCGGACGGCGTTGCGGCCAAACGCGAACAGCAACAGCTCCTGCGGTTCGCCCGTCACCGTGACCGGCGAACCATTGCCGACCGTCGTCACCGTCTGACCGTCGGGGGTACGCAGCGTTAGCCGAGCGGGCAGCGCCGCCATCGACTTCGACAACCCGACCCGGCTGATCATCGGGACGCGCCGACTCACCGCCGCAGTGGTGCTCGCGTCGAGTTCCCTTGGCTGCCAGCCAGTCTGTGCACGGCGGAGGTCCTCGTGGTGGACGAACATCTCATGAATGCTCGCCACGGGGTCGAGAATCTTGAACGGCGAAAGCACCGGCGGGCCTGACGCGAACAGTTCGACCAGATCCTCCCATTTCGTCGTGGTGCTCAGATGGTCCTGCACGCGTGCGGTGTAGGACGCTAGCGGCCCGAATAACAGGCCGGGCAACGCATCGGGGCCGCGTTCGCGCACCACCAGGTGCGCGGTCAATTCGCGAGTCGTCCAGCCCTCGCACAGCGTGGGTGCATCCGGTCCCACAGCCCGCAGGATTTCGACCAAGGCGGCACGTTCGCGTTGGACGATCGACATCGCCCCACGATAGGCGGATGGCGCGGCCGCCGTTAGACCTCGCCGGTCGCGTGAGGTCACAGCAATCGTTCAGGAGCTAGTTGGTCGCGTGTGGCATCATCTGTGGCCGTGTTTCGGAACTGGCGGCGATGTGGCAACGTTGGCGGCCGTCGTGCGGACCTGTTGGCCTACACGGCCACTGCATTGCGCTCCCTGGCGCGGCGAGGGCTGAGCGTGACACAAACGGTCGCCGGTTATCGACAGCGCGTCGTATCGTGTCCGATCTGAACAGGCGCCGCTTCTTCGGGACGCTCTCGGCTGCAATTCTCGCGGGCGTGGGGGTGGCGCACAGTGCGCTTGGTGCGCCGGCGCGTGCCCTGACCGCCGCTGCCTCAGCGCCGCCGAAGCGCGGCGGCGATTTCGTGGCCGGCGCACTGGCGCCACCGCAGAGGAACGCGCGGGTGGCGCTGCCCGGGGGCGGGGTGCTCAATAGGCTGGCTGGTCGCGGCGACTTGATCGCACTCACCCTTGACGACGGTGTGAACACGGACGTGGTTCGCCTTTACACCGAATTCGCCAGGGACACCGGTGTGCGGCTGACCTATTTCGTCAACGGCACCTATGAGTCGTGGACCCGCAATCTGGCGTTGCTTCGACCTCTGGTCGACTCCGGCCAGATTCAGCTGGGCAACCACACCTGGTCTCATCCCGACCTGACGAAGATGCCGACCAGCCGAGTCGCCCAAGAGATCAGCCGCAACGACGCATTTTTGAAGAAGACCTACGGTGTGGACGCAGCACCCTACTTTCGGCCTCCCTATGGGAATCACAACTCGAATGTTGACGCGGTGGCGGCCTCGCTTGGCTACACGGCGACGACTATGTGGTCCGGGTCGCTGTCGGATTCCACGGTGATCACCGAGGACTACATCATTCGCATGGCCGAGCAGTACTTCACCGGTCAGGCCATCGTGCTCGGACACCTCAACCATCTGCCGGTCACCCACGTCTACGGCCAACTGCGCGATCTCATCCGCGCCCGCAGCCTGCGCACCGTCACACTCAACGATGTCTTCCTTCCGGGCCGCTAGGCACTGTGCCGGCGCGCGTTCCGTGCCGTGGCGATAGAGCTCGTCAGCGGTGCGGCTCTGCGGTAGCCAACGGCGACTTCAGCGGGGCTGCGGTTGGCGGCGGCAGCGGAATGCGCCGCACTGCAGGTGTATTGATTTGGCCAGCAAGCCACGGCAATGCAGCGGCGAAGGCTCGGCCCGCGAACGGCCAATCATGTTTTCCCGGTTGCGCGACCACGGTGCAATGGATACCCCGTGCGGTGCCCAACCCGCACAAGGTATTGGCGGCGGCGTTCTCGGGGCTAGCGCTGGCCGTGATGTTGCCGTGGTGGTCCACAAGGCTCCCGGAGACGACGAACAATCCAGAGACTCCGTTGTATAGGCCGTGACGGGTGATCACCGTGCTCGGATCGAACGCGCTCCATGCGGCGGCGTTTCCACCGAACAAGCGGTCGATGGTCTGCGCCTTCGTGCCCGAGTTCGGGCTGAGGTCCCCAGCGATGTCGAGGAACGTGCTGAACACGTCGGGATGCATCACAGCCAAGTCGGTGGCGCATGTGCCACCCGCGGAGAAGCCTGCGACACCCCAATCCGACCAGCGTGAGCTCACGCCGAAATTCGATGCCAGGAAAGGGACCACATCTTTGGTCAAATGATCGGCGGCGTTGCCGCGGATCCCGTTGACACATTCGGTGTCGATGTTGAACCCGCCACCGGAGTCGACGAAGACGAACACCGGAGCGTTGCCGCCGTGGGCGGCGGCGAAGGCGTCGATAGCGGTGATCGCGTCGCCGGCGCGAAGCCAGTCGGCGGGTGTGTTGAACTCGCCGCCAATCATCATCACCGCCGGTAGTCGCGGCGGCGGATTGGTGGCGAACCAGACCGGCGGCAGGTACACCAGCTCACCACGATGGGCAAATTTCGATGCCGGGGCACTGATATTCACATCGAGGACAGCGCCCTTGCCGCGAACGCCACCGGTCAGTTGCATCGCGGTGATCGCCGCGCGGTCGGTTTGATCGGGCAGCGGTCCAGCGGTGAATTGAGTCCAGGCGGATTGAACCGTCGGCACGTAGCCGACCCACAGGTTCAACGACAGCGCCGAACACAGCACCGACAACGGCACGGCCAGTATCGACAAAGCCCGCTGCCTCCAGCGCGATCCCCGCCAGCCCGCCACTGCGGTCCCAATCGCCAATCCGGTCAGGGCTATCCAGATCCACAGCATGGCGGGTGCCGGGTCACCGGCCAACCCCGCGTGGCCTATGTACCAGTGCGCCACCACTGCCAGAGCCACACCGAGAGCGGCGATGACCGGCAGCCCGACCAGGCGCCATCGGCGCGTCCGCCAGCCCACAGCAGACAGCAGCACCACCACGGTCACGACCTGGACAACAGTGGGAACCCACCCGTGCATCAACGACAGGTGCGTCATGTCATGGCGCCACGATGCAGCCCGATCTGCCCACAGCATCAGATCGCCGTCGGCGTTGGCGGTGTCACGCGTCTATCGTCGTCGCCTCCTCCTTACAGTTTGCTGAGATGCGCAAACGTTCACGCAGACGTGGGCTGTTGTCCACTGCGGAATCGACCGAGCGGCCGACGATCCAGCGGAACCACGTCGGGTATGTAGTGCCGTGCCCGGGGCCGGGGCCGGGTGTGGTGTCGCCGGCGATCTTGCGCATCACCCCTGCGGCCATTTGTGATTTTTCCGCCGTTCTTGACGCCCACGAACAGCACGGAGGGCTGTTGACTCATTGCAGCTCTTGTCAGTTGGTGGCGGTGATGTTGAGGTCGGTCAGGAGGCGGCGGACTCGTTCTTCGATGTCGTCGCGGATCGGTCGGACAGCGTCGACGGATTGGCCGGCAGGGTCGGGGAGTTCCCAGTTCTCGTAGCGCTTTCCGGGAAAGATGGGGCACGCGTCGCTGCAGCCCATGGTGACGACGACGTCGGCGGCTTGCACGATTTCGTCGGTCCAGGGTTTGGGGTACTCACCGGTGATGTCGATGTCGACTTCGGCCATCGCTTCGATGGCCGAGCGGTTGATTTCATTTCCGGGTTCTGAGCCTCCGGACCACGCCACTGCGTTATCACCGGCGAGGTGAGTGAAGAATCCGAGCGCCATCTGGGAACGGCCTGCGTTGTGGGTACATAGGAACAGCACGGTGGGTTTGCCATCGGTCATTTCGAGCTCCTGTGGTCTTAGTCGACGTGATGGGCTGGATGCGGGTGAGGGACCACGACATCGTCGACATTGGTGGCGGCAACGGGGTAGAGCGCGATGATCAGGGCCAAACCGATGAGCGCGCCGATGATTTGGGCCGCGATGAAGCCGGGCGCTGAGGCAGGGGCGATGCCGGCGAACGTGTCGGAGAACATGCGCCCGACGGTGACGGCAGGGTTGGCGAATGATGTTGAGCTGGTGAACCAATAGGCCGCGCCGATGTAGGCGCCGACCGCCGCGGCAGACAGCGCCGCTCGGCCGGTGCGGGCGAGGGTGAAGATCAGAGCAATAAGCCCGGCGGTAGCGACGATTTCGCCGACGAGGTGCCCGGTCGTCATGCGGTCCTTGCCGGACAGTTCGAACACCTGCCGGTCGAACATCAGGTTGGCTAGCCAGGCACCGGCCACCGCGCCGATCACCTGCACGATGGAGTAGACAGCAGCGTCTCCCGCGCTGATGCCCGTACCCGAACGTCGTCCAAGTAGCCAGTCCGCGGCGGTGACAACCGGATTGAAATGAGCACCAGAAACGGGGCCGAACATCAAAATCAGCACCGCAAGGCCGAAAACGGTGGCGGTCGAATTCTCGAGGAGTTGGAGGCCGACGTCGTTGGGCGACAGTCGAGCCGCGGCGATACCCGAGCCCACCACAACCGTGACCAACAGGGCGGAGCCGGCGAATTCGGCCAGAAGCCGGCGCGGCAACGTGACCTCGAGCATCTAGCGGCTCCCGATCAGATTGTCGGTGCCAAGCAGCGAGGAGAGTTGTTGCAGCGCTTCGGGAATGACGCGGTAATACACCCAGGAGCCGCGGCGCTCACTGTCGAGCAGCCCGGCGGTGCGCAGCACCTTGAGGTGATGCGACACCGTTGGCTGGCCGACGGTGATGCCGGCCGATATGTCGCACACGCATGCCTCGCCACCGCTGTGGCTGGCCACCACACTGAGCAGCCGCAGCCGCACCGGATCCGACAGCGCCTTGAGCATGCCTGCCAGCTCCGTCGCCGCTTCAGTCGATAGTGGTTCGCGGACGAGTGGAGCGATTTCGCAGCAGGCGCCGTTCGTGAGCGGCTCCGATGACTTCGACATTCATCGATATTGACAGTTGTCGAATCAGTGCACAAGGCAACAAGGGATGAACGGCGTTGGGGTCAGCAGCAGGAAGCGTCGGCGGCTTGCGCGCCGCAGCACGTCGCATCCGTGGCGTCTGTGTCGAGGTGTTGCGGGCTGGAGCCGAATGTCTCGGAATCGGCCAGCACGGTATAGACCTCCCACTTTTCACCAGCGGGTCCGGTCACCCAGACCTTGTCCTGGGTGGCGAAGCAACAGGTGGTGCCGATTTCTTCGTCGGTGAATAGCCCCTCGCTGGTGAAGCGGGCGATCTCGGCACGAACCTGCTCGCTGGATTCCACCTCGACGCCGAGGTGGTTGATGGTGCCGCCCTTGCCGGGGTTCTGCAGCAAAACCAGCTTCAGAGGGGGTTCGGCGACCGCGAAGTTGGCGTAGCCCTCCTTGACCTTGGCTGGCTCAGTGTTGAACAGCTTGGAGTAGAACGTGATCGCGTCGTCAAGATCGTCAACATTGAGGGCGAGCTGAACACAGGACATGATGACCTCCGATAGACCTGTTAGACATATATCGAACTGACGCGTCAACGGCCAACATGCCACCTTTTTGATATATGTCAATATCTCTGGCAGGATGGATTCCGTGCCTAAGACACTCCCCGTGATCGATATGTCGGCGCCGGTCTGTTGTGCCCCGGTCGCTGCCGGGCCGATGGCTGACGATGCTGCCCTGGAGGTCGCGCTGCGACTCAAGGCGTTGGCCGATCCTGCCCGCGTCAAGATCATGTCGTTTCTGTTCGGGTCGAGTGCCAGCGAGGAGAACGGCGGCGACCTCGCCGCCGCGCTGGGCCTGACCGAATCGACCGTCAGCCACCACCTCACACAACTGCGTAAAGCCGGCCTCGTCGAGTCCGAGCGACGCGGTACGAACGTCTACCACCGACCACACCGTGACGCCTTGGCGGCACTCTGCGCAGTGCTGGACCCAAACTGTTGCCGGTGAGGGACTTTCAACAAACAGCGTTACAGGAAGCCGAGGTCTCGGCGGCCGGTTCCCACCGATGGGCCAGGGTCCGTGCCGACGGTCTTGCTCAACAGTTCGTGGTAGATGTCCCTGAAGTCCGTGGTTGTCTTCAGATCACCGTCAACAAGGTCGGTCAGGCTGGGTTGGTCACCATAGAAGCCGCCCTTGACGGGCGCGCCGGCAATGAAGACCGGCCCCGCGGTGCCGTGGTCGGTTCCTTCTGAGGCGTTCGCGGCCACCCGCCGACCGAACTCCGAATACACCACCACGACAACGTGTTTGCCGCGGTCGTCGAGCATCATTTCGTTCAGGAATCCGGTCAGCGATACGTCGAGGTTTTGCAGCAGTGTCTGATGGCCTCCCGGCTCGTCGGCGTGTGTGTCGAAGTCGCCCCTGTCCTCGACCAAGTACACGCGGGTCGGGACCCCGGCCTTCACGCATGCGGCAACCACGTTCAGGTCCGGGGTGAGTGACTTGTCGCCCTGGCCTGTCGACGGGGGAGCCAGGTCTTGAGTCGAAACCACCGTCTCAAACGCTGCTCTTGTGGTCCCGTTCGCGCGGCAGCTGGCGCGCACGGCGGACATCGCCCGCGTGTCGTGTGGATCATCGGCACCGAGTACTGCCAGCGTGGAGGCGACCTCCCTCGACACCTGCGGTATCCCGGGCAAAAGGGCTGCTGCGACCTGCTTTTCACCGATCGCAGCCAGCGGCAGCACGGGTCCGACACCGACTGCACGCAGCGGGTGGTCGCCGGTTGCGTCGAGCCAACGGCCGATCCAGCCAGTGGGCACCGGCGCGGAGGGCGACGCAGTCTGCCAGATGTCCATCGAGCGAAAATGACTGCGGTCTTGATTCGGATACCCGACGCCCCGCACGATGGCCAGCTTTTGGTTGTGCCATTGTGCGGCCATGCCTTTCAGCGCCGGGTTCAGTCCGAGCTGCGCATCGAGGGGCAGTACGTCGGACGGTTTAATGGCGATTTCCGGGCGAGCATCGTAATACGCGTTGTCGCTGTAGGGGATCAGGGTGTTGATGCCGTCGTTGCCGCCGTAGAGCGTCACGATGACCAGGATGCCGCTGCCGGCGGTCAACGGCCGGTCGTGAGCGGAACGCAGCAGATCCGGCAGGGTGATAGCGACCGCCCCCGACATAACGCCCGCCGCGCCCACGCCGGCGCTGGCGATCAGGAACTTGCGGCGATTGAATTCGGCCATTGTGAATCTCGCTACGACGTCAGGTATTCCGGGGAATTGACCGCGGCGGCGACCAACTCATCCGGATAGGCGACATGGGTTTTGAGGGCGGCCGCACTACGATCCGTCCACGCGCCGATGCCGAGCAAGTAGCCCGCGGCGTCGATGCGGTCACCGAGTGCCGCGTGCTCGACTGTGGAGAGGTCACCCAACCGCGTGAACTTGTCAGCCGCCCACACCCGCGTTGCTGTGCTGCTCGTCGACAGCCATGCTTGGCCACGTGGCCACCCGCCGACGTTGGGCGGATAGAACGGCACCTGACCCATCACCGCCAACGCCGCGACAATCCCGTCGAGCACCCCGGGGCTGTCGATGGGTACCTTTAGCGCCCTGACCACACCTATCACCCACTCGACGGGAGTGTTGACGACGGTGCCCGAGGCGGCGGCGAACTCGGGGTCGATGAAGATCGCCTTCGTCAGGGCCTTGAGGTCGCGGCCGGGACCGTAGGCCGCGACGAGTCGGCCAAGCGCGTCGGCGGACGGGGGACTGTCGGACGCCAGGAGCTGCCACAACTTCCCGGCGATGAACGGGGCCGACCCGGGTTGGCTGAGCACGATTTCGCAAAATGCGGTGTGGTCAAGATTGCCCGCCACGCCCATCACCGTCTTGGCAGTCGAGTCGTGGCGCTCGGCCGCAACGCGGGTCTGCCCGCCATAGTCGATGAACCAACCTGTCAGTGCGCGGGCGCCTTCGCGAACGTCCCTTTCGGTGTACCCGTTGGCGTGCCCAAGCGTGAACAGCTCCATGAATTCGCGCGACAGGTTCTCATTTGGAGCCCCGGCACTGTTACCGACGCCGTCCAACCAGTAGAGGATCGCGGCATCGGTCAACATTGCGGAGGCCAGCGTGCGGAAGTCACCGAGTTTGAGCGTCCGCAGTTTCTGATTCTGCAAACCCATCCATTCAGCGACCGGTACTTTCAGTGCCGAGGTCGCAAAATGGTTGTGCCACAACAGTGTGAGCTTTTCGTGAATAGGTTCGTCGACCGCCGCCATTCGCTGTAACCACCATGTCGTCAGGTCTTTCATCTGCTCGAGCAATTGGGGCTTGAGCGCCTGCTGCTGTCTCGGGGCGCCGGGATCGGTAGGCGTGGTGGCGGTCGGCCGGGGTGTAGCCAACGCTCCGGGGTCGGCGTCGGGGTTGAGGCTAAGGACTGCGTCGAGGTAGGTCGACCAGTCCTGCTTCGCGACGGCGTCGATCTGCGGACCGGTCGCACCGAAGCCGGTTCGCCGCAGCAAGCGGGCGGTCGCTAGCCACCGCGCAGACTGCGAAGACACGATTCTCGACCCCAATCCGGTCGCCAACCCCCGCGACTGGCATTGGCAGACCACCCACGCCGAAGAATAGGCCCACGGGCTCGACGGTGCGGCGGAATCCGCAGGTTGGTTATTTGCTAGAACTTCACCGAACGTTGCATGGCAAACGTCTGTGGGGCAAGTTGCCGGGCGGCCCTGATTACCTATGACCGGCCCCCTTGCCTGGATGTGTGCCTTTACGGACATGCGCGGGCTTCGGCGGCGGCCCTGGCCGGTATCTCAAGGCGCATAGGTCTTTGACGGCGCTGCAAAGCTATTTAGCTCGGACAGCCGGTCGGTCATTGGGCATCCCCGTCACGACAACCAGATCACTCGATGTTGGCATGCTTCGCCAAATTACCGCGCGCGTAAAGCAATTGGATGTTCTCGGTAACGAGAGACGAGTCGGCGCGCGTGAGGGATCATATGGTCGAAGTGCATGTCGATGAAGAGCATGTCGCTTAGACCCAGAGCATGCGAGAGCAGGCGCACTACGACGCGGAAGTCGCCCAAGAGCAACTGGCCGCTGAGCGGAAGATCATCAAGCGCATTGCCCGCGAAGCATCGGGTCGCGGTTCGGGTGATCGCGGGCGGGTGAGACGTTCGGCGCGCCCACTGATTTGCCGCGCACTAGTCCAGTTGCAGATCGGCCATCTCATTCGGGACCTGTGCAGCACGCGATGCCCTTTGAACCTGAAGGCTCTCGCGTTTCGTATAACAGGTACGGGTGCGCCGAGCGCGCGCACTGGAAACGGAATGTGCTCATGATCCGCAAGCTCTTCGCCACAAGCTCTCTGGTTGCCATGGTTATTGTCGGCGCGGCGGCGCTGGCGTACGCAGCACCGGACCCCAGCGAATCAGGACCGTCGATGTCGGATTCAACGACGTCAACGACATCGACGACGTCTGCAACCAACGCGCCGTATCCGGGGCACAGCGGGTATGGCTACTGACAGGTCAGCGCGCGATCAACTGCGTCCGAGCACCTGACAAGTGGTTTTGCACAACAACAACGTTCCCGGTGGGAGCGGGTGCAGAGCGTCATACGGCGGCGGAGCAGGCGAATCCGGTGATGCGGGAGGCGCCGGTGGCGGTGCCGCAGGCGCTGGCGGAGGTGCGACAGGTGCAGGCGCCGCCGGAGGTGCGGCAGGGACGGGCGATAGCCGCGGCGCGGCGGGGACAGGTGTAGGCGCCGGCGCGGCAGGAGCGGGTCTTGCCGCGATTTGAGTCGCGGTGTATGCCGCCGCCTGGTCGACCATTCCGGAGTCCGCATACTGCGTGTGAGCGTTGAAGTCCCGTCCCTGCGAGCAGACGAAATCATCGGGGACGCATAGTTCGATGGTCTTGGCCGTATATGTCGGACCGACTGTGACGTCAGGCTGACCGATCGCGTGCATGAAACGGTCGTTGGGCGTTCCGAACAAGGCGACCGCGGCGACATGGTCGGCAATGTCGGTGGGCATCGGGTTCGGTACGCCCTCAGGCGCTCCATCTGGTATGACATCCGAGGTGACGAAGCCCATCACGGCGGCGCCTTGGGAAAATCCGCCGAGCACCATGTTGGTGTTGGGGCAATTTCTCGCAGTCGCCTCGACATGTGCGGTCGCGTCCCGAACGCCGGAGATGGCGGTGGGGAAGTCGGTGGTGGCGGGGTAGTCGACTGGATAGACACCCATCGACCGTGTGCCGATCCGTGAGCGCAGCGAGTCCACGAATGCCTGTCCTGTCGGACCAACACCGGGATCTTCAGTGGTGCCGCGCGCGAATACCACCTCGACGTCGGGGCAGGGCTGTGCGGACGCGGACGTAGCTGGTGCGCTCAGCGGCGCCGAACCTGCCGCTGCCACGACACCAACCAGGACAATGATTCTGCGGCCCCTCACCGCGCAATGCTGACACACGGCGGCGACGGCGGCCAATCGAAAAACCAACGGACAGTGAACGGCCCGTAAATCCGGGCCGTCAGATGTAGTACGTCTCTTTGCCGGCTGGGTATCCGCCGCCGTCGGTGGCGATATGAACGTGGTCGAAATGATTGGCTGTCTCGTTGCCGTAGTCCGCCGTCCAGCGGCCCCGGCCGTTGGCTAACAGGTTTCTGCCCACGAGCAGCACGTTACTGTCGCGCCCGACCCGATTTGGCCATGTCCGCTAACTTTTGGGCATCGACTGCGGCGCAGCGCGTAGTACTACTCATCCCCCGTAGCCCCAGGCCCGGCATTCTGAACGCATGACGCTCACCAACTCCATGTCCGATGCGGACAAGGTCGCCGCGCAAACTCCGCCCGGCCGCGACCGCGCTGTCGACGTCGCCCGACTCGCCGCCCTGGTGGTCGTCATGTTCGGACACTGCGCGCTGCTGCTCGCGACGATCGACGGCGTCGGATTGCACATCGGCAACCTGCTCGGCGAGCTGCCGGCGATCGCCCCGATCACGTGGGTCGTCCAGGTCATGCCGCTTTTCTTCATGGCAGGCGGCGCCGCGGGCGCATACGGATGGCGCGACGGCACGCCATGGGGCACATGGTTGTTCACCCGGACGCAGCGACTGTGCAGGCCCGTGTTCTGGTATCTCGCGGCATGGACGGTCGGTCTCCTCGTCGCGCGCGTGACACTCGGAGCGGACTCCGCGGCGGGACTTGGACGCGAGTGCGTCGCACTCCTGTGGTTTCTCGGCGTGTACCTCGTCGTGCTCGCCTTCGTTCCCGCGCTGACCCGGCTGTCGAGTGCCCGGGCGGTCGCAGTCGTTGTCGCCTCGCTACTCGCGGCAGCGGCGGTGGTCGACGGGATCCGGATCGCGGCGGGCACCCCCACCGCAGGCATCGCCAACTTCCTAATCGTCTGGCTGATCCCCATCGTGATCGGGGTGGCGTACGCACACCAACTGATCGGGCCACGTGCCGCCACCGTCGTCGCCGCGTCAGCGTTGGCCGCGCAGATCCTGCTGGCCATTGCCGGACCGTACGACGTCTCGCTGGTCGTCACCGGAACCGAGCGCATGTCCAACGTCTCACCGCCCACCCTTTTGCTCGCGCTGCACTGCATCTGGATGTCATTCGCGTTCGTCTCTGCCGCGGGCGCGATCCGGCGTTGGGCCGCACGGCCGCGTGTCTGGCACGCCGTCGCGGTGGGTAACGGGGGAGCGATGACGCTTTATCTCTGGCACATCCCCGCGATAGCGGTCGCGACGTTCTCTCTGCATGCCATCGGCCTCGACGCGTACGACGTTGACGCGCCGTGGTTTTGGGCTGTCCTCGCGCTTCGGGCGCTGGTGTTCGCGGTCGTCATGGCCATCGCGTTCCGACTGCTCGCACCGCTCGAGCATCGCCCGTTGCCGTGGTGGGACACGCCGGTGCGGGCCGCAGGCGCCAGGTCGACGGCTGCAGGTGCGCTGGTGTGCGTCGCAGGTGTCGCGCTGTTGCTGATGGCCAAGGACGGGCTGAGTGGCTACACCGGGTGGACGGCACTTGGATGCTTTCTTGCTGCGGCGGTGGCCGCGCGGTTGAGCGCGCTCGGTGCCGGCAACTCCGCCTCCCGCGAGCGCTGACGTTCTAGGCTGCCAGCCATGTCCATCGATCGTGCCGCGCTCGCCGCGGGCAGCATCCGCCTTGCTTCGGGCATCTCATTTCTCGTCGACCCGCTTCGAGCGAACCGGTTGTGGGGTGACCCGGACGAGCCGGCACCGACGGCGCGACTGCTGCTGCGATCGATGGGCTACCGCGACGCACTGATAGGCGGACTGCTTGTGTCGGCAGCCCTCCGGGGCCAGAACACCCGCGGCTGGTTCCTCGCGTCGGGTGGGGCTGACGCGGCCGATCTGCTCGGTGGAATGAGCGTCCACCACGAGATGAAGCGCTCGCAACAGATCATCGGCCTTGGCGGCGCGGTCGTCGGCATCGGTGTCGGACTCTGGGGCGCCACCCGGCGACGCGAACGGACAGGGCCATCCGTAACTGGATGACACACTGACGCGATGACATCGAACGACGTTTACGAACGGCTGGGCGTGCTCGAGCAGCTCGTCCAACACCTCTATGCGAAAACGGGGGTGCCGATGCCGGATATGCAGACACTGGCCCGATCCCAGGTGTCGGCGCACGTGCAGCAGTTGCTCGCCTCAGGCGACAAGATGGGCGCCATCAAGGCCTACCGGGATGAGGCCAACGTCGATCTGCCCACCGCGAGCCGGTTCATCGAGTCGCTCTGACGCTGATCCGCGACCGCCGTCGGGAGTTGGTTGAGTGCGATTGGCAGTACCCACGCCGTCGCCACAGCCCCGAGGAAACCTGTGGCCCGGTGTGCGTTCGTTGCGTCCATATTCTTATGTCGCCCGGCGACTCGCAGATATCACAGGCGATCATCGCTGGATCCTGTTGATCGCCCGGCCTTATCAGCCGCGAAAGCGTCTGGATGGACAGCGCAGCCGTCGTCGCACAGCTATCCGCATGATCGCGTCCGCCTGCCGTATCAGCGGCCAGGCAGGCGGGTCGTGACCTCCTGAAGCATCCACCCGTTGCCATCGGGATCGCTGAACGACGCGAATGACGCGTAGCTGTTGCGTTCCGGGTCGGGTCCGGGCACCCGCGCCGTCGTCCCTGCGTGGTGAAACACGCCGCCTGCGTCGTGGAAGACGTCACTGACCTGTGCACCATGCTCGACCAGCTCTGCGCGTGCGGCCTCGATATCGTCGACGACGAGGTACAAACCGCTTGCCGAGCCGGGCGCGGCATCGGTGACTCCGGTGCCGAAGATGATCGAGGCTGGCGACCCAGGCGGGGTCAGCTGTATTACCCGAAAGCTTTCATCGACGACGAAATCGGCGTCCAGCCGCCAGCCCAACCCCACATAGAACTGCTTAGCCCGGTCTACGTCGGCGACCGGCAGCACCACGATCTCAAGTCTCATGTCCACGGACCAGTCTCCCATTCAGAAGGGGGGCAGCGACATTCGTCGATGGCGTGGTGGAAAGCGCCCGACCAAACGATAGCGGGCGCTGCCTGCGAGGATTGGTTAATGTGAGTCATAGAAAGCGTAAACGGCGACGTTTGAAACGAGCAACGCCCGAAACTTCGGGTCCCCAGGGTGCATTTCCGTCGTGACCGTCAATATTGATAGTCGTTGCAAACGGTAACACCCCAGGTCGGCCCGACGATAAGCGCCTAAACACCGGTGTTGCGCTTCTTCCCCCCACGGGGTGACGTGCAAGACAGAGCAAACTATGCTCGCTTCGGGTGTGCGCTTGACCCGTGGCGGCGACGTCGGTTTGGCGACGAGAGTGGGGCCTTAAGTGCAAACAGTGCTTGGACTGTCGATGACGTCCACCAGCCTCGGGTGGGTGATTCTCGACCGGCAAGGTCCTGACGCCTTCACCCTCGACCACGATGCCTTTGATGTCCAGTCCACCGCCGACGGCACAAACCCCGACCCGTCGCAGCACACAGCGGCCGCCCGCGGCGCGCAGGCGATCGCCACGGCAAGCGGCCACAAGGTGGGCGCCGTCCAGGTGACGTGGAGCGACGACATGGCCGGGGCCGCCGCCGACCTGTTGAAGTCATTGGCAGACTTGGGTTTCGACAACATTGTGACCATCCCGCTGAATCAGGCCGTCCACACGTGGGGGATCGAGGTCGGGCGCGCGAACGAGCATGACAAGACTGCGCTGTGCATTCTCAAGCCCGGCACTGCCACGGTCATGGTCGTCGCCACCGAAGTAGGCTCGGTCCGCACCGCCGTCACCTACACCCGCGACCACGCGACCGACCTCATTGACTGGCTGATGTCTGTTTTCAACCGAGACGGCTGGTTACCGGAAAGCTTGCACCTCGTCGGCGCACGCGATGATCTCGACGTGGTCGCAGGTCCGATCGGAGACGCCCTGCCTATACCCGTCTTCGACTCCGTCGACACCCAACTGGCCCTCGCCCGCGGTGCGGCATTGGCGACGGTAACCGTCCGTCCCCCGCAAGAGGCCGAGACACAGGCAAGCGACCCACCGTCGCGACCGGACCGGTCTTGGTTGGTGTCGAACGCCAAAAAGGTGACCATCACGGCAGCCGCTATCGCGATTGTCGGGGCGGCGCTGTCGCTCACAGCGGGTTCGGCGCTCAGCGGGAAAACTCTTTCTACGCAGGCGGCAAACCCGCCTGCGGAGGGCGCCTCGGTGACATCGGCAAGTGCGCACACCGTCCCAACCCGGATCTCGGCGCCGCCATCACCGATCCAGCCGCTGGCCGCCGAGCCGCCATCCGTGCCACCGGCCCCGCCGGAAGTCCCTCAACTCCCGGCCGAGCCCCTTTTTTCCGCAGCGGTGCCTGAACCCACTTCCGTCCCGGTTCGCCAACAGACCATTTCGGCTCCGCCGCCGGCGGCTCCGCTTGTGGTACCGCCGCCGGCCGCTCCGCGGGTGGTCGCGCCTGCACCGGTTGCTCCGCCACCCGCGGCACCGCTCGCGGCGCCACCTGCGCCCATTGCCGCTCCACCGCCGCCGCCCCAACCTGAGGAACCGCCGCCGCCACCGGACGACCCCGTCCAGGTCCTCTTAAGTCCGCTGTTCAGCGCATTGCCCTGATCGAACCGGGAATAGCTAGGTCTTGATGCCGACAGTGATCAGGTCCGATAGCACCCGCGTCCAGGCAGGCCTCCGGACGCGATGTTGATCGCTGACGCGGAAGCCCGCGCCTTCGAATAATGCCCGCATCTCGTCGGGCGACGGGTTGTGTGCCGGGTTGAGCCGATTGGCGGACAGCCGATGTAAGGGGAGCGGCTGGCGTGGACTCAGGGTCGCGACCGCCACCAGACCACCGGGAGCCAGCACCCGGTGGAACTCGCGCAGCGCGGCAGGCTGGTCGAAGAAGTGAAACGCCGAGGTTGTCACTACGGCGTCCAGCACTCCGTCCTCGAACGGCAGATGCTCGGCCGGGCCCTTCCGCCACTGGACGTTCGACGAGCGCGCCTTGGCCTGGGCCAGCATGCCGTCGGACATGTCGACGCCGTAGACCTCGTCGGGATGCAACTCGTCGCGAATGCGGTCAGCGAGAATCCCTGTGCCACAGGCGATGTCAGCCACCTTGCGCGCGCCGATGGCCTTCAGCTGTTCGGTAACCTCGTTTTGCGCAGGGCGGTACACCCATTGCTGCAGAAACGGCAGGTCGTACAGCGGAGCCGCTATGCTCCAGAACTGCGTGACGGCGTCGTTCAGAGTTCGGCGTGGCGCCGACGTCACCAATTCCACACGCCCGGGTCGGACGGCGGGTACCCCGCGCAGATGTCGGTGCCGTGGGCCGCGACGCCCTTGTTGTTGAAGAACAGCTTCGCCCAGTTGCCCCAGTGCGTTGCCATCTGCTCGTAGTAGACGTTGGTCGCGGTGTCCTCCGAATACTGCCGCCGTGCGGCGTAGTCAAGGGAGAAGAACCAGTAGATGCGGTCGCGGGCGGCGTCTTGAACGTCGACGGGCCTGTTGTTGTAGTCGATCATGTAGCGCTCGTAGTAGACCGGCTCGACGTCGCGCACCGCGGCCATGTACTGGTCGACCGTGCAGGTGGTTTTCAGGATCCGGTTGGGGATCGGATAGTCATCGCTGGCGTCGGCCGACGCGAGCGCGGGTAGGGCCATCGCCGCCACGCTTACCGCAGCCGCCGCGACACTCACTTTGATCAACATTTCTGTCTCCTTACTGTTGCGCGGCGGCTGCGAGGACCGGCAGCTTGTCGGGGCAGTACGTGCGAAGCGCTGCACCGAGGAACTGCCACGCCTGCTCGGTATCACTGCCCTTTGGCAGTTGGAGGAAGACGAACTTCGCGGACTTGTCGGCATCCAGATCGGTGCCGTTGTACAGCCGCTTACAGGTGATCTTCCCGATCCACGCGTTGTAGTCCTTCTGCCCGTAGATCCCGTACGTGTGGAGTTCGTTCGCGAAATCCACATCGGGGTCGGCGTGCGCCGGTGCGGCAAACACCAGGGCGGGTGCAATCGCCGCTGCTGCGATCGAAGCGAGGCGTAATCCCTTCATGACATCCCTATCTTATTGGACCCGTTGGGTTTTCATCACCGGCGCCGACGCTGACCGGAGGCTCGGCTGAGTGTCGCGGCGGTGTTGGCCACGGCGAAGGCACTGGCCGAGCCCGCACTCGCTGTGGCCACCAGAACCACCTGCCCATGAGCGCCGCTATCGACGGCGTCATGAACGATCGGATGATCAACGTGTCGAACAGCAGGCCGAGACCGATCGTGGTGCCCACCTGGCCCACCACGACGAGATCGCTGACCACCATCGACATCATGGTGAACGCGAAGACCAAGCCGGCGGACGTCACCACCGAGCCGGTGCCACCCATCGACCGGATGATACCGGTGTTGATTCCGGCGTGGATCTCTTCCTTGAACCTGGATACCAACAACAGGTTGTAGTCCGAGCCCACTGCCAACAGGATGATCACCGACATCGCGAGAATCATCCAGTGCAACTGCATGCCGAGGATGTGCTGCCAGATGAGCACCGATAGCCCGAATGATGTGCCCAGCGACAGCAACACGGTCCCGACAATGACCGCCGAGGCGATCACCGCCCTGGTCAACAACAGCATGATGATGAAAATCAGGCAGAGGGACGCGATTCCGGCGATCAGAAGGTCCCAGTTCGAACCCTCCGCCATGTCCTTGTACGTGGACGCCGTGCCCGCCAAATAGATCTTGGAACCCTCCAACGGGGTGCCCTTGATGGCCTCGAACGCCGCGTTCTTGATCTGCGGAATCAGCGAGATCCCGTGTGCGGTCGCGGGGTCACCCTCATGGGAGATGATGAACCGCACGGCCTTCCCGTCGGGTGAAACGAACATCTTCATGCCGCGTTTGAAATCCGGGTTGTCGAACACCTCGGGTGGCAGGTAGAACGAGTCGTCGTTCTTGGACGCGTCGAACGCCTGGCCCATCGCGCCCTGGTTGTCCTGCATGGCCTTCATCTGGTCCTGCTGACTCTTCTGGCTCTGGTACATCGTCAGCGTGATGTGCTGCATGCTCTTCATCGTCTCGATCATCGAAGGCATCAGCGCGACCATCTGCGGCATGAGCGTGTCCAGGCGCTCCATGTCGGGCATCAGGTTCTTGATGTCGTCGGTCATCGTGTCGATGCCGTCGAGGGTGTCGAAGATCGACCTGATCGACCAGCAGACCGGGATGTCGAAGCAGTGCGGCTCCCAGTAGAAGTAGTTGCGCAGGGGGCGGAAGAAGTCGTCGAAGTCGGCGATGTGATCGCGCAGTTCCTCGATGTCGACGGTCATGCCCTTCATCTTCTGAACCATGCTGTGCGTGGTCGCTGCCATCTGCACAGTGATGCTTTGCATCTTCTGCATCGTGTCGATGGACGTCTGCATGTCATTGGCCTGCGTCAGCATGTTGCCCATGACCCTGTCCATGTAGTCCTGGTTCATCTGCTGGCCGGTGCCATTCATGCTGATCAAGAACGGGATCGAGGTGTGCTCGATCGGAGTTCCCTCCGGCCTGGTGATGGCCTGCACCCTGCCGATACCCGGAATGTGGAAGATGCTCTTGGCAACTCGGTCGATGACCAACATGTCCGCCGAATTGCGTACGTCGTGGTCGGTCTCGATCAGCAACATCTCCGGATTCATCCGGGCCTGCGGGAAGTGCCGGTCGGCCGCCGCGTAGCCCAAATTGGCAGCGATGTCCTTTGGCAGGTAGTTGCGGTCGTTGTAGCTCGGCGCATACGACGGCAGCGCCAGTAGACCGACCAGCGCGAGAGCCACAGACGCGGCGAGGATCGGACCCGGCCACCGCACGATGGCAGCACCGATGCGCCGCCAGCCGCGTACCTGCGTCGTGCGTTTGGGATCGAACAGGCCGAACCGGCTGCAAATGGTCAGCAGAGCGGGCGCCATGGTCAGTGCCGCCGCAACGGCGACGAGCATGCCGATTGCCAACGGAATGCCCAAGGTTTGGAAGTAGGGCAGCCGGGTGAAGTGCAGGCAGAACGTCGCACCGGCGATGGTCAGACCCGACCCCAGGATGACGTGGGCGGTGCCGTGATACATGGTGTAGAAGGCGGTTTCGCGATCCTCGCCGGCGTTTCGTGCTTCGTGATAGCGGCCGACAAGGAAGATCGCATAGTCCGTTCCCGCCGCAATGGCCAGGGTGGTGAGCAGGTTGACAGCGAACGTCGACAGCCCGATCAAGTCGTAATAGCCAAGGGCCGCAACGATTCCCCTGGCCGCCGACAGCTCAATGAACATCATCACCAAGACGAGCAGCACGGTGACGATCGACCGGTAGACGAACAACAGCATCACGAAGATCACGCAAATGGTGAGTCCGGTGATCAGCTTGATGCTCTTGTCGCCCGCGTGATGCTGATCGCTAGTAAGCGGCGCGGGGCCGGTGACGTAGGCCTTGATGCCCGCGGGCGGGGGAGTATTTGCGACGATGTCGCGGACGGCTTGCACGGACTCGTTCGCCAGGCTCTCGCCCTGGTTGCCTGCCAGGTAGAGCTGAACATACGCGGCCTTGCCGTCGCCGCTCTGCGACCCCGACGCGGTTAGCGGATCACCCCAGAAGTCCTGGATGTGTTCGACGTGTTTCTTGTCGGCTTCGAGTTTTTGGATCAGGCCGTCGTAATACTTGTGCGCAGCGTCGCCGAGAGGCTGATCGCCTTCCAGCACGATCATCGCGGAGCTGTTGGAGTCGAACTCCTTGAAGTCCCTACCGATGCGCTGCATCGCCTCCATCGACGGTGCATCGGTGGGGGCCAGCGACACCGAGTGCGCCTCCCCGACCTTCTCGAGCTGTGGGGCAATGACATTCACGAGGACGGTCACTGCCAACCAGCCAAGCAGGATCGGCACCGAGAACAGGCGGATGAAGCGGGGGATGAGCGGGTGCGCGCCGACGTGTGTGTTGCTCATGCGGACTTCACCAGGCAGAAGGTCTGGGCGTTCACGCCGTCGGTCGTCCTCTGGTCCTTAACGACACCGTCGACGGTGATCCGGCAGGAAATCGAGCCGCCGTCGCTCTGCGCCACGATGTTCGGGCTCGCGGCCGGCGCGGTCGTGGTCAGATCCAGCGTCCACGGCAGCGGCACGTTCTCGGCCTTCTGCGGCTGGGCATCGAGGTCGAGATAGTTGATCGTCGCCACGGTCCCCGTGCCGAAGATCTCGTACTTGACTTCTTTCGGGTTGAACGGCGCGGGGTCATTGACCAGCCCGGCACCCGGCCTGGTCAGCTCGGTGCGGCCGAAGAAACCCCGGAAACGGTCGACACAGAACGCAGCAATGACCACCACCAGCAGAATCACCAGCAGTACCCACGTGCGCTTAGCAAGCTTCAGCATCGATCCCTCTTCTAGCGCCTGTCCCAGGCGTTTTCACATAACTTAGCTGGTATAACTTCTCATCGCGAAACGGTTAGCTCAAGTCATTGTGTTACTGGTCACCTCCGCAGCTCGGGAGCGGACTGGGTCACTCGAAGCTTCGGCCGCAGGCCGCTGTTGCTCCCACGCAGGCATCTCGAACCGGTCAAGGCACTGTTCGATGAAGGCCCTTGCTTGGTCATGCCCGCGCGTGATGCCTAAGCCCTGTTCGTGCAGCACCATGCGTGCGAGGCTGCCCATGATCATCGACATGACCACCGGCGGGAAGGTCTCCAGGTCGATGCCGCGGGCCTTCAGCGCCAACGTCATCGCACCCTCTTCCAGGTCGCGGAAACGCATTGCATAGGACGAGATTTCGCTGCGGATGGCCTTGCGATGGTTGGCCATCGCCAGGAACTCCGTGAATAATTGGGCGTCGGTAGCGCCGCTGAGCTGCCACAGTGCGTGCAGGGGCTCCGCCGCGGCGATCGCCTGTCGTTGCCGCTGCAGGTTGGTCTCGGCCTTATCGCGCAGCACAGCCACGAACAGATCGTCCATGCTGGGGAAGTAGTAGTGCACGAGGGCCGGCTTCACTCCGGCCTTGGCGGCGACCCGCCGCGACGTCGCAGCGGCATAACCCTCATCGACGATGATTTGGGCGGTCGCATCGATCAGCGCCTCCCGTGTCGCCTCCCGGCCAACCTTCGACCGCTCGTCAGGGGGGCTGCTCGACATGGTAGGCAGCCTAACCTTTGGGCGATCGCCCAACAACTGGAAATACGATCTCCCTGTTCGGCCGGAGAGTCGTGGGTCCGCGGTTCGAACTTGCTATTTTTAGTAAGATACGAAATCGCTCGCCGATCGTGATTCCCATCGCCGAGGCAGAAGGTGAGCCAATTGACCGATGTGAACTGGACTCCGCTTCCCGTTCCGTGGGCGGTCCGTGCCGCCGACCGGATCCCCAAACAGCGCTACTACGACGAGGAGTTCTACGCCCTCGAGGCCGAGCTGTTCTGGCCAAGGGTGTGGCAGATGGCGTGCAGGCTCGAGGAGATCCCGTCACGCGGTGACTTCGTCGAGTACGAGATCCTCGACCAGTCGATCATCGTCGTCAGGCTCGACGACGACACCGTTCGCGCCTACTACAACTCATGTCGCCACCGCGGAATGAAGATCGTCGAGGGCAGCGGGTCGCGCCGCAACTTCGTCTGCCCGTTCCACGGTTGGTGTTGGGGTCTCGACGGGGCCAGCACCTTCGTGTTGAGGCCCGAGATCTTCGACGAAGGCAACCTCGGTGCCGACGATCTGCACCTGGCCCCTGTCAGGTGCGAGCTGTGGGGTGGGTGTGCCTGGATCAACCTCGACGACGATGCGCCGCCGCTGCGTGACTGTGTGGAGCCGTTCGCTTCGAGGCATGACGAATGGAACGTGGAGGCGCTGCGCGTCGAGTGGTGGAAGTCATGCCTGCTGCCGGTGAACTGGAAACTGGCGACCGCGGCCTTCATGGAGGGCTACCACGTGCCGCAGACCCATCCGCAGCTGCTGCCGTCGTCGCACACCCCGGACCCCTCAATACATCCGCTGATCGAGACGAGCCTGCACTTCATGCGGACCCTCGGGTCAGGCATGGGAGGTATGACCCACGAGAACGACGTTCGGATCGCAGAGGGGCTGCAGAACATGTCGCTCCCGACGGATCCTGCCGAGGCGATGGCGGCGTGGCGCGGCGCGGTCAACGACGCCGTCACGAAGTGGCATCGGGCGCGGGGCTGCGACTTCCCCGACCTGAACGACCTGGATCGCCGCGGCGTCATCGACCCGATCGGGTTCTGCTTCCCGCACTACTTCCTCCTTCCGCAGTACAGCAGCGCATCGTCGTATCGCATTCGGCCGCTTGGGCCCGAGGAAACGCTCTTCGAGGTCTGGTCGCTCACCCGCTACCCGGGTGACCACTCACAAGGCAGGCCCACCCCGCCGGAGCCGCTGGCGCCCGATGACCCCAGTTGGCCCGCCATTCCCGCCCAGGACTTCTCCAACCTGCCGCGTCAGCAGAAAGGCCTGCACGCCAAGGGATTTGAGTACATGCGGCTGTCGAATCAGGTCGAAGGGCTGATCTCCAACTTCGAGCGGGTCATCGACGGTTTCCTCGCAGGCGTGCCGTATGAACAGCTTGTCGGGGCAATCCAGAAAACGAACACCACCATCGATGTGCCCATCGCCGACCTCGGGTTGTCAGAGCGCGTCGGGTCGGAGGTCCGATGACCGACTGGGACAGGTCGGTCGACCTGCTCATCGCAGGAAGCGGCGGCGGCGGAATGGCGGCGGCGCTGGCGGCGGTGGACTCGGGGCTCGAGCCTCTGATCGTCGAGAAGCAGTCTCTGATCGGCGGCTCGACGGGGATGTCCGGCGGCATGGTCTGGTTGCCGGACAATCCGCTGATGCGCTCGGAAGGCATAGCCGATTCGCACGAGGATGGTCTCGCCTACTTCGACGACGTTGTCGGCGACATCGGCGCGGCGTCGTCGCTTGCGCGCCGCGAGATGTTCCTCACCGCGGGCTACGAAATGATCGAATACCTCCTAAGCAAGGGTGTTCGGCTTGTGCGGTGCCCCGGCTGGAGCGACTACTACCCGAATCACAAGGGCGGCAACGCAGCCGGTCGCGCGATCGAGGGGATCCCGTACGACGCGACGAACCTCGGAGAGTGGAGCGACAAGGTCCAGCCGTCGATGGGCAAGAACTACGGCGGGTTTGTCATCAAGACAAACGAGTTGCGTGCCGTGCAGTACTTCAACCGCTCGCCACGCGCGTTCGCGGCGGCGATGCGGGTCTTCGCACGTACCAGGGCGGCCCAGATCCGGCACCGCGAAATGCTCACCAACGGTGCGTCTCTGATCGGTCAGATGCTCAAGGTGCTCATCGACTTGCGCGGCGACCCGCCTGTGTGGACGAACACCGCGATGGACGAGCTCATCGTCGAGGACGGCCGTGTCGTCGGTGCGCGGGTCACACGAGACGGCTCGTCGCTGAACATCGAGGCGCGCAAGGGAGTTCTGCTTGCCGCGGGTGGCTTCAGCCGAAACGCCGACATGCGGCGCCGCTACAGCGGCGACCAGCCCAACGAGGGCAAGTGGTCGATCGCGAACGCAGGCGACACCGGCGAGGTGCTGCAGACGGCCATGCGCCTCGGGGCGAAAACGGACTTGCTTGACGAAGCTTGGTGGCTGCCATCGATTTTCATCGCCGACGGCGGTGACGCCGCGAAGGCGCTCGGAAGCGGTCGGCAGCGGCCGGGCGCAATCTATGTGGACGGAACTGGCAAGCGTTTCTGCAACGAGTCGAATTCCTACGTCGAGGTCGGCAAGGCGATGTACGCCAACAAGGCGGTGCCGTGCTGGCAAGTCTTCGATGAGGGCTACATCGGCCGATACGTCTCGGGGGCGAACCCGTTCAAGAAGCGTCGGCTCTCCGAAGAGCTGATCGAGAAGGGCGCGGTCAAACGGGGTGACACCATCGGCGACCTTGCACGCCAGATGGACGTGCCGGCCGACGTCCTTGAGGAAACAGTCAAACGATTCAACGGTTTTGCGGCCAAAGGGCTCGACCCCGAATTCGGCCGCGGCCAGTCGGCGTACAACGACTGCCTCGGTGACCCCGGGTACAAGCCCAACGCTGCGCTCGGCCCGCTCGAGCGGGCACCGTTCTATGCGACGAGGGTTGTCCCTGCCGACGTCGGGACGTGTGGAGGAGTGATCACCAACGAGCACGCGCAGGTGCTTGACGAGCAGGAGAGGGTCATCGACGGTCTGTACGCAACCGGCAACATCACCGCCACGGTGATGGGCCGCAATTATCTGGGTGCTGGCGGCAGCATTGCCTACACGATGGTCTTCGGCTACGTCGCGGCCCGTCATGCCGCCGGTCGCTAGGGTGCGCTCGACTCGCCGTCCTCGACGAAATCCCTTGGCTTCAAGCCTGACTCGATGAGCTTTCTTCGGCGCTCCTGAACGTCTGTCGCCGCACCGACCATGTTCGTCAGGATGTGACTGACCTGTAGGTGCACGCGCATGCCCATGAGCTCGTACGCGCGTTTCACGCTGTTCTTCACCGCCATCGACGTGGTCAGCGGTATCTGGCCGATCTTGCGGGCCATCTCCTCGACGGTTTCCTCGAGTTGGTCACGCGGCACCACCTTGTTGAGCAGTCCCCACTCGAGCGCCTCCTGCGCGGAAAGCGTCGGCGCCAGCAGGAGCCAGTCCATGGTGCGATGCCAGTTCATCAGCAGCCACGGCTCGATCATGGTGTGACCACCGGGCTCGCCGAGGCTTTGTGCGAGCGGCATCTGGAAGTACGCGTCCTCGGATGCGACGCAGAAATCGGTGAGCAGACCCAGGTAGATGCCGCCGCCCATGCAGTAGCCGTGGATCTGCGAGATCGTCGGCTTCGGGAACTCCCACAGGTACAGCGTCGGCCACAGGAACAGATCGGCGGTTCCCTTGTACAGGTCCTCGAACGTGTCGCCGAAGTCCGGGTAGGGGTTCTCGTCGGGACCCCAGCGCGCCACGTGCCCTCCGCAGAATCCCTTCCCGTTGGCCTTGAGGATCACCACCTTGATCTCTTTGTCACGGTCAGCCTCGCGAAGGCAGGCGTCGACTTCCTGCACCAGCGTTGCGTCTTTGGTGTTGGCCTTGTCGGGCCGGTTCAGGATGATCCGCGCGATCGGCGGTTCCCGCTCATAGATGACCGATTCGAGCTCACGCCGCTCCGTCATTGGGCTCTCCTTTTAGAGAATCGCGCCGCTGTCCTTGGCCGCCGAGATGTCGTCCCAGTCGAGGTCGAGTTCCAACAGGATCTCCTCGGTGTGCTGTCCATGTTCCGGAGCGCGCGCGGGCGGCGGCGGTGTTTCGTTGAATTGCACTGGCGCGGCCACGATCTGGTATGCAACGCCCTGGTCGTCGACGTTGGCGATGGTGTAGCCGTTCGGCTCGACCTGAGGATCGTGCAGGGTCTCCTTCGGTGTTGCCAACGCAGCCCACACGCCTGGTTCGTCGGCGAGCACCTTGTGCCAGTGCGCGAGGTCCTGGCCCGCGATCGCCTCCCCGACAAGCGCGGTCGCCTCCGCGGCGTTGGCGATCAGATTGCTCGAAGGGACGAATCGTTCGTCGGTGGCGAGCTCAGGCAGGCCGATCCGTTCGCAGAAGCCTGCCCAGAAGCGATCGGGCTGCAGGAAGACCAACTGGATCCACCTGTTGTCACGCGTCTTGTACCGATTGACAAGAGGGTTGATCGCCAGCCCTGGCGGCGCGCCGGGGATACCGTCGATGTCGAAGAGGTCGGCCACCGATATCGACGGCGCGATGCTCCACATCGCCTGGGCCAACAGTGATGAGTCGACGATTGACGGTTCGCCCGTGCGTTCCCGATTGAAGAGCGCTGCGCACACGCCGCCCGCAAGGGTGATCCCACCCTGCAAGTCTCCGAAACCCGGGCCCTGCACGGCAGGCGTCTCGGTCCCGAACGGTGTCATCGTGTACGACACCCCGCCGCGAGACAGATACGTCGCCGCGTCGAATCCGCCCTTGTTGGCATCGGGTCCGCGAACTCCTGTCCCGGTGCCGCGGGCGATGATGATGTTCGGATTGAACGAGCGGATATCCTCGACCGTCAGCCGCGCTCTTTCCAGCGGGGCTGGCAGCCAGTTGGTCAAGAACACGTCGGCGGTGGCGAGCAGACGACCGAGGAACTCTCGGCCGGTGTCGGATTTGATGTCGATCGCGATGCTGCGCTTGCCGCGGTTCCCGATTTCCAGGATGAAGTCGACGTCGGCCCTAGCGTTCTGCCGGGTGAAGCCGCCAATCACCAGCGCGCGACCGGGGTCACCGCCCTTCACGTCCTCCACCTTGATCACGTCCGCGCCCCAGTCCGCCAGTGCTGCACCGGCAGACGGTACGTACGTCCACGATGCCAGCTCGACGACGCGCACTCCGCGCAAAACCCCGGACATTGCAAAGCCCTTTCGTTAGCTGGACACGGCCGTCGCCAGTTGCCTGCCGACCGCCTGCAGGTACCTATCGGAGCTGCCGCCAAAGGCGCTCCAACCGAGCAACCGCTTGAGGTAGAGGTGGGCGTCGTGCTCCCACGTGTAGCCGATGCCGCCGAAAACCTGGATCGCTGTGTCGGCGACGCCGGCCAGTTGGCCCGCGAATGCCTTGGCGCGCACCGCGGCCAGATGGCGCTCCGCGGGTTGTGCGGCATCCGCCGTCCACAAGGCGTGCAGGACGCCGCTGCGCGCGAGTTCGACAGTCTCGTACATGTCGACGCACATGTGCTGGACCGCCTGGAAGCTCCCGATGGGCTGATCGAACTGCCGTCGCACCTTGGCGTACTCAATGGCAAGGTTCATCACCGCGGTCGCGGCGCCCAATGCGTCGGCCGCGTAGGCGATCAGCACGTCGTCAACGAGCCCGCCGATGTCCTCCGCGGACGGGGACGCGAGCCGCTGCGCAGCGACATCGTCGAACGCAACAGTGAACAGCTTGCGCGTCGGATCCACGTGCGTCTGCTCGGTCACGGATACCCCGGGCGCGGTGGAATCGATCGCAAAGAGTCCTGTGGCGTGACCGTCGTCGGCGAGTACCAGCACGACCCCGGCGGCCGCCGCGTCCGGCAGCGCCGAGACCTCGCCGCGCAGCACCCCGCCATCGGCGGTCGGTCGAGGCCCCGTCAGCGGGCCGACCGTCGCGACCGTGGAACCGTCGGCGAGACCGGTCAACAGCGAGGCCGCGTCCGGCTCGGGAACCAGTCGCGTCAGCGCGCGCGCCGACGCCACCGCGGTCGACAGCCACGGACCGGGATGCAGTGCGGCGCCGAGTTCCTCGGCCACAACGCCTGCCTCGACCATGGTCATGCCCGATCCGCCGAACTCCTGGGGTACGAGCACGCCGGTGGCGCCAAGGTCGGCCAACCCGCCCCACACCTCGCGGGTGGTGCCGGTCGGATCTTCCAGCATCGGCCGCACATGGGTTGTCAGACTTGCCTTTTCAGCAAGAAAGCGGCGCACGGTGTCACGCAGCGCCACCTGCTCATCGGTGAGCTCGAGGTTCATTGGCGGGGCAACCCGAGGACGCGCGTCGCGGTGACGCTCTTGTTGATTTGTGTGGTGCCGCCCGCGATCGTCAAGGAGCGCGACGTCAAACGACGGTCCGACCACCGTCGGTTGCTGCCGAGTACGTCGAACGCCAACGCGGCAAGCTCCTGACCGGCCTCTGCCCACACGCTCTTGGCCAGGCTGGCCGACCCGAGCGCGTCGCCGCCGTGCAGCGTCGCCGAGATCGACCGTTGGCAGAGCACCTCCAGGTACTTGATGCGAACCGCCACCTCGCCGAGGCGGCGCAACATCGCGCTGTCCTCGAGCACCGGCCTTCCGTCGACCTCGCAGTCGGTCAGGTCGGTCACCAGATCCTGCAACTGCACCTCTAGCTGCGCATATAGCCGGGCCGCTCCGGCACGTTCGTGGCTCAACGTGGTGGTGGCCACGTTCCACCCTCCGTTCAGCGGGCCCAACAGCGCGTCGGCGGGCACCCGCACGTCGTTGAAGAACACCTCGGCGAAGTCGGCGTCGCCGTTCAACGTCACGAGTGGACGTGCCTCGATGCCTGCCAGCGCCATGTCGACGATCAGGCACGAGATGCCCTTGTGCTTGGGCGCGCCGAGGTCGGTGCGCACGTAGAGCTGACACCAATCGGCACGATGGCCCAGCGACGTCCAGATCTTCTGGCCGTTGACGACGTACTCGTCGCCGTCCAGCACCGCCCGGGTGCGCAGAGACGCAAGGTCAGACCCGGCTTCCGGCTCCGACATACCCTGGCACCAGATGTCGTCGGCGCGCACCATACGGGGGAGCAGCTCGCGCTTCTGGGAATCCGTGCCGAACTGCATGATTGCAGGCGCGATGTTGTTCATCCCGATCACGTTGAGCGGCACCGGCGCCCGTGCATGGATGGTTTCCTCCGCGTACGCGAGCTGCTCGAGTACGGTGGCCCCGCGGCCGCCGTACTCCTGCGGCCATGACACCGCGCCCCAGCCGGCGTCGGCAAGGGCGGCGTCCCACCCACGCAGCGTTTCGAACGTGGCGGGGTCGCGGCCACGCCGTCGCCCCGCGGCGACCACCTCATCGGTCAGGTTCGCGGCCAACCAGGCGCGCAGCTCCTTACGGAACTGTTCGACCTCTGGCGGGTATGAGAAGTCCACGTTGTCCTGTCGAAAGGGGCCAAAAGCGTTTCTTTATAATTTTAGGTAGTATAGCTACCGCTGCAGTTACAGTTGCAGCAATGTTGCCGGACAACTTCGTGGATGGGTTTTCGATGGTGTGCCCCTGTGTCCAAGCCGGGTCGGCTCCTCGAAGGTCCTCCGAGATAAGGGTATTGACGGGCGGCCGCACTGCGGCTCACTGGTGTTGACAGTGGAGAGAAAGGACCGGCAATGGGCAGGGTAACGGGCAAGGTGGCGCTGGTCAGCGGAGCGGCGCGCGGCCAGGGGCGGTCACACGCGAGGTTGTTGGCCGCTGAGGGCGCCGACATCATCGCCGTGGACATCTGCGAAGACATCGAGACGAACGACTACCCGCTCGCACGGCCCGAGGACCTCGACGAGACGGCCCGGCTGGTCGAGAAAGAGGGCCAGCGCGCGTTCACCGAGATCGCCGACGTCCGCGACCGTGCGGCATTGTCGGCTGCGATCGATCGCGGCGTCGAGGAGTTCGGCCAGCTCGACATCGTGGTAGCCAATGCAGGCATCTGTCCGATGACCGCCGGGCTTCCGCCGCAGGCGTTCGTCGACGCGGTCGACGTGGACCTGGTCGGCGTGATGAACCTGATTCACGCCAGCATGAAGCACCTGCACGCGGGCGCGTCGATCATCGCGACGGGATCGGTTGCCGCCTTCATGGCGACGGCGGTCAACACCAGCGGGATGGACGGCGGACCCGGCGGCGCCGGGTATGCCTTCGCCAAACAGGTTGTCGCACACTATGTCAACGACCTCGCCAGGACCCTGGCGCCGGAGCAGATCCGCGTGAATGCGGTTCACCCGACGAACGTCAATACCGACATGCTGCACAGTCGGCCCATGTACAAGGCGTTCCGGCCGGATCTGGAGAACCCGACTCGTGAGGACGCCGAAGTCGTGTTCCCGGTAATCCAGGGGATGCCGATTCCCTACGTCGAACCCGAGGACATCAGCGAAGCCGTGTTGTTTCTGGCGAGCGACGCGGCCCGCTACGTCACCGGCCAGCAGCTCCGGGTCGACGCGGGTGGCTTCCTGAAGATCAAGCCGTGGTCAGGGCCGTAGGGCGTAAAGAGGAGTAGTGACATGCCCAGAGGGATCATCTACGTGGAGACGATGCCGGCCTCGCCGGACAGAGAAGCGGAGTACCACAAGTGGTACAACGACACGCATCTGGAGCAGATCCTCGAGGTGGACGGGATCGTTTCGGCGCGCCGGTTCGCACCGACGGACGGCAATGGCCCGTTCATCGCGATCTACGAGCTTGACTGCGACGACCTCGATGCTGCCGCGCAGCAGATGGGGAAGCGCGAGCTGACCGGCCTCGACAACATCGCCATGGACCCCAAGCCGATTCCCCACGTGTACCGCGAGATCGGGTCGCTCGGACCGTGACGCTTCCTGCCGACGTTCAGCGGCGCATCTACGCACTGATGGTCGTGATGAAGGCCGCCGACGACCGCTTGTCCAAGGGCATCGGCACCGGCGAGTTCATGTGTGTGTACTGGCCGTCGCGCGGCCAGGAGGCCATCGCTGCGGCGATGGGTGTCACGCTGCGCGACGACGATCAGCTGGTCACGACCTACCGCGGGCTGCACGACCTGATCGGCAAAGGCGTTCCGCTGGAAGAGATCTACGGCGAGATGATGGGCCGCACCGTCGGCGCTAGCCGCGGCAAGGGCGGCACCATGCACATCGCCAAACCCGAAAAGGGCGTCATGCTGTCGACCGGGATCGTCGGAGCCGGACCGCCGGTGGCCGTTGGGCTGGCGATGGCGGCCAAGCGCAAGGGCCTTGACCGCGTCACCGTGGTGAGCTTCGGCGACGGAGCCACGAACACCGGCTCGTTCCACGAGGCGGCGAACATGGCAGCACTGTGGGATCTGCCGGTCGTGTTCGTCTGCCAGAACAACATGTACGCGGAGATGACGCCGACGACGGACACGATGAAGCTCGAGCAGGTCGCCGACAGGGCGGCCGGCTACGGGATGCCGGGCATGCGTGTCGACGGCAACGACCCGCTGGCCGTCGCGTCGGTGCTCGCCGAGGCGATTGGCAAGGCGCGCAACGGCGACGGTCCGACGTTCATCGAGTGCGTGACGTTCCGCTTCCGTGGGCACTACTTCGGCGACCGGATGCCATACATCCCCAAAGAGCAACTGGCAGAGGCGATGGCGGCCGATCCCGTGCCGCGGTTCCGGAAGCGGCTCATTGACGACGGCGTTTGCACCGACGACGAGCTGAACGGAATCGACGAAGGGGCGTTGATCTCGGTTGAGTCGGCGCTGAAGGCGGTTCTGAGCGCCGAGGCTCCTTCGATCGAGGAACTCGACCGAGACGTCTACGCGACCCCGATCCGCTACCCGGTCTGAGGAAGATCATGGACGAGAAAGAGATGTCGATGCGCGAGGCACTCAGCCTCGCGCTCGATCAGGCGATGGCCGCCGACGACCGGGTATTCCTGCTCGGTGAGGACATCGCCGACCCCGGTGCATCCGGCCCGACCGCCGGCCTATCGACGAAGTACGGCCATGACCGCGTACTGGACACCCCGATCTCTGAGGCGGCGATCGTGGGCGCCGCGATCGGTGCGGCGATCGACGGGCTGATTCCGGTGGCCGAGATCATGATCATGGACTTCATCGGAATCGCGGCCGACCAGCTGATCAACAACGCGGCGAAGCTTCGCTTCATGACGGCAGGCCGGACGACGGCGCCCATCACCGTGCGCACCCAGGTCTACGGCGGGCTGGCAACCGGCGCAACGCATTCGCAGACCCTCGAGGCCTGGTTCATGCACATTCCAGGGATGAAGGTGATCGTGCCGTCCACTCCGCGTGACGGCAAGGGCCTGCTGACATCGGCGATCTTCGACCCGGATCCCTGCCTGTTCGTCGAGACGATCCGTCTGCAGGGCCAAAAGGGCCTTGTTCCAACCGATCCCGGCTTCTCGATCCCGCTCGGTCAGGCCGACATCAAACGGCCAGGCACCGACGTCACTCTGATCAGCTACGGGCGCAGCGTGCACGAATCGCTGGCAGCCGCCAACGCGCTACAGGAACAAGGGGTGAGCGCCGAGGTCGTCGATCTGCGCACACTGGTACCGCTGGACATCGAGACGATTGTCGAATCGGTGCGGCGCACTGGCCGGGCAGTGGTGGTGCACGACGCGGTTCAATTCGCCGGTCCTGGAGCCGAGATCGTCGCGACGCTGCAGTCGGAGTGCTTCAGCGCTCTTGCCGCCCCCATCGAGCGAGTCGGAGCCCGATTCGTCCCGACCCCTGCGGCCGCCGTGCTCGAAGCGACGATCTACCCGTCGTCGGCGCGCATCGTCGCGGCCGCGCAGCGCACGCTTGACAAAGCGGGAGTCGATGGCTGACTTCATCATTCGTATCCCACGCACGTCGGTCGCCGTATCGGAGGCCGAACTGACTGAGCTGCTGGTGGAGGACGGCCAACACGTCGAGGAAGGCACCCCGATCTTCACCGTGGCCACCGAGAAGGTGGAGCAGGAGATCGAGGCGGGCGCGTCGGGCACGGTGCAGTGGACGGGCGAAATCGGGACCACCTACGACATCGGCGCCGAAATCGGACTGATTGTGTCATCAACAAGCACGGAAAGGTAAGACATATGGATCTCAACGAGACCCGCGAACGGATCATCTTCGAAAAGAACGGGCCCATCGCGACGATCACGCTGAACTGGCCGGAGAAGGCCAACGCGCAGGACCAGAAGCAGGTCGAGGAGATCGACGACGCGCTGCGGAACGCAGACCGCGACTACGACATCAAGGTGCTTGTCCTGAAGGCCAACGGAAAAGGCTTCTGCTCGGGGCATGCCATCGGCAACAACTCGGTGGACTATCCGGAATTCGTCGAAGGCTTCAAAGCCACTGGCACGCCGTGGAAGCCGCAGACCGACCTGTTCGTGAAGCCGATTCTGAACCTGTGGGAGTTCTCTAAGCCGACGATCTCCGCGATCAACGGCTACTGCGTCGGCGGCGGTACCCACTACGGGCTCATCACCGACATCGTGATCGCGGCCGACGATGCCTACTTCTCCTACCCGCCGCTCCAAGGGTTCGGGATGCCCTCGGGGGAGTGCTCGATCGAGCCGTGGGTCTTCATGAACTGGCGCCGCGCCGCCTACTACCTGTTCACCGCCCAGGTGATCGACGCCAAGAAGGCGTTGGAGGTCGGGCTGGTCAACGAGGTGGTTCCGCTTGACGAACTCAATGATCGCGTCGACGCCATCGCCCGCCACGTCGCCCAGGCGCCGCTGACGACACTGCTGGCGACCAAGGCGAACCTCAAGCGCGCCTGGGAGCTGATGGGCATGCGGGTGCACTGGCAGAGCTCCAACGACCTCGTCGCGCTGGCCTCGCTCAGCTCGGATGTGCAGGCCCTGATTCAGCGGGTGTTCGCGGAAAAGATCCTGCCGTCGGAGATGGCGGAGCGGCAGGCCGCCGCATCCAAGGACGGCGCAGCTGCGACATAGGCAGACCCCTTGAACATTGCCGACCACGCAATCAGGGCCGAAAACTCGCCGGCCCTGGTCGTTGTGGATGGCGACACCGTCTCCTACGGCGACCTGTACGCGAGGAGCCAACGGGTAGCTGCGCTTCTGCACGCGGCCGGGCTGCGGCGCGGCGATGGTGTCGCTCTGGTGCTCCCGAACCGTCCGGAGTTCCTCGAAATCACCTGGGGCTGCCAGCTTTCCGGGCTCTACTACAGCGCGGTGAATACCCACTTCGCGCCCGATGAGGTCGGCTATGTCGTCGATGACTCGGAGGCAAGAGCGGTATTCATCGATGCGTCGATGGCCGAGCTTGGATCGCGGATCCTCGCTGGAAACCGAGGTGTTGATGTCCACATCGTTGTCGGAGGCAACCTGACCGGCTGGCGCCCATACGAGGACGCAATCGGCGCCGCGGGCGACGCACCGCAGGCGTCCGACGGTTCCGAGATGCTCTACTCGTCCGGCACCACCGGTCGGCCCAAGGCCGTTCGCCGCCCTCTTCCTGAGGATGGCAAGGGCTCATGGGCACAGAAGGTGCTGGAGTATTCGCTTATGCAGCGTTATGGCATGACCGAGTCGAGCGTGTACCTCTCGCCGGCGCCGCTCTATCACGCAGCGGGGGTCAACTACGCAATGGCGGTTCATCGGGTCGGAGCGGCCTCGATCGTGATGCCCAAGTTCGACGCCGAGGCCGTCTTGCGTGTGATCGAAACGCACAGGGTCACGCACGCACAGTTCGTTCCGACGATGTTCGTGCGGATGCTCAAGCTTCCAGACGCGGTCCGGGAGTCCTACGACGTCGCGAGTCTTGAGTGTGTGGTCCACGCGGCTGCGCCGTGCCCCGTCGATGTCAAGCAACGCGTGATGAAGTGGTTCGGTCCGATAATCCACGAGTATTACGGCGGGACAGAAGGATTCGGGGGCACGACGATCGGGCCGGACGAGTGGCTGGCCCACCCGGGATCGGTCGGAAAGCCGTGGACACCTGTACACGTGGTCGGCGAGGACGGGGCCGAGCTTCCCGTCGGCGAATCGGGGGAGCTGTACTTCGAGGGCGGGCCTGCGTTCGAGTACTTCAAGGATTCGGGGAAGACCGCGTCGGTGTCCAACGATCGGGGCTGGAGGTCGTTGGGGGACATGGGCTACGTCGACGAGGACGGCTATATCTACCTGACGGACCGGTCCACGTTCATGATCGTCTCGGGTGGGGTGAACATCTACCCGCAGGAGGTGGAGAACCTGTTGGTTATGCACCCGAAGCTCGTCGATGCGGCGGTGTTCGGCGTCCCGAACGAGGAATTCGGCGAGGAGGTCAAGGCTGTCGTTCAGCCGGCCGACGGAGTCGCCGCCGGACCCGAACTCGAGGCTGAACTCATCGCGTACTGCAGAGCCCACGTCGCGACCTACAAATGCCCTCGCACAGTCGAATTCGATGCCGAACTGCCAAGGGATCCGAACGGCAAGCTCTACAAGAGACGGATACGGGAGCGCTACTGGCAGGGCCGGTCGACACGCATTCTGTGACTTCGGCGAGGTGAATTCACTTCAGCCACTCGAGTCACTGCTCGCGAGACCATGTACTGACCTGAAACGTGATATCACATGTGATATCACGTTGGGGGACAGTACATGCCGCTCGAGTCGTGACCAATGAGATTGGTGTGACTTCACTTCGGAGAAGTTATTAAAGCCTGTGGAGCGCGAGTGTTTCGATCCATGGGTGGCCGGGGTGGACTTGGAGCTTAGCCCTGAACCATCCTTCCCAGAGTTCGTTGATCTCAGCGCGACCAGTCACGCCGAAATCGCTGTATAGCGCGTGCCGCGCGCCTCACGCACCCACAGCTCGCCGTCGCCGGGAGTCGCTCCCTGCGCCGCGAGTTCACGCTTGAGCACCTTGTGGGTCGCGGTTGTCGGCAGGTCGGCGGTGATGCGGACATACCTCGGCCATGCCTTCGGCGACAGATCGGGCTGGCCTGCGAGAAATGTTTCCAGACCCGCAGGCGTCAGGGTGGCGCCGTCGTTGAGCACCACGGCGGCCATGATCTGATCGCCGACGTTCTCGTCGGGCACCGCATACACGGCGACCTGGCTGAGGTCGGGCATGCGGTCGAGGATGCGTTCGATAGGGGCCGCCGCCATATTCTCGCCATCGACACGCATCCAGTCGGCGGTGCGGCCTGCCAGGTAGATCCAGCCGTCGGCGTCACGATACGCCAGGTCTCCCGACCAGTACATGCCGTGCCGCATGCGCTCGGCAGTCGCCTCCTCGCTGTTGTAATAGCCGGTGAAGAAGCCGGTCCCCGTGGTGTTGACCAGCTCGCCGACCGCCTCGTCGGCGTTGGTCAATGCGCCGTCCCCATCGAAGCGGGCGACAGGACACTCGGCGAGTGTGTCAGGATCGTAGATCGCCACGCCGGGAAACCCTTGGCCGAGAGAGCCTTTCGGGGTTCCCGGCTCCCTGGTGATGATGACCGCGTTCTCGCTGGAGCCGAAGCCATCCCAGACCAACGTGTTGAATCGACGGCTGAACTCGTCGATGTCGCGATCGCTTGCCTCGTTTCCGAACGCGACGCGCAGCGGATTGTCGGCGTCGTCGGGTCGCTCGGTGGTGGCCAGGATGTAGGCCAGCGGCTTGCCGACGTAATTCATGTAGGTGGCTCCGTAGGCCCGGATGTCGTCCAGGAACTTCGATGCGGAGAACTTGGCGGGCGCCATCGCCGCACCGGTCGCAATGGCCACCCCCCAACCCGCCACCAACGCATTGGAATGGAACAGCGGCATTGACAGGTAACAGGTGTCGTCGGCCGTGACGTCGAACTTCTGCACCAGGTTCGCACCCGACATCAGCACCATGAAGTGCGACACCTTCACCGCCTTGGGGTCACCGCTGGTGCCGGAGGTGAAGATCAGCATGTACGGGTCCAACGGCTCGGCCTCGCGGTGTGGCGACAACTCCCCGGCCGATTCCAGAAGGCGGGCCCAATCCTCGCTGGAGCTGTCGAGCACCCGCACACCCGGCAGGTCGACGCCGTCGAGCAGCGGCAGGTGCTCGGCATCCGTCACCACCACCTGGCAGTCGGCCTTGCGGACGTCGGCGGCCAGTGCGGCGCCGCGTCGGGTGGTGTTGAGCCCGCAGAGCACGTACCCGCCGAGGCCTGCGGCAGCCATCTGATTCAGGAACTCGGGAGTGTTCCCCAGTAGCACGCCGATATGGGCAGGCCGATCGGGGTCGATGAGCGACAGCAACGCGGCGGCCCGCACCGACCCGTCGCGCAGGTGCTCACGCCAGGTCCAGCGGTCGTCCCCGTACTTGACCGCAACGGTGTCCGAGGTCGAACGTTCGCGGAGCAATTGCTGAATGGTGTCGCTCGCCATCCGATATTTTTAGCAAAATGCGGATCATTGACGCCGACGGGCACGTTGCAGAGGGGCCGTCGCTGGCTGTCGAAGCGATGCAGCGCTGGCCACAACACATCAGGCCCCGCGCCGACGGGCGCGCCCTGGTCATCGAGGGCCGTAACTATCCCGAGGCCGACGGCCCTGGCGCAGGCTGCCCGCGTGAGCACGGGCTCAGCACCGCGGCGGGAATCAATTACGAGTCAGCCGAGGGCGTGCTTGGTGACGCCGACCGCGATCACATCGACACGATGGTGCTGTATCCAAGCCTCGGGCTCTGCGCGCCCAGCCTCGAAGACCCTGAGTTCGCCGCGGGGTTCGCGCGGCTTTACAACCAGTGGATAGCGGACTACTGCCGCCCGACAGGTGACCGGCTACGCGGCATTGCGGTCATCCCCATCGAACAGGTCGACGCCGCGATCGATGTGATGCGGGAGGCCAAAGACCTCGGATTGGTGGCGACGCACATCCCGCCTGCACTGAAGACCCGCAATCTCGACCACCCCGATCTCGACCGGTTCTATGCCGCCGCAGTGGAACTCGATATGCCGCTTGGCATTCACGGCGCACCCGGCATGCACCTTCCGAAGGTCGGCGTCGACCGGTTCACGAATTACATTCAGGTGCACTGCATCAGCTTTCCGTTCGATCAGATGACCGCGATGACGGCGATGATCTCGGGCGGTGTTTTCGACCGGCATCCCGGACTACGCGTCGCGTTCCTCGAGGCCGGCGTCGGCTGGGTGCCGTTCTTCATCGACCGCCTGCACGAGCACTTCGAGAAGCGCGGCGACTGGATCGAGAACGGCTGGCAACGCGACCCGCAGGAATACCTTGCAGCCGGAAACATCTGGACGACATGTGAACCAGAGGAGCCGATCCTGCCAGGAGTCGTCGACGTGCTCGGCGACGACTTCATCATGTTCGCAAGCGACTACCCGCACTGGGACGGCGAATGGCCGGAGAGCACAAAGCATCTGCGCACCCGCCCGGACATCAGCGAGGTAACGCGCGCGAAGATCGGCGGAGAAAACGCCAAGCGCTTCTACGCGCTTAACTGAACCCGTACGCTCAGTCCGTGGGGGAAACGGCGTATGCGCCGTGTGGCGATCTCAGCCTTGCGTATCAGGTGTTCGGCGACGGGCCTGCCGAACTCGTCGTCGTCGGGCCGTTCGCCAGCCACATCGAGCTGTTCTGGACCTTGCCCGAATTCAAGGCATTCTTCGATCAGCTCTCGACATTCTGTCGAATTGCGCTATTCGACAAGGCGGGAGTCGGCCTGTCTGACCCAGTCCCTAGAGTTCGCACACTGGATGACCGAGCGGCCGAGATAGAGGCCGTCATGGTCGCCGCCGGCTTTAGGCAAGCCACTCTCTTTGCCCTGAGCGAGGGCGGCCCGGCCGCCGTTGTCTTCGCAGCGACACGACCGCAGCGGACGCGGGCGTTGATCCTGGCCAGCACATTCTCGTACACGGGCATGGTTGGCTGGGACGAAGTCGAGGGCGATCCGGCCGAGGTTCGGGCGCGTGTCCTGTCCGAACTGGGTGACGATTACACACCTTCGGTGGAGCAGATCATTCGCCTCCAGGAACTTGCCCGCGCCGTCAGCTCGGCGTGGGGCAGCGGTGCCGCGCTGCATGCTCTGATCCCGTCGGTCCGGTCGACCCGCCAACTGGGAATGTTGGAGCGCATGAGTGCGAGCCCCGGGATGGCCCGGGCCACACTGGAAGCCTGCTTCCGGATCGACATACGGCCGATAATGCCGACGATCACCGTGCCCACCCTTGTCGTCCATGCCCGCGATGACGTCGGCATTCCAGTGCAGTGTGGCCGGTACCTCGCCGACCACATCCCTGGAGCGCGGTATCTCGAAGTCGACGGCACCGACCATGCTCCCTGGTTCACCGAACCGGAGACGATCACGGCCGGGATTGAGGAGTTCCTCACCGGCGGCCACGCGGCACCGTCGCAGTCACATCGCGCGCTGCGCACCGTGTTGTTCACCGACATCGTCGCGTCGACGCAACGAGCGGCGGTGGCCGGCGATGAGCGCTGGCGGGCGGTGCTCCAGCGCTTCGGGCAGATCACCGCCGAACTCGCTGAACGATTCGGCGGCACGGTGGTGAAGAGCACCGGAGACGGCCACCTCACCACGTTCGACGGCCCGACGCAGGCCATCCGCTGTGCCGAGGACTTGCGCAGTGAAACCGAAAAACTCGGCATCGACATCCGCGTCGGCATCCATACCGGCGAGTGCGAACTGATCGACGCCGACATCGGGGGAATCGCCGTGCATATCGCGGCCCGAATCCTCGGGAAGGCGGGGGCCGGCGAAATCCTCGTCTCCCGAACCGTCCGTGACCTGGTCGTCGGTTCGGGCACGATCTTCGAGGACCGCGGCAACGTCGAATTGCGTGGTGTGCCCGGCACATGGGAACTCCTGGCGGTCGAGCAATACGGCTCGCGGGCGGGATCGGCCGAGGCGGAACTTGCATCGACGCCGACTCCCGGCCCACGGAGCGCGATGCGCCGGTCCGACCGCGCCGTCGAGGTGATCGCGCGGCGGACACCGTGGATGCTGCGCGGGATGGCCCGCATGACCGGAAAGTAGGTCAGAGTCCGAAATCGATTACCCCGCGGATGATTTCGCCATTCAGCTGGTCGCGGTAGCCCTCATTGATGTCATCAAGGCGATAGCGCCTGGTGATCATCTCATCGAGTTGCAGCAGACCCGCCTCGTAGAGCCGGGCGAACCTGGCGATGTCGACTCTCGGGTTGCACGACCCGAACACCGTGCCGACCAGATTCTTGTTCCACAGGATGAACTCCTGCAGGTTGATGGCGATGGAACTGGTCGTGCTGGCGGTCATGGCGGTCAGGACGCAGGTTCCGCCCTTGCGCGTCAGGCTCAAGGCGGCCTGTACGTCTTCGCCGGCGATGATCGAAGGCGACACCACCACACTGTCGGCCATCACGCCGCTGGTCAGGTCGCGTACGAGGTCGGCGGCTTCGTCGGTGGTCGAGACGCTGTGCGTTGCACCGAATCCCAGTGCGGATTTCTGCTTGAACTCCACTGGATCGACCGCGATGATCTGCGCTGCGCCATTGATGCGCGCGCCCTGGATAGCACCGGTGCCGATGCCGCCGACACCGATGACGACGACGGTGTCACCGGTCTTGACCTTGGCGCGGTTCTCCGCGGAGCCGTATCCGGTGGGAATTCCGCACGACAGCAGGGCCATTGGCAGCAGCGGCAGGCCGGGGTCGATCTTGACGATCGAATCCGTGGAAACCACAGTGTGTTTCGAGAACGCTCCGACCTTGGACAGGTGGCCTAGATTGCGCCCGTCGGCGGTGTGGTGTCGGAAAGTCCCGTCTGTGGGCATCCCGGGAACCATCACCTGAGCACCCATGTCGCAGATGTACTCCATCCCGGAGTTGCACCATCTGCACTCGCCGCAGACCGCGACGAACGACGTCACGACGTGGTCACCCGGTGCGAAATCTGTTACGCCTTTGCCGACTTCGAGAACCACCCCCGAGCCTTCGTGACCACCAATCATCGGAAACATCGAAGGCAGGCCGAACGCCTCCATCACTTCATTGGGCGCCGACATGTCGCCGTTGCGAATGTGTTCGTCGGAGTGGCACAGCCCGGCAGCGGCCATCTCGAGCAGCACCTCGCCGGCCCGAGGCGGATCCAGCTCAAAGTCTTCGACCGACCACTGCTGACCCATGTCGTGCAGGATCGCGGCCCGGCTTTTCATGCGACGGGACGGAACGTCACTGGCAGATGCTTCGGCGAGCGGAACGGCATGCCGACGATCTTGGTGTCGTCATCGGGTACCAACTGCAGGTCGGTGACGCGATCGAACAGGCTGGTCAGCATCGCTTTCGTTTCGACCCTGGCGAGGTGCATGCCGAGGCAACTGTGAATGCCGCCTGCGAACGAGATGTGCGCCCGGCGCGGCCGATGGATGTCGAACACCTCGGGGTCGGTCCAACGCGATTCGTCGCGATTGGCAGCACCCATACACAGGTTGACCTGTGCGCCCTCGGGGATCGTTATGCCGTGCATCTCGACATCGCGGGTGGTGTTGCGCGCGACCAAGACCAACGGGGTCTCGTATCGAATCCCCTCCTCGATCGCGGCAGGAATGAGGTCACGATCCTGCTGAACCGCCTCGAGTTGGTCGGGATGGGTCAGGAGTAGCGCCAATAGATTGCCCGACGACCGATACGTCGTCTCAAGCCCAGCGGGCAGAAGCAACCGCAGGAACGAGATGATCGCTTCGTCGGTGAGCTTCTCGCCGTCGATCTCAGCTGCGACGAGATCGCCGATGACATCGTCGGTCGGCTTGCTGCGGCGCTGGTCCACCTGTTCTTGAAAGTAGGTGCCCAGTTCGACCGATGCCGTCAGACCGGCTTCGATGTCCTCGGTGATCGAGATCAGCTGCAGCGACAACCGCCGGAACATCTCCAGATCCTCCTGCGGCAAGCCCAGCAGCGCGGCGGTGACCCGGGTGGGGAACTCGAACGTAACGGCCTTGACCAAGTCGACTTCGCCGTCACTCTTGAACTCGTCCACCAGCTGGTCGCAGATCGGGTCGATCACCTCGGGTTCCCACTGCGCGAGCGCACTTTGCTTGAAAGCCTTGCTCACCAGGCTGCGGTGGTCGTGATGCTGCTTGCCGTGCATGCCGAGGATCGTCGGCCCGAAGACGAGGCCGATGGTGGCGTTGTACATCTCCGAGCCGAACACTGTGTCCTCACGGAAAGCCGTGAAGACGCTGTCGAAGTCGAACAACGTCCAGTTTTCCGGGTTTTTGAGCTCCTCAGGCATCAGGTCGCTCTCCATCAGCGTGCCTCGCCACACGGGAGCGGTCTTGCGCATGTGCGCGAAGTAGCCGTATGGATCGCTTTCCAGGTCCGGGGCGCTTGATTGATCGTGCGAATCGGTGCTGATCGTCACACGTGCCTCCCGGCGGCAGCATCTAGCGAGTGGTTCGCTCTATCTTTACTATTTTAGTATTCTAGGTCAAGAAGACTAAGGGGACGTGATGCAGCGCCGACCGGTGTGCGCGATCGAGGACCTGCCTCCCGGAAGCATGAAGCTGGTGCAGGCCGGCAAGTTCGGCGTTGGCGTGTACAACATCGACGGCGCGCTGTATGCGATCGCCAACTACTGCTCGCACGAAGGGGCGCCGCTTTGCTCGGGATATGTCGGCGGCACCAACGAGTTCGCGCCTGACGCACCCGGTCAGCTGCGGCACGTCCGTGAGGGCCAAATCGCACGGTGTCCATGGCACAACTGGGAGTTCGACATCACCACCGGCGTCAACCTCGCCGATTCGCAGAAGCGGGTGCGCACATACGAAGTCGACGTCAGCGATGGGCAGGTGTATCTGACCGCATGACAGTCATCGACGCGAACGTTCAGCCGCATTTCCGCTACAACGCGGAGATCCGGCGCTACCTGTCGGCCGCGCACAAGCTGCGCGCGATCCCCGACGTCGAACAGCAGTGGTACCAGGCGCCGAGGGGTGACTACCGCGACGACCTGTACGGCGACGGCTATCCGGGCTCGGACCCCGAGACCGTGGCCAGGCATCTGTTCGACGAGGACAATGTCGACTATGCGATCCTCAATCCCCTGACGCGCGGCAACATCGCCGACTATCTGCTCAACAGCCGGATCTGTGCGGCGGTCAACGACTGGCTGCTCGATCGCTGGCTCGAGCCCGACACCACGGGCAGGTTCCGTGGCACCATCCGCGTCAATCCCGAGGACGTCAGGGGCGCGGTCGCCGAGATCGAGCGGCTGGCCGATCATCCGAAGATGGTTCAGATCGGCGTCCCGCTCCAGTCGCGGGAGCCGTACGGCAAGCCGGTGTTCGAGCCGATCTGGGAAGCGGCCGAAGCCCGCGGCCTGCCCGTCGCGGTGCACATCAACGGCGGCAACGGCGTCGATTATGCGCCCACTTTCGCGGGCCACGCCTACACCTATCCCGGCTATGCGGCCTTCATGCCGTTGAACTCGTTCGTCCATCTGGCCACGCTGATCATCGAGGGCACGTTCGGCAGGCATCCGAACCTGAGGTTCGTATTCACCGACGGGGGCTACGACCTGCTCACTCCGCTGATGTGGCGCCTCGACACGTTCTGGATGTCGATGCGAGACCAAACCCCTTGGGTCGACCGGTATCCGAGTGAATACCTGCCCAATCATGTGCGCTACTGCACGACGGCGCTCGACGGGCCGACCGACAAGAGCCAGGCCGAGCGGTGGCTGAACTTCACCGACAAGGCCGACCTGCTGATGTATGGCTCGAGCTATCCGCACTGGTCGGCCTCGAGCCCGGACGCCGCCGTCGCGGGCTTTTCCAGCGAGCAGCGGGAAAAGGTGCTGTGGCGCAATGCAAGTGACCTGTACGGGGTTTCAGCCGAAGTAGAAGGAAGTCGGACATGACGATAGTTGAGCGCTCAGAAACTGACGTCGCCCAGGACATTGCGGTGACGATCGTCGACACCGATGTCCACCCGTTGCCGGTGTCGGGCGAAGTGCTGAAGTCCTACGCTCCCGCGGAGTGGAAGGACAAGCTGTGGCCGACCGGCAACGCGGTCTCGCCCATGTCGTACTTCTATGACACGCCTGATGCCTATAAGACGAGTTCATTGCGCGTCGACGCCAGCCCGCCCCGCGGCGGTGCGGCGGGCAGCGATCCCGACTTCGCGGCCAAACAACTCCTGATCGACGCCGGTGTCAGCATCGCCGTGCTGGAACCGATGTGCGACGCCCAATTGCCAGATGCCGAGCACGTCCTCAAGGCGACGTACAACGACTGGCTGGCAGACGTATGGCTGGGCGACAACAATTGGCACGGGCGCTGGCGCGGCGCGATCAGCGTCACCGCGCAGGACCCCCGCCAGGCCGCGCGGGAGATCGAGCGCTGGGCGGGCCACCCGTACATGGCCGAGATTCTCATGACGCCGCAGACCCGCGGGATTCCTTTCGGCAGCCCGCATTTCGATCCGCTGTACGAAGCCGCTGCGCGCAACGGCCTTCCGGTTGCCACGCACCTGATGGGTCAGACGCCGTTCGAGCTGATCCCGGTCTACCCCGTTGGCAATCCCGCCCACTGGCACGACTTCTTCGCGTCGTGGCCGCTGCTGTATGTGTCCCATCTGATGAGCCTCGTGTTCGACGGCGCATTCGACCGCCACCCCGATCTGCGGGTCGTATTCGTCGAGGGAGGCTTCACATGGGCGATGCCGGTGATGTCGCGGATGGACCGGATCTGGGAGCAGCGCAAGGCCGACCTTCCGCACGTACGACGCCGTCCTTCGGACTACGTCCGCGAGCACGTCCGGTTCACCACGCAGCCGCTCGAGGAAGTCAACGTCGCGGAATACCGCGAGTACATCGAGATGATGGACCTCGGCGACTGCATCATGTTCTCCACCGACTATCCGCACTGGAGCTACGACTCCCCGGACTGGGCGATCAGGCGATTCCCCGCCGATCAGCGGGACCGGATCATGCGCGGCAACGCGACCGCGCTATACGGGTTGCCGTCGACGGTCAAGGCGCTCCCCGGAGAACTGCCGGGCGCCAATGACCTCGCCGTCTGACGACGACGTCGCCAAGGCGCTCACCGATCTGGTTCGCGACTACGACAATTATTGGTCGAGCCTGGATTTCGGCTGCCTTGCCGATCTTTGGGAGCGCGACGATCCAAAGCCGATCTATGTCGGCGACGAATATGCGGCACCGCTGATCGGCAACGACGAGCTGGATCGGCACTGGGCCCGCATCGCGGGCAGGCTCAAGGCTGCGTCCGTGTTGTCGACGCTGCACGAGTTCGACGTGGTCGACGACACCGTCGTGCGAGCCCTCTTGCTCAGTCAATGGCGTCTGACCGGCAGGGAGGCGGCCGTCGAACGGACCGGCACGAGCTGGATCACCTGGTTTCTGGTCCGTCGCGGCGAGCGATTCCGCATCTTTCACCAGATGGAGTCCCAGGTCTATCTGACAGACAACGAGGGAATGTAATTGTGGCCCGCCGCTAGGGTTTTGCGGTGCGCCGCTCCACCTTGAGCGGCACCACCGGTTCCCGCGCTGCGGGGCCACGAGTGATGGCGTGAAGCCGGATCTCCGGCAGGTCGACGGACGGATCCAGGGTGTCCAGCCACGCAACGGCATCCGCCACGTCGGTGGCGCGGATCGCATACATCTCGAATGGGACGTCGGCCAGCATGTCGGTTTCGACCGGGCCTGGCGTCACGATGTGCACGTTGATGCCGTCGCGGTCGACCTCCTGCGCCAGGGCAAGTGCGAACGCGTTCATGCCTGCCTTCGACGCCGAGTACGCGGTACGCGCCCGCATCGGTTCGTGCGCGGCCGACGACGAGATGAACACGAACCGCGAGCCGGCCTTCATCCTCGGCAGTGCGGCCGACGTGACGACGAAACACGAGTCCAGGTTGGCGGATATCGTTGCGCGCCACTGCTCGAAAGTCTGTTTGCGGGCGTATGTCCCACCGAGAATCCCTGATGCGTGGACGAGCAGGTCGATCTCACCGGCCGCTTGCACCGCAGGCTCGAACTTGTCAGGGTCGGTCGCGTCGGCCACGACGTAGCGCGCGCCCATCTCTTCGGCCGCCGCCCGCAGTGGTTCCTCGCGCCGCGCGGTGAGGACGACGTCGTAACCGAGCTCGGCGAGCTTGCGGCCGCAGGCCTTTCCAATGCCGCCGCTACCGCCGGTGATCAAAGCCGTTCGCACGCAGCACCTTTCAACGTTGGCGTCGCGCCAGCGCTTGCGGTGAAAGCGCCACGATCCGCTGCTCGGGATCGGCGGCGAGGAAGAACGACTGGGTGTCGGCGAGGTGGCGCGCCGACAGCTTGCGGGCACGCTCAGCATCGCCTGCCTCGATCGCATCGGCGATCTTGTTGTGGATGCCGAGCGCGATGCGCCGCTTGCTTATCGACGGGTACTCGCCTCGGGCCGCCGTCTCATCGGCCCACCACTGCAAGTGGCTGCTCCACAGCGTCTCAAGGCTGCCGACCACCGCGATCATCGTGTGGTTGCCGCAGCCGCGCACAATCTCATCGTGGAACTGGCCGCCGATCTCGGTGAAGCGGGCGCCGTCCTCGATGTGTTCGGCCATGGCGTCGTTGAGTTCCTTGAGCTTGGGAACCAGCGTGTCGCCACGGTCCGGCCGCTTCGCCGCGAGCGCAGCGCACATCGGGTCCAGTTCCTGCAGGGCGGTGCCGAGATCCGCCAGCGGCACGTAGTCGCTCTGCAGCAACAGCCCGAGCATGTAGGCGGCGCCACCCTTCGCGGGCGCGTGTACTACGGCGCCGCCGCGGTTGCCGCGGCGCACGGAGACCAGGCCCTCGGTCTCGAGGATTCGCAACGCTTCCCGCAACGACACAAGGCTGACGTTGAACTGCTCGACAAGCACCTCTTGGCGCGGCAGGAGGTCACCGTCGGTCAGTTCGCCGTCGATGATCTGCCGCCGAAGCTCGTCTGCAACGATCTCGGCAGTGCGACGGGCCGACAGCCTACGGCGGGCCTCGGGGCCGATTCCCAGTGTTGTCATGTCATCGCAATATTAACAGTGATAGGGCCGCTACCAGGGGTCTACGGGTCGCTATCCGACAAAAGTTACTAAGATGGCAAAAAACCACCGGGAGGATGTGCGATTGAGCGGCGTTTCGCCTACCCCCCTGGTTGACCTGCGCGTCGTCGAGGTCAGCGACCGGATCGCAGGCGCTTACTGCGGCAAGCTTTTCGTCGACGCGGGTGCCGACGTCGTGAAGGTGGAGCCGGTCTCAGGAGACCCATTGCGTCGCTTCACCGCAACCGGTGCCACCCCTGCCGAAGGCGCCGATGCACCGCTGTTCAGTTACCTGAATGCCGGGAAGCGCAGCGTGACAAGTGCTTCCGACGAGCTGCTTGCGTGTGCCGACGTGGTTCTAGTCACGCAGCGGGAGTTCGACCCGCAGCGACTCCTCGATGTGTCGCCGAGGTCCGTCGTGGTGACGGTGTCCGACTTCGGCTGGGCAGGCCCATGGTCGGATCGCCCTGCGACCGAGTTCACGCTGCAGGCCTGGTCGGGTTTGACGGGGTTCCGAGGCGATCCGGCGGGCCCGCCGATCTCGATAGGCGGTGAGCTGGGGGAGTACATGGGCGGCGCGTGCGCAGCCTACGGAGCGCTGGCACTGCGGCGCCGGGTGCGCCGCGGCGGCCCCGGCGGGCACCTGGACATGTCGATGCTCGAAGCGATCACGTTGATGCAGAGCAGCGAGTGGTTGCATTCGCAGCTGCTGAACGTGCCCCCGGTCCGGCGGTCGGTGGAAGTGCCGTCGATCGAGGAGGCCTCCGATGGCTACGTCGGCATCAGCATGGTCACCGGACAACAGTGGCTCGACTTCGCCGCCATGGTGGATTGCCATGAGCTCACCGAAATCCCCGACCTTCGTTTCCAGATCGGACGATGGGGATACCGCGACTGGATCCGTGAGCGGATCGGGCCATGGATGCGTGAGCGCACCGTCAGCGAGATCGTCGAACTCGGCCAGCTGTTCCGGCTGCCCATCGCCCCGCTCGGCAACGGTTCGACGATCCCCCAGATGGACCACCTGCGCGAGCGCGGCGTCTATACCGAGAACCCTGCGGGCTTTCGGCAACCGCGCGCACCGTGGCTGATGTCGGCCGCGGCACCCGCTCCAATCCGGCCTGCGCCGGCACGGGGGGAGGCCGACGGCGAGTCTCTGTGGCAGGCACGGGAATCCGCTGCACCTGCCGCCACCGCCGACCTACCGCTGGCCGGTGTGCGGATTGTCGATCTGACCGCGTTCTGGGCGGGACCGGCCGCGACGCATTCGTTGGCCGCGTTCGGGGCGGACGTCATCAAGATCGAGGCGATCCAGCGACCCGACGGTATTCGCTACTCCGGGGGGATGCGCACCGACGTCGACGACTGGTGGGAGTACGGCTGGGTCTTCCACGCCATGAACACCAACAAGCGGTCGGTGACGCTGGACCTGCAGTCAGAGGACGGCGTCGGGCTGTTCAAACAGTTGGTCAGCCAGGCGGATGTGGTGATAGAGAACTTCTCGCCACGGGTGATGGACCAATTCGGGCTCGGCTCCGACGCACTGCTCGCCATCAAGCCCGACCTGGTGGTGGTGCGAATGCCCGCCTTCGGACTGACGGGGCCGTGGCGTGATCGCGTCGGCTTCGCACCGACCATGGAGCAGATCGCCGGCCTGGCGTGGGTGACCGGTCTGCCTGAGGGGCCGCCGGTCCCTCCGCGTGGGGCCTGCGACCCGCTCGCTGGGGCGCACGCGGCGTTCGCGTCGCTGGCGGCATTGGAGTTCGCCGACCGCACAGGTCGCGGTCAACTCGTCGAAGTGCCGATGATCGAGACTGTCTTGAACGTGACTGCAACGCAGACAATCGAATTCGACGTATTCGGGGAAATCCTATCGAGGCGAGGCAACCGCGGCCATCCGACCGCAACGCAGGATCTCTACCGATGCGCCGGCGACGAGAATTGGATCGCGATCAGCATGCACACCGACGCCCACCTGAACGCGTTGTCGGAGTTGACGCGCGGCTCCGAGCTCGGCGACTGGCTCGCCGCACAGGACTTGGATGATGTGGTCGACGCACTTGCCAGCGCCGGGATTCCGGCAGCCGCCGTCGTCTCCCCGTCGCTTGTGACCGAGAATCCGCAGCTGCAGCATCGCGGATTCCTCGAACGCCTCGAACATCGACGAACCGGAGAAGGCTTGTACCCGACTCCGCCGTTCGCCCCGCTCGACGGCGGCCACCGGTGGCTGCATCGCCCGCCACCGACATTGGGGGAGCACAACGCCGAAGTGTTGACCGAGCTCTGTGGACTCACCGATGCCGATCTGCAGCGGCTCACCGCCGAAGGCGTGATCGGTACGCGTCCCAAGGGTTTGTGAGTAGCACGGAGCCGCACCGGCGGCGACATTTCACCTAGGCCGCACCGAGATCGCCATCTCGTCGAAGATCGACATGTTGTTGGTCAGGCTCGGATAGGTGACCTTCGGCGGCCCGAGCGTGATGTCGTCGGCGCGGCACAGTAACTCGTCGAGCACGGCGCGGATCTCGGCACGTGCCAGCATCGCGCCAAGACAGTGATGCGGTCCTCCGCCGCCGAACGTCACGTGCGGGTTATCGGAACGACCGATATCGAATGTGAATGGGTCGGCGAACACTTCTTCGTCGCGGTTCGCCGAACGCAGCATCGACACCACCCGGTCGCCCTTCGGGATGGTGACACCGTCCATCTCCACGTCCACCTTCGCGCTACGGGTCCAGAAGGCTACGGGGGTGGACCAGCGCAGCACCTCTTCGACAGCGCTCGCCCGGATGGCCTCGTCGGCGCGATAGCGCGCGATCTCCCTGGGATTCGCGACGAACGCCTGCAATCCGGCGGCCAGCGCGTTTTTCGTTGTATCGCTGCCCGCGAAGGTCAGCACGTAGAAGAAGATCTCGAGCTCGTTGGCGGGTATCGCCAACTGCTCACCGCTCTCGTCGGTGACCACCGCGGATGCCAGCGTGCTCCAGATGTCGTCGACCGGATTTCGCCGCTTCTCCGCGGTGAGCTCGAACGCGTAAGTGAAGATCTTCCCGAACATCTCGACCTGGTCCCGCTCGGTCAACTGCGAGTGGGGCGAGTTCGCCGAAAGGATCCTGTCGAGGGTGTCGAAGATGTCCGGACGGTCCTCGTCGGGGATGCCGATGATGTCGCCGATGACCGACATCGGGAGCACGTCGGCGACGTCGCCGATCCAGTCACCGCCGCCGGCCGCAAGCAGCCCGTCGATCATCGTCGCGGCCCGCGCACGAATACCCTCCTCGAGCTTGCCGATCGCACGCGGTGTGAACGCGTGCGACATCACCCTGCGGCGCTTGATCAGATCGGGCGGATCCATGTGGATGATGGTCGGGACGGCCGTCATCACGTCGATCGTTTGGATCAGCGGGCCGTCGACGGCGGTGAATGCGTCCGTGTCGCGGTGTATTCGTTGCGCGTGCCGATGCTTGGTCGTCATCCAGAAGTCCCGCTTGACCGTCTTCGCGACGCCATCGGTGAGTTCGTGGTGAAAGATCGGCCGCTCGTGCCGCAGCTCGACGAAGAGATCATCGGGAAAACCGTTCCGCCACAACGCGGAATCAGACAGATCGACTGGCCTGGTCGTGGTCATGCGGGCTCCTGCTTCGGCTGTCCTTGACCTAGAATGCTTAAAATAGTAACAATAGACGTCAGACAGGTTGTGACCTGCCATAATGTGGCGCGGACGGAGTAGCGATGACGACAGAGTCCTTTCAACAGGATGAGCCTTCGGACCCGACTCTCGATCCGTCGGAGCGCGAATTCGGGCCAAGCGGTATCAGCCTCTCGACCTACCGCTTCCCGACCGGGTGGTTCATCGTCGGATTCGCCTCCGAGTTGGCTGCGGGCCAGGTGAAGCGCGCCCACTATTTCGGCGAGGAACTTGTGATCTTCCGCACCGCGTCGGGGCAGATCAACGTGCTCGACGCCTACTGCCAGCACCTCGGGGCCAACATGGGCGTCGGCGGCACTGTCGAGGGCGAACACATCGTCTGCCCGTGGCACGGCTGGCAGTGGAGGGGCGACGGCACCAATGCCCTGATCCCGTACAGCAAGATCGGCTGCAAGCAGAACGTCCGCATCAAGACCTACCCGACCGCGGAGTGGTACGGCTTCATCCTGGTGTGGCATGAGCGCCACGGCCGCGCCCCCTATTGGCAACCGCCGGTGCTGCCAGAACTCGAAACCGACGAGTACTACCCGTTGCATCCCCACAGCCGGATGGTCAACCGGGTGAAGGTGCACGCGCAGATGATCATCGAGAACGCGGCGGATCCATACCACGTGCAGTATGTGCACAAGGCGGCCAACCCGGCCAACACCGCCTCGTTCGAAGTGAGCGGATACCACCTTCACGCGACCGTGAACGCGAATTTCGGTGGGGGACGGGCCAAGACGTGGCTGACGCCGAACGGCCCCGTGGACGCCAAGATCATCTACGACAACTACTCGCTGGGTCTTGGCCTCGTGCGCTTCCCATCTGAGTTGGTTGCGACCGTCGAGGTGACCGGCCAGACGCCGGTGGACGAGGACTACACCGACTACTTCTACACCCAGGCGTCGATCCGCGAACCCGGTGATACCGGCGACATCCCGACCGGTCGTGCCGCGAAGTTCCTGCAGCTGCAGCAGGAGGTCATCAAGCAGGACTTCTTCACCTGGGAGAACATGAAATACCTGGAGAAGCCCAACCTTGCCCCCGAGGAGGCGCGAGACTACGCCGCGCTGCGGCGCTGGGCGCACCGCTTCTATCCAGGACCCGAACCGTCGGAGATCGATTTCGGGTACACCGCCGAAGGTGAGCCCAATCCCGCGGCAGCGGGGGTGTGATGCAAGCAGGCGGTTTGACCGTTCCGGCCGTGCTCGATCAACGTGCCGAACAGTTCGATGACCGCGTCATGATGTCGATCGCAGGCACCCCTGTGACATTCGCTCAGATGCGTGACCGCTCATGCGCTGCCGCGAACGTCCTTGCCGAACTCGGGGTCGAGAGGGGCGAGACGGTCGCGCTGTTCACCGGCACATGCCCCGAGTGGGTGTATTTCTGGCTCGGCGCCGCGCGGATCGGCGCGGTGAGCGCTGCGGTCAATGGCGCCAGCAAGGGCGAATTCCTTTTGCACGCGCTGCGGCTGTCGCGGGCGGCCGTCGTCATCACCGATGCCGAGCGTCATCCGCGGCTGCTCGACGTGTCGGACGACGTTGAGACATTGAGATCGATTCTGGTGCGCGGTGATTCGCTGACCTCCGCGCTGGCGCATGCTTCGAAGAAAGCACCGAATGTCGAACCCGCCGGTCCCAACGACGTCGGGGCGTTGTTCTTCACGTCGGGGACCACCGGGCCGTCCAAAGCTGTTGCGACCACGTGGCCGTACCTGTTTGGTGCTGCGGACACCGCCGCGTCGGCGTGGGAATTCGGCGCGGGTGAGGTGCTGTGGACCGCCATGCCGCTGTTTCATCTCAGTGCCGCGCCGACGGTGCTGGCGCCGATGCTGGTCGGCGGCACCAGCGTCGTGGCCGGCGGCTTTCACCCGGCGAGCGTGTGGGATGAGATCAGGGAATGCGGCGCGACGGGTTTCGCCGGGGCCGGTGCCATGGTGTCGATGTTGTGGAATCTGCCGCCGGATCCGCGCGACGCCGAAGTGCCGCTGCGGTTCATCTCGGCGGCGCCGATCTCGGCGGATCTCTACCGAGACATCGAACGTCGATACGGCTGCCGCGTTGTGACGATGTACGGGATGACGGAAGCGTTCCCGATCGCATACAAGGCGGTGTCGGACGAGGGCGTGCCGGGAACCTCGGGACGCGTCAATCCGGGTTTCGATATACGCATTGTCGATTCTTTCGAAAACTCCGTACCTCGGGGTACGGTTGGGGAAATCGTCTGCCGGGCGCGGACAACACATGCGATGAGCGAGGGGTATGTGTCGTCGGCGCCCGGCAGGGGGGGACTGCACGTGGAACCGCACCCAGAGTGGTTTCACACTGGTGATCTGGGCAAACTGGACGCCGATGAGAACCTGACCTATGTCGACAGGGTCAAGGACTCACTACGCAGGCGTGGCGAAAACGTGTCGTCGGTCGAGGTCGAGACGACGGTAATGCGCCATCCCGCAGTGTTGGAAGCCGCGGCTGTCGGCATCCCAAGCGAGCTTGGCGAGGACGACATCCTCGTGCTGATCACGTTGCGTCCTGACGCCACCGTCGATTTCGCTGAGCTGCTGGACTTCTGCTCGGAGCGCATGCCGTACTTCTGCGTGCCTCGGTATCTGGAGGTGCTCGACGAAATCCCGAAGAACGTCATCGGGCGCATCCGTAAGGACGTGCTGCGCAGCAGGGGTCTCGGCGACAGCGCCTGGGACCGTGAAGCCCACGGCTACGTGTTGAGTAAGCGATGAGCGCTTGCGCGAAGAGCAGATGACCGAGCGGAGAGAGCGAATATGAGCCTGAGCTACCAACAGCAGTTCGTACTGGACGGATTGGCAGGCCGCGCAGCGATTCTCGATCTCGACGCGCAGTACAACCGGTTGTACTGCGCAGGCGATCTGGCCCGCTGGATCGCCACGTTCCGTCACGCGGGGGCGTCGTTGACGCGGGCGGGAGAGAGGTACACCGATCTGCCCGCCGCGTTCGACGGCGGGAACGGCCAGCGCTTGGTCACCGTCGACCACGAGATCAGCGTTGACGGCGTAGAGGCCACCCAACACTGCGTCGCGCTGTTGTTCCGCAACAACGTGTTAGAGGCCACCGGTACCTATCGGGACAGCCTCATCTATGAGCGCGGTGGCTGGTACTTCACATCGCGCGAGCTCGAGTGGGACCTCGTTCCGCAGGAGAGTGCGCTACCGGTGTGAGCGCCGATATCAGTTACGAGTTCGCCTTCGGCACTTATGAAGACGCCGCTCGAATGGTTGGCACGCGCACTGAACCGAGATACGCACCCAGCGCGGTCAGTGGGGCCCGCATCCAGCATTTCGCGTCGATGGTGCGTGACCCCAACCCGGCGTACTGGGATGCCGAATTTGCGAAGCGACAGTGGGGCGGGATCGTCGCACCGCCCGCGCTGCTAATGGGGCTGCTGATGCCGCCGCCGTGGGTACCCACCGGTGAACCGCCGACCGCGTCGATCGCCGTCCGGGTGCCACTGCCGGGTACCGCGATCATCAATGCGTCCAACGACGTTGAGTTCTTGTCGCCGATATTGGAGGGCGATCGGCTCAGCGTGATCGAGGAAGTGGTGTCGGTGTCGCCGGAGAAGACCACACGGCTCGGCGCCGGTCACTTCATCGAGACGCTCGAGACCTACTCCCGCGGCGACGGCGCCCCGGTCGCCATCAGCCGGAACACGTTGTTCCGTTACACGCCTGCGACGACGTCATGAGGTGGGATGAGATCGCCGTGCCGTGCGACCTTCCCGAGACGGTCGACGAGATCAGCTACGAACGCGTGGTCATGAACGCAGGCACCACATGGGACTACATTCCATGGCACTTCGATCCCGGCTATGCCCGAAGCCACGGCCATCCAACGATTTTCGTCAACACCATGCATCTCGCCGGGTTCATCGACAGGATCACGACCGCATGGGCTGGTCCGGAAAGCCGGGTGGTGCGGCGCAAGGTCACACTGCTCGGCTCGATCTACGCAGGCGACTCGATGGTGGGCCGCGGCCGCGTGATCGACAAGCGGCGGGAGAGCTCCGGTGCTGAGCCGCGATACCTGGTGGACCTCGAGGTCGCGATCTACAACCAGCGCGACGAATTGTGTTGTCCCGCCGAAGTCACGCTGGACTTGTCGACGCCCGGCTAGCTGCCACCGAACCGTGGTTGCCGACGCTCGCGGAACGCGGCGATGCCCTCGCGTGCATCGTCGGTGTCGAAGGCGGCGACCTGATATGACCACTCCAGCTCGAGTTGAGCGAGTAGGGCGCTGTCAAGTGATCGAACCAATGCCCGCTTTGCGAATTGCACCGCGATGGGGGGTTGCGCCGCGATCTGCTCGGCATAGGCCATGACCTCGTCCATGAGCCGCTCGTGTGGGACCACACGGCGAACCAGCCCCAATGCCTGCGCTTCGTCGGCGTTCACCGAACGACCCGTGTACATCACGTCCATCGCGGCCTCGAGTCCGATCGCCCGCGGCAACGTGTAGGACAGGCCCATCTCGGCGACAAGTCCGATGCGCACGAATGCGCTTGTGAACGTGGCGCGCTCGGACACCAGCCGGATGTCGTGCAGCATCGCCAACGCGAAACCGCCGCCCGCCGCGGCACCGTTCACCGCCGCAATAAGCGGCTTGTCGTAGTTCATGATCGCCAGCGTTTCCCTGCCGATACCAAGGCGGTCGAATGCCCTGTCGGCGGTGCTGAGCGTGTCGGTCAGCCCGAGCCGTTCGTGCAGCAGCGCGTTCAGCCCATGGCTGGCTGTCTCGCCTGAAAGGTCGCTCACGTCGGCGCCTGCGCTGAAGGCATCGCCCTCGCCCGTCGTGACGACAACCCGCACGGCGTCATCTGTGCGGGCGTCCGCCAGCAGGCCCAGGTACTCGCCGAGGAGTGCACCCGTCAGCCCGTTCAGCGCCGCGGGGCGATTGAGCCGGCAGACCAGCACCGCCCCGTGCCGTTCGGCCACGACGTCGCTCATGGCGAAATCCTCAGCGGCTCAGAGGTCCGGCAGCTTGCCGGCGCTGATCGTCGACTGCAGTTCGACGTATTCGGAGAGCCCTTCGGAGCCGAACTCGCGGCCGATGCCGGATTGCTTGAATCCTCCGAACGGAGCCGTGGTGTCGAGTGTGTACATGTTGATGCCGAAGGTTCCGGTGCGAACCTGCTCGGCGATGTTCAAGCCATGGGCGACGTCCGCCGTCCACACCGAACCGCCCAACCCGTATTCGCTGTCGTTGGCGATCCGGACGGCGTCGCGCTCGTCCGAGTACTTGAGGACTGTCAGCACGGGCCCGAATATTTCCTCGCGCGCGATCCGCATCTCGTTGGTCGCATCGGCGAACAGCGTCGGCTGGACGTACCAGCCACGGTCGTGCGGTTTGTCGGTGCCGCCAAGCACGATTCGCGCGCCTTCGTCGACTCCGGCCTCGATGTATCCCATGACGCGATGCTGCTGCCGTTGGGCGACAAGCGGCCCGATGTCGGTAGCGTCGTCTGCCGGATCGCCGACCTGTAGGCCCGACATCATGGCCGCGAGCGCGTCGACGACCTCATCGTGGCGGCGCTCGCTGACCAGAATTCGGGTCTGCGCCACACAGGCCTGCCCGTTGTTCATCAGACTCGCCATCTTCAGGTGGTTGACGGTGTGGTCGATGTCGGCGTCGTCGAGGATGATCGCCGCTGACTTGCCTCCGAGTTCCAGGCTTACCCGCTTGAGTTGTTCACCGCACAACGATGCGATGTGCCTTCCGGTCGCCGACGAGCCGGTGAACGAGATCTTGTCCACCCCGGGATGGCGGACAAGGGCTTCTCCGGTCTCGCGTCCGCCGGGAATGATCGAAACGACGCCATCCGGCAGGTCGATCTCGTCCAGCATCTCGGCCAACCACAGTGCGTCCAAAGGTGTTTCGGGCGCCGGTTTCACCACGACGGTGCAGCCCGCGATCAGTGCGGGGATGAGTTTCGGCATGATCAGGAATTGAGGAACATTCCACGGCACGATCGCGCCGACGACGCCGACGGGCGCGCGGCGCACGTGGACGTCGCCGAACAACCCGGGACGTCGTTCAACCCAGGGGAAGTTCTTCGCCGTGGCCAGGTTCAGGTGCATTTGGGCGACGGCACCGGTGCCCTGACCGAGCCTGCTGAAGCTTTTCGGCGAACCCATTTCGGCGGTGATCAAGTCGGCCATCGCGTCAGTTTCCGCGGTGTAGATCGCGGTGAGCTTCTCGATCTTCTCCATTCGCCCATCGACGCTCATCCTCGGCCACGGGCCGTCGTCGAACGCCTTCCTGGCAGCCGTGACGGCTCTGTCGACGTCCTCGGGGGATGCCTCCGGTGTCTCGCCGATCGATTCCTCGGTGTGGGGGGAGATGACCGAGAGCCGTCGCTTCGTCGAGGGAGCCTGCCAGCGGCCGCCGATGAACAGCTCGTCGTAGTTGCGGGACCTCACGCAGTTGCCTCCTCGTAGGAATGCCGCGCCCATGCGCGGAAATCGTTGATCGCACCTTCGCCGCGGGCCAGTTGCGGTCGATCGCGGTAAATCTTGTTCTCCCAGATCGGGATGTCCTGTTCGATCTGTCTACAGAAGTCGCGGGCGAAGCCGAGGCCCATCCGCGTCATCTCGCCGCTCTCCTGGTCGGTCTGGACGAAGAACGTGTAGCGCGCGTCGACGAACTCGCCGTCGATCGGGGTGACGGTCAGCAGCGTGCACGAACGGCCCAGCCCGCGATGGCGCACCACATCGAGGCCCATGCCGAACAACTCGGAGTCGACCGCGCCCGACACCGGCCCGCGCGGGGTCTGGAACGTCACCTCGGCGACCGCCCGCAGACGGTGCCCTTCAGTTTCGAGATCGAGGTCGCCAAACCCCGACACCCCGTGAACCGTCGCGAAATGGGCTATGTCGACGGTGTTTTCGCAGACTTCCTGCGGGTGCGATCGGAACTTCCATCGCGCAGACTCGGGTGCGTAGAACGTGAACGCCGCATCATCGCTCTCGGGGATCTTCGGCAGTTCCCACTCCGGTTCGGTCGAGGAGGCCGAGTACCAGACGAAGACGATGCCCGCCCGTTCGACCGTCGGCCACGCGTGCAGCTTCGCGGTCCGGTTGACCGACTTGGCGTACGGGATCTCCACGTTGTGGCCGGTCGCGTCAAACCGCCAACCGTGGAACGGGCAGGTCACGCACTCCTCAATGACCGTGCCGCCCACCGCGATGTCGGCGCCGAGGTGCGGGCAGTAGGCATCGAGCACATAGGCGGCGCCGGAGTCGCCGCGGTAGCAGATCAACCGCCTGCCGAAGTAGTGCAGACCGATGACCTGCCCGGCGTCGACCTCTCTGCTGTAGGCGACCTGGAACCAGCCCTTGGGGTAGGCGTCGAACGGAAATCGCTTCTCGATATCACTCATCATGGCGTCACCGCCCGTCTGTCCCGCTAAAGTTGCTATTGCTGTAAACATAGCAAAAAAGGCAGGTGCCGTGGACGAGCCACAATCAGCTGACTGGCGTGTGTATCCCTTCCAACTGGTGCGCGGCGACCCGCAACTCAGCTTTCCGGCCGCCGAGGGCGACCATCTCGATTGTGAGTCCGACACGTGGTTCATCGCAGGGGAGCTCACCGCTGACAGCGGCCGCCGGTTCGCGTTCCTGACGATCTTCAACAAGAACAGGCCTGGCCTTGGGGCGATCGTCGCCGACTTCTACACGTTCGCCCTGTTCGACCTGGACAACGGCACCTATGGGACGTACACCGACTACGACATGCCGCCTGCCAACATGCAGCCCGGTGTGCGGCCCAAGATGTTCACCGAGACCGACCACCTGGACATGACCTATGACAGTGACGCCGGCCACGTGGTGTGGCGGACGTGCCGCGACGAGCAGCGCCGGTTGATGCCGTACACCTATGACGTCGGCCTCGTCGGCACTGATCCTGCAGGCGACGCCATGCAGCTGGACCTGAACGTGACACCGTCGCGGGCGCCTGTCCCGCTTGGCGGCGCCGCGTACAACGGGAAGATCGAGTGCTTCGGGCAACCCGACACCTACTCCTACTTCCAGACCGGCATGACCATTACCGGCACCCTGCGCTGGGGGTCCATCGAGGAATCGGTGACCGGCAGCGCCGGTCACGTGGACCGGCAATGGTTTCCGCTGATCGCCAACAGCGGCGGTCCCGACGGCAACGTCCGCGCGCGGAGTCACGAGTGGCGCACGATCAACCTCGACAACGGGGTCGACCTGAGCATCTGGCGGCAATTCGACCGGACGAATCACAATGCGCTGCAGCCGTTCTCGGGTGCGACGACGAGTTCCGACGACGCCGACCCCGAGTTCGCGGACGACATCGAGGTCACCGTCACGAGCTATGTGCGCTGGCCGGAGTCGGTGAGCCCGCTGGTTCGACCGCCAGTGGCCGCGCGGTATATGCCCGACCGCCATCGGCTCACCTCACGCATGCTCGAGCTGGACGTGGTGGGGGAGCCGCTGGTGGCGGCCCCTGCCCATGCACTGCCGATCGAGTACATGGAAGGTCCGTACCGGTATCACGGGACGCTGCGCGGAAAACCGGTCAGCGGCTTCGCGTTCTACGAGCGGTCGCTGGCGCTGTATCGGGACTGGGAGTTGGACGACGTCCTTGCCGCGGCCGAGCCCGACGAACGTGAGCTTGTGCTCGAAGACATTGCGAAATCTCGTGCATAGATTCAGGTTCGGCAAGCAACGCATTGGATAGCCCGGAGTCTTCCGTCGGCGAGGGCAGCGGTGAGGTTCTTCGCTTTCTCCGCAAAGCCCGGGACGAAGGCGTGCAGCCCGAGCGGATCGGCAGGCAGCGACAGCACCATCTCCATGGTTGCGGCCGCCTGGTCGGTGAGGTCGTTCCAAACGTCGATCGTGAAGCCCGAGGACTCGACCACAGTTCGCAAGTCGGTGGACGTCGCAAGGTGGCTGAGCCCGGGGTGGTCGGCCCACGGAAGCGGGAACCCGAGTTCGCCGTGTCCTCCAGATGCGATGTCCCACATCGCTAGTCGCCCACCTGGTTTGAGTACCCTGCGCGCTTCCCGGTAGAGACTGCCCTTGTCGGCGACGTTCATCTGAACATGCTGGCTGAAGACGACGTCAAAGGTCGCGCCTGCGAAAGGCAGGTCGGTGACATCTGACTGTCGGACGGTGATCAGGTCGTCCAAGCCGACGAGCCGATTGAGCCAATCGGCGGTCTGGCAGTACTCATCGGTGAGGTCGACGGCGGCAACCCTGCACTGGCAATGGTCTGCGACAAAGCGCGCAGTGCCGCCGATCCCCGTGCCTGCATCGAGCACTTCGGTCTCACCAGTGATGCCGCTCAGCTCCACCAATTGGGTTGTGGCAATGCGGCCCATCGTGTGGAAGTCCTCGAGCAGCCAAAGATCCGCCGGCGCAAGATGGCCGAGGTCCTTTCCTGCCGCAACGAGAGCCTGCTCGATGCCGCGTCGCGAGACGCCCGTCGCGTACTGGGCATCGGTCTGGCTGATTGTCATGTCTAGTTCTCCTGCCAAACACGGCGTATGTTTCGGGACAGCATGTTCAATTGAAGTGGTGGTGCGGATCCTCCGCAACAACCAATGGAGACGAGATGACCAGTACCGAACAACGGCGGGAAAATGTGCCGGATCGGCGGGTCAGGCGCACCCGCAAGCTTCTGCATGACGCGTTCATCTCGCTCGTCATCGAAAAGGGCTACGAGAAGACCACAATCCAGGACATCCTCGATCGGGCCGACGTCGGCAGGTCCACCTTCTACGTTCACTACCGCGACAAGGAAGCGCTGCTGACCGCGAATTTCGACGCGATGCAAGAGCAGCTGGAGTGCGAACTCGACCAGATTGCGGCAACGGGCCCTGTCGACGTCGCCCTGCCAGCGGCATTGCTATTCGAGCACGCGTACCGAAATCAGCGCGTGTACCGCGCGATGTGTGGGCGCCACGGCGGGGAGTTGGTCCAGCGGCATCTTCGCCGGTTGATGGGTGATGTTTTGCGCAAGCGTCTGCGGCCACAGTTGCAGCAGGATGATGGCGAGGTGCCAGCAGATGTTGCCGCGGAGTTCTATACCTCGGCCGCTTTAGGTCTGCTGGTGTGGTGGATTGACAAGGATTTCTGCGGCGACGATGTCTGGATGACCGGGCTGTACCGGAAACTCGCTGTCTAGATCGCCTCCGACCACGTTTGGTGGCGGTGCTGCAGGCCCGGCTCGTTGCGGCCGAACACCAAATTCTCCCGCGCACCGGACTCCAGGTTGGCCTGCAGGCCCGTCACGAGCGCGTAGTCCTCGTCGCGGACGGTGGCGTGCGCGTAGTCGAAGACCGCCGCCGCGCCCGCGGCGGTCGACTCGTCGGACAGGTCCAGCGGTGTCGAGTTCTGGTGCACGGTAATCGATCGGCCAGGCGCGTCGGCGGGATAGACGCGGAACAACTCCCCGTTGGCGATCGTGCAGGACAACACGATGTTCGGGAACAGCGCGTAGATGACCACCATGTTCTGCAGCGGATCCCACTGCTCCTCCGGAATGTTCTCGAGATCGAGAATCCCGTTGAGGGGAAAGACAAGTCGGTGGTGCGGGCCGAACGAATCGAACACCGTGCAGTTGCTGCGCGCGATGGTCGCGAACGTGTTCTTGTGCACAGTCGCAAAGTGGTAATTCTCGGCGAACGTGTCGATTGCGAGTTTCCAGTTGATCGGGCAGTCCAGCACCTTTTCACCCAACGGCGCCCATCGTCCGATACCCCAGGATTCCAATTCGTCGGCGAGCGGCCCGAGGAACGCCGGGATGTCCAGCACTGCATCGCGATCCAGTGAGATCCACAGGAACCCGGCACATTCGGCGGCCGGTAACTCGGTCAGCTTCGCCGAGCCGGAACGTGTTCCTGGGAATCCCTCCTTGCCTGGCACGCCAACGAGATTGCCGTCCAGGTCATAGGTCCACGAGTGGTACGGACACGCCAGCCTGCGAGCGGCTCCGCAGCCGTCGGCGATTCGTGATTGGCGGTGCAGGCATACGTTGTCGAACGCTCGCACGGTGTCGTCGGAGCCGCGGGTCAGCAGGATCGAACGGCCCATTACGGTCTTGGTGCAGTACGTGCCCGGCCGGGGTAGCTCGGAGACATAGCCGACGAGCTGCGGGCTGGCCAACAGCATCGCGGTGTCCTGCGCCAGGCGTTCGGCCGACGTGTAGGTGGCCGCGGCGACCGTGTGCTCCGCCGGGGTGAGATCGGTCGTCTTGTCGCGCGCGAGTTTCACCGCGCGACGAGTGAGGTCGATGAGCTGGTCGCGATCCATGCCTATCCCCGGTCGTTGAAGCGTCGATGCTATTTCGTTGTTTTTATAATGATAGACGCCAGCTGATCGGCCGCAAGGTCAGCAACCACGGATTGCCCAAAATCCGCTGGTGCTGGTGGTTCTTCGCGTATGGTCCGCTAAAGCCGGGTCGGGGCCTTAGGTGGGAGGGGCAGCGATGGCGTTTGTTGGACGGGTGTCACGAGCCTGGTATCGGCGACTGGCGGCAGCGGCCGCTGCGGCGGTCGTCATGCCGGGACTGGTCGGTTACGCGGGCGAATCCGCAACGGCCGCAGCGTTTTCCAGCCCTAGTCTGCCGATCGAATATCTCGATGTGCCTTCGCAGGGAATGGGCCGCAGCGTCAAAGTCGAGTTCATGAGCGGCGGCCCCAGCGCGCACGCGGTGTACCTCCTGGACAGCATGGAGGCCGGGGACGACGCCAACGGCTGGGACATCAACACCCAGGCGTTCGACTGGTACAACGGTTCGGGCCTGTCGATGGTGATGCCCGTCGGCGGCAAGGCGAGTTTCTACAGCGACTGGTACGCCCCAGCGGCAGGCAACGGCGGAACGTATACCTACAAGTGGGAAACCTTCCTCACCCGCGAGCTTCCAGCCTGGCTGGCGACCAACAGGGGAATGCCGCAGACCGGCAACGCCATCGCCGGATTCTCGATGGGTGGCTCCTCGGCGCTGATACTGGCTGCCTTCCATCCGCAGCAGTTCATCTACGCGGCGTCCATGTCGGGCTTCCTGAACCTCTCAGCTGACCCTGGCCAGGTTGGAATCGCGATGTCGTGGAACGGCGGCTTCAGCCGCGAGGCGATGTGGGGTCCGCCGGGTGACCCGGCGTGGGCCCGCAACGATCCCACCGTCCAGGCGGGCAGGCTGGCGGCCAACGGCACCCGCCTATGGATCTACTGCGGCAGCGGCACACCGACCGATCCGGCGTTGGCCAGCCCGGACGCCCCCATCGGCGGACTCGGCTTCCTGGAGGGAATGGCGATCGACTCCAACCATGCTTTCGCGGACGCCTACATCGCGTCAGGCGGGAACAACGCCGTGTTCAACTTCGCCGACGGCATCCACGCGTGGGGTTACGCGGGTCAGCAGCTTCAGCAGATGAAGCCCGACATTCAGCGCGTGCTCGGCGCCGCGCCCACCGCCCAGGCGTGAGCTGGTGGGTGGCGCGCACGGAGCGCACCGTCACAGAGGAGATCCCGGCACCACCTGACGAAGTCCGTGACTTCTACGTTGACCTTGACAACATCAAACAGGTGCATCCGCTGGTTGTTGAGGTGCGCACGACAGACCGGCACGAGACCGCCGGCGGGTATGTGCAGACCTATCGCGTCCAGGACCGGATTCCTTTGGGGCCGTTGCGATTACGAATCAGCTATGTAGCGCGCCTTGACGTGCCGCATGTGGGCGACGTGCAGGCGGAGTCCCGTCAGTTCCCGCGGGTACGGCTGCACACGACGGTGTCCTTCGAGCCGATCGCCCAAGGAACGCGCGTCACCGAGCACATGCGGATCGAAGCCCCGCGTGGCTTGGCGGGGACGACGACCAGGGAGGCGGTCAAGGCGCACACCGCGATGCTGGCCGGTATCCGCCAAATCTTCGAGTAGCTACTCGGTAGCGTCGAGCACGCTGACCGCGATGCCGTACGGCAGGAAACGCACTTTGCGCGTCGGATCGGTGTTGCTCTTGTTCGCTCTAAGCGCATCCAGCTCGTTCGGATACACCTCTTCGATGTGGGCGCCGCCCACGTCGTCGACGCTGTAGATCGCCCACACGCCGTCGCCGGTCTCGCCAGTGGTTTCCGGCTCGGTCTTGGGCCGCGTGTACCTCGAGAACTCGTCGAAGATCGTCGCCCAGGGTGCCCGCTCACCTGACGTGGTGAAGAACCTGCTGATTCCATCGAGCGCGTCGCGAAGGCCCTCGCCTGCCTCGCGGGCGACGCGATCGAACTCTTCGGGATCAAACCCGAAAGGCCCGTTGCTGCCCATTTGTGGTTCCTCCTCACAGCCCTGCACCGCTTCACTGCGGTAAACACAGTGTGCCTGCGGGCGGCGAAGTAGTCGACTACGACGAAGCGAGGGTGGTAGGGAACCTTATGGCCTTCTCACGCGCGGACTTGCTGGCGACCGCCGAGCGATCACTCGAGGCGGCAAGCGCACATGACCGCGACGGCTGGATCGGCCTGTACACGGCGAGCGGAAGAGTCGAGGATCCGGTCGGCTCCCAGCCGCACGTCGGGAGGGCGGCGATCGCCCGCTTCTATGACACCTTCATCGGTCCGCGCGACATCACCCCCCACCCCGACGTCGAAATCGTGCTCGGTACGACGGTGATCCGGGATCTCGAACTCGAGGTGAAGATGGCGTCGACGCTGACCATGCGTATCCCGGTCTACCTGCGCTACGACCTCGAAGGCCACGCTGGCGAGCTGAATGTTGCCGCCCTGCAAGCATTTTGGGAGCTGCCGGCAATGGTGGGGCAGTTTCTTCGCAGTGGAGTACGCGCCGTGCCTGCCGGTGCGGGACTGGCGAAGGCACTCCTGACCAACCAGGGGATGGCAGGCACTCTGGGCTTTCTCAGTGGGTTCAGCGGTATGGGCAGCGGCGGCAAAGGACTCTTCGCGCGGTTTCTCGACGATGCATGTGGTGGCGATGAAGTCGGCATGCGCAGACGACTCGCAGGCCAGGTAGACATCTCGAGCGGTGACGACCTTCAAATGAGCGCCGCTGACCTGCTGAGACACCTCTCGGGACGGCGGTGGCGCAAGCTCATCGGATCCGGGCATGCGGTCGTCGCGGCCACCGAGCGCGCAGGGCAACGCAGCGTGATCTTCGCCGAGGTTGGCGGTGAACCGGCCAGACTGAAGAGGATCCGCGTCTTCAGCGAGGCGGGCGACGGCTAGCCCTGGGACGTGAGACGGTAACAGGACAATGGACACCGATGACTACATGACCTACGAGGAATTCGGGCGGAAGTTCTTCGAGGTCGCCGTGACTGAGGAACGTGTGGGCGGCGCGATCGCCGCCATCGCGGGGGACGAATTCGAGATGGGCCCAATGGAGCAGGGTCCTGGCGGGATCGCCAAGGTCACCGCAAGGGTCAAGATCCAAGAACCTCGGGTGACGCGGAAAGTCGGCGAAACGATCAGCTTCTCGATCCGGATCCCCCTCGAGATCAACATGGTCGTCGACCTGCGGATCGACAGGCCGAAATTCATCGTCTTCGGTGAGATCGCGTTGACTGCGACGGCCAGGGCCGCCGAGCCGCTGCTGCTGATCCTCGACTTTCAGAAGCCTCGGTCGTCCGATATCTCGATCCACGTCACGTCCAAGTCTCTGCGGGCCGAGGTGGTGCGCATCATCGGCGGCATCGATGGCGAGATCAAGCGGTTCATCGCAGCGCACGTATCACGGGAGATCGACAGCCCGGCTTCGAAGAAGGCCAAAGTCATCGACGTGGCCAACAGCATCGATGGGGCCTGGACCGGCGTCTGACGTGCACGTTTAGCCCCGCCTGACGCCGGGACCGTACGATGCCCGGGTGCAGCGCAAACCAACGATGGCCCTTGCCGTGTCCGCAGGCGTGTTGGCATCCGGACTGTTGTGGGCGGCGCCTGCGCAGGCCGATACGACCGACGACGCCTTTCTTTCGGCATTGACGAACGCCGGGGTGGGTACAGCCGATCCCGCGAACGCGGCCGCGCTGGGACAGCAGGTCTGCCCGATGCTGGCTCAGCCGGGTCAGACCGCCGCCGATGTCGCCGCGAAGGTGGCGGATGCGGGAGGCATGTCGCTGGGCCCGGCGACCATGTTCACCGGCCTCGCGATCTCGCTGTTCTGCCCGGCGGCGGTGTCGTCGATCGGCAGTGGGCAGTCGCCGATCCCGCTCGGGCTGCTGGGCTTCTAGGCAGTCAGGCCTTCCAACCGCGGCCGCTGCGGTCCCCGTCCGTCGCCTTCGGATCGACCGCGCGCATGGCGCCATAGCCACGGCATGAGCATGTTCTGGGTCCAGAGCACCTGCGAGTACAGCTGCGAAGTCAGTGACGGCCGTCCGCCACCAGGGCTGGACCGTGCCCAATCATGGTTGCTCCCAGGCAAACCCAGCGCTTCGGCGGCCGCGGCCGCGAACAGCATGTGGCCCTTGGGGGAACCGTGGACGCGGTCGGCGCTCCAGGTGTCCGGCTCGGCCATCGACGGTACATCGTAGAGGTCGACGAGGCGGAAACCATGACGGTCGGCGGCGGTCCTGATCGATTCGTTGACCTCGATGACTCGTGACGCGAGCAGCCTGCCTGCGGGCAGGATCCGCGCGATGTCGGGAAAAGTCGTCGTCACCACCGTCGCGCCCGACTGAGATAGCCGGTCGTGCAGGTCGTCGAGTTCGACAAGCGTGCGATCGAATCCGGGCCCAGGGCGGGTCACGTCGTTCATTCCGACGCAGACCGTGATGAGGTCCGGCTGCATTGCCAATGCCTTGGGGAGCTGGATATCGACGACGTCGCGGATACGCCTGCCGCGTACGGCGAGGTTGGCATATGTCAGCCCGGGGTAGTGCTCGTTGATCTTCACGGCTAGCCGGTGCGCGAAGCCCTTGAGTCCGACGGTGTCGTTGCCGTCCCAGAGCCCCTCGGTCTGGCTGTCACCCATCGCGACATATCGGGAGTACCCGGACACACCGCGACTCTAGCGGCGGAGCGCCGCTTCTACCTGCGACGCTCCGGCACCCGCCGCGGATTCGCGGTGCCGTTCGGTTACCTCGGCCCCACCGGCGCGCAGGATGTCGACGATGTCGGCGACCTCGCCTGCCCGATATCCCGCCGACTGCACTCCGAGAGGCCACCAGGACAGCAGCGCGTCGAGGCCGCGGCGGGGGTCGGCGCCGAGTTCGACCATCGCGGCCACGGTCGCAGGCAGAATCCGGCGCGCTGCATGTTCGATGGGTTGGGCGCCGCTCGGCATCGCGGCGTCGACCGCGGCTCCTGCGCGCACGAGCGCACGAACCATCTCCGGGTTGACGTTGTCGCCGTTGGTGTCGACGACATGGAGCGGCGTCGCGCCGTCGGAGTCTGTCAAGTCGGGCGCGACGCCCGTGGCCAGGGCGTGGGCGAGCGCCACCGTGCGGCCGAGTCGGACAATCTCATGCAGGATCGTCGTGAACCGTTCGCCTCGGGCCGACAGGTCGATGCGTCGGCCCGCGTCCGCGCCCGCATCGATCAGGGCTACGACGATGCCCGCGGAGAGCGAGCGCACCGCGTACCAAAGTGGTGACGCCCCACAGGGATCGACGGGATCGGGCTCGGCGCCCCATGCCAGCAGCTCGATCACTTCTGAGCTTCCGCCACGGGCCTGGTCGAAGAGGTCGAGCACGGTGTCGGCCAATGGCGCCGTCCACGGAGGCGGCTCAACACCGAGCGCGTCGAGCACCATCAGCGTGCCGTCGCGCTTGTCACCCAGGTCGTACCACGGCCACGGTCCTTCGCCCTTGGCGACGAAATTTGCGACCGCTATGCGGGATTCTTCGATGATGGTCTTGCCGCAGTCGTCGTAGGACGACCAGAGCACGAGATCGTCACCGTCGCGCGACACGACGACGCTCGCCGGGCCCTCCTGGTAGCGCGCCAGTTCGGTCACGGCTACAGCATTGTCCAATCGGAAGGAGGGGCACCCAGGTGGATGCCCCTCCTTGCCATTTCGGGTTACTTGACGTCGATGAAGACCGTCTTGTCGGTGACGGTCGTGGCGATGTCATTGCCTGCACCGGGAACACCGGTATCCGTGCGCGAGTAGGTCTGCCCTGGCCGGACGGCGACCACGTCGGAGTGATCGAGCGGCGCCGTACCGATTCGGTTGACGATGACGGTGTAGCCCTGAGCCCGCAGCACGTCGATGGTCTGCTGGGCGTCGCCCGGGCCGGTCGGTGCGGCGATGGCCGGAGCGGCCAGTCCGATGACGGCAGCGGCCAGTCCGCTGACGACGGCAGTGGCGAGTGCGAACTTCTTCATCTTTACGTCCTTCTTTCTTTTATGTCTAGACTTTTAAACGCGCTGGTTGGGCCTTTAATTCCGGTGAGAGCTGTCACAGCTAGATAGGTGACGGGGTTTCATCGGCCACCTTGTAGACGGCACGCTCGGGCAATGCGTGAGATTTGTCCGACGCCAACCCTGCACTTGGTAGTTAAAGCCTTTCGGCGTGGGCTACCAGCTAGTCGTCCAGCAACCCCCAGCGAATCTGCTCGCGGATCCGCTTGTCACGCTCGATGGGGGTGCGTGGAGGCAGCAAGGAGGAGATGGCGAGCCCGGCGCACACGAGCGCGACGACCATCATTGCGGTCCAGCTCATGCGAGGGATCGTAGTGTGCTGGGGAGTCCGTAGCAACGGCTGATGTCTTTGCCACTGAGCGGTGGCAGTCTAATCAAGACATTGCTGATATATCGCTGATGCACCGATGAATAGGTCGATTACGTGGTATGTCGTTGATTGCCATCGCTTGCTATCCACCCGCAGGCGTGAATCTGCAAGCTTCTACCAGTTATTTGCTGTCTACGGCTCGGAAAACTTGCATGAAGGTGGTATCGCCTGAACGCGTAACCAGTGCGACCCCAGGGTCGCCGCAACCGACGAAAACGGTGTGCACACCGCCGAATTCGTCACACCGCCCGGTGCGCGGTATCGCTCAACGGCGCTACCACTGCCCGGGGCACCAATGATCGCCGTTAGTGAAGCCGAACTCAGAATCGGCATCGCCCTCACCGACCTACACGCCGCCTAACCACCGCCGCTTCTAGAGGGGCGGGGCTGCGTCAGAGGCCGAGGTGCGCGTCCACGCCGGTGTCGGTGTGCGTTGTCTCGTGGATCGAATTGTCGTGAAGCGACGTGTCGTGCATCGAGCTGTCATGCACGGCGAGAGCGGTTCTGCGATTAGAAGATGCGCCCCAGCCCCAATCTGGTGAGGTTCAGCGGAACGCCGACCACGCTGAGCTGATTGATGATGTCCTCCAAGCGCTTTCGCGGGACATCCATCCGCCACTCCGGCACCGTTCCCGACAGGCACACCACGTCGGGTGCAAAGGTGATACCGGTCAACAAAAGCCCGTGCGGAAGCTCGGGCAGGTGCACCGGGTAGGCGGGCGTGCGCGCAGGCAGCCTCCAGCGCGACTGGCGGATCACCAGGCCGACGGGCCGCAGCCACAGTGTCGAGCAGTCGAGGCGGGCATCGACCTCGATGTGGCCAAGCAGCGGCCTGCTGGCCAGTCGCAGCCGCGCGATGCCGTCGGCGCCCACTTCACCGGACAGCCTCGGCGCCGCCCACTGGAATAAATCGTCGAGCACTGGCGCGGGTACCTCCAGCGTCAGCTCGACCGGAGCAGCCACCAGCATCGGCGGCGACGTCGGCTTCATGTGCACGTTGTGCATCATCGCGGTGGCCCGGTCGAATCGACTTTCGTTCCAACAGATGTCACGCGCAGCGAGTCGGACATCGTTGAGCTGGCCGACCGATAGCCCGCGCACGTCGAGCCGCGAGTCGAATTCGGTGACCGTCAGCGTGAGATCGCCGTCATCGAGCCGGACCGCCAGCCTGCGGCCCACCACCAGCCGGCGCACCGTGACGAACAGCGTGCGGTAGGCCGCCGCCGCGCCAGTGCTGACCGGCGCTACCGCTGCCGACGACCACAACGACGTCAGCATGTCGATCGGCCGGAAGGGGTCGAATCGGCGTTGCGGTCGCGGACGCGTCATGCCTCCAGCATCCGCCATCAGCGCGACGGAGTGAAGCTGGATAGCAGCGCCCGCATGGACTTGGCGACGGCGTGCCGCGTCTCGACCGGATCTGGCGAGTTCGCGATCAGCATCGCGCCGCGGGTCAGTGCCCCGAGCAGCAGCCTGGTGGCGGTCTCGGGGTCCTCGACTCTGATCGTCCCCGCCTCCGCGGCGGCCGTCAGCGAGTGCACGATCACCGCGTGCGCGTATTGCTCGTCGAGCTCCGTGTAACGGGCCAGGCCCAGCACGGCGGGCCCATCGACGATCAGGATCCGTTGCATATCCGGCTGCAGTACCCCGTCGAGAAACGCCTCGAAGCCAAGATCCAGCTCGTCGATACCATCTGACGCACCCTGCGCAGCCTTCGCCGCCTCCGTCATCAAGTCGGTGTGTGCCTGAACAAACACCGCCTCGAAAACCGCTGTCTTGGTGGGGAAGTGGTGATAAAGCGCGCCTGTAGTGACGCGGGCTTCGCGCGCCAGGTCCTCGACCGAGGTCGCGCGGAAGCCGTTCTCACCGAACAGCCGCCTGCCTGCCGCAACCAGCGCCGCCCGCGTCTGCGCGACCTGTTCGGCGCGCAGCGAGGCGGGTTCGGCCGCCGTATCCGACATGTAGGGCTCCTCTTCGGTCAGACCCAGAATACCCTATTGACATAGTAACAATATGTGACATAGTTACCCTATGACTTCAGCACCCGTGCACCTCGCCGGCACAGCCGAGGACACCCGTCAGGCCTACGGCCTCACTCTCAATGCGCTGCGCGGCGCCGTGGCACGTAGCGCCGACCTATGGCGCCGCATCGACAAACCCGATGCACCCGCACCAGGCCTGATCTGGACTGCCGCGGAGACCGCGGCACACGTCGTCGGTGATCTCCATGACTACACGCAGGCACTGACACGTCACGCCAATGGCTATATGACCCATGCCAATCGGCCGACCGAATCGCCGTCGCGACTCAGCGCGAAGGTCAACGCCCGGCACCTCGAGGAGGTGCCCGAGCGCGACCTGCACCGCCTTGCCGACATGCTCGAGACCTCCGCCGACGCGTACCTGAACGTGGCCGCGGCCGCAGACCCGAGCGTCGAAATCGCCACTCCCAACGGGCTCGTGATCGGTCCGGCCACGATGGCCGCACTGCTGCTGGGTGAGCAGTTGATCCACGGCCTCGACATCTCGCGGACGGCCGGCATCCCGTGGGCGATCTCCGCCGCCGACGCCCTCCTGGTGATCCCCGGCGTGCTCAGTGTCGCGCCGCAATACCTGCGGCCGCGGCGAGCAGCAGGCGTGCACATCAGTTTCGAGCTGCGGATGCGCGGTGGCGCCAGTTACCGACTGGCCGTCGACGACGGCACCGCGGTCGTCAGCGCGGCGAGAGAGAGGGCCGACTGCATCATCACCGCGGATCCGGTCGCCTTCCTGCTACTGGGCTACGGACGCATCTCGCAGCTCTCGCCGGTGCTGCGCGGGCAGCTGCGGCCCGGCGGCCGCAAGCCGTGGCTGGCGATGAAGTTCGGGAAACTGCTATCGAGTCCCTAGTACCGGACTAGTTCGCAGCTGCGTACCGGGTCAATTCGAGTTGACTGCGGGCGCGCAGTACCGGCGTCGCGCTGTCCGGCATGCCGAGCACTCGGATGCACGCGTCCGCAACGTGTTCCGGCAGTTTCGTTCGGTCCGGGCCTGGCCGTTTGTGCCACATGTTGACAAGTGACTCCACCAAGCGGAACGGCAGATCGGCAGCCGCCTCATCGACGCCGGTATCCGCGACGACGGCCCTGCTTACCGCCAGATAGTGCAGCCGGAGTCGCTCGCGGTCCGACCAGAACGGCTCCAGGTGTGCTCCACGCAGCTCGGGCTGCATGTACAGCGCGCCCAGGTTCCAGCGGCCGTCCAACAGCTGGCGCCCATCGAAGACCGCAAGGGCATGCAAGTGCTCAGCGGGGCTCATCAGCGGTTCGGTGCCCGCCAGGCTGTCGATGATCATCAGCGTCGGCGTCACCGTCTGGCTGAGCAAGGCGCAGAGGATGTCGTCTTTTGTCTTGAAGTAGTGATACAGCGAGGCCTGGCGAATGCCGACGGCCTCGGCGATGGTGCGGGTCGACGTGCCGGTGTAGCCGAGGGTCGTGAAGAGCTCGCCTGCCGCGTCGAGGATCTCGTCACGTGCGGTCGTTCCCGGCCGCCGCTGAGTCCGCAGCCGTGGGCGGCCAGCACGAGTCATCGACATCGTCCCATCGTGGCCCACTGAGCAGTGCAAATGCTTTTCTGTCACATGATAGAAACGCGCGACACGAATCGGTTACGTAGCGCCGGTGATTGGTTACGCCAGCGACACCCACCACCCCTGGGCGCCATGAAAACTGTCAAGTGACAGGCCGGGGGTACTAGGGAGCTGTGGATGGGTAGTGCAGTATCCGAGGTCGACGCAACGTCGTCGAGCCCGGCGACCGACGCTGCACCGGTCGCGGCGATCATCGACCTGCACGTCGCGTTCCGACGCAACGGTCGCGACGTGCACGCGTTGCGGGGCGTGTCCCTGGACATCGCGCCAGGCGAGATCCTCGGCCTCGTCGGCGAATCGGGGTCGGGCAAAAGTGTCCTCGGGTTCACCATGCTCGGCCTGCTGTCACAGGCCCAGGTGCAGGGCTCGGTGAAGGTGGCGGGCACCGACATGGTGACCGGCGACGCGAAAACGCTGCGCAAGGTACGCCGCCTCGACCTCGGCGCCATCTTCCAGGACCCGATGACGTCCCTGAACCCGACCATGCGGATCGGCAAGCAGGTGGCCGAGGCCGCAGGCGGCGAAGAGGAGGCGCTCAGTCTGCTCACCGCGGTCGGCATCCCCGAACCCAAACGCCGATTCCGGGCGTATCCGCACGAGCTGTCCGGCGGGCTGCGGCAGCGGGTGATGATCGCGATCGCGATCGCAGGCAACCCGGAGTTGATCATCGCCGACGAACCGACCACCGCTCTCGACGTCACCGTGCAGGCTCAGGTCCTGCGGTTGCTTCAGCGGTTGCGTAGCGAAATCGGCTGCAGCATCATGCTTATCACCCACGATCTCGGGGTGGCCGCGCAGATCTCGGATCGCATCGCGGTGCTTTACGCCGGCCGGATCGCCGAGATCGGCCCGACCGCAGAGGTTCTCGGCAGGCCCGCCCATCCGTACACCCACGGACTGCTGCGTTCCCGACTGACCCTGGACACCGCAAGGCACCGCAAGCTGGCAGCGCTTGCGGGTTCGGTCCCCAGCCCGGTGGATCCCCTCCCGGGATGTGCGTTCTCACCCCGTTGCGTGGTGGCCACAACGGCATGTGAGGCGACACCTCCCGACCCGATCGCGATCGCCCCCGGCCGCGTCAGCGCCTGCATCGTGCCCGTCGATGCCGTGTCCGCCGAACTCGGCTCCCGCCTGACCACCACCACCGAGGACATCGAACCGGAAACAGAGGCGGCCGAAACATCTGAGCCGCCCGCGGTGGTGCTACACGAGGCGGTCAAAGCCTTCGGCAAACTTCAAGCGCTGCGGGGCATTTCGTTGACCGTCGCCCACGGCGAGTCGGTTGCGCTTGTCGGCGAGAGCGGATCGGGCAAATCCACGCTTCTTCGTGTCATCGCGGGACTGGAGAAACCGAGCTCCGGGGACGTCGCGCTGGCCGGGGGGCAGCGGCCACAGATGGTGTTCCAGGACGCGGGCGCATCGCTGACACCATGGCTGTCTGTCGGCGAACTGATCTCCGAGCGGCTGCGGGGAAATGGCATGTCCCGCAGCCAAAGACAGGACGCGGTGGCCGAGGTGCTGCAGCGCGTCGGCCTTCCGCTCGAAGTTGCCAAATCACGTGCAGGCCAACTCTCCGGCGGTCAACGCCAGCGGGTCTCGCTGGCCCGCGCGACCGTGGTGCCGCCCTCGGTACTGCTGTGCGACGAGCCCACCAGCGCGCTCGACGTCTCGTTGGCCGCCTCCGTGCTCAACCTCATCGGCGATCTCCGTCGGACACTCGACATGTCGGTCGTGTTCGTGACGCACGACCTCTCGGTTGCGCGCGTGGTCGCCGACCGCATCGCGGTCATGTACCTGGGCCGCATCGTCGAGATCGGACCTGCCGACGACGTCATCAACGATCCGGTGCACCCCTACACACGTGCGCTTGTCGATTCGATCCCGGACCTCGGACGCGAATCACGCGTGCTGCCAGGCGAACCCGCCAGCCCGCTATCCCCGCCCACCGGCTGCGCGTTCCACCCGCGCTGCCCGATCGCGATCGACACCTGCTCGGATAGCCAGCTCGATGTCCGGCTCGAGGGAGCCCCCGGCAATCTACACCAAATCGCCTGTATCGAGCGGAAGGCGAGCTGATATGGCGATCGCACTGCCCGCAGGCACGTTGGCGCGGGGGCGGGTACGACTGCTTTCCCTGCCGAAAACCTCGCCGATGCTGATGAATTGGGCCGCCGTCTCGTTGGTCTTCGTGGTCACCTTCGTGGCTTTGGCCGTGCCGCTCATCTCGCCGGATGATCCACTGGTGCCCGCAGGCATGCCGTTGCAGGCGCCAGGCAAGGGCGGCTTCCTCCTTGGCACCGATGCGATCGGCAGGGACATCCTCAGCCGGGTGCTCTACGGCGTCAGGACGAGCTGGTTCGCGGCGCTGGTTGTCGTCGCCGTCGGATTGCTCTTTGGGGGGCTCGTCGGCCTGATCGCCGGTGCTGCGGGCGGCTGGATCGACAGCCTGCTGATGCGGATCACCGACGGATTCCTGTCACTGCCTGCGCCGGTGCTGGCGATCGCGGTGGTGGCCGCGCTCGGCCCCGGTTTCGTCCACACTCTGATCGCGGTGTCCATCGTGTGGTGGCCGTTCTACGCGAGACTTGTGCGGGGGGAGGTGGCGCGGCTCGCGGCCCGTCCGCACATCGAGGCCGCCAGACTCGCCGGCGTCGGCCCGATCCGATTGGCCACCCGTCACCTGCTGCCCGGCGCGGTGCCCAACTCCCTGGTGGCCGCCAGCCTCGACATCGGCACACTGATCCTCACGCTGGCGGCGCTGTCGTTCCTCGGCCTCGGCCAAGCCGCCCCAGCACCCGAGCTCGGCGCGGACACCGCCCGCAACCTGACGTACTTTCTTCAGCAGTGGTGGGTCCCCGTCATGCCGGGTCTCGCGGTTCTTGTCCTCGCGCTCGCCGCCAACATCGCAGGCGACGGCCTGCGCAACCTGATGAAGACGAGCTAGGCGCCCGGCATGCGGAACTTTATCCTGTCCCGACTGGGCGCCATGGTGCTCATCCTCATCGCCCTGACCGCGGTGTTGTTTGTGCTGCAGCACATTTCGCCGATGGATCCGGTGAAGGCACAGCTCGGCGCCAACGCTTCGGCCGAGGCCGTAGCGGCCCGTCGGCACACGCTCGGCCTGGACCAGCCGATGATCAACCAGTTCTGGAACTACCTGACAGGGGCCGTCCACGGCGACCTTGGCACTTCGTATCGGACCCGGCACGCGGTGAGCAGCGACCTCGGCGACTTTGTGCCCGCGACGCTCGAGCTGGCGTTGTATGGCATGGGCCTTGCGCTGATCCTTGCCGGGCTGTTGGCCTTCGGCACGACGCTGAAATGGCCAGGCGCCGGTGTGCTGCGGGCCGTGCTGTTCACCGGCGCAGCCGCACCGATGTTCCTGCTGGGAATCCTCGGGCTGATCGTCTTCTACCAGAAGCTGGGCTGGGTGCCCGCGAACGGCAGGATCGGCGTGCCGAATCCACCTAAAGGGCCCACCGGGCTTCTGACGGTCGACGGGCTGCTCGCCGGGCGGCTCGACGTCGTCACCGACGCGCTGCACCACCTGATCCTCCCGGCCATTGTGATCGCACTCGGGCCTGCGGTCGCGATCGGGCGCGTGTTGCGATCGAGCCTGCTGACCGACGCCGGCAGTGACTACGCGAGAACGGCACGGGCCAAAGGACTTTCGGAGGGCCGGATCATGGTCGGCCACGTGTTACGCAACTCGGTTGGCGGGGCGTTGTCGATGACGGGACTTCAGGTGGGCCTGATGTTCTCCGGCGTCCTCGTCGTCGAGCAGGTATTCGGCTGGCCGGGCATCGGTCAGTACATCGCGCAAAGCATTCCGGTGGCCGACTTTCCCGCGATCGCCGGCGTCACCCTGATGCTGGGCGTGCTCTACGTCGCCATCAACACGGCCGTCGACCTCTTGCAGGCAGCGGCCGATCCACGAATAGCGGTAGGAGGAGGTTAGGTGCCAACACAGCCACTGATCGTGGGCAACCCCGTGCTGGTCGTCGTCGACATCCAGCAGAGCGGCTCAATGCCGGTAGAGGACGTCGGAATTCCCGTCATGCCCGGCCACGCCGAACGCGTGGAGCGGGCGGAAAAGCTCGTCGCCGCCGCTCGCTCGGCCGGTGTACCCGTCGTGTTTTTTCAAGAGGTGCACCGGCCCAGCGGCGTCGACTTCGGGCGTGAACTGGACGGCACTGAAGGTGTGCACTGCGTCGAAGGCCAGCCGGGCACCGATCTCGAGCCGTCGCTGACCCCGCTGCCAGACGAGTTTCACATCGTCAAGCGCCGCTACTCCGGTTTCATCGGAACGGATTTCGAGATCGTGCTGCGGGGGCTGCGGGCGTCGACGCTGATCCTGATCGGTGGTTTGACCGACGTCTGCGTGCATTACACATTCGCCGACGCGCATCAGCGCGACTTCTACGTCCGCGTCGTCACCGACTGTGTCGGCGGCTCATCGCAATACCTCCACGATGCGGCGCTGGCCGCCATGGAGTACCTGCAGACCGGCGCGATGCGCACCACCGACGAGATCCTCGCCGCGTTTCATCAGCTCGAACAACCCGTCCTCGAAGGAGCAGCACGATGAAGAAACGACTACTAGCGATTGCCGCCGTTGGCACCGCAGCGGTGCTGACCCTGTCGTCCTGTGGCGGTTCGAATTCCGGTGGCGGCGGCACGCCCAACCCCGCGCCCACCGACAAGGTACTGCATCTCTCGTTTCTGCAGGATCCAGGCCAGCCGCCCGACCCCGACGTGTACTACGCCGGGCAGGGACTGCTGCTGACGACCAACCTCTACGAGGGACTCTTGCAGTTCAAGGGCGGCGAGGCCAAGGCCGAGTTGGAACCGCTGCTCGCCACCGAGTACACCGCTTCGCCCGACAACAAGGTCTTCACGTTCAAACTTCGTGAAGGGGTGAAGTTCCATGACGGAACACCGTTCAAGTCTGACGCCATCAAAGCGTCGTTCGACCGCCGCCTAGCTGTCAACGGTGGTCCGGCGTACATGGTCAAGGACATCGATTCCATTACTACGCAGGGCGACTACGGCGTGACGATCACGCTGAAGTCACCCAACTCCGAGTTCTTCGATGAGCTCGCTTCAGCGTACGGCCCGCGCATCATGAGCCCGACCGGGCTGCAGAAGAACGGTGGCTCGGACTTCGCGCAGAACTACCTCACCACGCACGATCTCGGCACCGGTCCATACACGCTGACCGATGCTCAGGTCGGGTCGCACTACGGGATGGCGTCGTTCCCCGACTACTGGGGCCCGAAGCCGTACTTCGAGAAGGTCGACATACCGGTCATCACCGACTCGTCTGCTCAACAGCTTCAGTTCAACAACGGCCAGCTCTCCGTCATCCTGCATGACCTGCCGTCGTCAGCGGTGGAGCAGTACATCAACAACTCGAAGTACTCGCATTATTCGCTGCCGACGATGATGGCGAACTTCATCTACATCAACCCCACCAAGGGCATGATGAAGGACCAGGCGACGCGGACCGCGGTGATGAATACCATCGACGTCGACCAGCTGGTCAAGCAGACGTACTTCGGCCGAGGCAAGGTCGGCGCGCAGATGTATCCGCCGTATACGCTCGCGACAGACTACGGGAAACAGGTTCTCAAGCACGATCCGTCAGCCTTGACGAAGATCGCCGCAGGCCTGCCCGCCGATCAGAAGTCGGTGACCATCGGCTACGACACCAGCAACCCGGATAACCAGCTGATCACCAACCTGATCCAGACGCAGCTTGCCGCAGCAGGACTCACCGTTAAGGTGCAGGGCTATCCCACTTCGGAGATCTACGGTTGGGTCGGCAACGCTGCGGCAGCGCCGGAGATCTTCGCCAACTTGGTGTGGCCGGACGCTCCGTCGCCGTACACCTGGGGTCACATCTCGTGGGATCCCGACGGCGGTATCAACTACCTGAGTTGCTCGTCGCCAAAGGTCACCGCTGCTCTGGCGCAAGGGCTGCCGAACGGTGCGCCGCAACCGTATTCGGACGCGGGCGCCGCGGCCCAAGAGACGGGGTGCTGGCTGAACGTCGCCGACATCGACGACTTCATGGTCGCCCAGCCGTGGCTGAAGGGGGTCGAGCAGGCGCACGCGGTGTCGAATCCGAACTCGCTCCGCATCGCTGCGCTCTCCGTAGGTTAGCCCGATGGGCAAAGTACATCGGATCGTTCTGTTGACCCTGGGCTGGGAGGAGCTGCCGAAGTCCGTTTCGGTCTACGGCGCTCCGCCCGAGGAGAGGATGCGGGAGCCGGTGCCAGGGGTGCTTTTGCAGACCGACGGCGGCTGGGTGCTGCTCGACACCGGGTTCAACACGGCGCTGATCCGGGATCCCGCGCTGTACCGGCGGTTCTTCCCGACGGTCGAGTACATCCCGGTACTGCCGGGACCCGGTGAGCCCATTGAACAGTCGCTGCACGACATCGGCGTCGACATCGACGACATCCACACCGTCGCGGTGAGCCACCTGCACCACGACCATGCCGGCGGCCTGAAACTGTTCGCGGGCAAGGTGCCTGTGCACGCGCAGAGACGCGAACTCGAGTACGGGCTGTCCAATCACCCGGAACCCGAGCACAACGCCATCGTCCGCGTCGATTTCGACGACCCGCGCATCGAGTGGCAGCTGGCGGACGGCGAAGCCGAAATCGCCCCTGGCATCACCGCGGTGCCGACCTACGGACACACTCCTGGACACCAGAGCTTCATCGTCGAACTCGACGAGTCGGTTGGTGGTGACGGGTTCGTGTTCGCGTTCGACGCCGCCGATCTCACCGAGAACATCGAGCACGAGCTGGCGATCGGCGGCTACATCGGGGTGACGCCCGAGGAAACCGTTGAACCCATCCGCAAGCTCAAGAGGCTGGCCAAAGAGAAAGGCTACCAACTGATCCCGGGCCACGATCCCCACGTGTGGCCGGAGCTGACCCGTCACTTCCACGACAGATTCGCGTAGTGGATCTGGCTATCCGGGCCAGCCGGGCGGTGATCGACGGCGAGATCCGGTCGGCGGCGGTGGCGGTGGCCGACGGCGTGATCCGCGCCGTTGGTCCGATCGATGCGGAATACCCCGCCGCTGAACAGATCCTGCTGCCCGCGGCCACGGTGTTGATGCCGGGTTTTGTCGACACACATGTGCACATCAACGAGCCGGGCACTGATTGGGAAGGCTTTGTCACTGCGACGGCGGCTGCAGCTGCGGGCGGCATCACCACCCTCGTCGACATGCCGCTGGATAGTGCTCCGGTGACCACCACTGTCGACGCGCTGAGCAAGAAACAGCAGGCGGCCCAGGGCAACTGCGAGGTCGACGTCTCATTCTGGGGCGGCGTCGTCCCCGACAACCTCGGCGAACTCGCCGGGCTGGCAGCCGCGGGCGTTCGGGGCTTCAAATGCTTCCTCACCGATTCGGGCAACGCCGATTTTCCGCGCCTGAACGCCGACGATTTCCGGAGTGCGGTCGCAATTGTCGCCGCCATGGACGCGGTGCTGCTTGTGCACGCAGAAAGCCACCACGTCATCGAGGACAGTCCGCCACCGTGCGGCCGCGGCTATGCGTCGTTTCTCTCGTCGCGGCCCGACGCCTCCGAGGAAGATGCCGTTGCGATGGTCATCGACGCCGCCTGGGAGACGGGCGCACGCGTGCACGTCGTGCATTTGTCCAGCGCCCGCGTACTGCCGATGCTGGTCGAGGCCAAGCGGGCAGGGGTGCGTATCACCGCCGAGACGTGCCCGCACTATCTGACCTTCACTGCCGAAGAAATTCCCGACGGCGCAACGCAGTTCGCGGCGTGCCCGCCCATCCGCGACAGGGACAATCGCGGCTTGCTGTGGCAGGGGCTGGCCGACGGCACGCTGGACATGATCGTGTCCGACCACTCGCCCTGCGCGCCGTCGATGAAGGCCGACGGCGACTTCGGCCGCGTCTTCGGCGGGATCAGTTCCCTCGAAGTCGGGCCGCGGGCCGTGTGGACAGTCGCTGCCCAGCGCGGGTTCGGACTAGTGGAGTTGTGCCAGTGGATGTCCGAACGGCCCGCGGCCCTCGCGGGCCTCGGCGACAGGGGACGGATAGCCGTCGGTCAGCGGGCTGATCTGTGCGTGTTCGATCCGGACGGTCAGCACACCGTGCACGCCCACGCGCTGCGACATCGACACGCGGTCACGCCCTATGACGGCGTCGCGCTGCGTGGTTCGGTGGAGCAGACCTGGCTGGCGGGCCGCCGCATCTACGAGCGGGTGGGTGCCCCCGCATGAGACTCTTGATCTTGAACCCGAACACGTCAGACTCGATGACCGCCGAGATCGCCACGGCCGCACGTACCGTCGCCGCCGAGGGCACCGAGATCGTCGCGCGCAGTCCGCGGTTCGGGGCGACGGCGATCGACTCGGCCGCCGAAAGCTACCTGTCCGCGGTGGGTGTGATGGACCTCGCCGCAGCGATGCTCGCCGCGGGCGAATTTGATTATGATGCAGTGATTCTGGCCGGGTTCGGTGAGCACGGTAAGGACGCGCTGCAGGAGATGCTGACCGTGCCGGTGCTGGACATCGCCGAAGCCGCCGCCCACGTCGCACATCTGCTCGGACGGCGCTTTTCCGTGATCACCACGTTGGCCCGCTCCATACCGCCCATCCAGGACAGGTTGCTGCTCGCCGGCCTCGATGCGCACTGCGCGTCGGTGCGGGCTTGCGGGCTCGGCACCGCGGAGGTTGACGCCGACCCGGCGGGAGCCGTGCAGGCGATCGTCGACGAGGCGGCCAAGGCGGTCGCCGAGGACGGCGCCGACGTGATCTGCCTCGGGTGCGCAGGGATGGCCGGTGTCACCGGGGCGATCACCGCCAAACTTGGGGTGCCCGCCGTCGACGGTGTAGCCGCGGCCGTGGCGTTGGCCCAGGCACTGGTCGGGCTCGGCATGAGCACCAGCAAGGCAGGCGTGCTCGCTGCGGGGCCGGACAACCCGCGCTGCCACTGGCCGCTGTCGACGTCGTTGGGGCTCGACCCATGAACGTCGATCTGGCGTCGCGGGCGTTCGGCGGGAGCGTCGTCGCCGCAAGCGATGAATCGTTCGGTGTGAAGGAACGTTTGATCGAGCCCGCCGAACCGGCTTTCGTGCCAGGCACGTACGACGACCGCGGTGAGGTCGTCGACGGCTGGGAAACCCGCCGACACGCCGATGGCGACTGGGCGATCGTTCGGCTCGGCGTTGGCGGCAGGCTGCGCGCGATCGACGTCGACACCCGCTTCTTCTCCGGCAATCAGCCGACGGGCTGCCGCGTCGACGCTTGCGTCCTTCCAACCGTCGCCGACCCGACCGCAGATTCTGTGCAGTGGACGACGATCGTCGATACCGTCGCGCTGAAACCCGACTCCCACAACGTCTTTAACGTCGATGATCCTCGCCGCTATACGCATGTGCGGCTGCAGCTGGAATCCGACGGGGGAGTCGCGCGGTTGCGGGCCTATGGCGACGTCATCCCGGACCCCGCGCTATGGGACGACGTCACTGTCGAGATGTCAGGCGTCGAGCAGGGTGGTCGCGTCGAATGGTCCAGCGACAGCTTCTATTCCGACGCCCACGTGCTGATCGCGGCCGACCGGCCACGCAACATGGGCGACGGGTGGGAGACCAGGCGGCGCCGCGATATCGGCCCCGACACCCACGACGCGGTGATGATCTCGTTTGCCGTGCCCGCCGATCTGCTGCGCGTCGAGATCGACACCAGCCGCTTCGTGTTCAACGCCTCACCGGAGGTTGCGGTGCTTGGCAGCCGCGCGCGTCCTTGCGGGGAACACGGCTGGGCGCTGGTGCCGTTCGACGTCGAAGTGCTTGGCCGCACCCGCATCGCACCCGATGCGAGGCAGGTCTTCGTCGTCGACGCCACGGACATCACCGCCGTTCGGGTGCAGGCCTATCCCGACGGAGGCATTGCTCGCGTGCGGGCCTTCGGGCGCCCGACCGAACACGGCAGCGCCCTGCTGCAGTCAAATTGGGAGGCGTCAGCATGACGGGCACAGTGCTGATGACCGAATGCAGCGGACTGTGGCGGCGAACTGTGCTCATCGGCAGCGACGGATCACACGACACCAGCACCGGCGTGGCATGGCTGCAAGGCATCACCGCGTATGCGGACACCAGGGGCTTCGCCGGTCGACTCAGCCAGCACGACGACGTCTTCGAGTGGCAGCGGCTCGTCGACATTCAGCCACCGGGCCCCTTCCCGGACGCGGGGCGGATGCGCTGGGAGGCGGACGTGCTCGTCGAAGTCGGCGTGCACGAGGACTACGTCGAGCATTGGGTGCGCGACAACGGCCCGGCCCCGCCGTGCGGTGCGCTGTTCCTTGAAAGCGCGATCCTGCTGCGCGCCGGTGCGCAGTTCGCTTGGGCGGACCTGCGCGGTGTTGCGCTTGGTGTGGTCGGCGATCCGCAGTGGACCGCGCTCAATCCGCACATGAACGGTAATGACCTAATGGCCAACGGCGGCCGATGGAGCATCGAGGACAGTGAAGGAGAGGTAAATCTATGAGTGGCGCAACGTCATTCACATCGGTGCCGATCGTCGACATCGGCGGGCTGCACTCGCCGGACCGCGCGCAACGCGAACAGGTGGCCGCCGATATCGGCAAGGCCGCGCGCGAGATCGGATTCTTCTACGTCAGTGGGACGGGCATCGACGACGAGCTGTTCGAGCGCATGCTGGCCGCGACGAAGGAATTCTTCGCGCTCCCGCTCGACGAGAAGATGCGCTCCTACATCGGGCTGTCCAAGTGCCACCGCGGCTATGTGCCCGCAGGCGAGGAAGGCCTTGCGACAGGAATGCCGGAAATGAAGGAGGCGTTCGACACCGCGCTGGACCTGCCCGCCGACGACCCCGACCATCTGGCGGGCAACCCTATGCTTGGCCCGAACGTATGGCCCGATCTGCCGGGTTTCGCCGACGTGGTGACCGCCTACTACGACGCCGTGCTCGACGTTGGCAACCAGCTGCTGTGGGCGTTCGCGGTGGCGCTCGGTGAGGATCCCGACACGTTTTCGCAGCACGCCACCAAGACGCCGAGCCAGTTGCGGCTCATCCACTACCCGTACAACCCCGACGTCGTGGACGGCGAGGGCATCGGCGCGCACACCGACTACGAGTGCTTCACGCTGCTCAAGCCGACGGCGCCGGGTCTTGAGGTGATGAACGGTGCAGGCGAGTGGATCGACGTGCCGCCTGTGCCAGGCACCTTCGTCGTCAACATCGGCGACATGCTGGAACTGTGGACCAACGGCGAATTCGTCGCAACCAGCCACCGGGTGCGCAAGGTCGCCGAGGAGCGGTACTCGTTCCCGTTGTTCTTCAACGTGGACTACCACACCGAGGTGAAACCACTGCCGCAGTTCGTATCTCGCGGCAGCAAGTCTCGGCCTACGCTGCGGGCCGGCGAGCACCTGTTCGCTCAGACCGCACAGACCTTCGCCTATCTGCGCAACCGCGTGGAATCCGGTGACCTGGTTCTGCCGGACGGCTCGCTGGGCGTCGGTCAGTTCGGACAGCAAGCGCTGCAAAACCGGAACTAGTCTTCGGTAGGTTCAGCCATGTGCCTGAGCTGACGAACCGCCAGATCTTACTGCGTCGCCGCCCGACCGGGCTTGTCCAGCCCGACGACACCGAGCTGGTGACGACCCCGGCGCCCGAGCCCGCCGAGGGTGAGGCGCTGCTGCGCACCACCTACGTGGGACTCGACGCCGCCGTCCGCACATGGCTCGACGGCCAGCCCGGCTACCTTCCGCCGGTGGAGCTTGGCGACATCATCAGGGCGGCGGGTATCGGCGAGGTGGTGGCGTCGCGCTGCGACGCGTTTGCCGTCGGCGACGTGGTCACCACGCTGACGAACTTTCAGGAGTACGTGATCATCCGTGACGACGTGTTCAGCACGCCCATTCCAGGGGAGACCGACCAGCTGGCGATCATGTCGGTCTATGGCCCGACCGGTGCGACCGCTTACTTCGGAATGACCGACATCGGCAGGCCCCAGCCCGGGGAGACCGTGGTGGTGTCGGCCGCGGCGGGCGCCACCGGATCGGTTGCCGGACAGATCGCCAAGATCGCTGGCGCCAGGGTGGTTGGCATCGCGGGCGGCCCGCACAAGTGCAAGGCCGTGGTCGAGGACTTCGGGTTCGACGCGTGCATCGACTACAAGGAGGCCGACCTGCGGGCCGCGCTCAAGGAACACTGCCCAAAGGGGGTGAACGTCTACTTCGACAACGTAGGCGGGCCGATCCTCGACGCGGTGCTTGGCCGACTGGCTCCCAAGGCCCGCGTGGTTCTCTGTGGCGTCATCTCCAGCTACCTGACCGGCGAACACCCGGGCCCCGCCAACTACGTCAACCTCCTGGCAAGGACCGCGCTCATGCAGGGGTTCAATGCGCTGGACGAATGGGGCCGCTTCGACGAGGCTTTCGCCTCGCTTCGCCAGTGGGAGGCCGACGGAAAACTCGTCCACCGCCAGACCATCTTCGAGGGCATCGAGTCGTGCGTCGACGCCCTCAACGGGTTGTTCACCGGTGCCAACATCGGCAAGACGCTGGTCAAGGTCAGCGAACCGACGCCTGCCTGATGCCGAAGCTGAGCGCGGCCCTGCTGCTGTACCGGGTCATCGACGGCGGCGTCGAAGTGCTGATCGGACATCCCGGCGGACCGTTCTGGGCACGGAAAGACGAAGGGGCGTGGTCGATTCCGAAGGGTGAGTACGTCGAAGGCGAAGACCCGTGGTCCGCTGCACAACGGGAATTCCTCGAGGAAGTCGGCAAGGAACCGCCTGCCGGGCCGCGTATCGACTTCGCGCCGCTGCGCCAGCCGAGCGGCAAGGTCATCACCGCGTTCGCCGTCCGCGGCGACCTGGACCTCGAGGGCGCCGTCAGCAACACATTCGCGCTGGAGTGGCCGAAGGGTTCGGGCAATATCCGCGAGTACCCCGAAATCGATCGCGTCGGTTGGTTTTCCGTCGCCGAGGCCACGACGAAACTGGTGAAGGGTCAGCGGCCGCTGCTGGACAGACTCACGACCGCCCTCGAAGGCGGCGAACCGGGCGCATCTCGATAGCGTTGATGGTCAGCGCGCGGCCGTGGATGCGCCACCCGGTCCGCGTGCGCATGTACTCGTCGTCGTAACGCAGATGCCAGACCAAGTCGGTGATCTTTCCGTCGCTCTCGGACCAGTGGTGGGCGACACAGGTAATGCGGCCAAGCGCGTAGTTGCTGTCGTCGCCGGCCGCGTACACCTCACCGACGATGGCGTGCTCCGTTCGAGTCACACCTGCCAGCGCTGCCATCGCTTGGCGCACTCCTTCGTGCCCATGATTGCGCAGCACCGGCTCCAGCGATCGGGGTGGGTCAGGCAGCCGCAGTTCTGCGGTGTCGGTGAATAACTCGACCACGTCGTCGAATCGCCGGTCGTCGACGGCCGATGCGTACAGGTGAACAAGGTCGCTGAGCGCGAGCCGATCGAAAGCGTTGAGCCTCACGGTGTCAGCGCCAGCCGTTGCGCGCATGTCGACAGCAGGTCACATGCTTCGTCGATGTCGGCGACGGGCGGCATGGCCAGCACGACCCTGACGGCGCCCATCGCTGCGAGTTTGTCGGCACGTTCGCCGTCGATCTTGGTGACCAGATGGCCAAGCGACAGCTCGAGCACATCGGGGTCGCGGCCGGCTTTGCCCGCCTCGTCGCGCATTATCGCGATCAGCTCGGTCAACGCCGAACCGCCGACGCCGAGCGGCTGAAAGCCGTCACCAAGCCGGCCTGCCCTGCGGGCAGCGGCGCCGCTGTGCCCGCCGATGTGGATGGGAACCCGTCCGGCCGGCTTCGGATAGCAAGCGGCGTGGTCGAATTCGAAGAACTCGCCGGAATAACTCGCGCCGTCGGGCCGGTCCTCCCACAACAGCCTCATCACCCCGATTTGTTCGTCCGCGCGGCGCCCGCGGCTGGCGAACTCAGCGCCACACGCCTCGATTTCCTCCTTGAGCCAGCCCATTCCCACGCAGAGCCGAACCCTGCCGCCCGACAACGCGTCCACGGTGGCCACCCGTTTGGCCAACCCCACAGGATGGTGGTTGGGCAATACCAGCACACCGGTGGCCAGCCCGAGCCGATCGGTCTGCGCTGCGATAAACGCCAGCAGGTCAAGGGGATCGGGCACGGGGCAGTCTGCGGGCAACTCCACCCGTCCGGATGAGTCATAGGGGTAGACGCTGCTGTACTCGGTCATCAGCACCGTGTGTTCGACGGCGACGATCGACTCGAAACCACACGCTTCGACGTGCCGCGCGAAGGCAGACATCCATCCGGGGTCGGCGGTGACCCCCGCGGCGACCGGCGCTATGACGGCGAATTTCACGGCACCGCACGTCCATTGCTGCGCCGGACTTCTTCCCAGCATTGCAGCCGGGTCTTCCCGGTCTGCTGCATACACACCCGTATCGGCGACTCGTCCTCGGTTGGCAGCGGTGTATCGGTTGCTTCGGTGGTCACCGTCGGGCTTGGAATGTTGCCCTGTTGCAACGACCAAACCGTCGTGCCGCTCGGTTCCAGGGGAGCGCAGTACGCGGTGGAGCCATCGGCGGTTGTTCCAGTGCTGCCCGACGGGGCGCAGTTCGCGCCGATCACCACGGTCGGCGGCTGAACCGGCTCAGGAGGCGGGGATAGCGGCGTGAACGCCGGAGTGGTGACAGGCGGTGAGTGCGTCGTCGTGGATGTCGTCGCCGGCCGGTCGGCACGACGAAATTCCGTGAGCGCCACCGTAACTGCGGCGAGCAGCAACACCGCGAGGATCGCAGGCACGATGACGCCTGCCCGTACCAGCGAGCGTTTCGGCTCTGTCGCCGTTGGGGCAAGCGTCGTGCCGACGTCACCGGTCGGCGCTGCGTCTAGTCCGTGGGTGAGCGCGCGAGCGAAGTCGGCGCACCGCTCGAAACGGGCCTTGGGATCTTTCGAGAGCGCCTTGGCCAACACCGGGTCGAGCGCGGACAGCTCAGGGCGCGAAGTGGCGATAGGGGGCGGAGACGCCGACAGGTGCTGGCTGATGACGACCGCGGGGTTGGAATTCTGAAACGGCGGACCGCCCGTCAACAGGTGAAAGGCGGTGGCCGCCAACGCGTATTGATCCGCGCGCCCGTCGAGCGGCCCACCCATCAGCTGTTCGGGCGCCGCATAAGACACCGTTCCGACCGTCATGTTGGTTGCGGTCAAGCCGCTGATATCGTTCACCCAGCGGGCGATGCCGAAGTCCGCCAACAGGATTCGCTGTTCGCCTGATTCGGGAAATGCCAGAAGGATGTTGGCGGGTTTGACGTCGCGGTGCAGCAGTTCGCGCAGATGCGCGTAGTCCAGCGCGTCGGCGACGGCGGTCACGATGTCGGCGACTTCCGACTTGGGCATTCCGTTGGGATGGCGCTCGCGCAGCAGCCTGCCCGCGTCGACGCCCTCTACGTAGTCCATCGAGATCCAGATCTGGCCTTGGAACTCGCCGCGGTCATGCACGCCGACGATGTGGGGATGCCATAGCGTGGCGGCGATGTCGGCCTCGCGGTTGAACCGCTGCCGGTACTCGTCGTCCGCCGACACCGATGCGGGCAGCACCTTCAGCGCGTCGCGGCGGGGCAGCCGAGGATGCTGCGCCAGGTAGACCTCACCCATGCCGCCCGAGCCGAGCATCCGCACGATGGTGTACCCAGCGAACGTCGCACCATCGGCCAACGGCATGGGCGAATAGTACAGACGCGACTAAAGATCGAGCGTCAGATGTGAGCCGTCGGCGGCGCGGGAGATGCAGATCAGCATCAGGCCGTCGTCGCGTTCGGGATCGGTGAGCAAGGTGTCGCGGTGGTCGACTGCGCCCCCAAGCACCCTGGTGCGACAGGTGCCGCAGAAGCCCTGCTGACACGAGTACGCCGCGTGCACGCCCGATCGGTTCAGTGCTGAAAGCAGTGTCTCCTCCGCACCGACCCGGACCGTCTCGCCGGTGGACGCCACAGCGACCGTGAACTCGGTGCCGTCGACGACCGGTGGGGCGGCGAACCGCTCGAAGTGCAACTCCACGTCGTCCCGGCCCGCGAGCCCGGATCGAATCGCCGTCAGCATCGGTGCAGGACCGCATGCGTAGACCGCGGTTCCGTCGGGGCAGTCGCCGAGCAGTTCTTCGGCCGTTGGCAGTCCGCTGGTGTCGTCGGTGCGGACAGCGACCCGGTCGCCGAACTCGCTTACCTCGTCGACGAACGGCAGGCTGTCGCGGCTGCGGCCTGCGTAGACCATCGACCAGTCAACGCCGCGGCCCTGCGCGAGGCGAAGCATCGGCAAAATGGGCGTGATTCCAATGCCCGCCGCGATGAAGCGGAACCGCCGGGCAGGCGACCCGTAGCCGGGCACGGTGAGCGGGAACGCGTTGCGCGGTCCGTGCGTCGTGACGCGTGCGCCGACCGTCAAATCATGCATCTCGATGGAACCGCCACCGCCGTCCGGAATCCGCCGCACGGCGATGCGGTAGCAGTCCCGTGTTTCGGGATCGCCGCACAGCGAGTACTGGCGCACCAGCCGGCTTGGCAAGTGGATGTCGATGTGCGCGCCCGGATGCCAGCCCGGCAGGTCTTCGCCGACCAATGTCAAAGCGATGACGTCCTGGTCATGGGCGACGACCTGACGGTCGGCCACTGTCAGCGCGATGGTGCGGTCGGTGTCGGAAGGCGGCGCCATCCGACGGATCGCGCCCGACAGCCCCCACAGGCCGGCGAGGGCTGAGTCCGCCAGGCCCAGTACGACGTCGTGGCGCATGCGCCCGAAGGCACTGGGCGGTGCCTGCCGGTACCTGTCCAGAAGCCCCATCAAAGGTGGGCGGCGCGGGCCGCGGGGGAGCTGGCGAGGTAGGCGACGGCCTGCGCCGTCGAACCCGTCTCCTCCGGAGAGTAGCTTGGCCTGAAATACATTGCGGTGTTGGAGCCAAACAGCTTGCGGTACTTGGGAAGCAGGCCGAGCTTCGAGTCGCGCATCCGTAGACGATTGAATTTCAACCAGCCGATGTCGGTGTTGGGGTCCACCTTCACCAGGTACCACGCCGCGCGCTGGAAGAACACGAAGATCATCACCACCGCCATGGTCATGGCGCGGATCCGGTCGACGTAGCTGTCGTGGAAGTAGACCGCGATGTCGTGGGCGACCATGCGGTGCTCGACCTCCTCGCTGCCGTGCCAGCGGAAGAGGTCGATCATTGTCGCATCGGCGTTGTGGTCGTCCCATGCGCAGTTCAGCGCGAAATCGCCCATCACGGCGGTGTAGTGCTCGATCGCGGCGATCAGCCACAGCCGGTCGCATAGGTGGTTAAGCCGCCGCTTGGGATCGGTGGATGTCGTTGGTGCCAATACCTTTTCGAACGCGTACTCGATCTGGTCGAGCATGGGCTTGGGGTCGATGCCGTTGACCACCAGATACTCGTTCAGCACCTGCTCGTGAACGTCGGCGTGCATGGCCTCTTGGCCGATGAACCCGCGGATGTCCTCGGCGAGATGCGGGTCCTTCACCAGCGGCAGCGCCTCGTTCAGCGTGTCGACGAACCACCGCTCGGCGGCGGGCAGGACGACGTTGAGCAGGCTGATGACATTGCTGGCTACCGGGTGTCCAGGAATCCAGTGCAGCGGGATTCCGGAGACATCGAAGTGAACCTTGCGGGCCTGGATCTGTACCGGGCCGGGATCGACCTCGTCATCGAAACGGTGCGGGCGCAACATGCCTTGGGAGTCTAGCGAAGTATGTGGGAACGCGGGTACCGGCTTGCAGGAACACGACTGAATTAGCACGCTGCCGGGTATATGCGACTGACATGGCGGTCATTGGCGACGTTCTCAAATGGGCAAAACATCAGGTGTCCTCGCGTGTTCCGAGCGCCGACCTCGATCAGCGCGACGCCGACTACATCCGTGAGCAGTTGCCGGGTTTGTGGCTGCTGGCCTCGCTGTACTTCCGCGCAGACGTGCGCGGCCTTGAGCGGATCCCGAAGGACGGACCCGTGCTGTTGGTCGGCAACCACAGCGGCGGCAATCTGCCACCCGATACCTTTGTGTTCACGCTCGCTTTCTGCTCGTACTTCGGCGTTGAGCGGCCGTTTTATCAACTCGCGCATAATCTCGTCGTCTCAATGCCCGGACTGGGATCGCTGCGGAAGTTCGGCACCGTCGCAGCCAATCCCGACAACGCCACGCTGGCGCTGAACTCCGGTGCGGCGTTGCTGGTGTACCCCGGCGGCGACTACGAGGTGTTCCGGCCGTCATGGGAGCGGCACAACGTCGACTTCGGCGGCCGGAAGGGTTACGTGAAACTCGCTCGCGAGGCGGGCGTGCCGATCGTGCCGATCGCCAGCGTCGGCGGCCAGGAGGCGGCCCTCTTCCTCGACCGCGGGCAGTGGCTGGCCAAGCTGCTGATGGTCGACAAATTGGCGCGGCTGAAGAGCGTTCCGATCCTGTTGGCGCCGCCGTGGGGGCTCTCCGTCAGCGACATGGTGCCGCGACTGCCCCTACCGACGAAGATCGCGATCGAGGTGCAAGACCCGATCGACGTAGACGGCGATGACGACGTCGTGCATCAGAAGGTGGTTGAGAACCTGCAGGCGGGGGTCGATCGGCTCGCGGCAGAACGTCGATTCCCGGTTCTCGGCTGATGCGCGTCGAACGGCAGTGCATCGTCGACGTCGATCGCGACACGGTGTGGAAGGTCGTCAGCAGCCCCGATTGCTATCCAGAGTTCATGGCGAGTCTCGAGCGCTGGGAGATGGAAGAGGACGGCCCTGCGACCCTCGGCGCCCGCTACACGGTGCATTGGAAGGTCGGATCGGTGCCCATTGGCGGTGTCATCGAGGTCATCGAGTTCGATGAGGCGCGCGAATTGTCGTGGGTCGGCCTCACCGGCGTGTCACAGCGCGGACGGTTCCGGCTGCGTTCGACCGATGATGGACGCACGAAGGTCACGTTCCGCCTGGCCTACGAATCGGCGGGCAACCTGCTCGGCCTGATTGCCGACAGGGTCGCGTCGCGCGAAGTCGGCCGCAACATGACAGAGACGCTGAAGAACCTGAAACGAATGGTCGAGCCCTAGCCGGGCGGTGTGCCCGCGCCGGGTGCGCCCGCGATCGGCACCACAGGCGTCGGTGTGACCGTCGTGACGCCGTTGGAGCCGACGGTCGGGCCGCCGGATGGGCCCATGGCCGCAAGCTCGTCGGCAGCCTTCTGGCTGCAGTCCAGCATCAAAAGCATCCGATGACCGGCGGTGACCTTCTGCTCATCGACCAGGCACTGCGCCTGCGGCAGCACGCTGCCGAACGAGCCGCCGAAGTATGCCTTGACACCCTGGCTCTTGAGGACCTGCAACGCCTTCTGGTACGGCTCGCCGACCACGTTGAGCGAGCTGCTGTCGGGCGCCGGCTGCGAAAGGGCCACGCCAGCGCCGATCAGAGCGGCCGAGCCCGCGAGGACGAGGCCGCCGCTGAGCACAACGATCTTCTTCACGTGATCACTCCTAGGTCGGTGCGGTGCGAACATATCGCAGCCGTGACAATTGTGAAACCGCTGGCGAGCGGCGCAGCGTTACACGGGCGGGTGCGCGATCCCTTTCATCGCGTCGGCGAGCGCCGCCGCCCGCGGGTCGGTGAACACCTCTTCTAGCTGCAGTTTTCGGCCATCAGGGCCGCTCAGCGGCACCCGCCAATTTGGGTATTCGTCGGTGGTGCCCGGCTGGTTCTGAGTTCGTAGGTCACCGACGGCATCGGCGAGCGACAGCGCAAGCAACTTGGACGGCGTGCGGCCGAGATATTTATAAAGCGCCAGCACCACCTCGTCGGCGCTCGCGTCGTCGCCGAGCAGCCCCACCCGGCGCAGCTCGGCCAGCCAGGCGGCCTGTTGGGCCTGGTCACTTGCAAGTTCCTGGTCGGCAGGACGGGTCAGCAGGCCGAGCTTTTCGCGCAGCCGCACGTGCACACCCGCCAGGTAGCCCGCCGTCGGGGGCAGGTCGTGGGTGGTCACCGACGACAGGCAGTACTCGCGCCACTTCTCGGCAGGCAGCGGTCCGCCGCTACCGTCGCGGTCGGCCTCGAACCACAGGATCGAGGTGCCGAACAGGCCGCGTTCGCGCAGATAGTCGCGGACCCAGGGCTCGACGGTGCCGAGATCCTCGCCGACCACGACGGCGCCTGCCCTGTGTGCTTCAAGCGCGACGATGCCGATCATCGCCTCGTGCTCGTAGCGCACGTAGGTGCCTTCGGTCGGCGGGGAGCCCTTCGGGATCCACCACAGCCGGAACAGTCCGATGATGTGGTCGATGCGAACGCCGCCCGCGTGCCGAAGCACCGCGTTGACGAGCGCACGAAACGGCTCGTATGCCTTTTCAACTAATTGATCGGGCCGCCACGGCGGCTGCGACCAGTCCTGGCCGAGCTGGTTGAACTCATCGGGTGGCGCGCCCGCAGAGACGCCGAGCGCCAACGTGTCCTGCAGCGCCCACGCGTCTGCGCCGTTGGGATCCACACCGACCGCCAGATCGTGCATGATGCCGAGTTCCATGCCAGCCTGAACCGCTGTTGCCTGTGCGGCGGTGAGCTGGTCGTCCAGCTGCCACTGCAGCCAGCGGTGAAAGTCGACGGCGTCGGCGTGCTCGGCTGCGAAGGCGGCGACGGCCTTGCTGGACGGATGCTGCAGATCCCCTGGCCACTCGTGCCAGTCGCCGCCGTAGTGCTCAGCGAGCGCACACCATGTAGCGAAGTCGTCGAGGCTGTGGCCTTCGCGTTCGCGATAGGCGGCGTATGCCAACTCCCGCCCGGCCGACCGCTCGGCGAGGTAGACGCTTTTCAGCGCAGAGCGTTTGGCCTTCCACGCGGCGTCGCGGTCGATCCGCCTGGCGCGCTCGGCGCGGTCCTGTATCTCCTTCTGCGCCTTGCGAAGCGTGCCTCGCGGTCGGGCGTATGCGAATTCGGAGATCGCTTCTGGTCGCAGATACAACGGGTTGACGAACCGGCGCGACGTCGGCAAATAGGGCGACGGCTCCATCGGCGCTGTGGGTGCGGCCGCGTGTAGCGGGTTGACCAGAATGAAACCCGCACCATGTTTGGCGGCCGACCACACGGCAAGATCGGTCAGATCGGTCAAATCGCCGATGCCCCACGATCGTTGCGAGTGCACGCTGTAGAGCTGGGTGGCCAGACCCCATGCGCGGCTTGGTCCCAGCCTTGCGGGCAGCTCCAGTGACGCGGGGGAGACGATGACAAGCGCTCTGGTGTCGGACGAGCCGACCTGAAGGTGCAGTTCGTGATAGCCCAGCGGCAGGTCACCCGGCAACTCGAAGGTGGCTTCGCCGATCAGCCGACCATCGAAATCAAAAGGGGGCCTGTTATTTTCGAGCTGGCGCAGGCCTGTGCGCACGCTGCCGTCCTCCAGTCGCAGCCACAGGCCGACAGGATCGCCGTGGGTGACATGGACCCAGAATGCCGTCGGCGCCCCTGAGCGGGCGACGAGCGTCCGCGGCAGCGAACGCGCCCAGTAGTCGCGGTCATATTCGGCGAGCGCGTTGATGCGCTCGTCCTCGGTGGCGGCGGGCACGCCGAGTGCATCGAGCACGGCGATCAGCGTGGAGTCGGTGACTCCTGCATGCCGACCCGTCCAGTCCACGTATTCGGTTGCGACGCCATAGAGGCGCGCCAACTCGACCAGCGAGCCTGGCAGGTCAGTCATGCCGCCCATCTTGCCCGCAATCAGTCCACGTCGCGGATCAACAAGTCGTCCCACGTGTCCCGTCGGACTACCAGCCGCGCATTCCCGTTGCGGGCGAAGACAACCGGGACCCGACGCGCACCGTTGTACTGATTGGACATTGTGTAGCAGTAGGCGCCGGTGACCGGCACCGCAATCAGGTCACCGATCGCGGTTTCCCGCAACGGGACGCCATCGACGAGCTGGTCGCCTGACTCGCAATGCCTGCCGACCACGCTGACCGGTTGGCCGCCGCCAACCCTGTTGACGATCGTCGCCTCGAACCGTTGCCCGGTCAGCGACACCTCGAGGTTGTCGCCCATGCCGCCGTCCACCGCCACGTGGGTCACGACTCCGCGCTTGATCGTCGTGACGCGGTACACGGTGCACGCGCTGTTGGCGACCATGCTGCGGCCCGGCTCGACGATGATGCGTGCACCGTCGGGCAGCAGCGCGCGGGCCTGGGTCACCATCGCATCGGCGTAGTCGTCGAGGCTGGGCGGGTATTCGTCGTAGGTATAGCGCACCCCGAGGCCGCCGCCTAGGTCGTAGACGTCGAATGTGCCCAGTTTCGCGATGGGCTCGACGGCCTGCGCGAGCTGTTCGACGTTGAGCAGTTGAGATCCGACGTGGGTGTGCACGCCGTCGAGCCGCATCTTGGCACTGCTCTCGATCCTCTTGATCGCGTCACGGGCGTCGTCGGGCAGCAAGCCGAATTTCGAGCCCGCGTGGCCCGTCGCCTGCGAGGCGTGGGTGGCGGCCTCGACGCCGGGGATGACCCGCACCAGGCACGGTTGTTGATGCCCCGCGGGGACGATGCGCTCCAGCCGGTCGATGTCGTCGAAGTTGTCCACCACGACGAGGCCGACACCGTGTTTGACGGCTAGCTCGAGATCCTCGTCGCTCTTGGCATTGCCGTGCAGGATCAGCTTGCCGGGATCGGCGCCCGCCTTCAGCGCGGTGAGGATCTCGCCGCCGCCTGCGACGTCGAGGTGCAGGCCCTCGTCGACCATGATGCGCTGAACGGCCGTGCACGGGAACGACTTTGACGCGAACGCCACGTCGCAGCGCGGCCACCTCCCACGAAACGCGGCAAGGTAGTCGCGGGCCCGCTGACGCAGTGCGTCTTCGGAGACGACGATGGCGGGGGTGCCGAACTTCTCTGCCACATCGTCGAGTCGGCAGCCCCCGATCATCAGGGTGCCGTCGTCGGCGAGCTCCGTTCCCGGCGGGAAGAGGGCGAGCAACTCGTCGGTGGTCACGTCGGAGTGGATCGTCACATGCTCAGCGTGCCACTCGGCCGTCGCAGTGGCTGCGCGTTCGGCGGCTTGCTAGGCTGTCTGTAATGATCCCTACAGACACTCGTCCGACAAGGAAGCAGCAGCAGGGTGCGCAGTCCCGCGAGCTGATCCTCGACGCCACCGAACGGCTGATGGCCACCCGCGGATACGCCGCGACGTCGATCAGCGACATCCGCCATGCGTGCGGGTTGCCGCCCAGCTCCATCTACTGGCATTTCGGCTCAAAAGAAGGCGTGCTCGCGGCTGTGATGGAACGCGGCGCCGACCGGTTCTTCGCGGCGATCCCGACGTCGGAAAGTCCCGAGGCACAGCTGAATGTGGTGGCCGGCCTGCAGGCGCAGCACCCAGATTTTCTGCGGTTGTTCTACATGCTGTCGCTGGAGCGCGACAACGATCCGGCCGTCGCCGCCGTGATCCGGCGCGTGCGCGACACCGCGATCCGCCAGTTCCGTGACGCGATCACCCAACTGCTGCCCGTCCACGCCCCCGCGGCGAAGGCCGACCGCGTCGTCGCCGAACTCACTGCCGTCGCCGTCGCACTATCCGACGGGATCTTCTTCGCAGAACACCTCGAACCCGACGGCCCAGACGTCGGGCGGATGTACCGGCTGCTGCTGAAGGCCGTCACCGCGCTCATTCCGACTCTCTTGGAGGACAAGTGAACACAAGAACAGCCATCATCACCGGCGCCACGTCGGGACTCGGGCTCGAGTGCGCCCGCGCGCTGCTGCACGACGACCCGTCCTGGCACGTCGTGCTCCCGGTCCGCGACACCGCGCGCGGCGCCGATGCGGTCAAGGAACTGGGCGAACCGCAGCGCTGCACCTTGATGCCGATGGACCTCGCGTCGTTGGCGTCGGTGCGCGCTTTCGTCGAAGACTTTCGCGCCGCGACGCTTCCGCCGCTACACGCAATCGTGTGCAATGCGGGCGTGCAGGTGACGAACCGCGAGTGGACCGAGGACGGCGTCGAGATGACGTTCGGTGTCAACCATCTCGGCCATTTCACGCTCGTGCAAGGCCTTCTCGACGAGCTTGCACGCCCTGCGCGCATCGTCGTCGTCAGTAGTGGCACCCACGACCCGTCCAAGCACACCGGCATGCCTGACCCGAGCTACACCTCGGCATCCGACGTCGCGCATCCGCGCGCCGATCAGTCTCCTGACGGCCGCCGTCGCTACACCACGTCCAAGCTCTGCAATGTGCTCTTCACCTACGAGCTCGACCGGCGGCTCGGCCACGGCGGTCAGGGCGTCACCGTCAATGCGTTCGATCCAGGTCTGATGCCGGGCTCCGGGCTGGCCCGCGACTACCCGCCGTTGCAGCGACTCGCGTGGCGCTATCTGCTGCCCGCGCTGAGGGTGTTGCCGGGTGTGCGCAGCACCCGCACCTCCGGCCGATACCTGGCGGCGTTGACGAACGACGCCCGCTTCGACGGTGTCACGGGTGAGTACTTCGACGGGATTCGGCCGATCCGGTCGTCGGCGGACTCGTACGACCGTGACAAGGCGCTCGACCTCTGGGAGACCAGCGAACGACTGCTCACGCAGTGCCCTAAAGGGCGTTGAACACCACGAGTAATGTCGCGAAGCCCGCGGTGGCCCATCCGAGTAGGTGGACTTCGATCATGGGTGCGACGGTGATGCGCTTCGCCCGCCGCTGACCGAGCCAAACGGCGAGTAGCGCCAGTAGCGCCCCCACAACCACCAGCACAGTCCGCTCCGCCGTGAGCGGACCGTGGCCAAGCAGCGGAAGCGCACCGACGCCAAGGAAGGCGAATGCGTTTCGCTCCCAGGACAATTGGGTTCGCTCTGCTTGTAGGCCTGGCCTTTCCGGCGGATTCATGGCTGCACGGAGATCACGACGATCAACGCGATCGCCACTGCGACGATGACGCAGCCAAGCAGCACCGGCATCCACGATCTCGGCAGTTCGACGCCCCGGCGCATCGCGATTTGCACCTTCTGCCACCGCCCCACTGCCAGCACCGCCAGCACCCCGCCTGCCACCGTCAGCACCGTCCCGAGTCCGTGTCGGAAACCCGGAATGGAAAGGGCGGGGACAAGTTGGACAACTGCGACGCCACCAGCGAGTAGCGCCAGCGCGGTGCGGATCCAGGCCAAGAACGTCCGCTCGTTGGCAAGCGTGAAGCGATAATCCAGCTCTCGCGTTTCCTCGCTCGGCTCCATGTGCCCACACACTAGAACTGCGAGATGGCCATCGTCGGTAATGTCGGTATATGTGGCGCAGGACCGGCGGGCGCGGATCGCGACCGCGGCGCTGTTCCTGACCAACGGCGCGATCTTCGCCAACCTGCTGCCCCGTTATCCCGAGATAAAGGCCGACCTGCACCTGTCCAACGCGGTCTACGGCGCGGCGATCGCCGCGTTCTCCGGCGGCGCTCTGATGGCCGGGCTTGCCGCCGCGACGCTGATCCGGAGATACCGCTCGTCGCGGGTAGCGGTGGTCGGCACGATCGGCATAGCGGCGTTCGTTGTCGTCGCAAGCGTGGCGACCACGCCGCTGGTGTTGGCTGGCGCACTGTTCGTAGCCGGGGCCTCGGACGCGATCACCGATGTTGCGCAAAACGCGCACGCCCTTCGGGTGCAGCGCAACTACGGACGGTCGATCATCAACTCGTTTCACGCGGTGTGGGCGGTCGGCGCGATAGTCGGTGGCTTGATGGGTGCGGCGGCGATTGCACTGCACATCTCCCGCACAACGCATTTGACGATCGCCGCGGTGGTGTTCAGCGCCGTCGCTGTCGTCGCCTACCCATATCTGTTGGGCGGCGCCGACCACGAGGACCACCCGTCGGCCGGCACTTCGCGTGGGGGAGGCGCGGGCATCGCCGTGTATGCCACCCTGCTGGCGCTGGTGGTCATTTCGATCGCAGGGGCGACGGTCGAGGACGCGGGGAGCTCATGGGCAACGCTGTATCTACGTGACTCCCTCGGCGCGCCGGGACCGGTCGCGGCGTTCGGCTACGTCGCGCTTGTCGGTTTCATGTTTGTCGGCCGGCTGGTCGGCGACCGGCTTGTCGACCGATTCGGCGAGCGCTCGGTGGTGCGGACAGGTGGGCTCATCACGGCGGTCGGAATGGGCTGCGCGCTGGCGTTTCCCAGTGTGCCCGGCACGATCGCCGGGTTTGCGGCCGCCGGTCTCGGCGTCGCCACGCTGATCCCGGCCGCGATGCACGGTGCCGATCAACTGCCGGGAATGCGACCGGGCACCGGCCTGACAGCGGTGACCTGGCTCATGCGTGTCGGCTTCTTCGGCGCACCGCTGATCGTCGGAGTCGTCGCCGACGCGACGAGTCTCCGTGTCGGGCTGTTGTCCGTGCCGATTGCCGGATTGGTGGCGGTGGCGCTGGCAGGCGCGCTCAGTGCGCGGCGCCGAGCATCTCAATCGTGAGGACGCCAGCCACGATCAGCGCGATGCCGAGCCCCATCACCAAGGTGAGCGGTTCATGGAAGAGGAATCGAGCGACGACGGCGACCAGGGCGACACCGCAGGCGGTCCAGATGCCGTAGGCGATGCCGACCGGCATCCCCATCGACAACGACAACCACAGCAGATAGAACGACGCGAGGTAGCCCGCGATCACCGGCGCGATCCAGGCCTTCCGGCGGAACCCGTCGGAGGCGCGCAGCGACAGCGTCGCGGCTACCTCGATCAGAATCGCGCCCGCCAGCGCCCACCACATCACGGCTCGTGCGCGGCGGCCGGCCGCGATCCGAACTCGACGAGCAGTACTCCGGCGATGATCAGCCCAATTCCCGCCGCGATGGGCCAGGTGAACGCGTCCCCGAATATTGCGGCGGCCAAGACGGCGGTGGCCGCGGTGCCCGACGCACCCCAGATGCCGTATGCCACGCCGACCGGCATGCCCGCCCGCAGCACCATCGTCAGCAGCACGAACGAGCCGACATAACCCGCCACCACGAGCAGAAGCCACACCGAATGGTCTTGGGATGCGCGCAAAGACAGCGTCGCCGCAACTTCGACCGCGATGGCCGCGAAGAGCAGCGCCCATGTCCGCACGCGACCAAACCTATGTCACGCCCGTCAGATAGCGCGGTCCTGGAGCGAACACACCACGACACACGTGATACGAATCTCCCCGCCGTCGTTGCTATCCATCGCTAACCTCTGGGCATGAGCACCGTTGTGGAGACCGCCCACGGCCCGGTCCGCGGCGTCGACGACGGTCGTATCGCCTGGTGGAAGGGGGTGCGCTATGGGGCCCCGCCTACCGGCGACCTACGGTGGCGGGCGCCCGAGCCGCCCGAGCCATGGCGCGAGATCGCCGATGCGAGCGCCTTCGGGCCGGTCTGTCCCCAACCGGTGGAGCCCCGGATCCCCATCGACCTTGGCGCGCCTCAGGGCGACGACTGCCTGACGCTCAACATCTGGGCGTCCTCCGAGATCGACTGCGGTGACCGCAGGCCGGTGATGGTGTGGATTCACGGTGGGGCTTACGTGCTTGGTTCGGCGAACCAGCCGCTGTACGACGGACGGGCGTTCGCCGATTCGGGCGACGTCGTTGTCGTCACCGTGAATTACCGGCTCGGCGCATTCGGATTCCTGGATCTGTCGTCGTTCAGCACACCGGGGCGCCGATTCGACACCAACGTCGGGATGCGCGACGTGCTGCATGCCCTGCACTGGGTCCGCGACAACATCGCCGCTTTCGGCGGTGACCCCGATCGCGTCACGTTGTTCGGCGAGTCTGCAGGCGCGGGCATCGTCACCACCTTGCTGACCAGCCCGGCCGCCGAGGGACTGTTCGCGGGCGCGATCGCGCAGAGCTCACCGGCCACCTCGGTGTACGACGCGAGCCGGGCCCGCCGGGTCGCGGAGCAGTACCTCGCCGCACTTGGCATCGGCGACAACGACATCGACCGTTTGACCGATGCGCCGGTCGACGCGCTGATCGCTGCGTCGCGGTCGTTGTTCAACGACGTGCCGCTGCAGAATCCCGGCACATTGGCGTTCGTCCCGATCGTCGACGGCGATCTGGTACCGGACAACCCGGTAAAGCTTGCCCGCGAGGGCCGGTCTCATCCGGTCCCGTTGATCATCGGCACGAACAAGCACGAGGCGGCGCTGTTCCGGTTCATGAAGTCCCCGCTGATGCCCATCACACCCGAGGCCATCAGCGCGATGTTCGCCCAGATGGCCGCGGAGCAGCCTGATGTGGTGCTGCCGACGGACGATCTGCTCGGCACCGCGTACCCGGGCTTGCGGGGAAAGGCCAGGGGAATGGGCGTGGCGCGCGATGTCGGTTTCCGGATGCCTTCGGTATGGCTGGCCGAAGGACACAGCGCCGTCGCACCGGTATACCTATACCGATTCGATTGGGCCACAACGATGTTGCGACTACTGCGGCTCGGCGGTGCGCACGCCACCGAACTGCCGTTCGTGTGGGGCAACCTCGTCGCCGGTCCAAAGGACCCGACATTTCGGCTTGGTGGGATGAAGACCGGCAAGGTGGTGTCGGCCCGAATCCAAGCTCGCTGGCGCAACTTCGCGACACAGGGCAAGCCGCTCGGACTGGATGGTGAACCCGAATGGCTGCCATATCAGGAAGCCGATCGGGCCTGCCTGGTGATCGACCGCCAGGACAGCGTCGCCAACGACGTCGACCTGCACATCCGGTCGGCCTGGGGCAGTGACGTGCTCAGCTTCCGGTAGCGGCGCGCCAGCTAAACTCGCTGGGGGAGGTGTCATCGTGGACCTGGCAAAGGCGTTCTCGGACGTTCTGCCTCCGCTCATGCACGACCCGGTGACCTTCGCCGTTCCGTTCTTTGTCCTGCTGCTGATCATCGAGTGGACGGCAGCCCGCAAGCTCGCACGCACCGAGGCCGAGCAGGCGCCTTCAGGGGCCTACCTGCGGCCCGACGCGTGGGCCAGCGTCTGGATGGGCCTGGTGTCGGTCGGAACCAGCGGGGTGCTGAATGGGATCGCCCTGCTGGGCTATGCCGCGCTCTACGTCTACGTCGCTCCCTGGCACCTGCCTGCCACCGAGTGGTACACGTGGGTCATCGCCATCCTGGGCGTGGACTTCCTCTATTACTGGTATCACCGGATGGCACACCGCGTGCGAATCTTCTGGGCGACACATCAGGCCCATCACTCCAGCCAGTACTTCAACTTCGCCACCGCGCTGCGGCAGAAATGGAACATCAGCGGCGACGTCTTTCTGCGCGCACTGCTGCCGCTGCTTGGCGTGCCGCCGTGGATGGTGTTCGCCAGCTTCTCGATCAACCTCATCTACCAGTTCTGGATTCACACCGAGCGCATCGGAAAGCTCTGGCGACCAATCGAATTCATCTTCAATACGGCATCGCATCACCGAGTGCACCACGGCATGGACCAGCAGTACCTCGACAAGAACTACGGCGGAATTCTGATCGTGTGGGATAGAGCATTTCAGTCGTTCCAGCCAGAGACCACGCGGCCGCACTACGGCCTCACCAAACAGGTCGATACGTTCAACATCTGGAAGCTGCAGACCCACGAGTACGTGGCGATCGCGCGCGATGTGCGCACCGCGACGCGCTGGCGCGACCGACTCGGCTACATCTTCGGACCACCTGGATGGGTGGCCGCCGAACGTCGACTTGATGTAGAGGAAACGGCGAAAGTTCGCACATAAGTCGACGCTCGACCGGGAAGTATGAACCCCATGGATGTCAAAGAGGTTCTGCTGCCAGGCGTCGGCCTGCGGTTCGAATTCGAGAACCACGACGGTGACCGCATCGGCGTCGTCGCCAGGCGTACCGGTGAATTCGAGATCGTGGTGTATCCCAAGCACGACCCCGACCGGGCCCAACAAGTCTTCCGGCTCACCGAGGACGAGGCAGAAGCGCTGGCCCAGATTCTCGGCGCGCCGCGCATCGCCGAACGATTCGCCGATTTGACCCGAGAAGTGCCCGGCCTGCGGGCCGGCCAGGTTGTCATCCGTCCCGGCGGCGCGTTCGTCGACCGGCCGCTCGGCGACACCCGGGCCCGCACCCGCACCGGCGCGTCCATCGTGGCGATCGTCCGAGACGATGAGGTCATCGCGTCTCCCGGTCCGTCCGAGACGCTGCGGGCCGGCGACGTGTTGGTGGTGATCGGCACCGACGACGGCATCGCGGGCGTCGAAGACATCGTGGGTCAAGGCTGACCGGTGCAGATATCGGCGACGCTGCTGCTCGAGCTCGGCGTCATCCTCACGGTGCTTACCGTGCTGGGCACTGCCGCGCGCCGATTCGCGCTGTCGCCGATTCCGCTGTACCTGGCGGCCGGGCTCGCACTCGGCGAGGGAGGTATCGCACCCATCCCGTCCGCCACCCAGTTCGTCAGCACCGGGGCATCCATCGGCGTGGTGCTGTTGCTACTCACCCTCGGACTGGACTTCTCCATCGGAGAGTTCGCCAGCAGCCTGCGCCGCCACTTACCGTCCGCGTGGGTCGACCTGTTGCTCAACGCCGCGCCCGGCGCCATCGCCGGCTGGCTGCTCGGCCTCAACGGTGTCGGCATCCTGGCCCTGGCCGGCGTCACGTACATCTCGTCGTCGGGTGTGATCGCGCGGCTGCTGTCCGACCTGCGCAGGCTTGGCAACAGGGAAACCCCGGCCGTGCTGTCGATCCTGGTGTTGGAGGACTTCGCGATGGCGGCATACCTGCCGCTGCTGGCCGTGCTGGCCGCAGGCGGCACCTGGCTGGCCGCCCTGCTCGGCATGGCGATCGCCGTCGCGGCGCTCACCCTGGCGTTCGTCGCGTCGTACCGATGGGGCCATCACGTCGGGCGGATCGTTGCGCACCCCGACAACGAGCAGATGCTGCTGCGCATCCTCGGCCTGACGTTGATCGTCGCCGCGCTTGCCGAATTCGTGCATGCCTCCGCGGCGGTCGGTGCGTTCCTGGTCGGCCTGACGCTGACGGGTGAGTCGGCGCGCCGCGCGCGCATGGTGCTCAGCCCACTGCGCGACTTGTTCGCCGCGATCTTCTTCCTGGCCATCGGGGTGTCAGTGAACCCCGCCGATCTCGTCCCCATGCTGCCCGCCGCACTGCTGCTGGCGGTGGTGACCGCAGGGACGAAAGTGTTGACCGGTCAATTCGCCGCGCGCCGCGACGGCGTGGCCCGCCCCGGTCAGCTCCGCGCAGGCACCGCGCTGATCGCCCGCGGCGAATTCTCGCTCGTCATCATCGGGCTGGTCGGCACGTCGTTCGAAGACGTCGGCGCGGTTGCCACGCCATATGTGTTCATCCTTGCCATGGTCGGGCCCGTGCTGGCTCGGTTCACCGGCACCGGCGGAATACCGGTGCCCGCCCGGTGAGATTCACGCCACGATGCGTGGCTACCCCGTAGTGTCCGCGATGTGGAGACGGTGTTTGATGCCCACGTCGATCCGGGCCTGGTCGAACGTTCGCTTGCGGCAAGCACCTTCGGCTCGATGTGGCTCGACATTCCGCGGCCGGAATACCCGCAGGCAACCGGATCCGTCACCTGCGATCTGCTGGTTGTCGGCGGGGGCTACACCGGGCTTTGGGCCGCATTGCATGCCGCCCAGCGAAATCCGGATCGGCGCATCATGCTCATAGAGGCCAATCGGATCGGCTGGGCCGCGTCGGGCCGCAACGGAGGCTTCGTCGACGCGAGCTTGACACACGGGCTGGAGAACGGAAAGGCGCGCTGGCCCAACGAGATTGACACCATCGAGACGATGGGCGTGCAGAACCTGGATGGCATGCAGGCCGACATCGAGTCACTCGGACTCGACGTCGAATGGCAACGCACCGGCATGCTGTCGGTGGCCACGGAACCACATCAAGTCGATTGGCTCACCGAGGCAGCCGACCACGCCGAGGGACTGTTCCTTGGCCTCGACGAAGTCCGCGACGAGGTTCATTCCCCGACCTACCTCGCGGGCCTGTACAACCCCGACACCACTGCAATCGTCCATCCGGCCAAGCTGGCGTTCGAACTGGCCCGCGCATGCCGGGACGCAGGTGTGCAGATCTACGAGCACACGAACGCGCAACGCCTCGAATCCACGATCGCCGCGCTGCGCGTCAAGTGCGGTGCGGCGATCATCACCTGCCGCAACGTCGTGCTTGCGACGAATGTCTTTGCGAGCCTGCTGAAGCGCAACCGGCTGCACACCGTCCCGGTGTACGACTACGTGTTGGCAACCGAGGCGCTTACCGACACCCAGCTCGAGCGCATCGGCTGGCGACACAGACAGGGAATTGGCGACTGCGCCAACCAATTTCATTACTACCGCTTGACAATGGACAACCGCATCGTCTGGGGCGGCTACGACGCCGTCTACCACTTCGGCCGCAAGGTCGACGATCGCTACGAGGACCGGGCCGCCACGTATCGGCGGCTGGCCGCACACTTTTTCATCACCTTTCCTGCACTCGACGATGTCCGGTTCAGCCACCGCTGGGCGGGCGCCATCGACACCAACACTCGGTTCTGCGCGCACTGGGGGCTGGCACGTGACGGCCGGGTTGCCTACGCCAACGGGTTCACCGGTCTCGGTGTGGGTGCGGCGCGGTTCGCCGCCGACGTGTGCCTCGATCTCCTCGCTGGTGAGCCCACGGCACGCACCGAATTGGAGATGGTCCGTAGGCGGCCGTTGCCGTTTCCGCCGGAGCCGCTGGCCAGCATCGGTATCCAGGCGACGCGGTGGTCGCTGGATCGGGCCGACCACACAGCCGGGCAGCGCAACATCCTGCTGCGCACACTCGATGCGTTGGGGCTCGGGTTCGATTCCTGACTCGTACTGGCTCGAAATGCCCTAGGCCACAGCCATGATCAGTAAGCTCAGCCGGGATCATGCGGAAAGGGGTCAGCACATGAGCGACAGGCTGATGAAGGGCGAGAAGCTCGAACGCGGGCAATCGCTGACATCACGCAATGGGGCGTACACGTTGAGGTTGCAGGACGATGGCAACCTGGTGCTCGGGGCGGGCGGCGACGCTGTATGGGCGACGGGCACCAACGGTCAGGACGCCGAACGCCTCGAGGTGCAAGAGGACGGCAACTGCGTGCTCTACACGTCGGACAAGCCAATCTGGCGCACCGATACCAAGGGAGCCAAGGACGTTCGCCTGCTGCTGCAGGACGACCGCAACCTGGTGCTGTACGGGTTCGACGGACCGGCGTGGTCATCGGGTACGCAAACCGATGAAGCGCCCCCTGCACCCCCGGCTGAGGAGGCGCCCGAGGTGGTTCCGGCCGCGGCCGAGGAACCGCTTCCTGCACCAGAGCCCGAACCGGCACCCGCGCCACCACCCCCGCCGCCCGCTGCGCGGACATACACAGTGGTGTCCGGAGACACGCTGTGGGCGATCGCGGAACGCTTCTACGGTGACGGCAGCAAATACCAGGTGATCGCCGACGCCAGTGGTATCTCCAACCCTGACCTGATCCATCCCGGCGACGAGCTGACCATTCCTTAACTGAGCGACGGAGTCGCTTGGGCCTGAACGTAATTGGGTCACCAATCGTTCGCCAAACGTTTGAATTGCGGCGAGCGGAACGCCATACATGCGCGCGCAGGGTCAGTAGGCTCGCCCGCATGGGAGACACACTTACCGAAGGACAGAAGCTCGAAAAGGGCGGATCGCTGACATCCAGCAACGGCGAGTACACGCTCACGTTGCAGGACGACGGCAACCTGGTGCTTGCGGCGCGCGGCCAGGCCGTGTGGGCGTCGGGTACCAACGGCGAGAACGCAGAACGCCTCGAGGTGCAAGAGGACGGCAACGTCGTGTTGTACACGCCCGACAAGCCGATCTGGCACACCGACACCAAGGGCGCCAAGGACGTCAAGCTCGTTCTGCAGGACGACCGCAACGTGGTGCTGTACGCCAACGACGGGCCCGCCTGGTCGTCGAAGACGGAAACCGCCGACGCGCCTTCTCCCGCGCGAGAAACTGAGGCGCCCGAAGTCGCTCCCGCGGCAGAAGAAGCGCCCGCTCCCGCGCCGGAGGCCGAGCCCGCCGCGCCGCCTCCACCCCCGCCGCCCGTTGCGCGGACATACACAGTGGTTTCCGGTGACACCCTGTGGGCGATCTCGGAACGTTTCTACGGTGACGGGAGCAAGTATCAGGTGATCGCGGACGCCAGCGGCGTTTCCAACCCCGACCTCATCCATCCCGGTCAGGTGTTGACGATCCCGTAGCGCAAAACGCGTTGGTGGCCCGGGCTGAAAGGTCCGGGCCACCTTTGCGTTAGGGCCGTGTAACGTCGCGGCGTGCTTGGCCGATGAGCAAATGCGTGCGCAGTTGCAGTAAGCCGTTCGGGTATGGCAATCCGCAGCTCAGCGGTACGCTGGACAGCCTTGACACTGAAGATCGGAGGCGATAGTGCGCCGACGATGGTTGTGCATGCTCGCAGCGACCGCCGCCCCGATCATCGCGTTCACGCTGCCGTCTGCACCGGCTCAGGCCACTCCCGGCGTGCCGGTGTTCCCCGGTATGGAAGTACGCCAAGGCACCAACGTCTGCACGCTCGGGTACGTCGACCCGCAGATGCGGATCGCGTTCACCGCGGGCCACTGTAGGGGCAACGGACAGGTGACCGACAGAGACGGCAACTTGATCGGTACCCAAACACTGTTCCGTGACAACACGCCGAACGGCGCGACCGTCGACACCAATCATCAGATCGCCGACTGGGAGGCGATCAGCCTTTCACCAGAAGTCGCGATCAACAACGTCCTTCCGGGTGGACGGCAACTCGTCGCCGATCCCGCGATCGTGGCCGTGGCCGGCCTGCCGGTGTGTCACTTCGGTGTGGTCACGGGGGAGACCTGCGGGACCATCCAGGCCGTGTACAACGGTTGGTTCACGATGGCCAACGGCGTGGTGAGCCAGAAAGGCGACTCGGGCGGCCCGGTCTACAACCTCACCCCCGACGGCAGGGCGGCGATCGTCGGAATGTTCAACAGCACCTGGGGCCAATACCCTGCGGCGGTGTCGTGGCAGGCCGCCAGTCAACAGGTGCGTGAGGACGTCATCTCTGCCGCTTCTGGCAGTGTGGCGCCGCCGACTCCCGAGCCCTGGTCAGCCCCTGTGCCCTAGCGGTGAAGTTCGAAAACCGGGATTGACGGTGCGGCAGACCGTATTTCATCGTCGGTCGACTGCGGGGTCAAACCGCCGATGTGAGCCTTGACCTCCCAATACCACCGGTCGAGATAGCGCTTCAACAGCTGCGGCTTGGTGTCATCGGCGACTTCGGAAATGCGCACGTCCCTGCTCCGCCAGCGCGGCCCCATCTCGACAACGCCCGCGCTGCGCGCGTTTCGCGCCCACTGCGTGTTACCGCGCGGCGACACGACATAGTCGCTGCCGTCGACGGTGAGCACGTTGATCACCACACCCCGGCGTTTGCCGGTCTTGCGCCCGCGGACCCGCAGCGCGCGTGTCCCTGCGATGCTGATTCCGGCCTCGGCAAGCAAGCGGATCAGTTCGTTGGCTGCGCGGGCAGCGGCATTGGGGGCGTCGTAACGCACGGTCATCGGGGTTCCTTCCGTCGGATATCCAATTGGAGAGCAGTGCTCTCGGACAAGAGTGCCACGGCTTGCGCGAAGATTCAAGAGCAGTGATCTCGTTTTGTGTCACACTGGCCCGATGGGCAAGCGGCAGGAAACGCGCGAAAAGATCGAGGCACAGATCATCGAGTTCGGCAGGCGCCATCTGGTTACCGAGGGTGCGTCCGGGCTGTCGCTGCGGGCCATCGCGCGCGACCTCGGCATGGTGTCGTCCGCGGTGTACCGCTATGTGGCCAGTCGCGACGATCTTCTGACACTGCTGCTCGTCGACGCCTATTCCGCGCTGGCCGACGAGGTCGACCGTGCCGGTGTGGCAACCGACGGATCATGGCGCGACCAATTGCTCGCAATGGCACACGCGGCCCGTGCATGGGCGCTCCTCCAGCCGGCCAGCTGGGCGCTGTTGTACGGCAGCCCGGTGCCTGGCTATCACGCGCCGCGTGAGCGCACTGTCGGGCCGGGGACCCGGGTAGTCGCTGCGCTGTTCGGTGCGATCGGCGCAGGCATCGCGGCTGGCGACGTGCCTCAGTCCAATACTGCTGCGGGGCAGCCGCTCTCGTCGGACTTCGAATTAGTGCGCAACGAGTTCGAGTTTCGCGGTGATGACTCGGCCGTTGCCAAGTGCTTTCTGCTGTGGGCGGGGCTCGTCGGTGCAATCAGCCTCGAGGTGTTCGGTCAGTACGGCGCGGACACGCTAACCGACCCTGAGGCCGTTTTCGACATCCAGATCCGGCTGCTGATCGACATGCTCAGCGGGTGACCCTGCGTCGGCTAAAGAACTATCCTGGGTTGGCGAGGCAATGATGGACCGCCAAGAACTGTTCGTCTCGATCGTGGCTGCACGCCCCGGTCGTGATGACACGGTGTACCTCGAGCGCAGGGGAGATTCCTACAGCTGGCGGGTCATGCCTCTCGACGCGGTTGTCACCGCGACGCCGTCCGACGACCCGGACGTGTGGATGTGCTTCTCGGCCGCCTGGCCCGAGAATCCGAAACAGACGCGCGCGTTCCTCGATGATCTGCTGGCCGAGCTCGAGTCGATGGCCAACCGCGACGAACGGTGTCGATGGCCGCTCGACGAACCCTGGCCGCATTCGCACTGACGGCCGGCATCGTGTATTTCCGCATCGACCCCGAGCAACGCGCGAGCTTCAAACGCTGTAGACGGCAATGGGATTTCGCGTCACGCCGTCGACTCGAACCCGTCGACGCTGCCGGACCCGCACTGCCTGCCGCGCTAAAGGATGCCCTCGCGGTCTACTACTACCCGGGCACCTGGGACTGGCAGCACGACCTCAAACAATCGTTGGTACGGAAGGCGGTCGAGCGGTCGCTGAACGACGCGGGCGCGGGCGCTCTCGTCGAGGCCGCCACGGCCCTGCTGGATGGTTACGACGCGTGGGCGAGCACGATCGACGACTTCGCGCCTGTCAAGATCGATCACGACGTGGCGGGCCTGCTCACCGATCCGGCGGAAACCGAACGAGGGCTGTTGACCCCCAACGGATCCGGGATCGTCTACACATGCAGGGTCGACCTGCTCGCGGTGGACGCCGCCGACGACTACTGGGTCGTCCGCCACCAGACTGTCGATGACTGGCAGGAGCGGGACGCGCTGGTACGCGACGAGGAGGCGATCGCGGCATGCTGGGCCTGGGAGCAGGACTATGTGGGCATGGAGATCGTCGGAACGATCCACAACGAGGTGCGCATCGACGGCCCGCTCGATCTTCCCTCTACTGCCGACCCGCGGCATCGCAAGCCGGTTGCCCAGCACGAGGCTAGCGGCGGAGGTCGGTCGATTCCGCAACATCAGCGGGTGTCGGCGCGGCCATCACGGGTCGACGTTGCGAGCCGGGTTGACCAGCACATCGCTGGTCCGATACGCCGCACCCGTATCCGTCGCACACGTCAGGAGATCGCGGACATGGGTAGGCAACTCGCCGCCGAAGCGCTCGACATGGTGTTCGAGCCCACGATCTATCCGAGCCCCGCGGCGCACTGTTCGGTGTGCGAGTTCGCCGCGCCGTGCCTGGCGTTGTTCGAAGGCGCAGATCCAGAGCCGATCCTGGAAGCGCGGTTTCGCCAGCGACCAGTAAGCGCCCAGCCCAAGCCGCGGTTGGGGCAGGCCACCTGGGGCTTCGGCAGAGGAGCCGCGCCGCCGAAGTGGGACGATCAATAATTTCGCCTTGACTTATATAAGTGGTGGCTTTAATTTGGGGTAGTGCACGCGTTCGACGTCCTTGGAGATCCTGTGCGTCGCCGCATTCTCGAACTTCTCGCACGCGGTGAGATGTCCGCGGGGGCCATCGGCGCCACCATCCATGGCGAGTTCGCGATCACGCAGCCCGCAGTGTCCCAGCACTTGAAGGTGCTGCGGGACAACGGGTTCGCATCGGTCCGGCCGGACGGTCAGCGGCGGCTGTACGCGGTGAACGGCTCGGCGCTGCGCGATGTCGACGAGTGGCTGGATACGTTCCGCCGCTTCTGGACACCGCACCTCGCCGCGCTTGGCACCGAGATCGCACGGGGGAAACGACAACGACGAAGGAAGGCAACATGATTGAGATCGATGTCGACCATCAGATCAAGGCGGTTCAGCGCAATGTCGGGACCCGCACGATCGACACAGGGGAGGCACACGTCGTCACGATCAGTCAGTCCTACGACACCGACCCCGCAGACCTCTGGGATGCGGTCACCAATATCGAGCGCATTCCGCGGTGGTTCCTGCCGATTTCGGGCGATTTGAAACTCGGCGGCTCCTACCAGTTGGAAGGACAGGCAAGCGGAACCGTCCTGACGTGTGACCCGCCGAACAACTTCACCGCCACGTGGGAGTACGGCGGCAACGTCAGCTGGATCGATGTCAGCATCAGCAGCGACGGATCCGACCGGGCGCGGTTAGTGATCGAGCACATCGCGCACGTTGACGACGAGCTCTGGCGCGAGTTCGGGCCAGGCGCCGTAGGGATCGGCTGGGATTCCATGGTTCTCGGGCTGGCCATCCACCTGAGTAGCGGCGAATCCATCGACCCGTCGTTTGGGCAGCAGTGGACGGGCACCGAGGACGGCCGTCGCTTCCTGACGCTGTCGGGCGAGGAGTGGTACGGCGCGAGCGTCGCCTTCGGGGTGGATCCCGCGGCGGCGCGTGCGGCGGCGGATCGATGCCTGAAGGCGTACCTCGGCGAGGAATAAACTAGAACACGTTCTAGTCAGGGCGCCACCGCAGAGATATCCTCATGGAGATGCTTGACCAGACACCTGTCCAGATTGCCTGGGTGACGCGCGACCTCGATGCCACCGAAACGGCGCTGACCACGTTGTTGGGCGCCAAGAAGTGGGTCCGCATACCCAGCGTCCATTTCGCTCCTGACACGTGCACGTTCCGCGGACGGCCTGCCGACTTTGTCGCCCACATCTCGATGAGCTACGCCGGCGACACCCAGCTGGAACTGATCGCGCCGATCTCAGGGGAAAGCATCTATACCGAATTTCTCGACAGCGCCGGACCGGGCCTGCACCACATCTGTGTTGAGGCTCCCGACATCGACGCGTTCGACGCCGCGCTGGCCGAAGCCGAGCGCAATGGCGCACCCGTCGTTCAGCAGGGCGTGATGCCCGGCGGGATGCGGTTCGCATATGTCACGGCCGAGGCCGCGGGCGTGCCCTATATCGAGATTGCGCACATCTCGCCCGAGACCCGGGCGTTCTACGACTACATCAAACAGGAGCAAGGGTGACAACCGAGATCCCGCAGACCGTCAACGCTGGCGACATCGCGGAATTCAGCGACGAGGTCGACGTCCTGGTGATCGGCTTCGGCATCGCAGGCGGCTGCGCGGCGGTCAGTGCCGCAGCGGCGGGGGCGAAGGTGCTGCTTCTGGAGCGGGCCGCCGCCGCGGGTGGCACCAGCGCGATGGCAGGTGGCCATTTCTACCTCGGTGGCGGCACCGCGGTGCAACAAGCCACAGGGCATGACGACAGCGCCGATGAGATGTACAAGTACCTGGTCGCGGTGTCGCGCGAGCCGGAGCACGACAAGATCCGCGCGTACAGCGATGGCAGCGTCGAGCACTTCAACTGGTTGGAGGACTTGGGTTTTCAGTTCGAGCGGAGTTTTTACCCAGGCAAGGTGGTCGTTCCGCCAGGCACCGAGGGTTTGTCGTACACCGGCAACGAGAAGGTCTGGCCGTTCTGCGAGCAGGCCAAACCCGCACCCCGTGGCCACTCTGTGCCGGTGCCCGGTGAACTCGGTGGCGCGGCGATGGTCATCGACCTCCTGCTGAAGCGGGCCGACGAACTTGGTGTGCAGATTCGCTACGAGACCGGCGCCACCAACCTGATTGTCGACGACGGTGCCGTGGTCGGGGTCCGCTGGAAGCACTTCAACGACACCGGCGCCATCAGGGCCAAGTCGGTCGTCATCGCCGCTGGCGGTTTCGCGATGAACCCCGAGATGGTCGCCCAGCACACCCCCGCGCTTGGCCAGAAGCGTCGCACCAAACACCACGGAGAGGTCGAGCCTTACATTCTGGGCAACCCTCACGACGACGGGCTTGGCATCCGGATGGGCGTCTCAGCGGGGGGAGTTGCCCAAAACCTGGATCAGCTGTTCATCACTGCGGCCGCCTACCCGCCGGAGATCCTGCTCACCGGCATCGTCGTCAACAAGAACGGCGAGCGGTTCGTCGCGGAAGACTCGTACCACTCACGCACGTCGGCATTCGTTCTGGAACAACCGGATCAAACCGCATACCTGGTCGTCGACGAGGCGCACTTGCAGATGCCCGAGATGCCATTGATCAAGTTCATCGACGGGTGGGAGACAGTCGCCGAAATGGAAGCGGCACTGGGGATTCCCGAGGGCAACCTCGCCGCCACGCTCGACCGTTACAACGAGCACGCGGCAAGCGGTGAGGATCCCGATTTCCACAAGCAACCGGATTACGTTGCCGTACAAGACAAGGGACCATGGGCGGCGTTCGACCTTTCGCTCGGCGTAGCGATGTACTCCGGCTTCACCATGGGCGGGCTGGCGGTATCGATCGACGGCGAGGTGCTACGGGACGACGGCAGCGTTATCCCTGGCCTCTATGCAGCAGGGGCATGTGCGTCGAACATCGCCGAGGACGGCAAGAGCTACGCCAGCGGTACACAGCTCGGCGAGGGCTCATTCTTCGGCCGGCGAGCCGGGACGCACGCCGCGCGAGGCTAGACGGGCTCCAGGCGCCACTGGGCGCCACCGAGCAGTTCCAGGCGCCTTCCGTGGTGCTGTTCGACAGTGCCGCGGTGGCTGACGCTGACCACGACGCAGTCCGGCAGCGCGGTGCGCAGAGACCGATACAGGGCGAACTCCTGTCCCTCGTCCAGTGCCGAAGTGGACTCGTCGAGAAACACCGCCTTCGGTTTCGCCAGCAGCACACGCGCGAATGCGATGCGCTGCTGTTCGCCGGGCGAGAGCACCTTGGCCCAGTCGGCGACCTCGTCGAGACGACTTGAGAGATGACCGAGAGCCACCGTGTCGAGCGCGAACCCGATTGCCGCATCGTCGAATTCGCCCGCGACAGCCGGGTACGAGATCACCGACCGCAGGTCGCCGAGCGGCACGTATGGCATCTGCGACAGGAACAGGGTGTTGTCGGCCGGCCGCCGCAACGTGCCCGACGTGAACGGCCACAGCTGCGCGAGGCTGCGCAACAGTGTTGTCTTGCCCGAACCCGAGCCGCCGGTGATCACCATCGAGTCGCCAGGTGCCAACCGGACGTCGAGCGGGTCGACCAACCGCACCCCGTCGGGCCTGCGTACCTCGACCGCGTCGAGTTCGACCGAACCGTCGCTGCTGGGCAAAGCCGTCAAAATTGGTAATTCCCTTGCGGTTTCGTTGGCGTTGATCAGCCCGTCAAGACGAATGACGGCGGCGCGGTAGCTGGCGAACGAGTCGTAGACGGCACGGAAGAATGCCAGCGAGTCGTGCACCTGAAGGAACGCGCTCGCCGACTGGGTGACATCGCCGAACTGAATCTCGCCCGCGAACAAGCGGGGAGCCTGAACGACCGTTGGCAGCGGGCTGACGATCTGGTTCATCGCCTTGTTCCAGCCGAGGAACGCCAGGTTCCGTCGCACGAACGCGGTAGTTGGCGATGATCGCCGCGAACCTCGTCGTCAACTGGCCGCGTTCGGCGCGTTCACCGCGATAGAAGCCGACGGCCTCGCCGGCATCGCGCAGACGGATCAGCCCGTAGCGGCACGCGGCGTTGGTCAGCTCGTTGCGAAACGAGAGGCGGATCAGCGGGCGACCGATCCAGAACGCGACGACCGTCGTGAATAACACGAACACGAGCGCCATCCAGAACAGCGCCTTCTCCACCGTCACCCCGAAGATCGTGAGCGGGCCCGCCAGCTTCCACAGAATCGGGGTGAACGACACGACCGAGACAATCGACGTGACCGCGCCGAATACCAGCGTCTGGGATGTGCCGACGGTCGGTGTGTTGGTTTCCGGTCCGGTGCCGTGGTGAAGATGTCGATGTCCTGCTGGATGCGCTGGTCCGGATTGTCGATCGGACTGTCGATGAAGCGTCCTCGGTAGTAGGCATCACCGTCGAGCCAGTCGCCGGTGAGCCGGTGGGTGAGCCACACCCGCCACCGGATGATGAATCGCTGCGTCAGGTACACGTCGAGCAGGCTGCGGGCGATGTGCGCGATGGCCACACCGACGTAAATCAGCATCGCCACCCAAAAGCCGTCAATGGCTGCGTCTTTCGCCGCCCCTTCACCCTCGAACGCGGCCTGAAGCGCCGAGAACTGGTCGTTGGACTGATAGCTGAACAGCACGGCGAGGCGCACGTCGATCATCACCGATGCCAGCAGCACGCCAAGCCACAGCCATACCGGAATGCTTTCGCGGCCCTTGAAATAGCCGCCGGTGACGCGCCAGAACTGGCGGCCCCATGTCGTGAACCGGCCCAGCAGAGCCAGCGCAACGACCATGCACACCGCGCCGATCACCCATGCCTTCGCCACCCACAGCGCGGAGGAGATGAGCTCGTCGCCCCAGTCGAGGGACGGCGTGAGGGTTTCCATGCCGGGAAGTTACGCGGCGCGGCGTTATACGGGGACGGGCTCGTCGCCCTGGACCCGGCCGAGTCGCCATTCGCCGTCGCCCAGCAGCTCGAGTTCGTGGGTGTGATGCTGCTCCACGGTCGAGCGGTGGCTGACGCTGACCAGAATGGTGTAAGGCAGCTCGGTGCGCACCAGTTGATAGAGCAGGAACTCCAGGCCTTCGTCGAGCGCTGAGGTGGACTCGTCGAGGAAGACCACCTTGGGCCTGGTCAACAGGATGCGGGCAAAGGCGATCCGTTGCTGTTCGCCCGGGGACAGCACCTTGGCCCAGTCCAGTACCTCGTCGAGGCGCTCGACGAGATGCGGCAGCGCCACCTTCAGCAGCGTGCGCTTCAGCGTGTTGTCGTCGATATTGCCTTCCTTGGCGGGGTAAGACACCACTGCGCGCAGATCGCCAAGCGGCACATAGGGCATCTGCGACAGGAACATCGTCTCGTTGGGCCCGCAGGGCCGGGTCAATGTGCCCGAACAGAACGGCCACAACTCCGCCAGGCTGCGCAACAGCGTGGTCTTCCCGCTGCCCGACGGGCCGGTGATCACCATCGTGTCGCCGACCTCGAGGCGCATATCGAGTGGCTTGATGAGCTGCTTTCCGTCGGGAGTGCGGACTTCGATGTCCTCGAGCTCTACCGCGCCGTCGACGCACGCAGCGGTTGTCACTTCGGGCAGCGCCCGTGCCGCATCGTTGGCCTCGACCAAGCCGTGGAGGCGGATGATCGCGGCCCGGTACCCAGCGAACTGGTCGTAGGCGTTGCGGAAGAACGACAGCCCGTCCTGGATGCTGCCGAATGCCGACGCGGATTGGCTCATTGCACCGAGCTTGATCTCGCCGCTGAGGAACCGTGGAAACTGCAGCAGGTATGGCAAGGGCACGATGATCTGGCTGATCGAGAGGTTCCAGCCGTAGAAGCCAAGCATCCTGTTCACATACCGCTTGTAGTTGTCGACGACGGGCGCGAAGAGTCGGCGCAGCCCGGTGCGCTCGGCGATTTCCCCGCGATAGAAGGCGACCGCCTCGGACGCGTCGCGCAATCGGACCAGCGCATAGCGGAACGCGGCGTTGAACTTCTCGTTGTTGAACTGCAGCCAGATGATCGGCCTGCCGATCCAGAACGCGAAGATCGAGGCGAACAGGACGTATCCGAGTCCGATCCAGAACATCGCCCTCGGAATCTCGATCCCGAAGATCGGCAGCGTGCCCGACAGATTCCAAAGGATTGCGGTGAACGAAATCATCGATGTGATCGACGAGACCGCGCCGAACAGCAGTGTGGCGGCCGACGTGTTGTTCGGTGTGTTGGGCAGGGGGCCGACACCGGCGGTGAAGATGTCGATGTCGAGCTGTATGCGCTGATCCGGGTTGTCGATGGTGTCGTCGATGAAGCGAGCCCGGTAGTAGGCCTTTCCGTCGAGCCAGTCACCGGTGAGCCGGTCGGTCAGCCAGGCACGCCATGCCAGCATGAACCGCTGCATCATGAACAGATCCAGCATGATTCGTGCAACGTGCATGACGGCCATGACGGAGAAAACGAGAATGGATAGGAAAAAGCCGTCCTTGCCGGAGTTCTTCACCGCTTCGTCACCGCTGCCGATGCCTGAAGCCACCGATTGGAAGCTGGAGAGCATGTCGTTGCTCTGGTAGCTGAACAGCACGTCGAGGCGAACACCGATGATCACCGAGAGCAACAGCACCGCAAGCCAGAGCCAGATCTTGACGCTGGCAGGACCGGTGAAGTAGTCGCCGGTGATGCGCCAGAACTGCTTACCCCAAACGGTGAACCGGCCAATCAGCACCAGGATGACCAGGGTGGACACCGCGGCGATCGCCCACGCCTTGGCGATCCAGACCAGCGACGTCCACACCTCGTGGCCCCAGTCCAGCGTCGGGATGAACATGTCGGGATTCATTCCGGCAAGGTACCTCGACGCCCTGCGGTTAGCGCTCCGGAGGTGTCACCTCCTGCTGGGAAGCGGATCGAGCCGCCACTCTCCGCCGCCGACAAGTTCGAGGTGCCGTTCGTGGAATTGCTGCACCGTGCTGCGGTGACTCACGCTGACCAAAATGGTGTCAGGGAGCTCGGCGCGGATCAGTTCGTACAACATTAGCTCCAGCCCCTCGTCCATCGCCGAGGTCGACTCGTCGAGGAAGACCGCACGCGGCTTGCTCAGCAGGATGCGGGCAAACGCGACCCTCTGCTGCTCGCCGACCGAGAGCACCTTCGCCCAGTCCCTGACATCGTTGAGCCGGATGACGATGTGGGAAAGGGCGACCTTGACCAAGGCCTGCTGGATCTCCTGGTCGCCGACAGCGCCCTCCTCGAGCGGATATGACGCGGCGGCACGGAGGTCGCCGAGAGGCAGGTAGGGCATTTGCGGGACGAACATCGCCTCCTGCCTGCCGGACGGCAGTGCGACGTCGCCCGACACGAACGGCCACAGTCCTGCGAGGCTCTGCAGCAGAACGGTTTTGCCGATGCCCGACGGGCCGCTGATCAATAGCGTGTCACCGCCATCGAGGCTGAAATCGAGGGAATGCACGAGGTACTCGCCTTCGGGAGTGCGTACTTCGATTCCGTTGACCTCAAGACCGCCCCCCTCCGAGACGCCGGTCTGGACGGGACCGAAAGCCCTGGCGCGCGAATTCTCGTCGAGCAGCCCGTCGAGGCGGATGATGGCCGCGCGATAGCTCGCGAACGAGTCGTACACGTTTCGGAAGAACGACAGCGAATTGTGAATGTTGTGGAACGCGGTCGACGACTGGAAGATGTCGCCGAGCGAAATCTGCTGGGCGAACAGCCGGGGCGCTTGGACGATGAACGGCAGCGGGTCGATCGCCTGACTCATCGACAAGTTCCAGCCGGTGAAGAGGACCATCCGGTTCCGCCAATAGCGGTAGTTCTCCATGACCGCTGACAGGCGGCGGTTGAGCACTCTGCGTTCTGCGTTCTCGCCTCGATACAAGCCGACGGCGGCGCTGGCATCCCTCAACCGCACCAGTGAATACCGGAAGCCCGCGTTGAGGAGCTCGTTCATATAGCTCAACCGGATCAGAGGCCTGCCGATGACGAACGCGAAGATGGTGGCCACCAGCACGTAGGCGATGACGATCCAGAACAAGGCCCGCTCGAGCGTGACGCCTCCCAAAGTCAGGGGCCCGGAGAGCCGCCACAGGATCGCCCCGAACGTGAACACCGACAGCGCAGCCTCGACCGCGCCGAAAAGCAACAAGTGCTCCGATGTGTTCGCCGGGTTGTTCGGCTCGCTACCGACGCCCGCGGTGAAGATGTCGATGTCCTGCTGGATACGTTGGTCAGGGTTGTCGATCGGCTGACGCGAGAACTGACTGCGGAAATATGCGAAGTCCACGAGCCAATCGTCGATGAAGCGCCTGCTCAACCAGATTCGCCAACCCATGATGAACCGCTGCGTCACATACAGATCGAGTAGCGTCCGGACCACGTAGCAGACTGCCAGGACGGCGAATACCAGCATCGTCGACCAGAACCCGTGTACGCCAGTCGCTTTCGCCGCATCGCCGCCCTGGAACGTGAGTTGAAGTGACGACAGGAGATCGTTGGAGTAGTAGCTGAGAAGGACGTTGATGCGCACGAACAGGATCGCCGACAGCAGCAGCAACCCCACCATGGCCCACACCGGGACGCTCTGTCTGCCCTTGAAGTAATCGCCGGTGATGCGCCAGAACTGGCGCCCCCACTCAGTCGTCCTTCCGAGCAGGACGAGCACCATCATCAGGCACGCAGCGGTGATGACGAACATCTGCATCACCCACAGAGTCGAGGTGAGAAGTTCGTTGGTCCAGTCGATCGACGGCCTGAACGTCTCGGTGTTCATCCGGCGACATCTCCCTCGGGCTTGGCGAACGTCGCACCAAGGTGAGCCACCAGTTGCGCGAGATCGACGCCTGCTGCGGCGAGCCCCAGGTAACCGTCGGGGCGCACGACATACGCCGACGGTCCGGCAGGCGCGTAGGCCCTTGCGAAATCGCCTGCTGTGTCGCGGATTAACGGCAGATCGGTCGTCACATCCGCGCCAGGAGACGCAATCAGATACACGTCCATCCGGCCGTTGGCGGCGCTGAGTGCTGCTTCGGCGGCGCGCGCGTACATCGCGACGTCGACGGGGCCGTCCGGCGCGTACAGCAGCGTGGTGTGCTCGCGCCTGCCAAGCAGCTCGAAGAGCCGCAGCGGCCCCGTCACCGCGTCGCGGGTCAGGCCCTTCGCGTCCGGGGCACGGCTGCCAGCGGCTCCGGCCACGATCGGGCTACCCGCGTAGTCGATGAGCAGTTGCGCTTCGCGGCGCATGATGTAGTCGACATCGGTCGAGTCCGCGCCGATACCTTCCCTCGCGCTGCGCACGGTGCGCCCGACGACATCTTCGCCGACCGGACGGCGCTCGGCGTCGTAACTCTCCAACAGACCCGGTGCGGCCTGCCCGGCCAGTGCCAGCGCCAGCTTCCATGCCAGGTTGTGGGCGTCCTGGATGCCGGTGTTCATGCCCTGCGCGCCGGTGGGCGGGTGGATATGCGCTGCGTCGCCTGCGACGAACACCCGTCCCTTGCCGTAGGCGTCGACGATGCGGTGGCTGACCCCGAAGACCGACGACCATCGCATGTTGCGGGCGGTCGTCGGCTCGGGGGAGAGTCGGTCGAGCACGGCCTGAATGTGATGCAGCTGCGGCGTGTCATCGTCGCCGAGGTCGTCGGGAACCAACATCGACATCCTGTAGCGGCATCGCCCGGGGAGTGGAATGCACACCAGCAGGTCGTCGGTTTTGCCGTCGGTCTGGTGCATCGACCGGACGCCGTACCCGCGGGGCGCAGACCAGTCGACCTCGACGTCGCCGAGCATGTAGCGCTCCTCGAACGCCGCGCCTTCGAACGTCAACCCGAGCCCCTTGCGCACTGTGCTGTGCGCTCCGTCGGCGCCGACGAGGTAGGCAGCCCGCACCGTCTGCTCGCCGGTGCCGCCGGCGAGGGCGGCGGTCACGCCGTCGGCGTCCTGCGTAAAGCCGGTAACCCGAACGCCACGTTGTACGTGGACGCCGTGCATCGCCAGCTCGTCGCGCAGGATCGCCTCGGTGGCGTACTGCGGAATGGCGATGAAGCCGAACGGCACGTCGTCGGGCAATGTCATGTCGAGCTGCGAAACCCGCTCACCGTTGACGTAGACGATCTGGCCCCGCATCAGCAACGCCCCGTCGAGGATGCGGCGCAACACGCCCATGCCTTCGAACACTTCGAGCGTGCGGGGTTGCACCCCAACGGCTTTCGCATACTGCGGTGGTTCTACCAGCGGATCGACGATACGGCACGCGATGCCGCGCCTTGCGAGTTCGATGGCGGCCGTCAAGCCGATCGGGCCGCCGCCTGCGATCAGCACCTGCGTATCTGAGGTGTCGCTCATGGTCGCGATTATGCTGCGGCCATGAGCATCGAGGCTCCAGTTACGGTCAACGCCGGACATCTGATCGCACGACGGCTGCGCGCCAGCGGCATCGACACCATCTTCACCCTTTCGGGTGGGCACCTATTCTCCATCTACGACGGTTGCCGCGCCGAGGACATCCGGTTGGTCGACACCCGCCACGAGCAGACCGCCGCGTTCGCCGCCGAGGGCTGGTCGAAGGTGACCAGACAGCCCGGCGTCGCCGCTCTGACCGCGGGCCCCGGCATCACCAACGGGATGAGCGCGATGGCGGCCGCACAGCAGAACCAGTCGCCGCTGGTGGTGCTCGGCGGGCGGGCGCCCGCATCGCGTTGGGGGCAGGGGTCGCTGCAGGAAATCGATCACGTGCCGTTCGTGGCGCCGCTGACGCAGTTCGCGGCCACTGCGCAGTCGGCCGATGCGGTCGGCGGGTTGATCGACGACGCGCTTCGGGCGGCGGTCGGTGCACCGTCGGGCGTGGCGTTCGTGGATTTCCCGATGGATCACGTCTTCGGCGAGGCGCATGACCCGGGCGGGCCCGGTGCCCTGTCCGATCCGCCCGTCCCGGTCAGACCGGACGGCAATGCCCTTGACACTGCCGTGCGACTGCTGGCCCAGGCCCAGCGACCGGTGATCATGGCGGGCACCAACGTGTGGTGGGGGCACGCAGAAAAGGCCCTGCTCGAACTGGCCGAGGCGCTGCGCGTGCCGGTGCTGATGAACGGAATGGCCCGCGGAACGGTACCGGCCGACCACGAACTAGCGTTCTCCCGAGCACGGTCAAAAGCCTTGGGGGAGGCCGACGTTGCACTGGTGATCGGCGTGCCGATGGACTTCCGGCTTGGTTTCGGCGGCGTGTTCGGCGCGCAGACCAAACTGATCGTCGCCGACCGTGTCGAACCCGACCGGGCGCATCCCCGCGACGTCGCGGCCGGGCTGTACGGCGATCTGACCACCATTCTGTCGGCGCTGGCGTCTGCAGGGGCGACCGACCATGAAGGCTGGATCGGCGAACTGGGTGCGGTCGAGAGCGCCGCGCGGGCAGCCGAGCAGGCCGAGCTCGACGACGACCGCACCCCGCTGCACCCGATGCGGCTGTACGCCGAACTCAAGCCGCTGTTGGACCGCGACGCGATCATCGTCATCGATGCCGGTGACTTCGGCTCGTACGCCGGACGAGTCATCGATAGCTACGTGCCTGGCGCGTGGTTGGACAGCGGTCCGTTCGGCTGCCTGGGCTCCGGCCCCGGCTATGACCTTGCGGCCAAGCTGGCCCGGCCCGACCGCCAGGTGGTGTTGTTACAGGGCGACGGTGCGTTCGGATTCTCCGGCATGGAGTGGGACACGTTGGTGCGCCACGGTGTTCACGTGGTCTCGGTGATCGGCAACAACGGCATCTGGGCGCTGGAAAAGCATCCGATGGAGATGTTGTACGGCTACTCGGTGGTGGCCGAGCTGCGCCCTGGCACCCGCTACGACGAGGTGGTGACTTCGCTCGGCGGGCACGGCGAATTGGTGTCGACGCCAGCACAGGTGCGGCCTGCGCTGGAGCGGGCCTTCTCATCGGGGCTGCCCGCCGTGGTCAACGCGCTGACCGACCCGACGGTGGCATACCCGCGTCGCTCCAACCTGGCTTAGCTCGTCTGCCGCGAGCGACCGTAAATCGCTCGACGCGTTCGGCATTGGCGCCCATCCTGGAGGCATGGAGGTCAGGCTGCATGACTCGGTGGATGAGTTTCGCGCGATTGCGGAACCGCTGTATCGCCGCGATCCTGTCGTGCACACGATCGAGCTGACCGCGTTGCAGGCAGGCGGGTTTCCCGTCGACTCGTTGCTATTCACAATGTGGCACGACGGCGTAGCCGCGGCCGCCGGCTTACAGGTGCCGTCATATCCCTTGGCGTACAACGGAATCCCTGCTGTGGACATGCAGACGCTTGCCGTCAAATTGGCTGGGGTACGTCCCGGACTGACTGGCGTTCGCGGCACACGGTCCAGCGCCATCGCCTTCGCGGATGCATGGCACACAGTCACAGGACGCAGCGGGTCGATAGACACCGAAGAACGGCTGTATCGGCTTGGCGCGTTACGCGCGCCGGACGGTGTGACTGGTACTGCGCGACTCGCCACCAGCGACGACCGGCGCCAACTCGCGGAATGGGTGGGACTGTTCTTTCGGGAAACGTTCAGTCAGCGTGACGAGGCGGCCGCCGAACGGTTCGTCGATACGTCGAATCGAGTCGGAGACCGGTTCGTTCTGTGGGTCGTCGACGGCGGGCCCGTCAGCATGGCGATGCTGCGCGCACCCGCAGCCGGGGTGTCGAGGATCGGGCCCGTGTTCACCCCACTCGACCGGCGCGGCCACGGCTACGGCTCGGCCGTCACCGCCGCGACCGCGGATCTGGCGCACCGGAGCGGCACCGCAGACGTCGTGCTCTTCGCGGATCTCGCGAACCCAACCTCGAACGCCATCTATCAGCGGATCGGCTTCGAAGCCGTCGCCGACAGCGTCCGGATCGACTTCGTCACCGTCGACTGACCGCGAGCGTGCGCGGACTGCGCGCGATAGCCCGCGTGTCTATGTACAGACACGCACGCTCGCGGCAGTTGGCGGGCCGCGTACCGTAAATGTGTGGCGAAGATGAATACCCGCACCTCAGGTCGTGTCGGCAGCCGATTCTGGAAGCTGCTCGGCGCCAGTGCCGATAAGGATCAAACCCGGTCGACGGCGCAAGTTGGCACCTCGGCAGACTTCGACGAGAAGGCCGCCGAGCTCGACGACGAACAGCTGTGCAAGGCCGCAAAGCTGCTGAATCTCGACGACCTGGCCAATTCGGCGGACATCCCGCAGTTCCTCGCAATCGCCCGCGAGGCCGCGGAGCGGAAGACCACGCTCAAGCCCTTCGACGTCCAGCTGCAGGGCGCGCTGCGGATGATGGCAGGCGACGTTGTCGAGATGGCCACCGGTGAAGGTAAGACGCTGGCGGGTGCGATCGCCGCGGCCGGCTACGCGATCGGCGGGCGCAACGTGCACGTCATCACCATCAACGACTACCTGGCGCGCCGCGACGCCGAATGGATGGGCCCGCTGCTCGAGGCGATGGGGCTGACGGTCGGCTGGATCACCGCCGACTCGACGGCCGACCAGCGCCGCGAGGCGTACAAGTGCGACATCACCTACGCATCGGTCAACGAGATCGGCTTCGACGTCCTGCGCGACCAACTGGTCACCGACGTCGACGATTTGGTGTCGCCCAACCCCGACGTGGCCTTGATCGACGAGGCCGACTCGGTGCTCGTCGACGAAGCCTTGGTGCCCCTCGTCCTCGCGGGCACCAGCCACCGTGAGATGCCGGAGGTGGAGATCATCCGTCTCGTCGGCGAACTCGTCGCCGGCAAGGATTACGACACCGACGCCGACAGCCGCAACGTCCATCTCACGGAGTCCGGCGCGCAGAAACTCGAAGCCAAACTCGGCGGCATCGACCTCTACTCCGAAGACCACGTCGGCACCACCCTGACCGAGGTCAACGTCGCGCTGCACGCCCACGTGCTGTTGCAGCGCGACGTGCACTACATCGTCCGCGACGATGCGGTGCACCTGATCAACGCCTCCCGCGGACGCATCGCGCAGTTGCAGCGCTGGCCCGACGGCCTTCAGGCCGCCGTCGAAGCCAAGGAAGGCATCGAGACCACCGAGACCGGCGAGGTGCTCGACACGATCACGGTGCAGGCGGTGATCAACCGGTACCCGACGGTGTGCGGCATGACGGGCACCGCGCTTGCCGCAGGCGAACAGCTGCGCCAGTTCTACAAGCTCGGCGTCTCGCCAATTCCGCCGAATACTCCCAACATTCGCGAAGACGAGGCCGACCGCGTGTACATCACCGCGGCCGCCAAGAACGACGCCATCGTCGAGCACATCAAGGATATGCACGCGACCGGTCAGCCAGTCCTTGTCGGTACACGCGACGTCGCCGAATCCGAGGAGCTGCACGAGCGGCTGGTCAAGGCGAGCGTCCCTGCCGTCGTGCTCAACGCGAAGAACGACGCCGAGGAGGCCCGCGTCATCGCCGAGGCTGGCAAGCTCGGCTCGGTCACCGTGTCCACCCAGATGGCCGGCCGTGGCACCGACATCCGGCTCGGTGGCTCCGATGAGGCCGACCATGATGAGGTAGCCGACCTCGGCGGGCTGCATGTCATTGGCACCGGCAGGCACCACACCGAACGGCTGGACAACCAGCTGCGCGGCCGTGCAGGACGCCAGGGCGATCCCGGTTCGTCGGTGTTCTTCGCCAGTTGGGAAGACGATGTGGTGGTCGCGCATCTCGAGCCGAACAAGCTCCCAATGCAGACCGACGACGACGGTCGCATCGTCAGCGGCAAGGCCGCCACGCTGCTTGATCACGCGCAGCGCATCGCCGAGGGCCGGATGCTCGACGTGCATGCCAACAACTGGCGCTACAACCAGTTGATCGCCCAGCAGCGGGCGATCATCGTCGAACGCCGCAACACCTTGCTGCGCACTGCGACCGCGCGCGAGGAGCTGGCCGAGCGCGCAGCGAGCCGCTATACGGAAATCGCCGACGACCTTGGCGAGGAGAAGCTGGAGAAGATCTGCCGGCTGATCATGCTGTACCACCTGGACCGGGGCTGGGCCGACCACCTGGCGTACCTGGCTGACATCCGCGAGAGCATCCATCTGCGGGCACTGGGCAACCAGACCCCGATCGACGAATTTCACCGGATGGCAGTCGACGCATTCGGCTCGCTGGCCGCCGACGCGATCGAGGCTGCCCAGCAGACATTCGAGACCGCCGCCTCCATCGAGGACGAGCCGGGTGTCGACCTGTCCAAACTCGCAAGGCCGACGTCGACGTGGACGTATATGGTTCACGACAATCCGCTGGCAGATGAGTCCATGTCGGCGCTGAGCCTGCCGGGGGTCTTCCGATAGGTTTAGCCCATGGCCGGCGCCTCGGGGGACGTGCGCGACCGGGTGCTGACGGTGCCCAACGCGCTGTCGGCGCTGCGCCTGGTGCTGGTGCCGGTATTCCTCTATTTGTTGCTCGTCATCCACGCCAACGCATGGGCGGTCGGCGTGCTGATGTTCAGCGGGTTCTCGGACTGGGCTGACGGCAAGATCGCGCGGATGGTCGCCAACCAGTCGTCGCGGCTCGGGGAGTTGCTAGACCCGGCGGTCGACCGCATCTACATGGTGACCGTGCCTGTGGCACTGGCGATTTACGGCGCGGTGCCATGGTGGATCGTGATCACGCTGATCGGCCGCGACGTCGTGCTGGCCTCGACGCTGCCGGTGCTGCGCAGCCGCGGATTGACCGCGCTGCCGGTCACCTACATCGGCAAGGCCGCCACCTTCGCCCTGATGTCGGGCTTCCCGCTGATCCTGCTCGGCCAGTGGGACGCGCTGTGGAGCCGCGTCGTCCTTGCATGCGGATGGGCGTTCTTGATCTGGGGCATGGCCATGTACCTGTGGTCAGCGGTGCTGTACCTGATTCAGGTGGCCATGGTGGTGCGGCAACTGCCCAAGGCTGCGAAGCGATGAGCACGCTGGGCGGCTACGACCCCGAAGCGGGCCGCAACGTCCACGAGGCCAACCGGCCGACGCTGATCCCCTTGCCGTCGCTGCTGCGCTCCCTTCTGTCCGATCACCTCGATCCGGGCTACGCCGCGGCGGCGAAAGCCAAGGCGTCCGGCGCCAAGCGCCGGACGTGGTGGCAGGCGTGGACGTGGCAGCTCGCCGGGGCTCTCGCGATCGCGGCGGTGTTCGCCGGAGCGGTCGCGCAGGCGCGCTCGACGGCACCGGGTGTGCGCGAGACGCAGCATGTGTTGTCGGGCAGCGTCAAATCCGCAGAAGCCGCCACCAACGACGCCACGGCCCAGCGCAACGCCCTTGCAGCGCAGGTGGACACCGAGCGACGTAGCAGGCTTGAAGGCGACGAACGCGGCCAGCGGCTGCTGAGCGGCCTCGACGCGGCGAACTTCGCGGCAGCCGCCACGGCGGTAATCGGACCTGGCCTGACGATCACCATCACCGATCCGGGGATGTCCAAGGACCTGTCCGACGTCTCCAAAGAGCGCGTCGCAGGTAGTCAGCAGGTGATCCTCGACCGCGATCTACAGCTTGTCGTCAACTCGCTGTGGGTCAGTGGGGCCGAGGCAGTCTCGGTGGGCGGAGTGCGAATCGGTCCGAACGTGACGATCCGACAAGCGGGCGGCGGCATCCTGGTCGACAATCAACCGATCAGCAGCCCATACGTCATCCTCGCGGTCGGACCGCCGCACGCTATGCAGGACGTATTCGACCGCAGCGCAGGCTTGCAGCGACTTCGGTTGCTGGAGACCAGCTACGGCGTCGGAGTCAGCGTCAGCGCAGGCGACGGGTTGACGCTGCCTGCCGGTTCGGTTCGAGATATCAACTTCGCCAAGCAGATTGGGCCGTAATGATCGGACGCAAATGATCGGAATCGCCGCGCTTGTCATCGGCATCGTGCTGGGTCTGGTGTTTCACCCCAGCGTGCCCGAGGTCATCCAGCCGTACCTGCCGATCGCGGTGGTGGCCGCGCTCGACGCGGTGTTCGGTGGATTGCGGGCGTATCTGGAGCGCATCTTCGACTCGAAGGTGTTCGTGGTTTCGTTCGTGTTCAACGTGCTCGTTGCCGCGCTGATCGTGTTCGTCGGCGACCAACTGGGGGTCGGCACCCAGCTGTCCACCGCGATCATCGTGGTGCTCGGTATCCGGATCTTCGGCAACGCGGCCGCCCTGCGGCGCAGATTGTTCGGCGCATGAGATGACTGATCATCCACCGCAGCATGCAACTGAGCCGGAACATCACGGCCGCCACGAGTTGCCGCCAGACGAGCCCGCTCCTGCGATCGGTGACCTGCATGCCGGTGGAGTGAGGGGGATGGCGCGCAGGGGCCGGTCGCAACTCGTGTTCGGCGCGCTGGCGGTGGCGCTGTGCGTGCTACTCGGCGTCGCGATCGTCACACAGGTCAGGCAGAACGAATCCGGTGACTCGCTGGAGACGGCGCGGCCCGCCGATCTGCTGGTGCTGCTTGATTCGCTGCAGCAGCGGGAGGCCGCGCTCAACACCGAAGTCACCGACCTGCAGCGCACGCTGGCGCAGTTACAGGAGTCTGGCAGCAGCGATGCGGCCGCGATCGAGAACGCGCAGGCCCGGCTGGCCGCACTGTCGATACTGATCGGCACCGTCGCCGCGACAGGCCCAGGTGTGACGCTGACGATCGAAGACAAGGCGCCGGGTGTGCCTGCCGAGACCATGCTCGACGTGATCAACGAGCTGCGGGCGGCGGGCGCCGAGGCGATGGAGATCCGGGGCGGGGCGGCGGCCGTCCGGGTCGGTGTCGACACGTGGGTTGTTGGCACCCCTGGTGCGCTCGTCGTCGACAACGCGACACTGAACCCGCCGTATTCGGTTCTGGCGATTGGCGATCCGCCGACGCTGGCCGCTGCGATGAACATTCCCGGCGGCGCGATGGACAGCGTCAAGCGCGTCGGCGGCTCGATGGTGGTACAACAGTCCGACCGCGTGGATATAACCGCCTTGCGGCAACCGAAACCCCGCCAATACGCTCAGCCAGTCAAATGAAGGCACTTGTTCGTCGCCGAGATCTAGGAGCGCCGTGAGCGAAATCCCAGCCGACCTGTACTACACCGAGGAACACGAGTGGGTGAAGCGCACCGGTGACGACACCGTACGGGTCGGGATCACCGACTACGCGCAGTCCGCGCTCGGCGACGTGGTGTTCGTCCAGTTGCCCGACGTCGGCGCCGACGTGACGGCTGGCGAGTCGTTCGGCGAGGTGGAATCCACCAAGTCGGTGTCTGATCTTTACGCACCCGTCAGCGCGAAAGTCGTTGCGGTCAACGGTGATCTGGAAGCAAACCCGCAACTGGTCAACTCGGACCCCTACGGCGAAGGGTGGCTCGTCGACCTGCAACTCGACGCCGCTGCCGTAGACGACAGCCTGCGCGGATTACTCGACGCCGACGGCTACCGCACCACGGCGACCGAGTGACGAGTTGTTAGGGTTGCGCAGACCAAGAAGACTTAAGTCGAACACCGGCGGATCCGGCGGTGGTGGACACAATGACGTCCACTGCGCGGTACGGTCGACACAATGTGCATGACGGCTTGGCGGCGGCCCGGCCCGATATCGCCACAGCAGCCAGTAAGGAGCAGCGGGTGACGGAAAAGGACCATAACTCTGGGGCTGACCAGACGTCTGACGAGCTGACTGTGGAGACGACATCGGTTTTCCGCGCCGACTTTCTCAACGAGCTGGACGCTCCGCCCGCGGCAGGCGCCGAGGGTGCGGTCTCGGGCGTTGAGGGGCTACCCGTCGGGTCGGCGCTGCTGGTCGTCAAGCGCGGTCCCAACGCGGGATCACGATTCCTGCTCGATCAGCCCACCACCTCGGCCGGTCGACATCCCGACAGCGATATCTTCCTCGACGACGTCACCGTCAGCCGCCGTCACGCCGAGTTCCGGCTGGAAGGCGGCGAGTTCCAGGTCGTCGACGTCGGCAGCCTCAACGGCACGTACGTCAACCGGGAGCCGGTGGATTCCGCGGTGCTGGCCAACGGCGATGAGGTACAGATCGGCAAGTTTCGCCTGGTGTTTCTGACCGGGCCCAAGGGTGACGACGACAGCGGTCCGGGCAGTTAAATGACCGCCCCCGACACGCCCGCTTTTGCGGGGATGTCGATCGGAGCGGTCCTCGATCTGCTGCGAGGCGACTTCCCGGATGTGACCATCTCCAAGATCCGGTTTCTGGAGGCTGAAGGCCTGGTCACGCCTGAGCGCACCGCGTCGGGATATCGGCGGTTCACCGCATACGACTGTGCACGACTGCGGTTCGTCCTGACCGCCCAGCGCGACCAGTATCTGCCGTTGAAGGTCATCAAGGCACAGCTGGACGCCCAGGGCGATGGCGAGCTGCCGCAGACCGGATCCGCTTACGGCGTACCGCGTTTGGTCCCGGTGGACGAGACATTCGACGACGGCGCAGCCGGGTTGTCCGGCGTCGCGCCCACCCAGGTGCGGCTGCGGCGCGAAGATCTGCTGACCCGGTCCGGAATCGATGAGCTTCTTTTGAACGAGCTGATCAGGGCCGGCGTGATCAAGCCGGGAACGGCGGGCTTCTTCGACGAGCATTCGGTGGTGATCGCGCAATGCGCCAGGGCGCTGACGGAGTACGGCGTGGAACCGCGGCACCTGCGGGCGTTCCGCTCGGCGGCCGACCGGCAGTCCGACCTGATCGCCCAGATCGCGGGTCCTGTGGTCAAGGCGGGCAAAGCCGGAGCCCGCGACCGCGCCGACGATCTTGCCCGCGAGGTGGCCGCGCTGGCGATCACATTGCACACGTCGCTGATCAAGGCCGCGGTGCGCGACGTTCTAGACCGCTGAGGATTAGACTCGTTTTTGACGGCTTCTTGGTGCGGAGGGCAGACACAGATGGGTGAGGTGCGTGTGGTCGGCATTCGCGTGGAGCAGCCCCAGAACCAGCCGGTGCTGTTGCTGCGAGAAGCCAACGGTGACCGCTACCTGCCGATCTGGATCGGCCAGCCAGAGGCCGCGGCGATCGCGCTCGAACAGCAGGGCCACGAGCCCGCGCGGCCGCTGACGCACGACCTGATCCGAGATCTCATTGCCGCGCTTGGCCATTCGCTCAAGGAGGTGCGCATCGTCGACCTCCAGGAGGGCACCTTCTACGCGGACCTGATCTTCGACCGCGACATCAAGGTGTCGGCGCGGCCGTCGGACTCGGTGGCCATCGCGCTGCGTGTTGGCGTGCCGATCTACGTCGAGGAGGCGGTACTCGCCGAGGCGGGCCTGCTGATTCCCGACGAGAACGACGAGGAAGCGACAGGCGCGGTCCGCGAGGACGAGGTCGAGAAGTTCAAGGAGTTCTTGGACAGCGTGTCGCCCGACGACTTCAAGGCGACATAGCGCGCAGCGCAGGCGTTTTGTCACGGATACGTCTCGTCGCGCTCGACACGCGGCGCGGGTTTCTCCCAACCGTGAATTGGGCAGCCATACTTTGATGGCGACGAGCAGTAATGGCTCGGCGGGAAGCGTATGCTCGACACACTCGGGCTTTGGCAAACGTGCTGCACTGCAGGTCACAGACGCGAGTTCGATCGGCGAGAGGATTCGACAGTGGGAGACACGCCACGTCAGGAGCAGCTGGAGCTGTCCACCAGCAGCGGGCCCGCTGAATCGCCAGCCAGCACGCCCAGCGAACCAGTGCAGGCCGGTCTGTTCCCTGACGACTCGGTGCCCGACGAGCTCGTCGGCTACCGCGGCCCCAGTGCATGCCAGATCGCAGGCATCACCTACCGCCAGTTGGATTACTGGGCACGGACCTCGCTTGTCGTGCCCTCCATCCGCAGCGCGGCCGGTTCGGGTAGCCAGCGGCTGTACTCGTTCAAAGACATCTTGGTTCTCAAGATCGTCAAGCGGCTTCTGGACACCGGGATTTCGCTGCACAACATCCGCGTCGCGGTAGACCACCTGCGTCAGCGCGGCGTGCGCGATCTGGCCAACATCACGCTGTTCTCCGACGGCACGACGGTTTACGAGTGCACGTCGGCCGAGGAGGTCGTCGATCTCCTGCAGGGCGGTCAGGGCGTATTCGGCATCGCGGTTTCCGGTGCCATGCGGGAACTGACCGGGGCGATCGCCGAATTCCCCGGTGAGCGCGCCGACGGCGGCGAGTCGATCGCCACGCCCGAGGACGAGCTGGCCTCGCGCCGCAAACACCGCGACCGCAAGACCGGCTAACTTCCGGGTAGAATCGACTCCGCATCGCCCTTGTGCGGGAGAGTTCCGTGGCCGCCAGCCACGGACGCCGAAGGAGCAACACCTCTCCGTCAACCTCTCAGGCACCCAGGACCGCGCATGGCCCCGATGCCTCTGGAAAGCGGTAAGCGTCTCGCTTACCCGCCCATGGGGAAAGGTGCCTTCGCGCAAGGGCGCCGAATCTCTCAGGCGCCCGCGACGGGTTGACGACAGAGGGGGAGGAACCAGCGGTTCTGAGCCCCAACGCGTCGGGAGTACACGCCAGTGTTCGATCACAGCCAACCCAACTTCGCCGACCGTCACATCGGACCGGATGCCGATGCCGTCGCGACCATGCTTAAGACCATCGGTGTGGGTTCCCTCGACGAACTGGCCGATAAGGCGCTGCCCGCAGGCATTCTCGACGCGCTGTCCGACGACGGTGTCGCGCCAGGCCTCGATCAGCTGCTGCCTGCGGCCAGCGAGCAGGAAGCACTCGCAGAGTTACGTGCCATGGCCGACTCCAACACCGTCGCCGTGTCGATGATCGGGCAGGGCTACTTCGACACGCTGACCCCACCGGTATTGCGCCGCAACATACTTGAGAACCCCGCCTGGTACACCGCGTACACCCCGTACCAGCCGGAGATCAGCCAGGGCCGGCTGGAGGCACTGCTGAACTTCCAGACTATGGTCGCCGACCTGACCGGGCTCGAGGTGGCCAACGCCTCGATGCTCGACGAAGGCACCGCCGCGGCAGAGGCGATGGCGCTGATGCACCGCGCGGTGCGCGGCCCGTCGAACCGGCTCGCCGTCGATGCCGACGTGTACCGCCAGACCGCGGCCGTGCTCGCCACCCGCGCCGAACCGCTTGGCATCGAGATCGTCACCGCCGACCTTCGCGCCGGCCTGCCCGACGGCGACTTCTTCGGGGTCATCACGCAGCTTCCCGGCGCCAGCGGCGCGGTGGTCGACTGGACCGAGTTGGTGGCCGCCGCACACGAGCGCGGCGCACTGGTCGCGGTGGGCGCCGATCTGCTGGCGCTGACGCTGATCACCCCGCCCGGCGAGATCGGTGTCGACGTCGCGTTCGGCACCACCCAACGTTTCGGTGTGCCAATGGGTTTCGGCGGACCCCATGCGGGCTACCTCGCGGTGCACGCCAAGCATGCCCGGCAACTGCCCGGCCGGTTGGTCGGTGTGTCAGTAGACGCGGATGGCTCGCCTGCCTTCAGATTGGCGCTGCAGACCCGCGAGCAGCACATCCGGCGCGACAAGGCCACCAGCAACATCTGCACCGCGCAGGTGCTGCTCGCGGTGATCGCCGCGATGTACGCCAGCTATCACGGTGCGGACGGGCTGGCCGGGATCGCGCACCGCGTGCACGCCCGAGCCGAGGCGATCGCAGGCGGGCTTGGCGACGCCCTTGTCCATGACACGTACTTCGACACGGTGCTCGCCAGAGTTCCTGGCCGCGCCGACGACGTGATCGCGGCGGCCAAAGCCAACGGCATCAACCTGTGGCGCGTCGACGACGACCACGTCTCCGTCTCATGCGACGAGGCCACCACCGACGCGCACGTCGCGGCGGTGGTCGAAGCCTTCGGAGCCGCCCCGGCTGAACCCGCGCGTTGCGACATCGCCACCCGAACTTCGGAATTCCTCACCCATCCTGCGTTCACGCTCTATCGCACCGAAACCGAGATGATGCGATACCTCAGGTCGTTGGCCGACAAGGATATTGCGTTGGACCGCAGCATGATTCCGCTCGGATCCTGCACGATGAAACTCAACGCGGCCGCCGAGATGGAACCCATTACCTGGCCGGAGTTCTCTCGCCAGCATCCGTTCGGACCAGCGTCGGATACGCCGGGGTTGCGCAAGCTGATCGCCGACCTGGAGTCCTGGCTGACCGGCATCACCGGCTATGACGCGGTGTCGCTGCAACCGAACGCGGGTTCGCAGGGGGAGTACGCCGGTCTGCTTGCGATCCAGGCGTATCACGCCGAGCGCGGCCAACCCGACCGCGACGTCTGCCTGATCCCGTCGAGCGCGCACGGCACCAACGCGGCGTCGGCCGCGTTGGTCGGCATGCGGGTCGTGGTGGTGGCGTGCCGCGGCAACGGTGACGTCGACCTCGACGACCTTCGCGCGAAGGTATCCGAGCACGCGGATCGGTTGTCGGCGTTGATGATCACCTACCCGTCGACGCACGGTGTCTTCGAGCATGACATTGCCGAGATCTGCGCGGCGGTGCACGACGTCGGTGGCCAGGTGTACGTCGACGGCGCCAACCTCAACGCCTTGGTCGGGCTGGCCCGACCGGGCCGGTTCGGCGGCGACGTCAGCCACCTCAATCTGCACAAGACGTTCTGCATTCCGCACGGCGGCGGCGGCCCCGGTGTTGGTCCGGTGGCCGTGCGCGAGCATCTGGCCAAGTACCTGCCAGGCCACCCGCTGGCCGAGGAGCTGCCGGAGAAGTACACGGTGTCCTCGGCGCCGTACGGTTCGGCGTCGATCCTGCCGATCACCTGGGCTTACATCCGAATGATGGGCGCGGGCGGGCTGCGCGCGGCGTCGCTGACCGCGATCGCATCGGCCAACTACATCGCCAGGCGTCTCGACGAGTACTACCCGGTGCTGTACACGGGGGAGAACGGCATGGTGGCCCACGAGTGCATCCTGGATCTGCGCGGCATCACCAAGGACACCGGCATCACCGTCGACGATGTGGCAAAACGTCTGGCGGACTACGGTTTCCATGCACCAACAATGAGTTTTCCGGTGGCGGGCACACTGATGGTGGAGCCGACGGAAAGCGAGAGCCTGACCGAGGTGGACGCGTTCTGCGACGCGATGATCGCGATCCGCGGCGAGATCGACCAGGTCGGCTCCGGTGCATGGGCAGTTGACGACAACCCGCTGCGGGGCGCGCCGCACACCGCGGAGTGCCTGCTGGTGGACGACTGGGATCACCCGTACACCCGCGAGCAGGCGGCCTATCCGCTTGGCAAGGGATTCCGGCCAAAGGTGTGGCCGCCGGTGCGCCGCATCGACGGTGCCTACGGCGACCGCAACCTGGTGTGCTCATGCCCGCCGGTAGAGGCGTTCGCGTAGCGTCGACGCCGTGCTTCCGTCGAGCGTGTCCGAGTGGCGCGACGGTGGCACGTGGTTGACAACGCCCGCGGGCAAGGTGTTCGTCCGCTCCGCACAGGGCGACGGCCCGACGGTGCTCTTGCTGCACGGCTACCCGTCCAGTTCTTTCGACTACCGCAATGTGGTGCCGCACCTGGCCGCGCGGGCGTGGCTGACACTGGACTTCCTCGGCTTCGGGCTGTCAGACAAACCCCGGCCGCACCGCTACAGCCTGCTCGAGCAGGCCGATATCGTGCAGGCCGTGGTCGCCGAGTCGACATCGGGTCCGGTGGTACTCGTCGCACACGACATGGGGACGTCGGTTACGACCGAGCTACTCGCCCGAGACCTACAGGGCCGCTTGCCATTCGAACTGCAGCGGGTGGTGCTGACCAACGGCAGTGTGATACTGCCGCGCGCCAGCCTGCGGCCCGTCCAGAAACTGTTGCGCGGCCCACTCGGGCCGCTCGCGGCACGGCTTTCCAGCACGACGATGTTCGGCCGGGAGTTCGCCCGCTTGTTCAGTGCGGACCACCCGCTGTCTGCGGATGAGTCCGACGCGCAATGGGCGCTGATGTCGTACAACGGCGGGCATCGCATCGCCCACCTGCTGATCTCATATCTCGACGAGCGTGAGCGCTACGCCGACCGTTGGCATGGCGCGGTGCGGGACTGGCCGAAACCGCTGAGCTTCCTGTGGGCACTGGATGACCCGGTGGCGACCACCAACGTGCTCGACGGACTGCGTGAATTGCGGCCTGCCGCAGACGTTGTCGAGTTGCCGAGGGTCGGACACTACCCGCAGGTGGAGGTGCCCGACGTGTTCACCCGCGCTGCACTGAGCCTGCTGTCGATGGCCCACTAACCCAGGAACTGTGTGACGGCGGTACCGAGCTCCGGTCCCGCCGAGCTGGCCAAGTTCTGGTAGCTGCCGCCGCTGGCCTGTGCGACGGCCTCCCAGGTAGCGCGGTCGGAATCGGAGCCGAAGTCGATGACGTTGACGGCGACAGGCCGCGCTTGGTCGAAGGTTCCCCGAATGTACTGTTGCAACCCGTTGCCGTCGAGCGATTGGTCGGTGTGCGGGCCCGCAGTGATCACCAAAATCGAATTGTTCTGGCCCTGGCGATAATTGGCCTTTATCTGGTCGTAGATCATCCGCACCGTGGTGAACGACACCGCACCGCCGCCCGAGGCGTGTTGTGAATTCAGGACACTGGTCAGCGCCGCTGAGCGCGGCTGTCCGTTGACCGGGTCGGACAACGGGCCGGTGCTCACCTCGGATCTGCCTTCTGCGCCGTCAAACGTCCACAACCCGACCGTGGCGTTCTGCGGCAGCGCCTGCAGCCGCGCGTTGAGCGCCGCGACCACGTTGGCCAGCCGCGACTTGCCGCCCTCATCGGTGAGCATCGACTGGTCGAGCATGATCGTCACCGCGGGACTCTCGACAGGCGCGGTCAGTGTGTTGGCCAGTGTTGCCCGCATCGCGTTGTCGCCGACCGACAGCGGTGCCGAAACCGAAGGAAAACTCGTGACATCGCTCTTCGGCGGCGTGCCACCCTCGGTGCGGAAGCCCACCTTGGCCAACTCCGCTAGCTGCTCGGGTTTCCGCATGAAGCGGGCGAATTCGCTGGCCGCGCTGACCTGTTCCTGCGACAGCCAGTTGCCGCTGAGCAGCACCGTCGGGAAGTCCGCGATGGCCGTGGGGCCTGGCGGCAGCCACGAAGTGACCTTCTTTTTTGCATCAGGCAGCGAGGCAGCACGCTGAACCAATTGCTGCTCGGTGGTGACCACCGCGTGCACGGGTGCCGTGGCTGGGTCGGTTGCCGCCAGCAAGGCATCCATCGCGGTGGACGCCTTGTTGTCGGCGAGCTTGGGCTGACCGCCGACCAGCGTGTTGACGGCGCCCGCCCCTGCGCTTGCCGGTTCACCTGCCGGTGCTGCCGCGGCCGCTACCGCCTCGGCGGCCAGATACGACGCGTCGCTGTCGCCGCTTAGCGGCAACGACAGCCGCAGCGGCCCCCAACCGGGCAGATTCAGACCGTCCAGTGCCGTGGGATTGGTCTGCAGGCCCGGCAGTGTTCCCCAGTTCTGTTGGGCCAGCGCATCTTTAAGTTGCGGCCGAATGGCGAGCAGGACGGGTGAGGTGACAAGGGATCGGCTGTCGCTCACGGTCTGCGCGCCTGCCGCCGCCTCGAGCCGGGCCTCCGACACCGAGCTGGCCGGGATCCACAGGGCGGGACGGTCGCCGAGTTCGGCAGGCCACTTGCCGATGAAGCCGTTCACGACCTGGTCGGGGTCTGCTGTCTTGACGCCCACCTTCACGCATCGGTCAGCGACGGGTGCTGCGTTCTTGTTGTAGGTGTTGGCCAATGTCTGGACCTGATCGGCGATCGACGGATCGGCGACGACTGCGATGGCGAGTTCGCCGTCAATGCAACGGGCGGCGCCCGCGTCGCTGCGACTGGACAGCGCGTCGCCGAAGAACCTCCACAGAATGACCGCACCCACCACCACGACGACGGCAACCAGAGCAGCGATTACGCCGAGGCTGACGCCGCGCCTGCCGGTCGCCACCGCACGGTGGCTGCCCGTCCACTCGCCGCCTTCCCATTCGCCGGTGTGCCGCTGTCCCGACGACCTCGGCGGGGGAGCGGCGCCGAGCCGGGGTTCCGAGTGTGCATAGTCCCGGTCGTCGTAATCGGTTTCGCCGTACTTGGTCTCGTCATAGCTGTGCTCGGCGTAGTCATCCTCGGGATAGCCGGCCGAGGGGTAGGCGGGTTCTCGGTAGCCCGGCTGGTCGTAGCTCGGCTCGTACTCGCTGTAGCCAGGGCCGTAGTCGGGTTCGTAGTCGGGCGCGTCAGGTTCTTGTCGACCGATGCGCTGGGTCGGGGGGTCCTCGGGCAGGCCCTTTCCGGCCGAATCCTCGCGATCGGGAATGCTATGCCTGCCCACTTAAGCCCTTGTGCTCGGTTCGACCGCCGCTCATCGTCGATTCATGCACCGTTTCCGGCTGCCTTGTTTTTGAATTCGCGGCGCCGACGATGCAAGATCGGCTCGGTGTAGCCGTTGGGCTGTGCGCCGCCGGACAGGATCAGCTCCTGCGCAGCCTGGAACGCGACGCTGCCGTGGGGATCCGGTGCCATTGGCTGGTATTCCGGATCCGCTTCGTTCTGCTGGTCGACGACGGCGGCCATCCGGCGCAGGCTTGCCTTCACGTCGTCTTCGGTGATCACCCCGTGGCGCAACCAGTTTGCCAATAGCTGACTGGAAATGCGCAGGGTCGCACGGTCTTCCATCAGCGCGACGTCGTGGATGTCGGGCACCTTCGAGCAGCCGACGCCTGCGTCGATCCACCGCACCACGTAGCCAAGAATCGACTGGCAGTTGTTGTCGACCTCTTCGCGGATCTCCTCGGGCGCCCACGCCAGCTCCTTGGCAAGCGGAACGGTAAGAAGTTGATCAATGTTGGTGCGCCGCTTGCCTTCCAGCTCCTTGTGCACCGCGTACACGTCGACCTCGTGGTAGTGCATGGCGTGCAGGGTGGCCGCCGTCGGCGACGGCACCCACGCGGTGGTGGCGCCTGCCTTGGGCTGCCCGATCTTCTGCTCGACCATGTCCGCCATCAGGTCGGTCATCGCCCACATGCCCTTGCCGATCTGCGCGCGCCCCGAGAATCCGGTGGCCAGCCCGATGTCGACGTTCTGGTCTTCGTAGGCCGCGATCCACTGGGTGCCCTTCATCGCGCCCTTGCGGATCATCGGTCCAGCCTCCATCGAGGTGTGGATCTCGTCGCCTGTGCGGTCAAGGAAGCCGGTGTTGATGAACACCACCCGATCGGCGGCCGCCTTGATGCAGGCCTTCAGGTTGAGGGTGGTGCGCCGCTCCTCGTCCATGATGCCGACCTTGAGCGTGTTCTGCGGCAACCCGAGCACGTCCTCGACCTGGCTGAACAGCTCGCAGGTGAACGCCACCTCGTCGGGCCCGTGCATCTTCGGCTTCACGATGTAGACCGAGCCGGTGCGGCTGTTCACGAGCGGGCCGTTACTGTCGCCTGCTTTCAGGCCGTGCACCGCGATCAAGCTGGTGAAGAGCGCGTCCTGGATGCCTTCGGGCACCTCTGTGCCTTCTTCGCCCTCCGCGCCCATGATGATTGCGTCGTTGGTCATCAGGTGACCGACGTTGCGGACGAACAGCAGGCTGCGCCCGGGCAGCGTCAGCTCACCACCGTCTGGGGCTGTGTAGGTGCGGTCCTCGTTGAGGACACGGGTGAACGTCTTATCGCCCTTGGTGACGTCCTCGGAGAGGTCGCCGCGGTTCAGCCCAAGCCAGTTTCGGTAGCCGAGCACCTTGTCGTCGGCGTCGACGGCGGCGACGGAGTCCTCGAAGTCCATGATCGTGGTGATCGCGGACTCCAGCACGACATCCTTGATGCCTGCGGCATCGGTGGAGCCGACTGGGGAGTCGGGGTCGATGAGGACCTCGATGTGCAGGCCGTGGTTGCGCAACAACACGGACCACTTGGGTGAGCCGAGGTCGCCGGTGTAGCCGACGAACTGCTCCGGCTCGGCCAATCCGGTCGACAGCCCGTCGCCAAGATCGATCAGAAGTTGACCGTCGTCGATCTTGAGGCCGGTGGCCTCGCCCCACGACCCGGATGCCAGCGGCGTGGCCTGATCGAGGAATCGACGTGCGTACGCGATGACCCTGTCGCCGCGGACTCGGTTGTAGCCGGTGCCCTTCTCGGCGCCGTCGTCCTCGGAGATCACGTTGGTGCCATACAGCGCGTCGTACAGCGAACCCCATCGGGCGTTGGCGGCGTTGAGCGCGAACCGCGCGTTCAGAATGGGCACCACCAGCTGGGGGCCCGCCGTCGTGGTGATCTCGTCGTCGACACCCGCGGTGGAGATGGTGAAGTCGTCGGGCTCGGGCAGCAGGTAGCCGATGTCGGTGAGGAACTGCTTGTATCCGTCAGGGTCGAGCGGCTCGATCACGTGCTGGCGGTGGTACTTGTCGATCTGCGCCTGCAGGTCGTCACGGCGGGCCAGCAGGTCCCGGTTCTGGGGGCCTAGATCGGTGACGACCTTGTCGACGCCCGCCCAAAAGCTGTCAGGGTCGATGTCGGTGCCCGGAAGCGCCTCGTTGTTGATGAAGTCGTGCAGCACCTGTGCGACGCGCAAGTTCCCCACCGTCACGCGGTCGGTCATTTTTGCCTCCCTAAAAGCATTCGAACCAGCTTACCCATGGGTAACTGCGGCGAATCGCCAGTCACCACGCCGAGCAGGCATCAAACCCGGTTGCCGGCCCTGTTACAACGGGGCCGGAGCGCCGGGCAACGCGGTGGCGGCGACTGTCGGGGTTCCGAGTCGACCTGCCAGCCACGGCAACGCAGCGGCGAAGACACTAGCAGCGGTGCTCCAGTCGTGACGACCAACCTGGCCAGTCACCGCGCACTCGATGCCAGCGCTACTGGCGAGCGAACAAAGGTGGTTTGCGACGGCGCCGTGATCCTCGGCGTCGATGCTGTCCGGGTCCGCAGCGGTAGACGGTGCCGCCGACCCTGCGCCGCGATACGTGGTCGGCACCGAGCCGGACACCCCGAACCATCCAGCGATCCCGGTGTACGCGCCATGACTTGTCATCACTGTCGTGGGGTCGAATGCCGAGTATGCCGCCGCATCGCCGCCAAACAGCCGGGCGATGGTCTGCTCTCGCGAACCAGCGTTGGGTCGCATGAAGCCGTCGATGTCGACGAACGTGCTGAACAGGTCGGGGTGCATCGCGGTTGTGAGCAGTGCGCATGTCCCGCCGGTAGAAAATCCGACGATTCCCCAGTGGGCGGAGTCAGTACTCGCCCCGAAATGCGAAACAATAAAGGGGACAATGTCTTTGGTGAGATGGTCAGCGGCGTTGCCGCGAATTCCGTTCACGCACTCGGTGTCGTTGGTGAACTCTCCGCTGGTGTCGCTGAACACGAGAATCGGCGCGTTGCCATGGTGCGAGGCTGCGAATCCGTCGGCCGTGCGTTGCGCATCGCCGGTCGTAGGCCAATCCGTCGGATCGCCGAACTCGCCGCCGACCATGATGACCACCGGCAGCGGCGGCGGGGGATCCGAGGCGAACCAGGCCGGTGGTAGGTACACCGACTCGTCTCGGTGGCGGAAGCCCGAAGCGTCGGCGGGTATGTTGACCGATGCCATCACCCCGTGCGCGGGTTTTTCCTTGCGCCGCAACATGGCCCAGGCTGTCGGTTCGTCTGTGTTATCCGGCAACGTGGCGCCGGTGACACGGTCCCACGCCGAACTGACGGTCGGCAGGTACCCGGTCCAGGTGTCGAGGGCCAGCGCCACACACAACAGGCACAAAGGGACCGCGACCACCGAGGCGCCCCTGCGCCACCACCTGGCCCCGCGCCAGCCCGCAACTGCGACGACGATCGCGGCTCCCGTGAGGAAACACCACAGCCACAGCACGATGGGCGCGCGATCCTCGGCCAACGCCTCAAAGTCGACAAACCAATACGCCGCCAAGGCCGACGCCACACCAGTTGCCGCCGCCACGGGAATCCAACGCAGGCGCCATCGCCGCGAGCGCCAGCCGAGCCCGACCAGGAGGATGGCGGTCGACAACGCCTGAATGACGACTGGCAGCCAGCCAACTGTCAGCGCAGGATTCACAGCTTCATGTATCCCAGACGGCGATGTAAATCTGCTGGGAGAACCTGAGAGTTTCCTCTAAGGCGGGGTGGGCGCGACGAGGGTCCCGCAGTCGTTCCTGGGAGGTACCGCGTTGAAGCGGTCGTTGATCCAGCTCACTACGTTCTCACCCTGCGGCGCGCCCACTTGGATGACATCACCCATCACGCACGCGCGCGCAAGCGCGGCGGCGGTCTGTGCCCACGGGATCAAGCCCCCACCGCCGTCGGGAACCACGAGCATCGGCGACTCGGCGGGCGCCTGCGGCAATGACGTCTTCTGTAGATAGCCGCGCAAAGCCTCGGTGGCGTCTGCGCTGTCGGGGCGTAGGTCATCGGGACCGATCTGTCCGACGACGCGGGCCCGATCCCGAACCGCGTCGCCCCAGCACGCCGACAGGACATCCCAGTTGTCCTTGACCACCCCGTGCCGATAGGCATCGAGGTTGAAATCGTCGTAGTCCCGTTTCAGCGAAGCAAGATACTGCTGCAGCATCAGCTGCTGATCGCGCGTCAGCGTGCCGGCGGCAGCGGCATCCGCCAGCCAGTCGAGCGCTGCGGTCGGTGCTTGCGCCACGGCTCCAACCATCCTGGTCTGTCCGTTGTAGTCGAAAACCAGCTCGTTGGCCGCCCACGCGGCCTGGCCGCCCTGCCCTTCGCCCCAAACCGCGAACGTGTCCGACACCGCCGGGACCAGGTTACGGGCGGCGCGCACCGAGTCAATGAGGTTGCGGCCCTCGGTCGTCGAATCGAGGAACGGGTGATCGGTGTCACGCAGCCCCAGACCCTGGTAGTCCGAAACCGTGACGAGATAGCCGGCGTTGATCAGCGCGAGGACGGTCGGCAGCAAGCCGAGCAACGTGGGGGAGTGGGACGGTGCGCATTCCGGCTGGATGCCCGTCGCCGGGTGGCCGAGCGCGACCGTCTTCCAGCCCCCGGCAGGCGGATCGCCTTTGGGCACGAACACCGTCCCCGTGACTTGGACATGGGCATCTTTAGCGGAGGTGGACATGTAGGTGATCCGCGCGGCAAGCGATGTTCTGACCTCCAGTGCATGGTCGACGTCGACGAGCGATTCCGCCGACACCAGCGAACCGGGGTCATCGCCGCCGTAGTGTCCTGGAAGAGCCTGCCCCCTCGGCGGCACCAATGGATCCGGCCCGGGTGCGGTGCACCCCGCGAGGACCAGAGTCGTACACGCGAGAACCACCGCCGCCGCGGCGGATGGCTTCACCCATCCTCTTCGTGCGATGCGAACGTCAGTAGCCGGCTGCATTCGGCCAGCACCGCCTCGCGCACCCAGGCGGCCCGTCGGGCGATGTCACGCTGGCCCCGCACATATTCGGTTCGGCCCGCGGCCTCCTCGATCGGGATCGGCGGGATGCCGTACGCGGTGAGATCGTATGGGCTGGCGCGCATGTCAAGTGCCCGCGCGTCCGCGGCGAGATCCAAAGAGTCCATCAACAGTTCCGACGCAATGAGTGGGCCGAGCTTGTAACACCATTTGTACAGATCCATGTTCGCGTGGACGCAGCCCGGTTGTTCGGCCGAAACCTGGCTATCGCGGGTGAGTTCGTCGGCGTTGCGATGTGTCGCTGGTTCGGTGAAGAAGCGGTATGCATCAAAGTGGCTGCAGCGCAACGGCATTGACTCAACGACGGCATCGGTGCCCGCGGAGCCTAGCCGCAGCGGCACGTCGGCGTGTCGCACCGTCGGAGCCTGGTAAACCATCGCCCACTCGTGCAGGCCGAAGCAGTTCAGCCGTGCCGGGCGGGCTGCCGTCGCGCGTAACAGCCGGGCGATGAATCGCACAGTGTCGACCCGCGCCAGCAGGTGTTCGCTGGTCACCGTCACACCGTCGCGACCGCGAGCGTAGCCGCTGCGGCCGAGGCAGCGCTGCCCCGCCGCGCCGCCGAGCGCCGCCCCGAAGCCGGGGTGCCAGATCCGAAGGTGCCGGGGGCGCAGGCTGTAGTAGGTGAACAGGAAGTCCCACACCGGGTGGGCCTCGCCTCGCCCTGCCCGCATGCGATGCGGCTCACAAAAGTCGTCCACCCGTTTGTGGTGCAACCGCTCGCGGTCGAGCCAGTCGGCCTCGTCGAGCACCACCTCAGCCACGGTGCGTCCCGTCGCGAACGGCGCCGACAAGGTCTTCGACCAGGTCCTCCAGCGCGACCATCGCCGAGACCGCCCCGTCAGCATCGGTGACCAGCGCCAGGTGGCTGTTGTCGCGCCGCAGCCGCGACAGGGCATCGGGCAGCGGCAACGACGCGGGCACCTGCGGCAGTGGCCGCACCATCGACGAGTCCAGCACGGAGTCGGGGTCGTTCACCAGCGGCAGCACATCCTTGATGTGCAGGTATCCGATGAAATCGCCGAACAGGTCGACAACGGGGAAACGGGAGTAGCCGGTGTCTGCCAGTGCGCGCTGGATCGCCGCCACCGTCGGGCCGGAACCTTCGGCGGCGACCGGCACCGCGTGCACCCCATCGACGGGCACCGCGACATCGCCAACCACGCGGTTGCGGATCCGCAGGGCCCTCGACAGCCGGTTGTGCTCCTCGGGATCCAGCAGGCCCTCTGACAGCGATTCGGCGATCATCTCCGAAAGCTCGATGGTCGAAACCGCGTTCTCCAGTTCGGTTTTCGCCTCGACCCGGACTATGCGCAGAATCACGTGCGCACACCAATCGTAGAACGCGATGACGGGCCGCGCGGCGCGCACCCACAGCAGATACGGCGGCACGAGCAGCATCGCCGCCGACTCCGGGCCTGCGAGTGCGATGTTCTTCGGAACCATCTCGCCAAGCAGCACATGCAGTACCACCACGATGGTGATCGCAATGACGAAGGACACCGTGTGCAGAACGGTGTCGGGGATGCCGATCAGGTGGAAGGGCTTCTCCAACAGGTGCGCCACCGCGGGCTCGCCAACCCGGCCCAACAGGATCGAACAAATCGTGATGCCCAGCTGAGCCCCTGCCAGCATCACCGGCAGATTCTCGCCGGCCCGGATGACCGTCACCGCACTGTGCTTGCCCTGCTCGGCGAGTGCCTCGAGCCGGTCGCGGCGGGCCGAGATCAGTGCGAACTCCGCGCCGACGAAAAACGCGTTTGCGGCCAGCAGCAGCACGGTCAGGACGACGCCGAAAAAGTTACCCATGCGCGTCGCCGTCCTCGCCACGGCGGCCAAGCTTCGTCAGTTCGAGCTGATCGATTCGGCGACCGTCCATCTGCAACACCGTGGCCAGCCAGCGCACAGGGTCCTGCAGCGGTGCGTCAGGATCGAACGCCCTCAGCTCCACCGACTCGCCCTCTTCGGGGATGTGGCCAAGCTCAAGCAGCACGAGCCCACCGATGGTCTCGTATTCGCCCTCGGGGGCCCGGAATCCGGTTGCGCCCGCCACTTCGTCGATGCGCAGCAGGCCAGAAACGTGCCAGCCCTGACCCGCTTGCACGACGTCGACCGTCGGCTCATCGTGTTCATCGCGGATGTCACCGACGATCTCCTCGATGACGTCCTCGACCGTCACCATGCCGGCGGTGCCGCCGTATTCGTCGACCACCAGGGCGGTCTGCAAGTCGTCGGCCCGCAGCTGCGCCATCACGTCGTCGCCGTCCAAGGTCGACGGCACCTTGGCGACGGGCCGCGCGAGGCTGGCCAGCCGGGTCGTCTGGTGTTGCTTGGGCGGCACTTCGAAGACCTGTTTTACGTGGACGATGCCGATGGTCTCGTCGAGGTCGCCCTCGACGATCGGGAACCGCGAGTATCCGGTCTGGATTGCCGCTTCCACCAGATCGGCGACGGTGTCATCGACCTCGAGGGTCACGATCTCTGTCCGCGGCGTCATCAGTTCTTCGGCGGTGCGCGAACCGAACTGCAGCGAACGGTCCACCAGTGTCGCGGTCACGGGGTCCAGCGACCCGCGTCGAGCCGAGTTGCGGACCAGTGAACCCAGCTCCTGTGGAGACCGGGCCGAGCGCAACTCCTCGGCGGGCTCAATGCCCAGCCTGCGCAGGATCCAGTTGGCCGTTCCGTTGGTCAAGTGAATCAGCGGCGTGAAAAGCATCGAGAACACCAGCTGCGGACCTGCCACGACACGAGCGACCGGCAAGGGCTTGGCCACGGCGAGATATTGGGCGACGAGTTCGCCGAACACCATCGACACCGACGTGGCGATCAACAGCGCCAACGCCAACGCCAGGCCGCCGGAAACGCCACGGCTCAACGACATCGCCGTGAAGAGCGGCTCCAGTAGACGCGCCACCAGCGGCTCGGCGAGATATCCGGTGATCAGCGTTGTGATCGAAATGCCCACCTGGGCACCGGACAGCTGGAACGACAATGTGCGATGCGCCCGCTGCACAAGCTGGTCGCGGCGACCGCCGGTACGGGCATTCGCGTCGACCGTGCTGCGTTCAAGCGCGGTCAGCGAGAACTCTGCGGCGACAAACACGGCGGTGCCTGCGGTCAGCACCACGAACGCCAGGAGCGCGAGTGCGATGAACGTGCCGCTCATCGCGTCCGCACCGAAAATGCGCCGGGCCGTTTGCCCGGCCGACTAGGGGAGGGTTCCGCGTCGGACGGCTCGTGGGATGGCCGCTGGGCCGCGAAGCCCGGCTCAGAACCGTGAGCCTCCACGGGTGCCTGCGGCACGTGTGCCCTTTCGCTTGGTCGGCAACGAATGCCCTATGTTAGCCGTCTCGGCCGGTCGACGGCCTCACCATCCGGTGGGCAGCGGGTGACCTTCTGCGAACCCCGCGGCGGATTGCACACCGACGACCACCTTGTCGTGGAGTTCGGCGATATTCGCGGCGCCGACGTACGTGCACGTGCTGCGCACGCCGGAGGTGATGTGGTCGAGCAGATCCTCGACCCCGCCGCGGGATGGATTCAGTCCCATCCGCGACGTCGAGATGCCCTCCTCGAACAACGCCTTGCGGGCGCGGTCGAACTGGCTGTCGGCCGCGGTGCGGGCGGCGACGGCGCGTTTGGACGCCATGCCGTAGCTCTCCTTGTACGGCTGGTCCTCACGGTCGCGCATCAGATCGCCAGGCGACTCGTAGGTGCCCGCGAACCACGAGCCGATCATTACGTTGGCCGCCCCGCCGGCCAGCGCAAGAGCGACGTCGCGGGGATGTCGGACACCGCCGTCGGCCCACACGTGGCCGCCGAGTTGCCTTGCCGCCGCGGCACATTCGACAATCGCTGAGAACTGTGGTCTGCCAACGCCTGTCATCATCCTCGTGGTGCACATCGCACCGGGTCCGACACCGACCTTGACGATCGACGCGCCCGCGGTGATCAGGTCGCGGGTGGCCTCCGCGGACACGACGTTGCCCGCGGCCAACGGCAGACCGAGGTCGAGGGACGACACCGACTTGATCGCGTCGAGCATCTTGAGCTGGTGGCCGTGCGCGGTATCGATCACCAGCAGATCGACGCCCGCCTCAGCGAGAGAGCGGGCCTTCGCGCCGACGTCGCCGTTGATCCCGACCGCGGCCGCGATCCGCATCCGCCCCTCGTGGTCGACGTTGGGTGTGTAGATGCCGGCCCGGATCGCCCCGGTGCGGGTCAGCACGCCGGCCAAGGTGCCGTCCGGATCGGTCATCACCGCGATGTCCACCGGCGCGTGTTCGAGCAGATCGAAAACCTTTCGCGGATCGGTGCCCGCAGGCGCGGTGACGAAATCGGACACCGCGATATCGCGGACCCGGGTGAACCTGTCGACACCGACGCAGTTGGCCTCGGTGACCAGCCCGATAGGGCGACCCTCGAACACCACGACCGCGGCGCCGTGTGCGCGCTTGTGGATCAACGCCGTCGCGTCCGACACCGAATCGTCGGGGGACAGCACCACCGGTGTGTCGACGACCAGGTCGCGGCTCTTGACGAAGTCGACCGTCGCCTCGACCGCCGAGATGGGCAGGTCCTGAGGAAGAACGACGATGCCGCCGCGACGGGCCATCGTTTCGGCCATCCGGCGGCCTGCCACCGCCGTCATATTCGCCACCACCACCGGGATGGTGGTGCCCGACCCGTCGTGCGTCGACAGGTCGACGTCGAACCGCGACTGTACGTCCGACCGTCCCGGGACGATAAAGACGTCGTTGTACGTCAGGTCGTAGGGCGGCAGATGCCCTTCAAGGAACTTCACTGCATCCAGGTTAGGCCGGAATCTCGCTGCGGTCTCCGCTCCAGAGCGTGTGGAACTTCTTGCTCGGGTCGGCGTCGATGCGTCCATAGGTGTGGGCACCGAAGAAGTCGCGCAGGCCCTGGGTGAGCGCCGCGGGCAGCCGCTCGGTGCGCAGCGCGTCGTAGTAGGACAGCGCGGAGCTGAATCCGGGGATGGGAATGCCGAGTTCGGTGGCGGTGACGACGACGCGGCGCCAGCTGTCGATCGCATTCTCGATCGCACTGCGGAAGTACGGTGCGACGATCAGTGTCGGCAGGTCGGGGTCCTGGTCGAACGCCTCCTTGATCCGGTTCAGGAACTTCGCCCTGATGATGCAGCCACCGCGCCAGATGGTGGCCAGGTCGCCAGGGGTGACGCCCCAGTTGTATTCGGCGCTGCCTGCCTGGATGTGGTTGAAGCCCTGCGCGTAGGCGACGATCTTCGATGCGTATAGCGCCTGGCGGACGTCTTCGGTGAACTTTTCGGCGTCGCTTGGCTTTTCACCGAGCGCGCCCGACGCCAGACCCGTTGTCGCCTTGCGCTGAGTGACCGAACCCGAAAGCGCGCGGGCGAATACCGCCTCGGCGATACCGGTGACTGGGACGCCCAGGTCGAGTGCCGACTTGACGGTCCAGCGGCCGGTGCCCTTTTGCTCGGCCTCGTCGAGGATGACGTCGACCAGCGGCTTGCCGGTCTTGGCGTCGGTCTGGCGCAGCACCTCGGCGGTGATCTCGATGAGGTAGCTGTCGAGGTCGCCCTTGTTCCACTCGGCGAAGACGTCGGCGATCTCACCGGCAGACTTGCCGAGCCCGTCGCGCAACAGCTGATAGGCCTCGCCGATCAGCTGCATGTCGGAGTATTCGATGCCGTTGTGCACCATCTTGACGAAGTGACCCGACCCGTCAGGGCCGATGTGTGTGCAGCAGGGGACGCCGTCGACGTGTGCCGAGATCTCCTCAAGCAGCGGGCCAAGCGACTTGTAGGACTCAGCGGGGCCACCGGGCATGATCGAAGGGCCGTTGAGTGCACCCTCCTCGCCGCCGGAGATGCCCGCGCCGACGAAGTGCAAACCGCGCTCGCGTATCGCCTTCTCCCTACGGATGGTGTCGGTGTAGAGGGCGTTGCCGCCGTCGATGATGATGTCGCCATCTTCCATAGCATCGGCGAGCTCGTTGATGACGGCGTCGGTCGGGTCGCCCGCCTTGACCATGATGATCACCCGGCGCGGCTTCTCAAGGGCGGCAAGGAATTCCGGAATGGTCTCGCTGCGCACGAACTTGCCCTCTGAGCCGTGGTCGGCGAGCAACGCATCGGTCTTGGCGACCGAGCGGTTGTGCAGCGCGACGGTGTATCCGTGGTGGGCGAAGTTGCGGGCGAGGTTGGATCCCATAACGGCGAGGCCGGTGACTCCGATCTGAGCGGTGCCGGTCGTGTCAGAGTTTGCAGACGAGCTCATTCGGGCAGCCTTTCGTTTTTTGTTGTGGCACAGCAGCTTTTACGGCAGAAATGATTACGCGATGAATAGTCGGTGAAGTTCGGTCAACCAGGGCACCGCCAGCGCGGCAGTTGGCACCACTAGCACCGCGGTCGCGGCGAGGTAGGCGCTCGCCGCAAGAACGCGACTGTTGGGCCGCCCGCCGAGGCGGCGCACCCGCAGCACCGTGGTCGGACCGCCCGCGGCCAGCGCACCCGACGGCGTGTATCCGGACGCGCAGGCGACAAGGGCGCGAGCCAACGGGGTGGGCCCAGCAGCGCGCACCGCCGCATCGTCGGCGAGCAGTTCGATGAGCAGCCTTACGGCGTGTAGTGCATGGGCGCTCCGGACAAACCGCGGGAAGGCGGCGTGCACCGCGGTGAACATCTCGAGAACCAGGTCGTGGCGGGCCCGCAAATGCGCACGCTCGTGGGACAGGATCGCCGCCATTTCATTGTCGGCCAACGTATTCAGCGCACCCTCGCTGACCACCACGCGACTGCGAACACCCGGCAGACAATAGGCCAACGGTTCGGCCACGTCGAGGATCCGCAGGTGGTTACCCTGCGACTTGCCGACCAGGTCGACGACCATGCGGTGGTGCGCCCGGCGGCGCCGAGTGTAGATGGCGACCTGCACGACGGCGTAGGTCAGCCGAGCGCCGATCACCAGGGTGACCGCGAAGACGATGACGTAAGCCGTCCACAGCGGCCAGCCAAGCGCCGCGATTTCGCTGGTGATGGTGGCGGTGGGGCGACCATCCGGACCGGGCACGAAGAGCCGACTGGCTATCGCGATGCCCGCCGAAAACGCCGACAACACGGCGGCAAGGGCGATGGACTGCCACAGCACGATCGCGGCCCGCGGTGCTCGGGTGGGCCAGGTTGCCCGCGCCAGCATTGCCGGGACTGGTCCCGACAGGACCAGCGCGACGATGGTGAAGGCCAGCGCGGACACGCTGTAAGTCTCCCTCAGCCAGTGCCCGGATTACCAGCGGACGGCGAATCGCGGTGCTTGCTCTCCAACTCGGCCAGTGCGCGGCGCAGCGCGGCGGCTTCGTCGGCACCGACTCGTTCGACGAAGTGCACCAGCGCGGCCTCCCGGCTGCCGGAGTCCGAGACCTGGTCGAGCGCGTCGACCATTAGGCCCGCGACCAGCTCATCGCGGCCGTGCATGGGTGCATACCGGTGCGCCCGGTCGTCACGGTGCTGCACCACGAGGTTCTTCTTCGCCAGCCGCTGCAGCACCGTCATGATCGTGGTGTAGGCCAGATCGCGGTGTGCGGACAGTGCCTCGTGGACCTGGCGCACGGTTTGGGGCTCGCCGGAAGACCAGAGGTGGTCCATCACAGCGCGTTCGAGTTCCCCCAGACGCGTCATCTTTGCCATGTTCCGTTCATCTCCTCAGGCAGTAAATCCAGGGTACTACGGGGTTACTACGGTGCGTCGTATCCAACGCGTTCCCACAACTTCGGCGCCGCCGCGGACTGTCTCCGCAATGGTCATTGCCGCTTCCCCAGAGCTTTGTGAGTCCAGTCACACGGGCTGGCTCCACAGATCCCGGTGACTATAGTAAGGCTAACCTAACTCAACATGGGGAGGTGCCATGACGGTTGCAATCGAAGATCCGCTCATCGCGGGCATGGCGATCAGGCAGATGCTGCCGCTGCACGAGTCGAGCCGGCGCCTGCGCGAGCTCTATCCCGAATGTCCGCGCGTGTACGGCGTCGCCGTGATGGGCGATCTGTCGCGCAGGCGGTGGTGGCCGCTGGCCGAGGCGGTGACGAACGATCGCCTGCGTGCGATGTTCGACACCGCAGCCGAGGAGACCGACAGCCGCGCCGCCGTGGCTCAGCAGTTGGCGGCCACGCTGGCCCACGTCGTCGTCGGGCGCGTGGTGCCGCTGCTCGTGCTCGAGGGACGCGCATGGGACACCGGCCTCGAGAACCTCTGGGTGCACGTGGATTCTGAGAGCGCCATCGACTGGGTCGGCGTCGTCGACCCGAACCTGCGCGCACTGCCCGACGACCCAGCGCTGTGCTACGGAGTGACTGCTGGCATCGTCGGCCTGCCAAGCGAGGCGGCGTTGACCACCTGGGTTGCCCACCGCAGTCATCGCGCGCTGGGTCCGCTGTTCATGCGGCTGTACGACGTGTGTGGCGGCGCGATATCTCTCTCGTCGATGTGGCACATCGTCGGCGGTGCCGTGGTGAGCGCCGCGACACAGGTGCCGCTGCTCGCGGGTTCGAGCGAAGTCACCAGCATGCGGCGCGCACAGGCGGTCCTCGACGCGTTGGTCGGATTCGGCCTTCCGGTCCGCGGCGCCACCCGGATCGCGGCACGGAAGGCCTTGCTTAATTAGGGCAGCCTTGCCTATGCTTTCCCTACCGAGACCGAACTACCGGACCGCACCGGAGTCCTGAGGGCTGCAGAGACTCCCGGTCCACTCGAAGGACGGGCCCCGCGCAATCTGCGCGGGGCCCGTCCGTGTTCCGGGTCTACTTGTCGACCGCACCGCCTGCCTCGGCCCAGTCTTTGAACGCACCCAGGTTGTAGACATCGGCGTAACCCAATTCCGTGAGCGCCTGACCGGCCAGCGCCGCACGGCCGCCTGACGCGCAGTACAGGATCAGCGTCTTGTCCTTGGCGAAATTCTGGTCGTGGTACGGCGATTCGGGATCGGCACGAAACTCAAGCATTCCGCGAGTGACGTGGACGGCACCGGCGACCTTGCCACTGGCCTCCACTTCCGGCGCGTCGCGGACATCGACGACCAAAGCATTGCCTCCTGCCATCATCTCTTGTGCCTGCGCCGGGGTAATGCGCGGCACGACGGCGTTGGCGGCTTCGACTAGTTCCTTCGCACTTTTGGCCATGCCCGACGATAACGCCGGGCCACCCGCAGCGGGCCCGCCTGCGACGTGTAGACAAATCTCCGTGACGACCGAACTGCCCGTTGGCAAAGGATTCGACAGCGAGCTCGGCCTCGAGTACATCGAACTCACCCCCGACGGCGGACGGGCGCGGCTTGAGATCACGGACAAACTGCTGCAGCCATGGGGCATCGTGCACGGCGGGGTGTACTGCTCCATCATCGAAGGCCTTGCCAGCGTGTCCGCGGGCGTGTGGCTGATGGCGAATGGCGAAGGCACGGTCGTCGGGGTCAACAACAACACCGACTTCCTGCGTGCCATCTCCGCGGGCACTGTCACCGCGGTGTCGACACCGATTCATCGCGGTCGTCGACAGCAGCTGTGGCTGGTCACCATCACCGACGACAACGATCGGGTCGTCGCGCGCGGCCAGGTGCGGCTGCAGAACATTTCGCCCGAGTAACAGGCATATTTCGTGGGCTGCTGACCCCAGCCTGGCGTGGCAGTATCGCCGACTATGCTCCTGACCCCGCATGAACAGGACCGGCTGCTGCTTTCCTATGCCGCCGAACTTGCGCGCCGCAGGCAGGGCCGCGGTCTGCGTCTCAACCATCCCGAGGCCATCGCGCTGATCACCGATCACCTCCTCGAGGGTGCCCGCGACGGGCGCACGGTGGCCGAGTTGATGATCAGCGGCCGCGAAGTGCTTTCCCGCGACGACGTGATGGAGGGGGTGCCCGAGATGCTCTACGACGTCCAGGTGGAGGCGACGTTCCCTGACGGCACCAAGCTCGTCACCGTCCATCACCCGATCCCGTGATGATCCCCGGCGAGATTGTGCACGGGGAAGGCGACATTGCCCTCAATCCCGACGCGCCACGTCTGACCATGGACGTCGTCAATACCGGCGATCGTCCGGTGCAGGTCGGCAGCCATGTGCATCTGCCGCAGGCCAATGCGGCGCTGGACTTCGACCGCGAAGCAGCCCACGGTCACCGCCTCGACATTCCGGCCGGGACTGCCGTGCGATTCGAACCCGGTGTCGCCCAGCATGTCTCGCTGGTTCCGCTGAGCGGCACCCGCGAGGTCCATGGGTTGTCGCTCACCCCGCCGGGACGGCTGGACGCCTCGTGACGGAGCTGTCCCGCGCCCGCTACGCCGCATTGTTCGGACCGACGACGGGCGATCGAATCCGACTGGCAGACACCGACCTCTTCGTCGAGATCACCGAGGACCGCAGCGGCGGTCCCGGACTGGCGGGTGACGAGGCCGTGTTCGGCGGGGGCAAGGTCCTTCGCGAGTCGATGGGGCAGGGGCGGGCCACCCGCGCCGACGGCGCGCCCGACACCGTCATCACCGGTGCGGTGATCATCGACTACTGGGGAATCATCAAGGCCGACATCGGCATTCGCGATGGCCGTATCGCCGCCATCGGCAAGGCGGGTAACCCCGAGATCATGAACGGCGTGCACCCTGATCTGGTGGTCGGGCCGTCGACGGAGATCATCGCGGGCAATGGCCGCATCGTCACGGCAGGCGCCATCGACTGCCACGTCCACTTGATCTGCCCGCAGATCATGGAGGAGGCCATCGGCGGCGGCATCACCACGATCATCGCGGGTGGCACCGGACCTGCAGAGGGCAGCAAGGCCACCACCGTGACGCCAGGAGCCTGGCACCTGGCGCGCATGCTGGAATCACTGGACTCGTGGCCGCTCAATGTCGCGCTCCTTGGCAAGGGCAACACGGTCAGTGCCGACGCGATGTGGGAACAATTGCGGGCGGGCGCAGCGGGATTCAAGCTACACGAGGACTGGGGAACCACCCCCGCGGCGATCGATGCATGCCTGACCGTATCGGATGCGGCGGGTGTGCAGGTGAATCTGCATTCGGACACCCTCAACGAGGCAGGCTTCGTCGAGGACACCCTCGCCGCGATCAAGGGCCGCGCGATCCACGCGTACCACACCGAGGGTGCCGGTGGCGGCCACGCGCCCGACATCATCACGGTGGTCTCGCACCCGAACGTGCTGCCGAGTTCCACCAACCCGACGCGGCCACATACCGTCAACACCCTCGACGAGCACCTCGACATGCTCATAGTGTGTCACCACCTGAACCCCAGCGTCCCAGAGGATCTCGCGTTCGCTGAGAGCCGCATCCGGCCGTCGACGATCGCCGCAGAGGATCTGCTGCACGACATCGGCGCCGTCTCGATGATCGGCAGCGATGCGCAGGCGATGGGCCGCATCGGCGAGGTGGTGCTCCGAACTTGGCAGACCGCACACGTGATGAAGCGCCGTCGAGGCGCACTGCCCGGTGATGGCAACGCCGACAACAACCGGGCCCGCCGCTACGTCGCGAAGTACACGATCTGTCCGGCCATCGCACACGGCCTCGAAGACGAGGTCGGGTCGGTCGAGGTCGGCAAGCTGGCCGATCTGGTGCTGTGGGAGCCGGCGTTCTTCGGCGTGCGACCGCACGCGGTGATCAAGGGCGGCATGATCGCTTGGGCCGCAATGGGAGACGCCAACGCATCGATCCCAACGCCGCAACCTGTGCTGCCGCGGCCGATGTTCGGCGCCGCTCCCGCGGCGGCAGCGGCCACGTCGGTGCATTTCGTGTCACCGCAGGCCGTTGAGGACGGACTGGCAGACCGGCTCGCCGTCAACCGCAGGCTGGTCGCTGTCAAGGATGTCCGCAAGGTCGGCAAGGCCGACATGCCGCTCAACGACGCGTTGCCGCGGATCGAGGTCGATCCCGATACGTTTACGGTGCGCATCGACGGCAAGGTGTGGCAGGAGCAGCCCGCCAGCGAATTGCCCATGGCGCAAAGGTATTTCTTGTTCTGATGACAAGCCTTGCGACCCTACTCACGCTTGCCGACTCGCGGCTGCCGACCGGCGGCCATGTGCACTCCGGCGGCGTCGAGGAAGCGGTAACCAGCGGACTGGTCGTCGACCTTGCAACACTGCGGGCCTTCCTGCGACGGCGGATCCGCACCCACGGCCTCGTGACGGCGTCACTGGCCGCGGCCGTGCACGACGGCACGCTGTCCATCCCGGTGGCGGACCACGAAACAGACGCCCGCACACCGGCTCCCGCCGCGAGGCAGGCGTCTCGCGCGCAGGGCCGCGGCCTCGCACGGCTCGCTCGCCGCGTCTGGCCGGGTGATACGTGGGACGCGCTTGGAACGACCCCGCATCTTGCGGTCGCGGCCGGTGCGGTCGGTGCAGCCAGCGGGCTGACCCCCGACCACACCGCGCTTTCGGTCGTCTACACGACGATGACGGGTTCAGCGACGGCCGCGCAGCGACTGTTAGCCCTCGACCCCGGCGACGTCGCTGCCATTACCTTCGAGCTGTCCGCGCTGTGCGAACAGACCGCAGCCGAGGCTGCCAAGGAGCTGTCCGACCTGTCCGACCCGCTACTCGATGCGCTGGCGCAACGGCACATCGAACGCGAGCGACCCCTCTTCGTCTCCTGAAAGGCCGGGACCCTTCTATGCCACCGCATTTCATCGATTCTGATTCGGCTGGAGAACCCCACCAACACATCGAACGACCCAAGCGCCACAGGGAACCCGATGAGCCGCTGCGCATCGGCGTCGGCGGTCCGGTGGGCTCCGGCAAGACAGCGCTCGTGGCGGCGCTGTGCAGACAACTGCGTGACGAACTGTCGCTGGCCGTGCTCACCAACGACATCTACACCACCGAAGATGCCGACTTTCTGCGTCGTCACGCCGTCCTGGCGGACCAGCGCATCGCCGCGGTGCAGACGGGCGGCTGCCCGCACACCGCGATCCGCGACGACATCACCGCCAACCTGGACGCCATCGACGATTTGGTCGCGCGCAATGATCGTCTCGACCTGATTCTTGTCGAATCGGGGGGTGACAATCTGACGGCGACCTTCTCCTCCGGACTGGTCGACGTGCAGATCTTCGTCATCGACGTGGCAGGCGGCGATAAGGTGCCGCGCAAGGGTGGCCCTGGCGTCACCTACTCGGATCTGTTGGTGGTCAACAAGACCGACCTCGCACCGCTGGTGGGTGCCGATCTCGAGGTGATGCGCCGCGACGCGGCCAACGTTCGTGCGGGCAGGCCGACCGTGCTGATCTCGCTGACGCAAGACCCGGCAGCGACGGCGGTGCTGTCGTGGGTGCACGAACAGCTCCGGATTCCGGTGCAATGAATTCCGACGTCCTTCTCGTCGCATGCCGCGACCGTCAACCGCGTATCGAGTGCGGGGGAGCGGTAACGGCGCGGCGCACCGAACCGGACACCGTGCACCTGGTGTCGACGGCGGCCACCCCGCTCGGCGGCGACGCCATCAACATCCGGGTAGTGGTGGAGGCCGGCGCCCGGTTGCTGGTCCGCACCGCTGCGGCGACCGTCACGCTACCGGGGTCGACAACACCGGAATCGCATGCGTTCTGGACGCTCGAGGTAGCCGGCGATCTCGACGTCGACCCGCAGCCGACCGTCGTCGCTTCGACATCGCGCCATTTCACGTCCACCCGGCTAGAGCTGACCGGATCGGGCCGCGTCCGGCTGCGTGAACGCATTCAGATCGGCAGATCAGATGAGCGGCAAGGGTTTTGGTCCGGCTCGCTGCACGCCGACGTCGACGGCTCACCGCTGCTGCGGCACCGCATCGAGCTCGGCAACGGTTCGGTGGCCGACGACGAGCTTGGCGCGCCGCTGGCGTGCGTCAGCGAACTGCACTATCCCGAAAGCGATGTCGACACGGCAGGCGTCCTGCTCGCGCTCGCGGGCGGGGGCTGCCTGTCGACGTGGCAGGGGCAGCGCCTCTAGCTCGCCGCCATCTCGGGGTCTTGCACCGAGGCCGCGATCTCCTCGAGTTCCTCGATCCTGGTGCGTGCATACGCCTGCTGCTCGGTGATGGTGAGATTTCCGCGTGCCCTGGACAGGAAGGTCACCGTCCACGACAGCAACGTGGTGACCTTCGTCTTGAACCCGACCAGATAGACCAGGTGCAACACCAGCCAGGCCAGCCAGGCGATGAAACCGCCGAATTCGAGCTTGCCGATCTTGGCGACCGCGGAGAACCGCGACACCGTCGCCATCGAACCCTTGTCGAAGTACTTGAACGGCTCTCGCTCGGCGGGATTGGCGCCGCGCAGCTCCGCCTTGATGGCCTTCGCCGCGTACTTGGCGCCCTGGATCGCGCCCTGCGCCATGCCGGGCACACCTTCGACAGCCGCCATGTCGCCGACGACGAAGACGTTCGGGTGCCCAGGCACCGACAAATCCGGCAAGACTTTGACGCGACCGGCTCGGTCCACCTCGACATCGCACTGCCGGGCGAGGTCGCGGCCCAGCGGACTGGCCGACACGCCTGCTGACCACACCTTGGTCGCACATTCGATGCGACGGACGGTTCCGTCGGAATCCTTGACCGTGATGCCGTTGCGGTCCACATCGGTGACCATCGCGCCCAGCTGAATTTCGACGCCCATCTTCTCCAGGCGCGCCTGAGCCTTCTTACCGAGTTTTTCGCCCATCGGCGGCAGCACGGCAGGTGCCGCGTCGAGCAAGATCACCCGCGCCTGAGTCGAATCGATATGGCGGAACGCACCTTTGAGCGTATGGTCGGCGAGTTCTGCTATCTGTCCGGCCATCTCGACGCCGGTTGGGCCCGCGCCCACCACGGTGAACGTCAGGAGCTTCTCGCGCCGTGCCGGATCGCTTGACCGTTCGGCCTGTTCGAACGCGCCAAGGATGCGGCCGCGCAGTTCCAGTGCGTCGTCGACCGTCTTCATACCGGGCGCCCACTCGGCGAAGTGATCATTACCGAAGTACGACTGCCCGGCGCCCGCGGCGATGATCAGGCTGTCATATGGCGTGACATACGTGTGGCCAAGCAGGGCCGAGGTCACGGTCTTATTCGCCAAATCGACATGAGTCACCTCGCCGAGCAGCACCTGAGCGTTGCGCTGCCTGCGCAGAATGATCCGGGTGGGCGGGGCGATCTCGCCCGAGGAGATGATGCCGGTGGCCACTTGGTACAGCAGAGGCTGGAACAAGTGGTGAGTGGTCTTGGCGATCATCTTGATGTCGACATCGGCACGCTTCAGGGCCTTGGCGGCGTTAAGGCCGCCGAAGCCTGAACCAATGATGACGACCCTGTGTCGATCAGTTGCAGCGGCTCCGGGATGGCTCATTTTGGGCTCCTCGACGGACTACACGTGCACTTATACAGACACCAGGGTAGTCGCCCCGCTTCCCATCAGCGTGGTGAGCTTTGCCACGCCGCCGCGGGTTTAAAGAGACAGCAGCGGCTTCAACCTTTCGGCGACCTCCGTGATACCGCCCGGCTGATAGCCCGTGAGACTGGTGACCGGGCTGAGGATGACGCCGTCGACGCCCGCGTCGAGGACCTTCGTCTTGATCTGGTCGGCCACCTGTTCGGGGCCGCCGACGACGGCCTGCTGCTTGAAGTCGTCGGGGATCAGGTCGGCGCTCACGTTCTCGTCGATCACCGCGATCACCAACATGCTGGTCTCTAAAGTCGCGGGGTCGCGGCCGATATCCTCGCAGCGATCCTTGACCACCTGCACCTTGCGGGGCAGCTCGTCGAATCCGGCGATGATGTTCAGATGGTCAAAGTATTTGGCCGCCAACGGAATAGTCTTCTTCTCGCCGCTGCCGCCGATCATCAGCGGGATGTGGTCCCGGAAGCGGGGATTGGCCATCGCTTCCTCCGTGCGGTAGTACTTCCCGGAGAACGTCGGCCGCTCGCCCTTGATCATCGGAAGGATGATCTGCAGCGCCTCGTCGAGCCTGTTGAAGCGGTCGGTGAACGTGCCGAAGTCGTAGCCCAGCTGCTGGTGCTCTAGCTCGAACCAGCCGGTGCCGATACCGAGAATCGAGCGGCCCTGGCTGATCACGTCCAGCGTGGTGATGGCCTTGGCCAGCAGCGTGGGGTTGCGGTAGGTGTTGCCGGTGACCAGCGTGCCGAGCTGCACGCGCTCGGTCGCCGTGGCCAGCCCGCCAAGTGCCGTGTAGGCCTCCAGCATCGGCTGTTCCGGGGTGCCAAGACCGGGCAACTGATAGAAGTGGTCCATCACGAAGACCGAGTCGTAGCCCGCCGCCTCCGCCTCCTGCGCCTGCGCGATCACGGTTGGGAACAGTTCGGCGACACCGGTGCCGTAGGAAAAGTTGGGGATCTGAAGTCCGAGTTTGATGGTCACGGGAGTTCACGTAACCACAATTAAGCGGGGCGGTCACCCCGTTTAGCTCTCGGCGAACCGGGAATATCAGCCGAAGTTGGCGAGAGCCCCTTGGCTGACGTGCAGCGTCTGGCCGGTGATGTGCCGCGCGGCAGGCGTGGTCAGGAACAACGCCAGCCGGGCGATCTCCTCGGCGACCGGCGCGGGGGTGTGAGACAGGCCGTCGTAACCCGGCTCCGCGCTGCGTCCGGATGCCACCGCGTTGACGGTGACGCCCCGCGTGCCGAAGTGCGTGGCCTGCCCGGCGGTCCAGTCCGAAATCGCAGCCTTCACCGCCGCCTCGGCGCTGCCCTCGCGGGGATGCTCGGGGATGACGGTGACGATCGAGCCGCCGGAGCGCAGGTGATCGCCGAGGATCTGCACGGTCAGCACCGCCGAAACGGCGGTCGTGTCCAGGCTGTTTCGCCATGCCGCGGCGAGATCGGCGAGCGAGTAGGTACGCGGGTCGCCGGCATCCCAGCGCGGGGCGGGGACGTTGACGATGGTGTCCAGGTGGTGCGGGAACTGCCCGCGCGCCTCTTCGAGGCTGGCCGGGTCGGTGTTGTCGAAGACGATGGCGTCGACATCGAGTTCCTTGGCCGCGACCTCGAGGTCGTCGCGGCGTGCGCCGGCGATCACCACCCGGTGGCCCGCATCGCGGAAACTCTCCGCAATCGTGCGTCCCAGATCCGTATCGCCGCCGGTGACGAGCACCTCCATCACCATGACCTCCTGCTTTCGTTCAGCGCTGAACCCCAGCGAGTGAGCGTCATGTTACTGGACAGTAGCTAGGGATTGAAACCCGGCACGCACGCGACACGGCAACAGTTCGGCCAACGTGCCATAGGGTCTTGAACTGTGCAGCCAAGCACCTCGCCCGGGCTGCCCCGCTGGATCTATATCCCAGCCGCGTTGGGGGCGCTTTTCGTCGTAGTTCCGCTGCTAGCGGTCGCCGCCAAGGTGGACTGGCCACACTTCTGGTCGCTCATCACCAGCGAATCGTCGACGACGGCGCTGCTGCTCAGCCTCGAAACGGCGGCGGCCAGCACGACGCTGTGTGTGCTGCTGGGCGTGCCCATGGCACTGGTGCTGGCCCGCAGCGAGGCCACGGCGGTGCGGCTCGCCAGACCGCTCATCCTGCTGCCGCTTGTACTGCCGCCGGTGGTCGGCGGAATCGCACTGCTGTATGCGTTCGGTCGGCTTGGACTGATCGGGCAGTACCTCAGCGCCGCAGGCATCCAGATCGCGTTCACGACAACGGCAGTGGTGCTGGCGCAGACCTTCGTGTCGTTGCCGTTCCTGGTCATCGCGCTGGAAGGCGCCGCCCGCACAGCCGGCGCCGACTACGAGGTGGTGGCCGCCACGCTCGGAGCCCGCCCGACAACGGTGTGGTGGCGGGTTTCGTTGCCGCTCTTGGCGCCTGGCCTGATTTCAGGCGCAGTGCTGGCGTTCGCGCGATCACTTGGCGAGTTCGGCGCCACGCTGACCTTCGCCGGCTCCCGTGAGGGCATCACCCGAACACTGCCGCTGGAGATCTACCTGCAGCGCGAAAGCGATCCCGACGCGGCCGTCGCGCTGTCGCTGCTTCTCGTCGCGGTGGCCGCCGTTGTCGTCGTCGCACTGGGTAGCCGTCAGATCCGGGGCACCAATGCCTGGTAGTCGACCATGACCGGGGTAGCTCTGCGGGCCGTCGTCGAAAGTCGCGGCGTAGACATCGAATTCGATGTCGCGGCAGGCCAAGTGCTGGCACTGCTCGGCGCAAACGGCGCGGGCAAGTCGACCGCCCTGCATGTGATCGCGGGGCTCCTGCGCCCCGACCGCGGTGTCGTACGCGTCGGACAACGACTGCTTACCGATACTGCGGCGGGAATTCACGTCGCCACCCACGATCGCCGCGTCGGCCTGCTGCTCCAGGACCCGCTGTTGTTTCCGCACCTGAGCGTCACCGGCAATGTGGCTTTCGCCCCGCGCAGTTCCCGTGCCGTGGCGGCACATTGGCTCGCCGAGGTCGATGCGGCCGAACTCGGCGACCGGATGCCGCGGCAGTTGTCGGGCGGGCAGGCTCAGCGGGTGGCGTTGGCAAGGGCGCTGGCGGCCGAACCCGACGTGTTGCTGCTGGACGAACCGCTGGCCGGACTGGACGTAGCAGCGGCCACTGCGATGCGCAAGGTGTTGCGCCGCGTGCTGGCTCGCAACAACCGCTCCGCAGTGCTGATCACGCACGACCTCCTCGACGTACTCACCCTTGCCGACAGGGTGTTGGTACTGGAGGGCGGACGGATCGCCGAATCAGGCTCGGCTGCAACGATTTTGACTAAGCCACGCAGTCGGTTCGGCGCGCGGTTCGCTGGAGTGAACCTGGTCGGGGGTACCGCAAACGCCGAAGGCGTTTTGACCACGCAGTGGGGGACGACGTGGCACGGCACGCCTGGGCCCGACATGGTGGCTGGTGAGTCGGCAGTGGCGCTGTTCAACCCTGCGGCGGTCGCTGTCTACCGCGACAAGCCGCACGGTAGCCCCCGCAACACCATCGAGGTGACGATCGCAGAACTCGACAGCCGCGGACCCGTGATCAGGATCCGCGCGGACGACCAACCCGACGGGGCACCGGGCCTCGCAGCCGACATCACCGCCGAAGCCGTGGCCGACTTGCGACTGGCACCAGGCGATCGCGTTTACTTCTCGGTGAAGGCCCAAGAGGTCACCGTCCATCTCAGCCCGTAACGCTGTGGATCGACGGTGCGATCAACGGCTTGAATCGACCAAATGCCACGGGGGCCAAGTGGGTTCGATCACCCCGCGCCACGCGCGGGGACCTTGTTATGCCAGCAACTGCCTGCAGAGGCTCCTCACAGCGACTCTTTCGCCTACAGCAATGTCGTAGCTAAGCACTATTTGAGCAACTCGCACTTGCGTCACGGCCGTAACACGGTAGTTTCTTCCCCATGAATCAGCCGGACGCGATTTCTCAACACCGCAAGGGCCTCTCGAAGACGCTCGCGGCCGCGGCGCTGACCGGCGCCACCGTTGTGGTGCTGACGCTGCCGACCGCGAATGCCGATCCGACAACACCGCCGCCTCCGCCGCCGTCGGGCAACACGTTCCTGCAGGGACCGCCTCCCGAGGCCCCGGCGCCGCCCCCGCCTGCCGACCCCAACGCACCGCCGCCTGCGCCCGCCGATCCCAACGCACCGCCGGCGCCACCACCGCCTGCGCCTGAGCCGGGTCGCGTCAACAACAACGCTGGCGGCTTCAGCTATGTGGTGCCTGCGGGCTGGAAGCTGGCCGACGCGACCCAGCTTTCCTATGGGCAGGCGTTGTTGAACAAGATTCCGCCGCCGGCACCCGCGGGAGCACCGGAGCCTCCGCAGCCGCCCAGCGACACCAGCGTGCTGCTCGGACGACTCGACCTGAAGCTGTTCGCAGGCGCCGAGACCGACAACACCAAGGCTGCCCAGCGGCTCGCGTCCGACATGGGTGAGTTCTTCATGCCGTTCCCGGGCACGCGCGTCAATCAGCAGACCGCCGCGCTCACTGCGGGGGGCATGTCGGGCGTCGCGTCCTACTACGAAGTGAAGTTCACCGACACGAACAAGCCCAATGGCCAGATCTGGGCAGGCGTCGTCGGAGAGCCAACCCCGCCAGGCGCGCCACGGGGCCAGCGCGCACCCGAGCGGTGGTTCGTGGTCTGGCTGGGCACGGCCACCAACCCGGTACCGACGAGCGAGGCCATCACGCTGGCTCAGTCGATCCGGCCATGGACGCCGCCGCCTCCGCCGGAGCCGGACCCCAACGCGCCACCACCACCTGCGGGCGGGACAAATGTGCCCGGTCAGAGCCCGAACGTCGGCGTGCCGGTTCAGATTGACCCGAACAGCGCACCAGGAATGCTGCCGGGCTAACGACTAACCGGCGGTTGGGTTTTCAGGGTCCGACGTAGGGCTGCTGGCCGTCGAGATTGTTGACGTTGGCCAGGAAGCAGTTGGTGCCGCCGAAGCCCATCGCGCCCGCGGTCACGCACCGCTGAAACGATCCGTCCCCGCCGATCGGTCCGTCGCAGGTGGTGCCGCCGCCCCACGGCGTCCACCCGCCCTGGCAGCCGGCGTTCGCCGGGGCGGCCAGTGCGATGCAGCTGGCCACAAGCCCGCTAACCGCTAGTGCAACAAGTGCTTTCATCCTTCACCCCTTCTCCGCTGTACCGTGCCCGCACCCGGTACCAAGTCGATGACGGTGTGGCCGCGTCACGGCCGCACTGTTATCTCCAGGTTATGCCGTCGTGACCGATTGGGAATCCGGATTTTCCCTACGAATTCCGCGGTCAGATCCGCTGTGCACCAGCCCGATCGGCCGCTTCAGGGCCGGCGACCTGCGGAAACAATTGATGATCGTGCCCATTTCACAACCCGAATCGTTACCCTCGTCGGGTATACCTTCAAGCGTGGTCCAGCGACCCGCTGGCCACGGCCGGTGACTGGCAGGAGATCTGCGATGGACGTGACTGCGGCAACCGAATTTCTCGCGCGTTCCACCACGCTGACAAGCGTTGGCTGGATCGGCTACATCATCATCGGGGCGATCGCCGGATGGCTCGCCGGCAAGATCGTCAAGGGCGGTGGCTCGGGCATTCTGATGAACATCGTCATCGGCATCGTCGGTGCGCTGGTCGGCGGTTTCCTGCTCAGCTTCTTCCTGGATACGGCGACCGGCGGGTGGTGGTTCACACTGTTCACCGCGGTCCTCGGTTCGGTGATCCTGCTGTGGATCGTCGGGATGGTGCAGCGAAAGACGTAGCGGGCACATAACTATCGGCGGGCGAGCACGATAGGGGAATGGCCGCCCCAACCATGAGCGCGTGGCGGGTTCGACGACCGGGCCCGATGACCACCCGTCCGCTGGAACGTGTCACCGTCGACGTGCCGCAACCGGGGCCGGATGAGCTCCTCGTCGCGGTGCACGCCTGCGGGGTGTGCCGCACCGATCTGCACGTCGCAGAGGGCGACCTACCTGTGCACCGGCCGGGCGTGATTCCCGGCCACGAGGTGGTCGGGGAGGTCGCTGCGATTGGCCAGGATGCCGGAGCCGAGTTCGCGGTCGGTGATCGCATCGGCGTCGCATGGCTGCGGCACACCTGCGGACACTGCAAGTTCTGCCTCAGCGGGCAGGAGAACCTGTGTCCCGAATCCCGTTACACCGGCTGGGACGCAGACGGTGGCTACGCCGAATTCGCCACTGTCCCGGCCGTGTTCGCACATCATTTGCCCGCAGGCTACAGCGATACCGAACTGGCCCCGTTGCTGTGTGCAGGCATCATCGGATACCGCTCGCTGTTACGAGCCGACCTGCCTTCTGGCGGCCGCCTTGGCATCTACGGCTTCGGCGGCAGCGCCCATCTCACCGCCCAGGTGGCCCTCGCGCAGGGCGCAGAGGTGCACGTCATGACCCGCGGCGAGCGGGCCCGCGAACTGGCGCTGTCGCTGGGGGTGGCGTCAGCCCAGGGCGCCACCGATCGTCCGCCGGTGGCCCTGGATGCTGCAATCCTGTTCGCGCCCGTTGGCGATCTGGTGCTGCCGGCCCTCGAGGCACTCGACCGCGGCGGCACCCTGGCCATTGCCGGTATCTACCTCAGCGATATCCCCGCACTCAACTACGAACGCCACCTCTTTCAAGAGCGCCAGGTGCGATCGGTGACCTCCAACACCCGCAACGACGCCCGTGAGTTCCTGGCGTTCGCGGGCCAGCACCACTTCGAGGTGACGAGCCCGGTCTATCCGCTCGGCCGCGCCGACGAGGCGCTGACCGATCTGAGCGAGGGCCGAATCGCCGGTGCAGCGGTGTTGTCGGTCTAGAGTGCCGCGAGCGCCGCACCCAGCCGGCCGCTGAGATCACCCCGACCTGACTCATACATGGGCCCGCATCCGTCGGACAGCACGAGGCGCAGCCGCGCCATTCCGCGCGCTCCTACCTGGCGCGGCGAGTGCAGCCGCAGAGTGATGGCGTCGATCAGATCCTCGGCCGCCGCAATGTTGTTGAAGTGCACAGGAATCCGCGCAGACAGAGGTGTGCCGCCCGTACGCGCATCGTGCACGGCCCTCCGCAGCGCCGATGCGATCGACTCCCGCTCGGCAACCGACGTCAGCCGCGCCTGATGAACCGCGAGCGCGCTGCCCTCCGGTGCAGGCACGCCGACGGCGAGCTGCCGGTCGAATTGATACGCCCTCAGCCGCGCCGTCACGCGCGCCAGCGGCGACGGTCGCGGCGCGGCGCTCCGCCGACGGACGTCGCTCGCGGCGGAGAAAAGATCCGGCGAAATCTTGTTGTCGGGCATGGTCATCTACCTCTAACGGCTCAATCTCTCAACATATTCTCGTGACTATCAAACACGTTACAGTGGTCATGAGTGACCAGTCAAGTTGATATACCGGTCACGCACAGGTAGCCTGTTCGCATGACCGCGCGGCCTGTGCTGTGGCCCGGTGACGATGAACCGAAACCGGCGCCCGAGCCTCTGGTGCTCGTTCAAACGCTGGTCAACACCGTCGAACGGCCGGACGGTTCGGACCGGCTTGCCGATCCGACCGACGCGCGTCCGTGGCTCGTCGACAATCACCTGCTTGCGCCGCACGCTGAGCTGACGGATTCGGACCTCGATCTTGTCCGCGCTGTGCGCGAGGCGCTACGTGCGATGTTGGTACACAACGCAGGCGGACCGCCACCGAATAAAACGGCATTGGCGGTATTGCAGACGGTTTCCGACGCCGGCACTGCCCGCGCCGATCTCGGCGACGACGGCGCCGTGCGGCTTACTGCGCGTGGCGACTCCGCGCGTGATCGACTGATCGAGCTGCTGCTGATCATTCGCGACGCCCAGCGTGACGGCACGTGGGCTCGACTTAAGGCGTGCGCGAACGACGAATGTCAGTGGGCGTTCTACGACCGGTCGCGCAACCACGGCGGCGCGTGGTGTGAGATGGCGGCCTGTGGCAACAAGCTGAAGAACCGGGCGTTCCGCGCCAGGAGCAAGGCGGCGCCACGCTGACCCGGTCAGGTCGACAAGTGCCAGACCACGGCGGCGGCCAGCGCACCCACTCCGTTCAGTGACCAGTGCAGCGCGATCGGGGCGATCAGGCTGCCGCTGCGCCTGCGCAACCAGGTGAACACGAAGCCCGCGGCTGCCGTCGCTGCCACCGCCAGCACGACGCCTGCGACCGTTCCGAGCAGGCCGCCACCGAGCAACCGGGTGAAGCCGACGTTGCTACTGGTCAAGCCCAGCGACGTGGCGATGTGCCATAGCCCGAACAGCAGCGAGCCGGCGGCTGCGACACCGCGGAAACCCCACGCGCGGTTCAGCGCGCCGTGCAGCACCCCGCGGAATGCCAGCTCCTCGGGGATCACGGTTTGCAGCGGGATGATGATCATCGACGCGATCAGAGCACCGGACACCGTTGCGTAGTTGTTGTTCATGAACAGCGGCCGGGTCCACGGCAGCAGCGTGCCGATCGCGATCACCGAGACCACGACCGCGACCGCGACCGCCGCATAGCCCGCACCGGCTTTCCAATGCTCGCGGCCAAGCCCGAGCTCGGCCCAGCCGAGACCGCGCGACCGAACGAGGACCAACAGCCCGACCGCGGCGGCGGGCACGGTCGCGATGCTCGCCCACGGCGTCGTGAAATGTGCGATCAGATTGGTCAGTGTCAGCACCACCACAACCACGCCGATATCGACATAGGTACGGAAATGGTGCAGTGCGGAAAGCTGTTCGACCAGCGGGTGGGGAGGCGGGACTGCCACGGCTTGGTCGGACACGACAACCCAGTCTACCGGCCCCGCCGCTCGGCAGCGTGTCACGCGTTTCGACGACTGAACTAGCCTGACGGTCGTGCTGGGATTCGCGGTGCCGCAGTTCGGAGCGTCGGCCCAACTTGATGTCGGAGAGCTTGCCCGCTTCGCGTCGACAGCCGAACAACTCGGCGCCGACAGCCTCTGGGTGGGGGACCGCCTGCTGGCCGCGGTCAATCCGACGGTGGGTTACGTCGGACAGGACACCATCCCCGAGCAATTCCGCACCAATTTGGATCCGTTCATCGCATTGACGGTTGCCGCGACCGCGACTACCACCGCGCAGCTCGGGTGCAGCGTGTTCGTCGCCCCGTGGTATCCACCGGTTCAGTTGGCCCGGCAGTTGACGAGTATCGACGTGATCAGTGGCGGCCGGCTGCTGCCCGGATTCGGCATCGGATGGTCGCCGGAGGAGTACCAATCCGCCGGTGCTCCGTTTCGCCGCCGCGGCGCACAACTCGACGAACTCCTCGACGCGCTCGTCGCGCTGTGGACCGCCAACCCCGTCCGCCATGAGGGTGCGCGTTGGTCGGTGCCCGAATCGTGGGTGGACCTCAAGCCGGTACAGCGCCCGCATCCGCCGGTCTATCTCGGCGCCTTCACACCGGCCGGGCTCAAGCGCATCGGCGAGCGTGCCGACGGCTGGATGGCGGGGGTCAATGTGCCGAGCGGCGTCAGTCTGGACATGCTCAACTGGCAGCGGCAGACCATCGACGACGCGGCCCGCGCGGCGGGTCGTGACCCGTCGGCGATCCACGCCTATGTGCGGGTAAATGTCGCCGAAGGCTCCCCGGTGGACAAGGTTGCCGACGCCGTGCAGGTGCTGGCCGACAATGGCTACCCCGACACGTTCGTCGACCTGATGTACGTGGCTACCGGGACCGACGCCCACCTCGAGTGGGTTGAACGGCTGCTGACCCGGTGAGCGGCGGACTGCTCGAAGCGGTTCGGGTGCTCGATGTCGGGGGCGCCGAATCCGACGCGGTCAGCAGGCTGTTCGCCGACCTCGGTGCCGAAGTGCTGAAAATCGAGCCGCCCGACGGCAGCCCGGCCCGCCGCGCGCTACCCAGTGTGGCGGGCACCAGCATTCCGTTCGCGCTGCACAACGCGAACAAGCGCAGCGCGGTGCTGGACCCGCTCATGGCGGCGGACCGTGACCGGTTCATCGGGCTGGGCGGCGCCGCCGATATCGTGGTGGACGGCGGCAATCCCGCGGGAGCGGCGGCGTTCGGGACGTCGTGCGCGGCGCTGGCCGACCAGTTCGGGCACTTGGTTGCGTTGTCGGTCACCGACTTCGGCGCAACCGGCCCCTACGCCTCCTGGCGGGCGACCGACCCTGTGCTGTACGCCATGTCGACCTCGCTGTCTCGTACCGGACCGACTTCGGGAACACCCGTTCTACCGCCGACGGGGATCGCGTCCGCCACTGCCGCTGTCCAGGCGGCTTGGGCCGCGCTGGCCGCTTACTATCACCGGTTACAGTGCGGCACAGGAGAATACATCGACTTTTCGCGGTTCGAGGGAGTTGTCCAGGCTCTCGATCCGCCGTTCGGCACGGAGGGCCAGGCGGCCGTCGGCCTGAAGCGGTCCAGCGAGTTGTGGCGGGGTAGACCGCGCAATCAACAGCTATACCCGATCTTTCCGTGTAAGGACGGATACGTACGGATCTGCCTGCTGTCGCCGCGGCAGTGGCGAGGCATGCACGGGTGGCTGGGCGAGCCCGAGCAGTTCGCCGATCCGAAATTCGACACCATCGCGGCGCGATACGCCGCGGCACGCGAACTCAACGCCGCGATCGCGGATCTCGTCGCCGCCAAGACGATGGACGACCTGGTAACCGAGGGACAGCGTCGTGGGATACCGATTGCGGCAGTGCTCACGCCTGCGGAGGTGTTGTCCTCGGCGCATTTTCGCGAAGTAGGGGCGCTCGCTGACGTCGAACTGGCCCCTGGCTCCGGCATGTCCATTCCCGTTGGGCCGTTCGTGGTCGATGGTGAGCATGCCGGCTACGCCAGGCCCGCGCGATCGGTTGGCGCGGACGAAGCCGCTTGGGCGACAAGACCTTCCGCGACCTCGCCGCCAGGTGTTCCCACGGGCAGGCCGTTTGCGGGCATGCGAATCCTGGACCTAGGCGTGATCGTGGCAGGCGGGGAGCTGGGCCGACTGTTCGCCGACCTCGGTGCGGAGGTCATCAAGATCGAAAGCGCCGCGTATCCCGACGGGCTGCGGCAGACGGTGCCGGGCCAGGCAACCAGCAGATCGTGGGCGTTGGCCCACCGCAACGAGGACGGCCTCGGACTGGACCTGCGCCACCAGTCGGGCGCCAAGCTATTCGAGAGGCTTGTCGCGGGTGCCGACGCCGTGTTCGCCAACTTCAAACCGGGAACGCTTGCGTCGCTGGGGTTTTCCTACGAACGGTTGCGGGCTCTCAACCCACGGATCGTGCTCGCCGAGAGCAGCGCGTTCGGGGCCACCGGACCGTGGAGCGAACGGATGGGCTACGGCCCGTTGGTCCGCGCTACCACGGGCGTCACGTGGCAGTGGACCTCCGAGGACGCCCCGCGAGGGAGCTTCTACGACGCCACCACGGTCTTTCCCGATCACATTTCGGCGAGGGTCACCGCGGTCGCCGCGCTGGCGGCGGTCATCGGCCGTCATCGCACCGGAACCGGTGCGCACGTCCATATTTCGCAGGCAGAAGCGGCGGTGAACCAGCTCGCGACCGCCTACGTCGCAGAGGCCGCTCGCGCTGCGCGACTGCCGGTAGCCGACGACACCGCGGTGCACACCGTTTATCGGTGCGACGGCGACGACGAGTGGTGCGTCATATCGCTGCGGGACGACGGCGACCGTGCAGCGCTGGCCGCCATCACCGGCGGAACGGACGTTTCCGAGTGGACGCGTACACGCGACAAGACGGCGGTCGCCGAGGAACTGCAGGGCGCGGGAGTGCCCGCCGCGCCGATGTACCGAGCCGTCGACGTTCTGGCAGATCCGCAAATCACCTTCCGAAAGGTGTTCAGCGAGATGACTCATCCGCTCCTTGACGCGCCGATGCCCACCGAGACCGGACCCGCGCCCTATCTGCACATCGCACCCGCCGAGCTTCGGCCCGCGCCGATGCCCGGTGAGCACACGCGTGAGATCTGTCAGAAACTCCTCACCCTGGACGCCGACGAGACCGATCGGCTGATCGCCGAAGGCGTCTTGTTCACTTACCGAGGGAGGTCATGATGGCGGGGCAATCCATGGACCCCAGAACTCCGGTGCTCGTCGGCTATGGCCAGGTCAACCAACACGACGACCACCCAGGCGTCGAGCCGGTCGACCTGATGGTCGCGGCCGCTCGTGCCGCCGCCGATCCACGGGTGCTCGAAGCCGTCGACTCGGTCCGCGTCGTCAACCTGTTGTCGTGGCGCTACCGCGATCCGGGGCTGCTGCTCGCCCAGCGCCTGCGCGCACAGAACGCCGCGACCCGCTACACCGGAATCGGCGGCAATGTTCCGCAGTCGCTGGTGAACGAGGCGTGCCTGGACATCCAGGCTGGCCGCACCGATGCTTTGTTGATTGCTGGCGCCGAAACCTGGCGTACCCGAACACGATTGCGCGCCAGCGGTGCCAAGCCCGAATGGACTCATCAAGACGAGTCGGTTCCCCTCGCCGAGGGCGCCGACGACGGTGTGCCGATGGCCGGGCCCGCGGAGATCCGGATCAAACTGGACCGGCCTGCGTATGTCTATCCGATGTTCGAGCAGGCGCTTCGGATCGCCGCCGGGGAGTCGGCAGAGGATCACCTGCGCCGCATCGGTGAGCTGTGGTCGCAGTTCAGTGGGGTGGCCGCGAAGAATCCGCATGCGTGGAGCCGTGAGCCGCTGGCGCCCCACCAGATATGGCAACCCAGTCCGCGCAACCGGATGATCAGCTGGCCGTACACCAAGCTGATGAACTCCAACAACATGGTCGATCAGGGCGCCGCGCTGGTTCTCATGTCGGCCGGCAAAGCGACCTATTTGCAGATCCCTTCGGAGCGTTGGGTTTTCCCGTACGCGGGCACTGATGCGCACGACACCTATGCGATCAGTGAGCGAGCGGAGTTCTACCGCTCGCCGGCGATCAGGATTGCGGGGCAGCGGGCGATGCAACTGGCAGGCGTCGGCGTCGACGACCTCGACTTGATCGACGTCTACTCGTGCTTCCCGTCGGCAGTGCAGGTGGCCGCTAACGAACTGGGGCTGCCTGCCGGCGACCCGAGCCGGCCGCTGACAGTCACCGGCGGTCTGACCTTCGCAGGCGGCCCGTGGAACAACTACGTCACACACTCGATCGCAACGATGGCCGAACGCCTGGTCGCCAACCCCGGCCAACGCGGGTTCATCACCGCCAACGGCGGCTATCTGACCAAGCACAGTTTCGGCGTATATGGCACCGAACCTCCAACCCACGAGTTCCGTTGGGAAGACGTTCAATCCGAAGTCGATCGGGAGCCGACGCGGGCCGCCGACGTCGAGTGGTCGGGTGTCGGCACGGTTGAGTCGTGGACCACGCCGTTCAACCGGACCGGTTCGGCGGAGAAGGCCTTCCTCGCCGTGCGGACGCCCGATGACTCCCGGGTACTCGCGGTAATCTCCGACCCTGCGGAGGCCGAAGCCACCATTCGTGACGACATCGCCGGCGGCAAAGTGCAGGTCAACACCGACGGCACCGCGACACTGCTCTAGACAAGATCGGCCAGCAGCCCGTCCATCCGCTGGCGCACCACCACGTCCGCACCTGGGCCGACGATGGCGTGGACCCGGTTGGCCTCGACGGCTTCGATGGCGGCCTGCGCCACGACCGCCGGGCTGATCGCCCCAGCAGGCATGTCACTCCCGTCATCGGGCGCGGACGCTGCACCCGGCGGCACAAGTCTCGCCGAATTGGCTCCGAGCGGCGTGTCCACGAGCCCGGGGCACAGCACCGTGGCACCCAAAAGTGGTGATACCGAACGTAGTTCTACGTTCAGCGTCTCGGTCAGCCCCACGACTGCATGCATGGTGGCGTTGTAGGGCGCCAGGCTTGGCAGCGCCATCAGCCCGCCCGCAGACGCGGTATTGAGGAAATGGCCGGAGCCCTGCGCGATGAACAGCGGGGCAAAGGTGCGCACACCGTTCACCACAGCCATCAGCTTCACGTCGATCAACCACCGCCACGTCTCTGGTCGCTGCTCCCACGTCGGCGCCTGTTCACACACAACCCCGGCGTTGTTACAGACCAGATCGACGCGGCCGAACCGCTCTACGGTCGCGTCCGCCAACGCGTCAAGGTCGGCGTCGACGCTGACGTCGACCCGCACCCCTGCCGCATGCCCAGGCTTGTCGGCGAGCGCGTCCACCGCGACGGGGATTGCGTACTCCCGAATGTCGGCAATCATCACGTTGACTCCGCGCCGCACCAGCGCGTCGGCGATCGCGAACCCGATGCCGCTGGTGCCGCCGGTGACAACGGCGACCTGACCCGTCTCGATCCTCATATCGGCCTCCTTGACGCTCAGGGCGCGCTGGCGGGGACGTCCGTTTACTGCGGCGTGTATCCCTCCGCGGAGAAGGTGAAGCCCTTGCCGCTCGTCTCGCTCCGACAGGACACGCCGGACTCCTGCACGTTGCACCGATATCCGGCCGCCGCAAGGATCCTGTTCAGCTGCAGCGCGTTGGCCGGGCCAGGCACCAGCCAGAAGTCCGGCTGTTCCAACGCGACGAACTGCGGATCACCTTCGCGGTCGACGGCGATCGCGTTCGTCGAGTCCGGCTCGCCCTGCACGCCCATTCCCGACTGCCAGCTGCTCGCCGCCTGACAGCCCGCCTTGGTGTGCGAAAGAATCGCGCACCGCCACTTGCCGCTGGGCGTCGTGAAGTAGTAGCCGGTGACATCGCCGACATGCCCGACGTAGTCGAACGCGTTGACGAGGTGTGCGTTGTTCGGCGGCGCCGACGGCGTCGCGATCGGAGGGGGAGCGGTGTGCGTCGGAGACTCGCCGGTGTTGACCACGGTGACAATGGAGCAGCCGGCGATGGCCAGGATCGCGACCGTCGAGATCCCGACCGATCTGCGGCGGATCAAGCCGCACCCAACGGCGCGCGGGACCGGATCAGCGACTTGATGTCGTCGAGTCCCTCCCAGATGTTCACGTTCATCCCGGCCAGCACCCGATCGTCGCCGTCGAGCCAGAACGCGGTGAACTCGCGCTTCGCGACGTCGCCCCGAAACACCACTCTCTCGTAGTGCGGCGCGTGGCCGACGTACTCCATGCCGAGGTCGTACTGGTCGGTGAAGAAGTAGGGGAGTTCGTCGTATTCGGCCTGCTTGCCAAGCATTCCGGCTGCGGCGACTGCGGGCTGCTTGAGCGCGTTGGCCCAATGCTCGGTGCGGATGCGAGTGCCGAACAGCGGGTGCTCAGCTGCGGCGATGTCGCCGACAGCGAAGATGTCGGGGTCGGTGGTGCGCAGCGACGAATCGACCAACACGCCGCCCTCGCCGATGGCAAGACCCGCCTGTTCGGCGAGCGCGAGGTTGGGCGCCGCCCCGACGGCGACCAGGACGGCGTCGGCGTCGACGGTGGACCCGTCACCGAGTTTCAGCCCGATCGCCCTGCCGCCGGCAGTGGTGACTTCCTGCACGGTCGCACCCAGCCGAAGGTCCACACCGTGGTCGCGGTGCAGTGCGGCGAACACCTCGCCGACCTCGCGGCCGAGCGCGGCCATCAGTGGAAGCTCGGCCATTTCGACGACCGTGACCTTGACGCCGCGGTCCCGGGCCCCGGCGGCGACCTCGAGACCGATCCATCCACCGCCGACGATGGCGAGCGAAGAACCCTCGGCCATGGCTGAATTCAGCGCATCGGCGTCGTCGACGGTGCGAAGGTAGTACACGCCGTCGGCATCTGCGCCTGGAATCGGCGGCCGGCGGGGGTGCGAGCCGGTTGCCAGCATCAGCTTGTCGTAGCGAACGGCGCTGGCGTCGGGAAGGGCGACAGTGTGGGCTTTGGCGTCGATCGCCGTCACCTCGGTGCCAAGCTGTAGGTCGATGTGGTGGTCGCGATACCAGGCCGAAGAGGCGGTGGTGAAGTCACCGAGTTGCTTCTTGCCCGCCAGGTACTCCTTGGACAATGGCGGACGTTCGTAGGGGAGATGCTCCTCAGCGGCGAACAGTACGACGTGACCGTCGAAATCTTTGTCGCGCAATGCTTCTGCGGCCTTGGCGCCTGCGAGGCCGCCGCCGACGATGGCGAAGGTGGACGACGTTGTCATGCCGTCCGACCCTACTCGCCTCAGTTGTCACAGGGCCAAGGCATGCTCGCTCTCTCCAGAGCGTCATCAAATGATGACGGCCGTGGAAAGGATGGTCCTCCGATGGGCGAGAACAAGCCTTGGTGGGCTAGCGACCCCGATATCGCTGCCATCCGCCGCGGCGTCATGGAAGAGATCGAGAGTGCAGGTCACGAACCGATCAGCCCCGACACACCAGATCCTGTGCTCGCGGACCTATTGACCGGTGCAAGCATGCGAGAGCTCGCTGCTGCCCGCGACGCGAGATCGGCCGGGTGCTAGGGGCTCCGAAGCAGGTGCTGCATCGCCGCTTCAGTCGACCCACGCGAATACCTACTTAGGTGGCAGGCTCTTGGCGTAGTCGACGCCGCGGATGACCCAGCTCTGCAGCTGACGTTTGGTCTTGACGCCGTCGAGCGACACGCGCAGCCAGCCTCGGGTTTCACGCCCTGCCATCACCATCGGTTCGACGTGATCGCGGGCCAGCAGCTTCTCGGTCTCATCAGGAGGCACCCGGACCATCAGCCCGCCGTGGCCGCTGGCGGCCACCGACATGTTGCCATTGATCAGGAATGCCAGCCCACCGAACATCCGCTTCTCCTCGACGCCGCGTTCGGCTGCGACGAGCTCACGGATGCGGTAGGCCAAGTCTTCGTCGTAGGCCATGCACCGACGGTAGCCGCAGCGACCGACAGATCAGGCTGCGACCGTCGCGCCGGCCTGAGAGGCAGTCTCCAGCGCCTGCGCGACGATGTCGGCCACGTCGGTCATCGGCTTGACCTCCAGCGCCTCGAGCACTTCGGCAGGCACATCGTCCAGGTCTGGCTCGTTGCGCTGCGGAATGAACACCGTTGACAGACCAGCTCGTTGGGCGGCAAGCAGCTTCTGCTTGACCCCGCCGATCGGCAACACGCGACCGTTCAGCGTCACCTCGCCGGTCATGCCGACGTCGGAGCGCACCTGACGCCCCGTTGCCATCGACACCAGCGCGGTCACCATCGTCACGCCAGCAGACGGGCCGTCCTTCGGCACCGCTCCTGCAGGCACGTGCACATGGATCCTGCGGTCAAGCGCCTTCGGGTCGACACCGAGTTGCTCGGCGTGCGAGCGCACGTAGGACAGCGCGATCTGCGCCGACTCCTTCATCACGTCACCCAGCTGACCGGTCAACTGCAGACCCGGCTCACCATCTGTCGCTCCGGCCTCGATATAGAGCACGTCGCCGCCAAGGCCCGTCACCGCCAGGCCCGTGGCAACGCCCGGCACCGCCGTGCGCTCCGCCGACTCCGGGGTGAACCGCGGACGACCCAGGTACGCAACGAGATCCGGCTCGTCGATGACTAGTGCCTTCGGGTCTGCGGCCAGCTTCGTGGTCGCCTTCCGCAAGGCTTTGGCGAGCAGCCGCTCGAACTGCCGCACGCCCGGTTCGCGGGTGTAGTCGGCAGCGACCTTGCGCAGCGCGGCCTCGGTCACCGTGACCTCTTCGGCCGTCAGCGCCGCGCGGTCCCGCTGCCTTGGCAGCAGGAAGTCGCGAGCGATCGCGACCTTGTCGTCCTCGGTGTAGCCGTCGATCTGAACCAGCTCCATCCGGTCCAGCAGCGCCGAAGGGATGTTCTCGATCACGTTGGCCGTCGCCAGGAACACGACGTCGGACAGGTCCAGATCCAGATCCAGATAGTGGTCGCGGAACGTGTGGTTCTGCGCCGGGTCCAGGACCTCCAGCAAGGCAGCCGACGGGTCGCCGCGGTAGTCCGAGCCGACCTTGTCGATCTCGTCAAGCAGCACGACTGGGTTCATCGAACCCGCCTCACCGATGGCCCGCACGATGCGGCCAGGCAGCGCACCGACGTAGGTGCGCCGGTGGCCGCGGATCTCGGCCTCGTCGCGCACGCCGCCAAGGGCGACGCGAACGAACTTGCGGCCCAACGCCCGTGCCACGCTTTCGCCAAGCGACGTCTTGCCGACGCCTGGCGGACCTGCCAGCACCATCACGGCACCTGAGCCGCGCCCGCCGACGACCGCCATCCCGCGCTGGGTGCGACGCGCCCGCACGGCCAGGTATTCGACGATGCGGTCCTTGACGTCTTCCAGCCCATGGTGGTCGGCGTCGAGAATCTCCCGCGCTGTTTTCAGGTCGGATGAGTCCTCAGTGCGGGTATTCCACGGCAGATCCAGCACGGTGTCCAACCAGGTGCGGATCCAGCCACCCTCGGGGCTCTGCTCGCTGGATCGCTCGAGCTTGCCGACCTCGCGCAACGCGGCCTCGCGCACGTTCGCGGGCAGGTCGGCCGCCTCGACGCGGGCCCGATAGTCGTCGGACCCGTCTGGCTCGCCTTCGCCTAACTCCTTGCGGATCGCGGCCAGCTGTTGGCGCAGCAGGAACTCCTTCTGCGTCTTCTCCATGCCCTCACGGACGTCGTCGGCGATCTTGTCGCTGACCTCCACCTCGGCGAGGTGGTCGCTGGTCCAGTCGATCAGCGCGCGCAGCCGCTGGGCCACATCGGGCGTCTCGAGCAGCTGCCGCTTCTGCACCTGCGTCAGGTAGGACGCGTAGCCGGCGGTGTCGGCCAGTGCCGACGGGTCGGTCAGCTGGTTGACGACGTCGACGATCTGCCAGGCCTCCCGCCGCTGCAGATAGGCCAGCAGCAGCTTCTTGTATTCGGCGGCCATGGCGATGGTCGACTCGGTCGCCTCGGACTCGGTGACCTCTGTCACCTCTACCCACAGCGCGGGTCCAGGACCGTTGGCGCCTGCGCCGATCTGCGCGCGGCCCTTGCCGCGCACGACCGCGGCCGTGCCGCCTGCGATCCGGCCGACCTGCACGATCGAGGCCAGCACGCCGTAGGACGGGTACCGGTCGTCGAGACGCGGCGCGATCAGCAGCTCGCCGGACTCGCTGGCCCGTGCGGCGTCAACAGCAGCGCGTGCCGCGTCGTCCAGCTCGATGGGCACGACCATGCCGGGCAGCACGATCGAGTCGCTCAAGAACAGAACGGGCACTGATTTGGCTTCAGCCATTGCTCCTCCAAAGTTCAGTCAGATCGACTCAACCTTTGGGAGGACGGGTTTGTTCCCGGCCACGACTGCGTTCACGGTGCGCGTATGGCGAGATAGTTCGAGTAACGAACGCCCTCGACGCAGAGTCAGCGGACCGCACAAAGCAGGGAGCCTGCCGCTCGGGGGTTGACGGCAGGCTCCCTGGTTGTGGGTGGTCGCTACGCGGAGGCTTGAGCCCCCAGCACCCGCTGGACATCAGGCAACATCTGCTGCAGTTGCTGTCCCCAGTAAGCCCAGGTGTGCGTACCCTGCGCCGGGAAGTTGAACACGCCGTTGCTGCCACCCGCCGCGACGTAGTTGTCGCGGAACGTGACGTTGGTCCGCAACGTGAAACCTTCCAGGAACTGCGCGGCCATGAGGTTTTCGCCCGACGTACCCGAGTCGAGATCCGACGGCGTACCGGTGCCGCAGTAGATCCAGATGCGGGTGTTGTTCGCCACCAGCTGAGCAATGTTGACCATCGGATCGTTGCGCTTCCACGCCGGATCCGACGACGGACCCCACATGCTCTCGGCGTTGTATCCGCCGGCATCGTTCATCGCCAGCCCGATCAGCATCGGCCACCAGCCCTCTGACGGGTTCAGGAAGCCCGACAACGATGCGGCGTAGATGAACTTCTGCGGGTAGTAGATCGCGTACGTCAGCGCGGTGCTGCCGCCCATCGAGAGGCCGACCACCGCATTGCCGTTCTGAGACACGCCCTTGTTGGCTTCCAGCCATGCGGGAAGTTCCTGCGTAAGGAAGGTCTCCCACTTATAGGTGTAGTCCTGGCCATTGCCCCGAGACGGCTGGTACCAGTCGGTGTAGAAGCTCGACTGGCCACCCACCGGCATCACCATGGACATCCCGGAACCGTTGTACCACTCGAACGCCGGCGTATTGATGTCCCAGCCGCTGTAGTCGTCCTGCGCACGCAGGCCGTCGAGCAGATAGACCGCGTGCGGTCCGCCGCCCTGGAACTGAATCCGGATGTTTCGGTTCATCGCAGCCGAGAACACATCCAGATACTCAACCGGCAGACCCGGCCGGGAGAACGCACCAGCAGTCGCCGAACCCCCGACGAAGCCGATCAGCCCGGGCAGTGTCGCCGCCGCAACGGCGCCCACCGCCAGCCGGTGCAACCACTTACCTCGAAACCGCTCAATGAACTTCATAACGGCAACCAACCCACCTTTCATTACGTTCCACCAAAAGCAATTGCCGTTGCTTTGCCTGCGTAATACAACACGCGCATGCGCGTCGACCGGCCGCACGACGCCGCGTGGCGACGTCGCGGTTGGCTAACGATTCCGACTCGGCGCGGACTCGGGAACGGGCGATATGCACTGTGACCTGTGTGAAAGGAGGTACAGATGTGACTACGTGTCGAGCCCCGAAACGCCGCGCCCGAAGCGGTACAGCTGCGTCACGTGTTGCGGAGTCAACTCATCCAACGAGGTCACGCCCAGCAGCTGCATCGCGCGGGTGACCTGGCCAGACAGGATCTCGATGGCCCGGTCGACGCCTGCCTCACCACCGGCCATCAACCCGTAGAGGTAGGCCCTGCCGACAAGCGTGAACCGCGCACCGAGGGCGACAGCGGCGACGATGTCGGCACCGGACATGATCCCGGTATCCAGCAAAACTTCGGCGTCACCGCCGAGCTCGCGCGCGACCGTGGGCAGTAGGTGGAACGGCACGGGCGCGCGGTCCAGCTGGCGCCCGCCGTGGTTGGACAACAAAACGCCATCGACTCCGAGGTCGACGACAGCGCGGGCATCATCCAACGTCTGGATTCCCTTGACTACCAACTTGTTCGGCCAGTGCGCCTTGATCCACGCGAGGTCCTCGAACGTCAGCGTCGGGTCGAACATGGTGTCCAGGTATTCGGCGACCGTCCCCGGCCAGCGGTCCAGCGACGCGAACGACAGCGGTTCGGTGGTAAGCAGGTCGAACCACCAGCGCGGGTGCGGTATCGCGTCCAGCACGGTGCGCAGCGTCAGCGTCGGCGGAATGGACATGCCGTTGCGGGTGTCACGCAGCCGCGCACCGGCCACCGGAACGTCCACGGTGACCAACAGGGTGTCGAAGCCGGCCGCCGCCGCCCGATCCACCAGCGCCATCGACCGTTCGCGGTCTCTCCACATGTAGAGTTGAAACCAGTTGCGGCCGTGTGCATTTGCGCCCTTGATATCTTCGATCGAGCTGGTGCCCAGCGTCGAAAGGGAGAACGGAATGCCTGCCCTTGCCGCCGCGTGGGCACCGGCGATCTCACCCTCGGTGTGCATCAGCCGGGTGAAGCCCGTCGGCGCTATGCCGAACGGCAGCGCGACATTGCCACCGAGCACGGTCCGGCTGGTGTCAACCTTCGCGACGTCGCGCAAGATCGACGGGTGAAACTCGATGTCGCGGAACGCTTGTCGGGCGCGAGCAAGCGACAACTCATCCTCGGCGGCGCCGTCGGTGTAGTCGAACGCGGCTTTCGGAGTGCGGCGTTTGGCGATTCGGCGTAGGTCGTCGATGGTGAGCGCCGACGCGAGCCGGCGCTTCATCGCGTTCAGTTGAGGCTTGCGGAACTGCAGCAGCGGCGCCAGTTCGCTGGGCCGCGGCACGCGTCGCTTCATCGAACCGCTCCGCGTCAGTCGTCGACCGCTGCGAGCGCTCGCCTGACGTGGCCGCGCCGCTCCTCGATGAGGCGACCGAGTTCCTGAAGCAGCAACGGCTTTTGCTGCAGCACCTCTTCGATCTGGTCGCGACCGATTTGGACCGCGGTCACTTCGTCGAGGGCCCGCGCCTCTGCCAGGACTCGTTCCCGCGTGAGCGCCGTCTGTCCGAGGAAGGATCCCTCGTTGAGCGTTGTGATCGGCACAAGCGACCCATCCTCAGTCGGCGCGGTCACCCGAACACGACCCGACATGATAAATGTCATCCGCGTTGGCACCTCACCGAGGTGTTGCACGATTTCATCGGCGCCATATCTCACCACCGCCGCGTGGGGGACAAGGTCCTGCTGCTCGGCGGGAGTGAGTCGCAGCGCCGGCGCAACCACCTTGTGCAGCGCATCCCCGACGGCTGCCGACGTGCTGAACTCATCCTCGGCCTCGTCGAGGTGGAGCCCTTCCCTTCGCGCGGCGTACCAAATCCACCGCAGGAACATCGCTTTCGCGTCGCCGTCGTCGGTGGGTGATCGCAGCGGAATACTCGTACGGTATTGAATACCCCCCAGCGGCACCGCTCTCGGTTCACGGTCAGGCCTGAGCTGCGGAAGCTCGCTGGCCACTCGGGTGAGCATGGCGCACACCCTGTCCGGTGGATCGTCCAACGAGAAGACGGTAGGTACTTTGATTTTGTATGCCCCTGGGGGACGGCTCAGGTTCGTGAATGACGCGACCGCCAAAACCGAGTTCGGGGTGATCTGCAACCCGGTGCCGGTGTCGATGTGCACTGCGCGCCAATTGACTTCGACGACACGTCCGCGAGCCGCCGGCGTCTCGATCCAGTCACCGAGTTTGAAGGGCTGTTCGAACAGCATCATCAGCCCGGAGATGATCTGGCCCACAGAGTTCTGCAGCGTCAGACCGATGACGATCGAGCCCACGCCCAACGCGGTGAACAGCCCTCTGATGTGGGCACCCCAGATATAAGAGAAGATGATCGCCAGCCCAACCGCGATCAGTAGGAAGCGTGCGACATCGACAAAGATTGCGGGGATCCGTTTGCGCCAGGTTCCCTCGGGCGCCGACTGGAAGACGGTCGCGTTGATACCCGAAAGCAGAAGCACCATCACCACAAAGCCGAACAGCGTGGCGACTATCTTGACCGGCGTTTCCTGCGTCGGGATCTGCGTCGCCTTGGCGAGCAGCAGGAATAGGGCCCCGAGCGGTAGCAGATAGTTGCGCAGAAGGCTGACGGGTCTGATCAGGAAGCTCTTCCTGCGGTCCAGCGCGTGCTGCCATTCGGTGAGGACGATAAGCGCGATGGGCAGTCCGACGGCGACTCCGACAGCCCAATAGAACCACGACGAGGTCAAGATGTTGTTCATGCCGAGCGCTCCGACAGCCGCCAGATCGGCTGCTCGACTCCGTCAATGGTGATGGACCCAGCGGATGTGAAAACTCGTGTATCACCGATGGTTTCGTACACCTGCTGCGTCACATAGATTCCGTCTTGGGGCGAGCCGCTTTGAACTCGGTACGCCAGGTTGACCGCCGCACCCCACATGTCGTAGACGATCGAGGATCGGCCCACCAGCCCGCTGCTGACTTGGCCCGTGTCGATGCCGGCACGTAGGCCCAGGTGGCGGCCGGTCTCGGCGTTGAACCGGTCGATGATTCGCTGAGCCTCAACGGCGAAATCAACAGTCCGTCGCACGTTGTCCAGCCGCGGAACGTTGAGGCCGCAGCTCGCCAGGTAACCGTTGTGCACCGTTCGCACCGGCTCGACGCCCAGTTCGTCTGCGGCGGCATCCATTTGGCGCGCCAACTCGTTGATGATCGACAGCGACTCTTCCGATGAAAGTTCGGCCTGCAGCCGATCCAGGCCGACGATGTCGGCGAAGATCACGCTGACGTCATGATGATCCTGGGCGATGATCTCCTCGCCCTGCCGATACCGCTCGACGACCTGCTCCGGCATCAGCAACGACAGCAGCCGGTCGTTCTCCCGGCGCTGCTCATTGAGCAGATCTTCCTTGATGGCCAGGTTGCGGCTCATCTCGTTGAAAGCCAGTGTCAGGTCGCCGATCTCGTCGCGCGCTTCCACGGGTAGGGAAACGTCATATTCGCCGCCACTGATCCTCCGCGCCCCGGCTTCCAACCTTCGGATAGGTCGCACGAAGACCTGGGACGCGACCATCGCCGCCAGACAGATGGCAAAAATGGTTCCCGTGACGGCAATCACCATCGTTCTGGTGAATTTCGACTCCCGCGCGAAGGCCTCCGCGGTGTCAAGTTTCGCCACGATCGACCAGTGCAGACCGCTGTCAGGAATCACCACAGGCGCATAGGCCTGCAGAGTTTCCTGACCAAGGTAGTCGTGGGTGATCGTCGTCCCCGACTCGCCGCGTTGGGCGGCACGCGTGGCGTCACTTCCGATGGGCTGTATCAGAGTTGTCATGCCCATCCGAATCGCAGTATCGGCAACGTCGGGGGGCGTGCCCGCTTGCACGACGTCGTGCCTGTACCGGTCCGGGTCTTGTAAGAGCATCCGGGAATCAGAGCGCATGAGATCGTCTGGACCAGCAAGGAACGTCTCGCCGGTTTCACCCATTCCGGACGCGGCCCACTGCTTGTCGAAGGTCATCAGCCTGTCGATCTTCGTGATCGGGAACTGCAGTGCCATCACGCCGTCGGTGCGGCCATTGTCGCTTATAGGTGACACCATCCAGGCTGTTGGCTGTCCCTCCGCGGGTTGATAGATCTCGAAGTCGGTGATCCCCACATAGTCGTCGGAGTTGGACGCCAGTGCCTTTTCATAGGCGCCGCGTAGCAGGGACGTGTTATACGGACCTGTCAGGATGTTGGTGCCGAGGTCGACGTCTTTGTAGGCGGTGTAGACGACGTTTCCGCGTGTATCGAGAAGCAACACATCCTGGAATTCGAACCGCTGGACGATCTGGCGAAAGAAGTCTTGATAGCGGACGTTAGCTGCCGACCATGCGCTGCCGTCGTGGGCATCGTCGACCGTGACGGCGACGTCGTCGGACTTCCGCTGCGCCGTGTAATTCGCCTGCAAGTACTTCTCCGCGTTCGTTGCCGGCAACACAGCCCCCAGGTCGGGCTTCACGGCGCTGTAGTGCTGGATCTCCTTCATGAATGTGTTGTTGTAGTAGTCGCTGATGGACTGTTGCTGCGCTGGATCGATGGTCGCGTTGGAGAGCTGGTCGAAGCCGGCGTTGAACGCCTGGAGCGCGGGCACGGTGATGGCGCCGTGTGAGTAGATGACCAGCGAATTCTTCAGATCCTTGAATTCGCTCGCCAAGGCGCGTGACTGCGACTCGCGGACCTCGGTCAGCCGGTTGAAAACCTGTGTACGCAACGTGCTACGACCGGCCTGGTAGGCGATGGACCCGACCACCGCCGAGCCGATGATCGTGCACAGCACCATCATCAGCACGAGCTTTGACTGAATGGAGAAACGCGAGAGCAACCTGCGTCGCCGAAGACGCCTGAACCTCCCTGAGCCGGGGCCTCGCTCGTCGGAGGCCTCTGCATCGGCCTGATCCGCCGCCGACGAGTCCGTCACCGCAGTGTCGTCGTCAGACGATTGCAGCATCGGCTTCCTTCTCTCTGCACCGCGTCGATCTCGCAGCAGACTAGCTTGAAAACCACTGATTCAAAGGGAGTACAGCTGTGAATGGCGCAGATCAGTTCGACCTGCAGCGGTTTACCGATGCCCAGAACCGCGTTTATGACACCGTTCTCGCCGAGCTTCGCGCAGGCGCGAAACGCAGCCATTGGATCTGGTTCGTGTTCCCTCAGCTGCGGGGCCTTGGCCATAGCGCCACCGCGGTGCGGTACAGCATTTCGTCGGTGGATGAGGCGCGGGCCTACCTGGCCCACCCTGTGCTCGGGCCGCGGTTGCGAGAATGCGCCCGGCTGGTCGCCGGCATCGACGGCCGGTCGGCCGACGACATCTTCGGTTGGCCCGACAACCTCAAGGTGCGCTCGTCGATGACGCTGTACGCGCGGGCGTCGGACGACAACGCCGATTTCCGCGCGGTGCTCGACAAGTTCTACGACGGCGAGGACGACCCGGCCACGGTCGAGCTTCTTAGCGCGGCGCGATGATCACCCAGCCATGCGGCGCGATCTCGGCCGCGTCGACGATCGACTCCGGCGGTGCCCCCGAACCCGCGACGATCTGGCCCGCACCGAAGCCGAGTTCGGGAAGCGACAACGACAGCGGCTCATCGTCGATGTTGAGCGCCACAAGCAGCGCGTCGGAACCGTTGCGGGTGGTATAGACATACTGCGTGTTGGTCAGCCGCAGCGGCGATGTCCTTGCGGTATGCAGCCACGGATGGCGCCTGCGCAACCCGATCAGGTACTGGTGCAGCCGGTACACGTCGTGGCCGTATTCGTCGACACCCATTAGGGGAGCGGTGAATTCGGGTCGCACGGCGTCGTCACCGCCGAACCGTTCCTCTTTGACGCCGCGGTATCCGGACTCGTCGCCCGCGTATACGCTCGGTGTGCCGCCCGTCGTCAACAGGATCACCAGCGCGTGCTCGAGGTGCCGTGTGTTGTCCAGCTGGCTGGCGATCCTGGTTACGTCGTGGTTGCCGACGAACGTCAGCGGCACGAAGTCGTCGAGAAACTCGTTGTGCCGCACCAACGCCCAGTCGAGCTCATGGAAGTTGCCGTCGTTAAGGCTGCTCCAGATCGCCTTCCACAGTTCGTATTGCGTGACCGAATCGAACCCTGATGCCCGGACACGCTCCGAGTAGTCGCCGTGGATGACTTCGCCGACAAACCACGCATCGGGATGTGCCTGCCTCACGCGGGGCAGGACTTGCGCCCAGAGCCGGTCGGGTACGGCGTAGGCGGCGTCCAGTCGCCAGCCATCGGCGCCTCGCTCAAGCCAGTGCGTCATCACGTCGACGATATACGCGATGACGTCGGGATTGTCATGGTCAAGGGCGATCAGCTCGCCGTGTCCCTCGAAGGTGTCAAAGCTGTTGCCGCGCTTGCGGAACCACGCAGTCTGCGCGAAGTCAGTGCCGACATGGTTGAACACGCCGTCGAGAAGCACCCGCAGCCCGCGCCGGTGCGCCTCGGCGATCAGGTGGTCGAAGTCGGCGTCGTCGCCGAGGCGCGGGTCGATGCGGTAGTGATCGATGGTGTCGTAGCCATGGGTGCGCGACGCGAACACCGGCCCCAGCGCGACTCCGGACGCGCCGAGTTCGACGGCGTGGTCGAGCCAGTCGACGATCCGGTTCAGTCGGTGCTCGCGGGCGGTCGGCGGTGGATCGGCGGGATACGCGCCGACAAAGCCCAGAGGGTAGACCTGCCACCAGATCGCGTGCTCGACCCAGGCCGGTTCGTTCACCTGAACTTCGCCTCGTACAGCGCCTTCATGGTGTCGGCGAGTTCCTGGGCGGGACCGTCGACTTCGACGCGGGGCGCCACCGTCGCGATGGGCAGCGGAGCCACCGGTGGCGGGGATGTGCCCCACTCGGTAAGCCACTGCGTCAGCTGTTCCGAAGAGGCGGCGTACACGATGCGGCCGAGGCCCACCCACGCGTGGCCTGCGGCACACATCGGGCAGTGCTCACCGGAGGTGTAGACGGTCGCGAGCGCCCGCTCGTCTGGGCTCAGGTTGTCGACGGCCCAGCGGGCGATCGCGAACTCGGGGTGGCGGGTGTGGTCACCGTCTTTGACACGGTTGCGGTCTTCGTAGATCGTGGTGCCGCCGCCGTCGACCAGCAGCGAGCCGAACGGTTCGTCGCCGTCGTCGAGCGCCTCGCGCGCGAGTTCCACGCAGCGGCGCAGGCGTTCGAGGTCGTCGTCGCTGATCGCCACAGGCCGGAGTTTACGCAGCAGAAGGTTCGCGTCGACGTGACCGGGTCAGCGGGTAACACGCCAGCCCGATCAGCAGCGCGCCGAAGTGGCCGAGCTGGGTGAAGTCGCGTTTGATGGCCAACGAGACGCCGAAGACGACGACCGTCGCGACGAGGTAGGGCCATCGCCATCGTCGGGGAATGCCGTAGGTGAGCACACCCACGATGCCGACGACGAAGTAGCTGACCCCGATGTCGCGCGCGTCGATCAACCGCGGGGACGACACGGCCTCCTGGATCCGCCAGTACAGATATCCCTCGCTCAGGTATGTGGCTCCCACGTGACAGACAAGCCCAATGAGCAGCCATCGCCACTGCCCCAGCCAGCGTTCGGCGGGCGCCAGGAACAGTGTGAAGACGATGAGGTAGGGCCACCAGTACTTGCCGTCGATCCACAGAAGGCTCTGAATCAGCACCCGGATGGGATCGGACGCCAGGTGGTGCAGGTTTGTCGACTCCTTCTGCAGCAGTGCTCGTAGGTGCCGAGCGGGGATGGAGTGCTGAAGGATCGTGGTGATGAGCAGCACGACGAGCCACGAGTATGTCAGCGGCGCGGATTTCACATAGCGCCAAACTCTCGTCACGCCTGACGACGATAGATGCTTGGCTGCAGCGAGTCGCTTTCGGTTAACGCTCGGCGACGTCGAGCCTGCAGGCGCAGGACGCCAGGATCGGCACGTCGGCGCGCGCCTGAAGGAGATCAAGCTGCTGACCGATAATCGCCGCCTCGTCGGTTCGGCCAAGCCGCTGCAGGCATTCGTGGTAGCCGTGCAGGCTCCAGACGTTGCCAGGGTGCTGGCATGCCCGCGCCAGCGTGGGGTCCAGCCCCAGGTCGGCGGCGTATACCTCGGCAGCCTCCTCCATACGGCCCTGCTCCAGCAGAAGCGCGCCGTATGCGTGCCGGGTCGGTTGCATCCAGCCCCACGGTTCGTCGTAGGGGAGTGAATCGTCGAGTTCGATGGCGCGACGCAGGTGAGCGAAGGCGTCGTCGAATCGTCCTTCGCGGTAGTCGATTTCGCCGTCGAGCATCGCGCCTGCAATGGCCAGGATGTCGAGTGCCGTGTTGTTGAACAGGTACCGGGTGTCCGGGATGCGGGCGTATGCCTGCGTGAACGCCTCCCGTTCGGCATGCGCCTGCGAGAGTTGTCCCTTGGCGGCATGCGCGACACCGCGGCCGTAATGGATCGTTGTCGCCGTGCTGCAGTACAGGTCGAAGTCCTCGGGCAGCGGCTGGGCGATCAGCTCGTCCCACCGGCCGAACCGCACTAGCACGTGAATTCTCAACGGCACGAACGCTTCCAGCCAGTCCGCCATCGGCGGGGACTCGATGGCCAGCAGCTCGGGGCTCAGTTGCGCGGACAGCTCGTCGGCAGCCTGCAGAGCGGTCGCCGAGGACCCCTCGAACATCGCGGAGTACACCACGAAGTGCAGGTTGTGCGCGCGATACAACGAATAGAAGTTCAACGGTCCCTCGCGGTCGACGAAACGCCGATCAACCTGCACCGCAGACAGATTCGACACCACAGAGTCGCGATAGTTGCCGCACAGCACGTCGATGTGGCTTGGCATGTGCACCAGATGGCCCGCGTCGGGCACCAGGTTACGTAGGAGATCCGCGGCCGGCAGCGCGTCCTGCGGGGTGGCCGACATCTCCATGGTGTGCAGATACAGGTGCAGGATCATGGGGTGTTCGCGACCGGCGGGCGTGGTCAGCGCGTCGTCGAGGATCTGCTTGGCCTCCACCACCCGCGACCCCGGCGCAGGTTCGCCCGAGTTGATGTCCCACAGCGCCCACGCGGTGATGTTGACGAGCGCATCTGCGGCCAACGCCTGCACGTCGACGTCGGCGGAGTAGACATCGGCCAACGCGGCCATTGCGTCGGCGTAGGCAGCGTGCCCGGCCTGCAGCGCATCGGCGTCGTCCGGGTCCTCGGTGGGGAAGCGCGCCAGCAGTGCCTCAATGAGCCCGTGTTCGACGGCCGATGCCCGTCCCTTGGCGGCAAGGCCGAGTTCCATCCGCGCCCGCGCCAGCGACGCGGCCAGGTCCACCGGGTCGAACGCCTCCCACGCCTTGTTGTAGTTCGGTCCTATCGAGTAGGCGACGCCCCACCGCGCGATCGCGAGGTCTGGGTCGTGGTCGAGCGCGCGCTCGAAGCACTTGATCGCCTCGTCGTGATTGAACGCATAGGCCCAGACCATGCCGCGGTCGAACCACACCTGTGCCAGGGGCGACGGCGTCTCAATCGGCCGGTGATAGGACCCCAGGTCGTAGTACGGCTCGGTCTCGCCCAGCGATACGCTCATAGAGCGCACGATAATTCACTCGCGAAGCGGTGGCGCCGATTGCAAGCAAACACCCCGCCGCGCCCCAGATGGCCAACGTCACAAGCGGCGTCTGCACGCCGTGACCGCCGAAGTAGGACACGCTACGCAGCAGCGAAACGCCCGAACCCTGCGGCACGATCGCGGTGAACGTCGAATAGAAGCCCGACAACAGTGGCCTGCCCACCGGACCAGCAGCCGCCGCGTTGCCTATCACGACGAGAAACGCCGTCAGGGCCATCGACGCGACCGAGCCGAACGCTGCTGCGACACCGGTGACCGCTCCACCGACGGCCAACGCGTAAAGCCATAGCGCACCGAACAGCTGCCAGGTGTGGCCCGTCAGCGCGCCAAGAATCACGTCGACGTAAACGGACACGCCTGCAGCCAGAAGCGCGGAATAGCCGACGAGAGTCACGGAACGCAGCGCAAGCGTCAGCGGCCTGCGGACCGAACCCATGAGACGTCCCAAAACCGTTGCGCCGACTGACGCACCGATCGAGATGAAGATGATCGCGTAGAACTCGACAGTGCCGGACGGATCGCCTGCAGACGCCGGCGCGACATCCTCGACGGTCGCAGACAGGCCCGCCTTGGCCGCGATGGTGCGGCCGACAGTCTCGGCGGCGGTGGCGACACTGTGTCCTCCACCGCCCGCGACATAGATCTTCATCTCGCCGGTCGGGGCGACGACGAACGCGGCATCCGTCTTGCGCTCGTACACCTGCGCGCGGGCGGCGGCGTCATCGCCAACTTCGGTGACCGCCAACGCATCTTGGCCACGAATGCCGTCGACAAGCTGTTGGGGGCCTGCAACGGCGACGGCCATGTGATGCAACGTCGGCTTGGCGAATGCGCCGGAGTAGCTGGCGATCATGGCGATGACGAAGAGCGTCAATCCGATCATCGCCAGTGCTGTGGTGCGGATGGCCGCGCGATCGCCTACGGGGAGCCGATCGGGCGCTTGGTGCTTAGCCATGTTGTGGACCTTTCGAATGTGTGGTGAGACCGAGTAGTGCGTTGACGGTGTCGAGCGCCGCGGCGACGCGGCCACTCAGGTCGGTGGGATCTGGGTTTTCCATCCAGGACCGCAGCACCTCCATGAACCCGCCGACGAGAAACCGGGAAACCGATTCTGGGGTCAGTCCGGCGACGGGGGAGACCAATGGCATGCCCTGCTCCGCGATCTGGAGACAGGCGGGCTGCAGTTCCTCGCGAAACGCCGTCACGACACGCTGCGTCACCGCGCTCGGCACGATGTTGCGGTACATGGACCGGTGCTCGGCGGCGAAGTCGAACAGGCGAAGGATGCGAGCCCGTGCGTCGGCGCCGGTGTCCGCCGTTGCGGCGGCGAACGCGACGGTGAAGGCGGTCGCTACGGCGTCGTCACGATCGGTGAAGTGTTGGTAGAAGACCTGCCTGCTTACCGATGCGCGGGCGACGATATTGCCGACCGTCAGCTGGTCGACCTGGCGCTCGTGGGCCAGCGCGAACGCCGCCTCGCGCAGCCGGGTGCGGACCCGTTCGGCGCGGGGATCGACGCTGTGCGTGCGTGCTGCCATACAAGCAGCGTAAGACACTTCGTAGACAGTTGACCACGAAAACTTAGGTAATCTAAAACACGTGTATACGCAGGTGTGACGGTCGCTACCTCATAGCGTGTGCAACACGGCGGTGGCGACCGCCAATGCGAGCCCGATCACAGCTGCCGCTGTGTCCTTGGCGCTGTCGGACGCACGCATATGGAACGCGATGGCGCCGACCGACAGCAGCGCAAGACCGATCGCTGCCGCGATTCCAATCGGCGCCCACACCAGACCGACGAGCACTCCGGCGACACCTGCGAGTTCGCATGCGCCGATGAGCCGCCACTGGACTGGCTTGACGTCGAGGTGATCGCGGATGGCCAGGGATTGGGAGACGCCGAGCAGTTTGATACTTGCGGCGAATGTAAAGAGCGCCGCAAGCAGGATTGTCACGACCACGGTGGCGGTGTTCATCTTCAAGCAGGCTAACGCCTACCGTGCAGTCGTGCTGCAAATAATTCTCAACTACGCAGGCATTGCGGTGTTCGCCGCGTCAGGTGCGACTGTCGGCGTTCGGACGGGCTTCGACCTGTTCGGAATCGCGACGCTAGGGGTGCTCACCAGAGTTGGCGGGGGTGTGCTGCGCGATCTGCTGCTCGACAGGCCGCCGTATTCAATACAGCACTGGCCCAACATCACAGTCGCACTCCTCGCGTCGCGATCGCCACGCCGTTCGCCCACCTTGTGCTGCGGATGAACACGGCGGTGTTGGTCCTCGATGCGATCGGGATGGGCTTCTTCGCCACCTCAGGCGCGGCCATCGCGGTCGACGAGGGCGCCAGCTGGTTCGCAGCGGCCATCATCGGCATGCTGACGGCCATCGCAGGCGGGATGTTGCGTGACGTGATCGCCCGCGAGGTCCCGTATGTCATGGGCCCGGACGATCTGTACGCGATTCCGGCGTTACTTGGCGCCGTAACCTACGTCACGATCGACTATTTCGGGCCGCAGTGGGTAGGCGTCGCAGTCGGCAGCGCACTGGCGACCCTGCTTCCGCTGGCAGCACTGGCGTTCCACTGGCGGCTACCGACGGGCCCACAGGAGTTGATAGCGCCGGACTAGTGGCCCGCCACTGAGGCCGACTAGTGGCCCGCCACTATGTCCGCCTCGTCGATCTCGACCGGATCCTTGGCACCCGGCAGGAATGAGTAAGCCACACAGACGATTCCGAAGAACAGGTAGCCGAGTGCGACCTGCGGGTTGGCCGCCCACCCCACTTCGGGCGCGTGAATCAGGCCGACGAACGACAGCACCGCACCGACGGCCGACGCGACGGCTGCGTAGAGGAACTTCTTCTCGAGAATGAACGCCACCATGGTGCCAAGGATCAGTCCGACCAGGATGGCGCCCTCGCCAAGTGTCTGTAGCCCCTCGTAGACGACACCCGCCTTGTTGAGCGCGTCGGCGCCGACCTTGCCTGCAGACGTACCGGCCGCATTCAATGCATTGTCGATCAGACCACTGGCCCACTGTGCGAGGTTCGGCAGCAGCGCCGCGACCACTGCGACGGCTTGCAGCCGCGGGACCGCCTGGAATGCCTGGGCACCGATCAGCAGACCGATGTACAGCAAGATCGGCACGATCGCGGGCACCGGCAGCAACGCGTCAAGCACACCGAAAAGCCCAAGGAAACACAGGATTCCGATCGCCACGCCGCTGGCGAGCGAGTAGTTGGCCCGGCCGCCGGCGTCCTTCCATCCGGGATGGCCGATGTAGACAGCGGGCGGGAACGGCGATCCGAACGCCGAGCCGATGACCGCGCCCGCGCCGTCGGCGAGCAGCACGCTGCGCAGGTTGAAGTTGTCGCCTGCTGCCGCGGCGCTCTCAACATTGCTCATCGCCTCGGTGAAGTTGTAGACACCCAACGGGATTGCGGTGCCCAGCAGCGGAGCGAGGTTCGACAGCCCGTGCAGCAGCAGATCGATGCGGAGATCAGGTATGCCGATCGCGATGTCGGAGATGGCTTGTCCCACATCGGGTGCCGACATGTAGCCGCCGATCCAGCCGATCGCGGTGCCGACCAGCAGCGCGGCGAGTCCGACCGGGATACCGAACGGCAGCTTCACGTTGGTGAAGAAGCCGATCAGGATGATGGCCATCACCGGAAGGCCGATCCAGGCCGCCTCCCACATCTGCGCGGCGGGGCGCATGGAGATGAACGTGATCGAAATTCCCGCCAGCGTGCCGAGCATGGCGGCGCGCGGCGTCAGCTTGCGAATGTACGGCCCGACGAAGGCGCCGATCATCACGATCACGCCGATCATGAACGCCCATGCAAGCCCGGCCGACCACGCCTGGATCGGGTCCTTGGTCTTGAGATACACCGGCAGCATCACGACGAACACCACGATGAACATGTGCGGCACGCTGGGGCCGTACGGCAGTGCCGTCACGTCGGCCCGGTTCTCGCGCCGTGCGAGTCGGCGAGCAAGGGACGTGTAGTACAGGTTGCCCAGAATCAACGCCACACCCAGTGCGGGCAGCACAGTGCCAAGCACATCGGCTGCGGGCACCGCCACGACGCCGATCATTAGGCCAGTCAGGGTCAGGACGTTGACCAGGATGTTGAATCCAAGGCCGAAGAACGCATTGGTGTCGCCGCGGGTCCACAACGGCAACGACACGGGCGCGGGGGCCGGATCTATCGGCGGGTCGGCGGGCTTCGTGATGTCGGTGGTCATGGCGAGTTCCTCTCAAGCGGCGGTGGTCGTGAGTGCGTGCAACGCGGGTATGACGGCGGCGGTGCTTGCGACCCATCCGAAGATGCCGCCCTGTGCCTTGATCATTTCCAGGCCGACGCGCTGGAATTCCGGGAAATACGAACCAACGCAATCGGATACGACGAGGCATTCGTAGCCGCGGTCGTTGGCCTCACGCGTGGTCGTGTGGACGCACACCTCGGTCGTGACGCCGGTGATCAGCAGTTGGGTGATCCCGCTTGCGGTGAGGATGTCCTGGAGCTCGGTCGCGTAGAACGCGCCCTTGCCTGGTTTGTCGATGACGACCTCGCCGTTGATCGGCGCGAGTTCGTCGACGATGTCGTGGCCGTACTCGCCGCGGATCAGGATGCGGCCGTATTTGCCTTCGTCCCCAATGCGTTTCGACGGGGCGCCGCGGCTGAGTTTGGCTGGTGGGCAGTCGGACAGGTCGGGCTCGTGGCCCTCGCGGGTGTGGATCACCATGACGCCGGCCGTCCTGGCGGCGGCGATCAAGCCGGCCAGCTGCGGCACCACCTTGAGAAGCTGATCCACGTCATTGCCAAGGCTTTCGCCAAACCCGCCGGGCAGCAGGAAATCTCGCTGCATGTCGATGACGATCAGCGCAGTCTTACCCGCGACGAGTCGAAACGACGAAGGCTCCGCTGGCACTTCGATGGGGTTGCTCACACACGCTCCTCGATCACGGCCGATATGGGAGACGACACCTCGCGCGGTTCGTCGAGAATCTGCGAGGCCAGGTGCAGCACGGTGTCATCGGTCAGCGCCGCGCCAAGCAGCATTGCGCTGTACGGCCTGCCGTCGCTGGTGACGCCAAGAGGGATGGCCACCCCCGACAGGTCAAGCAGGTTGCCGAAATGCGTGTAGTGGCCGAGCATCGTGTTGCATTCGATCGGCGCCGCAAGCACCTCGTCGACGGTGAACGTGGTGCCGATCGTCGGTACCACCAAGACATCCATCTGCCGCCACAACGGCCCGACCAGTGCCTTGAGCTCGGCGAGGCACTGCAACGCCGTGAAGGCGTCCACGGCCGTGTACTTCTTGCCACCGCGCAGGATCTCCCTGACCACCGGATGGATCGAGTCCGGCTGGGCGGCAAGGAAATCACCGAACTCCACCAGCCGCTCAGCGACCCACGGCCCCTGGTAGAGCAGCGAACCCGCGGCAAGGAACGGCGCAAGCGATACATCGACGACGGTGGCGATGCGGGCCAGATGCTCGCGGAAACCCAAGTGGGCGCTTCGCATCGGCTGGTCGCCGAAGAATTCCAGCTCGCCTACTGGCGGCAGTCCAACCCGGATCGGTGAGTCGTCGTAGCGCTGTCCGCGTTCACGCGACCAGGCGTCGTTGTCGTCACGGGCGGCGACCACGTCGAAGACGCGGTCGACGTCGTCGATCGACCCAGCCATCACGCTGATGCAGTCCAGCGACTTGCATGCCGGCACCAGCCCGACCGTGCTGATCAGACCGCGCGAGGGTTTGAATCCGACAACCCCGTTCAGCGCGGCAGGCACCCGGCCTGACCCAGCAGTGTCGGTGGCAACCGCGAACGGCACCTGGCCGAGCGCGACCGCCAGGGCTGAACCCGAACTCGAGCCGCCGGAGATCATCTCACCGCCGTAAACACTGCGCGGGATGGTGTACGGCGTGCGGGTGCCGTTGAGTCCGGTGGCGAACTGGTCCAGATTCGTCTTGCCGACATAGAGCGCGCCCGCGTCGAGCAGGCGCCGCACCACCGGGGCGGTCGTCGAAGCGACGTAGGCGTAGTCGGGGCAGGACAGGGTGGTCGGCACACCCTCGACGTCGATGCTGTCCTTTACTCCGAACGGAACCCCGTACAGCGGCAAAGTTCGTGCACCGGAACGTGTTTCGATCTCTTCTGCGGCGGCTAGGAGCTGATCGCGGGGGACCGTCGACAACCACGTGCCGTCATCGCCGCGGGCCGCAATGGCGTCCGCGACACGGGCGGCCGTCTTGGTGGGTGAACCGGTACCGCCGGCGTGCGACGCCAGGATCTCGGCCACGGACGGTCCGATCGAGGGTCCACGCGCGTCTTCAGCCATGCCTGTCGATTGTCGGCATCATGATGGCGTTTGCGGGTCGGGCGTGTGTCGTTTGTGTTAGCTGTGCAGGTCGTCGGAACTATCAACCGGCCGCGCTTCGTTGAGCCTCCATGCCGAGCCTCGCCGAACAGGCCGAGCGACTGATCGAACTCGACGTCCACCGCATCGCCGGACTGCCGGCCGACCGGCTGCGCAACGTGCCCGACGTCGCCGGTTCGCTGCTGGTCGTGCACCCGCGGCTCGCTCCGGCCTCCGCGCTTGCGCCGCTGTTGCGGGTCAACGGAAAGCCGGGCTTTGTGGTGACGGACATGTCCGATGTCGACGACTTCACGCCGATCTCGTCCGTCGAGCTGCCCGACGCGCCGCTGTATCTCATTCGCGATCTCGACCGCGGGGATGCGATGGCCAACTGGAGTCCCGACGAAGCGTTGCCTGCCATGGCCGAAGCAGGCCGAACGCCGCTGACGCTCAACGAGGGTCTGCACTGGGTGCTGCAGAGTCCAGTCGCGCTTGCCCGCGGGCGCTGCTTCATGACGATCGGATCGCGCCGCCGCAAGCCCGGCGGGTCGCTGGACGCCAGGACTCCCGCCGTGTGGATCAGCAACGGCACCGGCCGTGATGGGCCAGCCAACCGCGACGCGCCGAAAGTCGGCTGGTGCTGGGCGGGAAACCGGCACACGTGGCTCGGATTCGCCTCGGCGAGCGATCGAAAGTCGTTAGGCGCGTAGCCCTTTGCGCACGCCCTGCGCGGCGTCGACGAACGGAAGAACCTTCGCCAGCCACGCCTCAGGTTCGGACGAGAACACGACGTGACCGGTCGGCAGTGCTTCGAAACTCGAGCCGGGAATCGCGGCATGCACGGCTTCGCCCCAGCGCAGTGGTGCGGTGAGATCCTTGCTGCCCCAGGTGATAAGGACCGGTGCGCCGATCTGCGCGGCCCGCGCCCGCAGATCGTGGCCTGGTTCGGTGAAGCTCTTCCACAGCGCGGCCGCAGTTCGCGCACCGTCTGCCGTCTTGGCCCGTGCCGTCACTCTCGCGATGACGGCGTCGTCGGTCGTGCTCTTCCCCCGCATGTACGCGCGGACCGAAAGCGGGAACACCGCCTTCACCACAGCGGGCTTGCCCATGACCGCGCAGAAAAGCCGGGTGAAAACGGTGTGTGGCGTGAAGCCGCCGTTGTTGACGAGCACTACGCCAGCGACGCGGTCGGGACGCTCCAGCGCCAACCGGCACGCCGCGTAACCTCCCACAGAGTTGCCGACGATGACGGCGTTGCTCAGGTCCAGTTGGTCGGCGAACTCGACGAGGACATCGCCGAACTCGACAGCGCCCAGCGGGGTGGCGGGCAGGGGAGACTCGCCGTGACCTGGCCAGTCGAGAGCCAGCACCCGGCGACCATTGCCGAGCGCCTCGGTCACAGGGGCGAAATCGGTCCGATCGTGCAACGCCGCGTGCAGCAGTACCACCGGCGGGCCAGAGCCCTTGTCGGAGTAGGAAACCGTGCCGAGTGAAGTTTGCATCGTCGCCATCAGCGCGTCCTTTCATTGACCGGGCGGTCGGTCGATTACACTAGCAGCCATGCAGGTGGCGAACAAGAGAGTGGCGGCCGCGCAGCAGACGCGCGCGAACCTGATCGAGACCGGGCTGGTGCTCGCCGAGGAGCTCGGGCTCGAGGGACTATCGGTGAACGCGGTCGTCGCGGGTGCTGGCGTGTCGAAAGGCACGTTCTTCCACCACTTCCCCGATCGGGTGTCCTACCTCCTGGCGCTGCACCGCCGGTTCCACGATGTGCTGTTCGACGAGATGATGTCGGCCATCGGCGACATACAACCGGGCAAGGATCGGCTAGACGCGGCCGCCACCACGTATCTGGACGGCTGCCTGCGCGACCGCGGGGTCAAGGCGCTGCTGCTGGAGGCGCGCGGTCATCTGCCGATCGCCGAAGAAGTCACCCGCCGCAACCGGATGAGCGTCGACGTGGTGGCCGCCGACTACGAGGCGCTCGGGTCTCAGTATCCGCGCGAAGCTGCGCGGCTGTGGATCGCGGCCACGGCGGAGTGTGCGTTGATGGAGCTTGAACGCGGCAGCCGCGATCCGACCGCCCGCGCGGCGCTCAGCGCTCTGGTGCCGGACTAGACAGCCCTGGGCCGAAGCATTCGCTCTCGGGTCGGCCCCCGCTGCAGTGATTCGACACCGCAGCTAGAACGTGTTCTAGTGCATATGTGCTGGACTGGACCCTGGAGAACCTGAGCGCCGACGACGTCGCCCGGCTGCGCGGCATCTACGAGCCGCTCACCGAGTCGGTGCGGGAGCTGATCGACGCAACCATCCGCACCGAGGTCGACGCCGAGACGGTGGCCGCGGCCAAGGCCGAGATCGATGCGGCGACGGCGCGACTGCGCACCGACCAGGTCGACGGCTCGTACGGCATCCGCTTCAGCACCGACGGCGACCAGATGCCTTGGGGCAATGTCGTGATCGGGGTACGCAATCCAGTCGCGCCGCCGCTGGTGGTCGAGCAGAACGAAAGTGGCGTGTTCGCCGACTTCCATTTGGGCGCGGCCTACGAAGGTCCGCCGGGACACGTGCATGGGGGAGTCGCGGCCCTTGTGCTCGACCACATCCTTGGCGCAGCAGCAACCAGCCGGGAGAAGCCGCGACTCACGGGCACGATCACGCTGCGCTACCTACGTATGACCCGGCTCGGTCAGCTACACGCGGAGGCCGCGATTACCCGGCGTAACGGCGTAAAGACGTTTACCGCAGGACATCTCGCCGACGACGAGGGCATCACCGTCGAGGCTGAAGGCGTGTTCATCCAGCCGCGGTGGGCTCGCGAGTAGCCGCGATGCCAGACAAGCTGCTGGTGATCGTCGCGACCTCGGCGACTAGCACCCGTGCCGCCGCGTTGTCGCCGGTAAGCTGCAAACCTTGCTCGTGCACCTGCCGACTGGCCGCAGTCAACTCGTCGATGTCGACGGTCCACGGAGTGGCGGGACTGGGTGGCGCGCCTCGCAGCGCGTCGACGTAATCATCCACGGCGGCAACGAATTCAGGTGTCAGCGCCGTCGTCGGCGCACTGGACAGGCTGCCCTCCAGAGAAGTGCACGCGCTTGTGACAGCGTTGAGGGCCGCTCGATACGACCTCAGCCACCGACGCAGCTCACGCGAATCCGCCCGCGTCGCACCGGATGCCGCCTCGAATGCCGCGCGGGCTCGGAACGCTCGCTGCCACGCAGCCGACAACGCCTCGGCAGGATGATCGAGTTCGTGCACGAACGCCTTGACGACCGCTGCGGCGTAGTCGATTTCGGACTTCAGAAGTTCACCAGCACGCTGGTGCAGCCTGATCAACCCGTGATCCGGCAAAACGACATGTGCCACCACCGCGAGGCTGCAGCCGATGACTACCGCGAACAACACGTCTTCGATGGGGGGTCCGGCCGCGGCGGCATCGATGTCGAGGAGGAACGCGACGCTCGCCGCCAACGCCGTACTCACTGCTACGTATCCGAACCGGGTGACCCCGTATGTCACCGCGAGAAACACCACCGCCACCACGGCAGCCGACGAGCCCGTCGGCTGCCACACCAAGGTTAGCGCCGACGCGACCACGACTCCTCCGGCGATACCCGCCGCTCGCCCGACGCATCGGGTGTATGTGTGCGCCGTCTCAGGGCGCAGCACCATCAGCACGGTCAACGCAATCCAGTGGCCTTGCGGCACACCACCAAATCGGTCCGCGGTCATCGCCAACGCGGTGGCCGACGACAGCCGGACCGCGTGCCGCAGCACCGGCGACGTCCACGTGAGGTGGCCGCGCATCTCTCCCACAGCGGCAAGCACTGAGCCGATCAGATCGGGCCGTCGGAACTCGCCGAAACGCGAAGCGAAAGCCTCGTGCAGTTGCTGTGAAAACCGTTGTGCGCCTGCCGCTTGGGGTCCGGCCACCGCGGCGGCCGCAACATCGACCCGCGCTAGGGCATATTCGGCGTCTCGCCGCGCTGTGCGGTTGTGGTTCGCGATCGCATCGAGGAAATCCGCGGCGGGGCAGAGCAACTGTGAAACCCCGTCGTCGCTACCCCGAAGGGATTCCAATGTCGCGGTGATTCGCTCGGGCAGTCGGTAGCCGCCGTGATACGCCAGCGGTCGTTGGATCGCTTCGCTGTCGACGAACACCTCCCGCAACCACGTGAGCGGGGCGACGTCCACTGAGGCCTCACGGTCGGCGGCGACGCGGCGGGCATCGGCGGCCAGTTCACGGTAGGCGCGCGTCAGCGCATCGCGTTGCCCCCGCCAGCGCTGCGGCGGCCACACCGCGATCAGCGCCGCCTGCACGCAGCCTGCGGCCACCGTAAGCACCGTCGACAACACCACCGCAGAGATGGAGGGTGCAACCGGCGGTGAGATCACGAGCAGCCCAGCTGTCGCGGCCGCGACCATGCCCGGTCTGCTCCCGAGCGCCCACTCCATGCCCGCCACGAAGCACCACACCGCGACGCCGGCGATGAACACCGCGTTGTTGGACGCGACCAGCGCACCGAGAAGCACGACCGCTCCCATTTGCAGCGACACGACGATGACCAGCGACACCCGTCCGGCCGGGCTGTCCTGCATGGCGACCGCGCCCGCGATCGCCGCAGCGCCTGCCGCCCACACCGCGGCCGATGGAGACCCCGATGCCACCGCGACGGCCACCACCGCGAGCACCCCGAGCATGCTGCGAGACACCGCACCGACGTCGGGCGTCGTCAGCTGCAGGGCATTGATCACCCGGCCGCCATTGGTCATCTGCCCATTCTGACTCCATAAAGGCGGTCGAACGGCGGAGCACACGCTGAGCGAAGAAGACGACAATTTTTCGATGGCCGGACCCCGGTGAGCAGTCGGCGAGTGTCCAGTGTCGCTGGCAGAGGTTACTCGGCTTCGAGGCGAGCTCGGATTGCGGCCAGCCGCTCCTGAAGTTCCGTTTCCGAGATGACGCCGCGTGCCACCAGTGAATGCGCCAGGGCGACAAGCTGGTTCTCCGGGTAAGGCAGACCCGCATAGCGGGTCGCCGCCAGCGCATCCTCTTCGTCCCGGCGTTCCTTGAAGGTGAAGTGCAGCTTCTCGTCGATGCTGCAGTTGCGGTCGAGGGCGTCGCACAAACCGTCCAGACTGGTCCTCCAAGGCGGTAACGGGTTCTCGACACCGTACTTGGCCGCCATCACCGGCCAAGTCTGGTTGCGCTCAGCGATCTCCTCGAGAACCTCGACGGTAATGGACTCCACGTTCGCCGGCTTCCCGGTACCGACGGCGTCCGCGCTCACTTCACGATCGGTCGGATGGCCGGGATCGATGCGGTGATCACGTTGGTGGTCACCCCTGGCTTGGGTAGCGCGACACCGATCAGGGAATCGCGGGTGACGATTTCGGTCAGCTGATCCTCGGTCCAGCCCTCGGTACCGTCCGGGCGCATCGGCATCACCATGTAACGGTGCTTCTGGTTGGAGTCCGCCACCCGCACTTCGACGTCTTCGGGCAGTTGGAGACCGAACTCGGCGAGCACCGGCCGCGGCCAGCGGACGATCCGGCGACGGTAGTTCGGGGTGCGGTACCACTCCGGTGAGTTGCCCAGGATCGGACGCGGGTAGCAGGAGCACAGCGCGCAGACGATCACGTTGTGCACCTTGGGGGTGTTCTCGAGGACCTTGAACGCATAGAAGTCGCTCGGGGTGCCGAAGCCGGTGGGGTCGAGCCAATCCACCCCGACTTCCTTGCTGGCCGTGAGCGCATCGGTCAACACCACCTTCTTGAACTCCGGGTCCACCCAGGCCCTGGCCACCAGCCGGGCAGCCGGTGCCGGGCCGATCTGCTCGCCGTACTCAGTCATGAGGCGGTGCTGCTCAGCGGTGAACAGACCCTTCTCGATGCACAACTCGCGCAATGCGATCTCGAGGACCTCGAAATCGGTGATCTCATCGACCATTGGCTTAACGGTATTCGCGTGATCGCGATCGTGACCGTGACCGTGACCAGACATGGTGTACCTCTCGGGGTCAGCCGGCGGCTTGCAGCCAGCGCTCGGGGATCTCGGTCTGCAGAGTGTCACCCTCGGGTCCGTAGTACGAATCCCATAGGGCGGACTGCTTGAACCGCACGACGTAGAACCACTCTGGTTTGACGCCCTCACGCCCCCACGCCTCGTCTTCCGGTGCCGGGCTCTCGTAGGCGACCTCGGCGATCACCCCATCGGCGCCGCGCACGTACTCCGGTGTCCGGGTGTAGAACATCGCCGGAAGTTCCCGCACCTTGACCCGGTCGCCAACCTCGAACGCGGCTTTACCGGCCTGCCCGGCGTACATCGCCGGGTCGCCCTTACCGAGCGCCTCGATGTGGACGCCGTTGCGCACGACTTTCGAGCCGTCACCCTCGAACTTGGGTTGCGCCTGGGGCAGGCGCCCCTCTAGGCCGCCGGCGTAGCGGGCTTGCACCTCGGCTAGCCGATCGGTCAGCTCAGCCCAAGTGATGTATTGCTTCTCGAGGAGGATCTTGCCCACCGACCACAGCCATCGCGCATAGTAGGGCAGGCCGAGATATATCGACAGGCCCACATCGACGTCGGCGGTCTTACGCCGTTCCTCGGAGACCCAGATGCCCGTCCATCCGAGGACCTCGCAGAGCACGTAGGTCATCATCTCCCACTGCTCTTCCTCTTTGTTGAAGAAGGGCTCGGACACATTGAACTGACCACCCTGGTCCTGGTTGCACTTCTGGTAGGCCCAGTAATGATCGGAGGTCATCATGTTCGGAGTGGGCCACTCCGGAATCTCCGGGAATGTCGCCGTCAGGCGCGACACCAATGCCAGCTGCTTCTCCCGCTCCGCGCCAGTACTCATATGCTCCACCTCAACATTTGAATAACATTGAATCCCGAAGAGCGGATATCCGCCACGTTATTCGACGCCTTCAAAGCCGCGGCGAACGACACATCGAAACAAGGGCCCATGCCCGAAGGTCTACTGAGGCCCCTTGTCGCTGGTTTCGCTGGCCCATTCCCTGGTTGCGGGCGGCGTCATCGATGAGGCAGAGCTGAAACAACGGCTCGCGCGTGTCCGCGAAAGGTTAGAAGCCTAGATTCAGGTCGTGGAAAAGGTCATCATCACCCTCAGGGCGGCCGATGCGGATGAAGCGTGGTGCACCCGACTTCGCGTCCAAGTCGCGGCCGACCTACTCGAAATCGGCGCACCCGGGCTCGCGATCAACGTGCGCGACGACGCGGTTCGGAATTCACTGATGACGCTGACGACGCTTGAGCCACCGGTGGTCGGTTTCGTGACGATGTGGACGCAGCAGTCCTACGGCGATCAGGTGCGCGCGACATTGGCCCGCTTGGACAAGGAGTGCGACGACGTCGCGGCCTACCTGGTAACCGAATCGGTGCCGCTGCCGCCGCCGAAGACCGTGTCGGGGCAGCGCACCCCGGGCCTGGCGAACGTTGCCCTGCTTCGACGGCCCGCGGTTCTCGACGAGGCAACGTGGCGTCGACGATGGCATATCGACCACACGCCGGTGGCCATCGAGACGCAGTCGACCTTCGGGTACACCCAGAATGCGGTGGTGCGTCCGCTGACCGATGGAGCACCGGCCTTCGCCGCCATCGTCGAGGAACTCTTCCCCATCGAGGCGATATCCGACCTCCACGCGTTCTTCGGCGCCGCCGACGACGACGATCTGCGCGACCGGATGGAGCGCATGGTGGCCAGCACCGACGCGTTCGGCGCCAATCGCGATGTCGACACGGTGCCGACGAGTCGATATGTGCTGCGAACGCCGTTCGCTGACAACTCCAACCGATGAGGATCCGATGACCACACTTGACGACGCGGTTGCACTGGCCTCCGACGAAAGCGGGCTCGCGTTGGTGTCGACGCTGCGCGCAGACGGCACCATCCAGGCCTCGCTCGTGAACGCCGGAAAGATGTCGCATCCGGCGACCGGAGCCGACGTTCTTGCGTTCGTCACCTACGGCAGAGTGAAACTCGCGAATCTGCGGGCCCGCCCCCAGCTCGCCGTGGCGTTCCGCAAGGGCTGGCAGTGGGCGACTGTAGAGGGCGATGCCGAGCTTGCAGGCCTTGACGATCCGCAGCCCTGGCTGACCGATGCCGACCAGCTGAGGCTGCTGCTGCGCGAGGTGTTCACGGCCGCAGGCGGAACCCACGACGACTGGGACGAATACGACCGGGTGATGGTCGATCAGCGCCGCACCGTGGTGCTCGTCGCACCCACCCGGGTGTATAGCAACGGCTAACGCTTACGCTGCTGCCGTGACCCTGCAGATCAGCGACGACAACCGGGTGCGCACTCTCACGCTGAACCGGCCCGAGGTCCTGAACGCTTTCAACGAAGAGCTGTACCACGCGACCGCGCTTGCGCTGCGGGATGCGGCCTCGGACCCGGACGTGGCCGTCGTGTTGCTGACAGGGGCGGGGCGGGCGTTTTCGGCGGGAAACGACCTCAACGAGATGCAGCAGCGCATCACCGACCCTTCTTTCAACGATCGGGGAAGTCACTTCTCCACGATGATCGACGCACTGACCGACCTGCCCAAGCCGCTGATCTGCGCCGTCAACGGGGTCGGACTGGGTATCGGCGCAACGATTCTCGGCTACGCGGACCTGGTCTTCATGTCGTCGACGGCGCGGCTGAAGACGCCATTCACCAGTCTGGGCGTCGCGCCCGAGGCGGCGTCGTCGTACCTGCTGCCACGCTTGATGGGCAGGCAGAACGCGGCGTGGCTGTTGATGTCGTCAGAATGGGTCGACGCCGCCGAGGCCCAACGGATGGGACTGGCGTGGAAGGTGTGTGAACCGGACGATCTGCTGCCCGAGGCCCGTCGGCATGCTGAAATCCTTGCCTCCCGGCCGATTCCGAGCCTGGTAGCCGTGAAGCAGACGATCGTCGAACCGACCCGCGCTGAGATCGCCGCGGCGACCGCCAGAGAGATCGCGTACTTCGCCGAATTGCTCGGCGCGGCGGCCAACGCGGAAGCGCTTGCCGCATTCACCGAGAAACGCGAAGCCACCTGACGACCTGATGGCGTCACGTCCAGATTCCGGCGAGATCGCCGCGCTGCTCGAACCGATAGTGCGGCGCAGGATTCCCGGCGCCGCCGACGCCCGAATCGCCAACTGGACTTCCGCGGACCGGGGCCTTTCGACCGAGACCTTCCTGTTCGACCTACTCCTCGACGGCCAGGAAGGCCCGACAACGCTGCAACGGTTGGTGTTTCGCCGCCCGCCCCCCGTCAGTCTGTACTCGGACTACGACCTGCTGCGCCAGGTTCTCGTAATGAACCGGTTGAGGGACACGGCGATCAAGGTGCCGACCGTGTGCTGGCTGGATCGAGACGACACAGACCTGGGCACACCGTATTACGTGATGGAACAGCTGCCGACGATCGGCACCGCGAGCGACTTTCCGTCGTATCACTCACAGGGTCTGTATTTCGACGCCACGCCCGAGCAGCGGGCCACCATGTGGTGGGGCTGCGTGCAGACGATCGCCGATGTGCACGCATTGGACTGGCGCGGCCTGAATCTGGACAAGCTGCTGACACCGCACCGCGGTGCGCACCCGCTAGAGCAGGTCGTCGCCTACTGCGACGAGCTGCTGATGTGGGCAGCGCCGGTCGGCAGGCGCCAAGAGTTCGGCGATGCCGTGGAATGGTTGCGCGACAACATCTATGAGCCGGAGCACCTCGTGCTTTGCTGGGGTGACAGCCGGCTGTCCAACATTCTGTACGGGGAGGAGTTCGAAGTCACCGGGGTGCTCGACTGGGAGATCGCCTACATCGGCGATCACGAGGCCGACCTGGCGTGGCTGCTGTTCGTCGACTGGGCCTGCTCGGAATATGAGGGTGTGCCGCGGCTGGCCGGTACGCCGAGCCGGGAGGAGACCGTCGAGCGTTACGAGCAGTTGTCGGGCCTTGTAGTGCGCAACCTGCGATACAACGAAGTGCTCGCCGCGGTCGAGATCGGCCTGCCCGTCTCGCGGCTGGAGACCAGGCTGCGCACCGAGGGGCTACTCACCGACGATTTCGACCTGACCGGGTTCTGCGTCGAACGAATCCGCCAGCTGCTCGACTAGCGGCTCAGCGTTTCCGGCGCGCAGCCGTTGACTTTGAAGTGCGCCTCGATGATGGCACGCAGGGTGCGCCGGCATCTGCCGCACTCACCGCCAGCGCCACAGGCTTCGGTGATCTGCTTCGAGGTTTTGGCGCCGTTGGCCACGACGTCGTTGACGACGTGGCTGGTGGCTCCCGTGCAGAGGCAGACGAACATGGTCAGCCCTGCTCGCCGATGCTCATGAGATGGGCGAACCTGCCGACGAATTGAGTGGGGTACGCGCCAAGGCCCGCGCTGGACATCCACTCCGCCGCGGCGTCCGGGTGATCGATCCACTGGCGGGCGCTGAGCTCGTCCGCGATCTCCTGCAGGATCATCACCTCTCGGCCGTCGTCGAGTGCCTGATACACCCAGATCTTCCGAACGCCGCCGCGCTTGAATCGCTCGATCCCGTCGTGCACCTTGTCCATCAGGGACGACACGTCGTCGACTGCGGACATGACGCCGACCACCACCCGGCCGACGTGCTCAGGCGAGGACGGCCCGTAAAGGTCGATCTTCTCTACTACCTCACCGCCGAAGATCGGTGGAATATCGTCGGCGCCGGAAATGTCGAACCATTCGAATATTGCGGGCGACCGCAATACGTCACGAATTGAGCCAGCCTGCCGAATACCGATTGTCACCAATACCCGCCCGGGTTCCCAAATCGACGTGTACAGGACCACGTGATGGGCGCCGATCGAGGCGAGCGGGTCCCGGTGCTTCTTGAGCCATTTCCACATCTGGTCGACATCGTCGACGCGAAAATCGCAGGCAAGGATCAGTGAGTGTAAGTCGTACTCACTCATGGCTTTTCCTGCCTACCGGACGGGTCGCAAACTGTTAGCGCAGTCTAACCTTACTTAGCGTAGCCAGTCCAGACTGGGGGGCTGCTCTGCGTCCCGACGTCCGGCGATCGTTGTCCAAACAACCGAAAACACGCGTGGCGCAAGCCATAAGGTGCGCCCCTGTCTGGCAGCTGCACTAGGTTGGGACGGGCACGAAACAAGCCATACTTGACCGGCCCTCAAGGTGCTTAGGAGCAACCATGCAAGGCGACGCGGACGTTCTGAAGCTGCTCAACGAGCAGTTGACAAGCGAACTCACGGCTATCAACCAGTACTTCCTGCATTCCAAGATGCAGGCGAATTGGGGATTCACCGAGATCGCGGAGCACACCCGCAAGGAATCGTTCGAGGAAATGCAGCACGCGGAGGCAGTCACCGATCGCATTCTCATTTTGGACGGGCTGCCGAATTACCAACGCCTTTTCTCGCTGCGGGTCGGTCAGACCCTGCGCGAACAGTTCGAAGCCGACCTGGCCATCGAATACGAGGTGATGGCGCGGCTGAAGCCGGGGATCGTCTTTTGCCGCGAGAAGGAAGACGCCACCTCCGCGAACCTGTTCGAGAAGATCCTGGCCGACGAAGAAGAGCACATCGACTACCTCGAGACTCAGCTGCAGCTGATGGACAAGCTCGGCGAGCAGCTCTACCTCGCGCAATGCGTGTCGCGGCCACCCACGTCGCTCTAGAACCGCCAGCACCGTAACTTTTCTAGCCTGTCTAACGATATGGACAGCGTGACGACGAGTAGGGCAACAACGGCAACGGCCGCAGATCCCGAATCGAGCAGTGCGCTGATCAGCCCCCAGCGCCGCAACTTCGTTTTTGTTGCGGTGCTGCTCGGCATGTTGTTGGCCGCGCTCGATCAGACGATCGTCGCGACAGCGTTGCCCACGGTGGTCGCGGACCTCGGCGGTGCCGGGCACCAGTCCTGGGTGGTCACCAGCTATCTGCTGGCCTCGACGATCGCCACCGCGATCGTTGGCAAGCTCGGCGATCTGTTCGGACGCAAGGCCGTCTTCGCGGTGTCGGTGGTGTTCTTCTTGGTCGGCTCGGTGCTCTGCGGGATGGCCGGCTCGATGACGATGCTGGTCGCGTCGCGGGCCCTGCAGGGCATTGGCGGCGGCGCCATCATGGTGACCGCAACGGCACTGATCGGTGAGGTCATCCCGCTGCGCGACCGCGGACGCTATCAAGGCGCGCTCGGCGCCGTGTTCGGCGTCACGACGGTGGTCGGGCCGCTGCTCGGCGGCTTCTTCACCGACCACCTCAGTTGGCGCTGGGCGTTCTGGATCAACGTTCCCGTCGCGGTGGTGGTCTTCTTCGTTGCGATCGCGGCGATTCCTGCGCTTGGCAAGACCTCGCGTCCGGTCATCGACTACACCGGCATCCTCCTCGTCGGCCTCGGCGCATCCGGTCTCACATTGGCCACGAGCTGGGGTGGCAGCGAATACGCGTGGAGTTCGCCGGTGATCATCGGTCTGTTCATCGGCTCGGCGGCGGCACTGGCAGCGTTCGTGTGGGTGGAAAGCCGTGCGGCAGAACCGATCCTGCCGATCCGGCTGTTCCGCGACCCGGTGTTCACGGTGTGTTGCATGCTGTCGTTCATCGTCGGTTTCGCCATGCTTGGCGCGTTGACGTTCCTGCCCACCTTCATGCAGTTCGTCGACGGGGTATCGGCGACGGTGTCGGGGCTACGCACGCTGCCGATGGTCGCTGGGTTGTTGCTGACGTCCATGGGCAGCGGCGTGCTCGTGAGCCGCACCGGGCGCTACAAGGTCTTCCCGGTCGTCGGCACCGCGGTGATGTTCGTCGGTTTTGTGCTCCTGTCCCGGATGGATCCCGCCACGCCGTTGTTACTGCAGTCGCTATATCTGTTCATCCTCGGCACCGGCATCGGCATGTGCATGCAGGTCCTCATCCTGATCGTGCAGAACACCTCGAATTTTGCCGACCTCGGGGTCGCGACGTCCGGCGTGACGTTCTTCCGGACCATCGGAAGTTCGTTCGGTGCAGCAATTTTCGGGTCACTGTTCACGAACTTCCTCAGCGGCAGGATCGGGCCGGCGCTGGCGGCAAGCGGCGCACCACCGGCCGCCGCTCAGTCTCCGCCGGCGTTGCATCAGCTGCCGCGCGACGTGGCCGCGCCGATCATCAACGCCTACGCGGATTCCCTTGGCATGGTGTTTCTGTGCGCGGCTCCGGTGGCCCTCATAGGGTTCATCGTCGCGCTGACGCTCAAGGAGGTTCCGCTGCGCGAGATGGACGCCGTCAACGCCGTCGATCTCGGCGAAGGCTTCGGCATGCCCGGCGCCGAGACACCCGACAAGGTCCTGGAAATCGCCATCGGCCGAATGATGCGGAACTCGCCGGAGATCCGGCTGCGCAACATCTGCGAAAAGCCCGGCTGCGACCTCGAGGTGGCGCGGCTGTGGGGACTTATCCAGATCTACCGGAACAACCAGGTCTTCGGCTCGGCGCGACTCACCGACATCGCCGACCGCCTTCGGGTGCCTTGCGAGGTGCTCGAGCCGACATTCGGCAGGCTGGTCGATACCGGCTACGCGCTGCGCACGGGTGATCTGCTGTGGCTGACGCAGGCAGGCGCCAAGCAGGTCGACGCGGTGTCGTCGTTATTGATCAACCGAATCGTCGAGAAGCTGGCCTCATCACCGATGTTCGAGGGGCGCCCGGACCGCATCGCGGTGGAGGCAGCGGTGGAGCGCATCGCACACCGGCTGCTTGTGCAGCGGGACTGGAACGACGAGCGGGCTGAACTCGCTGCTGCCAGCTAGACTACCAGCGCCTTTAGGGCACTTTCTAGAACGTGTTCCACTTTTGTCCGCTCCGGCGTACGATTCGGCCATGAGCCGAATTGGACCCTTCGCCGACGACGACGCTGCTGCCTGGGTGGTCAAGTCACCCGATATCGGAGTTGCGATGGCCGGGTTCACCAACGCGGTCTACAACAAAAATCGACTGCCGATGCGGGTCCGGGAGTTGGCCAGGATGGTCATCGCGCTCGACAACGAATGCGTGGTGTGCCAGAACACCCGCGACTCGGATGGCATCGCGGCGGGCGTCGACGAGGACCTCTATGACCACGCGGCCGAGTGGCGGACGTGGCCGGGGTATAGCGCCCAGGAGCGCGTCGCCGCCGAATTCGCGGAACGGTTCGCCAGCGACCACACCGGTCTTCGGGACGACGAAGACTTCTGGGATCGGGCCAACAAGGAATTCAGCGACGAACTGCTGACTGATCTGGCGCTGTCCTGCGCGATGTGGCTGGGCATGGGCCGGATGCTGCGCACGCTCGACATCGGCCAAAGCTGCAAGATCACGCTGTAATTCACTGACAGCAAGCGGACAATGGCTCCTGTGACATCACGGGCAGCCAAACCCCTCGCCGCCGCGGCAATCGCTCAGCTGGAGGCCGACGGGGTCGCCACGTTGATCGGCACAGTTGTCAATCCCGCGGGGCTTACGCATGCCAAGACGGTGCCGCTCCGCAGAATGAGCACGTTCGCCGATCCCGGTCTCGGCGCGAGCCCGGTCTGGCATGCCTTCGCGATCGACAAGGCAGGCATCGTCTTCAGCGATGCCATCAGCGTGGTTGGGGACCAACGGATCCGCATCGACCTGAGCGCGCTGCGTATCCTCGGCGACGGATTGGCGTGGGCCCCAGGCGCTTTCTTCAATCAAGACGGGTCGCTTGACCCATATTGCAGTCGCGGAGTCCTGCAGCGGATCGAGGAACGGTTAACCAAGGCCGGCCTCGACACAGTGGTCGGCCACGAGATGGAGTTTGTTCTCGTCGGCCCCGACGGCAGCGCGTTGCCGTCACACATGTGGGCACAATACGGCCTGGCAGGAGTACTCGAGTTCGAGGGGTTCGTGCGCGACGTCATGGACGCCGCATCGGGCTCCAGTGTCGCGATTGAACAGTTCCACCCGGAGTACGGCGTCAACCAGTTCGAGATCTCGCTATCCCCGCTGTCACCAGTTGCGGCAGCCGACCAACTGGTTCTGATGCGCGTCATCATCGGCAGGGTGGCCCGTCGGTATGGGCTGCGAGTCAGCCTTTCGCCAGTGCCATTCGCGGGTAGCGTCGGATCCGGTTCTCACCAACACTTTTCGATGAAACGCGGTGATACTCCACTGTTCTCGGGCGGAGCGGGAGTGGCAGGCATGACCGCCGAGGGGGAGTCCGCGGTCGCGGGACTGCTCGCGGGCCTGCCCGACGCACAGGGCATACTGTGCGGCTCCGTCCTTTCGGGGCTACGGATGCAGCCCGGTCATTGGTCGGGCGCATATGTGTGCTGGGGAACCGAGAATCGGGAGGCCGCAGTGCGATTCCTCATCGGCGGACCGAGCAATCCGCTCGGCGCGAACATCGAGGTGAAGATCATCGACCCGTCGGCCAACCCGTACTACGCAACCGCGGCGATACTCGGACTCGCGCTCGACGGGATCGAACGCACGGCACCGCTGCCGCCCGAAACGAAAGTCGACCCCGCTGCGCTCACCGACGATCAACGCAATAAGGCAGGCATCAAGCTGCTCGCGTCGAGGCAGGCCGACGCTCTCGATGCGCTTGACGAGTCCACCTTGCTTCGGGGCATTCTGGGTGACGAGCCGGTCGACGCCGTGATCGCGGTGCGCCGCTACGAGCAGGACACTTTCGGTGACCTGAGCCCCGAGGACCTCGCCGAGAAGTTCCGTCTGGCCTGGAGTGTATGAGTTTGTCCGCCCTGGCCGAGCACACCGCGAACGTGCCGCTGGTGGACCATCACGTACACGGCTGCTGGCTTAAGCCTCCCGATCGCCCCCGGTTCGAGAACGGCCTCAACGAGGCCAATACCGAACCGCTGGCGAGTTACGACTCGGCGTTCGACACCCAGCTCGGTTTCGCGATTCGCGCGCATTGCTCGCCGCTGCTGGGACTACCGAGGCACGCCGACGCGGACACGTACTGGAATCGTCGATGCGAACACTCAGAGTCCGACCTCGCGCGACTGTTTCTGTCGGAAGCCAGGGTGTCCGACTGGCTGGTGGACACCGGGTTCGCCGGCGGTGTAGCCAATCTCGATGCGCTGGCCGGACTGTCGGTCGGGAGTGCCCACGAGATCGTCCGACTGGAATCGGTTGCCGAAGCGGCCATCACGGCATCCGACGACTACGCGACGGCGTTTTGCCGCCTGCTCGACGGGCGGGCGAAAACCGCGATAGCCACCAAATCGATACTGGCCTACCGCGGCGGCTTCGACGGCGATTTGAGCGAGCCGGCATCCACCGAGGTGGCCGACGCCGCGCAGCGGTGGCGGGACAGTCCTGGCACCCGACTGACGGACCGGGTGCTGCTGCGGTTCGGCCTCTATCAGGCCCTGCGCCTGGGTAAGCCACTGCAGTTTCATGTCGGGTTCGGCGACCGCGACTGCGATCTCCATAGGACGAACCCGTTGCATCTGCTGGACTTTCTGCGCAACAGCGGCGACACCCCGATCATGCTGTTGCACTGCTATCCCTATGAACGCGAGGCCGGGTACCTCGCGCAGGCATTCAACAACGTCTACCTCGACGGCGGGTTGGCCATCAACTACCTCGGCGCGCGATCGGCTTCATTCATCGGGCGCCTCGTCGAGATGGCCCCGTTCCGCAAGATCGTGTACTCGTCGGACGGGTTTGGCCCTGCCGAGCTGCACTATCTCGGGGCACGGCTGTGGCGCAACGGGATTCGTGACGTACTCCAGGGATTCATCGACGCGGGCGAGTGGAGCGAAGCCGACGCCATCCGGGTGGTCGACCTCATCGCACACGAAAACGCGCGCAGGGTCTATGGCCTCGGCTGACTAGCGCACGCCCCTGATCAACCGTCCAGGCCGTGCGCCGGTGTCGACCCCGTGGCGGCGGGTCACCGCACCGCTGACGACGGTCGCGTCATATCCGCTGGCGCCCTGAATCAGCCTACGGCCGCCTGCAGGCAAGTCGTATGCCATGCGTGGCAACTCGAGAGTGAGCGCGTCCATGTCGATGACGTTGATATCGGCCTTCTTACCCACGGCGATGACCCCGCGATCGGAGAGCCCGTAAAGCGTTGCGGTGTCCAGCGTCTGCTTGCGCACCACGTACTCCAGCGGGAACTTTGGGCCACGGTGGCGGTCGCGGGCCCAGTGGGTCAGCAGGAACGTCGGGTAGGAGGCATCGCAGATCAGCCCGCAGTGGGCGCCCCCGTCGGACAGTCCCGAGACTGCGGCGGGGTGCGTCAACATCTCGTGGATGACGTCGTGGTTGCCCGCCGCGTAGTTGTAGAACGGCAGCATCAGCAGTGCACCCGCGTCGGATTCGAGCATCAGGTCGTACATCGTGGACAGTGGGTCCTGGCCGCGCTGCTCGGCGATGGCCGCGACCGTCTTGTCCGGTGTCGGCTCGTAGTCGGGCGGGTCGCCGATCGCGTAGATGTGGTTCGCGCTGTGCTGCACCATCGCGAACATCTGGTCAAAGAGCACCGACGGATCCGGCGGCAGATCCGGTTCGGACAGGATGGCCGCGCGCACCGCCGGATCGGCAAGGCGCCGGGCCAACTCGTCGCGGTCCAGCTCGGCCTTCAGCTTGCGGAAGGTGGGCCGATGCGTGAACGCGTGATATCCGGGGAAGCCGAACAACATGCCGAACGGCCGTGCGGCGATCTGCGCGTACAGCTCGATGCCGTTCTCGTGCGCCTTGCCCGTCCGCTCCAGCATGTCGCGCCACAGATCCGGGAGCCCGGTCGACTGGATCATGCCGTACGACACGGGCCGCTCGATGTCGGCCGCCAGCTTGGTCATCCAGTCCAGCTCCCGCATGCACACCTCCGCGGGGCTCTCACCGGCGATGCCTTCCGGCGCGACCTCGAACACCGCGCGGCCACCCGAGGCCATCGCTCGGCCCAAGCCGAACAGCTCCTGTTCGGCCGCGTACGTTCCGGGTACCGCCTCGCCGTCGATGGCACGGTGCCCCTCGGTGCGCGACGTGGAGAAGCCGAGCGCACCCGCCTCGATGGCCTCCTGGACGATGCGGGCCATCGCCGCGATGTCGTCAGCGTTGGCCTCTTCGTTGCGGGCACCGCGGTCACCCATCGCGTATCCGCGCACCGCACCATGCGCGATCTGGGTTCCGAAATCGATGGCAAGATCGCGCTTCTCGATGGCGTCGAGGTATTCGGGGAAGCTTTCCCACTGCCACGTGATGCCCTCGGCCAGCGCCGACCCGGGAATGTCTTCGACGCCCTCCATCAGCTCGATGAGCCACTGTTCGCGACCGGGAGCAACCGGGGCGAATCCCACTCCGCAGTTCCCCCCGACCACCGTGGTGGCGCCGTGCAAACTCGACGGCTCCAGTAGTGGGTCCCAGCTGACCTGGCCGTCGTAGTGGGTGTGGATGTCGACGAACCCAGGTGCCACGATGCGGCCGGTGGCGTCGAGGGTTTCGGCCGCGTCACCTTCGAGGCCCGCGTCGTCACCGTTTCGCCTGCGCACTTCGACAATTCGACCGTCCTTCACGCCGATGTCGGCGCGGAATCGGTCGGCACCCGTTCCGTCGACGACGGTCCCGCCTGTGATTTTCAGATCGAACACAATTCCTCCTCAGACCAGGCCGGTCGCGTCGTAGATCCAGGACATATCGGCGTTGGCGAAGTCTTCCATCCACGTCGGCGGGGCATGGTTGGCCAGCGCGCCCATGTCCCAGTAGTCCTTCCACAGCGTGATCTTGTCGTCGACCACTTTGTGCACGGTAACGAATTTCAGGACTGCGGATTCTCCTGTAGCCCAGTGCCATTCCTCATGGTGCTCGTACATGGCATCGACGCCGTTGTCGACGAGCAGCCCGTCGAAGTTCTCATAGGACGCCAACGGCTCGAGGCCGATCTTGAGTCGTTTGACGATGTCTTCGGGACCGCGCGCCGCCGCCGCCGGTCCAACTGGCATGTCGAGGTAGATGCAGTCGTCGGCAAGGAACGTCTTCAGCGACTCCCAGTCCCGCGCCGACAGCGCCTTCCACATCCCAAGAACCGTATCCTCAACTGACACTGGTCAACTCACTTTCCTGAACAGCAGGGGCCTTATGCGCGGCGCGCAGGAAGCGGCCGGTGCGGTGCTTGCCGACGAGCTCGGTAGCTTTGCCGTCTAGGAACACGGCGCGGCCACCGACGAGTACCACGTTGACAGTCTCATCGTTGCGGTTGACCATGCGGGACAGACCGCCGTACTGCTCGACACGATCCTCGGCGTAGTCATCCAGCGACGCGTCCAGCCGCGCTGGATTGATGACCACGACGTCGGCTCGGTCGCCGATGCGCAGGTGGCCCGCGTCGATGCGGTACCAGTCGGCCAGTTCACCGGTCAGCCGGTGCACCGCCTGCTCGATCGTCATGAACGGCTTGCCTGCCGTCTCGGCGTCGTGCACGTGGCGGAGCAGCCGTAGACCCATGTTGTAGAACGCCATGTTTCGAAGATGTGCACCCGCATCCGAGAAGCCCATCTGGATCCCTGAATCACGGGCCAACTTCTTGAGCACGTCGGGCCGATGGTTGGAAATCGTCGTGCGCCAGCGCAGTGCTCTGCCGTGCTCGAGAACCAGATCCAGGAACGCGTCGACGGGGTGCAGCCCGCCGCGGTCCGCACCGACCCGGCCGAACGACTTGCCTACGACCGCAGCATCGGGGCACTCGACGATCTCTGCGTCGAAGAAGTCGCGCTGCCACACCCGTATCCCGAACTTGCTCTCGTAATCCTTGCGGAACCCGCGGCGGTACGACTCGTCGCGCATCAACTCGTTTCGCTCCACCTCGTCGCGCAGGTGCAGTGCCGCCGCGCCAGCGCCGAACTCCTCGAAGACGACCAGATCGATGCCGTCGGCATACACCTCGAACGGGACCGGCAGGTGCTGCCAGCGGAAATTGCCACCGAGACGGTTGACGAACCGAGCGAGCGGGCCTAACACGTGGATCGCGTACGGATTCGACTTGGCGTCTGCGGCGGACAGCAGGCTGGTCTTCAGCGGATTGCGCATGATGCCCAGCGACTGGGCCACCTGCGAGAGGAGATTGAACGGGTTCTGAATGTCGGGGCCCGACTGCAGGATCCGTCCGGTGCGGCGCAGCAGCGACTTCAACTTGCGCAGTTCGCGCGGCTTCGCATACGTCGAAGGCAGTGTGCGCGACCGGCACACGTCGCCGTCAAGCTTGTCGAAAAGTAGTTGTTGCGAAGACATTCCGACAAACCCGGCCCGCAGCGCATCGGACAGCATCCGCTCCATCCGAGCCTGTTCGCTCTTGGTGGGGCGTTCGCGCTTCTGCGTTGCCCGGTCAAGGCCCATGGTGGCAGCCCGCATGTCGGAGTGCCCGATGAAGGCTGCCAGGTTCGGGCCGAGCGGCCGCGCTTCCAGTGCCCGGACGTACTCCTCGGCGTTCGTCCAGGACTTGTGCTCGTCTATGGCGCTGATGACATGTTCGCGGGGGATCGCCTCGACCCTGCCGAAGATGTCGCCTGCATCCACCCCGCCGATGTGGATCGTGGACAGCGAACATGAACCGAGCATCACCGTCGTCACGCCGTGGCGCAGCGACTCCGAAAGGGCGGGCCCGTTGAGGACTTCGACGTCGTAGTGGGTGTGGACGTCGAGCATGCCTGGCAGCACCCACTTGCCGGTCGCGTCGATGACCCGGTGGCAATCGGCGTCGTCAATGTCTTGCACTGTGATCGCAACGACGTGGCCGCGACGGATGCCGATGTTGCGCACCGCGGAGGGGGCGCCTGTGCCGTCGAACCAGCGGCCATTGCGAATGATCGTGTCGTACGTCACCAAGTCATAGAACAGCGCGGCCACGCGGGTGTCAACGAAATCTGTGAACAGATTTCAAGAAATGTCTACTATCGCCGTTCACCAGCAGCGATGCCTACACCCAGCCATCGGGTTGGCGCCCATCGGTGTCGGTGAAGCCGTATTCGCGGGCGAGTTCCGCCGAGGTGACCGACCGCTGGTTCCAACGCGACCGGTTCTCGTCGGCGGCGATGGCCGCGACACCCCGTCCGACGTATCGCGGCGTCTCCGATTCGGCGAATCCTGGGGGAGCGGTGGGATGTCCGTCGGAGCGGCCGGGGTCCAGCGCCGCGTGCCAGTTGTCCTCTGTGACGCCCCAGTTGTCGAGCATCATCTCCGAGCGCAGCCAGCCGGGTGTGACGACGACGGCGGTGGCTCCGAAGGGCTCGAGCTCGTGGCCGATGCAGTAGCCGATCCTGTTCACCGCGACCTTTGACAAGTCGTAAAAAGTCGAGATTCGGTAGGTCTCATCGTTGTATTCCTTTGTCCCGTCGGTCACTTCGACGTGCAGTCCGTCAGGATGACTGACCAGCAGCGGCAGCAGAGCGTGTGCGGTGATCAGGTGCGTGTCGACGCCGAGCCGCAATATTCGCAGACCATCGTCGAGGTCGTGTTCCCAGATCGGCCGGTTCCACGTCGGCGGATGACCCTTGAGGATTTCGGCGCCCCAGATGTCGTTGACAAGGATGTCGATGGCGCCATGGTCGTCGCGGATTCGGTCTGCGAGCGCTCGCACCTGTGCGATGTCGAGGTGGTCGACCTGGATCGGGATACCTACCCCACCGAGTGACGTGACCAGTTCCGCTGTCTCCTCGATGGTTTCCGGGCGGTCGTAGTCGGAGCCTGCGTTACCGGAGACGCTGCTGCGGCCGGTACAGATCACCGTGGCACCTGCTTCGCCGAGCGCTGCAGCAATGCCGCGCCCGGCCCCGCGGGTGGCGCCCGCGACGAGCGCTATGCGGTTACGCAGCGCATCGCCATCCGGCGTCCAGTTCATACGGGCATACTGGTCGAACGTGACGCCCTTACAGCGCTATATCGCCGAAGAAATTGCCACCGATCACGTCGACGGCTTGTTGTCCAGACGCGAAGCCCTGCGCCGGCTGGCGCTACTGGGGGTGAGCACGGCGGCGGCCACGGCGTTGTTCGCCGCGTGCAGCGAGGACAAGAAGCCGGCATCGAACGCCCCTGTGACGTCCAGCGCGCCTGCGACCTCAAGCGCGGCGCCGCCGGGAACGGAGAAGGCGCTGCCCACCGCGCCGATCACTTGGGCCGGGCCGCAAGGCGAGCTGCAGGCGGCGTGGGCGGACGCGCCGAACGCGCGAGGCGGTGTGCTGGTCATCCACGAGAACAAGGGGCTCAACGACTGGGTCCGGTCGGTGGCTGTACGGTTCGCCGGTATCGGATACTCAGCTCTGGCGATCGATCTGCTTTCGGGGCAGGGCGGGACCGCGAAGTTCGCGGACCCCGCGCAAGCCACGGCCGAGCTGGGCAAGATCGCACCCGACGTGTTCGTGGCCAACTTGAAGTCCGGTGTCGGCGAGCTGCAACGTCGGGTTCCCGACAAGAAGCTTGCGGCTGTCGGATTCTGCATGGGCGGAGGCCTGACGTGGCAACTGCTCGCCTCTGGGGAGCCGCAGCTCGCCGCCGCGTTCCCGTTCTACGGTCCGGCGCCGGACAACCCCGACTTCTCGGGCTCGAAAAATGTTGCAGTGCTTGCGTTCTATGGCGCGCAGGATCAACGCGTCACCTCCACTGAGCCTGTCGTCAAGGCGGCGCTGGAGAAGGCAGGCCTGGTCCACGAACTTGTCGTCGAACCCGAGGCCAACCACGCGTTCTTCAACGACACGGGCGACCGCTACAACGCCACCGCGGCCACCGACGCCTGGCGTCAGGTGCAGGACTGGCTCACCAAGTACGTGGGGTGAAACCTCCGCGAGCGTGCGTGTCTGTCCGCCGACACGCCGCCGCAACCGCACATTCTGTGCACGCTCACGTCGGACGAGCGTGCGGTTTGTGTCCGCACATGGCGGTGTGTCGCGGTACAGACACGCACGGTCGCGGCTTGACGAGCGTGCCGGTTATGCGCGCAGATGCCGGTGTGTTGCGGTACAGACACGCACACTCGCGGCTGTTCACAGGCTGTTCTTTTACTGGTTGGTGTCGCGTTGTTGACCGAACACGCGTGCCGGTTCTGATTCACCCATGCGGGTTGTGCAGGTTGCGAACTTCTACGGCCCGCGATCAGGCGGCCTTCGGACGGCAGTGGATCGCCTTGGCGCGGAATACTGCGCGGCAGGACACGAGGTGTTTCTGGTGGTGCCCGGGCGAGACTCCGAAACCCATGAGCTTCCTTCGGGCGTCGTCCGTATTTCCTTGCCTGCCAAGTTGATCCCGTTCACCGGCGGCTATCGCGCCGTGCTACCGCGACCTGTGACGTCTCTACTTGCCGAGCTCTCTCCCGACGCCCTTGAGGTTTCTGACCGGCTGACCCTGCGATCTCTGGGCGCGTGGGGCCGGCGACGCGACGTGGCCACCGTCATGATCTCCCACGAACGCCTCGATCGCCTTGTCGGACAGATACTTCCGGCTCGGTTGGCGCGGTCCATCGCCGATGCTGCCAATCGACGCACCGCCGCCAGCTACGACGCCGTGGTGTGCACTACGGCGTTCGCGCGTGAAGAGTTCGACCGCATCCATGCGTCCAACGTCCTAACCGTGCCCCTCGGCGTCGACCTCGACCAGTTCCACCCAAGCCGCCGCTCGGCGGCGGTGCGGCAGCAGTGGGTAAGCCCGGACCAGACGCTGCTTGTGCACTGTGGCCGCCTTTCGGTGGAAAAGCACGCCCACCGCAGCATTGACAGCGTTGCCGCACTGCGGGATTCGGGCGTCGACGCAAGGCTCGTGGTCGTAGGGGAGGGGCCGATGCGAGCGCGGCTCCAACGACAGGCGGCAGGCCTGCCCGTCGACTTCACTGGCTACATCGGCTGCCGCGACACCGTCGCAACCATCCTGGCGACCGCGGACGTCGCTCTCGCACCCGGCCCACACGAGACGTTCGGGCTTGCCGCATTGGAGGCGCTGGCCTGCGGCACGCCTGCCGTGGTGTCGCGAACCTCGGCGCTGTCCGAGATCCTCACCACCGACAGCGGCGCCACCGCCGACAACGATCCGGATGCGATCGCGCGCGCCGTCACGTCAATCATCAGCAGGCCGGAACAACTGCGCCGCAACAGCGCACGCCGCCGCGCAGAACAGTTCACCTGGCCGCGCTCGGCCGCAGGAATGCTCAATGCATTGGGTGCGGGCTAACCGCGGCGCTACTTTGACGGGATGGCCGAGGACACCGAGCGAGCGAGGAGCTTGTGGTTCGCCCTCCTTCTCACGCTCGCCAACGGATTCCTGGACGCCCACACTTATTTAGCGCGCGGTGGCGTGTTCGCCAACGTCCAAACCGCGAATGTGATCTTCGGAGCCATCGACACCTCAGAGCGGAAGTTTGCGCTGGCGCTGGCGCACGTGTGGCCGATACTCGCCTTCATCGCCGGGGTCGCGCTGGCGTCGCGGATCAAATCCGGCAGTGTCGAGCGCTTCGTGCCGCACCCGCTGCGCTGGACCATGGCCGTCCAGGCGGTCACGCTCGCCATCATCGGCTTCGTCCCGGCGTCGGTGCCGCACAGCTATGTGACCGTGCCAATCAGCTTCCTGGCCGCCGTGCAGATCGGCCTGTTTCGCAACGTCGGCGAACTCGTCTACCTTCCGGTCGCCACGACCGGCAACCTCATGCGATGCGTCGAGGCCGGATACGCCGGGTTCGTCGAGAAGCAGCCGGAGTCCCGGCGGGCATTCGGGGTGTACGGCACACTGATTGTCGCGTTCGCCATCGGTGCGCTGATCGGCGCCTTCGCCAGTCGAGCGTGGGGAGTGCACGCCATCTGGCTGCCCGCCGGATTCCTCGCCTTCACCCTTTGCTTGTTCATCGTCGATGAACGCCATCTGCGGTGAATTACGATCCAGGAATGATCCGGTCGCTGATGGCCCTCACCGCCGCTGCGGCGCTGGTACTCGCCGGAACCACGGCGGTGGCAGGCGCGTCGCCAGGCCCGACAGCGTGTGCCTACACGCTGTCGCCGCCACAGGTCGTGCAGCTTTCCGGCACGAACGTGGTCTCCGCGACCCTGACGCCTGCCGCCTGCGACCAATCGAACCCGTACCTCATGGTGGCCTGCATCCAGTTGCAGGGCGGCGACGGGCCCGCGCAGTGCGCCGAGGGCCGAGGGACTCTCCCCGCGCAGGTGTACTACCAGCCATATCGGCCAGGCGCGACGTACATCTCGACCGGCAGAGGATGCGCATCGAAGGGGAACCCGCCGCAGGGCGTGTGTTCGCAGGCGGGCCCGTTCACCGCCACGCTATAGACGCCGTCGGCCGACAAGGCACCCGCAAACCGAATCTGGATCGGAATCAGCGCAATATCCACCCGGTGCAATACCATAATCTCTTGGCCTACAAGCTCTTTGCGGCAGGCGACTACGCTGTAGTCGGCGAGTAATCGCCGACCAATGGCTACTTCTCAGGTAGACCGCAGGGGCCCACATCCCCCGAAACCGCCGATATGTGAACCAATTCGGATCGATAATCGTGTATCTCGCAGGGTCCAATCGAGAAGGGTCAACATGAAGAGATTCGGTTTGTTCTGCGCCGCCATGTGTCTCGTCGCGGCGTTTGCGACGGCATGCGGGGGATCCAATACCTCCACACAGGAAAAAGCGTCGGGAACGGCGGCCGCGACCGCGAGTCCCACAGCAACGGCCGGAAAGACGAGCGGATCCGCTGCGGCCGCCGCGGCGACCATCACGATCGCGAGCATGAGTTTCGGGGACCCCATCACGGCGTCGCCCGGGGCCAAGATCGCCATCACGAACAAGGACTCAGTCGAGCATTCGGTGACGTCTGACACCGAGGGCAAGTTCAGCGTCGACGTCGAAGGCAACGCAGAGGGCACACTGACCGCGCCGACGGAGCCGGGCGAATACGCCTTCCACTGCAAATATCACCCGTCCATGCACGGAACACTGACCGTCACGTAGTCGCGGGGACGACACCGTTCGGTTTAGACACCACCGCATCAGGGCATCCGCGAATTAGCGGGTTCGTCAAAACTCTGACGCGGGCCCCACCGAACGAAGGAGCCAACGTGGCTACCAGCACCATCATCTTGATCGTCCTCGCCGTCGTCCTTGTTGTCGGCGTCGTCGCCGCACTGGCGGTCCTGGCACGCAACAGACGGCGGCATGCGCAGGCAGAACACATCCGCGAAGAAGTTGGACGCGAGACACAGCGCGTCGAGAAGCGTGCTGCGTTCGCCGACGAGACACAGGCGAAGGCACGTGCAGCCCGAGCCGAGGCCGAGGCGAAGGCGGCGGAAGCGGCCAGGCTTGAGGGAACGGCCGCATCACATCGCGACGCTGTGAACACCTCCCGCGAGGACCTCGACGCACAGCGCGAACGTGCCGACGCTCTCGACCCCAAGCGCAGCGATTCGCACGGCCCCAAGGGCGATATCGATACTTCGGATGAGACGGGGCAGAGGCACGAGACCGAATCGCCGAGAACCCAGCAGCGACAACAGTTGTGACACGTGCCGGCGCCCGGCCCTAGCCGAGCAGCAGCTCAGTTCGGTGGCGTCCAGGACACCGGCAGCCGCTTGATGCCGTGAATGAACGGCGACAGCAGCCGCGCCGGCTCCTCCGTGGCCTGGATGTCGGGGATCTGGCGGTGCAGTTCCTCGAACATGACGCTGATCTCGCGGCGGGCCAGGTTGGCGCCGAGGCAGAAGTGGGCGCCGCCACCGCCGAATCCGGCATGCGGATTCGGGGTGCGGGCGACATCGAACGTCCACGGGTCAGGAAACTTGTCCTCGTCACGGTTGGCAGAGCAGTACCACAACGTCGCCTTGTCACCGGCAGCCATCTTCACGCCACTCAGTTCGCAATCCTCGGTCAGCGTGCGGCGCATGTAGATCACCGGCGACGCCCACCGCACGATCTCTTCGACCGCCGTAGGCGCCAGGGCCTCGTAGTCGGCCCACCACTTCGCGCGCTCATCGGGATATCGGGTCAGCGCGAGCACCCCGTGGCTGATCGCATTGCGGGTGGTCTCGTTGCCTGCCACGACCAGCAGGATGAAGAACGACGCGATCTCGGCCGACGTCAAGCGCTCGCCATCGACTTCGGCCTGGACCAGCGCCGTCGTCAGGTCCTCACCCGGGTTGACGCGGCGGTCTTCGGCGATTGCGGTGGCGTATGCCCCGATGTCCATCGCGACCTTGACGAACTCCTCGTAGTCCTGGGCGATGTCCTTGTCCCCGAAACCCAGGATGACGTTGGTCCAGTGAAAGATCTGCTCATGGTCGGCGTCTGGAACGCCCATCATGTCGCAGATCACTTGCAGCGGCAGCGGCCCCGCTAACTCCGCCACCGCCTCACCTTTGCCGTCGGGATGCTCGGCGATCATCTTCTCGACGAGGCGGCGCGCCCGGTCCCGCACGGCCGCCTCGGTGCGGGCCACGACTTTCGGCGTGAACGCCCTGCTGACGATGTTGCGAAGGCGCAGGTGCCTCGGGTCGTCCATGACGATCATCGACCCGAAGTACTCCGAGACGTCCGGGTTTCCGTCATTGATGACAATGCTCGGGCTCGAGCTGAAGATCTGCGGGTGGCGACTGGCGAACCAGACGTCGTCGAACCTGGTCACCGCCCAATGGCCGGGACCTGGCTGGGCCGCGGGCGTGTCGAGCGGCTCGTGAAACGAGATGGGGGCTTCGCGGCGCAATGTGGCGAACGCGCCGTCGCGCAGGTCATCGTCCTTGACCCAGAAACTCCACGAGCCGAGGTCGATATCGGCAAGCGGCACATCCGGGGGAGCTGATCCGTTCAACCGAGTCGTGATACCCACGTCCCCGAGCGTAGGTTCCCGCCAAGCCCCCGTCCCGGATTTCTGAAACATGTTCCAATTCCCGATCCGGCATGATAGCACCAAACGGTGCGCAACCCACATGCAGGGCAACCGTTTACGACCTCCGACGCTCAGATCGCGGAGGCGTTGCTGGATGTCAGCATCCCAACGTTGATGTTGTCGCTGGTCCACACGTCAGGCGATCCGAACCTGATCCGCGGAGATCTCAAGCCCGCAGGGCTGTTCCTCAACGAGGTCCAGGGCTACATGTCCGAGGAAGACAAGGCCACGGTGCGCAAGATCGCGCTTGAGGTGATCGCGGACTACCGCGACCGCGGCTGTCCGGAACCTGAGCCGATCGGCCCGGAGCTGTTGCAGGAGATGATGCAGTGGCTGGTCTGCGAGCAGGTTCCGGCTGAGTACGTGCCGATGCTGCTCGAGGAGATGGAGCTCGACGGCAACGACGACCGAGCCGCCAGGACCATCAGGCGCACCCCTGCCGACTTTCCGGTGGTGGTGATCGGCTGCGGGGAATCCGGCCTACTGGCGGGCATCCGATTGAAAGAGGCGGGAATTCCCTTCACGATCATCGAGAAGAACGCAGGCGTCGGCGGGACATGGTGGCAGAACACCTATCCGGGTGCCCGCGTCGATGTCGGCAACCATTTCTACTGCTACAGCTTCGAGCCGACCGACCAATGGACGCACTACTTCGCCGAGCAGCCCGAGCTGCAGGCGTACTTCCAAGCCGTGATGGACCGCCACGACATCGGCAAGCAGGTGATGTGGGAGACCGAGGTCACCGATGCGTCATGGGATGACGCCTCCGCCACGTGGACCGTGCGCGCCCGCGACCGAAACGGCGCAACGACCGAGCTGTCCGCGCGGGCGGTCATCAGCGCTGTCGGACAGCTCGACCGCCCGCACCTTCCGGCCATCGACGGGCAACTGGATTTCGCCGGGCCTGCATTCCACTCATCGGAGTGGGATCACGCCGTCGACATACGCGGTAAGCGGGTCGCCATGATCGGCGCTGGCGCAAGCGGATTCCAGATCGCGCCAACCATCGCGGACGACGTCGACCGTCTTACCGTGTTCCAGCGGACCGCTCAGTGGATGTTCCCGAACCCTAACTACCACGCCGAGGTGGGCCCGGGCGTGCAGTGGGCACTGCGCCATCTGCCGTTCTACGGCAGGTGGTACCGATTCCTGCTGTTCTGGCCGGGATGCGACAAGGGTCTGGACGCGGCCCGCGTCGACGCGGATTACCCCGACCAGCAGACCGCGGTCAGCGAGATCAATGAGATCACCAGGATCATGTTCACAGAATGGATCAGCAGCCAGGTCGGCGACGATCCCGACCTGTTGGCCAAGGTGGTGCCCGACTACCCGGCTACGGGCAAGCGCACGCTGCAGGACAATGGCAGCTGGCTGAAAACGCTGACCCGCGACAATGTCGAGTTGATCCGGACCGGGATTGGCCGCATCGAAGCCGACGCCGTCGTCACCGAGGACGGCGAACGTTATCCGGCGGACGTCATCGTGTACGCCACCGGATTTCAGGCGACCAAGTTGTTGTGGCCGATGACGATTCGCGGCCGAAACTCCGAAGTGCTCAGCGAACGCTGGGGCGAGCGCCCGACGGCCTACCTCGGCATCACCATTCCCGGGTACCCCAACTTCTTCTGCATGTACGGGCCCGGCACCAATCTCGCGAGCGGCGGCAGCCTGATTTTTCACTCCGAATGCCAAATGCGCTACATCACTGAGTGTTTGGAGCTCCTGATCGCTGGCGACCACAAGTCGATGGAGCCCACCCAGGACGCGACCGCGGATTGGCGCGACCGCAGCCAGGCCGAGATGCGCAAGATGGTGTGGTCACAACCCTCGATCAAGCACTCGTTCTACAAGAACAAGTTCGGCGAGGTGTACGGCCTGAGCCCGTGGCGGTTGGTCGACTATTGGACCTGGACCCGACAGCCCGACCCGGGCGACTTCGAGTTCCGTTAAGCCAGTTCCCAATTCATGTTCTTAGCGAACGTCTTGGCGTCGTCGGAGATGGTGCCTAGTTCGTGGCAACGCTGAATGTATGCCTGAATCATCATTAGAAAATTCATCGGGTTGTACGCGTCCTCTTCGTAGCTCCACCTGCCGTCACCGGCGTAGTGCAGAACCGTGATGACCTCCGCCCCGTGGACACTGCCGTCGCCGGGATCCTTCATGGTGTTCACGTTCTTGAAGATGACCCAGCCCTTCTCGACGTCGATCGAGTACCACGGCACCGGATAGACGGGCATCTCGCTGCCGGGAAAGATGTTCATCTGCGAAACTATCCAGTCGCGGATCGCGTCGCGGCCGGTCATATCGCCCAACGCGTGCTCGTGGTAGGTCGCATCCTCGGTGAATACGTTTGCGTAGCCAGCCCAGTCCCACGTCTTGCCGACCTCGACCACCTTCTCCTGATAGCGAGCCCACGCCTCTTCGAGTTCCTCGCGTGACCATCTATGGGTGGAAGACACCATCGAAACTGCTCCTTCTGCTAAACTTCGTATTCCGTTAAGCCAGTTCCCAATTCATGTTCTTGGCGAACGCCTTCGCGTCATCGGAGACGGTGCCGAGCTTGTGGCTACGCTGGATGTACTCCTGGACCATCGGCATGAAGTTCATCGGGTTGTAGGCGTCTTCTTCGTTACTCCACTGACCGCCGCCCCCGTATCGCAGGATCGTGATGCACGGGGCCTCATGGATGCTGCCGTCGCCGGGGTCCTTCATACGGTTCATGATCTCGCTGAACACCCAGCCCTTCTCGACGTCGATCGAGTACCACGTCACCGGGTAGAACGGCATCTCGCTTCCGGGGAAGGTGTTCATGGTCGAGGCGATCCACTCGCTGATCTGCTTGCGGCCCGCCATCTTGCCGTAGAGGTGCTCGGTGTAGGTCGCGTCCTCCGTGAACAGCTCGCCATAACGCGCCCAGTCCCACGACTTCCCGATCTCGACCACCAGCTGCTGGTGACGGGCAAACGTCTCCTCGATCTCCTCGCGTGAGTACTGACCCATCGAAGACTCCTTCGGCTCGCTGGTGAAAACTAGAACCTGTTCTACCAGTCCGAGCGGCGCGGCGGAGCCGATTCAGGACACGACTGCCGTTGTCCCGCAGCGCGATCAAACGTAGAGGTTTGAGCGCTGGTCACGTGCGGCCACGTTACTGTCGGTGCCATGGCACTTGGTATCGACGCGCAGGTGTTGGCGGCAATGGCGCCCCTGCTCGAGGCGCTCGGAGAAACCGAGAAGCCGGCAATCGGCGACGTCACGAGCCGGAGGGTCAACGGCCACCGGATGTTCGACTATGTCGCAAGCACATGGGAACCCGTCGCCGGCGTCCAGCGCGACAGCCACACGCTGACTACCGCGGACGGCGCCACATTGGACCTCGGCTGGTATCACACACCGGCTGGACAACCTGGCGGTGCAGTGCTCTATCTGCACGGCGGGGGAATGATCTTCGGCCTTGAGCACCTCGGCCGCGTCTACGACCTGGCGGTGCGCGACTACGTCGCGACGTCCGATGTTCCCATGCTGGTGGTGGACTACCGGATCGCCCCTGAGCATCCACACCCCACGCCGGTCGAGGACTGTTATGCGGCACTTCGATGGCTTGCCGACAACGCCGCAAAGCTGGGCGTTGACCCCGGCCGCATCGGTGTGATGGGCGACAGCGCAGGGGGCGGTCTAGCGGCGGGTGTCAGCCTGCTGGCCCGCGATCGCGGCGGTCCGTCCATCGCCCAGCAGCTGTTGATCTACCCGATGCTCGACGACCGCACCCGCACGCCGGACCCGCAGCTGCTGCCGTTCTTGACGTGGACCTACGACGACAATGTCACCGGCTGGGCGGCACTGCTCGGCGACGCCGCGGGAACCGACGCGGCGTCGCCATACGCCGCGCCTGCCCGCGCCACCGATCTGACCGGTCTACCCGACACTTACATCGACATCGGCGACCTCGACATCTTCCGCGACGAAGACGTCAGCTATGCGCGACGCCTGTCCGATGCGGGGGTTCCGACCGAGCTCCATCTGCATCCTGGGTGCCCACACGCGTTCGAGGCGCTGGCGCGCGGAGCGGACGTTTCACAGCGAGCAATCGGCGATCGTGTACGTCGCCTGCGCACCCTCTAATCACCGCAAAACGCCGACGCGCCAACGGTATCCGTTTGGTAACGTCACCGCCTTCACGGGGGATATCCGGGTGGGAGCAGACGTTTGCGTTTGCTCCGGTTATCGGAATGAATAGCGACGGCCCAACGTCGGAATCAGGACGGTCGGGGCCGCAAGGTAGGAGTTACTTAACGATGAGGCTGTCGAAGGTTGTTTCCGCAGCCATCATCGTCGGCGCACTTGGTTTCGGGCCCATCGGACCCGGCGGAGCCGTTGCGTCGGCCGACCCGGCTGTACCGGCGCCGCTGAAGCCGCACGACGATTTTTGCCCACCTTGGTGTGGCAACGGCAACGGGAACGGCAATGGCAATGGCCATGGGAATGGGCCGGACTGGAAGCATTGGGATGGGGACAAGGGCCCGTGGTGGGCCGGCAATCGTCACGAGTGGTGGAACGACAACAATGGCCCGCCGCCGTGGGGCTGGGGTCCGCCGCCCACATATCAGTGGGATGGCGGCCCGCCGCGCCCGTTCAACTACTGGGGGTACGACGTGAACCCCGTGTGGGATGACGGTTTCCGCCAGTGGGGAATCTGGTTGTTCGGACTGTGGATCCCGGTCTTCGGCATCGGCGTCCAGTAACCGACCCGTTCACGCACCCTCGGGCGCCTCGACTACGGCCTTGATGCGCTCGAGGGTCGTGCGCATGTCACGGACGTTGCGCCGCTGGCGCAGCTGGCCACCACACACCGAGAACAGCTTGCTGAACAAGCTGTCAGGCATCCGAAACGACTCGGTGACCTCGGTACCACCGTCAACCGGGGTGAGTCGGTAGTGCCACGTGTTGGCCGCCGTGTTGCCGACCAGCACGTCGAATCCGAATTCACGCCCGGGCTCGCAAGCGGTGACGCGGCAGGTGGTCCAGTACACCGGGCCAATCTCGTTGCGCTTCACGTGGCCGCGGAAACGCGCGCCGAGCGCCGGGGCGGTGGCACCGTCGAGCCATTCGGATTCGAACACCTCCGGCGAGAACCGGCCGGTGTTGCGGACGTCGGCGATGAGATTCCAGATCTCGTCGGCAGGCGCCGACATCGTGACTGTCGCTGAACCCTGCATAGCTACCCTCTTCCTGCGGTCGGGCGTGAAGCTTCAAAGAGGTTAGCGCTCTACGTCCTCGGTCTCGTTTTCCGTAGCATCGGCGAAGGGGCCTGGAGGTGGACGTGAAGATTCGGTTCGGCATTGGGCTTGGCGCGGATACCGGTCCCGAACAACTCGCGAGCATCGTCGACCATCTGGAGGCGACGGGTGTCGATTCGCTGTGGTTCTCGGAGTTGGTGTACTCGAAGGCGGTCGATCCGTTCGTGGGGATGGCCTACGCACTGGCCAGGACCACAAATCTGAAGGTCGGCACATCTGTCGCAGTACTTCCCGGTCGTCATCCTGTACTGGTGGCAAAACAGCTGGCATCGCTGGCCGGCCTTGCGCCCAAGCGAGTCCTCCCGGTGTTCGGCCTGCGGTCGGCGATTCCCGCGGAACGCGAGATCTTCGTGGTGCCGGACGGGCAACGCGCCGCCGTGTTCGACGAATCACTGCGATTGCTGAGATCGGTTCTGGAGCAACAAGATGTCGCGTTCGCAGGCGACTATTTCGCCGTCAGCTCCGCCGATCTCGAACCGCGACCGCTCAAACCGCTCGACATCTGGCTTGGCGGATCCGCACCGGCGGCCTTTCGCCGCATCGGCCAGCTCGGCGACGGGTGGCTCGGTAGCTTCCTCACCGCCGAGGAAGCCCGCGAGGGCCGCCAGCGGATCCAGCGGGCGGCCGCCGAAGCGGGCCGCGAAATCGAACCGGACCACTTCGGGATCAACCTCGCGGTGTGTGACGGCGAACTGTCTGACGGGTTGGTTGCCGCGGTCAAGCACCGCAGGCCCGACGTCAATCCCGCGGACCTCATCGCGGGCGACTGGCCGCACCTGCACCGTCAGCTCGACGCCTATCTGGCGGCCGGGCTGACCAAGTTCGTGATCCGGCCCGCCCAGCAGACCAAGCTTGACGAATTCATCGATCGGTTTGTGGCGGAACTGGTGCCGCGGCAGAACTGACATCGTCGCCCCATTTCGGGACGTGAACCGTGGCGGTCGTGCCACCGTGTTTAGAAGTGTGTGGCCACGGCCACTCACCGATGCAACTTGAACGGGAGGAGTTGGGGATGGGTATTCGAATGTGGCGCGCGATCAGGTCGTTAGTACTAGGCACCTTGGCCGCCGCTCTCGCGTTTGCGCTGGTGAGTCCGCCTTCGGCGGTCGCCGACGACCGGCTGCAATTCACAGGCACGACACTGTCCGGGGCGCCCTTCAACGGTTCGAGTCTCGTCGGCAAGCCCGCGGTGCTGTGGTTCTGGACGCCGTGGTGCCCGTTCTGCAACGCCGAGGCACCCAGCGTCAGCCAGGTGGCGGCGGCCAACCCGAAGGTGACCTTCGTCGGTGTCGCGGCTCGGTCCGACGTCGGGGCCATGCAGGGGTTCGTGTCGAAGTACAACCTCAACTTCACCAACCTCAACGATGCCGACGGGTCGATCTGGGCCCGCTATAACGTGCCCTGGCAGCCGGCCTATGTGTTCTACCGCGCCGACGGGTCGTCGACGTTCGTGAACAACCCGACGTCGGCGATGCCCATGCAGGAGCTGTCCGACCGGGTCGCGGCGCTGTCGTAGGTCGCCGCTCACTGTGGACCAAGACCTGGTGGGCTTGGCCTTCGCCGCTGGACTAGTGGCGGCACTGAACCCATGCGGCTTCGCCATGCTGCCCGCATATCTGGCCCTGGTGGTGCGGGGCGAGGACGTGAGCCGACGCGCGGCTGTCGGCCGCGCGCTGACGGCCACCGTCGCGATGGCGGCAGGCTTCCTCACGGTGTTCGGCGGATTCGGCCTCCTCACCCTGTCTGCGGCATCGACGGTGCAGCGTTACCTGCCCTATGTCACCGTCGTGATCGGCATTGTCCTTGTTGCCCTTGGCATTTGGCTGCTCGCTGGGCGCGAGATCACGGTGCGCGCTGCGGCAAGGGGTGCACGGTGGGCACCAACGGCGCGGCTGAGCTCGATGTTCACCTACGGGATTGGCTACGCGATTGCGTCGTTGTCATGCACCGTCGGGCCGTTCCTCGCGGTCACCGCCGCCGGCCTTCGCGGCGGCTCGGTGCTGCGCGGCGTTTCGGTCTACGTCGCGTATGCGGCCGGTTTCACGCTCGTCGTCGGCGTGCTCGCGGTGGCCGCCGCGCTGGCCAGTTCGGCTGCAGTCGAACGGATGCGCCGAATTGTGCCGTATGTCAACCGGATTAGCGGCGCGCTGCTCGTGGTCGTCGGCGTCTATGTCGGCTACTACGGCCTGTACGAGGTCCGGCTTTTCACGGGCAACGGCAATCCGGTGGACCCGGTGATCACGGCCGCTGGCCGCGTGCAGGGCGTGGTCGCGGGCTGGGTCCATCAGCACGGCGCGTGGCCGTGGCTGGTGGCCCTGGCGGTGCTAGCCGTCGCCGCGCTCGGCGCGGCATGGCGCGCTAATGCGACCGCGAGATATCGCCGTGCAGATCGGGCCACGGCGGACGACGAACCATAGCCACGCCTGCGAGCGTTGCCGACACCAGCCCGACCAGAATTCCCATCATCGCGATGCGGCCTGCGTCGACCGCAGGAACATATGACGCCTTGCCGTCCTTTACCACGAAGATCCCGAGCGGTTTGGCGCCCGGCTTGGCCACGGGGATGACCGTGGAGCCGTCGGCGGTTTCGTACGCCTGGCCGAACATGCGTGACGCGTCGGGATCCGCCGGCAGTGCGTCGATGACTTCTCGAGCCTCGCGAAGATTCATGCTGTCCTGCTTACCCCGCCGGGCGATGTGCGGTGATTTCTGCCCCGAAATGCAGTCAATCAGGTGAGAGTTCGTTCGAACAGACGAAGGAGGCCCGCAGTGGTGATTGTCGCCGGACATATCGTGGTCGCCCCTGAGGACCGCGACGATTACCTGTCGGGATGCGTCGAGGTGGTGCGCCAGGCCCGCCTGGCCCCCGGCTGCCTCGATTTCTCGCTGTCGGCGGACCTGCTCGAGCCGGGCCGCGTCAACATCTTCGAACGGTGGGAATCGCAGGCCGCGGTGGAGGCATTCCGCGGCAGCGGTCCGAGCGACGAGCAGGGTGGCGCGATCCAGGCCGCCTCGGTCGCCGAGTACGACGTCGTCGACGAGAGGAGCCTCACTTGAGCGCCGGTCACTGGCAATAGGAGTGCGTTGAGAACGAAAGCGCCTGCTGATACAGCGGATCCAGCATGCGCGACTGGGCGATCGCGGTCCTGGCGTCGTCGAGGGTGCCGGTGCAGTCGGGGGAGTGCAGAACCGGCCAATGCATCGCGACCTGCTCGACCATCTCGGCGTTCAGGCGGTCGATGATCGCGCGGGATGCCGACAGGTCAGGCGCGACGCTCGGGGCTGATCCCGGATCGAGTTTCCATTGCGCGAACCGGGTGTATTCGATCGCTTCGGTGGCGTCGATCTGATCGGTGAAGATCCGCCTGACGTACTCGGCGTCAACGCCCTTGCCCGTCGCAGCGGTGCTCACCGCTGCCAGCACCTGCTCGACACGCTGCGGATCCTCGATCGACCCACCGGTCCTCCACTTGCTCGCCGCGACAGGGTCTGCGGTCTGCAGCCGTTGCGTTGCCGCGTCGACCAGTTCCAGGAGCGGGTTGGTGTCGTCGGCACGGGCGGGCGCTTGCACCGACGCGAGTGCAATCAGGACGCCGCACAGCGCGGCCGCGCCGCGCGTTCCCGTCAGCGGTCGAACTCCGAGTCGTCGTCGGGGACGGCGATCGCCTGCTCAATCAGGTCCGCCTCGCTGGCTTCCCAATCGCGGACACCCGTGATGCGCGCCGCGTCCCGCCAGGTGTCCTCGGCCTCGGCGGCATCGTCGCCGAACGCAGTGGACTCAGGGTTGGTCATGACGTCAATTGTCCTCTCATCGCGCCGAGAGTCGAGGTGTAACCGATCGTTCGTCGCCAGCGATTAACCCGCTGTCGGGACGACCGAAATAGGACCATGAATATCTCTCACCAGGCATGCAGGAAATTGGTCCGCCGGATCTCGGCGGCGTTCGTAGCGGCGGCATTGCTGCCAGCACTGTTCGGCATCGTCGGCGGCACTCCCACGGCCGCCGCGGCCGTCGAAGTCCTCAGCGTTCCTTCGCCGTCAATGGGCCGTGACATCACCGTTCAGTTCCAAGGTGGCGGCCCGAAGGCGGTCTATCTTCTCGACGGTCTGCGCGCGCGCGACGACCGCAACGGCTGGGACATCGAGACCGGCGCGTTCAGTTGGTTCGACGGCTCCGGGTTGTCGCTCGTGGCGCCCGTCGGCGGCATGTCCAGCTTCTACACAGACTGGTACCGGCCCGCCGTCGGCAACGGCCAAACCCAGACCTACAAGTGGGAGACCTTCCTCACATCCGAGCTTCCGGCGTGGCTGGCCGCGAACAAGGGTGTCAGCGCGACCGGCAATGCCGTAGTCGGACTGTCGATGTCGGGTAGTGCCGCCCTGATCCTCGCTGCCTATCACCCAGGACAGTTCGTCTACGCCGGAGCGCTTTCGGGCTTCCTGAATCTGTCGGCCGGGCTGTGGCCCGTGCTCGTTGGCATCGCGATGGGCGACGCCGGTGGCTTCAACGCGCTGGACATGTGGGGCCCCTACGGCGGGCCCGCCTGGCAGCGCAACGACCCGATGCGACAGATCGGGCGCCTGGTGTCGAACGGCACTCGCATTTGGGTGTACAGCGGCAACGGCAACCCGACGGATCTAGACGGTGGGCTGGGCAACGCGCAGATCCCCGCGCAATTCCTGGAGGGCCTGACGATCCGCACCAACAAGGATTTCCAGGCGGCCTACACGCGGGCAGGGGGCAGCAACGGGGTGTTCAACTTCCCGCCGAACGGCACGCACAGCTGGGGCTACTGGGGTGGCCAGTTGCAGGCCATGAAGCCGGACATCCAGCGGATGCTCGGCGCTGCGCCCGCCGGCTGACGCTAGAGGTCGCGTGACCAATACTCGCCGACGAGATCGTGCCCCAAGCGGTGGCGCGGCTTGCGACGGTTCTTTGCTCGGCATTCCGCGTATCTGGCCCAAAGCGGCTACGAGCCGAGTTCGCTGATCGTCGTCCAGCGGCGCAAGAAGCGTGCCGATTGCGCCCGTCTGCCTGCGGTCGAGTTCGCGTCGACGCTCGGACACCGCAAAGTCTTCGCGATGGGCCAGCTCGAACAGCACCCTGGCCTCGGTAAGGCCGAACTTCGATCCGGCGAGATCGGGCAGCTGCAGGCCCAGCACGCGGGTGCAAAAGCGGTTGAATCCCCGCACGTCGTCGACCACGCTCGACGCAGTTGACATCGTCAAATACTTGGCTGACGCTGCCAATAATTACGTAACACAGGTCGCTGAGAACTGTTCACACAAAGTGTGCGTAAACTCCCCTGACGACGGGGGAGGCTCTCCAAAAGCGCAGAGCCTTCGGATCTAGACCCAACCCAACCGCCAGAGGCCGCAACCTTGCCAGACGCGAGACACGACACCAAGCACTTGAAGCCGCACTTCGAGAAGGTGCAGTCGCATTACGACCTGTCCGACGATTTCTACCGACTGTTCTTGGACCCGACCCAGACGTACAGCTGCGCGTACTTCGAGCCCGACGACATCACGCTGGAACAGGCGCAGGTCGCCAAGATCGATCTGTCGCTGGGCAAACTGGACCTCAAGCCAGGCATGACGCTGCTCGATGTCGGTTGCGGCTGGGGCGCGACGATGATGCGGGCAATCGAGAAATACGACGTCAACGTCGTCGGGCTGACGCTGAGCAAAAACCAGCATGATTTCGTCGAGCAGCGGTTTGCCGAATCTGACAGCCCGCGCACAAAACGGGTGCTGCTGGAGGGCTGGGAGCAGTTCCACGAGCCGGTCGATCGGATCGTGTCGATCGGCGCGTTCGAGCACTTCGGCTCCGACCGCTACGACGACTTCTTCAAGAAGACCTATCAGGCGCTTCCCGCCGACGGCAGAATGCTGCTGCACACGATTTGCAAGCCGAGTGACGAGGAATTCGTCGGGCGTGGGCTGAAGCTGACGATGAGCCTTGTCCGCTACATCAAATTCATCATGGACGAGATCTTCCCCGGTGGCATGCTGCCGAAGGTGGCGGTGGTCGAGGAGCATGCGACGAAGGTCGGCTTCGAGGTCACCCGGGTCCAGTCCCTTCGGCTGCACTACGCGAAGACGTTGGACATCTGGGCCACGGCGCTCGAGGCCCGCAAGGATGAGGCGATCGCGATCCAGTCCGACGAGGTCTACGAGCGCTACATGAAGTACCTCACCGGCTGCGCCGACCTGTTCCGCGAGGGCTACACCGACGTCTGCCAGTTCACGCTCACCAAGAACTAGGTGGTCGCACCCACTGTCGCGATCGCATCGATCACCGCGCCCGGGTTGTCAAGCGAGACAAACGTTCTCGCGCCAGGCACCTCGATCAGCGACCCGTTGGGGAACAGCGCCGCAAGGCGCCTGCCCAGCGCGGGGGTGAAGGCGCGGTCACGCTGACCCCAGACGATCGTCACGGGCTTGGTGAACCGGCCCAGCCGTGTCGACACCTCGGTCAGATCGGTCTTGGCGACGTTGCGAAGCAGTGTGGCAAGGTCTCTGCGGATGCGGACGTCGGTGCGGGCCGGCTCCAGCCAGGAGGCGGTGAGCTGAGCGTCCGGGTGGACCAACAGGCCGAAACCGAGCGGCGAGTGCCGAAGGGCCTTGAGCCGCATCTGCTCGAACAGAAGCTTGATGGACATCGGCCCGCGAAGCAGTGCGAAGACGAGGGTGAACGGAAACGGCGGGAACTTGTCGAACGCATCGCAGTTGGTCAGCACGACGCGGCCGATGTGCTCCGGGTATGCGTCGATGACCAGCTGGCTTAGGCCACCACCGGTGTCACTGCCGACCAGCGTCACATCTGAGAGCCCGAGCGCAACGATGAAGTCGCGGATCATTGTGGCCACGCCAGCCGGTGAGAGGGCGCCGGCATCGTTGGCGGGAATGGTGTGCGAGCCAAGGGGCCAGTTCGGCAGGTAACAGCGGAAACCCTGCCCCGCCAAGCTCTCCGCCACGCGGTCCCACAGCCGGCTGTCGACCAGGATGCCGTGCACGAACAGCACCGGCGGATGGCGGGAGTCCTCGGGACCCAACACGCGGTAGTCGATCGTTGCCTGGTCCAACGCCAGCTGCGGCATATTCGCTATCCTTCCGATGAGACTTACAAACACCTGGTATGAAAGTTACGTGCAGCCTGTATGAAAGTCAATGAGGATATGGTAGCCGAGTCTTCGACACGGCGCACACAGGCCGAGCGCACCGCTGCGACGCGGGCGCTGCTGATTGGCGCTGCGCGAAAGTTGTTCGCCGACAAGGGGTTTGCCGAAGTGTCTACCCAGGCAATCGTCGCTGCGGCCGGCGTGACACGGGGAGCGCTGTATCACCAGTTCGAGGACAAGGCGGCGCTGTTCGCGGCGGTATATGAGGAGGTCGAGCGCGATCTGGTCGCCGATATAGCGCGGCAGATCATGGTCGATCAACCCGCTGACCCGTTGGAAGCGATGCGCATGGGGGCGCGCCTCTTCCTCGATCGCTGTTCGGCGCCCGACGTCCAGCGGATCGTCCTCATCGACGCGCCTGCAGTGCTGGGCTGGGATCGGTGGCGCGCCGTTGGGGTGAAGTACGGGCTCGGAGTGATCGAGGGCATGCTCGCGCACGCGATCGCCGAGGGCGCCATACCCGAGCAGCCGCTGCGGCCGACCGCACACGTGCTGCTCGGGGCTCTCGACGAGGCGGCGCTGTACGTCTCCCGTGCGACGAATCGCGATCAGGCACGCAAGGAGATGGACGCGGTGTGCGACAGGTTGGTCAGCGGGATCGCGGGGCGGTAGGAAGCAGGAGCGCGCTGTCCCCGAACTCGTGCCAGAGGTATCCGTGAGCGATCGCGTCCCGGTATGCCGCGGCCACCAGCCCCGGCCCTGCGACGGCCTCGAGCAGCAGCAGATGCGAGGCGCCCGCGTCGTGCCAACCGGTGATCAGGCCGTCGACGACGCGCGGCGGGCGGTCCGGCCCGAGCACCAGATCGGTCCAGCCGGCCATCGGGTGCACGGTCGCATCGGTGCCGGCGGCGGACTCAAGCGCCCTCGTTGCGGTGGTGCCGACGGCGATCACCCGCGCGCCCGACGCACGGGTCAGATTGACCAGTCTTGCTGTCGCGGCAGGCACCTCGAACGGCTCGGCGGCCGGCGGTTCGCCCTGCTCCGCCGATGACACCCCGGCGTGCAGTGTGATCGGTGCGATCGCAATTCCCGCCGAGACCAACGACGTCACCAGTTGGGCGCTGAACGGTCTTGCCGCACTGGCCATCTCGGCGCTGCCGGGCCGCGTGGCGAATACCGTCTGATAGCTGCTCAGCGGCCACGGTTGCGGGACGTAGCCATATCGGATGGGACGTCCGTGCCTGGCAAGGTAGGACGTGACGTCGCCTTCGATCGCCAACCGTGATGTCCACAGCCTGCTGCCCGCCACGCCTGGTCGGGGGTGGGAGGCGATGACCACGAGCGCGGCGCCGTCAGGCAGCCCGATGCGCTCACCGGGCTCGATGTCCGGCAAGTGGGCGGTGGCATTGGTCGCGGGCCGCAGTTCGACGACCCACACGTGGTCGTCGAGCGCGGCTGAGAAATGCACGGCAATGGGTGCGCCGTCGCGGAAGCCGTCGACCGCGGCCGCGAGCGTGGCCGAGTTGTTCACGACGAGCAGATCGCCGGGTGCGAGATGGCTGCCCAGATCGGCGAACCGGGTGTGCACGACACCGCCGGACGTCGCGACCATCAGCTTGACGCCGTCGCGCGCAACGCCATGCGCCTCTGGCGGCTCGACGGCGTCCGATGTGGGCGGGCGCTCGAACTGCGTCTGCGGTACGGCGATGGTCATGCGTCCGCTCCCACTGCCAGCAGATCCCGCGCGCGGTAGCGGCCGGACGCGGGCTTGGTGTCGAGCAGTCGCAGCAGCGCGGGCACGACGGACGCCGGTTCGGCGCGGTCGGAGATGTCCTCGCCGGGGAACGCGGCCTGGTGCATCTCGGTGCGCATGTCGCCCGGGTCGAACGCGTACACGCCGATGCCGGGATTCTCGGCGGCGAGGATCGCCGAAAGGTGGTCGAGCGCCGCCTTCGACGACCCGTAGCCGCCCCAGCCCTCATACGGTTCGACGGCTGCATCCGACGTGACGTTGACGATGACGCCGAGGTTCTCGGTCAGCGCGGGTAGCGCCGCCTGGATGAGCGCCAGGGGAGCGAAGACGTTCGTGGCGTACACGGCGTGCAGGTCAGCGGCCAGGTAGTCGGCGAGCCGCGGTTGTGGGCTGGGCCCGAGTCGACTGGCGTTGTTCACCAACAGCCGCAGCGAGCCGGAGTTGGTCGCGGCGACGGCCAGCGCCGCCGTGTGTGCAGGATCGGTGACATCGCCGGGGATGGCGATCAGCCGTGCTGAGTCGAGCCGCGCGGCCGTCGCCTCGAGATCGCGTGGGCGCCTTGCGTCGGCAACGACGGTCCAACCCTGGTCCAGCAGGGCCGCGGTGGTTGCGCGGCCGAGGCCGCGGGAACCGCCGGTGACGATCGCGACGCGAGAAATGTGTTCGGAAGAAGTCATATAAGGCATACTGGTAGTTAAAGTGAACTTTAAGTCAAGCGGTGTTGGAGTCGACATGGAGAGCCGAGACCTACTGACGGTCAGCGAGGTGGCACGGCGCAGCGGTTTCGCACCGTCCGCAATCCGGTTTTATGACAAGGAAGGACTGATCAGCGCCAGCCGCACCAGTGGCGGACAGCGGCGGTTCGAGCGAAACATGTTGCGGCGGCTGGCGTTCATCCGCGCCGCCAGGAATGTGGGCCTGACTCTGGACGAGATCGCGGCCGCGCTGGAAAAGCTGCCGGACAGTCGCACGCCGACCCGCGCGGACTGGACCCGGCTCTCGAAGGATTGGCGCCAACGTCTGGACGATCAGATCGCCGGCCTGATCGCGTTGCGTGACACGCTCGATTCCTGCATCGGATGTGGCTGCCTGTCGCTGAAGCGCTGCGCGATATCCAACCCGTCCGACAGCGCGGCCGGTGCCGGGCCGGGTGCGGTCTACCTACCGAGATCGTTGCGGCGCCACCAGACCGCGTGACGGTAGATTTGGATCGAGGCCTCGATGAACAGTTGGCTGCGTTTTCCGCGATCCGCGGTGCTGGTCCTTGCAGCACTCGTGCTGGTGCTTGTCGTGGCGTCCGGTGTGGAGAGGTTCATCGATCGGCGCGCCGGTGAGGTGCACCTGCAAGGCGAGCCGATGACCGATGCGCAGGCCGCGGATCAGGTGCTGGCGTCTGCCAAGCAGATCGTCGGCACGGCCAAGCTCCAGAATGCGACGGGCGGCTACGCATTTGTGTCATGCAAGAATGCGAACGAACCTCCATATCAGGTCGCGGCCTATCTGAATTTCCGCTTGCCACAGAATAATTCGGTCAAATATCTGAGGGACGTCGCGGCGTCGATGGCCGCGAACGGCTGGACCCTCGCCCAGGCGATGGGCGAGCACTTCGGTCAAAAGCTGACCAAGGATGGGGTCACGGCGATCTTCTATCGCAACGGCGCCGACACGGACTTCGCCACCATGCGGCTCTACGGCGAGTGCCGCAACATCGCCGACCACCGCAACGACAACCCCGCCTGGCGGGAAGTCACCGACCAACTCGGCTGATGCGCCTCAGGACAAACTTCGCTGTAAGAGCACGGTGTCCAGCCACCGGCCGTGCTTGAAGCCGACCGAGGTGAGCCTACCGGCGTCGACGAAGCCGCGGTTGCGATGCAGGGCGAGCGAGGCCGCACCGTCGGCGTCGACGATGACGGCGATGACTTCACGGACACCCGCGCTCGCGCAATCCATGAGCAGCGCGTCGAGAAGTCGGCCGCCGATCCCGAAGCCGACCGCATCGGGTGCGATGTAGATCGAGTCCTCCACGGTGTGGCGATAGGCGGGCCGGGCTTTCCACTGCGAGCAATACGCGTATCCGGTGATCCGGCCGTCCAGTGTTGCAGTCAGAAACGGCAGCCCGCCGGCTATGACGGCGTCGAGGCGACGCTGCCATTCCGCCCCATCGGGCGCGGTGAGCTCGAACGTCGCGACGCCGGTGTGCACGTGGTGGGCGTAGATCCTGCCGATGTCATCGAGGTCGTCTGCTGTGGTAGGCCGGATCCCGATATCAGCCTGGCGGACAACATCTTCCGCGCCGTCAGCAGGCAACGGGATGCGACTCGCAGTACGGCGTCGTGCCGGGGAAGCGATACCTGTGGCCTGCGATCCACCGGTACACGGCATCCTGCAGCTGGCGCACGCCGGGAATGCGGTAGAACAACAATGGCAGCCGGGTGCCCAGCGCTGCCGAAAGCGCCGCATTCACCCCCTCGGCTGCGCCGTACACCTGTCCTGTGGCGTCAAGCCACCACGAGGACGTGTACATACGCGCCGTGTCGAGGCCGAGCCGCTCTTCGGACCCCGGTTGTTGGAAGGGAACGATCTGTAGGGCTCCGGCGCGGTCCAGCCGCCTGATGAAATAGACCGACCGCGTGCACATCCCGCATGCCCCGTCGAAGAACAGAACTCCGTTCATACCTTCATTGTTCACCCTAACAGCAGATCGGTCACTGCCTCGTGCATCACGCCCGGCTATCGCGCAGGCGGGCCCGGCTGCGCATTAGCGGCGTCGCGGCGACGGGCAGCCATGCCGGCCAGTGCCTCGAATACCACCCGGTGCGCGGCGTTGACGGTCAATTCGGCATGGTCATACGCGGGTGCCACCTCGACCACGTCGACGCCTGCGACATCGTGCTCGTAGCAGAGCTGGCGCACCATCCGCAGCAGGTCGGCACTGGTGATGCCGCCAGGCTCCGGTGTACCGGTGCCCGGCGCGTGGGCGGGGTCCAGCACGTCGATGTCGACCGAGACGTAGAGCTTGTCGGCCTTGGCGAGCGCTTCGGCGACCGCGTCGCGCATCACTTCCTTGAATCCGCGCTCCCATATCTCCTGCATGGTGTGCCAGACCATTCCCTGTTCGAGCATCCACTCGAACGTGTCCTGCGGCGGCCAGTAGCCGCGAAGGCCGACCTGGACGAAGTGGGTGCCCGGCACCGCGCCGGACTCGATGAGCCTGCGCATCGGGGTGCCGTGGCTGGCCAGGTTGCCCTCGATTTTGTCGGCGGTGTCGGCGTGCGCATCGAAGTGGACGATGCCGACGTTGCCGTACCCGTGGACGTCGGCCACCGCCGTCGCGGCAGGCCATGTGATCGAGTGGTCACCGCCGAGGACGACGGGGACGATGCCGCGCGACGCGACCGCGTGCACACGCTCGCGAATGTTGGCGTGTGACACCTCCGTCTGGCCATGCGGACAGTAGGCGTCGCCGAAGTCGACGACCTCCAGCCAGTCGAAGATCTCCAACCCGAGATCGAGGTGATACGTGCCGGGCTCGTAGGCCGTTGCGCGAATCGCCCGCGGACCGAACCGGGCGCCGGGCCGGTTGGTGGTGGCGATGTCGAACGGGGCGCCGACGATCGCGACATCGGGTTTCCACGACTCGAGTTGCCCGACTTCGGTCAGGATTGGGCGGTGCCCGAACGACACGATGCCTGCGTGGGCCAAGTCAAGTTGCTCGGCCATGCCGGGCGGGAGGTCGCGCTGGTGATCATGGTCATGGCCCATGCGTTGACCGTACCGCTTAGCGCCGCAACGGATTGCCTAACGCTTCGCGCAGCCGGTCCGGAATCGGTCGCTTGGCCCAGTCGTCGGTGGACACCACCACATAGACGTTCTGGCCGCGAACAGCGGTCTGCTCTTCGGTGTCCGCGTTGTGCCGCAGCACGGTGAAGCCGAGCGCGAAACTGGTCGACCCGATCCGCTCGCACTGCACCGCGACTCGGACCGAATCGCGCCAGCGAACGCCTGCGAGATAGTCGATCTCGCTGTGCACGACTTGAATGTCGTGTCCGGTGGCGATCAAGCCCGGATAAGTCACGCCGAGGTGGTCGAGGAATCCGGTGCACGCCTCGTCGAACCACGTCAGGTAGTGGGCGTTGAACACCACGCCCTGCTGGTCGACCTCGGCGAAACGCGGCACCACCGGTAGCGAAAAGGCGCTCACGCGATCACCCTAACGTCCCGCCCGTTTCCTACATCGGCACGTACGTCACGAGTTTGCTGTGCATCACGTCCGCGGCGGTGAGCGAAGCTACGATCTCCGCGTGACAGGCAGTGAGCAATGGCAGGCGCCGAGCCCGACCAGCGGCGCCCGGCAGCAGCCCGAGGACACCGTCGAGCGGCGGATCAAATGGTGGCAGCGGGCGCTGCGGTGGGTCGCGTGGCTGACTTTCCTTGGCCTTGCGGTGTGCAACACGCAGAGCGTCTACTTTTCACCGCTCGAGTGGCTGGCGCTCATCGCCGCGATCGGCTTCAGCATCTGGTGTATGGCCAAGCCCATGGGCGGGCCGAAGGTCGAGCTGTCCGAACCCAGCCACTTACTCGGCAAGTTCGTGTCCCGAACCAGTTGGGGGCTGACTCTTTTCGGCGCCATACTGACGGTCGGTGGGGTAGCGGGCGCCGGCGCGGCGATCTACGACATGTCCACCGGACGAGCGACGCTCGGCGACGTCTTCAAGGACATCGGTATCTTCATCGAGGGCTGGATCGCGGAGCTGATCGCGCCAACCTACGACGCCGAGCTCGAGAAGACCCACGCCTACGCGCTGTTTCTACTACTGATACCCGGCGTGCTGCTGGTTTGGTACAACCTCATCCCGTTCTTCAAGCGGGGCAAGGAATTTCAGGTTCACCCCGACGGATCGGTTTCGGTGCGCAGAGGCGACAGCTGGGAACCGCTGATGGAGTACCAGTATTCGACCGTGACCGCAGACGGCACCACCATCGACTTCGCGCCGCCTGCCACCGGCTTCGTCGTTATGGAGTAGGCGGCCGACGACGGGAATGTCTCCTCATCGCGAAACGCCGCGGCCACCAGCTCCTGGGTGAGCAGCAATACGCCCCTGGTGCCTGCGAACGGAACGATCGCGTAGTCGCGGCGGGCGCGAAGCCCCGCGAGCACCCCATGAAGGTCGGGTTGATCGTCGAGGATGAAGTCGACGCCGTCGATGTCGACCGGCGGCAATGTTGCGGCGGGCACCGTGCCCCTTCCTGATGCAGCTGTTTGCTGGGGCTCACATTAGGCGGGTCGTGGCATCGCAGTTCGGCTTCGGCGAGACTGGACCCGTGCAGCTGGTCACGATCGACGACATCCGCGCGGCGGCCGAACTGATCCGGCCATACGTCGTTCGCACGCCACTGGTTCCTGCGGGATGGGCCGACGACGAGCGTCCGCTGTGGATCAAGCCGGAGAGCCTTCAGCGGGTGGGGGCATTCAAGGTTCGCGGCGCGTTCAACGCCATCGCCAATCTCGACGAATCCGTAAGGACCCGCGGGGTCATCGCGTATTCGAGTGGCAACCACGCCCAGGCCGTGGCCTATGCCGCTGCGATCTACGGGGTACCGGCATCCATCGTCATGCCGGAGGAAACGCCGACCATCAAGGTGGCCGCCACCCGCGGCTACGGCGCCGACGTGGTGCTGTGCGGAGCGGGCGAACGCGAGAAGGTCGCCGCGCAGCTGGTTGAGCAGACCGGCGGCATTCTGGTTCCGCCGTTCGATCACCGCGACATCATCGCGGGGCAGGGCACGATCGGCCTCGAGATCGCGGAGGATCTGCCCGCCGTCGACACGGTGCTGGTCCCTGTCAGCGGCGGCGGCCTGGCATCCGGCATCGGCACGGCGATCAAGGCGCTGTGCCCCGGCGCGCGAGTGTTTGGCGTCGAGCCGGAGCTGGCGGCCGACACCGCGGAGGGCCTTCGCCTGGGACATCGGGTGGACTGGACGATCGAGGACAGGAACCGGACGATCGCCGACGGCCTGCGGTCACAACCGTCCGAATTGACATTCGCCCATCTGCAACAGGTGCTCGACGGAGTGATCACGGTGTCGGAGAGCGAGATTCGCGCTGCGGTGCGCGAGCTCGCGTATCGGGCTCATCTGGTGGCCGAACCGAGCGGTGCGGTCGCGCTGGCCGCTTACAGACAGGGTGCAACTCCGCCTGGTCGCACGGTGATGATCATGTCGGGCGGCAACATCGAACCGCCGATGCTGCAAGAGATTCTGGCGCGCTGATTCAGGCCGCGACGACCGGAATCACCAAGGGGACTGAGATGGCGCACTTCTCGTGCATCGAGTGCACCCACGCATCTTGCTCCGCTGCGGCCTTCAGGTAGCGGCGCCTGCCCGTCCACCCGCATGAACACGCGGCCGCCGAATGTCCGAGCCCGTAATTGTGCACGGCCACAAGGCCATGCTCTAGGACATCGGGCCGGGGCAGATCGCCGGCATCTATTGCGTCGATTGGTGCCGCTATCGACATCACTAGCCTCCTACGTCGACCCGACCTCGTTGTCCTGTCAGACGCGCACACGTGCGATCCGGTTCCCATGCTCACCTTGCTTGTGAGCAATTTTGGTTTCGGGCCGGTCACGACTTGGCCACGCCGCCAGGAGCGGCGACCTAGTGGACCCCCTCCATCAGCCGACTGATCCACGGTGCGATCGCGAACACGATCACGCCCACGCCAATTGCGACGGCCCCGATGAACCCGAAGTAGGCGAATTCGTGGGCCGGATCGTAGTAGCGGGCCAGCACTCCCGACATCGAGGTGCCAAGGCCAACAGAGAAGAAGTACAGTGCCATCATCTGAGCCCGAAAGGCCTCAGGCGCAAGCTTTGTCGTGACAGACAGGCCGATCGGCGACAGCAGCAGCTCCGACACGGCGAACACAGCCATGATGCCGACGACCAGCAGGGCGGGCACCGACCTACTCGTCGTTCCCGACGTCGGCAGGAACAACAGAAAAGCCAGTCCCATGCCGATAACACCGTAGGCGAACTTGCGCGGTGTGGTCGGTGCGCGCTTGCCCAGCCGCGTCCACATGATCGCGAAAAGCGGTGAGAGCGCGATGATCCAGACGGGTTCGATCGAGCCGATCCAGCTCGACGGCGCGGTCCAGCCGAAGATGGACCAGTTCATCCGCTCGTCGGAATAGACCGCCAGCACCGTGAAGATCTGTTGGAACAACGACCAGAACACCGCGTTCGCGATGAACAGCGGCATGAAGGCCCGAACCCGGGTTCGCTCGATCGCCGCGACTTTCGAGCTGGTCAGCATCACGATGAAGTAGGCCACCGATGCCGCGATGATGACGGCCGTCGTCACCTGCGACAAGTTGGCCAGCTTGACGAACCCGGTCGCAAAGGCCAGCGCGATCACAATGCCGACAATCACAAGAGTTCCGACCGCCCAGCCAATCGCGCTGCGCGGCAACGGGTTCGGTACCGTACGGCCGTGCTCGCCGAGATTGCGCCTGAAGACGACGTACTGCGCGAGTCCCAGAGCCATGCCAATCGCCGCGGCACCGAAGCCGTAGTGGAATCCGGCGTGGGTCTGCAACAAGCCGGTGATCAGCGGGCCGATGAAGGCGCCGAGATTTATGCCGAGATAGAACAGTGTGAAGCCACCGTCGGCTCGCGGATCGTCTTTTTCGTAGAGCGTGCCAAGCAGTGACGAGGCGTTGGCCTTCAGCGCGCCGGATCCGAGCCCGACAAGCACGAGACCCACCGCAACTCCCGCCAAACCCGGAAGGATCGCGAGCGCGATGTGACCGCACATGACCACCACACCGCCGTAGAACACGGTGCGCTCCATGCCGAGCAGCCGATCGGCAATCCAGCCCCCGAGGACCGTCGACAAATACACGAGGCCGCCGTATGCCCCGACGATGCCGGTCGCCGTGGTTTTCGGGAGCTCGAGGCCGCCGTCGGTGAGCGAGTAATAGAGGTAGTAGCCGAGGATGGTGAGCATCCCGTAGAAGGAGAATCGCTCCCACAGCTCGACTCCGAAAAGGTTGGCGAGACCGACGGGATGACCGAACAGGGTGCGTTCGGCGGACCGGCCCTCCGTCTGTCCTGGCGCTGTCATGCGCGCCACCCTGCCACTCGACCCCCTGCTCCGCGGCCGATCGAGTCGACGGGACACACGGCAAAGACGACACACCGACGTTTGCAGGAGTTTCGTGCGGCACAGCACATTTCGGGCCTGCCAGCCGCCGATGGCGCCGAGCGCCCGGTGAGCTGGGACCGGTGTGTGCAGGTAGTGTCACCCGGATAGTGGACGTCCGAAGGGATGTTGAGTGGACGCCGTACTCGGTTTATCGGTAACGCCGTCTGCCGTCGGTCTTGTACTTGTCGAGGGGCAGGGCGCCGACGGCGCCACCATGGACCGCGACGCATTCGAGGTCCGCTGCCGGGGCCGGGCGACAGCGCTTCAGACTTCCGAGCAGGCCGCCGCGGCGGTGCTCCGCAGTGAAGCGATCGCCGCGACTCACGGCCACCGCCTGCATTCCATCGGTGTGACCTGGAGCGACGACGCCAACGCCGAGGCCTCGTTGCTGTTGAAGTCCCTCTCCGATTCCGGCTTTGACAACGTCGTGCCCGTTCGGCTGCCTGACGCCACCGAGGCGTTGGCGCGGGGGATCGCCGAGGTGATCGGGTACGGCACCACCGCGGTGTGTGTACTGGAACCCGACACGGTGATCGCGATGATCGTGCATCGCCGCGACGGAGCGGTGCAGACGTCTGTCAACCACCGGATCCTCACCGAAGAGGATCTGATTCGGTGGCTGAGCACGGTGTTCACCCGCGCCGATTGGCAACCCGAGGCCCTGGTCGTCGTCGGTTCGGGCGGGGACGACGAGCTCATGCCGATCCTCGAAGACGCACTGTCGGTGCCGGTGTTCGCCCCCGCAGAGGCAGGGCTCGCACTGGCGCGCGGTGCGGCGCTGGCTTCCACGCAGAGCGTCGACTTCGCGTTCATCCCCGACGCCCGCGTTTTTGACCAACCCCGAGCGTCAGGGCGCCGCCGCAGGCAGCTTGGACAGGCAGGCCCGCTGGCCCTGCTCGTCGCCGGGGTGCTGACGTTCACGGTGTCGGCGTCCGTGGCGGTCAGCCTGCAGCTGACACCCAAGAAGGACGCCGCCACGTCCGAACCGCGACCAGCCGCCAAAACCTCTCCCGAGACGCCCGCAGCGGCCACTCACGTTGTGCCGCCGGTCGCGATCCCGTCGACACCGATCGTGCAGGTGCTGCCGCCGTCTCCGGCCGAAGCCCCGCCGGTCGAGGTTGCCCCGCAGCCGGTTTACAGCGAGACGCCCGCAGGCATCCCCGAGGCGCCTGGGGCCGCCACCGATGCCCCGCCGGTCGACGGCGTCCCACCGGAGGCGCCCGCAGCACCTCCGCCGCCGGACGCGCCGCCGCTGCCCCCTGAGCAGCCGGCCCCGCCGGTCGCGGCCGCGCCGGTCGAACGTCCCGGAATCGTGAGCCGGATCAGAGACCGGCTGCACGGCGTCAGCAACGACGAAGTGCAACCTGCTCCTGAGCCCGCGCCGCAGGCACCTGACGCCCCATCAGTACTGCCGCCTGCCTGACCCGCCGGGCCGACACGCATACGCTCGCTGGGGTGCGGATGCTTCGGGTGACGCTTCGGATCGCGATCGTGCTGGCCGTGGTGTTCGCACTCGTCGCGGTGGCGACATCGACAAGGTCTGGCTTGCTGTGGCGGCTGAGCACGTTCACGTATCAGGCCAACGTGCTGGCCGCGGCGTACTACCTGTGGGCCCTTGCCTGGCCGCGTGCGGATGCCCGGATCGGTGTCCGTGGCGCGGTGGTCCTCTATGTACTGATCGCGGCGGTGATCTGGAATCTGTTCCTCACCGGGCACAGCATGGGGTACACGCCGGCCAATGTGCTGCTGCACGTCGTCGTGCCGGTGCTTGCCCTTTCCGATTGGCTGCTCGTCGGGCGGGATCAGACACAGGTCCGATGGTGGCAGCCGCTGGCCTGGCTGGCGTATCCGGCCGCGTACCTCGCGCTGGCGCTGGCTGTGCTCAACCACATTGGCAGGCGTGCCCCGTACTACTTCCTCGATCCACACACCGTGGGGACCGCCTCTGTCGTCACGAACATTTGCGTGCTCGCGGGCGGCACACTCGCGCTGGGCTACGCATTGCTGGGGATCAACCGCGCCGTGGCGGTCGTCAGCTAGAGCGACATGCGCACGTACGCGCTGACTTGGGGTTACCCGGGTATTGGGTGCTGAGCAATTACGATGAAAATGTGCTGACCGCCCATCTCGGAAGAATGCAGACCGTGCGTAGGACCCTTCGTAATGTGCTTGTCGTCGTGGGCATTGCAGCGATCGCGACCGCGGGATCCGTCACCACCAGCTCGGCCGGTGTCGCTACAGCGACCGACGTCGCGAGCATCCAACCGGCTTCCGGACAGAAGGTGGGTGTGGGGATGCCGGTGACGGTGACGTTCACACAGTCGATCACCAACCGCGCGGCCGCTGAGCGGACGATCGCGATCACCTCGCCCGCGACGCCCGCCGGCTCGTTTACCTGGCTCAATGACCGTGTCCTGCAATGGAATCCGAACGGATTCTGGCCTGCACACTCGAACATCATGGTGACCGCGGGCGGCGCGAAGACCACCTTCGAAACGGGCGCGTCGGTGGTAGGGGTTGCCGATATCGATGCACACACATTCACCGTCAGCATCGACGATCAGGTGGTTCGCACCATGCCCGCGTCGATGGGCAAGCCGAGGCATCCAACACCGATCGGGTCGTTCACAGCCCTCGAAAAGCAGGCAAGCGTCGTGATGGATTCACGGACCATCGGCATTCCGCTCAGCGACCCCGAGGGCTACAAGCTCACCGTCGCCGATGCCGTGCGTGTCACATGGGGCGGTGTCTACGTCCATTCCGCCCCGTGGTCGGTTCAGTCGCAGGGCAATGCGAACGTCAGCCATGGGTGCATCAATCTCAGCCCCGACAATGCCGCGTGGTACTACGACACCGTGAGCATCGGCGACCCGATCATCGTTCAGCAGTAGCCGCGTGCAGGTTCTTCGCCGTCGGTGAGTTGGGGACGGTCGCCTGATCGGGATAGGTGCCGAGCACACGGTCGGCGGTACCCGAGCTCGTCACCGTGAACCAGTAGTGCTCGTTCTTGAAGTGATGTTGCCGATGGTTACGCCAAATAGCCCGGTACACACGGGTTTTCGGTTTGTAGTCAGTGTGGATGAGGTAGTGGGTCCATTCGTAGCCCAGCCCCAGCATTGAGGCGAACACCAGATAGGCCAGGCCCATCGGAAGACGCGGGAATGCAAACACAGCAATGGCAACGGTCAGCGGAATCACCCACAGCAGCGATTTGGTCGGTATGAAGATCAGTGGAATGCTGCGCGGCTCCACGTGATGTGCTCGGTGTTCCCTGGCAAGCAGCGAGTCGATGGTCAACCGGCCCAGCCTCTTTGGACGCCAGTGCAGGATGAAAACGTGGACAATCCACTCGAAGAACGGGAAGAGGGCGAGCATCGCCAGCGGCACCAAAACATCGGTGATCTGCCAGTCGCCGACGATGACGCGACCGATCAGCCCGGCCACGAGCATCGCGCCAAGCATCCAGGGGGACGGGTGATTCCAGAATTCACGGCAGGCACCCGACAGGGTGAGCCCCTTTCGGGTGGGGCGTTCGGTCGAGGTGGTCATCGTTGATCCTCGAGGTTGTCGATCACGTTCAGCAGCGCAGTCGTCGCGGGTTCCAGTAAGTCCTTCGCGGCGGTGGCGGCCCTCTCCGGATCGCCTGCGATGATCGCGCCGGCAAGCTCGCGGTAGGCCGAAGGCCTGCCGACCTCGTCGGCCATCACGGTTGCCAGCGCTTCAAGCGCGGGCTCATAGGTGGCGCGCAGCGAGTTGTACATCAGCCGGAACGCGATCGAGTCGGCGCCGTCGACGATGTGATCCCAGAAGGTCAACGCGTTGCGCTGCCGCTCTACGGGATCGTCCTCGTCGGCCAGCGCCTGCAGGGCGCCGTCGAGCAGTGTCGCCAATTCCGGCCGCCGCCGACGAGCCGCGAGCTCGGCGATCTTGGGCCCATTGTGAAGCCTGGTTTCGAGGATGCTGCGCACGACCGAGTAGTCGAGCTCGCCGGAGCGGACGAGCAAGCGGGGGAGCAGGTCGAGTCCCGCATGGCGCCGGAAGTCGCGCACGGTGGTGGCGTCGCCCTGACGCACCTCGACCAGGCCCGCCTCCGATAGACGCTTGAGCGCTTCGCGCACCGCGGGGCGGGAGACCCCGAGCACCTCGGCGAGTCTGCGCTCGCTCGGCAGGGACTCGCCGGGCTGCATCTCGCCGCTGAGCACTTCGGCGACGATCTGCTCGAACACGTCCTCGGGCACAGATCGACGGTTCACCGGTTGCAGGGCCATGCGCCCCAGGGTGCCAGCCAAGTGGCCAGAGGTCAAGTGGTCTGACCAGTTACGGATTTACGCCGAGGAGAGCTGCGCCTTCATGGCCTCGGCGAGCGCGAGCATGCCCGACATCGGACGGACCATGACGGTCAGCTCGCTGATCGCACCGTCCTCATCGAGCCGAATGAAATCGCACCCCTCCACTTGCTTATCGCCGACCCGTGCCTCGAACACCAGGGCGTGGTCGCTGGCGCCGGCCGCGCCGATCTCACGGGTGTAGCGGAAGTCTTGGAACACCTCCACGACGGCCTGCAGAATTCGTCGCACTGCGTCGTGGCCCGTGTACGGCGTGAAAACGGCCGGGCTGCGAAATGTCACATCGTTACGCATTAAGTCGACTGCGGCGTCGATATCCCGGGCTTCGATCGCGCTACGGAAAGGGTGCATGGCTTGACCGCCTTATAGTCAACAAGTTGAATAGGTGTTAATGATACTAAGCCGCGAGTGGAAGGGCGTCTAGATGCCGTTGCGTCACGCAGTGCTCGCCGCCCTGCTGGAAGGCGAGGCGTCGGGATATCAGCTCGCAAAGCGCTTCGACGTGTCGGTCGCCAACTTCTGGTCGGCCACACCGCAGCAGCTGTATCGCGAACTCGATCGGCTCGAGGCCGAAGGGCTCGTCGATGCGCAGGTGGTGCGCCAGACGCGGCGGCCCGACAAGCGGGTTTTCACCCTCACCGACGCGGGCCGCGCCGACCTGCAGCGGTTCACGGGCGCGCCTGCCAAGCCGGCGGCGGTGCGCGACGAGCTATTGGTCAAGCTGCAAGCCGTCGATGTCGGCGATGAGGACGCCGTCGCCAAGGAACTCATGGCGCGACTGGACCGGGCGCGCGCGAAGCTGGCCACCTACGAGCGGCTTCTCACCGACATGCTGGACGGCCGTGACGAAGAGGCGTTCGAAGGCGCTTCCGAACGGATCGGGCCCTATCTGACATTGATGGGCGGGCGGATGTACGAGCAGACGAACATCCGGTGGTGCACAGCAGCACTCGAAGTGCTCAGCAGGAGGCTTCGATCCTGAACGTCGTGGTGACGGCCTTGCTTGGATTGTCGGTGAAGTTTCCGTCGGCAGACCCGGTGATCGTGTACTTGCCACCGACGCCGCTCACCTCGGCCTTGCCGATCTTGTCGCCCCAGTAACTGCCGGTGAAGCCGCCGAAATCGCGGAAGTCGACCGACTTGGCGGCGAGCGCGTCCCCGGTGTCGATGACCGCGGTGAATCCCTTCGTCTTGTCGGGAGTCTCGATGGTCCACGCCCAGCCCGTTTGAGAGCAGTGCACGGCGTGCGGATTGCCGGTGTCCTTGCCGTCGATGGTCACCTTCGCCGTTGTGCCGCCCAGCGCAGGCGGCTGTGACGCGCAGCCGGCCAGTCCGCCGGCGAGCACCGCCGCGGCCACCGCAATGTATCGGATCTCCATGCCGCCCGACTCTATTTGTCTTTGCGCGCGTTCATGGGCGTTTTACCCGCGCAATGCCGCGGCGGTCGTTTCGTTGGCAGGCAGGAAGGCCTCGATGCTCAGCTCCGCGGCCGTCAGGTCCAACGCGGTGCCGAACGTCGTGACGGTGCTCAGGAACGTCAGTAGCTTCCCGTCGGACGTGTACAGCTCCAGCGGCACCGCGACGCCGCCGAGATCGCGAGTCTCGTCGAAACCCCCGGGGTACGACTCGATCTCGGCAAGCAGCGTGGACAGCTCGGCCGAGCCGCTTACCACCGCCTCACGCCTCAGCCGCTCGATGAGGTGGTGGCGCCACTGCCCGAGATTGCGGATTCGGGGCGCCAGCCCTTCGGGGTGTACAGCGATGCGCAGCGCATTGGGTTGCGCGAGCAGGTGCGGTGCGACGCCCTCGAGCAGCACCCCTGCGCCGGCGTTGGCATGCACGATCTGCCAACCGCGGTCGACGACGACACACGGAAATGGATTGTAGGCGTTCAGAACTTGCTCAACGCCCTCTCTGACGGCGGCCATATCGGGGTCGGCAAGGGAGCGCTCCCGGTAGACCGGCGCGAGACCGGCCGCCATCAGCAGTTGATTCCGTTCGCGAAGCGGCACGTCGAGCACCCCGGCGAGGCGCAGCACCATCGCACGGCTCGGGGCCGATCGGCCCGTCTCGATGAAACTGACGTGACGGGCGGACACGTCGGCCTCGATCGCGAGGTCGAGTTGGGACAGCCGGCGACGCTGCCTCCACTCACGCATCAACGAACCGAACGGGGGGCTCTTGGCCTGCACAGCGGTGGTCACGCGCCCAGTGTTGCGTACAGCGGGGACCGCAGCCACTACCTCTCAGGTAATTGCGCTCCTTACCCGCGCGGCGGCACGCTCGTGGCATGAGCGAGCAAAAGGTGCCAGAGATTCCTGGGTGGCTGCGCTTCGTGCTGATATGCGACCGCGCCGGATCGGCGTGGTACATCGGGACGGGCTTCTTTTTCGCTCCCGTGCTCGCCGTCCTGTCGCCGTGGCCGACGGTCACCGCGGTGTGCTGGGGGGTCATCGGCCTGGCCGGGCTGTGGCTCGGGCTGCTCGGCATCGCGATGGCCACCGGCCTTGCGATCGTGCTGCGGTCGAATACCGAGATACCGGAAGACTATTGGCGCTCGATCATCGACTATCCGACTGGTTCGCGACCGGGCGCTACGACGCGCCCTGATAGTCGACCTGCCAGTGTTTGATGCCGTTGAGCCAGCCCGACCGTAGCCGCTCGGGCTGGCTGATCGGCTTCAGGTCTGGCATGTTGTCGGCGATCGCGTTGAACATCAGGTCGATCGTCATCCTCGCGAGGTTGGCGCCGATGCAGAAGTGGGCGCCGGTACCGCCGAATCCGACATGCGGGTTGGGGTCTCGCAGAATGTTGAAGGAGTACGGGTCCTCGAACACGTCCTCGTCGAAGTTGGCTGAGCGGTAGAACATCACCACCCGCTGACCCTTCTTGATCTCTACTCCCGACAGTTCGGTGTCCTCGAGCGCGGTGCGCTGGAACGAGGTCACCGGGGTGGCCCATCGGACGATCTCGTCGGCGGCGGTCGCGGGCCGCTCCCGCTTGAAAAGCTCCCACTGGTCCGGGAAGTCGGTGAAGGCCATCATGCCCTGGGTGATCGAATTGCGCGTCGTCTCGTTGCCCGCCACCGCGAGCAGGATGACGAAGAAGCCGAACTCGTCGTCGGAGAGCTTGTGTCCCTCGACGTCGGCCTGGACCAGTTTGGTGACGAGGTCGTCGCCCGGGTTGGCGGCCCGGTCTGCCGCCATCTGCATGCCGTACATGATCAGCTCGACCGACGCGGTGATCGCGTCGTTGTTGGCGAACTCCGGATCCATGTCGCCGACCATCTGGTTGGACCAGTCGAACAACTTCTTGCGGTCGTCAAGAGGTACGCCCATCAACCCGGCGATCGCCTGCAGCGGCAGTTCGCACGACACCTGCTCGACGAAATCGCCGGAGCCTTCGGCCGCGGCGGCCTTCGCGATGGCCTGCGCGCGCTGGTTCAGCTCCTCCCGCAGCCGCTCGACTGCACGCGGGGTGAACGCACGCGAGACGATCTTGCGCAGGTGGGTGTGATGCGGTGCGTCCTGGTTGAGCAGGACGAACTTGCCCCGCTCGATCTGCTCACCGACCGTGCCGTCTTTGTAGCGCGGCAGCGCGGTCTTCTGCAGGCTGGAGAAGATGTCGCTGCGCACCGACACGTCCTTGACGTCCTTGTGCTTGGTCACCACCCAGTAGCCGCCGTCATCGAATCCGCCGATGCCGTTCGGCTGCTCGTTCCACCAGATCGGCGCGACCTTGCGCATGTGCGCCAATTCCTCGATCGGCAGCCGTTCTGCGTAGATATCGGGGTCGGTGAAGTCGAAGCCGGGTGGGAGGTCCGGAGACGGCATATATGCACTCCTCAGATGACGTTGTCTAGTGCCCTTATGCATTGCTACACCACAGTTGGGGAGTGGTGAGGCGGGTTACATCAAACTCCAAGTGAAACGTGTTCCGCAGCGTCGAAATATTATTAACTGCTTCGTCACATCAACCACAGATGTAACAATTCTGCCAGCCAGACTGAAGCACCCAGTAGGCCGCACGACGGCGGTAACGGGAAGGGGGCGTCGGTGACGATCGATGTCAAAGCGACGGTGGTGTCCGCGCTGATCGGCGGACCGAGCATATTCGCCGCGGTCATTCTCGCCGCACCGGCGATGGCCGAGCCTGCGACGGCCGATCCCGTGACGCCCGGCCCGGTGATAGCCGTTGCAGAACCTGCGGCGCCGGGGCCGGTTGCGATTCAGACGCCGGCACCAGCACCGTTTGCGGTTGAGGCGCCCGCTGCGGCCCCCGCCACTCCAGCACCGACACCGGATGGCGCCGTCCCGCCCGCTGCTGTCGCTCTGACCACCCCGCCCGACGGCGTGCCGCACTTGTCGAGTCTGCAAAACCTGCCGCCGGGTACCACCGACACTCCACCCGATAATCAGGGGGGCGGCGTGTCCTATCTGCGCGACATCTGGCACGCGTACCAGACCCAGGAAGTGGACGGCAAGGGCGCCCTCCTCCTGCTGACGCAGCGCCCGATGGATGCGGATGCCGTGCCGCCGCCGGGTATGTCTGCCAACCCGACGCCACCCACCGCACCGCTTTCGCCCGCCGCCGCGCCGCCGGACGCGCCGCCAGTTTCCTAGGTTCGGAGCCGCAGGCTCGCCTGAGCCAAGATGTCGCGCACGACCCGAACGTGCACCGGCTCGGTGATGGCCCAGACCGCCCGCGCGACCAGGTTCCGTTGCGCAACGAATGTCGCGAAAAGCAGTGCGTCGTCCTGTTTCCTGAGAAGCAACTCGCCGGGCATCCCAATGCGGGACTCGGCACCGAGGAGCACATGAGCGGGCTCCGTTCGGCGGATTTCCCAGCCGAGAATTGATCGCGCGGAACCAGCGCCGACCTTGAGACCGATCGCGGACCACCCTGACAGGAGCTGGGTTCGGACGGCGAGCGGCGCGCCTTCCAGGATTTCGCGAATCAGATCCTCGGCGCACTCGTCGTGCGCCGCACCCACATCGAAGAGAAAGGCGTCGCAATAGTCGACGCGGGGAAGTGTGCTCAGCGCTCGCACCGACGACGGAAGATCCACCTGCCGCACCTTGGTGCTCACGGGCGTGCTCCGGCAGCCGATTGCCGCCATGCGCGTCCGATGCCGCGCATCATCAGCGGGTACACCACAAGGTGGCGGAACGGCGCGATCGCAGCAAGGTAGGCGTCTCCAAGCACGCCGTTCGGCTTCACAAGGACGGCCATCTGGCCGCGATGACCGCCCGTACCGTCCGGCACCCAGCCGACGTGCATGACGCCGTGCACGGTCTGGTTGGCGATCTCCAGCGCGAACTCGTTGTCGGTCACATACAGCGGAGTGAACAGATGCGCGTCGAAATCGCTTGGGGTGTCAGCCAAATCGGGGGGCAGTCGGTCACGGAGGCTGCGGACCCTGGTGCCGAGGCCGGTTTCCTGGCGGTCGAGGCCGAAGACGCGTCCGATCGTCCACCGGATCGCGAACAAGGCGCGGACCACGGGCGAAGTCTCGCCGGCGTCGAAGGTGGCCATCAACCGGACCAGCTGACCGAAGTCGTCGGCGCCGCCCGGCGTCGGCAGTGCCCACACGTCGAGCAGTCGAAAATCCTTGGCGATCTGATGGATTCGCCACGGCTGCGAAGAGTGTTGGGTCTTGTCGAGCGGTCCTGAACCAAACATACAGTACTGTATGCTTGATAACGGACCGGCGTCAAGACCCGCAACCAATCTGAGGAGAAATGATGGTCGCCCAGACCCGCACACCGCGGAGCACCTGGATCGATGTCGGGCTGAAGGCCCTCTCCGCAGGTGGCCCAGGCGCGGTGCGGGTCGAGCTGCTCGCGAAGGATCTCGACGTCACCCGAGGCGGGTTCTACTGGCACTTTCCCAGCAGACAGGCGTTTCTCGACGAGATGTTGGACACCTGGGAGCGGCGGAGCACTGAAGAAGTGCTCGAGCGGGTCGAGCAGGAAGGCGGCGACGCACGGGACAAGGTCCGCAGGGCCGGCATGCTCACCTTCTCCAACGAATTGCTCCCGATCGACCTCGCGGTCCGGGACTGGGCCAGGCGCGACGCCTCGGTTGCGAAGCGCCTCCGACGCGTCGACAACAGCCGCATGGAGTACCTGCGGCTATTGATCGGCGAGTTCATCGACGACCCCGAGGATGTCGAGGCCCGCGGCATGCTCGCCTTCGCGCTCGCCATCGGCAGCCATTTCATCGCCGCCGATCACAACGGAAGCAGTCGAAAGCAGGTGCTCAAGCGGGCAACGCATCGCCTGCTGGAGTAGCCCTGAAACTCAGGCCGTGCTGACGACGACGGCGACCGGTTCGATGCGGGCAGGAACATGCTTGTGCCACGGTGTTCCCGCGTAGGCGTCGCGCCACTGGGTCGAGGTGAGCGAATTGGGCGCTACGCCAGGGACCTTCGCGTGGCCGTCGGTGTCGACGTAGTCGAGGCCGAATCCGTTCGGCAACGACGCGTGCCCCGGCAGCATCGTCTCGCTGATCTCCACACTGGCTTCGGCGCTGCCTGCCGCGGTGGTAATCCGCGCGCGGCCGCCGTCGCTCAGGCCGAGCGCCTCGGCGTCCTCGACGCTGACGCGCAGCGCTCCGTCGGCGTCGCGTTTGCGCCAGGACGGATCGCGGAAGATGTCGTTGGCGGTATAGGCGCGCCGCTCACCCGCCGACAACACGATCGGAAACTCGGGCGTCGTCAACCCCGCAGGTGCATCGGACAACCCGCCGATGTCGTCGAGCATCTCCTGCATGTACAGGGCGATCTTGTGGTCGGCATGGGTCACCAGCTGCCAGTCGTCCTCGTACTCGTGAACGGTGAACGTCAGGCCCGAACGGCTGGCAAGGATCGCCTCGAACAATGCGTTGCCATCGTTGTAGCCCGCCCGGCGCACCGCCTCGGGATACGTCATGGCGGCCTTCTGCGCCAGGCCCCACAGCGCCGCAGCACCGGCGAGCCCGTCGGGAAGTGTCGGTCCAAGGGTTTCGTACAACACGAACGGCAACGCCTTGGTGAACATCGGATTGGTGCCGACAGCTGTGAGGAACGCTTGCGCGTACGCGGCCAGACCCTGCTCGGCCGCTTCGCGCAGCGGCCGCAGCTCGGCGTCGTCGATCACGCCGAGCGCACGCGTCAGCCGCGCCCAGATCTCGGGCTCGGGCAGCGTGCCCTCGAGCGGCTCGAGCAACGGATGCCGCAGGTGAAATGTGTTGTGCGGGAACTCGAGATTGAAGAACGTCGATTCCGGCTTCTCGTACTGACTCGCCGCGGGCAACACATAGGTGGCCAGCCGGGCCGTCTCCGTCATCGCGACGTCGATGACCACCATCAGCTCGAGTGACTCGAAGGCCGCCCGGCACGCCGCGGAATCGGCGAGGGAATGGGCGGGATTGCTGCTCTCGACGATCATCGCGCGGAAACGGTCGGGATGGTCGGTCAGGATCTCCTCGGGCACCGCGTTGCTCGGTATCAGCCCGCCGACCACTGGCGCACCGGTGACCGGGGTGCGCCCAACCGTGGTCACATGGCGGAAAAGCGGCCCAAACGATGAATGCAGGTGCTGCCCACCACGTTTGGCGAAGTTGCCGGTCAGAATCCACAGCAGCTTGTTCAGATACGAGCACAGCGTGCTGTTGGGCGCTTGTTGGACTCCGAGGTCTTCGAACACCGCAGCGCTTTCGGCGGCGGCAATTCGCCGTGCCGCGGTGCGGATCAGTTCCTCGTCGACGCCGCATCGTTGCGCGTACTCGCCGACGGGGACGTCGCGCAATGCGTCGCGCACCGGCTCGACGCCTGTGACGTGCTCGGCGAGAAACGCCTCATTGCAAAGGTCTTCCTGCACCAGAACGGCGGCGAGCGCGGCCAGGCACCAGGCGTCGGTCCCCGGCCGCACGCGGAGATGGAAGTCGGCCATCTTCGCCGTGTCGGTGATCACCGGGTCGATGACGATCATCGAACGGCCGGGATCCTTGGCTATGTCGTTGAGCACGGTGCGGGCGCGGGGGAAGCTCTGCGACATCCACGGGTTCTTGCCGACGAATACGGCGACCTCGGCGTGCTCGAACTCGCCGCGGGTGTGACCGCCGTAGAGGTGGGCATCGACCCATGCCTCGCCGGTCTTCTCCTGTGCGAGCGCGTTCGAGCGGTAGTGCGAACCGAGCACCTTGAGGAAGGCGCCACTGTATGCGCCCCCGAGATGGTTACCCTGCCCGCCGCCGCCGTAGTAAAAGATCTTGTCGCCGCCGTGGGTGTCGGCGATCCGCTTGAACCCCGCTGCGATCTCGGAAATCGCTGTTTCCCAGTCGATTTCCTCGTAGCCGCCATCGGGACGCCTGCGCATGGGGGAGGTCAGCCGGTTGCCGTTGTTCTGGTAGTGATCCAGTCGCAGCGCCTTGTTGCAGGTGTAGCCCTGCGACGCGGGATGCTCCTTGTCGCCGCGGATCTTGGCCAGGCTGCGGCCGTCGAGTTGGACGACGATGCCGCAGTTGCACTCGCACAGGATGCAGGCGGTGGATTGCCAGTCACCGTCCATGACGGGATTTCCTTTCAGACAGCTCGGCCTGCAGCAGGTCGCGCAACTGGCCGTGGACAAGGTCGAGGGGCTTCAGATCTCGGGAGGCGCGGGCGACGACGATCGCCCCCTCTATTGCGGTGGTGGACAACATCGCGAGCTCTTCGGCGCGCGTCGCGGATACGCCGTCTATCACCAGACGCGCGGCGATCAGGTCCGTCCATCGCGCGAACACCGCCGCGGCCCTGTCGATGACTGGGGTTGACTGGTCCTGCTTGTCGGGGTCGCCGGCTTCCACCGCCACGGCAACGACGGGACAACCCGCGCGGTACTCCGAGCGGACAAGTTCCCTGCGGTAGTGGCCGATGAGGCCGTCGAGAACGTCGACACCACTCTCTGCATCGTCGATGCGCGACGCGATGTATTCGCCGGCGTAATCGATTGCTTCACAGAGCAATTGAGTGCGGCCGCCGGGGAAGTAGTGATAGGCGGACCCCCTTGGGGCGCCGCTGTGCTCGAGAACGTCGGCGATCGCAGTCGGGTGCGCGCCGCGCTCCCTGATCAGAAGCGCGGCAGAGATCACCATCCGCTCGCGGGGGCTGGGCATCAGTGGGGGATCCCTTCGTCCGACCCGGCTATGTATGCCACCTTACATAATCGGGCGGTGCAGTTCCAGGGGCCGATGCAAAGCGGACGATCCGCGGCTAAGCCAACGCGATCCACACGACGAGAAACGCCGACATGCTCGCCATGCAAAACAGATGATCACGGCAGATCGACCGCGCGAGTCGCGACTGTTTGGCCGGTGTGCCGACGCGGTTGCCGAGCCGTACCGCGTTCGGGACGGTTCGGACCAAGGCCAGCACGATCGGGGCGCAGGCGAACAATGCGCCGACACCTGTAACCCACCATGGATCGCCGCCGCGCACCGCATGAAAGGCCAACGCCGCCAACAGGATCACCATTACGAGCGCGATGAGAAGACTCATCGGGCGCGACGTCGTCGTCGCACGGTGGTAATAGCCGGCGATCGACGCCAAGACGGGCTCGGGTAGTTCGTCAACGCGGCGATGGCGGAGGACCTGAGCGTCGAATATCAGGTCCATCCACAGGACGGCGAGCAGAAAGCCGCCGCAAGCAGCTGCGATCAGACGGTGGCCGCCTCATTGAGTTCGTTCAGGGTGTTGGTCGCCTCGAGGTACTCCTGCACCCAGCGCTGGATGACCGCCGAGGACTTCTCCACCTTGGTGAACTGACCCACGACCTGCCCGATCGGGTTGAACGCGACGTCGACACTCTCGTTGGGATACTTGTGCGTCGCGGCAACCGCCATGCCGGACACCATGTACTGCAGCGGCATGCCGAGCGGCTTCGGGTTGTCCGGGTTCTCCCACGCCTCGGTCCAGTCGTTGCGCAGCATGCGGGCAGGCTTACCGGTGAACGATCGGCTGCGGACGGTATCGCGGCTGCTGGCCTTGGCGTACGCGGCGTGCTGGACCTCGGTGTGCTCGGACTCCTCGACCATGACCCACTGCGAGCCGGTCCACGCTCCCTGTGCCCCGAGGGCGAGCGCGGCGGCGATCTGCTGGCCGCTGCCGATCCCTCCTGCGGCCAGCACGGGGACCGGTGCGACCTCCTTCACGACCTGGGGCCACAACACGATCGAGCCGACCTCGCCGCAGTGTCCGCCCGCCTCGCCGCCCTGGGCGATGATCATGTCCACTCCGGCGTCGGCGTGCTTGCGCGCCTGAGAAGGCGACCCGCACAGGGCGGCGACCTTGCGACCTTCGTCGTGGATGTGCTTGATCATTTCCGCGGGCGGCGTGCCCAGCGCGTTGGCGATCAGGGTGCACTTCGGGTGCTTCAACGCGACCTCGACCTGCGGCGTCGCGGTCGCCTCGGTCCAACCGAGGAGCTGCAACGCATCGTCGTCGCTATGGTCGATCGGAACGCCGTGGGCGGCGAGGATCTGCTTGGCGAAGTCGATGTGCTCCTGCGGCACCAAATCGTTGAGCGTCTTTTTCAGCACCTCGGGGGAGAGGTCCGTAGCGTCCATGCCCTCGTACTTGTTCGGGATGACGATGTCGACGCCGTAGGGATGATCGCCGATGTTGTCGTCGATCCAAGCCAGCTCGATCTCGAGCTGCTCCGGGGTGAAGCCGACCGCACCGAGTACGCCGAAACCGCCTGCCTTGCTCACCGCCACAACGACGTCGCGGCAGTGGGTAAACGCGAAGATCGGGAACTCGATGTTGAGTTCGTCGCAGATGGGGGTGTGCATGCCTGCTCCTCGGGTGGGGGCGCTCGCCGAACTGAAACGTGTTCTAGTTTAGCTTAGGCGCCCCGCCGTGATCCAGGAAGGACCCCTGGTGCCGCGGCTTCGGACATTCGTCCTCGAGAGTGGGCCGCGTCGAGCAATTAGGGACTCGTGAACCGAACTACTCAGTCGTAGCCGACCAGCCGGCGCAATGAGATGCGCCTGCGGCCGCGACCCGCCGTCACCTGCAGCACCGGCCAACCTTCCTCGGCGGCGACCGCGGCGAGGCCGACGCGGGGATTCACCGGCCGGGGGTTGCCGACCAGCTTCATCAACGCCGCATCCTCGTTGCCGTCGGCGTAGAAGTAGCTGCCCTGCAGGTCGACATCGTTGGCCTGGCAGAACAGTTGCACCGCGGTCGCCTTGTTGCGTCCCCAGATCACGGGCCTTGCGATGCGCCCCGTGAGCAGTCCCTGATCGTCGAGCTCGAAATGGTTGCACAGCACGTGGTTGATCTCCAGGTGACGGGCAACGGGTTCGGCGTGGATGGTGAGCGCCGACGAGCTCAACACCACGGTGTGGCCGCGCTGCTGGTGCGCCCGCACGACCTCGTGCATGTACGGGAAGACGCGAGAGGAGACGCGCTCGACGAACAACCGCTCGCCGAGTTCGTCGAGTTCGGCCAGCGATTCACCCTGCAGATAGCCCGCGGCCCGCGTCATCAGGTGCTCGAATCGCATCCGGCCGAACCGGTATCGCATCGATGCCTCGATGACCCCGAGCACCTCGCCGATCCGCGCTTGCCTGCGCCGAATCCGGTCACCCGCGTGTGCGGTGGCGGTAAACCCGTCAACCAGTGTGCCGTCCAGATCGAAGAACGCCCCGACCTGCGGGCCGGGCATGCTCGCGCCGATCTCCGCGATGGGATCCGATGCGGGAGGCTGCGCGCTCATCGCGCTCCAGCCTACGTAGCTGCGTACAACCCCCGACCGGTGACCAGTGGCATATCGAGTGTCGTCCGGATGCCTGGCGCTGCCGCGACGACATCCGGAATGGTGTTCACGATCCGCCCCGCCGCCGCAAGGATGGCCGCGTAGTTGTGGTCGCCGTTGCGGCTCGTCGGGCAGATGTCCATGGTGTACGACGGCTCACCGATGATCTCGACGCGATACGAGCCGCCATCCTGTGCGGGCTGGGCCCAGTCAGGCCGCAGATCGGGCCGCAGCCGCGTGACGTGCTCGACGACGATCACCGGCTTGCCCTTGACCATGCCCTCGATCTGGAAGCGCACCGCCGCGACAGTGCCCTTCTTGATGGTGCCGACGGCGACGTCGAAGTCCTCGGGTGCGGGTTCCTGTTCGACCGAATCCTTGATCTCGTCCACCTCGATGCCGAGGCCCGCCGCCATCTGACGGATCGCGGTGCCCCACGCGATGCTCAGAATCCCCGGCTGATACAGCATCGGCAGGTCGCCGACCTCCTTGCCGAAGCCCATCACGTCGAACATCACCGTCGCGCCGTCGTAGGACGCGTAATCGGCGATCTCCATGGTGCGGACCTGCTCGATGCTCTGGCACGTGCTTGCCAGCGCGAAGGGCAGCAGATCCGTTGCGAAGCCGGGATCGACCCCTGTCATGAAGACCGTCGAATCACCTTCTCGCGCAGCATTTTCGACACGTTCAATGTACTTGTCGGGAATCACTCCCCACGGGTATTGCAACACCCCGAGTCCCGACCCCACCACGTCGATGCCCGCGGTGAGGATGCGCATGACGTCAGCCATCGCGTCGGGCAGTCGGGTGTCACCCATCGCGCAGTACACGACGCAGTCGGGCCTGCCCACGATGATCGCGTCGAGGTCGTTGGTGGCGGCGACGCCCGCCGTCACGTCCAGCCCGGCCAGCTCACCGGCGTCCTTGCCGACCTTGGCCTCTGACGACACCCAGACACCGGTCAGGTCGAAGCGGGCGTCGGTCACCAATTGCTTGAGTGCGAGGCTGCCGCAATTACCGGTGCCGATGAGCGCGACGCGGATCGTCATGATTTTCCCTTCATGAACTGGAACAGGTTCTACTTGTAGCACGAGCGCACGGTAGCGTGACCCCTCATGGGACGCGTGGACGGAAAAGTTGCACTCATCAGCGGCGGGGCACAAGGCATGGGCGCAGAGGATGCTCGGGCGCTTGTCGCCGAGGGCGCCAAGGTGGTCATCGGCGACATCCTCGATGACAAGGGCAAGGCACTGGCCGACCAGATCGGCGAATCCGCACGCTACGTCCACCTCGACGTCACTCAGGCCGACGACTGGGAGGCCGCCGTCGCCACCGCAGTCAGCGAGTTCGGCAAGCTCAACGTGCTGGTCAATAACGCCGGAACGGTGGCGCTTGGCGAGATCGGCAAGTTCGACATGGCCAAGTGGCATAAGGTCATCGACGTCAACCTCACTGGCACCTTCCTCGGCATGCAGGCGTCAGTGGAAGCGATGAAGGCCGATGGCGTCGGCTCCATCATCAACATTTCCTCCATCGAGGGTCTGCGCGGCGCCGTCATGGTGCACCCGTACGTGGCGTCCAAGTGGGCGGTGCGCGGGCTGAGCAAGTCGGCGGCCCTGGAACTCGGGCCTTACAACATCCGGGTGAACTCGGTGCACCCCGGCTTCATTCGCACGCCGATGACAAAACACTTCCCCGACAACATGCTTCGGATTCCTCTTGGCCGACCGGGTCAACCCGAAGAGGTGGCAACGTTCATCGTCTTCCTCGCCAGTGATGAATCGCGATACGCCACCGGTGCCGAGTTCGTGATGGATGGCGGACTTGTCAACGACGTTCCGCACAAGATGTGAGCACATCGCCGATCTTCTGTTGACCGCCTGATCCAAATCGTCGGCGGTGCAAGACTTCAGCCATGCACGAAGTCGACCAAACCACCGAGCAGATGGTGCGTAGCGTGCTCGCGTACGCCGAGAACCGCCTGCGGATGAATCCTGTGCCCCTCGACAAGGGAGTCCTGTCCGCCGACGAGCTATACGACCGACTCGATGGCGTGATCCGCGACAGGCCGCGTCCGCCCGACGAGGTGCTCGGCGTCTACACCTCGGTGATCGCACCGAGCGTGATCTCGGCCGACAGCCCGCGGTTCTTGGGCTTCATCCCGGCCGCCCCAACGAAGGCCAGCCTGCTGTTCGACATGTTGGTGTCCTGCGCCTCGATCCAAGGCATCTCGTGGCTGGAGGCGTCGGGCGCGATCGCCGCGGAGAACAGCGTGCTGCGGGTGATCGCGCATGAGGCTGGCCTGCCAACGACGTCGGGCGGATGCTTCGTATCGGGCGGATCGGGAGGCAACCTGTCGGCGCTGGCCGTGGCGAGGGAGACGGCCAAGAAGCGCGGCACGACCGGCAGGTTGCGCGTTGTCGTCGGCTCGGACGCGCACTCATCGATCGTCAACACGCTGCGACTGCTGGAGATGGACGCACTGGTGGTCGACACCCCCGACCATCGGCTCACCGCCGACACTGTCCGCGATGCGGTGCCGCCCGATGCGGCGAACATCGCCGCCGTGGTCTGCACATCGGGCACGACGAACGCAGGCATCGTCGACGACCTGGCCGGTGTCGCTGCGCTCGCAAAGGAACGCGGCTGGTGGTTCCACGTCGACGGCGCATACGGCGGCTCAGGCATCTTCGCCCCCTCGCTCAAGCCGAAGTACAAGGGCCTGGAGCTGGCCGATTCGTTCATCCTCGACCCGCACAAGTGGTTGTTCACCCCGTTCGACTGCTGCGCGTTGCTTTACCGGGAGCCCGAGCTGGCCAGGGCCACCCACACGCAGGACGCGTCGTACCTCGATGTCATCCATACGACCGACGGCGAGTGGAATCCGTCCGACTACGCCTACCACCTGACCAGGCGAGCCCGCGGGCTTCCCCTGTGGTTCTCGCTTGCGGTCTACGGGCTCGACGCGTATCGCCGGGCTATCGAGGTCGCCCCGTCCCTCGCCGTCCAGACCGCAGGCCTGATCAAGGCCACCCCGCAGCTGGAACTGATCCGCGAGCCCGACTTAGGGGTGGTGCTGTTCCGTCGGCTGGGCTGGAAACCCGAGGACTATGACGCGTGGGCCCAGCGGCTGCACCAGGACCAGGTCGCGTTCATCCCGCCGACGAAATGGGAAGGCGAGACGGTGGGCCGCTTCGCATTCCTGCATCCCGATACCACTCTGGAGCTGGTGCGGGAGGTGTTGGCGCGCACAGAGTGACAGACACGAATTCTGTTGCGCTGCTTGGGCGAGCCCCCACCGGTTACTGCAGGTACGGTGATCCGGTGGACGGGGCGCAGATGTCGGTTGAACGACGTCGGCACATCGTCTTAAGAATCCTGATGTCGGTCGCGTTGTTGCTGCTGCTCTGCGCGGCGGACTTCCCTGACTTCGCCAAACCAGGGCCACCGCCTGGACAGATCGAGCTGGCGCAGGGCTGGAGCCTGGTCTCGGCACGCGACGTCAAGGCAGACGGGGCGGCGCTGTCCAGGCCGGACTACAAGGCAGCGGGCTGGCATGCGATCCCTCGAATGCCTGCGACCGTTCTGCAGACGCTGCAAGAGGACGGCACCTACCCGAACCTCTACTACGGAACCAATCTGCTGGACAAGGTCCCGCAAGACCTCTACAAGCAGGACTGGTGGTATCGCACCACGTTCACCGCGCCTGCGGGCCACACGACATACATGTTGGACTTTCCCGGCATCAACTACCGCGCCGAAATCTGGTTGAACGGCCACCTGGTCGCGGGCAACACCCAGATCGTCGGCATGCACACCAGCCACGAAATCGACGTCTCGCGGTGGGTGAACCAGGGCGAGGCCAACACGCTGGCCGTGAAGATCACGCCCGAACGCGCGCTGCAGGACGTCAACGGCGTCGAACTGGCCGACAGCTGGTATGACTGGATCAATTGGAACTACCTCGGTTACCAAGGGCCAGGGAAGAATCCGACCAACGGAAATTCGTTTGTGCCCGACCGCAATGCGGGCATCTGGAAGCCGGTGTACCTCAAGGTGTCCGGCGCAGTGGTCCTCGGCCCGTCCACGGTCAACTCCGAACTTCCCCTCCCGCGAACGGACTCCGCACGGTTGACGGTCTACAGCAGCCTGCGTAACTCGTCTGGCGCGCAAGTTCGTGGCGTTCTGCGGGCCACGATCACCCGGCCGGGCAAGCCCGACATCCAGATCGAGCAGCCGATCACACTCGCCGCGGGGGAGCAACGCGACGTCAGCCTCAGCCCCGACAAGTTCGCGCAGCTGACCGTCCAGAATCCGGATCTGTGGTGGCCCTATACCCTCGGCAGGCCCGACCTCTATGACCTGCAGTTGGAGTTCCGGCAGTTCGACCGGCCCACGGACACCAGCCATTTGCGGTTCGGCATTCGCTCCGTCGAGCAATACCGCGACCAGGATGAGCAGTTCCCCGAACTCGGTAAGGGCGGAAGCTTCTATCTGAAGGTCAACGGCAAGGACTTCCTGGTCCGTGGCGCCGCGTACACGCCCGACCTGCTGTATGCGACGGATCCCAACCGCGACGCCGCGATCCTGGGCTACGTGAAAGACCTCGGGCTCAACATGATTCGACTCGAAGGCAAGTTCCCCGGCGATCACATCGCGGAAATGGCCGACGAGATGGGCATTCCCCTGATGTACGGCTGGATGTGCTGCAATCAGTGGGAAAAATGGAGCCAGTGGGACAACGAGGACTACCGGGTCGCTCAGGACAGCCTTCGGTCGCAGATCGAGGGACTTCGTAGTCATCCGTCGGTGTTCGTGTGGGCCAACGGCAGCGACGGGAAGGCCCCGGACGACGTGCTGGCCAAGTACAACCGCATCCTGTCGGAACTGCACTGGCAGAACGCGGCCGTCGACACCGTCTCCTCCTTGGCAATAGACGATGACGGGGAGCGTGACTGGGACGGCATTCAGATGGCAGGCCCGTACAGCTGGCGACCACCGAGCTACTGGTTCTCGGGGCGCTACGCCGCCGCCCGAGGATCGACCGCCGAACAAGGTGACAACGAACAGATCCCGCCGTTTGCCAGCCTGAAGAAGTTCATCCCACCCGACAAGCTCTGGCCCATCAACGATGCCTGGTACTTCCACGCAGGCTCGAACCCGAAAAATGCTGCGCTAACCAGCATTCGGCTCGCCGTCGACCGCCGCTACGGGCCGTCCAACAGCGCCGAGGAGTTCGCGCGCAAGGCACAAGTCGCACATTACGAGGCGACCCGCGCCCAGTTCGAAGCGTTCGCGGCAGGCGGCCGGGACAACCACAAGATGACGATCTACTGGATGCTCAACAGCCACTGGCCCTCGTTCTTCGGGCACCTATTCGACTATTACCTGCGGCCGGGCGGAGCATACTTCGGCGCGAAGAATGGGCTGCGGCCGTTGTCGGTCGTCTTCGACTCGTACGCAACGGGCAACCACAGCAACGCCAACATCACCGTCGTCAACCAAACACCCAGGGACCAAACGGGTTTGACGGTTCGGGTGCGGACCTACGACCTGCAGGGCAAGCTGCGCGACGATCGCAGCGCCGGCAACGTCAACGTGAGCCCAGGGGGAGTGGCACAGGCGATGACATTGCCGCGCCTTGCCCGCGATTCGAGCGTTGTCTTCGTGCGTGCCCAATTGCTGGATCGGTCCGGAAAAGTGGTCTCCGAGAACGTGTATTGGCAGTCGCAACAACTCGACGACGTCGGCGATCCTGGCAACGATGCCGCCTTCGAGCTCAAGCAGGCGAGTTGGGCCGACATGACGGGGCTCAACAGAATGACTCCGGTGCCGTTGGACGTGACCGCGTCGACCTCGCCTAACGCAGGCGACAATCGCGTGACCATCCGCCTGCATAACCCTTCACAGCGAATCGCCTTCTTCGAGCGGGCCGAACTCACCTCGACGGCCGACGGCGACGAAATCCTGCCCATCGAATACAGCGACAACTACGTGACCGTGTTTCCCGGCGAGACGGTCGAACTTCAGGGACAACCGTGGTCGGGCGTTCCCGCCAACTGGGTGAGAGTGACGGGCTACAACACCCCACCTGTTGTGGTTTCGGTCAATGGTCAATCCACCGCGGCGAAGTTGACCGTCGCGGTGGCACCGATCTCGTCGTCGTTTCCGCGGTAAATGTCCACCTGCACCACCACGGACCGCTTACCCGTGCGCAGGATCCGCGCGACCGCACGCGCAGGCCCGACCTTGATGGGACGCAGATAACGGATGAATAAGTCGGTGGTTGCGATGCCCATGCCGAATGACGTACTGCGCGAAGCGAGTTGACCGGCCGTCACGTCCGCCATGGTGGCGATCAGTCCGCCTTGAAGCCCACCGGCAGTGTTGACCGTTCGCTCATCGACGGCCATCTCCATGGTCACGGTGCCGTCCTCCGACGGAACCTCCTGAAGGCCGAGCTGATCGAATAGCTCTCGGAGGGACTTCGGCGCCGTCATGGAGAATGACATTACCGGCCTGCCGTAATGTCGTCAGACGTGAGCGCACGCGCCGGCATCGTTGTTACGGGGACCGAGGTGCTGACGGGACGGGTCCAGGACCGCAACGGCCCGTGGATCGCCGACAGGCTGCTGGAGCTTGGCGTCGAACTGGCCCACATCACCATCTGTGGTGACCGACCCGGCGATATCGAGGCGCAGCTGCGGTTCCTCGCCGCCGAAGGTGTGGACCTGATCGTGACCAGCGGCGGTCTCGGCCCGACCGCCGACGACATGACGGTGGCGACCGTGGCCCGATTCGCCGGCCTCGACCTGGTGCTCGACGACGCACTCGAGGACCGCATCACCGACATTCTCAAGCGATTGATGGCGCGCTTCGACAATGTGGACCTCGAAGCGGTCCGTGCTGCCAATCGCAAGCAGGCGATGATTCCCGTCGGCGCGCACGTGATCAATCCGGTGGGCACCGCGCCGGGGGTGGTCGTACCGGGCACGCCGACCATCGTGGTGTTGCCCGGTCCGCCGCGCGAGCTGCAGCCGATGTGGCCGGTCGCCGTGGAAACCGATGCTGTGCAGCGGGCCATCGCTGGCCGGACTACGTACCGCCAGGACATGGTGCGGATGTTCGGGCTGCCGGAGTCGGGCCTTGCTGACACCCTGCGCGACGCCGAGCAGAGCGTCGACGGCTTCGACCGGCTCGAGATCACCACATGTCTGCGCCGCGGCGAGGTCGAGATGGTTACCCGGTACGAACCCGACGCGGCAGGCATCTACACGAAGCTGATGGAGCTGCTGCGCGGACGCCACAGTCGGGAGATCTTCTCCGAAGACGGCTCGCTGGTCGACGACCAGGTCGCGCAACTGCTGGCCGGCCGCCGGATCGCGACCGCCGAATCCTGCACCGGCGGGCTGATCGCCGCCAGGCTGACCGACCGTCCGGGTTCGTCTGCGTATGTCGCAGGAGGTGTCGTCGCGTATGCAAACGAGGCGAAGACTGAGCTGCTCGGGGTCGAACCGGACCTGATCGCCACCCACGGGGCGGTGTCCGAGCCTGTCGCCGACGCGATGGCCGTTGGCGCGCTGAACCGTTTCGGGGCGGACACCGCGATCGCGATCACCGGAATCGCCGGGCCCGCAGGCGGCACGGATGACAAGCCGGTCGGCACGGTGTGTTTCACCGTCAAGCTCGCCGACGGCGAGACGTTCACCCGCACCATCCGGTTGCCCGGCGATCGGTCCGATATTCGCGAGCGGTCGACGACCGTCGCCATGCACATGTTGCGACGCGCGCTCAGCGGCTGACGGCCGCTCAGTAGAGCACCTGCGAGTTGTTCAGGCCGCCCTCACTCGTTAGGAGCCACCGACCCTGACGGGTCTGACACTTTTTGCGCGGTAGTCTCCCACCAACGCGCGGCACCACAGGAGGATCACCGATGACTGAAACCGACGAGCGGCAGACGATTGCCGATTTCGCCGAACTCGGAGGGTGGCACCGAAGGGACGCCGACCGCACTGATTACTACAGCAAGGGTGGGGTCCGGGTGCAGGTGCTCTGGCATGGTATGGCTGCGATCAGCGGCGCCTCGCTCTACCACGACGACAACCTCACGCAGTACACGCGGGAACTGGAGACTGTCCAGGGTTGGCTGAAGCGCTGATCAGCTGAGCGCCGCCTTCGCTTCTGCCAGATTGTCCGCCGCAAACACCAGCCGAGTGTTGGTCGCCAGGTAGGCAGTCGTCAGGTTGATTTTCGCCGCGCCAAGTCTGTGGGCCACTTCGCCGAGCGCGCCCGGCCGGTCCTCGACATCGAGCACGATCACTTCCTGCTCGGCCGCGATCTTGATTCCGGCGTTCTGCAGGGCCTCGAACGCCGACGTCGCGTCCTGCACCAAGATGTGCACCTCGGCCTGCCCTCCGCCGGTGGTGACCGCACACAGGCCGACGATGTTGGCGCCTGCTTTGCCAAGCACGTCGCCGACCCGGGCCAACTCACCGGGTTGATCATCGAGATAGAGCGTCAGATCGGTCGCCATGCGTGCTCCTTCCGTGCCGTTCAACCGTATCGGCTGAGCACGAAATTCGGATGCGCTCGGACATCGCTATGTGGCACCGTCAAGATCCGTGCTCGCCTCGCAGATTTCGACCGCGCTGGTTATCCGCTCGGCCACGGACGCGGACTGGCCGGCGATCTCGCTATTGGACGCCATCAGTTTCGGCCGGTTCGGGAACCCGGAGTCGTTGACCACATGGCGGTCGCTGATGCCGACCGACGGCACGGTCCTCGCCTGCGACGGCCCCGACATCGTCGGCATGGCCCACTACCTCGATCTGCGGCTGACCGTTCCCGGCGGGGCGGTTTTGCCGATGGCAGGCGTCACGATCGTCGGGGTCGCGCCAACCCACCGCCGCCGCGGCATCTTGCGCACGATGTACACCGAGCTGCACAACCGGATTGCCGATGCGCGGTATCCGATCGCGGGTCTGACCGCCAGTGAAGGCGGCATCTACGGGCGATTCGGATACGGACCCGCGACGATCGAGCAGGGGTTCAGCGTCGACCGCCGATTCGCGCGGTTCCGCGACGATGCTCCTGATCCCGGTGGTGTGAGGATGGTCAAGCCTGCCGACCACCGCGACGACCTCGAGGCGATCTACGAACGCTGGCGCCAGCGCACACCCGGAGGCCTCGTGCGTACCACGGCGCTGTGGGACGAGATGTTGGCCGATCATGAATGGGCCCGCCGCGGCGGCACAGAGTATTTCGCTTTCGTGCATCCCGACGGCTACGTCCTATACCGAGTATTCGGCGACGACCCGATGATCGTGCGGGTCTTGGAGTTCATCGCGGCGACCACCGACGCGGGCATCGCGCTGTGCCGGGCACTGCTCGGACTCGACCTGATGGAGACGGTTGTCCTCTATACACATCCCGCCGACCCGTTGCCCTACCTGCTGACGGACCACCGGGTGGCTCGCCTTACTCACCACGAGGATGACCTGTGGCTACGCATCATGGACATCCCGACGGCACTCGAGGCGCGCAGTTATCAGGCGGAGCTGTCGACGGTGCTCGAGATCTCGGACGGATTCCGCTGTGACGGTGGACGATTCGCGCTTGATGTTCGCGACGGCCGTGCCCGCTGCACGCGGACGGACGCCGAGGCCGACATCCACATGGACCTCGACGTGCTTGGCAGCCTGTATTTGGGCGTGCACAAAGCTTCGTCCTTTGCCGCCGCAAACCGCTTGCACTGCAACGACTCCCGAATGGTGCTGCGCCTCGACGCCGCATTCGTGAGCGATGTTCCCGCTGAACTCGGCTTCGGTTTCTAAAGGATCATTTCTGATCGGCGCGGTCCCAAAGCCCGATCATCGTGCTCAGGATCTCTTCCGCCCTGCCCAATCCGGCGAGGTGGCTTTCTCCGGGCAGGTGATACAACTCCACGTCGGGCAGCTTGGCGACGACGTGTTGCCCGTGCTCGAACGGCACGATGTGGTCGTGGTCGCCATGCCACCACCGGACGGGCACCTTGACCTCGTCGAGCCGGAAACCCCAGTCGCGGGCGAACACCACGACGTCGGCGAACGGTGCGGCCATCTGCTTGCGGCTGCCGTTAAGCAGGTCGTCGAGGAACATCGCCTTGATTTCCGGCCGCGCCAGCAGTTGGCGGTCTGCCTCCGGCGATACCCGTCCATACAGGTCGACGGCGGGGGAGCCGACCGGTCGTATCAACCGGATGAGCGCACTCGCCACCAAACCAATCGGACCACCCGCCACCTGCAGCAGCGGTGCCAGCCGGGTTCCGACGGACCCCATCAAGCCTCCGCCAATCTCGTCGGAGCCCGTTGTCGGGGCCACACCGCCGATGACGCCTGCGGCCACCACCCGGTCGGGCATCGCCGCCGCGCAGGCCAGCGTGTACGGGCCACCACCCGAGAGGCCGATGACCTCCATCTTGTCGATGCCGAGGGTGTCGGCGATGGTGCGCAGGTCGTCGGCGAATGCGAACACCGTGTCGTATTGGTGCGGCGTCGACGACCCGATGCCGGGCCGGTCGACACCGATCAGCCGGATCTGCCGTTTCTCGGCGTAGACGCGGGCCTCCATCGGGATCTGCCTGCGGGCGCCCGGCGTGCCGTGCAGCCAGAAGACGGCGCGGCCCTGCGGATCGCCGAACTCGGCGAACCCGATCTGGCGGTCGTCACCGACGGCGATGTTGCCTTCGAGCTTGGGACGGGCGATTGCGACAGGCATGCCCAGAGTGTCTCATTCGGCCGAACGGAACAGGTACGACCCCACTGTCGTGATGCGGTCGTCGACCCCTTCGTCGTGCATGACGGTGCGGACGGCGAGCATGCCGTCGGCCCCTGGCATCGGCTCGGTTTCGACCCGGAACGGACCGACCTTGCCGCGGGAAACGAACATCACGTGTGACGAGACGCCCTGCACGCGATCGGTTCCTGCGAGTTCAGCCGCCGCATCGGCGGCTGCCGTCTCTCCGATGACGAACTGCGGACCGATGTGCAACGCGGCGTCGGGCGACGCGACCTCGACCGCGAGTTCCGGCAATGCCCAGTGACCGTCGGGACGGCGGTGGCATGAGAACACCTGCCACAGCGGAGGCAGATCGGGCGAATCGATCACCTCGAGTGGATTGGCCTCCATCCGTTCGAGCCCTTCGGGTGGTGTGCCGATGCTGATGCCCTGGCCCTGGATCAGGGCGAGCACGCGACCGGGTTCGTCGGCGTCGACGATCTTGGCGCGGCTGTAGCCCATCTGGCGCCCGCGTTTGAGGTCCTCGGACACAATCTCGATGCGACGCACATCCCGACCGGGGTCGAGGATCTGACACGAGTGGATGACGGGATTGGGCACCGCCTCAAGGTCGGACATGTGGCCGCCTTCGGGTGCGGCGATGCTCAGCACGGCCAGCATCAGCCCGCCGGTCGGGTTGCGCATGTCCCGACGGATGGTGACGGTGTTGTCTTCCACGCCGAGGTCCATCGACGCATACTTGCGGCCGATGTAGCGGTAGCTCAGCAGCCCGCCCCATCGCTTGCGCAGTTCGGCGGCGTAGGCCTCGGGCGAATCTGTCAGCTCACGAATGTCGCGCACCATGTGGCGACATTACATACTGGGCTGCCGATGTAACCATGGCATCGCCGTTTCGAGCTGCGCCGCCAGCTGAAGCAGGATCGTCTCGTCGGGCGCCATCAGCTGGACGCCGATCGGCAGGCCATCTGATGTGACACCAAGCGGCAGCGAGACCGCCGCCCAGCCAGTCACATTGGCCAGAGAGGTCCAACCCGTCGTTGCGAACTCGACGTCGAAGAAGGCCCGCGTCGTGCCACGCGGCTGATCGAGCAGCGCGTAGGGCGGCGGCGGAGTGAGCAAGGTGGGCACCAACAGCACATCGTGGCCGTCCATGCCTGCGACGAAGCGGCGGGTCTGCGCGTGCACAGCGCCAATAGCATCCGCGTAGGCGACCCCACTGGTGGTGAAGCCCTCGCGGACCATCACCCACGTGCTCGGCTCGAACTCGTCCTCATGCGGCGCACGCCCGAGGTGTGCGGTCGCCATGGCGTGCAACTGGGCATTGCTGACGTTGTGGAGGACGGCGATCGCGTCGGCGACGGCGTCGGCGTCGATGGCTGGGGCACCGGGCTCGACGATGTGGCCAAGGCCGGCGAGCGCCGCGCCGGTCCGCTCAACGGCACCGACGACCTCGGGATGGGTGGTCGGCCCTTGAAACGGCGATGCCGTCGCGATCAGTATTCGTTGGGCGGCGGATTGCTGCATGATCGCTTGCAGGAAGGGCACTTTCGACGCAGGCGCGGTATAGGGGTCGCCGGGAGCCGAGCCCGCGACGACGTCGAGCAGCGCGGCGCTGTCGCGGACCGTGCGGGTGAGCGCGTGCTCGTTGACCAAGCCCTCCAGCCCGTGGCCGCCACCAGGCGCGAACGAGGTACGGCCGCGACGTGGCTTGAGACCGACGAGGCCGCAACACGAAGCGGGCACCCGGATCGAACCGGTACCGTCACCGCCCGACGCGGCGGGAACGACACCCGCCGCCACCGCCGCCGCCGACCCGCCGCTGGACCCACCTGGAGTGATCGACGGCGACCACGGGTTCACCGTTGGCCCGAACAACGACGGCTCGGTCGTGCAGTGGTTTCCCCATTCGGGGGTGTTGGTCTTGCCGAACACCACCAGTCCCGCCGCGATGTACCGGTCGACGATCCACGCCGACTCGGTAGCGACGTGGGTACGCAACGCGCGCGAACCCATCGCCTCCGGCGCGTCGGCTAACGATGCACCAAGGTCCTTGAGCAAGAAGGGAACTCCCGCGAGCGGCCCCGACCCTCCGTTGCGCACCGCGCCGGACTCGTCCAGCGCAGCGGCCTGCTGGCGGCCGCGGTCGAAGAGGTCGGCGATGACGGCATTCAGCTCGCGGGTGGCCTCGAGGCGCACAATCGCCGCCTCCAGCAGTTCCGCCGCGGACAGCTCACCCGAGGCGACCAACCCCGCCTGCGCAACGGCGTCGAAGTCGGCGAGTTCGAGGGCATCGGTTGTGTTCATTGGCAGGGATCATCCAGCGACCTCAATCGTGCGGCAACTCGAGGCGGTGCAGCCCGGTGTAGTAGTCGATCCAGCGCTGCGAGATCGCTAGCTCGGTGGCGCCATCGTCATAGGCCGGGGAGACCAGTTCCGCGGCGTCGGTCACGTCGATCACCACGATGGACCGCACCCGCTCGCGATTCGTCGTCGACCCCTGTTCCCGCAGAATCCGGAGCCCGTGGTCGTACATCTCGCCGCTGGTGTACACGGTCGCTGTCCCCTTGAAGCGGAAGCCCTTTCGTAGGATCGGGTCGACGACATTGACGTCGACATGCGGGTTGGCACGCAGGTTGGCGACCGTGCCAGGGGACGCAATGTCGGCGAAGAACAGCCGTTCGTCGTCCCACAGCCTTGTGGTGCCCTTCGGCGACAGATTCGGCAGGCCGTCCGGTGTGACGGTGGCGACGAACCCGAGCCGTTGTTCGCGCACGACCCGCTGCATCTCGTCCGACAGCTTCATGGCGAAACGATATTCCGCGATGTCTTTTCGGGCTCCGTCGAGTCGTTATAGGTGTACGGACACATCGAAAGGACCAGCCATGAGCGAACGCCTGAACCGCCAGTTCACCGCGAAACTGCAGAAGAGTGAGAGCAAGGGCGGCTGGACGTATGTGGTCATGCCCGATTCGGCGGCCTTCTTCGGTACCCGCGGCCTAGTCAAGGTCCGCGGTACCGTCGACGGCCAACCGTTCGCGAGCTCGTTCATGGCACTCGGCGACGGCACCCACAAACTGCCCGTGAAGACCGACCTGCGTCAGCGCATTGGGAAAGAGGCAGGCGACGACGTGACCGTGCACCTCCAGCAGCGGCTCGGCTGAATGTTTCTTCGCTTCCGCGACCGACCGTCGGATTCGCCATACATCGAACGGGTGTGGCGGGGACGCAGCGTTGGCGGCGGGCCATTCACATCCGTCGCCGCCGGGCACCTGGAACTGGTGGTGACGCGGCTCGCCACCCTCACCATGGTTACGCTGCGCGGACCGGAGACCCGGGCGACGACCATCGACTGCCCGCCCGACGGCGAGTGGGCCGCGATCCGGTTCCGGCTCGGCGTGTACATGCCCGCGCTGCCCACCCATCTCCTTCTCGATCATCGCGACGTGGACCTACCGGTGGCGGCCGATGGATCGTTCGCGCTTCTGGGAGTGCGATGGCCGCTGCCGGACCTGGAGAATGCGGAACGCTACGTATCGGCGCTCGCCCGACGCGGCGTAATCGCACGCGACGAGGTGGTCGAGGCCGCGATACGCGGTGGCAGGCAATCGCTCACGACACGATCTGTCCAGCGTCACTTCCGGCGCAGCACCGGTATGACACGCGGGCAGTTCCGCCAGATCGAACGGGCCCGCCACGCCACCAACCTGCTGCGCGACGGCGCATCCATCCTGGACGCCGTGCATGACGCCGGTTACTTCGACCAGGCCCACCTGACCCGGTCCCTGCGGGTGTTCATCGGCGAGACGCCCGCGGGCATCACGCGGCATGACGCACAGCTGTCGTTTCTGTACAAAACAGACTGACCTGCGCCGGCCTAATCTGCCGGCATGCGAGTTGAGCCCTACGTGTACTTCCAAGGCCGATGCGATGAGGCCCTCGAGTTCTACCGCGGGTCCATCGGAGCCGACGCCACAGTGTTCGCCCGCTTCGAGGACAAAGTCGCACACGCGGTCCTCAGCATCGGCGACACCACGGTGCTCGCCTCAGACGGCCAGAGCGAGAGTCAACCCGACTTCAGCGGCTTTTCGTTGTCGCTCACGGTTTCTGATGACGGGGAGGCTGAGCGATTGTTCGCGGCTCTGGCTCACGGCGGGACGGTGCAGGTGCCTATGGCACCGACGCCCTTCGCGTCGCGCCTCGGCCTGGTCGCCGACAAGTTCGGCGTGCCATGGATGGTCGTCTCACAAAATGCGGCGGGGTGATCTACCCATCTCGTAGCCTGCGGGGAACGACATCTCGATGACCCGGAGCTGATCATTGGCTTTGGATTCCAGTTCAAGGACGACGCAACCGCCGCCGAGATCCTTGGACTCCAGAACGATGTAATGCTGGCCACCACCGTTGACGTCGGTGACGTGTTCCCCCGAGCGAAGCGCCTCGACGGGCACCAGCTCGGGGGCCTTCAGATGGTCTGGTTCCACCCTGGAAACCGTAAGCGAAGAGGCCCTGCCCGGGGGCGGCTTTCGCCTGACACGGGCTCAGCTGACGGCCATGGCGTACCCGACGCCTCCCGCCACCACCGCAACCGCGCACAACACGAAAGTTGCAACCGCAAAGGGCCATCCGGGTTTGCGCCGGGCGAGCTGGACCACCGTCACCACCAAGCCGACGACCCCAATTGCGAAGGCTGCCAGCAGCGCTATCCAGACCGCGGTGGCGGCGCCTTCCGCGCTGCAGGTCTCCGGCGGGCAGGAATCCAAAAAAGCAAGAGAGAACAGCCCCATCGCCGCCGCGACCACGCCGAACGCCACCGCGAGGATGAGGGCGCCGACGGAGATGACGAGATCGGTGGTCGCGATGGGCGGCTTCGCCGGCGGTGGGTAGCTGGGATACGCCATGCCACGCGATGCTATCGGGGCAAGGCCTGTTTGGCGTTTATCGCTGTTTCCGGCGCCAGATCGGCGATCATGGCGGCCAGAAACTGTGGGGGTGGCTCATGCACAGCACGATGCAGGACTTTCCGCTGACCGTGACGGGCATTCTGCGACACGGCACAGGGTGGCACTCGGGCCGAAGGGTCATCACGGCGTCCTCCGACGGATATCGCGACATCAGCTTCGGCGAGCTGGGGACGCGGGTAGCGCAGCTCGCTCATGGCCTGCGCCAACTCGGTGTGTCGGACGGGGATCGCGTCGCGACGTTCATGTGGAACAACCAGGAACACCTAGTGGCCTATTTCGCCGCACCGTGCATGGGGGCGGTGCTGCACACGCTGAATATCCGGCTGGCGAGCGAGCAGATCGCATTCATCGCCAACCAGGCCGAGGATCGCGTTGTGCTGGTGGACATCTCGCTAGTGCCACTGCTGGCCGCGGTGCTGCCGGATATGACGTCGGTGCAGACGGTGGTGGCCATCGGCGCTGGCGACGTGGCACCTCTGTCCGCATCGGGCAAGGACGTGATCCGCTATGACGACCTGCTCGACGGACAGCCGCTCGAATTCGACTGGCCCGATCTCGACGAAAGAAGCGCCGCCGCAATGTGTTACACCAGCGGCACGACGGGAAACCCGAAGGGTGTGGTGTACAGCCACCGCTCGAGCTACCTGCATTCGATGACTGTCTGCACGGCCAACGGAGTTGGCCTCGTCGACGGCGACCGCGTGCTACCCATCGTGCCGATGTTCCACGCGAATGCGTGGGGTCAGCCCTACGCGGCCGTGATGGCAGGCGCCGACTTGCTGCTGCCCGACCGGTTTCTGCAGGCAGCCCCGCTGGTGGACATGATCGAACAGCGACGCCCCACCGTCGCAGCGGCCGTCCCAACGATCTGGAACGACATACTGCAGTTCCTGCACCACAACCCCGGGCGTGACATCTCGTCGCTGCGAACGGTGTGCTGCGGAGGATCGGCTGTCCCGCTGGGGATGATGAAGGAGTACGAGCAGTCGCACGGAGTGCTGATCAGGCAAGCCTGGGGCATGACGGAGACCTCACCGCTGGCCGCGATTGCCACCCCGCCGCCGGAGGTCACGGGGGAAGAGCACTGGGCGCTGCGCAGCACTGCGGGCCGAGTGATGTGCGGGGTCGAGGTTCGCCTCGTCGACGACGCGGGCTGCGTGCTGCCCAACGACGGTAAGGCCGTTGGCGAGATGGAGATTCGCGGGCCGTGGATCACCGGTTCGTACTATCAGAATGCCGATCCGTCGAAATTCGACGACGGTTGGCTTCGAACCGGGGACGTCGGCCGCATCGATCCTCAGGGCTTCATCACGCTGACGGACCGCGCCAAGGATGTCATCAAGTCCGGCGGTGAGTGGATTTCGTCGGTCGAGTTGGAACTTCTCATCATGGACCACCCCGCCGTGCTGGAAGCGGCCGTGGTTGCGGTGCCCGATGACCGCTGGCAGGAGCGGCCGTTGGCCGCGATCGTCGTCGACGGCGACGCCGAAGTCAGCGCCGAAGAACTACGAAAGCATCTATGCGACAAGGTCGCCCGATTCTGGTTGCCGGAGCGGTGGACGTTCATCGACGAAGTGCCGAAGACCAGCGTCGGCAAGTTCGACAAGAAGGTGATCCGGTCGCGGTACGCAGACGGTGTCTACGACGTCGTCGAGTGCCGTGACTGAGTGGTCATCGCCCATCGGATACCGCCGACGACTGCGCGGCCCGCCATCCGGATAACGGTGGCTTCCACCGGAGGGAAATAGGGCAGCAGCAACGGCATTCGCGCCCAACCGGGCAGCATCGACACCGATGTGGCGGCCAGAAGACCGTACGGTGCCCGCGCGGCGAACGGCAGCGGGGGAGTCAGCAGTAGGTAGCGGGCGGCCTCACGCGCGGCGGGTGTGCCTGACAACTCCGGCCGGAATGCGTCGATCCGCTTCCGTAGTTCATTTTCGGTCTGCGGTGGGTCGGGCACGCCGAGTGCCGCTGCGACACGGGAGGTATCGGCCACATAACCGTCCCGGCCGCTCTGATCCAGCGGCGCGGCGCCGTAAAGCTGGTGGGCAAGAAGGAAGCTGTCGACTTCGGCGATGTGGACCCATTCCAGAAGGTGCGGGTCCGAGGCGCGATATGCCCTGCCGTCGGCGGCGACTCCGTGGACCCGCTGGTGGATTCCGCGTACCCGATCGACGGCGCGTTGCGCGTCGGCGGCCGGGCCGAAGGTCGTCACCGCCAGGAACGTACTGGTGCGCTGCAGCCGGCCCCACGGATCGCCGCGGTAGTCGGAGTGCTGCGCGACGCCGGCCATCGCCAATGGGTGAAGCGACTGCAGCAGCAGCGCGCGCAGCCCGCCGACGAACATCGAGGCATCTGCATGTACCCGCCGGATCGGGCGGTCTTGGCCGAACCAGCGCGGCCCCGGTGTTTCGTGGATGCGTGCCCGATTGGCGGGCCCATCCGGGCCTGCGACCATGCCGAACAGGCTGCGACCCAGGCTCTGGCGCACAGTGCCGAGATCGGGCAACACCGTCATGAATTTGACCCTACGCGTATTGATCCTCGGTTTTGCCGTCTGACGAGGCGTTAATTATTAGTCTCGGTGGTACGCGGGCTAGTACGAATGGCAGGTAGCAACTATGCGTCAGCGGGTTCTGAACACTGTGGCAGCGATGGTTGTGGCGATGTCGGCGGCATCAACCGTCGGCGCCCAAACGGCGGCAGCCAGCCCGCCGGGCAGCGATGGGGCAACGTTCGTGGCGTTTACCCAGTTGGCGCGGGGGTGCGATTTCAACACCAACATGCACATCGGGCCTACCGGAGTCGCCCGCGCGACCGCGCTCGTACACAGCACGGGCTCCGAAGTGATCGCCGACGTGGTGCTAGTGACAGCCATCCCGAATACGCCCTACGACGTCCGGGTCATCCAGATGCCTCGGTCGTCTGCGGGTTGCAATCCTGGCGACCCCGGTGTCACCGGCGGAGTGCTCATGACGGATGACGCGGGAGCAGGCGGCCTCAGCATTCACAGCCCCATCGTCTCGGGAGCCACCGGCGCCTGGATGTTCATCACCCGGCCGGGCGAGTTCACGCAGACGCCTGCCGAGTTCTACACGTCCGATTTCGTCGTACCGATCTAGTGCGCGGGTCCGCGGTAGTCGATCATCGGCTCCTGCTTGATGACCGCGCCGCCGACCGTGACCCGGAGCTCGGCGGGGGAGATCGAGTAGATGACGCTCGCGTTCTGCGCAATGAATCCGCGCGTCGACGTGCTGCGGGCCGACGTCTTGAGCACCGCGTGGTCACTCAGCCGAAGGCCCAGATAGCCGTACCGACCGCTGCGGTCGCCACAGATCACCACGAGTGATCCCGGTGTCCTGCCGATGGCGACGGCCGTCTGGGTTCCGTCGCACCGCGGGCCGGAGTTGACGAAGCCCCTGTCGTCGACCGCGAAAGGGTCAGGCGCTGCGACCGGTAGGGGCGGCGGCGCAGCCGCAGGCGGTGGAAGACTTGGGGCGACCGGCGTCGACGGATGGGCGCTTGGCTGTAAAACCGGCTGATGGGTAGCCCACTTCACCACTGCGCCGACGGAGACGACAAGCACCGCGAGAAGGACCGCCGATCCACCGAGGGTAAGTCGTCTGCGCAGGAGAAGCCGGCGTGGGGGAGGCTGCTTTCGATGTCGGCCGCGGGATCGGGAAGGTTGCGTCAGATACCCCGAGCTGATAACCAAGGTCGCTCCCGTCATGCAACTTCGTGCACTGGTTGTGCGAACATTCTGCACTAGGCGCCCGAGTGAAAACCCATGGCCAGGCCGCAGCCGAGGCGGCCCGAATCATGTTGATTCACTGAGGGATTTGCTAGCTACGCTTCGCCTGCGCTGCAGGTGCGAATACGGTGGACAGGTGACCGTCTACGCCATCGCTCAGCTGAAGTTCACCGATCGCAACGCCTACGACCGGTACCAATCGGCGTTCATGGAGGTCTTCCTCCGGCACTCGGGCACGGTGCTTGCCGCCGACGAAGCGCCGCAGATCATCGAGGGGCAGTGGGACCGGGACAAGGTCGTGTTGATGAAGTTTCCCGACGAGACCGCATTTCGCGAATGGGCGGAATCTCCTGATTACCAACGGATTTCGGAAGATCGCCGCGCCGGTGCCGACACTGTGGTGCTACTGGTTCAGGCACTATCAAGGACAGCCACTTAGCTCCGAATACCTTGGTCGGGAACGTATTCCACGATCAAGACGGCACGACGACCGTCAGCTCATCGCCCCGACGTTCCACCACCATGCCTGCGCGTCGCGCGACGGCTGCCACCTGTGCGGCGTCGTCGGGCTCGGACCTTGTGGAGGCCAGGGCACGGGCCAGACGACCCTTGTGCGCCTTGTTGAAATGACTCACCACGGTGCGCCTGCCGTCGGAATGCTCGGCCAGCACGTCGACCTTGATCGCACCCGGCACCCTTCCGAGTGCCGCGTAGGAACCCGATCGCAGATCGACGACCAGGTCACCCGACGCGATCTGCGCCAGCACAGGCTCGAGAGCCGGCCGCCATCGCGCGGCCAACGTGGGTTGTCCTGGCAGCTTCGACGTCGCGGAGAGCCGATAAGCGGGCACCAGATCATCGGCGCGCAGCAGCCCGAACAGGGCCGAGCCGACCGCGAGCCGGGCACGGGTGCGGGCTGCGGCTGCACCTCGCAACGATCCGATGTCGAGCGCGTCGTAGAGCACGCCTGTGTAGCGGTAGATCGCGGGCAGCGTCGCCGCGCTGCGCAAGGCAGCGTTGCGCTCGATTTCGGCGTGCTGGGAAGCGGAGATGCCCAGCGCGCGCCTGCAGGCCGAATGATCGCCCGCCAGCTCGACGAGTTCGTCGACAAGTACGTCGCGCAATGGCCCCAGCTCGGGTGAGCTCAGTGCCTCAACACGCAGAGGTGGCCCGTCGCCGCCGACACTCTTGGTCTCTGACGGCGGCAGCAGCACGATCACGCCCGAGACGCTAGCCGAGGGCGTGAACGGCTGCTGTTCGGTGCCGGGTCAGGCAGGCTGACCGATCTCCGCCGGTGCCGGCGGCGCGAAAGGGTCCGCGGGCGGGGGCGGAGGAGCCATCAGTGGCTCGGGCTCTGGCGGAGGCGCCATGAATGGATCCGGTGCGGGCGGAGGAGCCATCGGCACCTCGCCTGCCATCATGACAACTGGTGCCTCAGGGGCGTCAGGGGCGTCAGGCGCCATTGCCTCGTCCACCGGCGTCGGCAGGAACATATGGTGGCCGAATTGCTTCTGGAAGGCGCCACCGCCACCGATGCGCACCCCGCCGCCCTCACCGGAGGAGACAGGGGTTCCGTCGGGCAGCGTGGCCGCAGTGTGGCCACCGTTCCAGCCGACGTTGAGGGCGCCGGGCTGTGACCCGTACTGGAAGCCTCGGGCGAGCAGAGCCCTTTCGATATTGCCGGTGTTGAACCGATCGCCATAGATCGGCCGGCCAGTTGCCGCATTCGTCACCCATGAAACCAGCCCCGAGCAATCCGTACCCCGAGGGGAATCTCCACCAGAGATGTACGGCGTGCCTGAAACCGAGCTCACAAGCGTCAACAAAGTTACGGTAGCAAACATGCGGCCGGACGTTAACAGAAGTTGCGAAGGGGCCTCAAAATCTGTGATGGCCACCACAATCCGCGGTGGCTATCGCCTGCTTCACGGAATTCGATTGTGCTGCGGAGCTATTCAGCACCCCTAAGCAGGGGCTTTGCGATAGTTGCGAGATCACGAAAATAGTTCGGAGGCAGCAAAAGTGCGCTCCGATGTGTACCTGAGTGCCGAAAACTGAGACCGGCATCACAGTTTAAAGCCCGTTTTCGCGATGCGAATCTCGCTAATCACGACACATTTAATGCCTTCGCCGACCAGCGATTTCACGCTGCCAGAAGCGATGCTGATCGTTATTGCCAAGCGGCACATGCCACCCCTGTGTGTCGTAGTCGAATTCTCTTGCTACGAAACATGTTTCAATCAGCGATAAGCGAGCAGCATAGGAACTTCCTGCTCGGCAGGCGTCAGCGACCCGTGCTGGCCGATCAGCGACGACAACAGCGGCTCCACCGTGCGCCGCATAATCCCAGCCGAGCCGCGTGCCGCGGCAACGACGTCGCCGATGCGAAACCGCACGTCATCGCCGATCCGGTCGCCGAACCATCCCGCCGCGATCGCTTCGTCACGCGACACCACCCACGCCCGCTGTGCCAGCGTCTCCCGCCAGGCCGCCAGCACCGAATCTGCGGCACCGTCGGCGACGTAGACATGCCCGGCCCGCGGCTCGCCGCCGATGGCATCAACACCGTCCAGCAGGGCCTCGCAGGCGTCGACATCAACCACCTCTGAAGCGTCGACGGCGACCATGCCGTGATCGGCCACAACCGCGAGCAGGCCGCCGGGCGGCAGACCCTCCACGATGGACTCCACCAGCCTGTCGACCTGTCGCAGCTGCATGCGCCACGCCGTCGCGCCCGGGCCATATATATGCCCGAGAAGGTCGAGTTCCGAGTGATAGCCGTAGCAGAACCCGCCGTCTGCAACCGCTGACCGCACGCAGGCGGCCAGGTCCCCGAGCGCGTGCACGCCCACGTAGCGACCGCCGCGCAGCACAGCGCGGGTCAGCCCGGACCCGGTGAACTGCGCGCCGGCTATCACGCTGACGGCGATCCCTGCGCTCGCGGCCCGCTCGAACGTCGTCGGCATGGGTTGGACCTGCTCTGGCGGAAGCTTGTCACGCAGGTCGCGGCCGGACGGATGCGGTCGCCAAGCGAGCGCGTTGATGACATCGGCGCCGGGCAACCGGAACGAGAGCCCGACCATTCCGTGTTCGCCGGACTTGCATCCGGTGCCGACCGCTGCGAGCCCAGCCGCCGTGGTGGAGGGGAATCCGACCTGCAGCGTCCTACCGCGCAGCGCGGCCATCACGGGTGCGTCTTCGGCGTACATGTCGAGCAGGTCGGCGCCAAGCCCGTCGATCAGCAGGACGCACGCGCCGGCGATCTCGCCCGGCAGGGGGATGGGGCCGTCAAACCCCGCAACACCCATTGCGGAAAGCACCGATGGCACCACGTCGGCCAGGTGCGGCAGGTTCGGATCTGGCTGCGGCAGTTGCACAATTCGAGCCTGTCACACTGCGGCGAGGTCACGCCCCTTCGATTGTTCGTTTAATCGCGGCAATACCTGCCGTCATCATCGCGTCTACGTGCGGGGCCAACTCGTCGGGCAACAGGTCTGTGGTCCACACGAATCGAGTGCCATCGGCGTGGTCGAAGATCTGCGCCGCGCCGTTGTAGTGGTGGAACTGCTGCCCGACGATCGCCCAGGCGACTCGCCGCGCTGCTTCGTCGACGGCGACGATGTCCTCACGCACGACCGTGCCGTCGGCGAACGTCACCACGCGCGTGTTGCCGTCCATTCGGGTGTCGACGACGAACCCCGCGGCAAGGCGGGTGTGCAACGCGCCAACATCGCTCAGCGCATCCCAAACCCGTTGGGGCGAGGAATTGATCTCTATCTCTTTTCGAATCGTGGCCATTGCCACATCGTGCAGACCACCACCGACAAGTTTGGTTGGGCGCAGACTGCACCACGGTATTTGACTACGCAAAGACATTGTGCCGCAGCTTTACTCGATCTCGACCCCGCGTTGAATCGCCCTAGTGACGATGGCTAGCTGATTACGCTTCAACAGGTGGAGCTGGGGGTTTTGGGGCCTCTGCAGGTCCGGCAGTATGGCCTGCCGGTCGCGATCCCTGGCGCCAAACCCCGGGCGATCCTCACGATGCTCGGGCTGCACGGTGGTTCCGTTGTTGCCGCCGACGTGCTGGTGGAGCTGATCTGGGGCGACGATCCGCCACGCACGGCCGTCAAAGCCCTGCAGACCCACATTTCGTCCCTGCGTCAATCGGCTGGCCTGAATCGTTGACATGCAGCCGCACGGCTGCATATAGTCAGACATGCAGCCAGTCAGCTGCATGTTAGGGATATGGCAGACATGGACGAGGTGTTCAAGGCGTTGGCCGATCCGAGCCGACGCCTGCTGCTCGACAGCCTCAACACACGCAATGGACAGAACCTGCACGCGTTGTGCGCGGGCCTTTCGATGGCGCGGCAGTCGGTCAGCAAGCATCTGGCGGTGCTCGAAGCGGCCAACCTGGTCACGACCGTGTGGCGGGGCAGGGAAAAGCTGCACTACCTCAACGCCGAGCCGATCAACGCCATCGCCGACCGTTGGATCACTCAATACGACCGTGCGCGAGTACAGACGCTCGCGGATTTGAAAATAGCATTGGAGACCGAATCAATGAGTAGCAGTAAGGAATTCGTCTACACCACCTACATCCGGACCACGCCCGAGAAGCTGTGGCAAGCGATAACCGACCCCGCGTTCTCCCATCGGTACATGGGCCACGCGATGGTGTCGGACTGGAAGAAGGGCTCGACGTATGCCTGGGAAGACCACGGGCTGAAGATCGAGCACCCCGAACAAGTCATCCTCGAATCCGACCCGTACCGCCGGCTCGCGTTCACCTTCCACACTTTCGTTCCCGAACTTGCAACCGCCGTCGAACAACTCGACGAGGAGACCGTCGCCGCGTGCGCAGCCGAGAGGCGGTCGCAGGTGTCGTTCGACATCGAGCCGGAAGGCGATCAAGTCAAGCTGACCGTCATCCATGACGGCTTCGAGCCGGACAGCACCGTGCTCAGGATGATCTCGGGCGGATGGCCTTCGAAGTTGTCGGACCTCAAGACCGCGCTTGAACAAGCATGAGCCACGACGTCGACATCCCAAAAGTGGCCGACCGGAATGCCTTTCAGGCCGAACTGGATGAGCTGCGGGCGAAGGAGAAGGCGCACATCCGCGAAGGTGACGCAATTGCCGCCGCCCGTCGGCGACTGCCGATGGTGGAGGTAGATTCCGCCACACCGGTGATCGGTCCCCACGGGCCGGTCCCGCTGCTGGACGTGTTCGACGGGCGTCGACAGCTGATCGCCTACTACTTCATGTGGCACACCGGCCATCCCGCGCCCGAGCAGTGCGAGGGCTGCACGTGGGTCACCACCCAGGTCACGGAACTGTCCTACCTTCATTCACGCGACATCACCTACGCGGTGTTCTGCCAGGGGCCCTACGACGAGAGCTTCCGCTATCGCGACTTCATGGGCTGGGACATGCCGTGGTACTCGGCGCAGGACTCGCTCGACACCCTGCTCGTCGGCCGCCACATCGGACTCATGCACCTGGTGAGCTACCTGCGTGACGGCGACCGCGTCTTCGAGACCTACTGGACGACGCGTCGCGGTGTCGAGGCAATGGACTACAGCCTGGCGCTGATGGACCTCACCGTCTACGGACGCCAGGAGCCGTGGGAGTACTCGCCCTCCGGCTGGCCTCAACAGTTTCAAGTCGACGGCTCCAACACGCGGACCAACGGACGGCCCACCGCCCAGTGGTCGCGCCTCGAAGCCGGGCGTTCCGACAAGCTGAGCTGAAAACCGAAAGCCGAAGGGAGACAGGAAAGATGAAGACGCCGCCGATCGTGTCTGCGCAAGAGTGGGATAACGCTCTTGCGAAAATGCTCGTGAAAGAGAAGGAGTTCACCCGCGCCAGGGATGCGCTGGCCGCCGAACGGCGGCGGATGCCATGGACGCCCGTCGAGAAGGAGTACGTCTTCGACGGCCCCGACGGCAAGGTGGGCCTGCTCGATCTCTTCGACGGCCGACGTCAGCTGATCGTCTACCGCGCGTTCTTCCAGCCCGACGTGCACGGCTGGCCCGAACACGCCTGCATCGGTTGCTCATTGATGGCCGACCATGTTCCCAACTTGACCCACCTCAACGCCCGCGACACCACGTTCGTGTACGCCTCACCGGCGCCCCAGGGCGACATCGAGCGGGTGAAGGCCCGGATGGGCTGGGAGCGCATCCCGTGGTACTCCATCACCGACGACTTCGACAAGGACTTCGGCTGCGACGAGTGGCACGCCACGAATGCGTTCATCCGTGACGGCGACGGCCGGGTCTTCCGCACCTACTCCATCAACAACCGGGGCGACGAGGCGTTCGTCACCACCTGGAGCCTGCTCGACATGACCGCGCTTGGGCGACAAGAGGAGTGGGAGGATTCGCCGGAGGGCTACCCTCAGACCCCGCCATACCAATGGTGGGCCTGGCACGACGCCTACGCTCAGGACGGCTAGGCCGCCGGGCGTGGGTCCGGCGTGTACGCAGCCCAGGTCTGCGTTTCGCTGGGCAGCGGCAGATAGGTGTGCCCGCACTCCAGGAGCCAGGCACCGCGGCCGGCCAATCTCGTCAACCGGAACCGGTTGCAATATCGACAGTTCACCATGATTCTCACTCCCTTCGTGTTGCGACTTCGTCCTGTGTAAACACGGTATGGATTGGCTGCGGCGGCCGAAACGGGCCGCGAACCCCTGCCTGGCCAGTTGGTTTGGGGGTTTTTCCAGCGGCCGGATGGGGGGATTAGGGGGTGCCCCAGCAACTTCGAATCTGTGACGAGTTCGGCGACAATGGAGCCTCACGGCAAACGACACTTGTACGATCGCGACATGCTGGGGGAGGACCTCTCCGGCCGGTTCGACTACCTGTTCGAGCCGCTGGACGTCGATGAGTCGGCCGGTAACGGCGATGACGCCGATCCCCATGTGCCCGAACAGTCTGACGACGACAATCGATGGTTCAGACGAATAGTCCTCACCGGCGTCGTCCTAGCAACGCTGGCGGTCGCCGCCGCGACAGTCATATTGCTGCTGCAGCCAGCCCAGCCCTCACAGCTGACCGTCACCCCGATCGATGCGACGTCATCGTCCGCACCGGTGTCGACCGCGATATCCCCGACAGCGTCCCCGGCGCTGTCCATTTCGATGCCGACCACGACCGCTCAACCTGTTCCGGTCTTACCGGCCACGGTCAGCGCACCTGCCGTCCAGACATCGACAGCGAGACCGATCGTCGAGCCACAACGCCCACCTGGGCAGGAGCCGACCACCGTTGCCAGCGAGCCGGCGCACGCACCGATGCCGCCCGCGCCCACCACGCGCGCGCCCATCAGCGTTTCACCCGAATCACGTCCCCCATTTCCTGACCAGAACCCGCCTCAGGACAACAACCAACGCGGCGGATTACTCGGCGGACTTCTTTAGCTGACGGATTGCGTCCGCGGGTTCGCAGGAACCACACAGCATTCCGCTCACGGCAACTGGACGAGCACGCTGATATTCTGCGAACGCTGGCCAGGCCAGGCCCGAACGAAACAGCAGAGTCCCTCACGAAAAGAGAGTTGTGCGCAGCGGAGAGATCAAGGCCTTGTCTGGCCTGCGCATCATCGCCGCATTGTGGGTGGTCCTGTTTCACTTCCGGCCATTGTTGGAGCAGGCCGCGCCCGGTTTCAGATCCGCCCTCGCCCCGGTGCTCAACTGCGGTGCACAGGGTGTTGACCTGTTCTTCATCCTCAGCGGGTTCGTCCTGACCTGGAACTACCTCGACAAAATGGGTGAGTCGTGGTCGACGCGGGCGACACTGCATTTCCTGTGGCTGCGACTGGCCAGGGTGTGGCCGGTCTATCTCGTCACGCTGCACCTGGCGGCGGTGTGGATCATCTTCACCCTGTACGTCGGGCATGAGCCGTCAAAGGCCATTGACCAGCTCAACGCCGTCAGCTATGTGCGCCAAGTTCTACTGGTGCAGCTGTGGTTCCAGCCGTTCTTCGACGGGTCGAGTTGGGACGGACCTGCGTGGTCGATCAGTGCGGAATGGTTGGCGTACCTGTTGTTCGGCGTGCTGGTGTTGGTGATCTTCCGGGTTGCCCGCGCAACGAGGGTCAGAGGCTTGCTGTGGCTGGCTTTCGCGGCCTCGCTGCCACCCCTGCTCCTGCTGTTGGTGACCGGTCACTTCTACACGCCGTGGAGTTGGCTGCCGCGAATCGTCATGCAGTTCACAGCGGGCGCACTGGCGTGCGTCGCCGTTCGCAAGTTGCAGCTGTCCGACCGGGCGCGTCGCGGTACCGGCTACCTGTCGGTGGTGCTCGGCGTCGCCATTGTCGGACTTGTCTACCTCTTGGATGCGCATCCGGTGCCCAACATGATCGACTCGAGCGGCCTGGTCGACGTGCTGTTCGTTCCGCTGGTCGTCACGTTGGCGACCGGCGTCGGCAGTCTGCCGGGCCTGCTGTCGGCCCGGGTGATGGTGTACCTCGGACACATCTCGTTCAGCTTGTACATGGTGCATGAATTGGTGCACACGGCATGGAATTGGGCCGTAGAGCAGTTCGAGATCGTCCTCACGCCGAGCTGGCCGGCGAAGTCGATAGTGGTTGGCGTGCTGGCGATTGCCTTCGTCGGCGCAATGCTGCTGTACCACTTCGTCGAAGAGCCAGCCAGGGTCTGGATGCGCAGGATGGTGAAGACTCGCGGCACTCAACCTGCCGAGGTTGCCGACCCGGCCCACAGGAAGCTCCAACCGCTCCACGGCCCGCGCCACGTGCCGACAGATACCATCGCTACCCGCGCGGGGTGATCGTTGGTTGACGGCCGAATCCTGCTGCGCCCGATGACAAAGCAGCAGTTTTGTAACGCATCGCTCACAAATTCATCGCCGCCGCGATTTTCGCGAATTGGGCCGTACGCTGTTCCGGTGAGTCGTCTGATCACGGCAATGGTCACGGTTGTCGTTCTTCTCGCCACGGTTGCAGAACACCGAACACCGGTAAGGCACAACGCAACACTGAATCTGGCCGTCTCGGTGAACCACATCGCGGTGGTCGGTGACTCCTACACGACCGGCGGCGATCTAGGCGGGCTCGGTTCCAAGGGCTGGACGGCTCGGGCGTGGCAGTCGCTGGCCCAACAAGGAGTAGCCATCTCGGCCGACGTTGCGGCCGAGGGCGGCGCCGGCTACGGCACTCGCGGGGACCACGGCAGCGTGTTCGAAGACTTGACGGCCGACGCGGTCAAATCGGACGACGTGCTGGTGGTGTACTTCGGGTCCCGCAACGACCAGGCCGCCGATCCAACGCAGCTGTCGATTCTGGCGTGGGGCACATTCCAACTCGCTCGGCGCACCGCGCCAAACGCGCGTTTCCTCGTAATCGGGCCTCCTTGGCCCACTTCCGATCCGCCCGACGGTGTGCTGCGGATCCGCGACGCCCTGAAATACCAGGCGGGGGTCGCAGGCGCGACGTTCATCGACCCGATCGCCAACGGGTGGTTCGTCGGCAGGCCGGACTTGATCGGCAAGGATGGAATACATCCGAACGACGCCGGACACGCGTACATGGCCGACATGATCGCGCCGTTGATCCGTGCCCAGTTGTCCTGACGCATCCGTGAAAGACGGTGCCCCGCAAGCCATGTCGGCTTACGGGGCGCCTTCGTAGTCGATCAGGCCAGGTCGAACCTGTCGTTGTTCATCACCTTGACCCAGGCGTTGACGAAGTCCTGCACGAACTTCTCCTTCGCGTCGTCCTGCGCGTAGACCTCAGCGACGGCACGCAGCACCGAGTTCGAGCCGAAGACCAGGTCGTTGGCGGTCGCTGTCCACTTCTTCTGACCGGAAGCGCGGTCGGTGCCGTCGTAGACGTTCTCCGCGGACTCCGACACCTTCCACTCCGTGCCCATGTCGAGCAGGTTCACGAAGAAGTCGTTGGTCAGCACGCCCGGCTTATCGGTGAACACGCCGTGCTTGCTACCTCCGTGGTTGGCGCCGAGGGCACGCAACCCGCCGATGAGCACAGTCAGCTCGGGAGCGGTGGCGTCCAGCAAGTACGCCTTCTCCAGCAGCAACTTCTCGAGCGGCTGCTTCTCACCTGGCCGGACGTAGTTGCGGAACCCATCGAACCGCGGTTCGAGGACGCCGAACGCCTCAACATCGGTGTTCTCCTGCGATGCGTCCGTCCGTCCCGGCGCGAACGGCACCGTGACCGCAACCCCGCCGTCCTTCGCGGCCTTCTCGACCGCCGCCGAACCCGCCAGCACGATCAGATCCGCCAACGACACCTTCTTGCCACCGGCGCCGTTGAACTCCTGCTGGATCTTCTCGAGCACGGGCAGCACCTTCGCCAGCTCGGACGGCTCGTTGGCCTCCCAGTTTTTCGCCGGCTCGAGGCGTAGCCGCGCGCCGTTGGCACCGCCACGCTTGTCGGTGCTGCGGAAGCTCGCCGCCGACGACCACGCGGTCTTGACGAGCTGCGGAACCGACAAGCCCGAGTCGAGCACCTTGGCCTTCAGTGCCTTGATGTCCGCCTCGTCGATCAGCGCGCCCTCGACATCGGGCACTGGGTCCTGCCACAGCTGCGGCTCGGCCACCCACGGCCCCAGGAAGCGGCTGATCGGCCCCATATCGCGGTGCAGCAACTTGTACCACGCCTTGGCGAACGCCTCGTTGAGCTCCTCGGGGTGATCGAGCCACCGCCGCGTGATGTCGGCGTAGATGGGAGAGACCCGCATGGAGACGTCGGTGACCAGCATCGTGGGCTTGCGAGGCGGACCGCCGAACGGATCGGGAATGGTCGCCTCGGCATCCTTGGCTTCGAACTGCCAGGCGCCGGCGGGGCTCTTCACCAGCTCCCACTCGTTGCCGTACAGAATCTCCAGGTAGGCGTTGCTCCACTGTGTCGGCGTGGGCGTCCACACGACCTCGAGACCACTGGTGATGGAGTCGCCGGCCTTGCCGGAACCGAACGGGCACTTCCAGCCCAAGCCCTGCTGCTCGATGGGGGCACCCTCAGGCTCGGGGCCCATGCCATCGTCCGGACCCGCGCCGTGGGTCTTGCCGAGGGTGTGGCCGCCGACAATCAGTGCCGCGGTCTCCTCGTCGTTCATCGCCATCCGGCCGAACGTCTCTTTGATGTCGATGGCGGCGGCCAGCGGATCCGGCTTGCCCTCCGGGCCTTCGGGATTCACGTAGATCAGGCCCATCGTGGTGGCGCCGTAGCGCTCCTCGAGCTGCCGCGCCGAAGCATCGGCGCCGGCATAACGCTTGTCGGTACCGAGCCACTCGCCTTCTTCGCCGAAGAGCACCTCCTCGGGCTCCCAGAAGTCGGGACGGCCGAAGGCGAACCCGAAGGTCTCGAAGCCGGCCGACTCCAGTGCCGCGTTGCCCGCGAACACCAACAGGTCGGCCCACGAGACCTTGTTGCCGTACTTCTTTTTGACCGGCCACAGCAGGCGGCGCGCCTTGTCGAGGTTGGCGTTGTCGGGCCAGCTGTTGAGCGGGGCGAAGCGCTGCATGCCTTGGCCGGCGCCGCCTCGGCCGTCGAAGATGCGGTATGTCCCTGCGGCGTGCCAGGACAGCCGGATCATCAGGCCCGCGTAGCTGCCGTAGTCGGCTGGCCACCAGTCCTGCGAGGTGGTGATCGCCGAGATCACGTCGGCCTTGAGGGCGTCCACATCGAGCTTCGCAAATTCCTCGGCGTAGACGAAGTCGTCGCCGAGGGGGTTGCCCTTCGGCGAGTGCGCGTGCAGCACCGACACGTCGATCTGCTCGGGCCACCAGTCCTGATTCGTCAGCGGTGCGCCGCTCTTTGGCGTGGGCGAATCGATTGCCGGATTCTCGCTATCGGACACGTCGTCCTTCCTTACTTGGGGTGGGTGATTCGGGCTGTGATCACGGTTGTGATCGCGAAACTTGTGATTCTGAACAGTCGGGGCACAGCCCCCAATAGATGACCTCGGCCTCGTCGAGGACGAATCCATCAAGAGCGCCATCGGGGTCGGACGGGGTCAGGCAGGGGGTCTCGCCGACGGCACAGTCGACGTCGGTGATTACGCCACAGTTTCGGCAGACGACGTGGTGGTGGTTGTCTCCGACCCGCGATTCGTAACGCGCGACGGAGCCGGAGGGCTGGATGCGCCGAATCAAACCCACGGTGGTCAGAGCGGCGAGCACGTCATAGACCGCTTGCCGCGACACCTCGGGCAGGCCGGAGCGCACCACGCTGAAAAGCGTTTCGGTGTCGGCATGGGGGTGGGCGTGCACCGCCTCCAGCACTGCCAGCCGGGGGCGCGTCACGCGAAGGTCAGCTGCACGCAGCTGATCCGCGTAATCCTGCGCGGGAGTCACGAGACCAATATCGTCCCTTTTCTGGAATCAGTCAAGTCTTTCTGACATGAATTTTCGGCGCTCTGGACAGAAGAAAGAATCGCGTCGATTTGATGCCTCCCGCCGCCAAGCTCCTTGCGGCAGTGTGTCGGCAACATCAGTAATACGCGAATCATCCGGCCGCGCAATGCAACAGCGCGGCCGGCCGATGGACGATGGACGCAGGCCAGGAAGGCATGCAATGACCCTACTTGCGCCACCAGCGGAGACCGCGACACCGGCGTCGCCGCCGCGTGACGTGTTTCTACCAAGCGATTCCCGGCGGCAGTCCCTATTCGGCAGTCTGCGCCGTCGGGTGCGCTGGCCGCTGGGGGTCTACACAACCCCGGTGGTGATCCTGTTCGTGTGGGAGGTCCTCGCGCAGACCGGGGTGCTCAAGCCGACGTACGCACCGGCGCCAACCGAGATCCTCGGCACAACGGTGGAGCTATGGAGGGACGGGGTCCTCGGTCCCGATCTGGCGATCTCGTTGCAGCGGGCGGGGATTGGTCTCGCGATCGGCTTGACCGTCGGCATCTTGGCCGGCGTGCTCGGCGGTTTTCTGCGCACCGGCGAGTATGTATTCAACGGTGTCGCGCAGATCCTGAACACGGTCCCGTTGCTCGCCGTGCTGCCGCTGTTCGTCGTGTGGTTCGGTATCGATGAGCTGACGAAGGTCTTGCTGATCGCCTTCGGAGCAGGCGTGCCGATGTACCTCAACCTGTTCGCGGCGATACGTGGCGTCGACCAACGGCTGATCGAGATGGCGCGCACCACGGGTGCAGGCGCTTGGCGGGTGGTCACCCGCGTGCTCGTACCCGGCGCAATTCCCGGATTCCTGGTCGGCCTTCGCTTTTCGCTGGCCTACAGCATTCTTGGGCTGGTAGCCGCCGAGACGGTCAACGCCGACGAGGGGCTTGGATTCCTGATCACCCAAGCTCAGACCTACCTGCAGACCAACAAGGTCTTCGTCGGGCTGGTCATCTACTCGATCCTCGGCCTTCTCGCCGACCAGGTCGTCCGGACCCTCGAGCGTGTGCTGCTGCGGTGGCGACCGAGCTATGAGGCCGTGTGACCACCGCGACTGACGCCGCGCCGCGCACGCAGACGGGTGTTCTCGTTTCGCAGGTCATCCGCAGGTTCGGTGATCGTACCGTCCTGGATCATCTCGACCTCACGATCGACGACGACGAACTCGTCGTCCTGCTCGGACCATCCGGTTGCGGCAAGAGCACGCTACTTCGGCTGCTGGCGGGGTTGGACAGACCCGACGGCGGCCGCATCGAGGTGTCCGCCAACCGAGCGATCGTGTTCCAGGGTGACCGGCTATTGCCGTGGCAACGCGTTCTCCGCAACGTCACGCTGGGCCTGCATGGACCGGACGCGGACGAGCGTGCACGCAAAGCGCTGGCAGAAGTGAATCTGGCTGGTCGCGAAAAGGCTTGGCCCAAACAACTTTCCGGGGGAGAGGCGCAGCGGGTCGCATTGGCCCGTGCCCTGGTTTCGGAGCCGGAGCTGGTGCTGCTCGACGAACCGTTCGCGGCGCTGGACGCGATCACCAGGTTGCGAATGCACGACTTGGTTCGCGAGCTCCGCCGCAAACACCACGCATCCATGCTGCTCGTGACCCACGACGTCGACGAAGCCATCGCACTCGCAGACCGGATCGTGGTCATGGCCGACGGACGAATCGGCGATGCGCACGCCGTGCGGCTCTCGCCGGCCGATCGGGAGGCGAGCGTCGCTCGTGAGCACCTCCGCGCAGCCCTGTTGGCAGACCTCGGACTTGCCAGCCGGCACTGAACTCACCACTCATTCCATCACCGCTCAGGAGAAGTAATGCCCTACAAACATTTTCGACTCACACTCGCCGCCGTACTACTCACTGCCACGAGCGTCCTTGCCTCCTGCTCGTCATCGAAAGCGCCTGACGCCCCGTTGAGCAGTGCGGGTGGCTCGTCCCCGAACAGCCATCCCGAGTGGAGTCAGTACACCTTCACCATCGGCGACAACGGCGGCGACGGCAACGAGGAACTGGCGAAGATCAGCGGTGTGTTCGATGACGCGCCCTACAAGGTCAAGTTCGCCAGGTTTGACTACGGTCCGCCGCTGGTGCAGGCCGCCGCGACCGGCGACATCGACCTCGGTTCGGTGGGTGACGTTCCGCCGATCACCGGGGCGGCAAAGCAATTCGGTTTCAAAATCGTCGCCGTGCAGCGCGGCGCCGACGCGACGAAGGCCCCCGAGAACATCATCGTGCCGAAGGACTCACCGATCCAGACTCTGACCGACCTCAAGGGTAAGAGGATCGCTGTCCCGCAAGGCAGCTCTGCTCATGGCTTAGCCCTGCTCGCCCTCAAGAGCGTCGGCCTGGGCCCCAAGGACGTCGAGCTCGTCTACCTCAGCCCGGCGGCCGGCGGCACGGCGTTCAACACCGGCAAGGTGGATGCTTGGTCCATCTGGAATCCGCAATCGGCGCTCGCAGTGAGTGACGGTGCCCGGATCATCGCCAAGGGCGTACCGCCGATCGACCAGGTCAACAATTACTACGTGGCGAGCGAGAAGTCGCTCAACGACCCGAGCCGGCGCGCCGCCTTGGCCGATGTTCTTACCCGCGTTGCCCGCGAATTCAACTGGGCCCAGCAGAATCCCGACCAGTACGCGAAGGCCATCGCCAAAGAGACAGGGGTTTCCCTCGAGGACGCGAGAACGACCGTCGACGCCTACCCGTTCAAGATCACACAGTTCCTCCACGAAGACCTCAAGGCCGAGCAGGCCCTCAGTGACGCCTTCTTCGAGGCAGGCGAGATCACTAAGAAGGTCGACGTCAACACCATCTATGGCAACCTTCTGCCCGACGGCTTCGACAGCACGAAGGTGACGTGATGAGCCGCTCGCGGCGTGAGCTGCATCTCAACGCGTTCCTCATGGAGGCCGGCCACCATGAGGCGGCGTGGCGGCTGCCGGAGAGCAATCCGCGTGCCGACTTCGACCTTGGGCACTGGATCGAACTGGCCCAGCTGGCGGAGAGCGCGAAGTTCGACTCGTTGTTCCTCGCCGACGGTCCGGCGCTGACCGGTACCGGCGAGTTCCGTCCGCCCGGGCAGCTCGAGCCGCTGACCCTGCTGACCGCCCTGTCGCAGCACACCACCCGGATCGGGTTGATCGCGACGGTGTCATCGACATACAACGAGCCGTACAACCTGGCGCGCAGGCTGGCGTCGGTCGATCACGTGAGCGGCGGGCGCGCCGGCTGGAATATCGTCACCTCCGCGACTCCGGAAGAAGCTGCGAACTTCGGCCTAAACAACCGTCTGGACCATTCGTCGCGGTACGTGCGCGCCGACGAGTTCCTCAACGTCGCAAAGGCGTTGTGGGACAGCTGGGAAACCGATGCCGTTCTCGCCGACAAGTCGTCGGGCCGCTACGCGGACGTATCGCGTCTGCACGCTATCGACCACGACGGCGATCACTTCAAGGTCGCAGGCCCTCTGAACGTGCAGCGGCCGCCGCAGGGCCACCCGCTGCTGGTTCAGGCGGGGTCGTCTGATGACGGCAAGAACTTCGCCGCCAACCATGCGGAAGCCATCTTCACCGCCCACCAGACATACGAGCGCGCCTCGGACTTCTACGGCAACATCAAGTCGCGGACGGCGGCGGCTCGTCGTGACCCCGATGGTGTGCTCGTCCTTCCCGGCATCGTGCCGATCATCGGCTCGACCGAGCACGAAGCACAGGAACTGGCACGGCAACTGGACGAACTTCGAGTCCCGGAATACGGGCTGTGGCAGTTGGCCAACATCCTGGAGACCGACACATCGGCGTTCGACCTTGACAACCCGCTGCCCGACTTCGTCTTTGCGCGCCCGAAACTCGAAGGCGCCCAGAGCCGTTCAGACCTCATCCTCGAGCTGGCGCAGCGCGAGAGGCTGACTGTCCGCGAGATACTTTCGCGACTGGGCGGCGGACGCGGCCACTTCACCTTCGTCGGTACGCCCGATCAGGTGGTGGACACCATCGTTGCTTGGTTCGAGGGCGGGGCCGCCGATGGGTTCAACATCATGGCCGCGGCGCTGCCGTCCGGACTGGAGACCTTCATCGACCATGTGCTGCCAATCCTGCGGCGCAAGGGACTGTTTCGTGAGGAATACACCGGCAGCACGCTCCGGGAGCACTACGGCCTGCCTGTGCCGACCAGCAGATTCCGCGCCGACGATGCAGACTTCCAGTGTGAGATTTCCTGACAAGGCTGCACCCGCGCTGTCGATCAATGGCCTTCGCAAGGTCTACCGCGGCGGCTTCACCGCGGTGTCGGACCTCGATCTGGAACTCGACGACGGCGCATTCTTCGGTCTGCTCGGCCCCAATGGAGCGGGCAAGACCACGCTTATCGGCTCGGTGTGCAACATCGTCAAGCCGACTGCGGGTGAGCTGACCGTCTTCGGCCACGACTACCGAACAAGGGAGGCCCGGCGCCTCATCGGCCTCGCCGAGCAGGAGATCAACGTCGACCGATTCCTCTCGGTCCGGCAACTGCTGATCTATCACGCCGGCTATCACGGCATCGGACGCCGGGAGGCGGTGCGCCGTGCCGATGAACTGCTGGAGTTGTTCGGGCTCGGGGCGAAGGCCCACGGGCGGGCATACGAATTGTCCGGCGGTATGCAGCGCCGCCTCGTCATTGCTCGCGCCCTGACGCACCGACCGCGGCTGTTGATCCTCGACGAACCGACTGCAGGGGTCGACGTCGAATTGCGTTCGGAGATTTGGAGATTGCTCAAGGGGCTCAACGCTGCGGGAACGACGATACTGCTGACCACCCACTACCTTCAGGAAGCCGAGACGTTGTGCGACGAGATCGCGCTCATCGCGGCCGGGCGGATCGTGGACCGCGGGTCGGCGGTGTCCCTGCGTGATCGCTATGAGGCGCGGGACATCTCGGAGGTTTACGCCAGGGTCATTGCGGCGAAAGCCACCCCATGAGCGGCGTTGAGGCCCCGGCGATCAGACCGTACGACGAACCGTTTCGCGCCGAGCGTCCCCCATTCCTCTGGCTCGCCGAGCGAGAGGTGTTGCGATTCCTCAACATCTGGCAGTATTCGATCGCAGGCCCTGTGCTGTCCACCATCCTGTTCGTCGTCGTGTTCGGCTCGGTGTTGGGGCGCCATGTCGACTCGACCGGCGCCGTTCCCTACGGCCAGTTCATCGTTCCCGGGCTGTTCGCTCAGGCGATCCTGAACGTCGGATTCTTCAACGGCACAACGAGTTTGTTCGAGGCGCGCCGCGATAAGTACATCAACGATGTCTTCGCCAGTCCGCTGCGATGGTGGGAGATCAACGCGGCCCTCGTCACCGGTGGAGTCGCACGCGGAGTGATCGTCGGCGCCGGCGTCCTCGCGATCAGCGCGCCGTTGACCCACGGTGGGGTGGCCCGTCCCGTGGTGTTCGTATTCGGCACCCTCGGAGTGCTCATGGTCGCGGCGCAGACCGGCGTGATTGCAGGCAGTCTGGCCAAATCCCTTGACCACGTGTACGCGATGGAGTCGATCATCCTGCTGCCGCTCGGATTCCTCGGCGGCATCTTCTACTCCGTCCGGCAGCTGCCACCCGTCTGGGACGTCGTGAGCCAGATCAACCCGGTCTTCTGGCTGGTTCAGGTCGAGCGGATCGGTATAGTGGGAAGCGGCGACGTCAGCGCCGCATCGGCACTGGCCGTGGTGTGGGTACTGGCACTGGCGCTTTCGGTCTGGTCGGCGATCATTTTCGGTACGAACCGCCTCAAGGCGTGATGCGCGACAGGATCACGCGGCCCGGTCGACGAAGTAGTGGCCCTGCTCCAGATCGTCGAGCAGTCCCGGTTGCGTCGGCTGCCACCCCATCTGCTCTTGAGTGAGCGTGCTCGACGCGGGGACGTCCAGCGAGAAGAAGCCGCCGAGCCAGCCGAAGTGATCGAGCGCCGTTTCCAACGCTATCCCGGTCACCGGCAGCGTGAGATGACGACCAATGGCGCCAGCGATGTCACGGACTGGGACGCCTTCGTCGCCGATCGCGTGCAAGCGTGCGCCCGCGGGTGCCGACTCGAGCGCCAACCGAAACAGGCGGGCGGCATCGAACCGGTGCACAGCGGGCCAGCGATTGGATCCGTCGCCGGGATACGCCGCGACGTCCTTCTTGCGCGCGATGTCGATCAGGCGGGGAACGAAACCGTGATCACCCTCGCCATGCACCGACGGCGGCAGCCGCAAAACCGAGACGCGCACGCCGCGCGAAGTGAACGCGAGCGCCGCGTGCTCCGAGGCGCGCGGAGAGTTGGGATCGGCGGCGTCGTCCTCCGTCATCGTGCGGCCCAATGCGAACCCGGCCAGACCAGACGTGACGACAAACGACCGATCGGATCCCGCCAGCACCTCACCGAGTGTCGCGATGGCGCGCCTGTCGGTCTCTGCTGCGCCCATGTAGTCGGCGAAATCGTGATTGAACGCAAGGTGGATCACTCCGTCGGCAGACGCAGCACCAGCGCGCAGGCTCTCCAGGTTCTCCAGATCGCCCCGGTGTGCGTGCGCCCCTGCGGCCTCGACGGCCTCAGCCGACGACTCCGACCGCGCCAGCCCGACGACCTGGTGACCTGCGTCGACGAGCTCAGAAACCACGGCTGATCCGATGAACCCGGACGCGCCGGTGACAAACACTCGCATGGAAACCTCCCGTTGATGTCAGTTGCTGTCATCAACGTTAACGCTCATGACAGCCGCTGTCATTCCCCCTAAGATCGCCGTATGAGCCGGTGGCAGCCAAACGCGCGCGGCCGCCTGGAACACGCGGCCCTTGAGCTCTACACCGAGCGCGGATTCGACGAGACCACGGTCGCTGAGATCGCCGAGCGGGCTGGTCTGACGGAGAGGACGTTCTTCCGGTACTTCACCGATAAGCGCGAGGTGCTGTTTTGGGGCCAGGGCGCGCTCACGGAGTTGATCACCAAACAGATTGCGGACGCTGACGATTCCGCATCACCGATCGACGCTGTCGGCGCTGCGCTGAAGGCAACGGGGGAAATGTTCAAGGATCGCCGCGAGCATGCCCGACGGCGCCAAGCGGTCATCGACGTCAACGCGGGCCTTCAGGAACGCGAGTTGATCAAGCTGGCGACGCTGGCTGTGGCGATGGCAGAAGAACTGGGCCGTCGAGGCGTTGGTGAACCCGCCGCCAAACTGACCGCCGAAACAGGGGTTGCGGTCTTCAAGGTCGCCTTCGACCGATGGATCAACGCCACCACGGACACCGATCTGGCGCAGGTCGTTGGTGAGGCGCTCGACGAGTTGAGAGTCCTCACCGCGAGCACCTAACGCGTCGCTCGCATCCAGGCATCGGCCAGTTGCGCCAGCCCAGCGACAGGCAGTCGTCCTCCAGTAGTTTGCCAGCGCCGCAGCGATGAATTCCGTTGGCAACACAGATAGTTCGCCGCCTCGCTGACCTCTCGCAGAGCGCCGATGCACAGTATTGTTCTCGGGGATGCAGGGCCCAACGTGCTGAGACGCGCCAAAGCCGAAGACCTGCCGAGTTCGCTGGGCGGCTTCGGCCGGCTCGGCCGCGTGGTGGTGCGGTGGCCGCTGTTGGTCATCGTTTTCTGGATCGCCCTCGCCGTCGCGTTGTTCATACTGCTCCCTCCGTTGGCCAAGATCGCGGGGGAGAAGCAGCCCGAGTTCCTGCCATCCGACGCGCCTGTCCTGGTCGCCAACAACGCGATGATCAAAGCCTTCGACGAATCGGACTCGCAGAACAGCCTGTTGGTCGTGCTGACCAACGACAACGGGTTGGGTCCTGACCAGGAGGCCGTCTACCGCAAGCTCGTCGACAACCTTCGTGCCGATCATCAGTCGGTCGTCATGCTGCAGGACTTCATCAGCACCCCGGCATTGCGCGACGTGGTCACCAGCAAGGACCACAAGGCGTGGTATCTACCGGTCGGGCTCGCGGGCGCGCTGGCCACGCCCCCTGCGGCTGAGTCCTACAAGAAGGCCGTCGAGATCGTCAAGGCATCGACGACGGGCACGTCGTTGACCGCACATCTCACCGGGCCCGCGGCCACGGTCGGAGACATGACGGCGGTCGGCGAGAGCGACGTACACGTGATCGAAATCGCGACCGCGCTGATGGTGTTGACGATCCTGCTTCTCGTTTACCGAAACCCGCTGACCATGGCGCTGCCGTTGGTGACGATCGGAATCTCGCTCGTCGTCGCACAGCAGCTGATCGCAGGCCTCCTCGTGTTGGGCATGAGCATCTCGCCGCAGGCCATGGTTCTGGTGAGCGGGATGATGCTCGGCGCGGGAACGGATTACGCGGTCTTTCTCATCTCGCGGTACCACGAATACCTCCGGATGGGCTACGAATCGGATGTTGCCCTGGTCTCAGCCCTCGGGTCGATCGGCAAGGTGATCGCGGCGTCAGCGGGCACCGTCGCCATCACGTTCCTCGGTATGACGTTCGCGAAGCTGGGGGTGTTCTCCACCATCGGACCCGCGCTGGCCGTCACGATCATGGTCGGCTTCGTCGCGTCGATCACGCTGCTGCCCGCGATGCTCGCCCTTGCCGGGCGACGCGGTCTGTGTAAGCCCAGACGCGAACTCACCAAACGTCTTTGGCGGCGATCCGGCGTGCGGATCGTGCTGCATCCGGTCCGGCATCTGGTGGCCAGCCTTATTGTCCTGGCGATCCTGGCAGGCTGCGTCGGGGCGATCAAGTTCAACTACGACGACCGCAAGAACCTGCCCGCTGACGTCGACAGCAACGTCGGATACGCCGTGATGGCGCAACATTTTCCGGTCAACTCGAGCATCCAGCAGTTCATCCTCGTGCAGTCGCAGCGCGACCTGCGAAGCCCCAAGGCGCTGGCCGACCTCGAGCAGATGGCCCGGCGCGTCAGTCAGGTGCCCGGCATCGCGGCCGTTCGGGGGATCACGAGGCCGACTGGCGATACCCTCGAACAGGCCAAGGCGACGTTCCAGGCCGGCGCAGTCGGCGACAAGCTCTCCCAGGCGTCGACCGAGATCTCCAACCGCGACGCTGATCTCGATCGGCTGACGGGCGGTGCGCACCAACTCGCAGATGCCCTTGGCGACGTGCGAAACGGTGTGCTGGACGCGATGACGTCCGTCAGCGGACTGACGAACGCGTTGGTCGACATGCAGGCCAAGTACGGACCCAACGCGACGCTCGCCGACATTGACCAGTCGGCGCGACTGGTCAAGAGCATGCGCGCGATGGGTGATGCGTTGGGGGTCAACCTCACCCAGGTCGACGACGTGTACCGGTGGGCGGTACCGATGATGGCAGCGCTGAACTTCAACCCGATATGTTCGATTGACCCGGCGTGCCAGAACTCGCGGGCGATATTGCAGCGCCTCATCGCGGCGCACGACGACGGCTCGCTGCAGTCGCTATCCGATCTGGCGCGACAACTGCAGGCCGCCGACGGCACCCAGCCGGTGAACAGCACAGTCGGCAACCTCCAACAGAAGCTCGAGGCTGCCACCGAAGCGGCACAGAAGCTCGGGCTTGACAAGCCCGACGGCATCAAGCGCAAGCTGGACGAACTCCAGAACGGCGCCAACACGCTGGCCGACGCGAGCCGACAACTCGCCGACGGGGTACAGCTGCTGGTCGACCAGGTCCGCCAGATGGGACCCGGTCTCGGCGATGCTTCGTCGTTCCTGATGGCCATGCGCAACAACGCCCGCGAGCCGTCGATGGCCGGTTTCTACATTCCGCCCGAGATCCTCACGAACAGCGAATTCAAGACCGCCGCAACAATGTTCGTCTCTGCCGACGGCCACGCCGTGCGTTACCTCGTCCAGACCGACCTGGATCCGTTCGGCACACAGGCGATGGACCAGGTCGCGCAGATCATGAACGCCGCGCGCAGCGCGCAGCCCAACACCGAACTGGTCGACGCGACGATTTCGATCGCCGGGTTGCCGGCGGTGAACGCGGACGTCCGCGACTACTACAACCACGACATGAGGTTCATCCTCACCATGACGATCCTGGTCGTGCTGTTGATCCTCATCGTGTTGCTGCGTGCCGTCGTCGCACCGCTTTATCTCATTGCTTCAGTGGCGATTTCGTTTTTGTCGGCGCTGGGCATCGGCGTTGTGGTCTTCCAGTTCATCCTCGGCCAACACCTCGCCTGGAATGTGCCGGGGACCGCGTTCATCGTTCTGGTCGCGGTGGGAGCCGACTACAACCTGTTGTTGATCTCACGGATCCGCGACGAGGCGTCCCGCGGGATGCGCACCGCGGTGATCCGGACCGTGGGCGCCACGGGCGGCGTGATCACCTCCGCCGGAATCATCTTCGCCGCGTCCATGCTCGGCCTGACCTTTGGCAGCATCGCCGGGATGGTGCAGGTCGGGTTCATCATCGGCGTCGGACTGTTGCTCGACACCTTCTTGGTGCGCACGGTGACCGTGCCTGCGATGGCGGTGCTTGTCGGGAAGGCGAACTGGTGGCCGTCACGAAACTTGAAGCCCCTTCACGGATCGATCGATCCGGACCGCCTAGATCATCCGCGGCCCACCGAACCCGGGGACAGTGCCGATCGGGATGAGCACCAACACGAGGACGAGAAACAGGAACAACCTCAACTGGTTTGATGTCGGAGGCTGATCAATCTCGGGTCTGCGCGCGGCGAAAACCGTAAACACGATCGCGACATCGAACGCCACGATGATCAGCCACCTGGTCCAGTCGAAGCCGGTCAGGAACACCGGAACGATCAACAGCAGCCCTGCGGCCACCCACGCCATGCTGCCACGCAACTGGTCTACGAATGCGCGCACCGGAACACCTGACACTCCGCTCATTCCGTACATCGTCCCGGCGAAGGCCAGGGCACCGAACACCAAGGACGCGGTGAGTCCGACCAACCCGACATTCCCGACGATGCGTATGGCATCCACAACCCCGTAGTCGTATATCGGCATGATGTTGCGGCACACCCAGTCGTGATAGTCGGTTTGACTCTGGTGTGCACCGAACACGTACTGCGCCAGCGTGGGCAGCGACGTGATCGCCGCCAGCGGATTGGGCATCGTGTGATGCGGTACCGCCGAACACAATTGAGGGGCGACGTCGTGACGGCCGAAGCCCGCCACCACGAGCGCGGTGACGATGCCCGGCGCGACCGCGAGCAGCACGCCACGGCGCCGCGCCGCACCCAGTTTGTCACCAAGGACCACGATCGCCAGCACGGCGCCGAGGGCGAACTGCAACCCGATCGCCTCATGGACCAGTGTCAGGATCGCGATGATCGAACCGTAGGCCAGGCAGTACGTCAATGCGGCCGCACGCGAGCGCGTCAATGGCAACGCAACCGCGAACACCGCCAGTGCGGCCGCACCGAACAGATCCGGCCGGGCTGAGTAGGCGGCGAACGGGATTCCGAACGGCAGCAACGGAATCAGCATCGCCACCATCAGCCTGCGCTCACACCGGCGCCGACCGAACAACACAACACCTGCGACCAAGCCAAGGGCGCACAGATAGATCGCGGTCGACAGCCAGCGCAGTCCCAGTGCGGCGTCGAAGTAGTGTCCAGGGACGAGCCCGACCAATTCGCCTGCGAGGCCCCGACGGACGAATCCGAAGGTGTAGTCGACGGCGTAGTACGACAGCCAGTACACGTCGATCGGCACGATGTTGATCGCGAACAACAGCACGGCCGTCGACCACGTCGCGATCGCGACGGCGACGCCGACGTACAGCATTGGGCGCGCCGAGCCGCGCTGACCGACTTTGATGCTCAAGTTCGCCATCGGATGGGCCCTAACGGACAGTGGTAGCGGACAGTTGCAGGTCGGCCAGTGCACCACCCGCCAGATCGCGCGTCGACGGCGCGGTGTTCTCGGCGCCGCACCGGTAGGCGACGACGGTTATGAAACGACTGCCATTGACGGTCCCTGTGCCGCAGAACAACTGGCCGCGGGACCGCTCGATTCGCTCGGGTGTGATGCCCTGCTCCGCCAACCGCATCGACACCTCGCTCGCGTTTCCACCGTCGATGCGGCCGATGACTGAGTCGAAGTTCCCGAGGTTGGAACAGCCGACCGGTAGTTGACCGGTGGCCATAGCGACACCTTCAGTCTGCCGAACCAACCACCGCGGCGTGAACGGGATGAGAGGAAGCCCCGCAAGCATTTCATTGGGTTGTTCCGCCAACGATGTCAATCGGCTCTTGACGTCCGCACGGACACCACTCAAATCCTCAAGCACCGCGTCACTGTCGACGGCGATGGTGATCGAGCTCAGCGCGTTGGCGCGGCTGTCATCGGCGGTGCGCTCGCTGACCGGGAGCACGACCGTCACCGTGCCGCCGTCAGGTTGGACCCTGCCCATCCGGTGCGCCAGGCGGGCCGCGAATGCGATGCAAAGTGCGTTGCTGCTTCCGCTTAACTCACGCGCACGGGCGTCCCACGCGCCCGCATCAGTCTGGATCGTCACCGATCCACGCCCGGCTTCGTCGTCGTCCGCACTGGCTTGGTGCCGATACGGCTGCGTTGGCGGAGCTTTCGCGTCCGGCGAAAGCCGCAGCAGGATCAGCAGAGTCGCGATGAGTGCGCGGATAACGGCGGGCAGTGCGCGTACGGCGTCGGTCAGATCCTCCGAGACGGCACGCCACCTGCCACGTGAATGTGCCAGCGGGTAGCCGAATTCGCGGTTCTCACGTTTGACCGCTTCAGCAATCGCCGTCGTGAACCCGAGTCCGTCCGCGACGCAGTGCGATGCCACCAAGCTGATCGCCGTGCCGCCATCGTCGAGCGCCAGCACGCCGAGGTGGAAGGTCGGCCCCCACTCCGGGTCGACAGTGATTCGCGCGCGCTGTTCGACCCAGGCACCGATCTCGTCGCGCGGACGACAGGCCGTCGAGATGTCGATGCCGGGTGACGGCCCTCCTGGGACCCAGCGATGACGCCCGAAGGGCAACGGCGAGCGCTCTATACGACGCCCGAGAAGTCCAGCCGAGAGATTCTCGTTGAAGGTGCGCAACTCGTCGATGTCCACATCGCGGTCGTACACCCACGTGCCCTGAACGACGCTGCCCTGACCGGTGGCCCGCAGCCGGAGAAACGCGGCCTGGTCGAGCAACGCCAGCCTCGTCATCGGCACCCCGCCTCGGCGGCGGCGCGATACCCGCACACCGCCATCGGCGCGAAGACCGCGACCAGTCCGACTGCCCACACGACCGCCTGCAGCAGCGGCCACAGTACGGGCCCGCCCTCTGCAAGCCCGCGCATCGCCTCGATCGTCGGCGACATCGGCTGAAGCCGCACCGCTGCTTGCAGCCAGGACGGAAACACCTCGGCGGGGGCGACCCCGGTGTTGAAGAACAGCAGCACGACGCATCCTGCGCCGAGCCAGGTCACCATGGCCCGTCCGTCCGCGCGGACGGCGATCGCGATGACTGCGGTCGCAACTCCCACCGAGATCATCACCGGAACAAGAACAAACGCCACCGCTGCGGCCCAGCCCTCGGTGAATCGCAAACCCAACGCGACGCCGAATGCGGTGAGCAGCGCGGCGGAGCCGGCCGTTCGGGCCGCTTCTGCGAGTAGACGGCCGCTCAGGGCGCTTGCCCGATGGATCGGCAGCACCCACAACCGGGTAAGCAGACCCGATTCTCGTTCTGCGGGCAGAGCAAGGCCTGCGCCAAGGGTGCCGAAGATCGCGCCGACCACTGCGCACATCGGGACCAGCCCGTAGAGGCTGTTGCTTCCGGTGACGGCCAGCACCGCCTTACCGATGAGCAATTTGTAGATGACGAGGAGGAAGGTTGGAAACAGCAACGCCTGGACGGTGACGATCGGGTCGCGTCGCCAGCGGCGCAGCAGTCGTCCGGCCTCCAACGCGCTCTCTCTGACTGCGGCGGTCACCGTGTGCGCCTTTGCATCTGCACCGCGAGGCCGCCAAACAGCGCGAGCAACGCGATGCACCAGGCCGCCGTGGCGGCAAGACCGGCGACGGCGACGTGACCGCTGGCGAGCTCCCGCAATGTCTCGGTGACCTGCGACACCGGCTGATAACGGACGAAGGGGCCGAGCCATCCTGGAAACGATTCGGCGGGCGCCATCCCGGTGGACAGCAGGACCAGCACCAACTGGGGGAGAAGCAGCAGCTGGCTGGACGACTCGACGGAGCCGATTCGGGACCCGAGCGCGTCCGCGCCAAGGCAGACCGCCATCGCGAACGCCAACACGATGACGACGAACAGCACGCCGTAGCCGAGGCCACCTGCCATCCGGAAGCCGAACACCGATGCGACGGCAACGCCCGCGATCAGCGCGATCACTGCGCGGATCAGGCAGTAGAGCATTCGCGCCGCCAACGGGACCACCGCCGGAATGGGAAGGGTGCGAAGCCGAACTCCGAAACCGGACAACCGATCCCGCGCGGCGCGGTCGGCGGTCGTCATGGCGCCGAACAGCATCGCCTGCACGACGACGAGCGGCAGCACGTACTGCGGGTAGGTCATCTGGCCGGTGTCGATGAGTTTCCCCAACGCCAACGTGAACCCGAGGAAGCAGCCAACCGGGGCGAGCACGGCGAAGAGCAGGTCGGCGTCGCGCAGCGTGCCTGAAAAGGTGCGCAGGGTGAGTGTCGCCAGGGCACTCATACAGTGACCGGCGGTGACGTCAAGCTCAGGAACGCCTCGTCCAGCGACGGCTTACGCAACGAGATGTCAGCGAGTTCGATGCCGAGTCCGTCAAGCCGGCGGAAGACCTCGCCGAAGGTCGCCACACCGTCGGGTGCGGGCACCGACACGGCGGCCGCCTGGTGATCGATCAGTGTGTCGCAACCGGTCCCGAACGCCGCGAAATCCGCCAATGCCGTGGCGATTTCGGTCAGATTCATCGGGTCAGCCGGCGTGACTTGACAGTAGCTGACGCCGACGCGGCATTTCAGGTCGTCGGCGGTCCCACTGGCCACCACCCGCCCGGAATTCAGCACGATTATCGAATCGCTCAACACATCGGCCTCTTCGAGGTACTGCGTTGTCAGCAGCACTGTGACGTCCTGATGACGAAGCGCGGACACCAGATCCCAGACATCGCGGCGGCTGCGCGGATCAAGGCCTGTCGTCGGCTCGTCGAGGAAAAGCACACGCGGGGGGACGACCAGCGCGACGGCGATGTCGATACGCCTGCGCATTCCGCCGGAATACGTGGAAACCCGCCGGTCGGCGGCATGGCCCATGTCGAACCGATCGATCAGTTCATCAGCCCTTTGCCGCGCATGCCGGTGCCGCAGCCCACGCAGCTGAGCAAACAGCATCAGATTCTCACGGCCGCTGAGGAATTCGTCGAGCGCCGCGGCCTGCCCCGTCACACCGATGCTCGACCGCACGTCGGCCGATTCTCGCTCGACGTCGAACCCCGCGACGGTCGCCGACCCGGCGGTGGGGCGCACAAGAGTGGACAGGATGTTGATCGTTGTGGTCTTCCCTGCGCCGTTGTGGCCGAGCAGCGCGCATACCGAAGCACGCGCGACGGTGAAGCTCACGCCCTGCAGGGCGGGCGAGCTCTTACCGAACGCCTTCGCCAGGTCGCGGCATTCGATTGCGACGTCAGGCATTCGTGTACTGCTCGACGCCGTCGGCCACCCGGGCGAACTCGGCTCGCATGGCCTCGACATAGCGCATCACTGACTCGCGAGCGACCGAGGTGCCGGGGTAGGCGACGACCAATTGTGTTCTGTCGCGCATGCGATTGACCCACATGCACACTGCCTCCGACAGCCGGTTGTCCCCCCAGATGCCGATGCGCAGACCGTCCCAGTAGTCGCTGAACGGCAGCTTGCGGATGTCGATGTAGGACAGCATCGGAACAGGCCGGTCCGGAACAGTGAGAGGCCCCGACGAGGGATCGGGCATCTCGAGCAGGTGATAGTAGGGGACTGGGCCCAGCGCGGTGTTCGCGTCAAACGATGCCTGCGCGGAGGTCACCACCTCATCGAACGACGCGTCGGCAGTGGGAATCGCCAACGGCACGAAGCTCGCCAACCATCCGACAGCGGTCGCATGCGCGGGGTCTCGCCGGTTGTCGAACGGTGTCAGGCCGAAGTACGTGGCGGCGCCCGTCAATCGGTACTCGGCTAACGCAGCGCAGGCGAACACCCCTCCGCTGAACCGCGCTCCTGCGGCGCGGCAGGCCGATTCGAAGCGCTGCCCCTGTTCCTCGTCGATCAGGTCGAATACGTCGATGGAGCCCGGCGTATCAGCCGTTGCCTCACCCAATTCCAGCGGAAACTCAGGCAGAGCGCCTCCGTTCGCGGCGAGAAAGGCTCGCCACGACTGGATCTGAGGCGACTCTTCGTCCAAGCTCGCGGTGTACGCACGCTGGTTACTGCAGTAGTCCCGATAGCTCGCCCCGGGTGTGACTGCAGCCGGACCGCTCTGCAGCGTGGTGAAGTACGTCGTCTGGATGTCGAGGAAGATCACGCCCGCCGACATACCGTCGGCTCTCAGATGGTCGATCGCGATGTAGACCGTGAAACGGTCTTCTCCCTGGATGATCCCGAAGGTGAAGCAGTCCCACTGCAGTGGATCCGGTGTGTCGAGCAGCAACTTGCGGATCTGCGGCGGAGTCATCATCCCGTGATCCGTCGGCGCCAGCGTAAGGGTCTCCGGTTCGGCGATGGCATAACGATGGATCTCGTCGTTCTCGCCGAAGGCGAACCGGTCATGGTACGTATCGTGGCGGCGCACATGGGCGTTGACGGCATGGGTCATTGCCTCGATGTCGCAGACGCCCATGATCTCCCAGACACCTATGCACAGGCGCGGGATGTCGCGACCCAGGCTGGTTTGCTTGCGGTAGTACTGGAGGTGTTGGGACTGCTGGTAGCTGACAGGCGCCGGATGAGGCACCGCATCGGCGGCGCTCGCATAGCTGGCCTCGGTGGGATACCAGGACACGACGGTGCCTTCTGCCGTCCAGTCGTCGACCGTGCCTAAGAACATGCACTTTCCTTTCGTGTTCGTCAGCTCGTGACGACACTCCCGAGGACGTCAGCGTCACCGCTGAGGACCTACTGAATGGCGTTGAATGCCAGGGACAGTCATGGTCCGCAAGGCGTGGGAGTGCCTCGCCGGTTGCGACGCGAACGCCCCGCCCGGTGATGCCATGCGGTGACCCCCGGCCAGTGGTGGCCCCGCAATTGGCATGCGCGAGAAAATAGCAGGAATCAAACGCATTTGTGCAACGAAACATTTCCGTCCTAGTCATCAAAGATGAAGGGCTAATACCGTCGCGTTTGCTGGAATCGCGCCATTGCTGACTGTTCGTTGTCGGGCCAAAACTCGGCGGAAGTTCTGTGTCAATAACACGGGCGTGCCTAGCCCGCAACAGCTACGCGGCCGATGTGTCTCTGACCGTCAAATCCTTGCTGCGCGAGGGATTTTCAGCCCTCCAGCCGAGCTAGCGACGCGAAATCGGTTAGATCGGGAATAGCCAAGAAATTTGCGCGATACAGGTAAAGACATGACAGAGGGAGTTGTCATATTCACTGACGTTTGTAAAGTTGCTAATTGACGCTAAAAGCAATTTGTGAAACCGAGTGCATTTGCGATGAATTCCGCACCCCGCGGGAGCGCCGGCGAACGTGCCGCTGGATGCCAGCCGGGTATACCAGCAAACTTAGGAGATTCGTCACCGTCATGAGCGAATCCGGCGTTTCGCGGGTTTGGCTCGCGAGTGCCTCGGGTCGTCACACCGGTCGGGCATACCGTTCGGAGAACCTTCGCAGGATGGTTGGGGGATGGTCGATGCTGCGTTGCCGGGCAGCTTCTTTCAGCGACTCAGCCGAATCGGGAGCGAAGTAGCCATAGTCCTTGTAGACATCGATGCGCGTGCAGAGTCCGTCTTCGTCGAGTTCGGGGTGAAACTGCGTCGCATAGACGTTGTCGCCCACCCGAAAGGCCTGGACCGGACAGTCGGCCGAGAACGCGAGGCAGTCCAAGCCTGAAGGCAGCGCGCTGGCGCCTTCCTTATGGCCGCCGAACGCATCGAAGACATCGGGCAGATCGGCGAACAGCGGATCACGGCGCCCCTGTTCTGTGAGGGTGACGGTCAGGGCGCCGACCGGCTCGGGGTATAGGCGGTCGATGGTGGCTCCGACAACTGATCCGAGCGTCCCGACGCCGTAGCAGCAGCCGAGGAACGGAAAGTCGCGATCGACGATGCGACCGATCAGCTCCAACAGCTCGGATTCGACGCGTCGCTGCGTCTCCGACTTCGCATCGATAGCGTCGGTGACGTTGTACGGTCCGCCACCCAGGACTATGCCGGACCATTCGGCGAGGTCGATCTGTCCCATGGACTGATGTGTCAGCCGGATACGCTGCATCCCGCTCGTGTCCAGCCCGGCGAACCGCATCATCGCCGCATACTCGTCGTCGGCCGCCGCGTCCTCGGCGCGGATCGACAGCAGCAGGAACGGGGCGTGCCCGGCGTCGCTTGGCATCGTGTGTAAATCTAGCCAACACGCAGTCAGGCGGTGCGCGTCAAACTAAAGTTGTCGTTCGTGACAAGCGCGTCACATCTCATTTTTTCGCATGACCGGGCACTGACCCGGCGGCAGGCGCGACGGTTGAGTCGTCGCTTCGACGGCGTTGGTGTCGCCATCCCCGCGATGCGTCTTCGCCAGATCGCGGCAGGGGCGAGCGTGGGGGAGGACGAACTGACGAACGTCAGTTTTGCCATCACTGCGACGGAGATAGAGCGCGAGGAGCGCCACGCGAAGCTCAAGCGCACACAACATCAAGCCATGCATTGGCTGATCGTCGCGGGCCTTACTCTGCTGGTACTGAACTCACTGCTGTGCATGGCCTATCTGGTCCTCGGGCTCGCGTGGCAGGCGTCTCCCTACTGAGGCGAGCCGTTAGTCCTCCTTGGCGATCAGCCGCTTCAGCGCTTCGCGGTCGGGCGCCAGCAGCTCGTCGATGCGGGGCTGGTTCACATCGGCGACGATGATCTCGCCGACCTCCTGATACACATCGCTGAAGAGGCCGTGGGACTTCATCTTCTCGGTCTGATAGATGTTGTCCTCGGTGGGCGTCACGTAGTACACGATCTCGGCCTTGAAGCGGTGAATCAGCCAGACGTGGATCACGTCCATCAGACGCTTCTTGCGCATCTTCTCGGAGAACGTGTTCTGGTCACGCACAGTGAGAATGCTGCGGCCATGCCGATCCTTGATCGGATCGACGACGACGTTGGCCAACGGTTCGTCGCCGTCGCCGTAGATCCCGAGGTCGAGCACGTCGGAGCCGGCACGCCGCGGCCGAAGCTGCACCGATAGGTTCTCGCCGATCTGATAGTGGTCGCTCCACAGCGCCAGCCATTCCTCCAGCAGTTTCTTCGGCACCTCGGTCTGCACAAGATGCTGATGCTGCGTGGAGCCCTCGCCCATCGCCTTGGTGGTCGCCGTGCGCCCTGACGATGCGGCCAGTGCGGCGTCGCTGCGCGGTCCGCCGACCAGGGTTTGCGGTGTGCGGTAAGGAGATTCGACAAGTCGCATCTTGCGCTGCAGGCGTGCAAGCGCAAGCATGCCCTCCTGGCGCAGCGAGGTGGCGAACTCCTCGCAAGCGACCCCGTCGACCTGGTGTCCGCCGTAGGTGATGAAGTTGAAGACGAACCCCATCTTGCCGAGTTCCTCGGGGAACGCGCGCATCTCGTCGTCAGTCATGCCGGTGGTGTCCCAGTTGAACGAGGGGGACAGGTTGTAGGCCATCATCTGGTCGGGGAACTCGGCGCGGATCGCGTCGGCGAACTGCTTCGCTTCAGCCAGATCGGCGGTCTTCGTCTCCATCCAGAGAATGTCGGCGAAAGGAGCGGCGGCCAGCGACTTGGCGATGGCGTACGGGATGCCACCGCGGATCTGGTAGTAGCCCTCCGGGGTCTTCGCCCTCTCGCAATCCCACGCGACGTCGGCGCCGAGCTCCTTGGCCTTCTCCCGCGCGGAGTACAGCGATGCCCGCGCGGCGAACTTCCGCCAATCCGCGGCGCTCATCTCGGACGGCTCGCCCTCCTTCGCGCGGAAGTCGAGGAGATCCCCGACGGCCTCGCCATAGGTCTGCAGGCCGGCGTCGACCTGCCAGACGTCGACGAACTGTGACTCGACCTTGTCGAACAGGTCATCGACTGAATCCTCGGAGCCGTCCTGCCAAGCCTTGGCGGCCTCGGCGATCGCGTCCGCAACGCCATGACGCTGCAACCATGCGTCGGCGGCGGCGTACTCGCCGTCGGGAAGCGCATAAAGAAGGTGCCCCCTCAGGTCTGTGACTCCCGAGTCATAGAACCGTCGCATCATCGCCAGGAAGCAGGCTTTGTACGACGGGATCTTGAGGTTGGTGGCGCCGAGGAGGAACGGCTGGTCGCGTTCGTCGGCGCGGCTCTCGAGCAGGTTGGCCGCCTCGGCATCCGTACGCGCAACGATGATTCCGGGCACCCGCATGATGTCGAGCTGGAAGCGGGCGGTGTTGAGGCGCTTGATCTGTTCGTCCGAAGGGACAAGAACCTTGCCGCCCTGATGCCCGCACTTCTTCGTGCCGGGGCGCTGGTCCTCGATGTGGTAGCCCGGCACACCCGACTCGACAAAACGGCGAATCAAGTTGCGCACGTGGGGATCACCACCGTGGCCGGTATCGGCGTCGGCGATGATGAACGGACGATAGTCGTAGGCGGGGCTCGCGGCACGTTGCTCATCAGTCATGCGCAGGCGCAGGTATTGCTGATTGCGATCGGCGGTGAGAAGCGCCCGCACCAGCGCTGCGGCCTCGTCGGGCACCTGACTCAGCGGGTAGCTCGCGAGGTCGGGTCCCGGATCCTCGCTGATGGAACCCTTCGCCGACGTCGCCCAGCCGCCAAGATAGATGCCTTCGATGCCCATCCGCTTCATCACCACGGCCTGCCCGGGTGAATAGGGCCCGAATGTAGTGATGCTCTTCTTCTGGGCGAACAGCTCACGCAGGCGCGGATAGAAGGCCTCCGCGGCCTCACGCGCCACGATGTAGTCGGCGGGGATCGTCCCGCGCTGCTCGGCGACCTGCCGCGCCGAATAGAGACGGATGATCCCCTCGAAGCGAGGACTGTCGATGTATCGCTGCGTCGCGGCGATGTCCTTGTCGAATGGTGTCTGGGGCCGTGCATCCGCTTCGACGATGGCCATGGGTTTACCCCCTTGTTCAGCGAGACTCCCGTTGAGCTGGACAGCTACGTCACCGACCTTACGGCGCAGGTTTCGCCGACGATGGCGTAATCAGCAAGCTGTCGTGCTCCGGCGTCGGGCAAGATGACAGGCATGTACTGTCCCGCTCTGCGAGCGTCCTAGTGCTCCGCGGCCAGCGGCTGAACATGCTGTTGACGCGCGTACTCTCGCTGCGCATCATCGTGATCGTCGCGGCGCTGTCGGTGGTTGCCCTGGTCATCACTCTCGGCGCCTGGGTGTGGTTCGGGGTTACAAACGACCAATACAGCCAGCTGGACCGGCGCCTCGACTCGGTGAGCAGCCTCGGTGACATCAGCACGCTGCTGCGCAACGCTCAGGACTCCGCCGTCGACCAGCCCGCTCTGAACGGGGGCGGCCTGGTACGCACCGCTCGGGTCAGGAATGCCATCGCCTCGGTGCCAAGCGACATCGTGTTGCCGCAGTTCGACAACGGCTACGCCAACACATCGATCAACGGCGTCGAGTATCGCGTCCGAACCTTCTCCGCGGGAGTGGCGTCGATCGCGGTGGCCGCGCCGCTTGCCGAAACGCAGCATCGCATCGACGAACTGCACCGGCGGGTGTTGCTGATCTGCGGCGGCGTGATCGTGGGCACCGTCCTGGTCGGCTGGGTGATGTGGTTGATCATGATCAACCCGTTCCGGCTGCTGGCACAGCAGGCCCGCGCCATCAACGCCCAATCCAAACCCGACGAGGTTCAAGTGCGCGGCGTCCAGGAGGCTGTCGAGATCGCCGAGGCCGTCGAGGGAATGCTCGCGCGCATCGGCGACGAGCAGCAGCGCACCAGGGCGGCCCTTGAATCGGCCCGCGACTTCGCGGCGGTTGCATCCCATGAACTACGCACACCGTTGACGGCGATGCGCACCAACCTCGAGGTGCTGTCCACGCTTGACCTACGCGACGAGCAGCGAAAAGAAGTGGTCAGCGACATCATTCGGACACAGAGCCGCATCGAAGCGATGCTCACCGCGCTCGAACGCCTGGCCCAGGGCGAATTGACCACCGTCGACGACTTCGTCCCTGTCGACATCACCGAGCTGCTCGATCGTGCCGCCCACGACGCGATGCGCAACTACCCCAATTTGCATGTGTCGCTGGCGTCTTCGACCACGGTGCTCATGGTGGGCATGCCAGCGGGCCTGCGGCTGGTGATCGACAACGCGATCACGAACGCGGTCAAACACGGCGGCGCCACCGAAATCCGGCTGAGCGCAGAGAGTTCCAGCGACGGCGTCGAGATCGCCGTCGACGACAACGGCGACGGCGTGCCCGAAGAGGAACGGGCCGCGGTGTTCGCGCGGTTCTCGCGCGGCTCGACGGCGGCGCGGTCAGGCTCGGGCCTCGGGCTGGCCCTCGTCGCCCAACAAGCCGAGATTCACGGCGGTACGGCCGCCCTGGAAGCCAGCCCCTTGGGCGGAGCGCGACTGGTTCTGCGGCTTCCGGGGCCGAGTTAACTTCGTCAGCCCGGCGTCAGCGTCTCCAACGTGTCCAGATCACGCTCGGCATAGAGCCGGTGCTGCCACTCCTCGTTGAGGACGATGCGGAGACATTCCTTGACGGGAAAGTTCTCCATGTGCGGCCAGCCGTCCTCTTTGCGAGTCACGTCGGCGGTGAGTTGCTCGTCGGTAAGCGATTCCAGGACATGGCGGACCATCGCCTGGCGTTCGCGTCGGACCGTGAGCACCTCATCGAGTGAGGGTCGCGCCTCGCGGTCCCACGGGATGCCGTCCCATCCGGGTGCCTCGTCCCACGGCAGATCGAGCGCATGCCATGGCGAGGCGGTGCCCCACAGCATCCGATCGACCCAGGCAGCGCTCGCGAAGTTGAGGTGCCGCAGGGTCTGGATGAAAGACCACTCGTCGTCGATGTTGCGGTGAAGCGCCGGCCCGGGCAACGTCATTGCCCGCGCCACGGTGCGCTTCCAGAGCTGTTCGAGGATTGCCCACGCCTCACGGAAGCCGTCGCTGTAGTCGGGGCGCATCTTGGCCCGCTCCGGCATGCGGCGGTTCAATTCGGCGTCGACGAGCGGTGCGATGTCGACGCCGTTGACCACGACGTTCTGGAGCTCGCCGCTGATCTCGACGTCGACGACGAGCTCGACGCCGCGCATCCGCACGCCGGTGAGGTCCTGGTCGTGGAAGCGCGGCATGAACACAACGCTAGGGGAGTCGTCATGTGAGCGAAACCACAGCTAGGCCTATGAATTTCGACAGTCGGTCACGAACAGTCAGCAGCGCGGTCACGGTACGAGAAAGAATCCGCCGCCGACCAGGGGATGGTGGGCTAACCGGGCCTTCGCTGTTACAGAAGTGAATATAGTGACAGTAGTTAACTGGCGGCGCCGACGGCGCCCAAGCAAAGGAAGTTCCAATGAGACGCACCTTCGCCGTGATGATCGCTCTGGCGTTGTTGGTCGCGACGCCTGCTATTGCGATGGCCGACTCGACCCGCCAACAAGCGATCAACGCCGTAATCGCGCGGGCGCTTTCACAGCGCGGCGTGCCGTATGCGTATGGCGGCGGCAACACTGCAGGGGCCAGCCTCGGCACCGCATCGGTGGAAACCCCCGCCGTTACCGCGGACGCCAGCCTTGGCGCGACTCCATTGTCGAACGCCGTCGTCCCCGGCCTCACCACTGTCCCCAGCCCGGTCGCCGAACCGCCCCGTGTCAGCAGGGTCGGCTTCGACTCGTCAGGCCTCGTGCTGTACGCATTCGCCGGCGTCGGAATCAAGATGCCGCGATCATCGGGCGAGCAGTACAAGGTCGGCCGCAAGATCCTGCCGTCGCAGGCGCTGCCCGGCGACTTGATCTTCTACGGCCCGGAAGGCAGCCAAAGCGTTGCAATGTTCGTTGGCAACGGCCAGATGGTGGAGGCCACCGACCCCGCCGTCACGGTTTCGCCGGTGCGCACGAACGGCATGGCGCCATACCTGAGCCGGATCATCGAATACTGATCCGCCGTACCCCTCCGAAGCGGGATAGCGTGGCTGTCGACTAGGGAAGCGGCAGAAGGGGTTCTCGCGTGTCCGAGGAGATGACGGGGCAGGCCAAGCTGTTCGACGCACTCACGACCAAGGGCACCGCCTTCACCCGCGCCGAGCGTCGAAAGTACGGTCTGCTCGGTCTGCTCCCGCTCGCTGAGAAGACGCTGGAGCAGCAGGTCGAGCATTGCTGGAACGAATTCTCCACCCGCCGTAACGATCTCGACAAGCACATCTACCTGCGGGCGCTGCAGGACCGCAACGAGACGCTGTTCTACCGGGTGCTGCGCGACCACATCCCGGAGACGATGCCGATTGTGTACACACCGACTGTCGGTGAGGCGTGCCAGCGCTTCAGCGAGATCTACCGGCGGCCGAGGGGACTGTTCGTTTCGTATCCGGACCGCGACGAGCTGCGCGAGGTGTTGTGCAACCGCCCCGAGCGTGAGATCGACGTAATCGTGGTGACCGACGGGCAGCGCATCCTCGGCCTTGGTGACCAGGGCATCGGTGGAATGGGCATCCCGATCGGGAAGCTCTCGCTGTACACCCTCATCGGCGGCATCGACCCGGCCCGCACGCTTCCGATCGTGCTCGACGTGGGCACCGACAATGTCGAATTACTCGAAGACCCGCAATACCTCGGCTGGCGCCACCGGCGGATCAGCGACGACGACTACTACGCGTTCATCGACCAGTTCGTCGCCACCGTGCGCGAAGAACTGCCAGACGTGCTGCTGCAATGGGAGGACTTCGCGACCACGCACGCGTTGCCGCTCCTTGAGCGCTACCGCGACAAGCTGCTCACCTTCAACGACGACATTCAGGGCACTGCCGCCGTCGCCCTCGGCGCCCTGCACGGCGCGGCGAAGGTCGCAGGGCGCCCGCTGGCGCAACAGCAGATCGTGATGCTGGGCGCGGGTTCGGCCGGAATCGGCGTGCTGGACATGGTCAAGCGCGAGATGGTCGCGCAGGGGTTGTCCGACCAGGACGCGTCGGAGCGCATCTGGGTCGTCGACATCCAGGGTCTGCTGACTGACGACCGCACCGACCTGTCGGAGGAGCAGCGGAAGTTCGCCCAGCCGGCGAACCGCGTGGGGGACTGGAGTCTATCCGGGACGGCCCAGCTGGCCGACGTCGTGCACCATGTCGACATCGGCGTCCTGCTCGGGCTGTCCACCGCGGCCGGTGCCTTCACCGAGGAGATCGTCCGTGAGCTCGCGCGAAAGACCAAGCGTCCCATCATCTTCCCGCTGTCCAACCCGACGAGCCGCGCTGAGGCGCACCCAGCCGAATTGGACGAATGGACGGATGGGCGTGCCCTGATCGCCACTGGGTCACCGTTCGCGCCGCTGCAACGCAACGGTGTGGAACGCCCAATCGCACAGTGCAACAACGTCTATATCTTCCCCGCGATGGGACTTGCCGTCACCGCGGCGCAGGCCACTCGCGTCACCGACGAGATGATGCGGGTTGCGGCCGCCACCCTCGGCGACGCATCGCCCGCCCTCACCGATCCGAACCAGCCACTGCTGCCCGCGTGGGCGGACGTCCCCGATGTCGCCGTCCGCATCGCCCACGCCGTCGGTACCCAAGCCATCGCGGACGGCGTCGCGCCGAAGCGCAGCGATGAGGAACTGACGGAACGGATCTCGCAGGTGCGTTGGACGCCCGAATACCCCTCAGAGCAGGCTTAGCGACTCTGTCTTGGTTGAATACGCACCCGCGCACCACGTGCGGGGGCGACAGCCACCCCACGTGATTGCCAGCGTTCGTCGCGGGCGCTCGAAGGGCTGATGATGTAGTTACGCAACAGGGTTCGCAGCACAACCCGCATCTCCATCGTCGCGAAAGCCGCACCGATGCAACGGCGAATCCCACCGCCGTACGGGATCCATTCGGCAGGATCGGGAGATTGGGACAGAAAGCGATCGGGGTCGAAGCGCCGGGCGTCGGGGAAGACGGCTTCATCGGCGTGCAGCAGGCCGATGCTAGCGACGATCGTTTGGCCCTGCGGCAGCGTCCACGGGCCGATCTGCAATGAGGAGGCCTTGACCTGCCGGAATGTCACATCGATCACGGGGCGGGTGCGTTGGATCTCCAGGATGGTGGCGTGGAGCAGTTCCTCGGATCCGTCGTCGAGGTCGGCGACGAGACGGTCAAGCAGCTCGGGGTGTCTCTGCAGCCGCTCGATTGCCCAGGCCAAGGTGGTGGCGGTCGTCTCGTGTCCGGCGGCCAGCATGGTGATCAACTCGTCGGCGATCTCGGCGTGTGTCATCGGTGAACCGTCTTCGTAGCGGCTCTGCAGCAGTATCGACAACACATCATCTCGGCTGGCGAGGTTCGGGTCGGCCAGCGCCTTCTCGATCAGCTGCTCGACGGTCGCGTCGTAGTCTCGGCGGTACTGGCGGAACCGGCCCCACGGGCTCCATCGTCCCCAATCCCATTGCGGCACTGGAATCAGCGCCAGCTTTGAGCCGAGTTGGATTCCCGGCGGGAGGATTTCACGCAGACGCTCGAACTCCTGACCCTCAGCGCCGAACACCGCGCGCAGTATGACGTTGAGGGTGATGCGCATCATCGACGGCATCGCCGCGAAGGATCGATCGTGTGGCCACGACGAGAACTCGTCGATCGCTTCCCTCTCGACGATTGCCTCGTATGCGGCCAGTCGCCGTCCATGAAACGGCGGTGTCAACAACTTGCGTTGTGCCCGATGTCGGTCACCGGACAGTGCAAACAACGAATTGGGCCCCATCACCCGACCGAGGTTGGCGTCTGTCGTGTCGGCGGCATCGGAGCCGATTCTGAACAGCTGACGAATATCGCCGGGATCGCTGAGGACGACCATGTGTCCGAAAATTGGCAGGTCGATCGAGAAGGCCGACCCGTATCGGCCGCGCAGGATCTGCAGCGCGATTCTGCGATCAGCCAGAGCAGCCACACCTTGAAGCGCTCGAGGGAAGGGGGGACCGGGCGGCAGCTTCACCGCCGTCGCCGGCTCCTCCTGATCAGTCGTGGTCATCACGCATCCCAACTAGGTTCGATCACGGCCATGGCCCGGCGACCCTAGTCGGTCAACACGTCCAGTCGATGCACGGAAAGCATCAGGCGACAAACGGATCCGTACGGGCGAGTTACCGCTTCTCGGTCTGACCCGAGGCAATCGCGTCTGCCGCCTTCATGGCGGTCGAGCCCGCCAATCGCCCAGAGATCTCGGGCGCCAGCATCGCCTAGCGGGCGAGCGCCCGCTGACGAAGCGGCGCCACACTGATTTCCGACTTGTCATGCTCGATCGCGCGCACCACCGCATTGCCGACCTGCTGGGGTGTTCCCGTGCCGAGGCCGGGTGGCGGTGCGGCACCGCTTTCGGCGAACATTCCTGCGTCGCGAATCGCGCCTGGGGTGATAACCGAAACGCCAACGCCGGTGCCGCGCATGTCTTCTCGCAGATTGAGCGCAAAGCCCCGCAGGCCGAACTTCGTCGCCGCGTACAGAGACGCCCGTGGGGTCGAGGCGAAACCCGAGATCGAGGAGATAAAAACAAAGTGCCCGCTGCCTCGCTTCTGCCAACGGGGCAGCAGCTCGCGCGTCATTCGTACCGGCGATTCGAGGTTGACACGAAGCGCCCGGCCGATCTCTTCTTGACTGAAGCCGTCCAGCTGGCCCGACGCAGGTAGCGCCGCGTTGGCGACGAGCACATCGATGTCGCCGGCCTGCTCGAGCAATGCGAGCGCCGCGCCATCCTCGGCGAGGTCAGAAGTAAGCGTCGTATGCCCCTTGCCAGGGAGCGATCTGGCGAGCTTCACCAACTCCTCGGTCTTGCGAGAGCTCAGGATGAGCCTCGCTCCGCGCGCAGCGAGCGCATTGGCAATGGCCTGCCCGAGGCCTCCGGTCGCGCCGGTAAGAAGTGCCGTCCTGCCCCCAAGGTCCATACAGGGGAACGTACCTGGCAACTCAATAGGCGCGGGCAACATAGGCCAACGCGCCCGCGTCATCATCGGTTTCGGGCAGCGATCCGTCGCTGAGCTGCAGGCACCTCACCGTGAGGCCGCTGCTGGCGAGGTCCTGTTCACCGACGGTGCGGACCAACTCCCAAGGCACGCGGGCGACGCCCGTCTGCGCCACGCCACGCGCCTGCTCGAGAGTGGCGCAGTCCGAGACCGTGGCGTCGCGGCGTGCTGTCGCCGCTTCGAACATGTCGGTTTGGATCCGGCCGGTGAGCCGCTGCACCTCGTCGACGACGTCGTCGATGCCCACCTTGTTCTTGTCGCGGGTGTCCCGCCGGTAGAGGAGGGCGGCGTTCTCCGCGAGGTCCCGCGGGCCGAGTTCCACCCGGATCGGCACGCCCTGCAAATCCCACTCGGTGGCCCGCCAGCCGAAGGCCTGGGCGACGTTGTCGTCCAGGCTGACCCGCACACCGCGCGCCCTCAGCAACTCAACGAGGGCGGCCGCGGCACGGGTGACCCCGCCATCGGTGTCCTTGACCACCACGACCACTACTTGTACCGGTGCCAGCGCCGGCGGCAGGACGAGCCCGAAGTCATCGCCGTGGCACATGATCAGTCCGCCAAGCATCCGCGTCGACGCTCCCCACGACGTGGTCCAGCAGAGCTCGGTCGTGCCCTCGGCGCTGGAGTAGCTGATGTTGAAGGCGCGGCTGAACCTTTGGCCAAGCTCATGCGATGTGGCCATCTGCAATGCCTTGCCGTCGCGCATCACGCCCTCGCAGGTCATTGTGTCCTCCGCGCCTGCGAACCGTTCCTTTGCGGTCTTGCGGCCAACGATCACCGGCATGGCCAGCACACTGCGCATGAATTCGAGGTAGACGTCGTGCAGGATGCGACGGGCATATTGCCGCGCGTCGGCTTGCGAGGCGTGCGCTGTATGACCTTCCTGCCACAGGAACTCCGTGGTACGCAAGAAGATTCGCGGCCGCAGCTCCCACCTGACGACATTGGCCCACTGATTGAGAAGCAGCGGGAGGTCGCGGTAGCTGTCGACCCACTTGGCCATGTATTCGCCGATGACTGCTTCGCTTGTCGGACGGATCGCGAGCGGCTCGGTCAGTTCCTTGCCGCCGCCATGGGTCACGACGGCAAGCTCAGGACTGAATCCCTCGACATGCTCGGCCTCACGCTCGAAGAAGTTCATCGGGATCAACAGCGGGAAGTACGCGTTCTGCGCGCCTGCGGCCTTGATCCGACCGTCAACCTCCGCCTGCATCCGCTCCCAGATGGCATAGCCATTCGGCCGGATGACCATAGTTCCGCGGGCTGGTCCGTTTTCGGCCAGCTTCGCCTTGGTCAGCACATCCTGGTACCACCGAGGGAAGTCTTCTTGCTGAGGTGTCAGCACAGCCATCTAGCTGCCCTCCCGCTACTCCTAGTCAGTCTCTTCTAGCAGCCTTTCGCGCACCGATCCATTGAGTTTCGCGGGTAGCACGGCGCGCGGTGACCTGAACTGACCGAACCAATCGTCGAGGTGCCTGACTTTCGAGGAATGCAGGCCCTGAATGCCTGGCTCGTCGGGCATGATCACGGCTGCTTCTTCAGGGGCCCGATCCGGACAGCCCCGAACCGGTGATGCATGGAATCGTCATGAATCAGCAGCCGGAAACCAGAACCCTATTGCGGCGCTGGGATCCGGTGACCGTTTGGATCCAGCCACCACCCGAGGACGGCAGCGGAGTACGCGAGCCGCTGCGACCGCTGCCGCCGGTGCGGACGAACCACGCTTACTACGACGAAGACTGACGGCGCGTTCGGTGAGCGTGTGGTGATCGAAGAGTCATGATGTGAAACCGGTTTCGGACAGCGCCAGCCGCAGCGCCCGCAATGCGTAGTGCAGCCGTGACTTCGCAGTTCCTTCAGCAATTCCGAGGTCCGCAGCGATCTGGGCCGTTGTCCACCCCTGGAAGTACGAGCGCCGAACCACCTCGCGGTGCTCCGGTGTCAACCGTGCCAGCGCGTCATTGATCAGCAGCCGGTCCAACGCGGCGTCCACGTCGTCCGGGCAGGCGCCCTCGAATGCACCCACGTCGTCCGGCGTACTCACCTCACGGCGGAACCGTGCGCTGCGGCTTTCGTCGATCACCATGTTGCGGGCGACGGTGAACAGCCACGCTCGTGCCGGCCGCTTGTTGTTGTCGGCGACCTCGGGGCGCTGCCATGCGCGCAATAGTGTCTCCTGCACGACATCCTGAGCGCGGGCTGAGTCACCGGTCAACCGCCACGCGTAATGCCACAAAGCTGCGGCGTGCTCGTCGTAGAGCCACTCGATCGCGGTCTTTGATGGGGCGTCGAAATACGCTGTACTGACATCTATTTCGGGGATCGTCGTCATGGTTAGACTCATTCCGATGCGTTGGTGACACCGTCCTGTCAGCTACGCCGGCTGCGGCAGTGCAGCATTTGGCATATGACGTCGGCTCGTGTGACTGTGTCCGCCGGACGGATAGGGTTCCTGACTCCGACAATGGCATTCGCGACGATCAGGGGCAGGTAGGGCCAAAGCTAGTAGTGGCGCTACCAGTCTCGTCACAGCGCATCCCAAAAATGCTGTTGACCAGGTCAAAGGGCTCCATCAAGTACGGAGATCAGGCACCGAGTTCCAGCTAGCTGGGGGACGAAGTTGGGTGGCAGCCGGGGCGACGGGGTCAGGCAGCCGGGGCAATTGTGGACACAGCGACGGTAATCAGCGAGGAACAATGACGCTTCTGATTGCCGCGCAGCGGTACCAAAACCACTGAGGTGCAACCATGAAGCACAATGCCGCCATGCTGGGTCAGTTCCTCACAAGCCGCAGGCGACAGCTCGTCCGCGCGCAGATCGGCCTGCCCGAAATCGCCGGGCGAACGACTCGCGGGCTACGTCGTGAGGATGTGGCCTACCTGGCGGGTGTCAGCGTCACCTGGTACACGTGGCTCGAGCAGGGACGGGACGTCACGCCGTCCCGGCAGGTCGTCGATTCGCTCGCCCGGACCCTGCGGTTGTCCCACGCAGAGCATGTCTACCTGTCGGCGCTGGCCGGGCACAGCGCGCCCCAGCCCACCGAAGACGCGAGTCCGGGCACCGTCCCCGCTCACGTTCAGCGGCTGCTCGACGCCCTCGGGGACTACCCGGCGTTAGTGATCGCCCAGGACTGGACCATATTGGCTTGGAATGCCGTATACGCGGCGCTTTACCCGAACGTCGCGAGGGTCGCCGTGGCTGACCGCAACTTTCTATGGCTGCTGTTCACCGACCCGTACCTGCGCACGCTGATGCCGGACTGGGAACTCACCGGCGTGTACAACGTTGCGTCGTTCCGTGCCGAGGCCGGCACCCGGCTTAGCGAGCCGCCCTTCGCCGACCTTGTCAGTCGGCTTCTCCAGACCAGTGAGGCGTTCCGGGCCGCGTGGGAAACCTACGACATCGATACTCTGCCCGCACGCGAGCGCCTATTCCGCCACCCCGAGGTCGGCGACCTTCACTTGGAGCAACACAGCCTTGTGCCCTCCGACCACCCGCATCTACGACTGGTGACCTTCATCCCCATGTCGTCCACCGACACCGCCGAGCGGCTACGTTGCTTGCGCGACGCTCGACCTCTCCGCCTCACGGGTGTGTGACTGAACTCACCGTAACCGGTTGCACAGCACAAGATCTCCACCTGACCGTGAACCACATCGGGTTCTACGTCGTGTCACTGGCGGGAACCGTGACGAAGGAGTCATACCGCTTCCGTTCAGAATCGACGCGGGGAGTACATCGCGATGACCACACATGTCGAGGACAACCGCGATGTCGTTGTGATCGGGGCAGGCCCCGCCGGCCTCGCTGTCGCGCGTCAACTCGAGCATCAGCATGGCGTCAACACCCTCGTTGTCGACCGTGCAGCGGCACCGGCCATTTCGTGGCGTACGCGCTATGACAATTTCCGCCTCAACACCACCGGGTTCTTGTCGCATCTTCCCGGACAACGGATCCCGTTGACCGCCGGCCGTTGGCCAACGCGGGAGGACATGGTTCGTTACTTCGACAACTACGTGCGGCAGCAGAACATCACGCTCGAGCTGAGCTGTGACGTCGCCGGGCTCGGCCGCATCGAAGGCGGCTGGCGACTCGACACATCGTCGGGCGAAATCCGAACACGGGCAATCGTCCTCGCCACTGGCAACTACCGCACGCCCACCATCCCTGAATGGCCAGGCCTGAGTCACTTCAGCGGCGAGGTCGTTCACTCCGGCAACTTCAAGAACGCTTGGCCTTTCCGCGACCGTGACGTCCTCGTTGTGGGCGCAGGGAATTCGGCCGCCGACATCGCCGTCCAGCTCGCCAACAACGGCGCGCGCCGGATCTGGCTTGCGGTCCGCACACCGCCGCATCTCGTGCGGCGCGCCATAGGACCACTTCCGTCGGACATCCTGCTCGAGCTTTTCGCATGGGCACCCGCGAGCGCGGTCGATCCGATCATCGGGTTATCCGAGCGCCTGATGTGGGGTGACCTGTCGGCCCACGGCTTCAACAAGCCGCCGCTCGGCCTCAAGGCAACGGTGGAACAGACAGGCCGCATCCCGACACTGGCCGATGAGCTTATCGGCGCCGTGCGGGCCGGCCGCATCGAGGTTGTCGCTGCCGTGGAGGCGGTCAAACCCGACAGTGTGATCCTCGCCGACGGCAGCTGCATACCGCCGACGGTGATCATCGCCGCAACCGGTTTCAGCATGGATCTCGACGCATTGGTCGGTCACCTTGGCATCCTCGACGAACGCGGCAAACCGCGGGGCGGATTCGCCTCGCACATCGGCGATGGAATGTTCGCGATCGGCTACGGCATTCCGCCCAATGGCCCGCTCCGGGCGATTCGGCTGAACGCCACGCCACTGGCCCGTGAGATCGCTGCCTACCTATCAACCGATTCGATCGCGGGGGAGCGGTCGTTGCGAATGTCGGGTTGAAGGCAGTCATTTCGACCAAAATCCCAGGCGCCGCACAGCACAGCGACAGATGATGCCCAGCTTCGGCATTCGCCGGAGCGTTTTCCACCGCGAAGTCTGTGACGTCGACCACTTCGGATGAACAGAAGCTACTCGCACGTCGTGTCACTGGCATCGGGAGTGTTAGCCGGCGCCAACGATACCGTCCGAAATCAAAGGGGACGCAATGGTTTTGCTTTCCGTCGAGAAGTACTACGCCCGCGGCGCGGAGGGATACGAGACGGCCCGTCGTGCAACGGTGTGGAATGGCCTTCTGCCGGACCGCTTTCCCGACATGATCGTGCAAGCTCACGACACCGAGGACGTAGTCGCGGCGATCCGCTATGCGAGCGCCAACGGCCATAAGGTCGGCGTACGTTCGGGAGGCCACAGCTGGGCTGCTAGCCACCTGCGCGACGGCGGCTTGCTGCTGGATGTCAGCCGCCTCGACCATTGCACCGTCGACACAGATCGGATGACGGCGGACGTCGGACCCGGCAAGATCGCCAACATCTTTGCGGCCGAACTTGACTCGCAAGGGCTGTTCTTTCCTACGGGCCATTGCGAAGGCATCCGCCTCGGCGGCTATCTGTTGCAGGGCGGGTACGGCTGGAACAGCAAGGTGCTCGGACCGGCATGCGAAAACGTGCTTGGGCTTGAGGTCGTCACTGCCGACGGCGAGCAGATCTACTGCGACCCCGAGAACCACCCTGACCTGTACTGGGCCGCCCGCGGCTCAGGCCCTGGCTTCTTCGGTGTGGTCACCTCGTTCAAACTGCGGATTCACCGGCGCCCGGCGGTGTTGGGGACCTGTCTGTACATGTACCCGATCGAACTCGCCGACGAGGTGTTCACCTGGGGGCGTTCCATCAGTCCCGAGATCGACGACCGCGTCGAGCTGCAAATCCTCACCACACGCTCGTTTCCGGCAGCCGGGATCGACCACCCCGCCATCACCATCGCCTCGCCAGTCTTCGCCGAATCGGAAGAGGAGGCGACGAAAGCACTTGCGCTACTTGGCACCTGCCCGGTCGCCGATCGGGCGATGATCAACGTTCCGTATGCGCCGACAAACCTGGCCAGCTGGTACACGGCCGTAATGACCAATTACCCGAAGGGCCACCGGTATATCGCCGACAACATGTGGACGTCTGCCTCAGCTGAAGAACTACTGCCGGGCATCCGCAGAATCATCGAATCGATGCCACCGCACCCCTCGCATTTCATATTCACGGGTTGGAAACCCTCCCCGGACCGCCCGGACATGGCGTTCAGCGTGGAGGACGAGATCTACATGGGGCTATACACCGTCTGGCAGAATCCCGCCGACGACGAACGGTATCGCGACTGGTCAGGGTCCAACATGGCGGCGATGTCGCACCTGGCGACCGGCATCGCGCTCGCCGACGAGAATCTCGGCAGGCGCCCGGCGAAGTTCATCACCGACCCGAACATGGCGCGCCTGGATAAGGTTCGGGCGGCCTACGATCCGGAAGGTCGGTTCCACAGCTGGATGGGCCGCAAATGAAAACGGCTGTGCGGCAACCGCTTCGGATCCTCGTCCTCGGCGCCGGGGTGGCCGGCATTTCCATTGCTCGCGGACTATTGCGGGACGGACATGACGTCGCCGTCTTCGAGCGGCGGCCGGATACGCGGCCCGGCGGGGGTGCGGTGACCATCTGGCCCAATGGCTCGACGGTTCTGGAGCAGCTGCGAGTCGATATGGACGGGGCAGGACAGCTGCTGTCCACCGTGCGGATCGCGACATCGACTGGTCGCGAACTGGTGAATATCGACGTGACCGCGATCGTGGACCGGCTGGGCGGAGCCGTTCGGATGGTCCCACGTCGAGTCCTGCTTGAGCGTCTGATGGAAGGCTTTCCGGCCGATCGCATCCGGTGCAATTCACGCGTGGCCCGAGCGGTCGGCACGCGGGACGGGGTGCGGCTCGAGTTCGGAGACGGCAGCTACGCGGAGGGCGATCTGTTGATCGGTGCGGATGGTCTGCACTCGATGGTGCGAGACATCGCCGGTGCGAAACCCGCGAAGCCGACTGGCTGGTGCAGCTGGCAGGGACTGATCACACTCCCGCACATCGCCGACAAGGGCGGCGCAGTGCAGATCGTCGGCGAGCACGGAAACCTTGGCCTGTGGCCGGCTGGCGGCTCCGATCTGCAGTGGTGGTTCGACTTGCCGTGGTCGCCCGGCTTCGTCAGGCCGGAACATCCGATCGACATGATCCGGTCCAATTTCGCAGGATGGTCCGACTTGGTCGATCAAGTTCTCGCGGCGTTGACGGACGACGATCTGGGGCCTTCGCCGTTCCCGCATTTTCGGCATCCGATTCCCCGGTCACCACGCCGTGGCTCGGTGACGTTGGTCGGCGACGCCGCACACACGATGCCGCCCATCCTCGCGCAGGGGACCAACCAAGCACTGCTCGACACGATGGTGTTGTGCAAGGCACTCTCGGATCTCCGGAAGGAACCCAACGACAGCAACGGTGATCTGTCGAGCGCGCTGCGCTGGTATGAGAAGACCAGGCGACGCAGGCTCACCGCCGTGTCCTGGGTGACGTCGCGGCAGATGTCCCAGAGTGAGTCAGTGTTGAAACCGGCCGCCATGATCTCGGACTCGTTTGGCACCTGGGCGATGATGACGTTTCTGCGTTCGATAAGCCACAGGCGGATATCCGCGGAGGTCGACCGTGACCTGTCTAGCGGGTTTGTGCGCCGCTGATGATCATCTCTAAAGTGCCACCCGCCAAGCTGGCCCGTGTTGTCGAGTGGACTCGCCACCACTTGTATCGGCTCAATCAACGGCTGACACCCGCGCCCGCAGCGATATTCGAGATGATCCTTGCCAGCTGGACTTCGCAGGCGATCACTGTGGCGGCCCAACTCGGTGTCGCCGATGCCCTCGCCGACCGCCCCTTGCCGATCGGCGAGTTGGCGACCCGAGTGGACGCGGATGCGGATGCACTGCGCCGGCTTCTGCGAGCATTGATCAGCCGGGGCATTTTTCGCGTGCGTCGCGACGGCCGGTATGAGCTGAACTCGCTTTCTGAAACGCTGCGGTCTGACGCGCCGGTGTCGATGAAATCGGCGGCCCGGTTCTACGGGTCGCAGGAGCAGCGCGAACGCTGGACCCATCTGGTTGATTCAATCCGAACTGGGAATGCGGTCGTCGCGGCGTTGCGCGGCAAGGAGAGCTTCGAATACTTCGCCGAGAACCCAGAGCTTGCCGCACTGTTCAACCAGACCATGACGAGTATCTCGGAGCTGACGGACGCAACCGTTGTCGCAGGCTACGACTTCAGCGTCTACCCGACCATCGTCGACGTCGGTGGAGGGCATGGCCCACTGCTGGCCACGATCCTGGCGGCGGCACCGGCCTCGCGGGGAGTGCTGTCCGACCTCTCGACCGTCGTCGCAGACGCAACGATCCTGTTGCGCGAGAGGGACGTCGCCGATCGGGTGCGCATTGAGGAGCGGTCGTTCTTTGACAGTGTTCCCGGCGGCGGTGACGCTTACGTTCTCAAGAACATCATTCACGACTGGTCCGACGAAAAGGCGGTCCAGATCCTGCGCAACGTTCGCGCGGCAGCCGACCCCCAAGCAACGCTGTTGCTGGTCGAACTCGTCATCCCTCGTCACAACCGTGACTTCCCGGGAAAGTGGGCGGATCTGGAGATGATGCTGAACTTGGGGGCCCGCGAACGCACCGCGGACGAGTACCGCGACCTGCTGAGTCAAGCCGGATTTCGGATGACACGGGTGGTGCAAACCGCGTCACCGCTCAGCGTGGTCGAAGCCAGACCCGCGTAGCGCCACTCCCGGGTGACTCTTGCTGCGATCTATCGGTCGACGCGAAACACCGGATACTGCTCGACGATGCGCTCGAAGTCACTGAGCGACGCGCGTCGATCAATCGGGAAGAACGGACGCGCTCCTGGTGCCAGTTCGAGGTACCGACGCAAGATCGCCGGGCGCCTGTCAGAGAGATCCTCCACCAGAGAAACGTCCTCGCGCTGTCCGCGTTGCAACACCGCACGGCCGTCGCCTGCGCGCAGGTTTCGCACCCAGTTCGTCTTCTGGCCGAGCATGGCCACCAGAAAGCGCTCGCCGTCGTAGTCGGTGACAACTACCGGGAACGAGATCGTCCGCCCGGACTTGTGGCCACGCACTTCAACCGTTGCGGCTTGGCTGGGTCCGACCCCGGACCCAAACATGATGGCGCCCAACCGGTTTGTGATGCGTGCTGACCACCCCGGACGACCTCCGCGATACTGCCATCGTTGGATCCTGCTAACAACGCCACCAAGCATGCCCCCACGGTACGGGCGGGGTCAGCGGCGCCACCGCACGCGGGTGAACCCTGCCGGGCCGCCACTCGTTATGTCGGTTGAATATCCGCAACCTGACGGGAGCCCACCTTGGCATATCCGAACCAAACCGGCTGGCAGCCATCGGGGCCTCCACCACCGATCTATGTTTCGGTGCCGCCCACCAATGGAATGGCCATCGCGGCTCTGATCCTGGTTTTTCTGTTCTATCCGGTCGGGATCGTCCTCGGCCATGTGGCGCGCGGGCAGATCAAACGGACCGGAGAAGGTGGACAGGGACTGGCCACTGCCGCCCTGGTCATCGGCTATCTCCAGCTCGCGCTCACGGTTGGGGTCATCGCCGTAGCGGCTGTCCTGGTTGCGGTCGGCGCTCACTAAGCGTCGCTCCCCAGGCGGGGACGAGGTGACGTCGCACGCGGGAAGACGCTAGCCTTGCTCGCAGGTCGGGTCCGGCGGTCCTGCGCTGCTCCTGTAACGCGGGTGCCACCAGAGAGGACAACCAGTTCATGACGGAACGACAGCGCGCCACATCTGCCAACGCCGCGAGGATCACGGTCGCGGGCATGATCATCGCCGGTGGTGCACTGGCCATGGCCGCCCAGGCCGCCGCCGATCCGGCGGTGCCCTACCCGACGCCGGTACCAGCGGATCCGGGTGCGCCCCCGGTTCCCGGCCAACCCGTGCTGACTACGGACGCGCCGATGGCTGCGCCCGCGCCCCCGCCCGCCGGCCCGCCGACGGTCCCAGAGATCGCAAACCCCGTATACGGCTCAGGCAAATATGGGTCGGGTCCGCTCGGCACCCTCAGGGATCTTTGGCATCAGGCCCAGGACCCGTCGTCATTTATGGGCGACGGGGGAGGTGCGATGCCTGAAGGCTCCGCGCCGCCGCCAGGAGCCGGCCCGGCGCCGCAGCTGCCCCCCGGATACATCTCGTTGAACGCTCCGGAGTCCAACGGCCCACCGCCTGCACCCACGACGGGCGGTCCGCCGCTTCCGCCTGGGTACTACCCGTTGAACGGGCCGCCGCCGCCCGGGTACCAGGCTCCGGCGGCGCCGGATCCGGCCGCGCCACCGACTGTCGTGCCTGTTCCGCCGACGCCCTGATCCCTCGGGCTGGTTTAGACCGAGACATGTTGGGCAACTGCATAAGTTGAACCCGGCCGAGGTTGAACTCTATGGGGAGGTCTCCAATGAGGACATTTGTTAGCCGGATGGTGCCGGTCGCGCTCATGGCGTTTGCGCCGATGGCGGCCATGACTATCGCAACGCCCGCAGTGAGCTGGGCGGACTGCGCGAACGGCGAGTGGTGGGATCCGAAGGCGAACGTGTGCCGGGCGCCAGACGCGCCGATGGCTCTGCCGTGTGACGGTGGCCAGTGGTGGGACCCTACGGCCAATGTATGCCGTCCGCTGGGCGTCGGGCCGCAACCCTTGGGATGTGAGGGTGGCCAGTGGTGGGACCCGACGGCCAATGTCTGCAGGCCGCTTGGCGTCGGGCCGCAACCGCTCGCATGCGACAACGGCTGGTGGTGGGATCCGACGTCCAACACGTGCCGTCCGCCGCTGTTGCCCTAGCTTCAGCCGCGCGCGAACTCCTCGCGGATGATGGAGACGAAGCCGTCGATGTCGGCCTCCGTCGTATCCCACGCGGTCATCCAGCGCACCTCGCCGCGCGCGCGATCCCAGTCGTAGAAGCGCGCCCGCTCGCGGATGCGGTCCGCCACATCCGTTGGGAGGGTGGCGAAGATCGCGTTCGATTGAGTGTCCTGCGTGAAGCCCAGTCCCGGCAGTGATCCGTCGGCGATGCCGGCCTCGAGCGCCGACCGCAGGCGCGCGGCCATTGCGTTCGCGTGCGCTGCAATGCGGAGGCCGAGGCCGTCGTCGAACAGGGCAAGCAGCTGCGTGGAGGCGAAGCGCATCTTGCTGGCCAGCTGCATCGTCAGTTTGCGCAGGTAGACGAGGCCGGCAGCGCGGTCAGGAGCGAGCACGACCACCGCCTCCGCGCCGATGAGCCCGTTCTTGGTGCCGCCGAGGCTCAGAACGTCGACGCCGGCGTCAGCCGTGAACTCGCGGAACGGTACACCCAGTGCCGCAGCCGCGTTCCACAGCCGGGAGCCATCCATGTGCACCGCCATGTCATGCCCATGGGCGAAGTCGGCGATCGCCCGCACCTCCTGGGGCGTGTATAGCGTGCCCATTTCCGTTGCCTGCGTGATGCTTACAGCGAGCGGCTGAGCTCGGTGCTCGTCGCCCCAGCCCCACGCCTCGCGGGCAACCAGCTCCGGCGTGAGCTTGCCGCCGGGAGCGGGCACGGTGAGCAATTTGATGCCGGTCATCCGCTCGGGGGCACCAGCCTCGTCGGTGTTGATGTGTGCGGTCGAGGCCGCGACAACGGCGCCCCAGCGCGGCAGCACGCTGGTAAGTGAGACGACGTTCGCGCCTGTGCCGTTGAACACGGGGAAGGCCTCGGCCTGCTCGCCAAAGTGCTCGCGGATCACCTCCTGCAGGCGTGCGGTGTACGAGTCCTCCCCGTACGCAACTTGGTGGCCGCCATTGGCCGCGGCGATGGCAGCGAGCACCTCGGGGTGCACCCCCGCGTAGTTATCGCTCGCGAAGGCGCGCCAACCAGAGTCGTGGAGGGGGAGGGTCGTCACACCTCCATCTTCCCAGCCGGCGGAGCCACGATCGCTATTGCTCGCGGCACGACCATGGACGCGGAGAGACCTATTGGCACCGTCTACTACTTAGCGTAGTATTTAGTTTCGCCCTACCGAACGTCAACCGGAGGTGCTTCGTGAAGTGGAGTTTCGCCCAGATCGCGCTGCTCATCATCTCCGCCCTTCACGTCATTCAGGCGGTGGTCGGATTCATCGCAGAACCGAGCTTCGCTACGGGGCCCGGCGCGCCGACTGTGCAGGTGCTCGGGATGGATTACAACGGCTGGCATGCCGTCGCCGGACTAGCACTTTTCGGACCTGGTCTAGTGTTCGCGATGCGGAAGTCGTGGTCGGTGCTGTACCTACTGGCCGCCGCCGTAGCTGGAGCGCTGCCGGGCGTCTGGGCTCTTTTCTCGCATCAGGTCGCCTATGTCTTCACCTTTCCGAACAACACCACCGACGCCGTGGTGCATTTTGTGACCGCTGCGGTGATGATCGCGGTGGCCGCTATACAGATCCGAATCGATGGTGGCCTCAAGAACTCGCTGGCCGATCTTCGCAAGGCCCCGTAGCCAAGGGCGTCCGTCGGATTGGCGATCGGGTAAGGTGATTATGTCTGCTAAGTATTTGAATTCAGACTTAATACTGGAGTCATGCTCATGAATTTGATCAAGACCGCTCTGCCCGCCGTTGCCATCGCGGGCGCCCTCACTGCAGCCGTACTTGGGTTTGGCGCGCCGCTGGCGAGCGCCGACCCACCTCCGCCGCCTCCGGCGCCCGTCCTGGGGGACCCGCCGCCGCCTAATGCACCGCCGAAGCCCGCCGAGGTCTGGGACGGGCAGCCCGTGGTATGGACAACCGGCTGGGGCGGACGCTGGGGCGTGTGGATCAACGGTCAGTTCATCACCCTGTCGTCGAACATCAACACCGGTGGTGGCTAGCTACGTGTGACCCGTACGGGTCCTGCTCAGAACTCGCGAAGCGTCTCGCGCAATGTCGCCTTGGTGTAATCAGTGCGGGTCAGCCCGAGCCGTTGCAGCGCAGGCACGAGACCATCGCAGATCGAATCGATGTACTTGCGTGACAAGTCCCAGCCGGGTTTGGAAATCAGGAAGCCGTCGCCGCCGACCTCCTCCATCGCTTCGCCCATCTTCTTCGCGACTTCCTCGGGGGTGCCGATTAGTTCCAGACCCCGCTTGGCCCGGTGTAAGACAAGCTGGCGCAACGTCTTTGGTCCGGGGCTGCCATCGCCGCGCATGAAGTACTCCAGCGATCCCCGTTCACCATTGGTTGTGAGATCCGCAGGCAACGGCTCGTCCAGATCGAACTGCTTGAAGTCGATCTCCGTATTCGATGAGATGCTCACCAACGACTTCTCTACGTACGAAGGATGGTTCAGCAACCGTTCGACCTCTGCGCGCGCTTCGGCTTCGGTGGCAGCGACGGTGGGGGAGACGACGAAGAGCAGTTTGACGTCGTCGGGGTTACGGCCGGCGGCTTGAGCGCGGGCCCGGATGTCGTCCCGGTATTCCTTCATGCCCTCGATCCCTGTGCCAACGGCGATGATCGTGTCGGCCGCACCGGCGGCGAACTGCCGACCCCTCGGGGATGCGCCGGCTTGCAGGAAGGTCGGTCGGTGTTGTGGTGAGGGAACGGTGTTCAGAGGACCGCGGGACTTGAAGTACTTGCCATCGAAGTCGATGGTGTGGACCTTGCGGTAGTCGGCGTAGGTGTGCGTGTCGCGGTCCATCACCACCGCGTCGGCCTCCCAGGAGTCCCACAACTGGTTGACGACGTCGAAGTACTCTTCGGCCACGTTGTAGCGCTCATCGTGCTCGGGCAGGCCGTCGAGGCCGAAGTTCTGCGCCGCCCGATCTTCCGCCGAGGACACGATGTTCCATCCGAACCGGCCCTCCGCGATCGAATCGACCGTCGAACACAACCGCGCCAACAGATACGGCGGATAGAAACTCGTCGAGAGGGTGGCGACGACGCCCATCCGCGAAGTGTTGGCCGCGATGAGCACGGCCAGGGGCAGGGGATCGTGTTTGGGGGCGAAGGCCGAGTGTTTCAGCGCGCCCTCCATGGTGCCGCCAAATGCGTCGGCCACCATCACGGTGTCCTCGATCATGATCAAGTCAAAGCAGGCCCGCTCCATGCTGCGGGCCATGTCGACGTAGAACCGCCCATTCGGCCACTTCCGGACGTCTGGCGAGACATCTTCGGTGTCCCACACCGGCGGGGTGAAGTTCATGAACCAGCCGAGGTGGAACTTCTTGGTCATCGCCGCTCCTGAGCTTCCGTCATCGCTTCCAGAAGCCATCGCAACGCCCCGGCATGTCAAAGCGAATACGCACTCATGGCGGCTGTATTGCGCCGACGTCACTACATCGAAACATGCTGCACTACAACGGAACACCAGGATCCAACCAGGGGATTCCCAGGACCGAGGTCACTGGCCGAACTGATGAAACTGCAGGACCCTACCGGGAAAGGCCGCGCGGCGCGCCGCCGCGCGAGCCTCGTCACTAACCACGCACAGCGGCTGGAGCTTGCCAGATCGCCACCATGACATCGATAAGGCCGTTGCTTGCCTCTGACCAGTTCGGTCGCGGACGCCGGCGCCCTGAGGCGAATCTGGTTTCATATGCGGCGCACGTGTGATGCAGCATGAGATGGGTCATCATGCTGCGCTCGGCGCGTACCCCGTCCGGCAGCTTGGGCAGACGCCGGTTGATGTTGTCGACGACCTGCCGCAGCGTGAGCGATTCCAACGCACTCTCGCGAACCATGCCTTGATAAAGCGGGTCGGTCGTCGCTTGGGCGATGAATCGCGCGTAGTAGGTGGGCGTACCCAGACTGGCCAAGTGCGTCGTGTAAGGCTCGACCAGGCACGACACCCACTGGCGTAGACCTGCCGATTGCCTTGTCTCGGCGATCTTTTGCTGGCGCAGTTCTTCGATGTGGCGGGCATGCTTTTGTTCGATGGCGCGCACTAGATCGGTTTTTCGGCCGAAGTGGTATACCACCGCGGCGTTGTTTCCCTGTTCTGCGGCTTCGACAATCTGTCTGTTGGAGACCGTCGCGATGCCGTGTTCTGCGAACAGTCGCTCGGCAGCGGTCAAGATCGCGTCACGGGTGTCCTCGGCGCGCTCCGTACGCGCATAGCGGGAGGCTGTCGTCACCCCGTCAGTCAACCGTGGCCCTTGAATTAAGTCAATCAATTCACTTAAATGAGTTGACGGTAGTTCGCCAAGGAGGAGGCACCATGACCGACAGAGACGTCGCATGGGCAATCGTGATCACCATGCCCAGCCGATCTCGTTTGCGCAGGCTAGCTCGCACCGAACGTGGTGAATTGTGAAGCGGCGCAGGCTGGGCCTGACCGGGCTGGAAATATCGGAGTTGTGTTTGGGGACCATGACCTTCGGCATGGGGTTTACCCGCGATACCCACGTAGACGAACAACTAGCGCGCCGCCTCGTCCATCGGGCGCTAGACGCGGGTGTCAACCTCTTCGACACCGCAGAGACGTACGCAGAGGGCAGGTCCGAGGAAGTTCTCGGCCAAGCGATACGGGGGATACGGGACGAAATCCTGGTAGTGACGAAGGTCGGGTTCGCCGATCTCCGTCCTGGCGCACTCGCCTACGACAAGGTGGTCTCGGCGTGCGAAGCAAGTCTTCGACGCCTTGGCATCGACTGCATTGACCTCTATCTGCTGCACCGCGCCGATCGGGCGACACCGATCGAAGAGACGTTGCAAGCGCTCGAGGATCTCATCGAGCGTGGGCTGATTCGTAAGATCGGCGTGGACAACTTCCGCGCCTGGGAGATCGCAGGCGCGGTGGCCCGCCAGCGGACGCGCGGGCGACCAGCGTTCGCCGCGGTCGAGGTCTACCTGTCGCTCATCGGTCGCCAGGCCGAGCACGAGATCCTGCCGTACAGCCGTGCCGATGGGCTGGGCGTGTTGGTCCACAGTCCGCTTGCCGCCGGGCTGCTCACCACCGCGGGGGACACCCCTGGCGCGCGGGGACGACGCAGGGTGGGCGGGTTACCAGAGTTCGACCCCGACACCCGGGCCAATGCCCTTGCCGTACTGCAAAGTGTCGCCACAGCCCGTGGGGTGTCAAAAGCGCAGGTGGCGCTGGCATGGGTTTTGGCACAACCGGGCGTCTCATCGGCTGTTATCGGTGCACGCAACATCGAGCAGCTCGGCGACAGTCTTGCCGCCGCCGACCTCGTCCTTGACGAAGGAGAGATCGCGCAGCTCGGCGCATCGACCGTTCCTGAACCGCTCTACCCTGCGACCGTCGACCGGGAGTGGGGATTCGTCGAACCGCAGCTCAACTCGACGCGTCGAGGATCTTGATCGCGAAGATTAGCGAGTCACCCTTCTGGATTCCAGCGCTTGGCTGACCCTCGGGGTAGCCGTCGGCAGAAGTCATGGCAACAGCGACCGTTGACCCCACCTTCTGTCCTGCGATGGCTTTCTGAAAGCCCGGCACGACTCCGTTGAGCGAGAACTCAACCGGGGCGCCCTGTTCGTAGCTGCTGTCGAACACCGATCCGTCGCGTCCATTCACACCCATGTAGCAGACGGAAACCCTCGCGGTGGCTGCGACGACTGGGCCGTCACCGGCCTTCAGCGTGTGCACCTGGGTCTCGGTCACGCTGAACGGTGCTTTCACGTTGACGAGCGGCGCTGCAGTATCCGTGGATCCGGTGACCCCGACGCTGCCAGTGGTCCCAGACAGCGTCCATTCCGGCGTACCACCGTTCGCAGGCGCTGTCGTTGGGCACGAGCTGGCTTTGGTTGCCGTTTCCACACGCGAAGGCGGCGAGAACACGTCAGAGGCGGAGGACGTGGGTGTCGAGGAGGTATGCGTATCGGAGCCGCATGCGGCGAGCGTCATGACGAGCGATGCGGCACAGGCCACTAGCGCGACGGAATACGAAACGCGAGATGAGTTCACGGTCCGTCACGCTACAGCGTATAGGGGCAGCGAACCGCGCCGACCTTGTTGTTTCTGTGAAATCGCTGGATATGCGTTCGGCACCAAGCGATTTCGAGTAGTCGACTACTCACGACGCTGCGGCGGTGACGAGAGATAGTTGCCTCGCACCAAGGGGGTGTGGCCAGCCGACGCTATGTGGGTTGGACTGCTACCGCGTATCGCGCGGAGACAAAAGGGGGAAAGAAATGGAATTTCAGGCGTACCACGGTGTGAACGCAGCGACGCACCAGGCACACTTCAACACTTTGTCCAAGGCGGGCTTCGGGATGATCTCGCTGAGTGTCTACGGCGACCCGGACGACGCGCAGTACGCAGCGGTATGGGTCAACCGGCCGATGCCGCAGTGGTCGGCGATCCACGGGGTCGACGGCAATGCTTACCAGGCGTGGTTCAACAAGAACGTCAAGGCCGGATTTGGCGCATCGCTGGTGTCGGCGACCGGTTCTGGTGGCGACGCAATTTTCGCGGCCGTGATGAGCAAGGGCGTCGGGGCGGGCTGGGTTGCTCACCACGGCCTTACGGCAACACAATTCAAGGCCGTCAACGACTCCGCGATGACCAGCGGACTGCGGCCGCACTCGGTGACGATCTACGGCGACTCCGGATCGCGTCTGTACGCCGGGGTGTGGTGGCCGAACACCGACTGGGTCAAATGGATGGTCAACCAAGGTGACGCGGCATCCTCCTATCAGCACACGTTCGACCTGTGCACGCAGCTGCCCGGATACACGCTCAAGGCGTGGCGGCCGGCGTACGTCGCCCTGACGGACGACCACACCTACTGCTCGGCGTACAGCGACGACGTCGTCGACAGCTGGTACGCCCGCCACGGCCTGACCGCCGCCGAGTACCAGATCGAGTTCGACAACCAGAAGAAGGCGGGTCGCTACCCGATCTGCGTGCAGGGCGGTGGCAGCGGCAGCGACACCCGGTATGCCGCAGTGTTCGCCAAGAACGACGTGCCGGAGTCGCGGCAGTGGACCGCCACCGGTCAGTCGGTAGCCGCCTACCAGCACGTCGACCAGCTGCTCAAGACCTTCATGGCAAAGCAGGCGATCCGAGCGGCTCAGGTGGCGATCGTCAAGAACGGCGCGACCGTCTTCAACCGCGGGTACACCTGGGCCGAGCCGGGCTACAAGACGACTCAGCCCAGCGATCGCTTCCTGCTCGCCAGTTGCAGCAAGATGTTCTGCGAGGCGGCAATTCAATCGCTCTATGACGCCAAGATTCTGAGTCCGGGTGACTCCGCGTTCGCCAAACTCGGGATTTCGAATCCGAGCCATGTCACCGACCACGACAAGATCACGGTCCAGCAGCTGCTCGACCACACCTCGGGCTACGACGACAGTATTGCGCCGTACTTCGATCCGACCTACGCGATGGGGCAGATCGCCAACAGCATCGGGAATCCGCACCCGAAGCGGATTGACATCTGCAAGTACATGTACACCCAGCCGCTGCAGCATGCGCCGGGCACGACCAACGCATACTCCAATTTCGGATATCTGATGTTGGCCGCTCTCGTCGACAAGGTCGGGGGCACCGGTGACTACTGGACTTACCTGAAGAAGACGCTGCTCGATCCGGCGGGGATCTCCGAGGTCGAGGTGATCTCCACGGCTGCGTCCAGTCGCCACGGCGACGAGGCGATCGCCGAGGACCCGGGAATCGGTCAGAACGTCCTCAACCCGACGGTCTCGGACCTCGTACCGTCCGTCTACGGCGGTGACGGCGAAATCAACGAGGTCGGCGTCGGTAACGACGGGCTGGGCGCCTCAGCGCACGCGTTGGCGCAGTTCGGTCACCTACACGCCGTGTGGGGCAACGGTCCGCGCGTGAACAGCGGGCGGGAAGGCTCCACGCCAGGTGCCTCGACGTTCGTGTGGACTCGCGACGAGTTCGACATCGCGCTGACCGTCAATACCCGGGCCTGGCGGCCCGGGACGAACCCGGTCACGTTGCCCAACGGGAAGAAGGGGTCTCCGGTCGAGCAGTTGCAGATGCAGGTCGACGCGGCGATCTCCTGACGCAACGCCAGCAGGCGGGAGGCGGCCTCTCACCAAAGCCGCCTCCCGTCTCTCGCTATCTGTCGGGGTCGGTGGGCAGGAAATAGGTTGGACGGGATTCGGTTCAGGTTGATAGCGTGCGCGAGACCGTGACATCGCGCGAGGAGGTGAGACCCATGTACGCAGTAACCATGTGGGTGCTCCCACTCGTGTTCACGGTCCAGCGATAGACGTAGGTGTCGCCGGGAGCGCCTGAAACTAGGCAATCCCGAAAGGCAACACCATGCAATTCACCTCTGAGACATCGTCGAACGGTGTCATCGAACGAAATTTCACCCTGGATGAGATCACCGGCGTGCTCTGGTCGCCTGCATCCGGAACCGTCGGCTCGCCACTGCTGCTGGCGGGGCACACCGGCGGCATGCACAAGAAGGCGCCGGGGCTGGTAGCCAGTGCACTCCACAGCGTGACCAACTATGGGTTCACCGTCGCTGCCATCGACGCGCCCGGACATGGTGACCGGCCGCGAAACCTTCAGGATCAACAGTGGGCCAAGGCGATCCATCAGGCCCTGGCGGCGGGGGAGCCGATCGCCCCGATCGTCATCGACTACAACATGTCGCTGGCGGAGCGTGCGGTGCCGGAATGGCAGGCGACCCTGGATGCCCTGCAGGCGCTGCCCGACATCGGCGTCGAAACGCCGATCGGCTACGGCGGCGTGTCGTTGGGCGTCGTGACCGGGCTGATGTTGACGCCGGTCGAATCCCGGATCGCTGCCGTGAGCTTCGGTGGGGTTTTCGTGGACGACGCTCTGATCGAGGCGGCAAGAAAGATCACCGTCCCGGTCGAGTACCAGATTCCTTGGGACGACGAGGAATTCGACCGCACATCGGCGGTCGCGTTGTTCGACGCATTCGCATCGAAGGAGAAGACATTGCACGCCCACTCAGGCAGGCACTACCCGGTGCCCGAATACGAGCGCGACAGCTCAGCTCGGTTCTTCGTCCGCCACCTCCGCCGGACCGCCGACACGGCTTCTGGCTGACCGAAAAGCAAGAACTGCATCTCGGTTATCGCCTAATGATTTCCGACGACTAGTGCGGGCCCGAGGTTGACAGGAAGATACTTGATTCCGTGCAGCAGGGTGCTGTTGTTCAGTGTCGGTTCGCCGGATACGGCTAGTTGGGGGAAACGCTCAAACAGCGTTTGTAGGCCGATGTGCAGTTCCATACGGGCGAGCGGCGCGCCGAGGCAGACGTGGATACCAGTGCCGAAGCTGATGTGGTCGCGGGCGTTGGCACGGGCGGTATCGAATTCGTCGGGACGTTCGAAGACAGCCGGATCACGATTGGCGCCGCCGATCAGAAGGAAGACTGCCGAGCCTTTCCGCACAGTGTGGCCGTCGATCTGAAGTGTTTCGGTGGCCACCCTGACACCGATTTGGATGACGGAGTCGTAGCGCAGCACCTCCTCGACCGCGTTGGGCCAGCCCTCGGGATGTGCCTGGAGGCGGGACAGTTGATCAGGGTGACCGACAAGTGCCACGACTGCGTTACCGAATGCATGGGCAGTGGTGATGAACCCGGCGCCGAGGAGTAGCCCTGCGAACATTCTGACCTCGATGTCGGTGAGATCGCTGTCCTGTAGGACGGCAGACAGGATGCTGTCGTCGGCGCCGCCGTAACGGAGCCGCTCGATGTGCGCGGCGATGTAGTCTTCGAACTCGCGCAACGCTGCCGTCGCGGTCTGGAAGTCCTTCCAGGAGACGGCCGTGTTGGAGAGCAGTTTGGTGCCGGGATCGGCGAATGCGTAGAGGCGGGGTATCTCGTCACGGGGAATGCCCAGCATCTCGGCGATAACTTCGATGGGGATTTGCGAAGCGTAATTGGCGACCAAATCGCAATGGGTGTTGTCGTCGAGATCGTCGAGCAGGGCGCCGGCGATCTCCTGGATGCGGTGACGAAGTCCGTCGATCGCCCGCGGGGTAAACGCCCGCGACACCAGGCGGCGTAACCGCGCATGCTCGGGCGGATCAGCGACGAGCAGTGACGGCGGTTCCGTAGCATTCAGCACGCCGGGATTGGTTTTCGCGAGCATCCGCTGAACGACTCGAAAAGGTGACCGGTCATGCGGTTTGAGGGTCCGGAACCTGCCGTCACGTAACACGTCACGGACAATCTGCGCGTCAGCGGTGACCCACCCGTTACCGACCACCGCAGACATGCGCCCCCGTTGACGTATCTGCTCAACAAGGTGACAAACGTTTTCGGGCCGACTGCTATCGATCACCAGCTGGGCAAACGGATCACCTCGGCGAGCGAGCAGCTTCAGCGTCGCTCGGGAAATTCCATAACCCATCAGCCAATGCGACCGGGCCTTAATGTCCACACCCACTATTGTTCGCACTTATCGCGCCGCATGGATAGGGGGCGTAGTCGGTGAGTCGGCGGCCCGGTACGTCCAAGGATTAAGTCGCATGAGTGTGTTTCGTTACTCTAACGGCCGCAGGATGGCAGCGGGGGACACGGTTTCGACGAATGCGCGCGCCGCGCTGGCGAGTTTCCTGTCCGCGGTGGCCAGCGCGTCGGCCTGCAGCTGGGTCAGTGCGATGTACTCGGCCTGGTAGGTGTCCGGCCAGTTCAGCTTGGCGGCTATTCGCCATGCGTGGTCCTGCAGTGATCGGTCGCCGAGGAGCCGGATCCGCAGCCGACGGATATCGTCGAGAACCTTCCGGCCGATCCGTTCGTCGATCTCGCCGCGGTGCACCGATTCGTACACGAGGGCGAGCGCCTGCGAGCGCAGCAGCGTGGGGGCCGCCAGGCTGTGCTCCGGTGGAATCGTCGCTCCGCCAGTGGCGAGGTCGATGGCCACCTGTGCATCGATGACGAATGTTGTCATACCAGGACTTTCACCGAACCCGTCACCCTGGAAGCACTGACGGCCACCAAGCGATAGCACGCGGGACACAGGGGCGAGGTTTACTTGACATAGTGTGGCTTATCGGCATTCGGCTGACCTAGGCGTTCGGGGCTCGCAGTCATTCAAACGGCCACCACTGTTCCCACTCGTCATCCCTGCGGATGTGCAATGAGTGAGTCCACACGAACGCCGCGGCGCTGGCGCTGACGCCGACAGCATGGGTTCACTACGCGCACGACATCCAGATGCGCCTGCCGATGCTCGCGATGCTCAGTCGGCCTCGGTTGACCCCTTCTCGCGCTTCCCGTCGGAGTCGCTTAATACGTCACAGTGACGATTTGCCGGTTGGTGGCTCGTCACGGAAAGAGCTGTGAGACAGGTACTTTCGACCGTTTCGACGGGTTTCTCGCCCGGCATTCACAGAGCCGGCTGTCCCAAGCCCTCTTCACGACGTTCGATTCATTGGTGCTGGCGACCACGGGCAGGCCCACCATGTAGTCGACGTCATGCGCGTCCGCCGGTCAACTGCCCACGCACCTCACGTCTCCAGAACTCATCAGCGAGTGTGCAGCCGGGGCCTCAAAGAAGCTCAATCCCGCTATGTTGGGTGTGACTTACCGAGCACCCACCGAGTCCCCTCCCGGTCAGCTCACACTAAAAGCACTAATCGTCACGTGACGATTAGTTCACTCCCCGCGCGCCGTTGCGCGAAATCGATTCGAACGATTGCGCTGTCGGGCCACAGATTTCGACCGCAGACACGCCCGCAGTGCCGCCATCACGAAACGGTGATCGGGCATCGGAACTGTTCAGCGGTACCGCTCGGCAATCCCGTGTAGTCGAGTCTGGCGACGACGAACCAGGCTGGCGATGACTCTGCGCCGGTGCACGTTGCCGGCGCGTCAGTGGGAAGTGGCAATTCAAACGGCACCGCGACCGACACATCGATCCGGAATCGAATACGCCTGGCCAATTGGATGATTGGGCCCCGGGTCCGAAGGGTCAGCCGCCCCATGCACTCCCAGTACACGGCCAGGTCCGCATAGGCCCGGCGATCGACGGGTGTCAGGTAGACGTGTCCACGAATAGCCTCACCAAGTCGAAATACCGTCCACGGCAAGGCGATGTCGACGACCGCCTCGCCCGGTCCATCGATTCCTTCGCTCACGCGGGCGTTCATGACGCTGAAACTAAGTGATAGTCATTAGATTCTGTTTGGCGACGGCTGTTGGATCTTGTTGTCGCTTGAAGTAGTCGGCGATCGTCCTTCTCATCCAGTGCTCCCCTTCGCTGCGGCGTCTCCCCTTGAAGCCAGATGGTAGGGAGCCTATGGCCGCCAATTGGAATCCGATTGGAGGCGACGGACGTTTGTGAACTTGCCGCAGAGTTCACAGGTTTTTGCCAGGGTCCGCCGCGCGACAGAGTAGTACGGCACGTTTGCTGGCTACCAGGTATGGTCTCCCCCACAGTCGATGTCTCCTGGTTGGGTGTGATGGTCGCGTACTTCCTTTCCGGTGCGGTCGAAGCCCGCATCAATGGTGCAGTTGCATCACTCGGGGGACCGAAGCAACGATGCGTGCTTGCCGTACTCCTCGCCGATCACGGCACAGTTGTCAGCGTTGACCGGCTTATCGACGCGGTGTGGGAAGACGAACCACCGGCCAAAGCGCTGACGTCACTTCGTTCTTATCTCGCAAACCTGCGCAAAAACCTGGCTTCCAGTTCGGACGCTGCCGCTGGACGACCATCGCGGCTGGAGTCCCGTCAGTCCGGCTATCAACTGAACCTTGTCGACGATGATTCCGTCGACCTGCACGAGTTCGAGACCTTAGTCAAGACCGGTTACGGCGCGCTGGGCCAAGGTGACGGGGGCAAGGCGTTCGAAGTACTAACCCGCGCGCTGGCTTTGTGGCGGGGTGACCCATTCGGAGAGTTCACTTACCGCGACTTCGCGCACAGTGATGCCTTGCGATATGTCGAGCTGCGCAACACGGCCGTCGAGACGCGGTTCGACGCCGCGCTGCGGCTCGGCGACGGTCGCGAACTTATTTCGGAGATCGAAGCTGCCATCGCCCAAGACCCCCTGCAGGAGCGGCTGTGGGCGCATCTGATGCTGGCGCTATACCGAACCGGCCGTCCGGCGGAAGCGGTCCGCGCGTACGACCGCGCTACTGCGGTTCTGGACAGTGAGATCGGCACACAACCTGGTGAACGCCTGCAAATCCTGCATCAAAAGGTCAGCGACGGCTCCGCTGAACTCCTGCTCGACGCACAAGCCCCGCGGCGGATCGTCCTTCGAGACCGCCCGGCATCAGGGCGAGAACAGCTCTTCGGCCGTACGACAGAACTAGATGCGATGGCCGAATCACTTTCGGACGCGAGCGCGGGACGCGGTGGACTGATTCTGGTCACCGGAGACAGCGGCATCGGCAAATCGTCACTTGCACAAGCCGTTTGCGATGACACGAACCCATCAAACATGGCGATCGCCTGGGCCACGCATCCCACCGACATCCAGCTACCGCTCATGTGGACATGGATCCAGATCTTGCGACAACTTGGCACTGACCTTGGCGAGCCGGGGCGTGACACGCTACGTCGTACTGCCCCTGGCGTCATCGACGCCCTGGTGCCGGAGTGGAACGACCGCCGCGACGCGACGTCTATGCGCACCCCCGCAACTGGCTTCGATCTGGTCGAAGGTGTCGTCACTGCGCTGCGCAAGCTCTCGTCCCTGCAACCGCTGCTGCTTATCCTCGACGACCTGCAAGTTGCGGATTCCGCGTCATGCGACGCACTCGCCCTCCTGACCGATCATCTTCCCCGACTTCCGATTGAGATCATCGGCAACTGGACATTCCTCGGCCGAGACCGACCAGTGAATCGCGGCTCCTTCCAGCGACTGATCAGGTCAAGTGGTGTTAAAACCGTGCATTTGCGCGGCCTCCAGCGCGAGGCCGCAGACGATTTGGTCGAGGCACTCGCCGGCGGGCCGGCCCCTTCACCGGTTCTGGAGTACATACGAACGCGTGCCGCCGGTAATCCGTTCTACATCAAAGAACTTGTCCGGATGATCGCCGGCGCGAACGGCCTTCAGGAGGCGCCGGAATCAGTCGAGGACAATGTATCCGAGGCCGTTGCCGGCGTGGTAGGTCGACGGTTGGCTGCGCTTGACCGCCAATGCCGGCCCATCATGGAAGCGGCGGCGGTATTCGGGCCCCAATTCGATGTGACTGCGCTGGCTGGCGTCGTCCATCTATCTGCCGTGACGGTCGACAGCCGACTGCAGCCAGCGTATGAGGCTGGATTGATTGACGAGATCCCCAGCCGGCCCGGAGGTTACCGGTTCAGCCACGGCCTTCTCCGGGACGCTGTCCTGGCTCAGGTGCCGCCCACTGACCGTGCGTACCTACATGCCGCCATCGCGACGAGCGAAGCGGCCGCGGTTGACACCGCTGCTTACGAGGATGTCATCGCAGCTGCCGATCATGCCTGGCGGGCCGGCTCGGAACTCGATGCCGATCTGGGCCTTGACGTCCACGACGCGGTTATCCGACGAGCCCTCATGCGAGCCGCTTACAACGACGTCGCGGTTCTCGCCGCGCGTGCACTGGACATCTGCCGCCGGATGCCACCGAAGCCTGAATCACTTGACCAGCAAGCAACATTGTGGCTGCACCTGGCATGCATGCGGTCGATTCTCGACGGACAAAGCAGCACAAGCGTCGGCGATGCAGTACAACGGGCATTCGAGATCGGCGAACGAGCCAGGGGCCGCAACTTCTATGGCACCGTTGCGTTGCAGTGTCTAAACCTCTGCGGGCAAGGCAGAATCGACGAGGCGCAGGCGCTTGCGAACGGACTCATCGACCAATACGCCAAGAGCCACGACCCTGACATCGGGGTGGCAAGTCATTTCGTCGAGGTCATGATCCACGGCCTCCGCGGAGACATCGACGCGCAAGATGCCACGGCCCGCAAGATGCTTGCGTTGTTCCCGCCGCCGGATGAGGTGGTCGACCCACTTCAGTTCTTCCATCCCCGAGTTTACTGTTGGCTGGCCCTGGGACAAGCCATGCGCGGCAACAGGGACACGGCCCTTGATTACTGTCGAACCGGCCTCGAATTGGCCCAGACCCGTCGCGATCTTTTCAACGTGCTCGCCGCCAAACTGGTGATGGTCGAGATCGATGCGGTACTTGGCATCGTCGACGGCACCGCAGCCACTGCTGACGGCGTGTACGAGGAAATGAGTGCTACCGGTGCTCACCAATGGGCAGCATGCGCCACCATGGTGTCCGTCTGGGCCAAAACCCTCAGCAGCGAAAACATTAGTCCGGACAGGGCATTCGAGGCTTTCGACCTCTACACCAACGATGGCAGTACCGTCATGACGCCGTTCTTTCTCGCCCTGCTCGCCGATATTGAAAACCATCATGGCCGAAGCCATCGCGCACACGAACTCCTTATCCGCGCGCAAGCAGTCGCCCGCACTACGGGTGAACGCGCGTGGGACGAGCAGCTGGCGCGCCGCATCGCCAGCCATTCCATGGCCGAATAGGCTTCACGTGATGGGGAGGCAGATCGTCTTGATGATCTTGTCAGCGATGGTCTGCCGCTTGGCATCCCACAACGGGAACAGATACCCGACGTAGCAGATGATGGCGTCGACGAAGTGCGCGAGCTGGCGCACGACCGACATGCCGAAACCGACCGGCTGGCCGGTCTGCTCGCTGACCACCTTGAACTTCATGATCGACTTACCGATGCTCGACCCTGAAGTGCCCTGCTTGTAACCGTAGTTCCAGACTATGTAGGCCAATCCCACGAGCACCGACAGAGAGAACGCAAGCACTCCGATTGTGGAGTTCCCGGTCGCGCAGAACTGTCCCAGGTTGTACTCGGAGGTATCGGTGACGCAGGCAGTCTCCTGGGTCGCCGCCTCAATGCCGTACCCAATGCCGACGATGATCGCGTACGGGACGAAATCAATGATGAACGCGAGCACACGCGTCAGCCACGGCGTGTACGCCTCTGCGGGCAGCGCTCCGCTCTGCGGTGGGGGCGGCGGATAGCCTCCACCCTGCGCGGGCGAGGGCGGGTAGTTACCGGGGGGCGGTGACGGTTGTTCGGTCATATGAACGCCTTTCTCTGAGGTAGGTGATAGCTGCGGGTTCGGTCGGTACATCGCCATTTCGCTCTGGGCCACTGTGTCGAGAAATCCCGAGCGAGGTCTGGCATCGCCGAAAGGTAGCCGTGTCCGTTTGGAATTCGATTGGAACGCCATATCGCTCCATGGAAAACTTGCGCCGTGGCCGTCAAGATCCTCGTCTTGGTCATTTCGTGCGCGGCGATCGCGGCGGGGTGGACCTATGTGCGCACGGCACGACGCATGTCTTCCTTCGCGACGACGCGCGGCAAGGTAATAGACCGCGAGCTGGCCGCCGTGCCCGGTGCTTCCAGCCGTGAGGGTCGCTGGGGCAAGGGTGGCGGATACCGGCCAAAAGTGACTTACGCGTACGTGGTCGAGGGCGTCGCATACACCTCAGACCGGTGGAGCTACGCGATCGAAGGACTCAAGCGCAGTGTGGCCGAAGAAGCGCTCGCGGCGGTGCCCGACGAGGTCGACGTCCATTACGATCCCACGGCCCCGCAGGCAGCCTACCTGCAGACACACACACCACGTACCGGCTACGCGCTCGTCGCCGGCGGTGTGCTCGGCGTACTCGTTGCGCTTGCTTCACTCTTGGGCTGACCCATCGCTCCGTCTAGTCGACCAATTCCAATCGGATTCCAACCCCGCGTTGTTAGCTTGGCTCAGCGCCACTTGGGCGCGCTCGTTGCGTAACTATCTGGGAGGTCTGTATGTATCGATGGATGGTCGTGGCGATTACGTCGACCGCCTTGGCCGTGTCGGGATGCTCGACTACCAAGCCGACCATTCCGACACCGACAGCATCCAAGCCGAGCTCGTCTGCCGCTTCGCCATCGCCGCAGGCCAGCTCATCCGAGACTGCAGCCGCCGGCGAACCGCTAGACGGGAACGCGTGTGTCGAAATCACACAGGCGAACCTAGATCTGGCTACTGCGACTGACGCCGATGCCGCCCACAAGGCCGGCGACGCTTTTGAAAAGTATGACCTCCCCGCATCGGTCAAGGACGCGGTGGAGCACTTTGTCGGCACGGGCGGTGCGCAGTTCGACGATCCCCAGTACGACAAGTACAACAACGCCATCGAAAGCTGGATCAAACAAGTCTGTCCGCTCTAGATCCCAAGACCAGTCGCGTCCTGCACGAATGGCGAACGGACAGGGCGCGACTGGACATCGATACACGGTCCTGAGACCCCACCGCCGCCTCGCGCAACGGTTTACAGCAAATTCCTGACAGTCCGGTCGTAGTGCGGGATCGTTGAGGGCATGAGCCCGAAAATACCGAGCCCGAAGGACATCACGGCCGCAGCACAGGCGGCAGCGGAGACAGCACAATCGGTCGCCAGTGGGGCGATGCGCATTCCGCCCGCTTCGATTCAGCTCGCTAGCCAACTTCCGGATCTCATGGAGAATCTGGCGACTGCCACCGAGCGCCTCAACGAGGCCATTGATCGGGCCGAGCGCTACCTCGCACTGGCCGACCCGATGATCAGGACAATGGATGCGATCCTGCCGCAACTCGAAGCTCTTATCGCGACCGGCAACGACGTATACAACGCCGTAGCGTCGGTCCCCGGCGTCTCCACTCTGAGTCGACTCGCCACTCGCGGTGCTGCACCGACCAAGAAATCCTCGAGGGGCCGCGCCGCGCCGAAGAACAACTGACTCGCCCTCCCCCGCAATCCGCTTGCCCCCCTCGGTATTCTGCGCAGACGGGCCATCGGTTAGTACCCTGAGCAGGTGTCAGTCTCCGGCCACTCACCGCGCACTCGTTCTGCTCAAATCCTCGGCGGTGTCCTCGCCGGGCCGCTCTTCGTCACCGCCTTCACGGCGATCGGAGCCGCCCGCCGAGGATATGATTCGCGGCGGTACCCGGTCAGTTCGCTTGCGATCGGTCGTCAAGGTTGGCAGCAGCGCACCAACTTCATCCTTGCGGGACTTCTCTATTCATGCGCCGCGGTGGGTCTCGGGCGCTGCGATCGGCGGCGCATCGGCCCCCGCGCCGTCCCGGCGCTCATCGCGGGAGTGGGCATCGGGCTGATTGGCTCGGGACTGTTCGTCACTGACTATGTTGGTGACCTTCCGCACGACGGGCCCGCCGAGAAGAACAAGGGGCACGCCGATGCCGCCACGACGCGACCAACTCGTACCGGGCAGATGCATAACCTGTGCGGAATCCCCGTCTTTGTGGGCATACCCATCGCTGGCCTTGCCAGTGCGGCCACCGCCGTACACGGCAGGGACTACCGCTGGGCCTTCTACTCCGCCGGATCGAGCACGGTGATGGCGGGCAGTTTGCTTCTTTTCGGCGCCGCAATCAGAGGTCAGTCTCGCCTCCGCGGCAAAAGCGGTATTCTCCAGCGCATCTCGATCGCAACCGGACTCGGATGGCTGAGCTCCTTGTCGCTTCGCGGCCTGTCTCACTAACGAACTTTGTGGTGCCAGTCCCGCGGCCGCAGCCGCCACGTCGCCCTGGCATAGTCCAGCTCCGAATGCGGCCATTGAGTGACGATGCGTCCCGTCGGCGACCGATAGTAGCTGTCGCAACGTGTCCAAATGGTTCGCTCCAGTTCGGCGGAAATCCGGTCGTTGAACCGATTTTCGACCTCCGGACGGACATCGACGTAGCCACCCCGTCGCGCGAGACGCGCCACTGCACTCGCCACCATGCGCGCGCCGGCCTCCAAGATGTAGATGATCGAGTTGGCGCCCTGATTGGTATTCGGGCCGTACAGCATGAAGAAGTTCGGGAATCCGCTGACAGCCACTCCCAGATAGGCACGCGGGTCCAAACCCCAACGATCGTGCAGACTTTCACCGCCGATACCGATCACGTCGAGACCCGACAGATAGCTGCTGGTCTCGAACCCTGTCGCCAGCACTATGGCATCGACATCGATGACGTCACCTTCAGCCGTGACAACAGATGTGGCAGTGATCCGTTCGATTGGGTCAGTCACGAGATCGACGTGGTCACATTGCAGCGCGAAGTAGTAACTCTCGCCGAGCAGGACGCGCTTGCATCGGAACGGATATCGCGGTGTCAATGCGTCGCGCAGATTCGCCTCGGCAACGTGACGCCGTAGGAAGTTCTCCGACAGCTCTTGAGCGACCGCCAGCTGCGGATGGTCTGGGGTGAGCGCGGTGTTGTCGTGCTGCAGTTTCCACAGTCGCCAGCGCTCCCGAAGTGAGGCCCACGGGTATCGACGGAAGCGCGCAAGCTCGTCGGTGCTGAAGGGGCGGTCCGGTTTGGGCACCATCCATGGTGGCGTGCGCTGAAATACCGTCAGTTGCGCTGCCGTACTGGCAAGTTCGGGTACAACCTGCACCCCACTGGCGCCAGTGCCGACGACTGCCACCCGCTTTCCGGTCAGGTCGACGGTTTCGTCCCACTGCGCGGTGTGCATCACATCGCCAGAGAAGTCGGTAAGCCCCTCGATATCGGGGTACCTCACGGATCCGAACAATCCGACCCCACTGACGACGACGTCCGCGACCAGGGTGCGGCTATCGTTGAGCTCCACATCCCAGTGCATCGCTGCTTCGTTCCAGACCAGCCTGCGCACGGAAGTGCCGAGCATCAGGTGCCTGAGGAGGTCGAAGTCGTCGGCGACCGTTTCCAGGTAGGCAAGGATCTCCGGTTGATGCGCGTACGTGCGACTCCACGCGCGGTTCGGTGCGAAAGAGAACGAATACAAATGGCTCTGGATGTCGCACGCCGCTCCCGGATAGATGTTCTGCCGCCACGTTCCGCCGACACCATCAGCGCGTTCAACGATCAACAAGTCATCGATGCCCTTTCGCCGCAACGCCACCGCGGCGGCCAGTCCGCCGAACCCTGCCCCGATGATCACCACTCGCGGCGACCGGCGCCGTCCCAATGCCAGCATTCGGCCAGCGAGGTAACGCCGGCTTGTCACGAAACCTCGAATCCCTCCGGTAATCCGCCTGTCCGCGATGCCTCGAGAATGTCGGCGTACTCGGTCGGTGTGCCAAAAAAGAAGCTGCCCTGGCGCGTCGTCGCGTTCGCTTGACCCTCACGGTTGTAGTAGCCCGGTGTACACACCTTCGCCCTGTCGGCGCTCGCCCCTGACCGTGCCACCACGGTGTCCACCCATGCCGATTCGGCCTCTTTCGACGCTTCCAGCTCCGTCACGTCATTCTTAAGCCCCCACGCGATCACCTCAGCGGAGTGCCGGGCCTGAATATCGAGCAGATACGGGAAGTTCACCGTGAAGCCGGATTGAGCGATGCTGAGCACGAAGCAGTTTGGAAAACCGTGGACATTCAGGCCGTGGAGGGTTCGAACGCCGTCGCGCCATTTGTCGGTGAGCGTCTGACCGCCCCGGCCGACGATCTCGAATCCAGTGCGCCGTGAATAGTCCGTTCCGACTTCGAAACCGGTCGCGAAGATCAAGCAGTCGATATCGTGCTTCGTGCCGTCGACCACAACACCGTCGGTCGTGATCCGCTCGACGCCCAAACCACGGGTATCGACGAGGGTGACGTTGTCGCGGTTGAACGCTTGTAGATACTCGTCGTGAAAGCACGGTCGCTTGCAGAAGTACCCGTACCAGGGCTTGAGGGCTTCTGCGGTGGCGGGGTCGGTCACGATCGAATCTACCCGGGCCCGGATGTCCTCCATCTTGGCGAAGTCAGCCAAATCGACTGCATGCAAACGGTCTTCGTCGGACATCCCCGCGATGCTGGTCTGCCGCATCACGAAGAGCTTCTTCACAATGCTGGTCCAGGCGTCGTTGACCAAGTCCTCGTCGGCTTCACCGCCAGCGGTGAGTAGCTGGAAATTCTCGATGCGGCGGCGCTGCCAACCCTCTTCCAGGTCAGCCGACCACGTCGGATCGGTCGGTCGATTGCCTCGCACATCGACTGTTGACGGGGTGCGCTGGAAGACAAGGAGGTGTTCGACGGATCGGGCCAGGTGCGGCACGCACTGGATTGCGGTCGCGCCGGTGCCGATGATGCCCACCCGCTTATCTGACAGCTTGGCCAGATCGGATCCTGTGTAGTCGTAGTCCCATCGGCTGGTGTGAAACGCATGCCCGCCGAATTCGGTAATACCGTCAATGCCAGGTAGTTTCGGCTTCTGAAGGTACCCGTTGGCCATCGCCACAAAGCGCGCCTGCATCGCGTCACCGTGGTTGGTTGAGATGATCCAGCGCGAAACTGCTGGGTCCCAGCGGATCTCGTAAACCTCGGTCTGAAGGCAGATGTCGCTGTACAGGTCGAAGTGCTCTGCGATACGTCGGCAGTGCGCGAAGATCTCGTCGCCCTTGGCATATTTCTCGGTGGGTACGTAGCCCAACTCCTCGAGCAGCGGCATATACACGTACGACTCGACGTCGCACGCGATGCCGGGGTACCGGTTCCAGTACCAGGTGCCCCCGACGTCGGCGGCCTTGTCGATCAACCGAATGCCCTGCACGCCGAGTTCTCGCAACCGGGCCCCGGTAAGCAATCCCCCGAAGCCCGCACCGATGATCGCGACATCAACCTTGTCGGACAGCGGGTCGCGTGTGAAATGCGGATCACTCCACGGATCGTCGGCAAATCCAGCAAACGCGCCTGCGATTTCGACGTACTGCGCGACGCCGTCAGGACGGAGGCGGCGGTCCCGCTCAAGGGCATATTTCTGCCGCAGAGCATCTACGTCGAATGCCACGCGGTGCCTCCACCCGTTACCAGCTAAGGTCTTTTCCGGAATCTTGGACCAGTTCCGACGATCTGGCAAGGATGCCGCTAAGGAGTGTCGATGATCAAGGTTTTCGGATACTTGAAGCGCAAGCCAGGCCTGTCGCCACAGGAGTTCGCCGACTATTACGAGTACAACCATGTCCCGCTCGTGCTGAGCAAGGCATTCGTACCAATTGTCTACAAGCGAAACTACATCCAGCGCGGTGACGCCTTCAACATCGAAGGCGACGCGATCGGCTTTGACTGCATGACCGAACTCGTCTTCGCTGACCGAGAGGACCTGTCCGCCTGGATGGCCAGCCTCGGAGGTGATGAAATCGCGCGAGACGAACAGAATTTCATCGATCGAGCCGCAACCCGCGCCTACGTGGTGGACGAGCGCACCACGTCCGGCTAAGAGTCGACGCGGCGACGAGCCAGGTCCTTGATCTCGCCGGGCAGCGCGTCCGCCTCGAGGAGACGAGGCAGCAGCTCGGCCTCCAGCGTCATCGCGCGGAAAACGAGACCAACCGTCACTTCGTGATCCGGCCTGCCCACCACGACGATCGAGTCGCCGCCGCGCATCGTGCCCGGTGCGATAACCCTGAGATACGCGCCGGGAGTTGCGGCCCTGGTGAACGTTTTGACCCAGCCCTTCATCGCCAGCCAGTCAGCGAACGTACGACACGGGATGCGGGGCCGCGACACCTCAAGCACCAAGCCGTCGGAGCCGACCTGCCATCGCTCGCCGATCCGCGCACCGGTGACGTCGAGCCCTTCCGTCGTGACGTTCTCGCCAAACACTCCGTTGTGGAGGTCGCGCTCCAGCTCGCGCTGCCAGAGGTCGAGATCCTCCCTGGCGTATGCGTAGACCGCTTGATCATCGCCGCCGTGTACCTGCGGGTCGCCAATGAAGTCGCCAACGAGGCCACTGCCGGCGCCGCCGCCCATTGGGCCGGGAGCGCGCACGGCAACCGGGCCGTCCGTTGACCGCTTGTCAATACCGGTCAACAGCTGCCCTTTGTCCGCATTTGGCCTCGGGTGGGCCAAGTTGACCGTCAACACGCTCGCCATGCCATTTAGCGTACGTACTCGCGCTAGTCGAAATCGATTCGAACGATTGCGCTGTCGGGCCACAGCTTGCGATCCCGGGCACGCCGCAGCTTCTCGCGCAGCGGCAGGCCGACATGCACATTGGTCACGCCGGGAATCCTGATCAGCGGGACGACATTCCATTGCCACCCATAGCGCCGATGCAGAGCCCGATTCGCTTCCTGCGCCTCGGTGCCCGACAGAATCGTCGCTCGGCCGGTGAAGGTCGTGGCATCGCTGCGGATTTGACCCCGGTAGTCGCAAGGGGTCAATTCGACTTCTGGACGGGCCGCCAGACGTTTGGTCTTCGGCCCGATCTTGGTCCGGAATACCACTGAGCTGGGTTGGACATCGAACCAAATCGGAGTGTCGACCGCCGTGCCATCTCGCCGGTATGTCCGAAGCTGGGCGTAGCGGGCCTTGCCCAACTCGGTAAGGAGGTCGACTGGCTGAGTGCGTTTTTGCATGGCCTAAGTCAACGACTTAGAGTTGACTCTAAGTCAAGCCAGGATTACGGGAGGCCTTGTGGCGACAAATCTGACGATCGGCGAACTGGCGCGTCAGGCGGATGTCGCGGCCACCACACTCCGCTACTACGAGCGGATCGGACTCCTGCAATCCCCCGTCCGAATCGGCGGTCAACGTCGCTACGACGACTCCATCCTGGTCCGCCTCGAGGTGATCAGGCTGTGCAAGGCCGCCGGCTTCGCGCTGGATGAGATCCAGCTGTTGTTCGCCGACGACGAGCCAGGACGACCCGCTAGCAGAGCGCTCGCCGAGACCAAACTGGCCGAGATCGACGCTCGGATCGTCGAACTGTTACGCGCCAGGGAGATCATCGAATGGGGCATGCGCTGCACGTGCCCGTCGATCGACGATTGCACGTGCGGCATCCACAACGCCATGCCGGTCGTCACGGCGCCGGCTCACGCGACGACGTAATCCGCCAGATGCTCGCCGGTGAGGGTGGAGCGGTCGACGACCAGGTCGGCGGGTACACCCTCGAAGACCACCCGGCCACCGTCATGGCCGGGGCCAGGGCCGAGGTCGATAATCCAGTCGGCATGCGCCATCACCGCTTGGTGGTGCTCGATCACGATCACCGACTTGCCGGAGTCGACGAGCCTGTCGAGCATGCCGACTAGTTGCTCGACGTCGGCGAGGTGCAGACCCGAGGTGGGTTCGTCGAGTACGTAAATGTCACCGCCGCCGCCCATATCGCTGGCCAGCTTGAGCCGCTGCCGCTCGCCACCTGACAGTGTGGTGAGCGGCTGGCCGAGGCTGAGGTAACCGAGCCCCACATCGGCGAGCCGGACGAGGATCGCGTGCGCTGCAGGAACTTTCGCGTCTCCGTCACCGAAGAACTTCTCGGCCTCGGTCACCGACATGGCCAGCACCTCGCTGATGTCGCGTCCTCCGAACTTGTACTCGAGCACCGATCCCTCGAACCGATTCCCCTCGCACACTTCGCAGACGGATTCAACGGTGGCCATGATGCCCAGGTCGGTGTAGATGACGCCTGCCCCATTGCAGTTGGGGCACGCGCCCTCGGAGTTCGCGCTGAACAGTGCGGGCTTCGCCCCGTTGGCCTTCGCGAACGCCTTGCGGATGGGTTCGAGCAGCCCGGTGTATGTCGCCGGGTTGCTCCGACGTGAGCCACGGATCGGAGTCTGGTCGACGGCCACCACGCCGTCCCGTCCGGCCACCGATCCGTGGATCAGCGAGCTCTTTCCGGATCCCGCCACACCGGTTACGACGACAAGCACGCCCAGAGGGATGTCGACGTCGACGTCGCGCAGGTTGTGCTCTGCCGCGCCGCGGATCTCCAACGTGCCGGTGGGCTTTCGCAGTGCATCCTTGAGTGCGGCTCGGTCGTCGAGGTGGCGGCCCGTGAGCGTGCCGCTCCGCTTTAGCTCGTTGATAGTGCCTTCGAATACCACCTCGCCACCCGCCGTCCCGGCGCCCGGGCCAAGGTCGACGACGTGGTCGGCGATCGCGATCGTCTCCGGCTCATGCTCCACGACGAGCACTGTGTTGCCCTTGTCGCGCAGCCGCAGCAGTAGGTCGTTCATCCGCTGGATGTCGTGAGGGTGCAGGCCGGTGGTGGGCTCGTCGAAGACATAGGTGACGTCGGTCAGCGAGGAACCGAGGTGGCGAATCATCTTGGTGCGCTGCGCCTCACCGCCAGACAGCGTGCCCGACGGACGGTCCAGCGACAGGTAACCGAGCCCGATCTCGACGAACGAGTCGAGGGTGTGCTGCAGCGCCGCCAGCAGCGGCCCAACCGATGATTCATCCAGACCCTTCACCCATTCGGCGAGATCGCTGATCTGCATCGCGCACGCGTCGGCGATGTTGATCCGCTTGATCTTCGACGACCGGGCCAGCTCGGACAGGCGGGTGCCGTCGCACTCGGGGCACGTGCCGAACGTCACCGCCCGATCCACGAAGGCACGGATGTGCGGCTGCATCGCGTCAACATCCTTGGCCAGGAACGACTTCTGGATCTGCGGAATGAGCCCCGCGTATGTCAGGTTGACGCCGTCGACCTTGATCTTGGTCGGCTCCTTGTAGAGAAGGTCGTTCAGTTCCTTCTTGGTGAACTTGTGAATCGGCTTGTCCGGATCGAAATAGCCACAGCCCCGGTATATCCGGCCATACCAGCCGTCCATGCTGTAGCCGGGGATCGTGATCGCACCCTCGTTGAGCGACTTACTGTCGTCGTAGAGCGCCGTGAGGTCGATGTCGGAAACCGAGCCCCTGCCCTCGCATTTCGGGCACATGCCGCCCGTGATGCTGAAGCTGCGCCGGTCCTTGACGGTCTTCCCGCCCTTCTCGAGGGTGACCGCGCCCGCGCCGCTGATCGACGCGACGTTGAAGGAGTATGCCTGAGGCGAGCCGATGTGCGGCTTGCCGAGTCGGCTGAAGAGGATCCGCAGCATCGCATTGGCATCGGTGGCAGTTCCGACCGTCGAGCGTGGGTCGGCACCCATCCGCTGCTGGTCGACGATGATCGCGGTCGTCAGCCCATCGAGCACGTCGACCTCGGGCCGCGCCAGGTTCGGCATGAAGCCCTGTACGAAAGCGCTGTAGGTCTCGTTGATCAGCCGCTGCGACTCCGCGGCAATCGTGTCGAAGACCAGCGAGCTCTTGCCCGAGCCGGAGACACCCGTGAACACCGTCAGCCTGCGCTTCGGGAGTTCGACGCTGACGTCCTTGAGGTTGTTCTCGCGCGCACCGTGCACGCGGATCAGATCGTGGCTATCGGCTGTGTGCAGCGCAGGCGACTTGGTGTCCGTCTTCTTTGCCATGTTCTTCCGTGTCTCCTCTGTTAGGCGCGGCCGTGTTGGGCGGTGTCCGTCAGCGTCGGATAGCTCGATCTAATCAGCGTCGAGCAGCATGTCTGGTTTGAGTCGATTTGGCACAGACTCACTACGTCGCGTGACAGAATCGACGGGTGAAGTTGCTGGGACATATCCCGGCCCTCCAGGTTTGCGCGGCGCTCGCCAGTGCAGCCGCGCTCCTTATGGCGGGGTGCACGACGGAATCGTCGACTGTCACCACCTCGACGGTCACAGTTACGAAAGAGCCTTCGGCACCATCCCCGTCCACAACATCGGCGAATACGGAGACTACGCGGGACTTTGCAGTCGACACCTTCACCGCAGTCCGTTTGGCGGGCAACTATGACCTTGATGTCACCGTGGGCAGTCCGACATCGGTACGTGCACAAGGCGACCCGGCCGCATTGGACCTGCTCGACATTCGAACCGTGGGCGACACCCTCACAGCTACGGTGAAACCAAATGTTCAGTGGCCGGCGAACGCTCATGTCACCGTCACCGTCACCACCCCGACCATCACCGCGGCCGAACTCAGCGGATCGGGGAAGATGCGCATTGGGCCGGTTCACACCGACACCCTGTCGATCGACCAAAGCGGCTCCGGTGAAATCGACGCCCCGGAACTCACTGTCACGCAAATCACCGTCTCTTCGTCGGGCTCCGGTCCCATCCGTGCCGGAGGTACAGCCGAAAATGCGGATATCAGGCTCTCCGGCAGCGGGGCGGCAGAACTGACGACGTTTGCCGTAAAGCGGGCCAATGTGTCACTTTCCGGCAGTGGAAGTCTCGATATCCGGGCGAGTGAAAAGGTAAGTGGAGGCATGTCGGGGTCCGGCGACGCCCGAGTTACGGGTGGCGCTGCGTGTTCGATCTCGAGGACCGGTTCGGGTACAGCGACGTGTGCTTAGCGCCCGCTTAGCGCAGCTCCTGGATTCGGACCATGTTGCCTGCGGGATCGCGAAGTGCGCAGTCGCGCACCCCGTACGGCTGCTCCGTTGGCTCCTGGACAACCTCGACGTCACCGGCCTGCAGCCGCTCGAACGTGCCGTCGAGATCTTTGGTCGCCAACAACAGCGTGCCGTACGTGCCCTTGGCCATCATCTCGGCGATGAGACGGCGCTCGTCGTCGGTGAGGCCGGGGGTCGCGGACGGTGGATACAGGACGATGTTCGTGTCGGGCTGGTTGGGAGGGCCGACCGTAATCCAACGCATCTTGCCGCCTCCGACGTCGAGGCGGACCTCAAAGCCGAGGGCGTCGCGGTAGAACGAGAGGGATTCGTCCGGGTCGTCGAGCGGGAGCATGCTGGAGTGAATGGTGATGTCCATGGCGCTCACGCTAGATGCAGGTCCACAGCCGGCGCTTCTCGATTCCTGATCGGTCTGGTCACTTGTTTCTCCACGCACGACGGCATCCCCTCCGTCACGCCGGCTGTCTGTTCCCGATAAGCGCTCGGCGGCATCCCGACGAGTTCGGTGAAGCGGGTGCTGAATGTGCCAAGTGATGAACAGCCGACTTCGAAACAGACCTCGGTGACAGACAGGTCGCCACGACGCAGCAACGCCATCGCGCGCTCGATGCGCCGCGTCATCAGATAGGAGTACGGCGACTCGCCGTAGGCGAGCTTGAACTGGCGGGACAGGTGCCCCGCGGACATGTTCACACCGCGTGCGAGCGCCTCGACATCCAGTGGCTGGGCGTACTCCCGGTCCATCCTGTCGCGGACGCGACGCAGCAACTTGAGATCGCGCAGGCGCTGCTCCTCCGCGGCTGTGCTGGTCACGTTCCAGATCGTAGTGGCACCGTACGGCCGCCCGGGCCGCCCAGGCCGAAACGACGTCCGACCCGTCGGCGCTTACTAACGTTCACGAAACCGTTTGCTACATCAGCACTTCGATGCGCTGATCTGCAGCGACTGCGGCTGCACTCGACACTGGCGAGCACGACAGCGTTAACATCACTACGTGACTGAGCACGAAGCCCCGCCGGATTGGGGCTTCGAGAACTGGCAGAACGACCCGTATGAAGAGGACGGGTGGTTCGGCCGTGAGCAGGTCAGCAAGCCGGCGCCGGTCGTCGACCATCCGCATACACAGCCCGTCGCCCATACGCCCCTGCCGCCTACCCGTCGACTTCATTCACCCACCGTCAATACCTGGACTGTCAACGGTCAACTCCGCGCCTCAAGCGACACTGCGCTGACGTTCAGGGCTCCGCCACAGCCGTGGTACCGGACCAAGCAGGCAACGATCGCGCTCGTCGCCTTTGTGGCCGCCGTTGCCGTGCCGGTTGTCATTCTCGTGTGGCCTGATAGTTCCGCGACCGCCCCCTCGAAGTCGACGTCCGTGGCACCGCAGACATCAACGAGCGCGCAACCGGCGCCCAGCAGCTCAGCGCCCATTCCGACCAACATTCCCCCGCCACCGCCGCCTCCCCCACCCCCACCTCCTCCGACCGAGGATCCTGGCTCGGCACCGGCGGATTCGCAGCCCTACTGGACGCGCCCCGCCTCACCGCCGTCGGAGAAGCCGGACGTCGGAGTGACTCGCACGCCTGTGACCAGGACGCCGATCAGTGTGGCGCCACAGCCGCGCCAAACAACCGGAAACAACAACTCCGCCACTCCTGGGGACAGCCGCAAGGGCTTTCATTGCGGAGGTTGGTGCTGACATCGAATCTGCTGCGAACCTGAGGTGACTTCTATTCGTAGTTGAGACCCTTCAGCGGAATCGCATCGCCCGAAAAGTCGATCTGCGCAGCAGGATTGGCCACGGCGGTAACGAGTCCCGACCCGAATGCGCCCTGATGATCGAACAACGTCGCGGTGCCTACAGAAATCCCAGCCGAAGCCCAGTGCGAGTCCGCCTGTATACCGATCCAGTCGTCAACGGGTAGCCGAGAAAACGCCGCTGTCAGGTCGCCGTTGATGTAGCCGATGCCGTGGGTGCCGAGATTCGTCACCAGGCTCGTCGACTCCGCGATGATGACCGCCCGGACGAACGGGGAGTTCTCCTCTTCCGCAAGCACTTTGATGCCATCGTTGTAGAAGCGCTTACGGGAGTCGTTCTGATGTGCCGCAGGCGATCGAGTCCAACCCCCTTCGTCGCTCCCCACATGCGGCAAAATCCGGTCGTCCGGCGGTGGCGGCTGCACCAGCGAGATCGGCGCGGTCCACAGGCGGCCGGGCGGCGCCGACGACCGTCGGTACTGCACCAGAGTCGCCCGCGCCACGGTGCGGCCGCCCTGCACCACATCGCATTCGGCGCTGCGCACACGCCGTCCGTCACGCACCACTCGAACGTCGATCGTCGTCGGGGCATCGCGTGCCGCCCTGAACAAGTCTGCGGTGAACCGAGTCGGCATGAAGTCGTCAGACCCGCAATGGGTTTCGAGCGCGCGCGCCGCCAATCCCACGACGGCCGGTCCATTGAGATGATCGTCGCCCCAATGGCTATGCGCGAACGGCGTCGGCATGAACGCACCGGTCTCAGTCAGCGTGAAGTGCGCCGGCTCAGTCGACATTCAAACATCGTTACACAGCGCCGAAGTCGTCTAGGTGTTGCGCCCGCCGTTGACTCCCAGAATCTGCCCGGTGATATAACCGGCCTCCTCGGAGATCAGGAAAGCACATGCGGCAGCGATGTCTTCCGGCTTACCCATGCGGCGAACGGGCGTCGCGTCGATGGTGGCCTGAACGTCGCGGAGCCTGCCGCGGGCCTCGGCGTTGCGCAGCATCGGTGTATCGATGAAGCCAGGTGGCACCGCATTGACCGTGATACCCGCAGGCCCGTACTCGAGCGCCAGCGACTTGGTCAACCCGTTCACCGCAGACTTCGCTGCCACATAGTGCGACATGTACGGCGTGCCGGAATGGGTGCTGGACGAGGAGATGTTCACGATGCGTCCCCAGCCGGCGTCGACCATGTCGGGCAACACCGCCTGAATGCAGTGGAACACGCCGTTCAGATTCACGTCGACCACCTTCTGCCATTCCTCGAAGGTGATGTCGGTGAACCGCTTGAACCCGTCCAGGCCCGCCGCGTTGACGAGGATCCCTACGGGGCCCAACTGTGCCCGGATCGCCAACAGTGCAGTCTCCACTTGGGCTCGATCAGTCACGTCCGCCGTCTGCGCAAATTCGTCATCGGATGGGTTCAGGTCGATCGTGGCCACGTGGTAGCCGTCCGCGCGCAGCCGGTTCGCGACCGCCCGGCCGATACCCGAGCCGCCTCCAGTGACGACAGCCGTCTTCATAACAGTTCCTTCCTTGGCCCAATGCCATTTGAGATCGGTTGAATACCTTGATGATTGGATGACCTACGTCACGCGCCGAGGAGCACGCAGGCCTAACGTGCGACGGCTTGCTTCGACGAGAAGCTTCCGCAGTGACTCGTCATCGCGGTTGCCCCATGCCGGGCCCGCCGCAGCGGCCATGCCTGCGAACACCATTGCCGCCTTGACCTCGCCAGCCGGTCCAGGGTCAACGTCAGCGAGCAGTGCCAGTTGCCGCCAGATCAGGTCTCCCCACTCGGCACGCTCGGTGAGCACCGTGGCGACGCTAGGGTCCGAGGCAAGTACCGCGACGAGTCCCCGATTCCGCACCGCCAACGCGGCGTAGCCGCTCAGCATGTGCTCCGCTCGGGCGTGCGGCGTGCGTCTTGTCTCTGCCGATTCGACGACGGTTCGTAGCTCGTCGAGTATCGGCTCGATCACCGCGGCGAGCAGCTGCTCGCGGGTGCGGAAGTGGTGGTAGATGGCCGCTTTGGTGAACCCCAGCTCGTCGGCGATCATCTGCAACGACGTGCCAGCGAAGCTGTGCCGGGTGAACAGGTCGATCGCGACCTCGACCAGTCGCGTCCTGGTGTCGGTGGTCTCCAACGCCTCCCGGCTGACCACTGTGGCCATCGCCAGCTCCTCAATTCGTCGCGTTCCAGCTTTACGATCGTATGGTACGGTACTAGCCATTCGTAAAGCTAGTTCCTTTACGATCGACTAGGACTGAACTTCACGATCAGATTCGCGCGCTAGCCCGCGTCGACGGTCAGCACGCCGTCAGGCGAAGTGCCGATTGAGGTTCCGAATCGCCGGCTCATCTCCGCGACGCTGGCCCGTAGCCACTCGGAATCCTCACTAGGTGCCCGCTCGAGCCGCATTCTCCTCATCCGCATCGGCACCATGCGCAACGCACTGCCGGACGCGCCGTGGACTGACGCGAAGTACAGCAGCCGCAGCTCATGCCGGAACACCTCGTACGTCGAGATGCCTTCGTAGTCGTCGATGGTGTCGCCGCACCCGTACATGATCAGCTTTCCGCGGTACACCTCGATCGGCCGCGGATGGTGTGATGAGTGGCCGTGCACGACATCGACACCCTCGTCAATCAACCTGTGCGCGAAACGGATCTGCGCGTCGTCGACGTCGTAGCCCCAATTCGAACCCCAGTGCACGGACACGACAGCGATGTCGCCAGGGCCTTTCAGCGCCAGCACCCGTTCGGAGATCGTGGCGGCACTGCTGTCCGACATGTCGGGCACGTACGCGACGCCGGGGCGACTTCCGGTCGCCGCCCACGCGTGCGGAATACCGCTCGATCCCATACCGCAGGACGCGATCACGACGCGCATCCCGTCGGGCAGTTCCACAACGGCCGGGCGCTCGGCCCGGTTCGCATCCAGTCCGGCTCCGACGCCGCGTATTCCGGCGCAGTCGAGGGTTCGCAGGGTGTCGGCGAGCCCCTGGTACCCGAAGTCGAGAATGTGGTTGTTGGCCAGCGCGCAGGCGTCCGGCCGGATCGCGGTCAAGCATCCGACATTTTCCGGATGCATCCGGTAGTGCACAGACTTGCCCCGTGCGAATTCGCCGCCGGCAGTGATGCTGGTTTCCAGATTGATCAACCGGATAGCAGGCGCGAACTGGTCGATGATGGCCAGTGCTTCACCCCAGGGCCAGGCGAAGTCGATGGGCGCCGGAATGGGACCGTTCGTCTCTTCGGCGAGCCGTATGTAGGTGCGGGCGTCGGATACAACGGATTCGCGCAATGTCGGATCGCCCGGGTGCGGCAGAAGTTGATCTATCGCACGGCCGGTCATCACGTCGCCGGTGAGAAAGATGACCGTCACGGGAGTCAGCGAGTGCCGGCCTCAGCGAGGTCGGCCACCGAGTTGATGTTCGTCTCGTCGACGAACGACGGTCCGGTCAGTGTCGGCTGGCCACCACCGATGACGTTCTTGTTCGTGAAGTACAGCCACAGCGAATCGACAGCCAGATAGCCCTGTAGGAACGGTTGTTGATCGATGGCCCACTCGATCAATCCGTTCTTGATCGCGTCGACGACACCCTTGTTGGTGTCGAACGTCGCCACCTTGGCATAGCTGTTCGATTCGGCGACCGCCTCCAACGCGGCCAGCGCCATGGGCGCACCGAGGGTGAGGATGCGGTCGATGCTGAAGTCCTGTTGCAGCTTTGCGATCACCGCGCGCTTGACCGTCGCCCGGTCCACGCTGTCCACGTAGAGCTTCTGCGTCTGGCCTTTGAATCCCCTTGCCAGTCCGTCACATCGCGCCTCGAGACCGACGTGGCCCGGCTCGTGAATCACGCATAGCGTGTTGCGCGCGCCTTCGTGCGTGAAGCGCTCCCCCGCGGCCTGACCCGCGATCGTCTCGTCTTGTCCGAAATACTCCATTACCCCCAATGGTTTCCAGTCTGCGATCCCAGAATTCACTGCCACAACGGGAATTCCCGCCGCGATCGAGCTCTGCACGGCTTCCGCCATAACCGCGGGATCGGCGAGCGTCACGGCGATCCCTGCCACCTTTCCGCTGACCGCCGAGCGGACGAGGTTGGCCTGGGCCGCCGCGTCAGGGTCATGGAAGTACTGCAGATCGAGGTCGTCCTTGGCGGCCGCGGCTTCGGCGCCCCTGCGGACCAGGTCCCAGAACGTGTCGCCGGGCGTCTGGTGAGTGACGAGCGCGACCGTCGCCCGTGCCGCGCCGGGTTTGGGTGCACTCGACGTGGTCGGCGACGCGCCACGCTCGCCGCCTGAACATGCCGCGACCACAATCATCAGCACCGAGAGGATGTACGCAAAGGACATTCGGGCCATCGATCCGCCCCTCCTACACGAGCCGTCGTGACCACACCGCGCAGCGGGGGTCACATCCCAATAATCGCAGGTAATCGGACTGAGATGTCGGATTTACCCGAACGTGGGCCCTGTTCTCGAGCCGCCGCCTCGACCGAAAGTTCGGCGTCGGGAAGTTGCATCAAGCGATGCGCCCGATCATTGGCGCGGCCAACGTCGCGAAATGGATCGCGGGCATTATCAAGCGGCCTTCGAGGCCTCGAAATCGCCGATATGACAGCCGAACTCGTCGATATCACCGTCGACCTGGACGCCGATGGCCGCACCGCACCCGTGCACAACGTCGCGAACCCGGACAAGCTGCGCGCGGTGGCAGGCGGGGTCAAGCACATCTAGCGTGGCGGGATGACCGATTGGCAGGTGCGCACCGGCGGCGCGGCGGACTTGGATCTTGTGGGCCCGCTGTGGGTCGCGGTCCATCGCCAGCACTCAGAGACCATGCCGCATCTGGCGCCGTATGTCAGCGACGACGAGACGTGGCGGGTGCGACGCGGGTTGTACGAAGAACTGCTCGCCAAACCCGACACCCTGCTGCTCCTCGCGTTCGACGGCGAAACGGCGATGGGCTATGGACTTGCACACGTTCTGGCCATTGATGAGACGTGGGTCCCAGATACCTGGATGACCGGCTCGCGGATCGGCGAGATCGAATCGCTCAGTGTGCTACCGGAATACCGTGGCAGCGGACTGGGCTCCGAGCTGCTCAATCGACTCGAACAGCATCTATACGCAATTGGCGTCAAGGACCTGATCCTCGGTGCGATACCGGGCAACACCGACGCCATCCGGCTGTACGAACGGCGCGGCTTCCAACCGACCTGGCTTTACCTGTCGCGGTTTGAGGGTAGATAGTGACAGGAGATCAGAGGGGGCACTTCACATGACCGAGATGAAGTACACGGAACTGCACGGCGATCGCGTCGCGTACCAGGATGTCGGCAGCGGCCCAGAAGCATTGCTGTTGATCCATGGAATGGCCGGGAGTTCCGAGACGTGGCGGGCCGTGATCCCCCAGCTTTCGCGGCACTACCGCGTCGTCGCGCCCGACCTGCTGGGACACGGTCAATCGGCCAAGCCCCGCGGCGACTACTCACTCGGCGCGTTCGCGGTATGGCTGCGCGACTTGCTCGACGAGCTGGGGATCTCGACTGCAACGATCGTCGGGCAATCGCTCGGCGGCGGCGTTGCGATGCAGTTCGTCTACCAACACCCGGACTACTGCCAGCGGCTGATCCTGATCAGCAGCGGCGGCCTTGGTCCCGACGTCGGCTGGACGCTGCGACTGCTGTCGGCCCCTGGCGCCGAGCTGATCCTGCCGGTCATCGCGCCGCGACCCATTCTGACTGCCGGGAACAAGTTGCGGTCGTGGTTGTCTTCGGCCGGCATTCAGTCGCCCCGTGGCGAGGAGGTGTGGAGCGCCTACTCATCGCTGTCCGATGCAGAGACGCGCCAGGCGTTCCTACGGACGCTGCGATCGGTGGTGGACCACCGAGGGCAGGCGGTCAGCGCACTGAATCGGCTGCATATGGCAGGCGAACTGCCCACCATGGTGATCTGGGGCGACCAGGATCGGATCATCCCGGTCGAACATGGCTACGCCGTGCACGAAGCGCGGCCGGGGAGCCGTCTCGAAGTTCTCGAAGGCGTCGGCCACTTCCCTCACGTTGAACGGCCCAGCGAAGTGGTTGACCTGATCGACGACTTCATCAGCACCACGCATCAACCCACGGACGCGGTCGAGCGGCCCCTCAGCAGCCGGTAGCCGCCGTAAAGTATTGCCGCCACAAGCAAATTCACGAAATAAGCGATGTCGGCTCCGTGCCACGCCCGCGCGACAGGACCCTCGATCAGCGACGTGTTCATGAACGGGATGGCCGCCGCGTATGCAAGCACGAACACGATCACAGCGGACGCCGCGTCGCGGCGGTCGGTCGGCTCCTCGGCCGGGTTGATGCTCGCCCTGCCGCGGATACGCAGCAGCCAGTCGATCAGCACGATCGCGACGAACGCTGGGATCCAGTAGCTCACCAGTAGCAGCACATCCTGGAAACGGGTCGCGGTGTCGGCGGCGTGCAGCCACAGGATCAGCGCGAACGCGAGCACCGTCACGATCACCGCCGACACCGGCCTGCGCACCCGCACTCCGATGGTCTGCAACGCCAGTGAACCGCTGTAGTCGTTCATCACGCCAGAACCGATCGACGCCAGCGCAATGACGATCAGCGCCAGCCCGCCGAGCAGCCCGCCGCCCATCACCGACCGGACACCCTCGGCGGTCTGCTCAGACAACAGGGTGCCTGAGGCGATGCCGATGCCCTGAACAAAGATGTACGCCAACACGATTCCGGTGAACGTAAATCCGAACACCCGCGCCCGCGACGAGTCAGCTGGCAGGTATCGGCTGAAATCAGCGGCGTAGCTTGCCCACGACACCGCGAGACTGAACGCGATCGTCACCTCGAGTACGAACGCCCCGACAAGGTCAGCGCCGCTCACGCTCGCCGGTGTGACGACCTCATGTCCCCCAACAAGTTTCACCGCAAACACCACGAACGTCGTGAACAACACCACGGTCAGGACCGCCTGCAGCCGGTGGATCAATTCGTAGCCGAAGAATCCGACCGCGCCCTGCACACCGAGAACCATCAACACAGCGACCCAGAACGGGACACCCAAGAGGACTGCGAGCGCTTCCCCACCGAACAACCCGACCAAGGCATCCCACGCGATCGACGACAACCACTGCAGCGCGGCGGGCAGCACCACTCCGCCACCGAACGCCATCCGCGAATTCGGCAGCTGACCGGTGCCCGTCCGCGGCCCCCACGTCGACAGGTATCCGACCACCAAAGATCCGAGCACTGTGCCGATCACCATCGCCAGCAGGCCCAGCCAGAAGCCGAGGCCGAGCACGATCGCCAGCGTGCCGGTGAACACCCCGGTCATGTTCACTTGCGGGGCGAACCACACCGTGAACAGCCGCCCCGGCGACCCGTAGCGCTGATCTTCGGCGATGGGCGCGATGCCGTGCGTCTCGACAGACAGATCCCCTGCGCCAGCGGGTTGATGACCGGTGAAGGTCGGTTGGGTCAGGGAACTCATCGGTCCATTCGATCACGAGTGGTTTGACGCCGCGGCGGCACCGCGTACGGGGTGCGCTGACGCACTACTGTCGCCTGCATGCCAGAGGAACGATCGATATGGGGTGGCGGGGTGGCTGGCTGGGGCGGCGCCACCTACGACTTCGCCGTCGAACACGCGTGGCTTGCCAGGCCGACCGGACACGCATTGTGGGGCACGGACACCCGGATGTTCTACGACAGCTTCCGCACGATAGGCGAGCTACCCGACGGCTCCGCGGTTCTCGACGTCCCTTGCGGCGGCGGGGTCGCGCTGCGCGGGCTGCGACCCGGCCAGAGCCTGCGTTACGTTGCCGCCGATCTTTCCGCCAAGATGCTCGCGCGCGCTCGCGCCCGCGCCGCAAGGCTCGGGCGCGACGACATCGAGTTCGTCGAAGCCAACATCGAGCGAATGCCCTTCGATGACAACGAATTTGACCTGTGCGCATCTTTCAACGGTTTGCACTGTCTCCCCGACCCGGCAGCTGCGGTCCGTGAAATCGCCCGCTGCGTCAAGCCGGGCGGTCGGCTGGTCGGCGACGCGCTGGTACGCGGGGCCGGACTGCGTCAAGATCTGGCGCTCGACCTCGGGCGCCGTGCCGGAGTCTTCGGCGCCAGCGGCACGGTTGACGAACTGCGCGACTGGCTGGCCGATGCCGACCTGAAGGTCGACCGTCTGGATCTCTCCGGCGCCATTGCCCATTTCACTGCGACGGCCGGCTAGGGACATAATCGGAAGAACCGAAGATGAGCTAACGATCGGAGCGGGCCGTGGTCGAGACCGATGTGACGCGGTCCGTCCACGGCGGTGACGCCGTCCGCCGCCCCGGTGTGCTCATTGGCGGCCTGTCCGTGGTGGTGCTGACCGTCGCAGTGCTGCAGACCGCCGTTGTTCCGGTGCTCGGCATCATCGCCCACCAACTGAACGTGTCGACGGTCGCTGCCAGTTGGGCGGTCACCGCGAATCTTCTCGCGGCGGCCGCCACCACGCCGCTGATCGGCCGGTTGGCCGACCTGCACAGCAAGAAGCGCGTCCTGCTGACGGTGCTGGTGGTCGTGCTCGCGGGCTCGGTTCTCGCGGCGACGACGACGTCGCTGGCGCTGCTCGTGGCGGGCCGTGTACTGCAGGCTGCGTCGTATGGGCTCTACCCCATCAGCATCGCGATCCTTCGCGAGGAGCTGCCCGAGGATCGGATGGGCTCGGCGATGTCGGTGCTGTCGGGAACCCTGGGCTTCGGTGGCGGCACGGGCCTCGTCGTCGTCGGCCTCCTGATGAGCGGACACGCCGGATATCACCGCGTCTTTTGGCTGACGACGGCGTTCACGCTTTTCGTCATCGCGATCGCGGTGCTCGTGGTACCTGCGAGGCCCCGCAGCACGACGGGGACCATCGACTGGCTCGGAGCCATCGGCCTGGCAACCGGTCTGTCGACCGTGCTGCTGGCGATCACGCAGGGCAACTCATGGGGTTGGACGTCCCCTGCGACCCTCGGCTGCGCGGCGGGCGGCGCCGCCGTCCTCGGCGCCTGGTGGTTCTGGGAGCGACGTGCGGAACAGCCGCTGGTGTCCACCGAGATGATGACCCGGCGGCCGATCATGCTCACCAACCTCGCCACGATTTTCGTCGGCATGGGACTGTATTTCGCGTTTCTGGGTTTGACGCAGTTCGTTCAAATCCCCCACAGTGCAGCGGGATACGGCTTCGGAGCGACCGTGCTGGAAGCCAGCGTCGTCTACCTGTTGCCCGGTGCGGTGACCGGCTTCCTCGTCGCCCTCGTCAGCGGCCGCTTCATCGACCGATTCGGCGCAAGACCGGTCCTGATAGTCGCGGCGATGGCGGGCATCGCGGGCTTTCTTTTCATCGCGCTGGCTCACCATGCGCCGTGGCAGATCATCGCAGCGAGCATTCTGGCGAACGCCTATATCGCCCTTGGCTATGGCGCGCTGCCCGCGCTCGTGGTCAGTGAGGTCGACGCCAATGAAACGGGCGTGGCGACAAGTATGAACGCGATCGCACGCACAATCGGAAGCTCGACGGCTGCGGCCCTCGTCGCGGTCCTGCTGGCCCGCACCACTGCAGGCGTGCCCATGGAGAGCAGCTTCGTCGTCATCTTCATCGGCGGTGCGGCCACCGCGACCCTGGCGATGCTGCTGATCGCGCTGTCGCGGCCGCGGGCGGGCGCTATCGAATCCGTAGAGGCGCGCTACGAATCACGTGCCATGAACCACGAATGGGGTTAGCGCAGGGCCGCCAGTTTCCACCGACGAAACCGATCCTCCTGACAACATCCTGCTGACAAACTGAGTACGCGCGCTCCCATCACACCCGGCCGACTGCGAAGGCCAGGCGGTGGTCGATGACGCCCGATTCGGCGGATTCTCTAGGTGTTCGTCGCGACAGACGAAGGATTCCATTGTAGAAATGTAAATTCGTTGCGGAATCGCTTGCGAAGGGCCGTCTGATCCGCGATGGTTTATCCACGGCTTCGAGCAGCTTCGAGGCTGTTCCCTGAGGAGGATCCGCCCTGACCGGCACACACACCACTCCTGTCGATAAAGCGACGGGATCCGACGGGGCCACCCGCAGCAAGGGCGGCCCGGTCATCGAGATCGACCATGTCACCAAGCGCTTCGCCGACTATGTCGCCGTATCGGAAGCCGACTTCTCGATCGCGTCGGGCGAGTTCTTCTCGATGCTCGGCCCGTCGGGCTGCGGGAAGACGACGACCCTGCGGATGATCGCCGGCTTCGAGACCCCCACCGAGGGCGCGATCCGGCTCGAGGGCGCCGACGTGTCCCGCGTGCCGCCACATAAACGCAACGTCAACACGGTGTTCCAGCACTACGCGCTGTTCCCCCACATGACGGTGTGGGACAACGTCGCGTACGGCCCCCGCAGCCAGAAGAAGGACAAGGCCGAGGTCCGCAAGCGGGTCGACGAGCTGCTGGAGATCGTCCGGCTGACCGACTTCGCCGAGCGCAAGCCGGCCCAGCTGTCCGGTGGGCAGCAGCAGCGCGTGGCGCTGGCTCGCGCGCTGGTGAACTATCCCAGCGCGCTTCTGCTCGACGAACCGCTGGGCGCCCTGGACCTCAAGCTTCGGCAGGTCATGCAGTTCGAGCTCAAGCGCATCCAGCGCGAGGTCGGGATCACGTTCATCTACGTGACCCACGACCAGGAGGAAGCGCTGACGATGAGCGATCGGATCGCCGTGATGAACGCGGGCAATGTCGATCAGATCGGCACACCGACGGAGATCTATGACCGCCCGTCGACGGTATTCGTGGCCAGCTTCATCGGCCAGGCCAACCTGTGGGCCGGCCGACAGACGGGCCGCGCCAACCGTGACTTCGTCGAAGTCGAAGTGCTCGGAACGACGCTGAAGTCGCGTCCCGGCGACACCACGATCGAGCCGGGCGGTCACGCGACGCTGATGGTGCGTCCGGAACGGGTGCGAGTCTCGATGGAAGCACCGACAGGTGACGTCGCTACCGTTCGGGCGACGGTGCGCGATCTGACGTTCCAGGGCCCGGTGGTGCGGCTGTCGCTGGCCGCGCCGGATGACTCGACGATCCTCGCTCATGTCGGCCCCGAGCAGGACCTGCCGATGCTGCGTCCCGGCGACGAGGTCCATGTCGGCTGGGCTCCCGAGGCATCGCTGGTGCTTCCCGCCGCCGACATTCCCACCACCGAGGATCTCGAGGAGATGCTCGACGATTCGTAAGCGTTGGCCGTAATCCGTTTTCCCCCTTCGGAATCCACGAAAGGCATAGTTGCCATGTCCAACGAGATTGATCTCGAACTCGCCGCCCGTTTTGCCGCCAATCGGACTTCGCGCCGTCGGTTCATCGGTGGCGGCGCCGCGGCCGCCGCAGCTGTGGCCATCGGCGGGTCGTTCCTCGCCGCGTGCAGCTCGGACAACAAGTCCGCCACCGGCACGTCGTCGTCGACACAGGCGGGACCCGCCACTGGAACGCTGCGGATCTCGAACTGGCCGCTGTACATGGCCGACGGCTTCGTCGCCGCATTCCAGAAGTCGTCCGGCCTCACCGTGGACTACAAGGAAGACTTCAACGACAACGAGCAGTGGTTCGCCAAGGTGAAAGAGCCGCTGTCACGTAAACAGGACATCGGCGCGGACCTGGCGGTACCCACGCAGTTCATGGCGGCGCGTATCCACCGACTCGGCTGGCTCAACGAGATCAGTGACGCAGGTGTCCCCAACAGGAAGAATCTGCGTAAGGACTTGCTCGATTCGCAGATCGATCCCGGGCGTAAGTTCACAGCGCCCTACATGACCGGCATGGTCGGGCTGGCGTACAACAAAGCCGCCACCAAGCGGGACATCAAGACCATCGACGACCTGTGGGATCCGGCGTTCAAAGGCCGGGTCAGCTTGCTCTCGGACACGCAGGACGGGCTCGGGATGATCATGCAGTCGCAGGGCAGCTCTATCGAGAAGCCAACGACTGAAGGCGTTCAGAAGGCGGTCAATCTGGTCAAGGAGCAGAAGGAGAAGGGTCAGATCCGTCGCTTCACGGGCAACGACTATGCCGACGATCTGGCTTCGGGCAATATCGCTGTCGCCCAGGCATATTCGGGTGACGTCGTGCAGCTGCAGGCGGACAATCCTGACTTGCAGTTCGTGATCCCGGAATCGGGTGGCGACTGGTTCATCGACACGCAGGTGATCCCGTACACCACCCAGAATCAGAAGGCCGCCGAGGCGTGGATCAACTACGTCTACGACCGGCCCAATTACGCCAAGCTCATCGCGTTCACCCAGTACGTTCCCGTGTTGTCGGACATGGCCGACGAGCTCAACAAGATAAATCCGAAGCTGGCCAGCAACCCGTTGATCAACCCACCGCAGGCGAGCCTCGACAAGTTGAAGTCATGGGCCGAGCTCACCGACGAACAGACGCAAGAGTTCAACACGCTCTACGCCGCCGTCACCGGCGGCTGATCCGATGGCCGGTGCTGCCGCCAGCAATCGACAGCGGAGCAAGATCGCCCCGTACCTGATGATCCTGCCCGCGCTGGTGTACCTCGGGATCTTCTTCGTGGTGCCGTTCTATTCGCTGGCGCGCACGTCGCTGTCGTCGTCTGGCGGCTCGGTGTATATGCCGACGCTGACATTCAACTGGGACTTCGGGAACTACGCCGCTGCGTTGAGCCATTATCAGGATCAGATCATCCGGACCTTTACGTATGCGTTGGTGGCCACCCTGCTCTGCGTGCTGCTGGCATTTCCCCTTGCCTACGTCATCGCGTTCAAGGCGGGCCGGTACAAGAACCTGATCCTCGGGTTGGTGATCCTGCCGTTCTTCGTGACCTTCCTGATCCGTACCATCGCGTGGAAAACCATTCTGGAAGACGATGGTTGGGTGGTCGGCGCGCTGAACGCCGTGGGCCTGCTACCCAGCGAAGGCCGGCTGCTCTCCACGAGCTGGGCCGTCATCGGCGGTCTGACCTATAACTGGATCATCTTCATGATCCTGCCGCTGTATGTCAGTTTGGAGAAGATCGACCCCCGGCTCATCGAGGCGTCGAAGGACCTCTACTCGTCGAATAGACGCAGCTTCACCAAGGTGATTCTTCCGTTGTCGATGCCGGGTGTTCTTGCGGGCAGCCTGTTGGTGTTCATCCCCGCATCGGGCGACTTCATCAACGCCGACTATCTGGGTAGCACTCAAACGACCATGATTGGCAACGTCATTCAGAAACAGTTCCTCGTGGTCAAGGACTACCCCGCCGCCGCTGCGCTGAGCATGGTGCTGATGGCGATAATCCTCGTCGGCGTGCTGCTCTACACCCGGGCGCTCGGCACCGAGGATCTGGTATGACGACTCAAGCGATTGCCGACGTCGGCACAGCGGAGCCGAAAAAGGTCAAGGGCAACCCGCGATGGGGCGACCTGATCCTGCGCATCGTCGCCGGCCTGGTGCTGTTCTATCTGTTCCTGCCGATCTTCGTCATCATCTTGTTCTCGTTTAACGACCCGAAAGGCAAGTTCAACTATTCGTGGCAGGGCTTCACCCTCGACAACTGGGCGCATCCCTTCAAGTACCCGGCACTGACCGACGCGTTGAAGCTGAGCCTCAACGTCGCCGCCGTCTCCACCGCCTTCGCCCTAGTGTTGGGCACGCTGGTAGCCGTCGCCCTTGTGCGCCAACGCTTCCGCGGCATGACGGCGGTCGACACGTTCTTGATACTGCCGCTGACCGCCCCAGAAGTGGTGATGGGCGCCGCGCTTCTGACTCTGTTCCTCGACCTCAGCTGGGCAGCGGGTTACACCACGATCCTGATCGCGCACATTGCGTTCGAGATCAGCTTCATCGCGATGACGGTGCGGGCACGTATGCGCGGATTCGACTGGACGCTGGAAGACGCGTCCATGGACCTCGGCGCCAGCCCCACCCGCACCTTCTTCAAAGTGACGCTGCCACTGATCATTCCGGGCATTGTTGCCGCCGGAATGTTGTCGTTTGCGCTGTCGCTCGACGATTTCATCATCACGTACTTCGTCAGTGGGTCGACGGTGACCTATCCGCTGTACGTGAACGCCGCGGTGAAGGCCGCTGTGCCCCCGCAGATCAACGTGCTGGCGACGGCCATCCTGCTCATCAGCCTGATCCTGCTCGCCGTGGGAACGCTGTACCGGCGCAAGCGAATCGAGGGTTAGTCGAGCTGGACGGTGACCGTGACGCGGCCCGTCTCGTCGCGGTCGGTCACTGCGTGGCCTGTGCGGTCCTGACCGCCGAGCCTTAGCAGCGTCATCGGGCCGCCCTCGCCGAGGAAGTTACGCCACCACGACTTGGCGTCGGGCGACATGACGTTGATGGTGATGGTGTCGCCGGACCGCCGATAACCGACAGGGGTTTCTATCGTCTTGCCGGAACGTCGGCCGACATAGCGAATGTTGATCACGCCGCGCCGCACGAACGAACCAACCACGGGCGCGTCGATGAGGGCGACGAACAGCTTGTTCATAATTCCAGCGATGGGCGAAGCGAAGAATCCGGATGCCATGTGGCGCAGGGTATCAGCCGACCTCGGCGGGCACCGGCGACGAGCGGGCGCCGGTGCGTGCTGCACCGATGCCTGCGGCCACCACGAAGCAGATGCCGACGATGCCCGCCGGGCCGGGGTCTTGATGCAGCACTACCAGGCCGACGATCATCGCGAACGCGGGCTCGAGTGCCATGAGCGTGCCGAACGCGGCTGTGGTGAGGCGGCGCAGGGCGAGAAGTTCAAGGGCGAACGGCACGACCGGCAAGAGGATCGCCAACCCCACTCCGATGAGGAGGATTTCGGGAGTCATTCGCGGCAATACCGAGGGGCCGACCACCGCGGTCGCGAGCAGGCCGGCGACAGGCATCGAGACCGCAAGAGCGTTGATCCCCGATACCTCGTCACCGGCGCGCTGGGTGAGCAGGATGTAGCAGGCCCAGCACACGGCGGCACCGAGCGCGAACAGCACGCCGATCGGATCGACGTCGCCTGCCCACGGCTGGGTGAGCAACACGACCCCAACCGCAGCCAGTCCGGGCCACACCGCGCGGTGTGAGCCCTTCCCGTGTGCGACGGCGACGCCGAGCGGACCGAGGAATTCCAGTGCGCTAGCAGTGCCCAACGGAATGCGACCGAGTGCCGCCATGAACAACAGCGTGACGGCCGCCGTGACCACGCCGAGCACCACGCACACCCGGAAGGTCGCCCAGGTGAACGCCGCGAAGCGCGGCCGAACGATGACGAGCATCAGCACGCCGGCCCACGCCAGCCGCAGCCACGCCGCACCCTCCACGCCGATGCGGTCGATCAACGTCACTGCGATCGCCAGACCGACCTGCACGCACAGCATGGAGCCCATCGCCATGAGGGCGCCGCTGCGGGCTTGGTTGGTGATCACCTCTGCATTGAACGGCAGACCAACCGTTCGCGTCCACGTGATTTATCTGGACATACCGTTCGGCAATCATGAACGGTATACCGCGCTCATCGGTCGATGGCTGCCATGTTCCTGTGGGATTCCACTTCGCGTGGCGAAATCTCAGTTGCAGTGGCGGAGTCGTGGCGGATCCGCCAAGAAAGCGAAACGCCGCCCTTCGAATACCGGGTTGGGGTTGTCCTTGGCGTGGCCGCGTTGGGCCTGTACCGCGGCGGCTGCGCGATAGTTCGCCTGCACCGCGCTCGGGCCGCCATCGCCGCCCATCACCGCGCTGAGATCGTCGCACGCGCCGAAATCCAGTACCGCTGGTTCCTGGACGGCGACCTGTGCGGCACCTTTGGCCGCCCCCGGCGGGATTCCCGGTGGAAGGATGAACACCATGACCGACCCGGAGCAAGCAGCAGCCGAAGGCGCCCTGGCGACCGAAAAGCTTCGGCGCGTACTCGAACTCTTCGCGCCGAACGCCACCAACGTCCAGATCAAGACCGTCCATCACCACCCCGGCGAGATCCAGATCGTCGACTACCGGGCAGACCTGCCCAACGGATCGAGCGTGTATGCCCCGTACATCACCTTCCGGGGGGTCGTCTAGACCGTCAGAAGTCCTGCGGTGTCGCAGAACTGACTGACACTACTTCGTCCTCGGATGCAGGACCCCCGCGTCGTCAGCTTCGGTGATGAACCGCTGCAGGTGGAAACGGTTGCCTTTGTATGCGTGGTTCGGATCGTCGTACATGTTCGGTGAACCAGCACCCTGGCGCGTCTCGAAAAAGACGACATACGAGGCTCTCAAAACTCTGTGTCGAAATCACCTTGAAAGCCGGTGAATGTCAACATCTCTGACGTCACATGGCCTGGCAACCCCTCCGGCCAAGCCGAATTTCGCAACGAGCCTGAGCCACTCAGGACCCGACGCGGTTCGGTCTAATGAAGAAACGGGGCGACGCTAGTGGATGACCGCCCACAAGATTAGGACGAGGCTCAACACGACAAATGCGAGAACGATGACCAGCTCGATTCGGACACGACCCCCGGACTCGTCGACGATGAGGGTACCCAAGCCGAATTTCTCAACGAGCGTAAGCCACTCTGCGTTCGTGACGGTATAAGCGGGCCGTCTCGCCTTCGCCCACTCCCCGTCCCCCCAGCCTTCGGAAACGCCAGGCACCTTGCCCCGCCACGAAAACCGCGATCGATAACTCGTTAAAAACGAATCAATCAGCTCGCGGGGTTGAATGGTCAGTGGTTGCACACCAGGAATGGTCACAACCAGCACAGGCATCATGCAACTATCGCCCCCGTAGCCCCCGCCGTCGCCCCCGCCGGCTTCGCGTTCAACGTATGTGTAGTTTTCCGCTGTCGCGGTCACCTGCGCAAGCGAAGCCGAGGCAATGAGCGCATTCGTGTTCGGGTCGATCACCCGGATCGCATCCTTGCCCACATCAATGGCCAGGCCGGGGGTCGGGAGCGACGCTGCGCGCCAGGGTTTCCCGAGGGTCGCAAACAGCTGACAGTGGATCGGTTCCGCTGATGCAGCCGATTGCTCGTCGGCTGGTTGCGGCGGAAAACCGGCCTGCGGCGGCGGCGGAAGGCCGGGTTCTGCTAAGCGGCGGGTCAATTCAATCTCGACGCGGTCAAGAAACGCGTCGACCTCGTCTTCGTTGTAACCGCGCTTTC